>NZ_LMDM01000045.1 GCF_001425825.1 Rhizobacter sp. Root1238
AAAGCCGATCTTCGCAGTGGAGTCGACGGGCCCCCAGGGGGCCCGTCGACCGCCCCAGCATGAGCCCCCAGCCCATCCCCTCACCCACCGCGACGCGCCCCTAGACCAAGCGCAAAGCCCGCGCCCGAACCAGCGCTCCGACCCGCGTCCCCACTCCCAGCTTCGCGAAGATGTTCTTCACGTGCCACTTCACGGTGGTCATCGAGATCTGCGCCCGCGCGCTGATCTGCTGGTTGCTCAGCCCCTGGGCCAGCAGCGCCAGCACCTCCAGCTCGCGCGCGGTCAGCGCATCCACCGCATGCGCAGGCCGCGCCTCGCTGCGCCCGAGCGCGGCGCCGAACACGCGCAGCACGTGCTCGGGCATCAGCCTGCGCATCGTCGGCACCTGCAACGCAGCCACCAGCACCTCGTGGAAACGCGGGTTGTCGTCGAACCAGCTGCGCGACGGCGCGTGGCCGCGGGCGCGCAGCAGCGACTGGTGCAGGCATTGCAACGCCTCGTCGCGCGAGCCGGTCTCCCACAGGTTGCTGGCCAGCGCCGCCTCGATGGCATGCAGGCGCAGCACATGGCCGGCCGCTTCGGCGCTGCCGCGCAGCACCTGCAGCACCGCCCGGGCATCGTCGTGCCGCTGCGCATGCGACAGCAGTGCGGCATGGGCCATGCCGCGCCGCTCCCAGGCTTCGTCGTAGGGCCGCGCATCGCGCCACTCGCTGCCGTCGACGATGCCGAACTCCGCCGCGCAATCGCGCGCCCGCACCGGCTCGCCCTGCGCCAGCCACAGCCGCACCTTGTCGAAGCCCACCTGCGCCGCGAAGCGCCGCTCGTGGCTGCCGCCGAGCACGCCGTGCAGGTAGTCGAGCAGGCGCATCGCGGCCTCGGGCTCGCGCTCGGCGGCGTGCACGCGGGCCAGCGTGCGCGTGGCGGCCACCAGCGTCTCGTAGGTGCCGCCGGCCTCGACGCGCGGCAGCAGTTCCTCGCACAACGCGCGCGCCTCGGGCAGCCGGTTGGTCTCGTAGCGCAGCACCGCGAGCGCCGTCGCCGCGTTGGCCCAGGCCGCGTTGCGCGGGCCGTTGCGCGCGCCGGCCCACAACGCCTCCACGCGGCGCGCGGCCGAACCGAAATCGCCCTTCGCCCGCTCGATCAGCGCCAGCAGGCTGCTGGCATAGCCTTCGCCGTACGGGCTGATCGGCTGCAGGATCTCGCGCGCGCGCATCGCGAGCCGCCACGCTGCATCGAAGCGGTGGGCGCAGAACAGCGCATAGGCCCGGTTGACGAGTTGCAGCCCGCGCAGCTGCGCATCGCCATCGCTCTCGTCGGCCGCCGGCGTCTCGTCGACCAGCGCCGCCGGCTCGCCGAGCAGCGCCTGCAGGATCTGCTGCAGCGTGCGCAGGTGGTAGCTGAACGGCGCGCCGGCACGCGTGGCCGGGTTGCCGGCCAGTTGGCGCAGCATCGCGCGTGCCTCGTCGAAGCGCCGGCACAGCACCAGGCAGGTCGTGAAGGTCACGCCGAGCGCGGGACGTGCCTGCAGTTGCGGCGGCGGCAACCGCTCGCACCACTGCACGACCTCGGCGATGTCGCCCGATTGCAGCCAGCGCGCGGCGGCCCGCTCCACCAGCTCCGCACACCACGTCGGTTCGCCGGACCGGAATGCATGTGCCAACGCCTCGGCAAAGCGCAACTGCGCCGCGAACCAGTGGCTGGCTCGGGCCTGCAACGCGCGCTGGCGCGCCGGGTCGGCCGCCAGCCGGCTGCGCAGGAAGCCGAGGAACAACGGGTGGTAACGGAAGGCCAGCCCGTGGCTGTCCTGCGCGGTGACGAACAGCTGGTGGCGCTCCAGCTTCTCCAGCACCGCCTGCGAGCCGTCGCGGCCGAGCAGCGCATCGCACAGCTCGCCGGTCATCGCATCCACGACGCTGGTCGAGACCAGGAACTCCTGCAGCGGCGCGTCCTGCTCGCTCAGCACCTCGCGCTGCAGGTAGGCGGCCAGGTCGACATGGCCGCCGTCGAAATCGGCCAGCGCGGCATCGAGCCCGCCCGCCTCGTTCGAGCGCGCGGCCAGCGCCAGCAGGCCGAGCTTGACGCCGGCCGTCCAACCCTGCGTGGTCGCCAGCAGGCGCTCGGCCTGCGCCCGGCTCGGTGGCTCGGCCATCAGCTTGCGGCCCAGCTGCACGATCTGTGCGGCGTCGAACGCGAGGTCGCCGCCGTCGAGCACTTCCAGCTGGTCGCGCAACCGCCAGGCCGGCAGGTTCAGCGCCGGCACGCAGCGGCCCGACAGCACCCAGTGCACGCCGGGCGCGCAGGCCGCCAGCAGCGTGTCGATCAAGCCGAGGCAGGCGGCATCCTGCGCGTGGTGCACGTCGTCGATGACGATCACCAGGTCGCCGCTGCGTTGCGCGAGCAGGGCTTGCAGGGTCGGCACGGCGCCATCGGCAGAAAGCGGCGTGCCGGGCTGCACGCCGGCCGCCGCCAGGCTGGACAGCAGCCGCGTGGCCAACGCCTGTGCACCGGGGAGCGGCCCGTCCAACGTCAGCCACGCTGCTGTCCGCCGCTGCCGGCGCTGGCGGAACCACTGGGTCAGCAGGCTCGTCTTGCCGGAGCCGGCCGGCGCGGCCACCAGCACGAGGCGCAGTTTGGACGCGGCATCGAGCCGCGCCATCAGGGCAGGGCGCGAGACGCTGGAAGGCGCCAGCAGCGGGGGCTCGATCGTCGTTTCTGACATCGCGGACGGCCGGGGAGGGTGAACCCTGGCAGGGGCGCGGGAGTGTAGCGCGCCCCCTCCCGGCGGAGGGGGCGCGGCGGGCAGGCGCTGCCTACGATCCATCCGCGAGCCACCGTCGAGGCAGGCCGCATCCAACAAAGAAACAAGGAGACACCACATGCAAGCGCATCCCATGCCGGGTCGGGGCAGGCCGCGGCCCATCCTGTCGTTGTTGCTGTCGTCGTTGGCTTTCACGCTGGCCCTGTTCGTGGCGCTCTGGTCTGCACCAGCGCATGCCCAAACGCCATCGTTCATGCAGTTCGAAAGCGGCCCGGTGCGGCCGATGGCGATGTCGCCCGACCGCACGCGGCTGTTCGTCGCGAACACGCCCAACAACACGCTCGACGTGTTCAACATCGCCGGTGCCGCGCCGCTGCTCGTCGCGCGCGTGCCGGTCGGGCTGGAACCGGTCTCGGTCGCGGTGCGCGGCAACACCGAGGTGTGGGTCGTGAACCACCTGTCCGACAGCGTCAGCATCGTCGACCTCGGCGGCACGCCGCGCGTGGTGCGCACGCTGCTGGTCGGCGACGAGCCGCGCGACGTCGTGTTCGCCGGCAACCCCGAGCGCGCCTTCATCACCACCGCGCACCGCGGCCAGCAGCGCAGCGACCCGTCGCTCGCCGGCGTGCCCGGCGCCGGCGACCCGCAGCTCACGACGCCAGGCATCGGCCGGGCCGACGTGTGGGTGTTCAACCCGGCGAGCCTCGGAAGCGCGTTCGGCGGCCTGCCGCTGCGCATCATGACGTTCTTCAGCGACACGCCGCGCGCGCTGGCGGTGAGCCCCGACCGCAGCACCGTCTACGTGGCCGCCTTCAAGTCCGGCAACCAGACCACCACCGTGCTGGCGGGCATGATCTGCGGCGGCTTCAACCCGAACCTGCCCTGCCTGGGTCCGAATTTCAAGATCGTGCCGGGGGGCAACCCGGGCCCGAAGACCAACTTCGAAGGCAAGCAGGCGCCCGAGGTCGGCCTGATCGTCAAGTTCAACAAGGCCACCCAGCGCTGGGAGGACGAGTTGCACCGCAACTGGAACAACGCGGTGCAGTTCCGCCTGCCCGACCGCGACGTGTTCGCCGTCGATGCCAACACGCTGGCGCAGAAGACCGCCTGGTCGGGCGTCGGCACGGTGCTGTTCAACATGGTGACCAACCCGGTCAGCGGCGCGGTCTACGTGTCGAACACCGAGGCCATCAACGAGGCCCGCTTCGAAGGCCCCGGCACCTACGCCGGCCACACGGTGCAGGGCAAGCTGGCGCAGACGCGCATCACGGTGCTGTCGGGCGCGAGCGCGTCGCCGCGCCACCTGAACAAGCACATCGACTATTCGAAGCTGCCGGGCAACGCGGGTTTCGACTGGTCGATGAAGAACCATTCGCTGGCGATGCCGCTCGACATGGTGGTCACCGGCGACGGCCGCACGCTGTACGTCGCGGCCTTCGGCTCCAGCCGCATCGGCGTGTTCGACACGGCTTCGCTCGAGAACGACAGCTTCGATCCGCGCAGCGCGAGCGCGCGCTACATCGAGCTGGCCGGCGGCGGCCCGAGCGGGCTGGTGCTCGACGAGGCGCGCGGCCGCCTCTACGTCACCACGCGTTTCGACAACGCGGTCAAGGTGGTCGACCTGGCCACGCGGGCGACGCTGTCGTCGGTCGCGATGAAGAACCCCGAGCCGGCCGCGGTGCGCACCGGCCGGCCGTTCCTGTACGACGCGCGCCGCTTCTCGGCCAACGGCGAGGCCTCGTGCGCGAGCTGCCACACCTTCGGCGATGCGGACGACCTGGCCTGGGACCTCGGCAACCCCGACGACCGCGTCACCAACAACCCGATCGTGAAGAACCTGGCGTCGCCGCTGGAGATCGCGCTCGGCAAGGTGCTGTTCGGCGTCAAGTCGCCGGTCAACGGCAGCGACAACGCCAACGAGTTCCACCCGATGAAGGGGCCGATGACGACGCAGACGCTGCGCGGCATGCGCAACTCCGGCGCGATGCACTGGCGTGGCGACCGCGCGACCGGACTGTTCGGCAGCAGCGGCACCGACAGCACGCTGTCGTTCAAGAACTTCGCGGTGGCCTTCGAGGGGCTGCTGGGCGGCACCGCGCCGCTGAGCGAGGCCGAGATGCAGCAGTTCGCCGACTTCCAGCTGCCGGTGATGCTGCCGCCGAACCCGATCCGCAAGCTCGACAACACGCTGACCGCGTCGCAGCAGCGCGGGCGCAGCTTCTACAGCGGCACGCGGCCGTCGGACGGCATCGACCTCGGCGCGCTCGGCGGGCTGGTGCCGAACCAGACGGCGTTCACCTGCGAGGGTTGCCACCGGCTCGATCCGGCCAGCGGCTTCTTCGGCACCGGCGGGCGCGCGAGCTTCGAGGGCATCACGCAGATCGTGAAGATCCCGCACCTGCGCAACATGTACCAGAAGGTCGGCATGTTCGGCTCGCCGCGGGTGGAGTTCTTCGGCGCGCCCGACACCGGCTTCCTGGGCGACCAGGTTCGCGGTTTCGGCTTCGTCAACGACGGCTCGGTGGACACGCTGTTCCGCTTCTTCACCGCGAAGGTGTTCAACCCGCAGCTCACGGTCGGCTTCCCGATCGTGGACCCGGATGCGACGCGGCGCGACGTGGTCGACTTCATGATGGCTTTCGACAGCGACCTCGCGCCGATCGTCGGGCAGCAGGTCACGCTGAACAGCGGCAATGCCGCGGCGGTGGCCGGCCGCATCAACCTGCTGCTGCAGCGTGCGGCCACGCCGTTCACGTCGAAGGAGCTGGGTGGCGCGACCACCGAGTGCAGCCTGGTGGTGCGCATCGTCGAAGGCGGCGTGTCGCGCGGGCTGCTCTACAACCCGACCGCGCAGGCCTTCGTCGCGTCCGACGGCAGCCAGCGCAGCGATGCCGCCGTGCGGGCGCTGGCGACGGTGCCGGGTCAGGAGGCGACGTACACCTGCGCGCCGCCGGGGTCGGGGGCGCGCATCGCGTACGACTCCTGACGACGAAGGTCAGGCTGCGGTGCGGCGCAGCTTGACGGCCGGGAAATCGACCGGCACCGCGAGGGCCACGTTGACGTAGTTGGTGAACAGGTTCAGCGCGACGTGGGCGACGATCTCGACGACCTGTTCGTCGTCGAAGCCCGCGCCGCGCAGCGCCTGCACATCGGCGTCGCCGACCTGCCCGCGCTCGTTGACCAGCTTCAGCACGAAGCGTAGCGCGACGGCCGTCTTCGGATCGGCCGATTCGCCGTGCTGCGCGGCCGTCATTTCTTCGCTGGTGGCGCCGGCCTTGCGACCGAGGGCGGTGTGGGCGGCCAGGCAGTACTCGCAGGCATTGCGGTCGGCCACCGCGACGGCGATCTGCTCGCCGAGCTTCACCGGGATCGCGCCGCCGCCCAGCGCGCCGAAGCTGCCCCACAGGCTCTTCAGCGCGGCAGGGGAGTTGGCGACGGCGCGGAACATCGCCGGCGTGGTGCCGAAGGCGCCGTGGATCTGGTCGAGCACGTGCTTGCGCTCGCCGTCAGTGGTCGAGGGATCGATCAGTTGGACGCGGGACATGGCGGATTTCCTTTGAGAGGTGGAGAGGTCGGGAGGGTGTTCGGCAGCTGCTGGTCGCCAGTGTGCGTCGCCAGGCTGTACCATTGGGCACTTATCGTCCTGATGACATGCCTGATCGTCCAGGTCGCGCATCCGCCGCATGAACCACCCCGACCCGGCCCCGATCGATCGCCTCTCCGGCTTGCTGGAGCGATTCAAGGTGCGCGCGCGGCTGTTCCACCACGGCCCGCTGTGCGGCACCACGCACTTCCCGGCCGAGCCCGGCCGCGGCTTCCTGCACGTGATGCGGCGCGGCGAGATGGAGCTGCGCCACGGCGCGAAGACGCAATTGCCGCGGCGCATCGTCGTCGCCGAGCCGACGCTGTTGTTCTACCCGCGGCCGCTGTCGCATGCGTTCCGCAATCCGCCGGTGGACGGCTCGGACTTCGTCTGCGCCGAGCTGGAGTTCGATGGCGGCGACCGCAACCCGCTGGTGCGCGCGCTGCCGCCGTTGATCGTGCTGCCGCTGTCGCGCGTCGACGGGCTGGAGCCGGCGCTTGCGCTGCTGTTCGGCGAGGCCGAGCGGCTGCGCTGCGGCCAGCGCCTGCTGGCCGATCGCCTGTTCGAGGTGGTGCTGATCCAGCTGCTGCGCTGGCTGATCGACCACCCGGCCGAGGCCGGCATGCCGCAGGGGCTGCTGACGGGGCTGTCCGATCCGCGGCTGGCGCGTGCGCTGGTGGCGCTGCACAACGCGCCCGGCGCGCCGTGGAGCCTGGCGGCGATGGCGGCCGTGGCCGGCATGTCGCGCAGCGCGTTCGCCGTCGCATTCAAGGCCGTGGTCGGCCAGCCGCCGGCCGGGTACCTCGCCGACTGGCGGCTCAGCCTGACGCAGTCGCAGCTGCGCCAGGGCCGCCAGGTCAAGGCCATCGCCGACGAACTGGGCTACGCCAACGCTTCGGCGTTGTCGCGCCTGTTCAGCCAGCGGGTGGGCCACTCACCACGTCAATGGCTGGAGCAGAACCAGGATGGCTGAACGAAGCATTCTTTCGGTGTGCGCGCTGGTGGCGATGGCGGGGCTCGCGTGCTGCGGCCTCGGCGTGCCGACGGCATCGCGGACGGCAGCCGCCTGTCGACCCGCCACCCGGAGGGCTACCTGCAGATGATGGTTGACTACGCGTTCGGGCCAGTGCTGAAGCCGGTGTATGGCACGGCGGTGCTGGCGCAGTCGCATCGGTAGACTGCACGCCCATGCCTGCAACGCTCCGTGCCCTTCGCGCCGACATCACCACCCTCGCCGTCGACGTGATCGTCAACGCCGCGAACTCGTCGCTGCTGGGCGGAGGGGGCGTGGATGGCGCGATCCACCGCGCGGCCGGCCCGGAACTCATTCATGAGTGCCGACTGCTCGGCGGCTGCAAGACGGGCGATGCGAAGCTGACGAAAGGCTACCGGCTCCAGGCGAAGTACATCGTCCACACCGTCGGCCCGGTCTGGCGGGGTGGCGAGCACGGTGAGGCGGACCTGCTGGCGTCCTGCTACCGGAGGTCGCTCGAAGTCGCTGCTTCGAAAGACGCCAGGTCGCTGGCGTTTCCGAGCATCAGCACCGGCATCTACGGCTATCCGGTCGAACTCGCGGCGCAGGTGGCGGTCCGCACCGTGCGAGGCCATCTGACGCAGTGTCCCGCGTTGACGGAGGTGGTGTTCTGCTGCTTCTCGCCGGGCGACCTGGCGGTGTATGAACGGGCCATCGGCCAACAGGCGAGCTGACTTTCGGCAAGACGCGCAGGCGCGGTCGAAAAAAGTCGCTCGCGCGGTCGATTCCGGCCCGCGCCGATCGTCGTCTTCATGTCACCTCACCCTGGAGATGCCCATGACCGCCCAGCCCACCCTCCGCCCCGCCAAGGACCTGGCCCAGTCGAAGCGCCGCTTCCCCGGCGAAACCCCCGAATACCGCGCCGCGCGCAATGCCCTGCTCGAGCAGGAGATCGAGCTGCGCCGCCTGAACGAGCGCGTCGCCGCGCAGCGCCGAGCGCTGCCGCCGGGCGGCGTCGTGCCGCACGACTACCGCTTCGACGGCGAGCAGGGCCCGGTCACGCTGTCGCAGATGTTCGGCGAGCACGACACGCTGGTCACCTACAACTTCATGTACGGACCACAGCGCAAGCGGCCGTGCCCGATGTGCACCTCGATGCTCGGCGCGTTCGACGGCGAGATGCCCGACATGCTGCAGCGCGTGTCGTTCGCGGTGATCGCGCGCTCACCGATCGCGCGCATCACCGCTTTCAAGAACGAGCGCGGCTGGCGCCACCTGCGCCTGTACTCGTCGGGCGGCAACGACTTCAACCGCGACTACGCCAACGAAGACCCGGCCAGCGCGTCCGACAACGCCGGCTTCAACGTCTTCACGCGCCGCGACGGCGTCATCCGGCACACCTGGGGCGACGAGATGGGACCCGAAAGCGCGGACCCCGGCCAGGACCCGCGCGGGGCGCCCGAGGTGATGCCGATCTGGATCGTGCTCGACATGACGCCCGAGGGCCGCGGCGTCGACTGGTACCCGGAGCTCGAGTACCCGCAGCGCTGAGGCGCGCGGCCCGCCCTCTTTCAGGCCGCTCAGGCCTCGCCGATGTCGATCGCGACCTTGCCGCGGGCGTGGCCACCGGCCATGCGCGCGTGGGCCGCGTCCACATCGGCCAGCGTGAATCGCTGCGCGTCCAGCATCGGCCGCAGCTTCCCTTCGGCGGCCAGCCGCGCGGCGTGGCCAAGGATCTCGCCATGGTGGTCGAGCCCTTCGCCGGTCAGCAGCGGCAGCAGCGTGAACACGCCGGAGTAGGTCGCGCCGCGGAACGACAGCGGCGCCAGCGCATGCGTGCCCCAGCCGAGGCTGCTGACGACATGACCGGTGTAGCGGCGCGCCGCGAGGAACGACGCGTCGAGCACCGCGCCGCCGACGGTGTCGAACACCACGTCGAAGCCGGCGCCGGCGGTGGCCTCGGCCACATAGCGCTCCGGCGGCGTCGCGGCATGGTCGATCGGCGTCGCGCCAAGCCGGTGGATGGCATCGAGCTGCGCCGCGCTGCCGGTCGCCCACACCTCGGCGCCGTGCGCGCGCGCCAGCTGCACCGCGATGTGCCCGACGCCGCCGGCGCCGCCATGCACCAGCACCCGGTGGCCGGGCTGCACGCGGGCGCGGTCGACCAGCCCTTCCCATGCGGTGATGGTGACCAGCGGCAGCACCGCGGCCTCGCGTGCCGACAAGGCTGTCGGCCGCAGCGCCAGCAGGCGCGCGTCGACCGCAATGAAGCCGGCGAGCGTGCCGGCATGCCCGCCGACGCCGCCGACCATGCCGAACACCTCGTCGCCCGGCTGCAGGTGCGACACCCCGGTGCCGACCGCGCGCACGGTGCCGGCCATGTCGATGCCCAGCACCGCCGGCAGCGGCTGCCGCGCATGGGCGGCCTGGCCGGCGCGGATCTTCGCGTCGAGCGGGTTCAGGCCGCTGGCGCGCACTTGCACCAGGACCTGGCCGGCAGCCACCGACGGCATCGGCTGTTCCCGCACGACGAAGGGCGCGCCGGCCGCATCGACGACGGCGGCGGTGGTGATCGATGGAAGGGTGAATGACGACGACATGGTGTTCTCCAGGAGTTGATGCGACCAGTGTTGTTCATTCACAAACGTTCATCAATCGACAAGAATGCACGCTGTTCATACGAAAACGCATGAGGGCGAGATGGAGTGGAGCGACGTGAAGGTGTTCCTCGCGGTGGCGCGCGAGGGGTCGCTCGGCGGTGCCGCGCGGCAGGTCGGGCAGACGCAGCCGACGATGGGCCGGCGCCTGCGCGCGCTCGAGGCCGCGCTCGGCCAGAAGCTGTTCCAGCGCGGCAGCGCCGGCTTCGTGCTGACCGAGGAAGGGCAGTCGGTGCTGCAGCATGCGCAGCGCATCGAAGAAGAGGCGCTGGCGATCGAGCGCCGGCTGGCCGGCGGGCAGGTCGCGCTGAGCGGCCTGCTGCGGATCTCGTCGTCCGACTGGTTCGGCGTGCACGTGCTCGCGCCGTGGTGCGCCGAGTTCATGGCGCGGCACCCGGAGGTGTCGATCGAACTGGTCACCGACAGCCGGCTGTTCAACCTGGCGCGCCGCGAGGCCGACCTGGTGTTCCGCATCGCGCCGTTCAGCGAACCCGAGGTGGTGCAGCGGCGCTTCATGCACCTCGATTACGGGCTGTACGCCGCGCGCAGCCGGCCGGGGCCGTTGCCGCGCCGCGGCAAGGGCCTGCGGCTGGTGACGATGGACAGCGCCTTCGACGACATGCCCGACGTGGCCTGGCTGAAGCGCAGCTTCCCCGAGGCCCGCACGGTGTTCGGCAGCAACAGCCGCGAAGTGCAGGCGCGGCTGTGCGCGGCCGGTGCCGGCGTGGCGGTGCTGCCCTGCGTGCTGGCCGAACCGATGCCCGGGCTGCGCCGCATCGCGCGGGCCGAGCCGCCGCCCGGCCGCGAGGTCTGGGCCGGCTACCACCAGGACCTGCGGCAGGCCGGCCGGCTGCGCGCGTTCCTCGAGTTCGCCGTCGCGAAGGCGGAACAGCGCGCCCCGGCCTGACCCCCGGATTCCACGCCGTCGAATATCAGCGCCAGGCTGATAGGCGGCCGCTGCGCCCACGGGCAGCATTCAGGTCGCATTGACTTGCCCCCGACGGCGAGTGGAAGGAGCGAATGAAGGCCGAGCCCTCGAAGACGCCGGGTCCGACCGGCCGGCGAGCCGCTGCTGCCGAGCCGAAGGCACGGCCCGATCCCGCGCCGGGGCCGTGGGCCGGCGCGATTGCGGACACCGAACGCATGGTGGCGCAGCGCCGCGAACTGCAGGCCGCGTTCGGTGCCGCGTACGGGCCGGTCGTGCAGCGCCAATGGCAGCGGCAGGACGACGGTCCGACCTACACGCAGGACGCGCCCATCGACGGTCGCCTGTGGACGGTGCGGCTTGCCCGGCGTGTCGGCGACGACGACCTCTATCGATTCGACGACGGCCAGGCGACCAGCGACTGGTTGCCGGCGGCGACGCATGTGCGCAACGGGCACCCGCCGCCGCAGGGCGCGCGCTTTGCGGAACAGCGCCTTGCCGACGGGCGCGGTCCGCAGGGCCGGGAAGGGGCCGACAAGTACGTGTTCGAAAGCAGCACCCTGGCCACGGGCACGCCGCTGACCATCAAGCAGGCCCATGCAGCGCTGGGCAGGCACGTGGCACGCATCCAGGAAGAGCGCCGGCACGACAAGGACATGCTCGACGTGCTGCTCCACGCCGAGCTGAAGCGCATCCGCGACGTGCTGGGCGTGCTGACCGGCGCGCTGCAGAACAACACCCTGAACGACGTGCAGTCGCTGGCGCTGCGCGAGCATTTCGCGCCGGACGACGTGGCCACGATGATCCGCAGCCGGGCCCTCAACGCGAAGCAGGCCGAAACGCTGGCTGCCGGCCTGCGCTACAAGCGCCTGTACGAGCACGAGCAGAACCTCCTCACCATCAACCGCCGTTCGCGCAGCGACATCGAGACGGCGTTGGACGAGGTCGCGGGCAAGTACGACCTGGACCTGGAGGTCGACGTCGACGACGATGCGAGCACCGAAGCGGTCAGCGTCCGGAACTTCGAGCACCGCGACTACGACCTCGGCACCTTCTACTTCGGCGCTGCGCGTTTCGAGCAGGTGTCCGGTCCGCTGGTGGAAGGCGGGTCGGCGGTGTACCGGCACCGCGGAACGAACAAGGAGTACGTCGAGGACATCGCCGGCAGCTTCATGCCGCGCTTCGTGTCTCGCGCGATCCGCTATGAAGACGCGTTGGCGCTGCTGGCCAACCAGTCGATGCCGACCAAGCTCGACCCCGACGCCTCGCTGTCCGGCAAGGAGGCCAGGGACTACGGTCCGGGCTTCCACGAAGGCCAGTCGATCGACTACAACCAGATGGTGATCGGCCAGATCCGGGGGTATGGGCGATTCCTGTCGGCGACCTCGTCGAAGCACATGGCGACGTCGACATCGCGCGGCACTTACGACTCGCCCTATGGCAAGGTGGAGATCGACCTCGCCAGGATGGGGCAGAACGACTACAGCGAAGCCCATTCCGAAGACGCCATGCAGCAGACCTTCGGTGTCGACGACCTCGGTGCCGTCGAGTTCGTTCCCAAGCACCTGGCGGGCGAGCAGGCCAAGGTCAAGGCCGCCCGCGATGCCTATCGCGCCCGCGAGGTCGTGGTGGACAGCCCGCCGGTCGACGCGGTTCGGACGGTGTCGCGCAACACCGGCGAAGTGGGGCTGGTCATCGTCGGCGTCACCGGATCGGCCGACGAAGACAGCGTCCGCGCGTCACTGGGCAAGTGGGCCGCGTTCGTGAGCTTCATCGAGGTCAACACCGACTACAAGCGCGACATCGACGGCCACAAGGGCAACACCGCGTTCGTGTTCTTCAAGGGGGTCGAGGCCATCGAGCCGGTGGTGGCCTACCTGCGGAGCGCCATCGAGGGCCGCCGGGCCACCAAGATCCAGCCGGAGGGTTTCGTGAAGGCGGTGCCCGGCAGCACCGAGCTCAACAACTACCGCAACCCCGAGCAGGCGTCGAACCGGCTGGCCGACACGACCTTCCTGGAAACCTGCCGGTCACGCCGGGACGCGATGCTCGACGAGCTCGACAAGGCCCTGCTCGCCGCGCCCGCGCGCAAGGTCCGGCTGCTCGTGCAGGGCGCCAGGCAGCAGCTGAACCAGCAGTGGCAGCGTCTCGAGCGGGACGCCGACCAGGGGGTCGATCCCACGCTGTTCGCAGCCGCCGCCGGCGAGATGCTCCGCGAAGGGGCGCTGCGCCAATCGAAGGTCCGGGCGGCGCTGGATCCGACGCAGCAGTGAGGGGCCATCGCCGCCGCGCGGGCCGTCGCGGTGTTCGCGCCAGGTTCAGGACGGCCGGGGCGCGGGCCGCGTGTTGACGAACAGGCACAGGAACGCCGTCAGCAATGCCAGGCCGATGTGCAGCGCGTAGACCGCATTGAAATCGCTGCGCTGCACGACGCCGTGGCCGAGCAGCAGCACCGTGATCGCGACGCCGATCACCGCGCCGATCTGGCGCGTGGCCTGGTTGACCGCGCTGCCGACCGCATAGTGCTGTGCCGGCAGCTTGCTGACCGCCGCGCCCGACAGCGAGGGCAGCACCATGCCGACGCTCGCGCCGCTGAGGAACAGGCCGGGCAGCCAGTGCGTCAGGTAGGCCGGCTCGGTGCCGGGCACGAGCATGAACCACAGCCCGGCCGCGGCGTAGAGCAGCGCGCCGCCGACCAGGAAGGGCCGGTGGCCGATTCGCCCGGCGAGGCGGCCGGTGACGATGGCCACCGGGATCACCGTCAGCGGGCCCGGTGCGATCGCGAGGCCGGCCTGCGCCTGGCTGTAGTGCCACACGTTGCCCATGTAGAAGAAGAACGCGAAGAACATCGTCGCGAACGCGATGCCGAACGACAGCGTCGCGGCATTGACGGCGCTGTAGGTGCGGTGGCGGAACAGGCCGAGGTCGACCAGCGGATCGCGCGCATGGCCGGCCCAGATCACGAACGCGACGAGTGCGACCGCGCCGGCGGCGGCGGCGCCGATCAGCTG
The DNA here is from genome assembly GCF_001425825.1 of Rhizobacter sp. Root1238. Lineage (GTDB taxonomy): Bacteria > Pseudomonadota > Gammaproteobacteria > Burkholderiales > Burkholderiaceae_C > Rhizobacter. The sequence goes on from NZ_LMDM01000045.1 coordinate 13,908, forward strand.
CGTGCGCGTCCAGGCCGGCGATTCCGATTCGACGATGGCCAGCGCGATCGCGCCGACCGCGACGATCAGCAGCGCCATGCCGACCGCGTCGACCTTGCGCGGCGTGGTCGAGCGGGTCGATTCGCCGAGCAGCGCGGCACCGCGCCACAGCGACAGCGCGCCGATCGGCAGGTTGATGAAGAAGGCCCACGGCCAGCCGATGGTCTCGACGACCAGCGAGCCGAGGCTCGGCCCGACCGCGGCCGCGAAGCCGGCGACCGCGCCCCACAGGCTGACGGTCAACGCGCGCTTGTCCTGCGGGAACGCGGCCAGCACGATCGACAGCGAGGCCGGCGTCAGCAGCGCCGCGCCGACGGCCTGCAGCACGCGCGCGGCGATCAGCCAGCCGACGCTGCCGGCCAGCCCGCAGGCCGCCGAGGCCGCGATGAAGAGCGTGACGCCGAACAGGAAGACGCGCTTGCGGCCGTGCGTGTCGGCGAGCCCGCCGGCCGGGATCAGCATCGCCGCATAGACGACGGTGTAGGCATTCAGCACCCACGACATGTCGGCCGCGCTGGCCTGCGGGAAGCCGGCGCGCAGCGCGCCGAACGCGGCATACAGCATCGTGCTGTCGAGCGACACCAGGAAGGCCGCGACGCTCGCGACCCAGAACACCGGCCACGGGGAAGTGCGCCTGGCGTCAGGCTCGATGGCGACGGGCGTGGCGATGCTCATGGGGTGGTCCTGCGGGAAGAAGGGGCGGAGGCGGGAGACGAAGCGGAGGGGGTGTCGTAGTGCTGCAGCAGGGCCTGGCGCGCGTTCGAGAGCAGCGCGCGACCTTCGGCGTTGTCGCCGAGCGCGCGGGCCAGCTGCAACGAGCCGACCAGCGTGCCGGTGACCGCGCCGGCGGCGCTGCGGTGCGCGTCGGGCAGCGCGGCGGTCACGCGTTCGACGAGGCGGCGCACGCGCAGCGCGGAGGCGTCGCGGACGACGTCGGACTGGCGCGGCATGTCCGAGCCGAGCGCGGCCACCGGGCAGCCGCTGTCCATCGACGCGAGGTGGCGATCGGAGAGGTAGCTGTCGACCAGCGCGCGGAACGCGCTGACGCCCTTGGCAGCGCGTTGCGCGGCGGCGCGCATCACCGATTCGGCGCTGTCGCGGCCGGCGCGCTCGAGGGCTTCGACGAGCAGTGCGTCGCGCGACTCGAAGTGCGCATAGAACCCGCCGTGCGTCAGCCCGGCGTCCTTCATCACCTCGGCGACGCCGAGACCTGCATAGCCATGGCGACGGATCGCGCGGGCTGCCGCGTCGACGATGCGCTCGTGGGTCTCTTCCTTGCGGGTGTTGGCGGGGCGTGCCATCGCGTGGGTCCGGTGTGTTGCTTCGTTAATATGATTTGCATCATATTCTTGTTTGACGCTTCTTGCTGGCATGCGATTCGTGCGAGCAAAGGCGCGGGTGGGGAGGCTGTGGCGCGCCGTCGGGGGCGGTCCTCGGCCCCCCCGGGGGCCGAGGACTTCCCTCCGCTGGCTGGCTTCATGGCCCGTCGCCGAAACTCCCTCCGCTCACTTCGTTCGCTGTGGTCAAACAGTCGGCGACAGTCAGTCCACGAAGCGTGCTGCGCACGCGGGCCATGAAGCCAGCCAGCTCCGGCGCCCCCTCCCTATTGGCGCGCCACAGCCTCCCCACCCGCGCCTTTGCCGAGACCGTGGTGGACTTCGCCGTTTCCCGAGTGAGCCGCCGAACACGCGCCCTCAGTCGCAACCTGCGCGCCGGCCACCAGCTCACCAACCCGACATTCCGAAGCTGCGGCTCCAGCTGAGTTCGACCAGCGGCGTCGCCTGGCTCGCGCGCAGCGGCTTCATGGCCCCGGCCCCAAGGCGCCATTCGCTGCGCGGTGTCGGGTTCCAGCCTGCCCACAGCACGGTCTGCAGGATCGCACCGCCGTCGGTGGCAACGCCGCCACCGCCTGCCGCGCCACCCAATGCTTCGACACCGACACGCCATGGCGAACCCGGCCGGTTGGCGACGCCCGCGCCGACGAGACCGACCGAGTAGGCGCCGGCACTGCCCGCGAACGCACTGTGCGCCTGGCCACTGACGTAGACGTTGTCGTCGACGTAGCGGTTCAGCTTCAGGCCGATGGTGTCGAGGCCCTGGCGGCTGCCGTCGGTGCGGCGCACGCGGTCATGGTGCTGCAACACCGCGACCCATTCGGTGCGCACGACGCGCGGCGGCGTGTTGCGGCCGTCGTGGCCGGGTTCGAGGTCGATGCCGAGCCACAGCTGGGCCTGGCGCGCGCGCAGGCCCCCCTGCGCGGCATGGATGCGGCCGTACTCGCCGCCGATCGTCCAGCCCGGCGCGGGGCTCCACTCCAGCGTGCCGGAGGCCTTGCCGATCAGCCCGCCGCCGGTGGGCACCGCGCCACCGCCACCCAGCCCGGCGGCCACGCGCACGCCGGCCCGCCAGGTGGGCAGCAGCACCGGCCATGGCGCGAAGCTCGCACCGAGCGTGCCCAGCACTTCCATGTAGCCGGCAGCATCACCCTTGGCGGCCGCGGCGGATTCGATGCCCCACGACAACCCGTTCGCCAGCCGGCGCTCGGCGCGCGCGCCGGCGAGGCCGATGGTCGGCCGCAGCCCGCCGTCGAAGCGGTAGGCGGAGGCGGTGAACGCAATGCGGTCGAAGCCGAGGCCGGTGACTCCATCGGACGCGTCGGTCGTTCCGCCGTGCTCGCCGGCCAGGTGCTTGAAGCCGCCGCGCCACGCGAGGGCCACGCCCAGCTGCTGGCTCTCGATCTCGCCGCTCGGGAAATGCACCGCGGACAGCGAGACGCCGAGCTGCAGCGTGCTGCCGAGGTCTTTCAGCAGCGTCAGCGCCGGGCGCAGCATCAGGCCCGAGCCGACCGGCGCCGAGGCCCCACCGCCGCCGCCGGCGTACAGCCCCGAGGCCAGCGTCCACCCGGGCGTGAACTGCCAGCGGTGCTGCAGCTCGACACCGGCCACGAACAAGCCGCCGCGTTGCCCGGTGGCCGCGCCGTACACCGCCGGCCCGAACGCCCAGCCCGAGCCGACGTCGAACAACAGCGTTCCGCCGACCAGGCCCATGCGCTCGCCCTGCGGCAAACGCACCCGTTCGTAGCCGAACAGCGAGACGGTCGGGATCGATCCGGCGACCTCTCGAGGCCGGCCATCGCCGACCGTGTCGCCGGCTTCGCGCCCGGCCTGCTCCCGGGCAGGCGGCTCGGCCTGGGCCTGGGCCAGGCCGGCAGCCAGCAACGCACCGGCGCACACGGCCGCGCCGCGCAAATGGCGCCGGCTCAAGCGAGTTCGCGCGCGAGCCACGCAGCGGCCGAGTCGGCCGTCAGCCGGAAACCGGCGTCGACGCGCTTGCGGGCAACCTCCTGCCCGTCGGCGTCGCGCGCGGCGAGCGTGGCATACGGCTCGTCGTCGTCCGGCACGATGTCGAGCGTGACGACGAAGGCCCCGGCCTCGGTCGCGATCGACACCTGCTTGTGCAGCCGCGCCTGCAACTGCTGCTCATGGCGCCGCCGCACCTCATGCGCGGTCTTGACCAGCGTGTGGAACGCCGGTGCATCGAGCGGCTTCGGGTTCTTCTTGTCGCGGCCCATCGTCCACGGACCGATCAGCGCCGGCTCGGCCTCGCCGCGCAGCGTCATCGAGACCGCCCAGCCGTCGTCGTCTTCGTTCTTGATGACCTGGGCGATCCAGGTCTCGTCTTCCCAGTGGCGCGCTTCCTGGATCGGCGCGGCTTCGTCTACGGCGGTGGTTTCGTCGAAGGTGTCGGACATGACAGCGTGCAGAGTGAATGGACTGGGCGCGTACTGTATAGGCATACAGGCGGGACGTCGAGCGCTGTGGCGGTTCAGCCGGTTTGCAGCGCTTGCCGGACGATCCATGCCTGGAACACCCGCATCGCCTGCGTCGGCGTGCGCGACTTCAGCCGGGTGATCCAGTAGCGGCCGAGCGACACGCCGAGCGCGAACGGCTGCACCAGCCGTTCGGTGCGCAGCTCCTCGCCGAACATCGCCGGCGGCAGCAGCGCGACGCCGATGCCCTGCACCGCGGCGGCCGCCATCGCGATCGACGAATCGAACACCGGCCCGCGCAGCAGCGGCGTCTCGATGCCGGCGGCCGCGCACCAGCGCGCCCATTCGTCGGCACGGTACGAGCGCAGCAGGGTCTCGTCGGCCAACGCGGCCGGCGAGCGCAGCCGCCGCGCCAGCGCCGGCGTGCACACGGGCGACAGCGGCGCCTCCAGCAGCGGCTCGGCCTCGGTGCCGTGCCAGGCGCCGTCGCCGAAGCGGATCGCGCAATCGAGCCCCTCGGCGGCCAGGTCGACGCGGTTGTTGTTGGTCAGCAGCCGCAGGTCGATGAACGGATGGTCGCGCTGGAACCCCGCGAGCCGCGGCAGCAGCCAACCCACCGCGAAGGTGCCGACCACCGCGACGGTCAGCACCTCGCGGTGCAGGCCGCCTTCGAACTGCTCCAGCACGAGCCGCATGCGCTCGAAGCTCTCGCTCAGCATCGGCAGCAGCGCCGCGCCCTCGTCGGTCAACGCCAGCCCGCGCGGCAGCCGGCGGAACAGCGGCGCGCCGAGGCGCTCTTCCAGGTTCCTGACCTGCGCGCTGACGGCGTTCTGGGTGACGCACAGTTCCATCGCGGCACGGGTGAAGCTCAGGTGGCGCGCCGACGCTTCGAAGGCGCGCAGCGCATTCAACGGGAGTTGCATGCCCCAGATTATCTGGGGTCTCGCCCCCGAAAGCAGCGTTTGAGCGATGGCAGGGAGATCGCTATCGTGCACGCTCCGAACCGACATGCCACGAGGATTTTCCGATGCAAAGAAGACAGTTCAACAGCGCACTCGCCTGGTCGCTGACGACCGCGATGCCGATCGCATGCGCCGTGATGCCGGCGCAAGCTGCACAGAAAAACTTGGAGCAAGGGCATGACCCTCGCTGGGCCGCGATCGAGGCCGAATCGGGCGGGCGGCTCGGTGTCGCGGTGCTCGACACCGCGAACGGCCAGGTCGACGGTCATCGTCTCGACGAGCGCTTCCCGATGTGCAGCACTTTCAAGTGGCTGGCCGCATCGCTGGCGCTGCAGCGCGTCGACGCCGGGCTCGAGCGGCTGGACCGCCGCGTCGCCGTGCGCCGCGAGATGCTGGTCAGCAACTCGCCGGTCAGCGAGAAGCACGTCGGCGGCGACGGCATGAGCATCGCCGAGCTGTGCGAAGCGGCGGTGCTGGTCAGCGACAACGCCGCGGCCAATCTGCTGCTGGCGAGCTTCGGCGGGCCGGCCGCGATCACCCGCCATGCCCGCTCGCTCGGCGACATGAAGACGCGGCTGGACCGCACCGAGCCGGCGCTGAACGAGGCCCGCCCCGGCGACCCGCGCGACACGACCACGCCGCACGCGATGGCCATCGCGCTGCGCAGCGCGTTGCTCGGCACCGCGCTGTCCGATGCATCGCGGGCCCGGCTGGTGCAATGGATGGAGGCGGTGCGCACCGGTGTCGACCGTTTGCGCGCCGGCGTGCCGCCCGGCTGGCGTGTCGCCGACAAGACCGGCACCGGCGCACGCGGCAGCACCAACGACGTCGCCGTGATCTGGCCGCCGCAGCGCGCGCCGCTGGTCGTCACCGCGTACCTGACCGACAGCAAGGCGGACGCGGCGCGGCGCAATGCGGCGCTGGCGGCGGTCGCGCGTGAGGCGGTGACCAGAGCGTAGCGGGCTACCGAGGGGTCGTCATCAAGCGTCCGGCGGCCAGCATCGCGTCGATCGCCTGCGCGGTGACCGGCCGGCTGTAGAGGAAGCCCTGCGCGAAGTCGCAGCGCTGCGCGGCCAGGAAGTCGCGCTGCGCCGTCGTCTCGATCCCTTCGGCGACCACCGTCAGCGACAGGCTGTGCGCCATCGAGATGATGGCCGACGCGATCGCTGCATCGTCGCTGCTGTCGGGCAGGTCCTTCACGAAGGCGCGGTCGATCTTCAGCTTGCCGATCGGCAGCCGCTTCAGGTAGGCGAGCGACGACAGCCCGGTGCCGAAATCGTCGACCGCGACCTGGATGCCGAGCGCGCGCACCGCTTCGAGCTGCGCGACGTTGCTCGCCAGGTCCTCGACCATCGAATGCTCGGTGATCTCGATCTGCAGCGAACGCGGGTCGGCGCCCGAGGCGCGCAGCGCGGCATCGATCTGCGCCTGGATGCCGCGGCGGATCTGCAACGCCGAGACGTTCACCGCGACGTGCAGCCGGTGGCCGGCGTCGTGCCAGCGGCGGATCTGCAGGCACGCCGCATGCAGCACCCACTGGCCGATGTCGACGATCAGGCCGCTCGCTTCGGCGATCGGAATGAACTCGACCGGCGACACCGGGCCGAGCTGCGGATGTTCCCAGCGCAGCAGCGCCTCGACGCCGACCAGCCGCTGCGTGGCGAGGTCGACGATCGGCTGGTACAGCAGCCGCAACTGCCGGTGCGAGACGGCCTCGCGCAGGTCTGCTTCGAGCTGCACGCGGCGCGTGGTGTCGTTCAGCATGCGCGGCTGGAACACCGCGAAGGTGTTCTTGCCCAGGCGCTTGGCCTCGTACATCGCGGTGTCGGCGGCGAGCACCAGCGAGGCGGCATCGACCGCGTCGTTCGGGTACAGCGCGACGCCGGCGCTGCCGCGCACCCGCAGCAGCTGCGCGCCGACGGCCAGCGGCTCGTCGAAGGCGCGCATCGCCGCATTGGCGAGCGCCTGCAGCTGCACCGGGTCGACGACGCGCGGCGACAGGATCACGAACTCGTCGCCGCCGAAGCGGAACGCGATGTCGGTGGGCCGCATGAACTTCGTCAGCCGGCCGGCCAGTGCCCGCAGCAGTTCGTCGCCGACGCCGTGGCCGAGCGTGTCGTTGACGAGCTTGAAGTCGTCGAGGTCGAGCAGCAGCAGCCCGAAGCCCTCGCTGGTGCGGCCGACCGTCTCGATCAGCCGCTGGATCTGCTCGTTGGCCGCATGCCGGTTCGGCAGCCCGGTGACCGGGTCGTAGTGGGCGAGGTAGTCGAGGCGCTTCTCGGTGCCGTCGATCTGCCGGCGGATGCCGACCGCGAGCGCGAAGGCCAGCGCGAACGACACCAGGCTCACCACCAGCGTGATCGCGACGAACGCGGCGACGCGCTCGTACAGCGGGCGCAGGCTGGCGCTCAGCAGCACGTGGCCGACCACGCGGTCGCCCTCGCGCACCGGCACGCGCACCTGCAGGCGGTTCTCGGCAAAGCGGTGGCCTTCGTTGGCCAGTGCGGGCGGCGCGCCGTCGACGCGCTGCGTGCGCAGGCCGGGCGCGGTGTAGGCGGCGAGCAGGCGGCCCTGCAGGTCGTGCAGCGATGCGCGTTCGATGGCTTCCGACGACTGCAGGCCCGAGAGCGTCTGCGCCGCGGCGCCGTTGTCGCCGAACAGCACTGCGGCCGAGCTGTTGTCGGCGACGATGTGCGCCTGCGCGGTGAGGTCGTCGACCATCGCGGCGCGCAGCGAAAAGTACACGTAGGCGTCGAAGCTCAGCCCTGCCAGCAGCAGCGCGGTGCTGACGCTGAGCGCCACCGCGCGCATCAGCCGGCGGCCGAGCTGCGGGCCCGGCTGCACGCGGAACGGGTCGCGGCGGCGTTCGGTGTCGGTCATCGGGTCACCCGCTCACTCGGTGACGCGGTGCGCCACGCGCAGCAGCTTCGAGCTGACCTGCAGGCGCGACTGGCGGACGGTGGCGAGGTCGATGTCGAACACCACGCGCCCGGCGGTGCGGTGCAGCACCACGGCCGCCTGGACCGACGGTGCGGCATCGCCGTCGGCGATCAGCAGCGTGCCGACCGGCGGGCGTTCCGGCGCATTCGACGGGCTGTCCAGCAGCGCGGCATGGCAGGCCGACCAGCTGCCGGCGGACGCCAGGTCGCGCACGTCGAGCCGCCAGTGGCGCACGATGCGGCCGTCGAGCGCCTGCACCGCCGGCCGCAGCGGGCTCGCGCGGTCGATGCACAGCGCGAGCGACGGCGCCTGCGGCGGCAGCACGTCGGTGGGCCAGTCGATGAACAGCAGCAGGTTGAAGACGAGGGCCGCCTTCTGCTCGGCGTCGTCGGCCTGCGCGGCGGGCACCCATGCGCAGGCCGCGGCGCAGGCCAGCGCCGCCAGTCGCCGCGATGGCGGCCGAAGGACCGGAAGGGTGGAGCGATTCACGGCGCAGGAGGATGCACGGGTGCCGACAAGACAAAAAGCGCCGACCGCAACATGCGGACGGCGCCCGTAGCTTATCGGCCCGTACCCCTCCCGCTTGAGTGCCGGCCGCCAGACATGCGTACCGGCAGCGCCGCGGGGCGGGCCTGGCTTACCAGCCGATCGTGACGATCATGCCGCGCGGTGTCGGGTGCTCCAGCAGCGTGCTCTTGCTGCGCACGTCGTCGTAGGCGAAGCCGTAGGCCAGCCCGTCGATGCTGTGGTCATGCCAGAACTTCGCGTAGTAGTTGGCAGGGCCGGCGGGGTAGTACGCGGCCGAGTTGCTCCACTGCGACGGGTCGACGCTGATCAGCAGGTGGCGGTTGAAGGCGGCGGCGATCTGCGCCTGCACCACCAGCTCCTGCGAATTGCCGCTGGCCAGGTTGCCCGAGGCCTCGAGGATGCCCTGCGTCGTCGGCTTGCCGCGGATGTACAGGTTCTGCGGGCCGCCGTCCTTCGAGAACACGAAGTCGTTGCCGATCACGCGGCCGCGGAAGGTGCCGGCCTCGGCGCTGAACACCAGGTCGGTGCCGGCGTAGCGGCTCCACACCTGGTCGACATACGACGCGAAGTAGTTGCCCTGCGCGCGGCCGGTGCCGAACTGGCCCTTCGCCGGCGCGACGATGCGGTACGGGCGCTGCACCAGCGCGCGGAACTCGCCCTGCGGCAGCGCTTCGAAGTCGGCGAAGATCTGCGCCCGCGACGCGTTCTCGCCCAGCGTGCGGTCGTAGCCGTCCTTGCCCAGCAGGCGCGTCTTCAGCGGGAAGCCGAACTGGTCCACGCGGGTGGTGTTGCCGTGGTAGCCGCTGTTGTCCACCGTGAATTCGATCCACTCGAAGTTCACGTCCTGGTTCGGATCGGTCGGGTTGTTCAGGTCCGGACCGGCGAAGCCCAGGCGGCCGTCGCCGGCGGTGTTGATCTTGATGAACATCGGCGAACCGAGGCTGATGAACATGCGGCCCGAGTCGATCTTCGGGATCGAGACCCAGCCGGCGTCGCTCAGCTTGTTGAAGTAGTTCGAGTAGGTCGTGCCGTTCTTCGCGAGGCGGTTGCCGGCCGTGTTGTCGGCCAGCGCGGACGGCACCAGGCGGCCGCTCGCGTCGACGTGCGACAGCACCTTGCTCGACGGGTCGTAGCCGATGATCGACCAGTAGACCTGGTTGTCGGCGAAAGCGCCGCCGGTGTTGTTCACCAGCTTGATCGTCATCACGCCGCTGCCCACCGGCAGGTCGACGCTGCCGTTGCCCTGGCGCACGCGGAACGACGACACGATGTCGTTGAAGTTCACGTTGACCAGGTTGGGCGTGTCGGCGCCGAGCGTCAGCGTGCGGCCGCCGAAGTTGATGTCGTCGAACAGGTCGACCTGGTAGCCGCTCTTGACCTTGACCGACGAGACGCGGTCGTTCCAGGTGGCGCCGACCCAGCTGTTGTCGGCGTCGCCGCAGAACGAGGCGCCCTGGTAGTCGGCGTGCTCGTAGAAGCAGATCGTGCCGCTGGCCGCGGGCGGCGGGGTGGTGGTGCCACCGCCGACCGTCGCGGTGAAGCGGGCCGAGTCGTAGGCCGGCGCGCCGTTGTTGTAGGTGAAGAAGTAGCCGAGCGTGTTGCCGTTCGCGACGCCGGTGACGACCTGCTCGTAGCGGGCGGCGCCGCTGTTGTAGCCCATGCGCAGGTTCTGCTGCGGGCCGCCGTTGACCTGGTAGTGGATGTCGACCCAGGTGGTCGCGACGCTCGACTTGAACCAGATCGTCGCGGTGCTGCCCGAGCTGGTCATGCCCTGCGTGAAGTCGGCCGCACCGGCCGGTGCCGCGAAGCAGGCCAGCGCGGCGAACGCCGCCACCAGCCATCCCAGGAATCCTCTTCTCATGCCCGACATGCTCACTCCCTCGAAAGTTTCTTTCCACCGGCCGCGCCGGCAGTGCCGGGCATTCTCGAAGCGGGCGGGCCGCAGCGGGGCCGGGCTTTGCAACAAGATGAGAAAGCGCTTTCAGGGGCAGCGGCGACGGGCCTCCATTCCGCCGAACAATCTGTTGCACGTGCGATGGGGATCAGCGGTCGCCGCCGGGCAGCGCCCGCGCGAGGGCGTCGTCGATCGCCTTGTTGAGCTTGTCGATCGCGATCGGCTTGGTCACGTAGCGGAAGAAGCCGGCCGCGAGGCCGCGCGCCACATCGCCCGCCATCGCGTTGGCGGTCAGCGCGATCACCGGGATGTGGGCGGTGATCGGGTCGGCCTGCAGCACGCCCAGCGCATCCTTGCCGTTCAGGCCCGGCAGGTTGATGTCCATCAGGATGATCTGCGGCCGGTGCGCGCGGGCCAGCTCGATGCCCAGCTGCGCATCCGGCGCCGACATCTGCCGGATGTCGCCGCGCAGCGCGATGATCTCGCTGACGAGCTGCAGGTTGGCCGGGTTGTCCTCCACGTACAGCAGCAGCGGCGTGTCGTCCTGGTCGTCGGGCGCCAGACCGCTGCGCAGTTCGCCGTGGCCGGTGGTCGGTGCGCTGGGCGGCATCTCGTGCGCCGCGCGCAGCTCGATCGCGAACACGCTGCCGATGCCGGCGGTGCTGCTCGCCTCGATGCGCCCGCCCATCAGCTCGACGAGCCGTTTCGTCACCACCAGGCCGATGCCGGTGCCCTCGACGTTGCCGGCCTCCTGGCCGAGGCGGTTGAAGGGCTGGAACAGCAGCGCGAGCTGCTCCGGCCGCAGGCCGCTGCCGGTGTCCTGCACCGAGATGCGCACCTGCTCGGCCAGCGCCGTGCATTCGACGACCACCGTGCCGCGCTCGCGGTTGTACTTGACGGCGTTCGACAGCAGGTTGAGCAGCACCTGCTTGAGCCGCGTGCGGTCGGCGATCACGCTCAGGCCGGTGGTGTCGGGGAAGAACAGCCTGATGCCGCGCTGGTCGGCGGCCGGGCTGATCATGGTCTCGCATTCGCGCAGCATGTCGGCCAGGCCCACCGGCTCCAGCGACAGCATCAGGTTGGCCGATTCGATGCGTGCGAGGTCGAGGATCTCGTTGATCAGGTTCAGCAGGTGCCGCCCGGCCTTCAGGATCTGCTGCGTGAACTCGGCGCGCTTGGTGTCGGGCAGCGCATAGGCGCTGGACTCCAGCAGCTGGCCGAAGCCGAGGATCGCATTGAGCGGCGTGCGCAGTTCGTGGCTCATGCTGGAGAGGAATTCCGACTTCGCGCGATTGGCCTTCTCCGCCGCCTCGGTCGCGAGTGCCAGTTCCCGGTTCGACGACTCGAGCTGCGCGGTGCGTTCGCCGACCCGGCTTTCCAGCTGCTCGTTGAAACGCATCACCTCCTGCTGCGCCTGGCGCCGGTCGGCGATCTCCTGCTCGATCTTCAGCAGCGCCTGCTGGTTGTCGAGCGCATGCCGCTCCACCTCGGCCATCATGCGGTTGAACGAATCCACCAGCACGCCGACCTCGTCGTCGCTGATGCGTTCGGCGCGCCGCGAGTAGTCGCGCTGGTCGACCACCTCGCGCGCCACCTGGCCGATGGCGAGGATCGGGCGCGTGACGATGGACTGCAGCCAGCGCGAGATCAGCCAGGCCAGGCCCATGGCCAGCGCCGTCACGGCGGCGGCGATGCCGGCATAGTCGCGAAACCGGTCGTACAGCTCGTAGTCGGCACGCAGGTAGACGGTGCCCAGGAACTCGCCGCCGCTGACGACGCGGCGGAAGACGACCAGGTCGCGCCCGTCGACGCGTTCCAGGTCGGCGTCCGGGTGCGCCGGAAAGCGGGCCTGCAGCGGCGTCGCTGCATACGACGCGAACCGCTGGCCGCGCGCGTTGTACAGCGCCGCCGCATGCACCTGCGGCCTGAAGCGCAGCAGCCCGAGGTTCTCGGTCGCCGCCTTCGCATCGTCGAAGGCGAGTGCCGGGGCCGTGGTGCTGCCCATCAGCTCGGCCTGCGTGCCGATGTCGCTGACCCAGGCCTGGTGGTAGGCCCGCAGGTCGTAGGCCACCAGCGCGGCCAGCGCGACCGCGACCGCGGGCAGCGTCGTCAGCAGCACGATGCCGATCAGCTTGGCGCGCAGCGAGCCGGTGCGGCGCATCGTCATGGCGTGTTCACCTTGCGGGCCACCGCCAGCAGGCGCGAACTGACCTTCAGGCCGGCCTGTTCGACCGGGCGCAGCGCGACGTCGAAGCGCACCTTGTCGTCGACGACCAGGAAGTTGATCGCGCTGCCGAGCGCGAAGGCGTCGTCGGATTCGCTGACGATCAGCAGCGGCTGGCCCTTCACGGTGGCGGCGATCTGCGCGATCCGCGCGCTGTCGCTGCGGCCGACGAACAGCACGTGCAGGCCGGCGGCCGTGTCGCCGGCGTGCAGCCGTCGCACCAGGACGTCGTGGCCGTTGACCTCGCGCCCGGCAACGGCCTGTGCCAGCTCGCCGGCCAGTTGCTCCGAGCCGAGCACGCCGATGGCGATCGGTGCGTGCTCGCGTTCGAAGGCCTGGGGCGGCCATTCGATGTACGCGAGGAACTTGTAGAGGTAGGCGGCCTTGATCTGGTATTCGGCGGCGCTGGCCGGCGACTGCGCGGCGCAGGGCAGGGCGAACAGCGTGACGGACAACGCAACGAACAGCGCGGCCCACCATGGCGCGAGGCCCAACACCCGCCGCCACCCGGGGCGGCGCGGCGGGTCGGCTGCCCTGGCGGCGTCCACGTCAGTACGACCAGGTCACTTGCAGCAGCGCGCCGCGCGCGATCTCGCTGCGGGTCCCCGGGTCGCCGAACTCGGCATGCGACGGCTGGAACAGGTTGCGGCCGACCAGCGCCAGCAGCAGGTCGCTGCGCGGCCGCCAGCCGTAGCGCAGGTCCCAGGCGGTGTAGGCCGGCAGCTGCGGGTTGGGCAGCGCGGCGACACGGCGCACGTCGATGTCGAGCTCCTGGGTCGGTGTCAGGTCGAAGCTGCTGCGCAGCGACCACTGGTGGTGCGGATCGTTGCCGAGCGCGCTCGGGCCGACCGGGTCGGTGCTGCCGGGCATCACCCGCAGGTCTTCGTTCAGCAGCGCGAGGCCCGCGCTCAGCCGCCAGCGTGGCAGCGGCTGCCAGTCGGCCCAGGCTTCGATGCCCTGGGTGCTGCCGTCGATCATGTTCTGCACCAGCGCGTTCGGTGGCGGCTGGCCGCTGCGCAGGCGGCTCCAGCGGGTGTGGTGGGCCGCGACCGACCAGCTGAACTGCGCGCCCAGCTGGTCGCGCCAGCCGAGTTCTAAGACGGTGGCCACTTCGGAGACGAAGTCGGGGCCGCCGGCGATGATGTAGGCCGGCTGCGGCGGCGGCAGCGCCCGGATGTCGCGATCGAGGCGGGCCGGCGCCCGCACCGCGCGCGAGACGGCGCCCCACAGCAGCTGCTGGGGCGCCGGCTTCCAGGCCAGGCGCGCGCTGGGCAGGTTCTCGGTGCCGGTGTAGTCGTTGTGCTCCAGCTTGGCGCCGAGCGTCAGGTCGACGGTGTCGGCCAGGCGGATGCCGTCCTGCAGGAACAGGTTGGTCCAGCGCAGCGTGCGGCTCGTCGGCACGAAGCCGAAGACGAACCCGGGCTGCACGTCGTCGCTGGCCTGCCGGTAGCCGCCGCCCCACACGACCTGGTGCGCCCCCACGCGCAGCGCATGCTGGGCCTCGATGTCGGTGATGCGCTCCTGCGGCCGGTACGCCAGCGGGTCGTCGCGTTTGCTGCGGTCGTGGTAGGCCTGCAGCCGCAGGCTGGAGTCGCCGTCGAAGCGGTGCGTCCAGCGGCCCAGCAGGTTGGCGCCGGAGGCTTCGAGCTGGCCGAGCTTCACCACCCTGCGGAAATACTGCACATCGGAGACGCCGCGGTAGATGTCGCCCTGCAGCGTCCAGTCGTCTGCACCGGCGGACCCGTCGGCGCGGAACCCGGCCTGCTGCATGTCCCAGCGGTCGGTCGCTTCGGGACCATTCTCGGTGCGCGTCGGACTCAGGTGCGAGCGCTTGCCGTACAGGCGGAAGTGTCCGCGCTCGCCCAGCGTGCCGCCGTAGCGTGCGGCCAGCCGGCCCTCGCCGGTGCCGGCGGCCGCCACGGCCAGCACCCCCTGCGTCTGGGAGGCAGCGCGCGTGATGATGTTGATGACACCGTTCACCGCGTTCGAACCCCACAGCGTCGCACCCGGGCCGCTGATCACCTCGATGCGTTCCACGTCTTCCAGCAGCACGTCCTGCTGGTCCCAGAACACGCCGGAGAAGAAGGGCGTGTAGACGGTGCGCCCGTCGATCAGCACCAGCAGCTTGTTGCCGATGGCGTTGTTGAAGCCGCGCGCGGTGATCGCGTACTGGTTGGCGTTGATCTGCGCCACCTGCAGGTTGGGCGCCAGCCGCAGCGCCTGCGGCAGCGAGGTGGCGCCGGATCGCCGGATGGCCTCGGGGGTGATGACGTAGACCGCGGCGGCGGCGTCGCTCAGCCGTTCGGCGCGGCGCGACACCGACGTGATCTGCAGGTTGGCCAACTCTTCGATGGAGAGATCGGTCAAGCCCGGGTCCGCCGCCTGGACTACCGACACCGCAAAGCAGAGGGCCGCGCTTGTGGCTGCGGTCTTGACTCCCATCGGCGCAGCCTAAGACTTCCGCGCGCCACTGTCGACCCGCAACTGCCCTGGGTGGCCCGGCCTGCGGCGAGAATCCGGTCTCTTTTCCAAGGAGTTCACGATGAACCGTCCCGCGATCGTCCTCGTAGCCGGCGGCACCGGCGCGCTCGGCAGCGCCGTCACGCAAGCCTTCGTCGATGCGGGCGACAGCGTGATCGTCAGCTACCGCCAGCGTCGTTCCTACGACGAGTTGCTGGCGCAGTTGCGGCCCGGCGCGGTGGCGGTGCAGGGGATCGAGCTCGATGCCGGCGACGAGGCCGCGGTGCGGCAGGCGGTCGCCGCGTGCCTGCAACGGCACGGGCGCATCGATGCGCTGGTCAATGCGATCGGCGGCTATGCCGGCGGCGCACCGCTGTGGGAGCAGGACGGCGCGGTCCTCGACCAGATGATCGGCATGAACCTGCGCGCCATGCATGCGCTGCTGCACGCGGTGGTGCCGGCGATGCGCACGCAAGGCGCCGGGGCCATCGTCAACGTGGCCGCGATGTCGGGGCTGGGCCCGGCATCAGGCTCGGGGCTCTATGCGGCGTCGAAGGCCGCGGTGCTGTCGCTGATGGCCACGCTGGCCGAAGAGTTGCGCGGCAGCGGCGTGCGGGCCAACTCGGTGCTGCCCGGCACCATCGACACGCCGGCCAACCGCAGTGCGATGCCGCAGGCCGATTTCGGCACCTGGACCGCGCCGCAGGACATTGCGCGCGTCATCGCCTTCCTGTGCAGCGACGCTGCGCGCGCCATCCACGGCGCCGCGATCCCGGTGCGCGGCGGGCACTGAAGGCCCTCGGGCGGCTCAGCGCCGCTGGCGCTGGATCCAGGCCTCGAACTTCTGCAGCAGCTGCGTGCAGAACTCGCGCGATTTCTCGTCGCTGATCTCGCCATTGGGCCCGAGCAGCTTCGCGACGTTGCCGATGTAGGCCTCGGGCTGCTGCAGCACCGGCATGTCGAGGAACACCAGGCACTGCCGCAGGTGGTGGTTGGCGCCGAAGCCGCCGATCGCGCCGGGCGAACAGCTCACCACCGCCGCCGGCTTGCCCGACCAGACGCTCTTGCCGTAGGGACGCGAGCCGACGTCGATCGCGTTCTTCAGCACGCCGGGGATCGAGCGGTTGTACTCCGGCGTCGCGAACAGCACCGCGTCGGCGCGCGAGATGCGTTCGCGAAAGGCCTTCCATGCGGCGGGCGGGTCGGCCTCGCCGTCTTCGTCGTAGAGCGGCAGGTCGCCGATGCCGACGATCTCGATCTTCAGCGACGGAGGCGCGATCGGCGTGAAGGCTTTCACCAGCGCGCGCGTGTGTGACGCGCGCCGCAGGCTGCCGACGATCGCGACGACATCGAGAGAGGAAGAGCTGCTCATGCGGTGTTCTCCTTGAAGTGGTCAGGACGCGAGCCGACAGGCTACCCGGCGTCGCCTCGCACAACCGGGGCCCCGGGGCGATCTCCCCGACTTCAAGTCCGGTGGTCAACGTCCATTGTTGCGGTCGTGGCAATGATCAATTCACCAAACAGCCGTCGATGAATCCAGGGTAAACCACTAGAGTTCAGCCCATCGACTCTTTGTCTCCTTCCAGATGACCGGTCGAGTTCGAACGAGCCGGACACGCGATGAAGGCGTGGCGACCCGCAAGAAAACAAGCTCCATCAACCTTTCATTGCCACCTTCAAGCTCAAGGAACTCATCATGAACAGCAAGCTTTTCATCGCCGCCTCCCTCGCCCTTGCCGCCGTCCACGGCGCTGCGCTGGCCGACACTTCGTCGTATGCCGAAAGAATGCGCCTGATCGGCCGCACCGCCCAAGCCGGTGAACAGGCTCCGGCCCAGTTCGTCGACAACAGCGGCAAGCTGCGGACCGCTGCCGAGCAGCGTGCCGACCACGTCGCCCGCATGAACCTGATCGGCCGCACCGCGGCACATGGCGAAACGTCGGCAACGGTCGTCAGCGACACCTTCGCCGGCAACGCGCAACAGCAGTTCGAACAGCGCATGAAGCTGATCGGCCGCACCGTGTCGCAAAGCGAACTGGCCGGCTACAACGCCGAGACCAACAACCAGCTGAGCGCCCAGCGCGCAACGCGCTCGGCCCAATGAAGCCGGCGGCCTGAGGGCCGCATCTCACCCAGCGCCCCGCGTCGGCTTTTGCCGCGCGGGGCGTTTTTCGTGCGACGACGGGTCCCGCGGTGTGCAATACGGGACGTTTGTGCGCTTCATGCCGGCCCATCCGTCGTCGATATCGCCTTCAGTACGCCGGTAGTGGCCTCCCGCCGCAGCGTGCTCGGGACGATCACGATGAATTTCCTAGGCAGCTTCACGATCGGCAAACGGCTCGGTGCCGGCTTCCTGGTCACGATCACGGTGGCGGTCGCGATGGCGTTGGCGGCCCGGCAGCAGATGGCGACGATCAGCCAGCAGGTCGGCGACCTCACCAGCGGCGAGATGGCCAAGGTGGTCCAGCTGTCGCACATGAAGGACAACCAGAACGTGATCGCGCGCGGCGTGCGCAACATCGTGCTGCTGTCCGATCCGGCCGGCATGCAGGCCGAGAAGAAGCGCATCGACGAGATGCGTGCGAAGAACGCCGAGATCGTCGCGGACCTGGAAGCCACCGTGCGCAACACGTCGACCCGCGAGCTGCTGAAGGCGGTGTCGCAGGCGCTGCCGCCGTATGAGCAGGCACTCGACAAGGCGATCGCGCTCGGGCTGGCCGACGACGATGCGGTGGCGACGAAATTCCTGCTGGCCGATGTGCGGCCGATGCAGACCGCCTACTTCAAGGCGGTGGACGCGTTGGTCGAGGCGCAGCAGCAGGAGATGCGCCAGGTGGCGAGCGGCATCCAGTCGGCCGCCCGCGCCGATAGCCTGCTGATGCTCGGCCTGGCCGGCCTTGCGGCGGCGTTCGGTGCGCTGATCGCCTGGGCCGTCACCCGCTCGATCGTGCGGCCGCTGAAGCAGGCCGCGGCGCTGGCCGAACAGGTCAGCGAAGGCGACCTGAGCACCACGCTGAAGATCGACACGCACGACGAGACCGGCCACCTGCTGCGCGCGCTGCAGCGCATGCGCGACAGCCTGGTGCAGATCGTCGGCAGCGTGCGCGGCAACGCCGAGAGCGTCGCCACCGCCAGCTCGCAGATCGCGCAGGGCAACCTCGACCTGAGCCAGCGCACCGAAGAGCAGGCGAGCGCGCTGCAGCAGACGGCCGCGACGATGGAAGAACTGAACGTCACGGTGCGCAGCAACGCCGACAACGCGCGCCAGGCGAATCAGCTGGCGCTGGGCGCGGCCACGGCGGCGAACGACGGCGGTGCCGCGGTGGGCCGCGTGGTCGACACGATGCGCGGCATCCAGGCCTCGTCGAAGAAGATCGTCGACATCATCGGCGTGATCGACGGCATCGCGTTCCAGACCAATATCCTCGCGCTGAATGCGGCGGTCGAAGCGGCGCGTGCCGGCGAGCAGGGCCGCGGCTTCGCGGTGGTGGCGACCGGAGTGCGCACGCTGGCCCAGCGCAGCGCATCGGCGGCGCGCGAGATCAAGGCGCTGATCGGCCACAGCGTCGCGCAGGTCGAGCAGGGCACGACGCTGGTCGACCAGGCGGGGCACTCGATGCAGCAGATCGTCGCGGCGATCCAGCGCGTCAGCGACATCGTCGGCGAGATCAGCTCGGCGGCGGTCGAGCAGAGCTCGGGGGTGTCGCAGGTCGGCGAGGCGGTGTCGCAGATGGACCAGGCGACGCAGCAGAACGCGGCGCTGGTGGAAGAGGGCGCGGCGGCCGCCGAAAGCCTGAAGCAGCAGGCGCGCATGCTGGTGGAGGCGGTCGCGGTGTTCAAGCTGCGCGGCGGGCCGGTGGCCATGCCGGCCTGACGGGACAGCGCGCGGGCACAAAAAAAGCCGCTGTGAAGCGGCTTTTCCTGATCCGGCCCCCTGAAGGGCCGGCGATGTTGGTGCCGGTGAGAAGAGTCGAACTCCCGACCTTCGCATTACGAATGCGCTGCTCTACCAACTGAGCTACACCGGCGTGAAGCCAGCGAGTATAGCTCGGCTTTCAGCCGTTTTCGCGGTGATACGCGGTGACGCGCTCAACTTCGTTCTTCGACCCCAGGATCACGCTGACGCGCTCGTGCAACGCGGTCGGCTGCAGGTCGAGGATGCGCTGCCCCGCATTGGTCGCCGCGCCGCCGGCCTGCTCGACGATGAAGGCCATCGGGTTCGCCTCGTACATCAGCCGCAGCTTGCCGGCCTTCTTCGGCTCGCGCCGGTCCCAGGGGTACATGAACACGCCGCCGCGCGTCAGGATGCGGTGCACGTCGGCCACCATGCTGGCGATCCAGCGCATGTTGAAGTCCTTGCCGCGCGGGCCGGTGCTGCCGGCCAGGCATTCCTCGACATAGCGCTGCATCGGCGGCGCCCAGTGCCGCAGGTTGCTCATGTTGACCGCGAATTCCTTCGTGTCTTCCGGGATCTTCGCGCCGTCCTGCGTCAGCAGCCAGGCGCCTTCCTCGCGGTCGAGCGTGAAGATCGCGACACCGTCGCCCACGGTCAGCACCAGCATCGTCTGCGGGCCGTACACGCAGTAGCCGGCGGCGGCCTGCTGCGAGCCGGGCTGCAGGAAGTCGGCCTCGCTGACGCCGACCGTCGCGCCGGCGCTGTTCTCGGGCTTCTTCAGCACCGAGAAGATCGTGCCGATGCTGACGTTGACGTCGATGTTGCTCGAGCCGTCGAGCGGGTCGAACAGCAGCAGGTACTCGCCCTGCGGGAAGCGGTTGGGCACCACGTAGATGCCCTCCATCTCCTCGCTGGCCATCGCGGCCAGGTGGCCGCCCCATTCGTTGGCCTCGATCAGCACCTCGTTGGCGATGATGTCGAGCTTCTTCTGCATCTCGCCCTGCACGTTCTCGGTCTCGGCGCTGCCGAGCACGCCGCCGAGCGCGCCCTTGTTGACGCTGATGCTGATGCGCTTGCAGGCGCGCGCCACCACCTCGATCAGCAGCCGCAACTGGGCCGGGATGTTGCCGTGGCTGCGCTGCTGCTCGATCAGGTACTGGGTCAGGCTGATGCGTTTCGGGGTCAGGCGCTGCGTCATGCCGAGACCTCGCCGGACTGCAGCGCCCGGCCGACGATCTCGCGCACGTCGTTCGACAGGTCGGCCTTGGCCGCGACGCGCTTCAGCGCCTCGCCGGCCGCGGTGCGGTACGGCTCGGCCAGGTTGCTCCAGCGGTCCATGACGCGGGCGACGCGCGCGGCGAGCTGCGGGTTCAGGCTGTCGAGTTCGATCATCCGGTCGGCCCAGAACACGTAGCCGGCCGCATCGCTGCGGTGGAAGGCCGCCGGGTTCAGCATGCACAGCGTGGTGATCAGGCTGCGCGCGCGGTTCGGGTTCTTCAGCGAGAAGTCCCGGTGCTGCAGCAGCTGCTTGGCCCGCGTGAACACGCGGCCGTCCTTCTCGGGCGCACCCGCCTGCAGCGCGAACCACTTGTCGATGACCAGCGGCTCGGCCTTGAAGATCTCGTGGAAGCGCTGCAGCGCCGGCTCGGCCAGCTCGGCATGCGCATGCACCAGCGCGGCCAGCGCGCCCAGCCGGTCGGTCATGTTGCCGGCGTCCTTGAAGCGCTGGAAGGCGCGGCCCGGCCACACGCTGTCGCCACGGCGCGTCGACTCGAGGCACAGCATCGCCAGCGCCAGGTTGGCCAGCGCGCGCTTGCCGGCCGACACCGGATCGGGCGAGTAGCCGCCGAGCACCTGGTGCGTGTCGAACGCCCACTGCCAGTCGTCGCGCAACGCCTGCGCGAGCTGCAGCTTCATCGATTCGCGCGCCGCGTGGATGCGCTGCGGGTCGACCAGATCGAGCTGCTCGGCGACGTAGGTCTCGCTCGGCAGCGTCAGCGCCAGTTCCTTGAATGCCGCATCGAGCTCGTCATGCCGCAGCACCGCGCGCATCGCCTCGATGAAGGCGGCGTCCAGCGGCTGCGGCTGCTCGCTCGCCACCGCCGCCAGCAGGCGGTTCAGCGCCAGGCGCTGGCCGGCTTCCCAGCGGTTGAACGGGTCGCTGTCGTGCTTCAGCAGCACCAGCAGGTCGTCGTCGGCCAGGTGGTCGATCAGCATCACCGGCGCCGAGAAGCCGCGCAGCAGCGACGGCACCGGCTCGACCTCGACGTTGACGAAGGTGAAGAAGCTGCGCGCTTCGTGCAGCACCAGCACGCGCTCGGTACCACCGGCGGCCGCTTCGCCTTCGAGCTGCAGCGGCAGCGGCCGGCCGTCGCGGCCGATCAGCCCCATCGCGACCGGGATCACGTTCGATTCCTTCGCCATCTGCCCCGGCGACGGCAGGCAGTTCTGCTCGATGCCCAGCGTGTAGGTGCGGCTCGGCGCGTCATAGCGGCCGCGCGCGTTGACGCGCGGCGTGCCGGCCTGGCTGTACCAGCGCTTGAACTGCGTCAGGTGCTTCGCGAGCTCGCTGTCGGGGTTGGCATCGGCAATCGCCTGCGCGAAGTCGTCGCAGGTCACGGCCTGGCCGTCGTGGCGCGCGAAGTACAGCGTGATGCCGCGTGCGAAGCCTTCGCGGCCGACCAGCGTCTGCATCATCCGCACCACCTCCGAGCCCTTCTCGTAGATCGTCGCGGTGTAGAAGTTGTTGATCTCGACGTAGCTGTCCGGGCGCACCGGGTGGGCCATCGAGCCGGCGTCTTCGGGGAACTGGATCTGGCGCAGCTGGCGCACGTCCTCGATGCGCTTGACGGCGCGCGCCGTCGGGCTGCCGGCCATGTCCATGCTGAATTCCTGGTCGCGGAAGACCGTCAGGCCCTCCTTCAGGCTCAGCTGGAACCAGTCGCGGCAGGTGATGCGGTTGCCGGTCCAGTTGTGGAAGTACTCGTGGCCGACCACGCTCTCGATGCCGGCGTAATCCACGTCGGTCGCGGTGGCCGGGTTGGCGAGAACGAACTTCGTGTTGAAGATGTTCAGGCCCTTGTTCTCCATCGCGCCCATGTTGAAGTCGCCGACCGCGACGATCATGAAGCGCTCCAGGTCGAGCGGCAGCTTGAAGCGGGCCTCGTCCCACACGACGCTCGCGATCAGCGAGTTCATCGCGTGCTCGGTCTTCTCGAGGTCGCCGCGGCGCACGTACACCTGCAGCAGGTGGTCCTTGCCCGAGCGGGTGCGGATGTGCTGCTCGCGTGCGACCAGGTCGGCCGCGACCAGCGCGAACAGGTAGCTCGGCTTCGGGAACGGGTCGTGCCACTTCGCGAAGTGGCGGCCGTTGTCGAGCTCGCCCTGCTGAACCAGGTTGCCGTTCGACAGCAGCACCGGGTAGGCCTTCTTGCTGGCCTTCAGCGTCACGGTGTAGACCGCCATCACGTCCGGCCGGTCGAGGAAGTACGCGATGCGGCGGAAGCCTTCGGCCTCGCACTGCGTGAAGAAGCCGCCACCCGAGGTGTACAGCCCCGACAGCTGCGTGTTCTTCTCGGGCGCGCAGGTGTTGCGGATCTCGAGCGTGAACTCGCCGGCCGGCACGTCGGACAGGCTGTCGATCACCAGCATGCCGTCTTCATGGCGGAACGACACCGATTCGCCGTTGACCAGCACACGCGTCAGCGTCAGGTCTTCGCCGTGCAGGCGCAGCGGCTGCGGCGGCAGCGCGGTGTTGCGCTCCATCGTCATGCGGTTGATGACCAGCGTCTTCGCCGGGTCGAGGTCGAACGTCAGGTCGACGGTGCGGATCCAGAACGCCGGCGCGGTGTAGTCCTCGCGGCGGATCAGCGGTGCAGTGCCTTCACGCATGGTGTTCTTCTTTCGTCAGGGCTGATGGATCGGGAGGGTGAGCCGGATGTCGAGCAGGTCGGGCACCACGGCAACGACGTTGTCGAAGCCGGCGAAGGCGTCGGCGCCCATCGTCGTGGTCAGTGCGACGGCCTTCATGCCGGCCCGGCGCGCGGCCTCGACGCCGAGCGGCGCGTCCTCGAAGACCAGGCATTCGGCCGGGCTCACGCCGAGGCGCTTCGCAGCCTCGAGGAAGATGTCCGGGTGCGGCTTGCCGCGCAGGCCGTCGGCCGGGCTGACGGTGGTCTGCACCTTGTCGCCGATGCCGAAGCGGTCGTAGGCGAGCGCGATGTTCTGCGGCGTCGACGCGGTGCACACCGCGAGCTTCAGCCCGAGCCCGGCGGCGCGGTCGAGCAGCTCGTGCGTGCCGGCGATCAGGCCGAGCCGGGTGGCGGCGATGTCGCGGTAGATCGCCTCCTTCTCGGCGGCGAGCGCGGCGTAGTCGTCGCCGCTGCGGCCGGGCAGCATGTCGGTGAAGATCTCGACGTTGCTGCGCCCGGCCGTCTCGAGGAAGAAGCGCTCGGCGTCGATCGTCAGCTCGCGCCGCCGGTGCCACTCGACCCAGGCCGTGTGGTGGTGCGGCATGCTGTCGATCAGCGTGCCGTCCAGGTCGAAGAGCAGGGCCTTCAGCTGCGTCATCAGATGCCCTGCTTCAGGCTGGCGGTGATGAACTGGTCGAGGTCGCCGTCCAGCACCTTCTGGGTGTTGGAGATCTCCACGTTGGTGCGCAGGTCCTTGATGCGGCTCTGGTCGAGCACGTAGCTGCGGATCTGGTGGCCCCAGCCGACGTCGGTCTTGGTGTCTTCCAGCTTCTGCTGCTCTTCCATGCGCTTGCGCATCTCGTGGTCGTACAGGCGCGAGCGCAGCCGCTTCCAGGCCACGTCGCGGTTGCTGTGCTGGCTGCGGCCGTCCTGGCATTGCACGACGATGCCGGTCGGGATGTGCGTGAGGCGCACCGCCGAATCGGTCTTGTTGATGTGCTGGCCGCCGGCGCCACTGGCGCGGAAGGTGTCGGTGCGCACGTCCGACGGGTTGATGTCGATCTCGATCGTGTCGTCGACCTCGGGGTAGACGAACACGCTGGCGAAGCTGGTGTGGCGCCCGCCGGCGGAATCGAACGGGCTCTTGCGCACCAGGCGGTGCACGCCGGTCTCGGTGCGCAGCAGGCCGAACGCGTACTCGCCTTCGACCTTGATCGTGGCGCTCTTGATGCCGGCGATTTCACCGTCGGACTGGTCCTCGACCGTCGCCTTGAAATCCTTGCGCTCGGCGTACTTCAGGTACTGGCGCAGCAGCATGCCGGCCCAGTCGCAGGCTTCGGTGCCGCCGGCGCCGGCCTGGATGTCGAGGAAGCAGTTGAGCGGGTCGGCCGGGTTGTTGAACATGCGGCGGAACTCGAGCCCGTCGACGATCTCGGCCAGCTTCGCGGTCTCGGCCTCGATGGCCTGCAGGCCGTCGGTGTCGCCTTCGGCCTTCGACATCTCGTACAGCTCGGAGTTGTCGGCCAGGTTGCCGGTCAGGTGGTCGATGGTCTCGACGACCTGCTCCAGCGTGCGCTTCTCGCGCCCCAGCTCCTGCGCGCGCTTCGGCTCGTCCCAGACCTTGGGGTTCTCGAGCGCGGCGTTGACTTCGTTCAGTCGCAGTGCTTTGCGATCGTAGTCAAAGATACCCCCGGAGGCCGACCGTGCGCTCGGTCAGGTCGGCCAGGGTGTTGCCGATGGCATTGATGTGTTCGACGTCCATGGTGCAGTTCCCGTGTGTGTTTTGTGAATCGCGGGATTTTCGCACGCAGCGCATGCCCGCACGGGCCGGGCGGCTGGTCAGGCGTGGAGGAAGCGTGCCAGATGGGTGGCCAATGCCTCCGGCTGGTCGTGGTGCAGCATGTGCCCGGCCGGCGACAGCACCTGGCGCTCGACCCGCGGCACCTGCGCGAGGCGGGCGTCGAAGTCGCTGCGCGGGTAGCGGTCGCCCCACCACTTGGAGACGTCGGTGCGGTCGCCTTCGACCCACAGCAGCGGCGCGGCGATGCGCTGCCAGCAGGCCAGCACCTCGTCCTTCTGGTAGAGCACCGGGTTGGCGCGCTTGTGGGCCGGGTCGCCGAGGATGTGCCAGCGGCCGTCGTCCGCCTGGCGCGACCAGTGGCCGGCCAGCCAGGCCGCGCGGTCCTCGCGCAGCAGCGGGTTGGTCTTGCGCAAGCGGTCGGCCACCGCCTGCAGGCTGTCGTAGGGGCGCAGTTCCACCGGCTGCTTCAATTCGTCCAGCCATTGCTGGTAGCGCTTCGGCGCCTGCGCCGGGCGGGTGGCCGGCAGGCCGAAGCCCTCCAGGTTGACGAGCCGGCGGATCCGCTCGGGCCGCACGCCGGCATAGACCATCGCGACGTTGCCGCCCATGCTGTGGCCGAGCAGGTCGATCGGTGCGGCCGGGTCGACCTGCGAATCCAGCAGCGCGTCGAGGTCGCCGAGGTAGTCGGGAAACCAGTAGCAGTCGGCTCGGCCCGGGTCGCTGAGGCCGAAGCCGCGCCAGTCGGGCGCGATCACATGGCGCTCGCCGCCCTCGATCGCCGCCAGCGCATCGACCGCGAACTGGAACGACGCGCCGACGTCCATCCAGCCGTGCAGCATCACCAGCGTCGGCCGTTCGGCGCTGGCCTGGCTCGCATCGCCCCATTCGTGCAGGTGGCAGCGCAGCCCGCGCAGGTCGACGAAACGGCTGCGCCCGGGGCGGCGGGGGAGGTAGGCAGACGCGGAGGCAGGTGTGGAAGGGGACGGCATGGCCGCCGATCTTAGGAGCTTGCCTGCCGCCGCGCTGTCCGCCGAGGGACAGCGGCGGACAGCGCGGCTTCAGGACAATTCAGCCGCGCTTCAGGACGGCAGGCCGGTGCAGCGCCGACCATCGCGCCATGAAACCGATGCGCCCGATTGCCATGCTGCACACCCCCCAACTGCGCTTTGCCGCGGCCGTTCTCGGCGTCGCGGCCCTGTTCGCGGGGTTCCACGCGCTCGCGACGCCGGCGCCACTCGTGATTTCTTGCGCACTTCCGACCGCCGCTGGCCATGCGCGCACCGTGCAGTCATCCGACGCAGGGTCAACGCGCCCTATGCTCGGGGAGGAGGGCATGTCCGCCGTGAAGGAAAAACTGGACTGACCCGTGCCGTTCTGCAGTACCGACGTGAGGGAGCTCGAGGGGATCGCGACACCGGCACCGTGCCACCCACGGCCGCCGGCGCGGGGCTTGCACGTCGGTGTCACGGGGCATCGCTTGAATCGCATCTCACAACATCAGCTGGACCTGATCACGCCGCAGATCGAGCCGGTGCTCGCCCACCTGGCGAACGCATCGCGCTGCATCGAGCCGGTGCTGCTGTCGAACCTCGCCGAGGGCAGCGACCGCCACCTCGCATGGCTCGGCCTGCAGGTGGGCTACACCCTGCACGCGGTGCTGCCGCGCCCGCGCGATGACTACGCGCGCGGCTTCAGCAGCGCCGCGTCGCGCCTCGAGTACCGGGCGCTGCTGGCCGACGCGGCACGCATCACCGAGTTGCACGGGCCGCTGGGCGTGGCCGGGCGCACCTACCTGCGCGCCGGGCATGCGCTGCTCGACCAGGCCGACCTGCTGCTTGCACTGTGGGACGGCGCGCCGTCGCGCGGCACCGGCGGCACGGCCGACGTCGTTGACGAGGCCTTCCGGCGCCGCATCCCGGTGCTGCACCTGTCGACCCGGCCGCGCCAGCGCCCGCGACTGCTGTGGCCGCGGGCCGGCGGCACGGTGGAACAGTGCTGCGACCGCCGCCGGCTCGACGCGGTGCTGGCCCATGTGAGGGACGCGCGGCGATGAGCGCCGAGGAAACGCCAGCCACCGCATCGCCTGCCCCTGCACCGCGCTACGGGGCCTTCATCAGCTACAGCCACCACGACAAGGTGGTGGCACGCCGGCTGCAGCGGCAGCTCGAGACGTACCGCATCCCGCGCCGGTTGATCGGGCGCGCGACGCCGCACGGGCCGGTGCCGGCGCGCCTGCCGCCGCTGTTCCGCGACCGCGACGAGCTGAACGCCGGTGCCGACCTGAAGGCGAGCGTGCAGGAGGCCCTCGCGGCCAGCCGCTGGCTGATCGTCGTCTGCTCGCCGGACGCCGCGCGTTCGCCGTGGGTCAACCGCGAGATCATCGAATTCAAGCGCCTGCATGGCGAAGGCCGCGTGCTGGCGCTGATCGCGCGCGGCGAGCCGTTCGCGAGCAACACGCCGGGCCGCGAGGCGAGCGAATGTTTCCCGCCGGCGCTGCGTTTTGCGCTGACGTCCGACGGCCGCCCCGAAGGCGAGCCGCTGGAGCCGATCGCCGCCGACCAGCGAGCCGAAGGCGACGGCCCGCGCCGCGCCGCGCTGAAGCTGCTGGCCGGCATGATCGGCGTCGGCTTCGACGACCTGGTGCAGCGCGACACGCAGCGGCGGCTGCGCTGGCTGGCGGCGATCACTGCGGCTTCGGCCGTCGGCGTCGTCGTGTTCGCGCTGCTGGCGGTGCTGGCGGTGCGCGCGCGCAACGAGGCGCAGCACCAGCGCGCACAGGCCGAAGGGCTGATCGAGTTCATGCTCGGCGACCTTCGCAAGAAGCTCGAGCCGGTGGGCCGGCTGGAGGTGCTGGATTCGGTGGGCGAGAAGGCGCTGGCCTACTACGGCTCGCAGCAGGCGGACCGGCTGGATGCCACTGCGCTCGGCCATCGCTCGCGCGCGATGCACCTGATCGGCGAGATCCGCGACTTGCGCGGCAATGCCGCCGAAGCCCAGGTCGCATTCGAACAGGCTGCTGCCACCACGCAGCAGTTGTTGCTGAAGGCGCCCGGCGACGGACAGCGCATCTTCGACCATGCGCAAAGCGTGTTCTGGGTCGGCTATGCCGCATGGAAGCACCTGGACGGGCAGGCCGCGCTGGCGCGCTTCCAGGAGTACCTCGCGCTCGCGCAGCGGCTTGCCGTGCTGGATCCCGCCAACCTCGACTGGCGGGCCGAAGTGGCATTTGCACACGTGAACCTCGGTGGCGTGCAACTCGGGGTGGGACGGCCTTCGGATGCGCTCGCATCGCTGCGCCGGGCCGACGAGCTGTTTCGCGAACTGGCGCCCAAGCGTCCGGAGTTCGCCTCCGAATGGGCGCAGAACCATGGCTGGCTCGCCGAGACCTACGCGGCGCTCGGCGACTACGAGCATGCGCTGCGAGAGCAGCAGGAGAAACTCGCGCTGCACCAGCGGATGGCCGACTCGTCGAAGAGCCGCGTGGCGCAGCGCAGCATCCAGAACGCGCTCAACATCATCAGCTTCTTCGAGCTGGCGCTCGGCCGGCCGCACGATGCGGAACTGCACAGCCGTGCGGGATTGCAGATGGCCGACGCCCTGGTGCTGGCCGACGCGAGCAACATGCTGTGGCTCGGCGATGCGTGCTTTGCGCGGCTGCGCCTGATCGAGACCCTGGTGGCGCAATCGCGGCACGACGCGGCCCGCGGGGAGTTGTCCGCGGCGACCGCGTGCGTCGACAAGTTCCTCGCCGGCGAGGCACGCGATGCCCGTTACGCGGTCGGACTGCGCAGCCGCCTGCTCGAATTGACGGCGCAGGTCGTGCAGGCCCCCGGGCGCGGCGAGCTGATCTCGAAACTGCAGGCCTTGCTGGCGTCCACCGAGGTGCAGGCGAAGGGCGATGCGCACCTCGCCGCGCGGCAGGCGGTCGAGATCTCCGGCGCCGCCGCGGCATTGGCGGTGCTCGCCGAGCCGGACCGCCGCGATGTCGCGCAGCAGGCCTGGGAGCGCGTGGAGTCCGCGCTGGCGCCGTTCGCCGCGATGGACGACGGCGCGGTCCTGACCCCGCTCGCGCGGGCCCGGCTCGGGCTCGGCGATGTCAAGGGCGCCCAGGTGCTCGCGGCGCGGATCGAGAAAACCACTTACCGGCACCCCGCATATGCCGAACTCGCGAGACGATTGCAGACCGTGCGGGGCGGCAGCAGTCACCCATCCAACTAGAAGGACTACCCCATGAGCAACGAAGCCATCGTGCCGATCCCGCCGACATTGACCGTCACCATCGCTGCCTACATGACCGAAGAAGCGCCCAACGTCGTCGTAACGCGGGTGGAACCGGAGTTCCTGAACCTGACCGGCATCGGCGACAGCGTGAACGTGTTGTTCCAGGTGGCCACGTCGGGTTATGCGTTCCGCGACAAGCTTTCCGGCATCCAGCCCCTCTCGAACGGATGGGACGCCTCGTTCACGACGATCCAGTATTCGGACGACATGCGGACCGCGACGGTCTCGAACGTGAACCAGAGCGGCCTGGCCTACCCCTACCTGGTGAACGTCATCCACTTGGCCAGCGGGCTGACCGGCAGCGTGGATCCCGTCATTCAGAACGAGAATCGCTGAGCGCCGACTCGCGGTGCCTTCACTTTCAATTCAACACGGAGCAGAAATGACCCATATGACCACGATGAGCGTCGAGCTGGAATGTCCGCCTGAGGCGGAAGCGCTGAGTGATGAACCCGTGCAGGCCGTTGCGTCAATGCGGCAACTCAGCCCGGATGAACTCCGGGCAGTGACAGGAGGGCCCGTCGTCCAGAACGACAGCAGGTGAATTCGGCACTTTCCGAGCGATGACCTGAGCGACGTTCGTCCGCTTGAGCGCCCGCCTCGCGCGGGCGCCGTGCGTCGTGGCTGGCGAAGCGGTGAATCCGCCGGCGCTTCAATCGCCAGCCGAAGCGCCATCCCACAACGACACGATCTCCTGGTCGGTGAGCCGTGCACCCGCGGTGGTCGCACGGTCCGCTGCCGCCGGGGCCAGCGTCGCCAACAGGGGCTGCAGCCGCTGCCTCGCCTGCGCATGCTGCCCGGCCCGCGGCTCGTCGCGATGCCGGTACATCGCATCGGACCAGGCTGCCAGCTGCGCCGCCGTCTCGAGCCGATCGCGGCAGGCCGCCAGCCACGCGAAGGTGTCGGCTGCCTGCCACAGCATCGCGCAGTCGCCGGCCAGCCGCAGCGCGTCGTGCGACAGCGCGAACGCCTCGTCGACCGATCCGCGGACCAGCAGCGCATGCATCAGGTTCAGCTGCGCGGTGCACAGCGTCGCCGGCGCGCGCTTGTCTCGCAGCGCATCGACCAGTTGATGACCGAGGTACACCGCCTCGTCGACCTCGCCCATGGCCAGCGCCAGGTCGGCCAGGTGCGAGCGTGCGCGCCATGCGCCGCGTTCGTCGCCGGCGGCAATCCGCAATCCGAGTTCGACCTCGCGAGCGGCCCGGCTGTCCGCCAGCCGGCCTTCGGCGCGCGCCACGTCGGCGCGCGCGCGCTGGCCCCAGGCGCGCTCGCGGGCCGGCCAGTCCGGCCGCTCGAGTGCCAACGCTTCGTCCAGCGCCGCCCGCGCCGCCGGGTTCGGCTCGTGCCACAACCCGGCCAGGCCGGTCAACTGCGCGTACAGCCCATGCTCGTCGCCGAGCGCACGGAACAGCGACTGCGCATGATCGGCCGCGCCCCGCGAGCGCCCCGGCGAGGCTTCGGCCCACACCCATTGCGCGGCCCGCCACCAGGCCGCGGCCAGCGGCTTGGGAACGTTGCCATCAACCATCGCCTCGCTGATGTCGTGCCAGCGCCTGGCCTCGGCATGCAGCGACAGGTGGTGCCACAGCGGCGCGGCCGCGCCGACCAGCGCGACCAGCGTCTCGGGGTCGTGCTGCTGCGACCATGCGAGCGCGGCCCGCAGGTTGTCGAGTTCCGGCTCGTACAGCGCGAGCCACGGCGCGTCGGCCATCCGCAGCCAGTCGCGTTGCGCACCGGCGAAGAATGCGCGAAGCGCACGCGCATGGCGGCCGCGCAGCGCGTCGGCCTGCGGGTCTTGCGCCAGCCGGGACTGCGCATAGGCCCGCGCGCTCTCGCTGAGCGCATAGCGCGGCGGGTCGCCGTCGCCCACCTGCACCAGCGAATGGTCCGACAGCAGCGCCAGCCCGTCGATCGCGGCCCAGCCGTCGGCATCGCTGCCGTCGGCCAGCACCGCGCCGGCCAGCGCCAGCGTGAAACCACCGGCGAACACCCCGAGCGAGTCGAACAGCGCGCGCTGCGCCGGCGTCAGCAGCGACAGGCTCCAGTCGAGCGCCGCCTGCAGCGTCTGCTGGCGCGTGGGCGTGCCGCGCGTGCTGCTGGCCAGCAGCCGGAAGCGGTCGTCAAGCCGCGACGCGATCCCGGCAACGCCCAGCAGCGGCACACGCGCGGCCGCCAGTTCGAGCGCCAGTGGCACGCCGTCGAGCCGGCGGCAGATCTCGGTCACCGCGCCGACGTTGGCATCGGTCAACGCGAAGCGGCGGTCGACCGCCAGCGCGCGCTCGCAGAACAGCGCGACCGCGCCGTGCTGCAACGCCGGTCCGGCGGCGCTGCCGTCGGGCGGCACCGCCAGCGCCTCGATGCGCTGCAGCCGCTCGCTCGCCAGGTGCAGCGGCACCTGGCTCGTCACCAGCAGGCGCAAGCCGGGGGCGCCCTGCTGCAGCGCCTGCACCAGCGGCGCGAGGCCGTCGAGCAGGTGTTCGGCGTTGTCGAGCACCAGCAGCGCCTCCAGGTTCTTCACCGACGCCAGCAGCGCGGGGGTTGCATCGCCGCCCACCGCGATCTGCAACGACAGCGCCTGCGCGATCGCGCCGCCGATCAGCGAGGCATCGGTCAGCGACGCGAGTTCGACCCATGCGACGCCGTCGGCCCAGGCCTCCCGCCGCGCCTGGGCAGCGGCTCGCGCCAGCGAGGTCTTGCCGATGCCGCCGGGGCCGACCAGCGTCACCAGTCCCGAGCCGTCGAGCTGCGCCAGCAGCTCGGCCAGCTCGCGCTCGCGTCCGACCAGCGCGACAGGCCGCTCGGGCAACGCATCGCGCGGCGGCGGGGCCGGCGCGACCGCTGGAGCGGGCGACGGCGAGGGGGCCATCGTGAAGCGGTAGCCGCGCCCCGGCACCGTCGAGATCGCCTGCGCGCCCAGCAGCTTGCGCAGCGCCGAGACATGCACCTGCAGGTTGTTCTCTTCGACGACGAGGCCGGGCCAGACCAGGTCGAGCAGTTCCCCCTTCGACACCAGCCGGTCGCTGCGCTCGACCAGCGCCTGCAGCAGGTCGAACGCGCGCGCGCCGAGCAGCGCGGGCTGGCCGTCGATCAGCAGCTGGCGCGTGGCCGGGCTCAGCGCGATGCGTCCGAAGCGGTAGTGGTCAGGCAAGGGGATCCTCCAAGGCGGGGAATTTACGCGATGCCGCCGACTTTCAGAACGATTCAGGCCGGCTTCAGGCGCTTGAAGGACGGCGCAGGCGTGGAATCGGACACTGGGTTTCGCTCAGGGGGATTTTTCATCGTGGACATCGGCTCGGCAGCAACGGTCGTCGCTTTCACCGGCGTTCTCGCCTATGCGGCAGCGTGCCTCTGGTTCGCGCACCGTCACACACGGGCCCGTCCGAAGCCGCCGGCTCGCGGCGCAGCAGCCCTTGACCGGGTGAGTTTTGCAGCCCGCGACGGCAGCGCCCGCGTCTGCGGCGAGTACCTGCCGGTGCCGGCCGGCCGCGCGGCGGTGGTGCTGGTGAACGGCCGCGACGGCCGGCGCAACCGCGAGCTGGCGCAGGCGCTGCGGGCACAGGGCCTGTCGGTGCTGGCCATCGACCTGCGCGGGCGCGGCGGCAGCAGCGCCCACCGGGGCAGCTTCGGCCGCCGCGAGCGCCACGATGTGCTCGGCGCGGTCGACTACCTGCTGGAGCGCGGTCACCCGGCGGGACGCATCGGCGCGATGGGCTCGGGTGTCGGCGCGAATGCGGTGCTGGGGGCCGCGGCCGACGAGCCCGCGATCCGCGCGGTGCTGGCCGAGGGCACCGGCTCGACCCTCGATCGCGCACTGCGCCGCCAGTGGCAGGCGCTGCCGCAGATCGCCAGCGCGCTGGCGCCGGGCGTGCAGGCCGCCGCGTGGTGGCTGGGCAGCGCCGCCGTGGACGACGACTGGCTGCGCCGGCGCATCGGCACGCTGCGGGGCCGGGCGCTGCAGCTGGAGTCCGGGCGGGCTGCTGCCGGCGCGACGGCGGCGCACACGGCGCGCATCGCCGCCTTCTTCTGCCAGCACCTGATGACCCCGCGCACCGTCTGCGTGATCTGGCCCGAACCGGCCCGTGCCGCCCCGGCCGTGGCCTGGGAGCGGCTGGCCGCCTGAACGGGGGGAGGGCCTTCGGGGCGCGACGGGGTCGCGGGCCTGAGACAATCGCCGCATGCCCACCTCTTCGATGCCGCTCGACGGCAACCCCGCCTACGCGCTGCGACCCGCCGAACTGCGCGACGTCGTGCCGATCGTCGGCCTGATCCGCGAACTCGCCGAGTTCGAGAAGCTGACCCACCTGCTGCAAGTCACGCCCGAGAAGCTGCGGCCGAACCTGTTCGGCGAGAAGGCCGTCGCCGAGGCGATGGTCGCCGAGGCCGACGGCGAGGTGATCGCCTTCGCGCTGTTCTTCACCAATTTCTCGACCTTCCTGGCCCAACCCGGGCTCTACCTCGAAGACCTGTATGTGCAGCCCGCGCACCGCGGCGCGGGTGTCGGCGAGGCCATGCTGACGCGGCTGGCCCGCCTGGCGGTCGACCGCGGCTACGGCCGCTTCGAATGGAGCGTGCTCGACTGGAACGAGAACGCGATCCGCTTCTACGAGCGCATGGGCGCGACGGTGATGCCGGACTGGCGCATCTGCCGCATCACCGGGGAAGCCCTCGCGCGCTTCGGCGCCTAGCGTCATAAGCTTCGCGCCCATGCGCGAAGCCGATTCCTACGCCACCCTTCATTCGTCCTTCCGCTGGCAGGTGCCGGCCGACTTCAACATCGGCGAGGCCTGCTGCGGCCGCTGGGCCCGCGAGACGCCGGATGCGATCGCGATCCGCCACGAACGCGAGGACGGCACCCGCCGCACCTGCAGCTACCGCCAGCTGCAGGCCCGCTCACGGCGGCTGGCGGCCGCGCTGCAGCGGCTGGGCGTGCGGCGCGGCGACCGTGTCGCCATCGTGATGGCGCAGCGCATCGAGACCGCGGTCGCGCACATCGCGCTGCACCAGCTGGGTGCGGTGGCGATGCCGTTGTCGGTGCTGTTCGGCCCCGAGGCGCTCGAGTTCCGGCTGCAGGACAGCGAGGCCTGCATCGCGATCGGCGACGAAGCGTCGATCGCCGCATTGCGCGCGGTGCGCCCGCAGTGCCCGTCGCTCGCTTCGTTGATCGCGGTCGGCGTGGCGGCAGCCGGTCCGGGCGAGGTCGACTGGGATGCACTGCTGCAGCAGGACGAGGCCGGCTTCGTGCCGGTCGCGACGCGCGCCGCCGACCCGGCGATCCTGATCTACACCAGCGGCACCACCGGCCCGCCGAAGGGCGCGCTGCTGCCGCAGCGGGCGCTGATCGGCAACCTGAGCGGCTTCGTCGCGAGCCAGAACTGGTTTCCGCGCCGCGACGAGGTGTTCTGGAGCCCGGCCGACTGGGCCTGGACCGGCGGGCTGATGGACGCGCTGCTGCCGACGCTGTACTTCGGCCGCGAGATCGTCGCGTACCAGGGCCGCTTCGGCCCGGAGAAGGCCTTCGAGCTGATGGCGCGCTACGGCGTCACCAACGCCTTCCTGTTCCCGACCGCGCTGAAGGCGATGATGAAGGCCGTGCCGTCGCCGCGCGGGCGCTACGCGCTGCGCCTGCGCGCGGTGATGAGCGCCGGCGAGGCGGTCGGCGATGCGGTGTTCGCCTGGTGCCGCGAGCAGCTCGGCATCACCGTCAACGAGATGTTCGGCCAGACCGAGATCAACTACGTGGTCGGCAACTGCACCGAAACCCTCGATGCCGAGGGCCGCGCGCAGCCCGGCTGGCCGGCGCGCCCGGGCAGCATGGGCCGGGCCTACCCCGGGCACCGGGTGGCAGTGCTCGACGACGCCGGCCGCGAATGCCCGCGCGGCACGCCGGGCGACGTCGCGGTGCACCGCCGCGACGTGCACGGCGACCCCGACCCGGTGTTCTTCGTCGGCTACTGGCGCAACGACGGCGCGACGCGCGCCAAGTTCACCGGCGACCCGGACGACAGCTGGTGCCGCACCGGCGACACCGCGCTGATGGACGACGACGGCTACCTCTGGTACCAGGGCCGCAGCGACGACGTGTTCAAGGCCGCGGGCTACCGGATCGGGCCGAGCGAGATCGAGAACTGCCTGGTCAAGCACCCGGCGGTCGTCAACGCCGCGGTCGTGCCCAAGCCCGATCCCGAACGCGGCGCGCTGGTCAAGGCTTACGTGGTGCTGGCGCCCGGCGTGGCCGGCGATGCCGCGTTGGTCGAGCGGCTGCAGGCCCATGTGAAAGGCCGGCTCGCGCCATACGAGTACCCGAAGGAGATCGAGTTCATCGACGCGCTGCCGATGACGACCACCGGCAAGGTGCAGCGGCGGGTGCTGCGGCTGCAGGAAGAGGAGCGCGCACGGGCTTCCGGATTTCTCCCTAAACTTGCCCGATGACCACCTTCACCACCCTCCCGCTCGGCCGCAGCGACCTGCGCGTCACCCCCGTCTGCCTCGGCACGATGACCTTCGGCGAACAGGTCGACGAAGCCGCGGCGCACCGCATCCTCGACGAAGCCGTCGCGCGCGGCATCAACTTCATCGACACCGCCGAGATGTACGCGGTGCCGACGCGCCGCGAGACCTACGGCGCGACCGAACGCATCATCGGCAACTGGTTCGCGGCCCGGCCCGGCGTGCGCGGCAAGGTGGTGCTCGCGACCAAGGTGGCCGGCCCCGGCCGCAGCATGGACTGGGTGCGCGGCGGCAGCGCGAACCTGCGGCCGGCCGAGATCGCGCAGGCCTGCGACGACAGCCTGAAGCGGCTGCGCACCGATGTGATCGACCTCTACCAGATCCACTGGCCGAACCGCAATGTGCCGACCTTCGGCGCGCTGTACTTCGACCCGTCGAAGGACGCCGAATTCAGCAGCATCCACGAGCAGCTGCAGGCGCTGGCCGGGCTGGTGAAGGCCGGCAAGGTGCGGCACATCGGGCTGTCGAACGAGACGCCGTGGGGCGTCGGCGAATTCCTGCGACTGGCCGACCTGCACGGCCTGCCGCGCGTGGCCACCGTGCAGAACCCGTATGCGCTGACCAGCCGCGCGCTCGACAACGGGCTCGACGAGACGCTGTACCGCGAGCAGGTCTCGCTGCTCGCCTACTCGCCGCTGGCGTTCGGCGCGCTGACCGGCAAGTACGACGAGATCGGCTTCGACGCCGCCGACAAGCCGGGGCGGCTCGCGATCTTCGACGGCATGAAGAAGGGCCGCTGGGGCCGGCCCGAGGCGCTGGCCGCCGCGCGCCTGTACAACGCGCTGGCGCGCCGCCACGGGCTGACGCCGACGCAACTCGCGCTTGCCTTCGTCTACCGCAGCCGGCGCGTCGCAAGCACCATCATCGGCGTCACGTCGCTCGCGCAGCTGGACGAGAACCTGGCCGCGTGGGACACGACGTTGCCGCCCGAGCTGCTGGCCGAGATCGACGCGATCCGCTGGACGCACCGCGATCCGGCACAGTGAGTCCGGCGGGCTGAACCGCGGACGATCCCGGCGCGGCGGTTCAGCCGAAGGTGAACGCGAACGCGCGCACCCCGGCATCGAGGAAGCGGATCTCGATCGTGCGGTCGCCGATGCGGCCCTGCTGGCGCACCAGCTGGTACAGGCGCTCGCCGTCGATCACGCCGTTGCCGGCGGCATCGGTGTCGACGCCGTGGTCGGCGCCCGGCGGCTTGCCGTCCAGCGTCAGCTGGAAGCGCAGCGGCTTGCCGGCCCACCCGCGGCCGAGCACGAGGTGCAGGTCGCGCGCATGGAAGCGGTACACCACGCTGCCGCCGGCGCGGTTCAACTCGGCGAACTCGGGCCGCACGGTCCACTCACCCGACAAGCCCCATTGGTTCAGCCGCGGCGTGCCCGGCGCATAGGCATGGGCGCTGTCGAGGACGAGGCCGCCTGGCGACGCGAAGCCTTCGGCCTGCTGGTAGCCGACGTAGGTCTCCGACGACTTCGCGTTGCGCATGTCGGGCGGCAGGCCGACGCCGCTGGCGTCGAGCGCGGCCGGCGACACCGGCTTCAGCGCCGCTGCGGGGCCGGCCTCCTTCAGCAGCGACTGGATCGCCTTCTCGGTCGCGTCGAAGTCGCCTTCGCCGTACTGCTGGTGGCGCACGCGGCCCTGCGCATCGACGAGGTAGAACGCCGGCCAGGCCCGGTTCTGGAACGAACGCCAGATCGCGAAGTTGCTGTCGATCGCGACCGGGAAGCCGATCTTCAGGTCCGTGGTGGCCCGTTGGACGTTCGCGAGGTTCTTCTCGAACGCGAACTCCGGCGTGTGCACGCCGACGACGACCAGCCCCTGGCCGGCGTAACGCTGCGCCCAGGCCCGCACGTGGGGCAGCGTGCGCAGGCAGTTGATGCACGAGTACGTCCAGAAGTCCACCAGCACGACCTTGCCGCGCAGCGACTCGAGCGTCAGAGGCGGCGAGTTGAGCCAGCCGACGGCGCCGGCGAGGCTGGGCATCGGCGGCTCGGCCGCGCGGGCGGCCGGCAGGGCGAGACAGGCGGCCAGCACGGCCAGCAGGGTCAGCGGCCGGCACAACGAGGTGATGCGGTGGAGGATGGACATGGCGGTCAGTGTGGAGGAAGAAGCACGGAAATCGAAGGGAGGTGCTCAGGCCTTGGCCACGTCGATCACCGCCTGCGCGAACGCGCGCGGTGCTTCCTGCGGCAGGTTGTGGCCGATGCCGCCCGACAGGTTGCGGTGCTCGTACGGTCCGCTGAACTTGCCGGCGTAGGCCGAGGGTTCCGGGTGCGGCGCGCCGTTGGCGTCGCCTTCCAGCGTGATGGTCGGCACGCCGATGCGCGGCGCGGTGGCCAGCTTCGCCTCGATCTCGTCGTACTTCGATTCGCCGGCCGCGAGGCCCAGCCGCCACCGGTAGTTGTGCACCGCGATCGCGGTGTGGTCGGGGTTGTCCAGCGAGCGGGCCGAGCGCTCGAAGGTCGCGTCGTCGAAGCGCCACTGCGGCGAGGCGGTCTGCCAGATCAGCTTCGCGAAGGCATGGCGGTTCGCGTCGTAGCCGCGGCGGCCGCGCTCGGTCGTCAGGTAGAACTGGTACCACCACTGCAGTTCGGCGGCCGGCGGCAGCGGCTGCTGGGCCGCCTGCAGGTTGGTCAGCAGGTAGCCGCTGACCGACACCAGCGCCTTCGTGCGCTGGGGCCACACGGCCGCGATGATGCAGGCGGTGCGCGCGCCCCAGTCGCAGCCGGCCATCACGGCCTTGTCGATCTTCAGCGCGTCCATCAGCGCGATCGCGTCCTGCGCGATGGCCGCTTGCTGGCCGTTGCGCGGCGTGTCGGTCGACAGGAAGCGCGTCGTGCCGTAGCCGCGCAGGAACGGCACGATCACGCGCCAGCCGGCCGCGGCCAGCAGCGGCGCCACGTCGACATAGGTGTGGATGTCGTAGGGCCAGCCGTGGAACAGCATGACCACCGGGCCGTTGGCCGGGCCGGCTTCCGCATAGCCGACGCTCAGCACGCCGGCGTCGATCTGCTTCAGCGGGCCGAACGAGGTGGCGCTGCCGGGCGCCGCCTGCGCGGCGGAGGCCGGCGCGATCAGGCCCAGTTGTGCGGCGCCGAAGGTGGCCGCTGCGGCGCCGAACAGGTGGCGGCGTTGGAGATCGATCTTCTCGGACATGGCGAACCTCTTGTGTTGAAGACGGGTTGAAGGACAGGCCTCATTGAGCCGGCCCGACGTATCCACGGTGTGTCATGAACGCGGCCGTTTTGTCCCGCGCCGTGTCGTCGCCCGGTCCGGACAAAGAGCGATACAAACCGGATTCCCTACACTCGCGGCCATGGCACGCAAGGACCACGCTTCCGAAACCCCCGCGACGCAGCTGCTGCGCAAGCACGGCATCGCGTTCACCGAGCACCTGTACGACTACGTCGAGCACGGCGGCACCACCGAATCGGCCCGCCAGCTCGGCGTCGACGAACACCATGTCGTCAAGACGCTGGTGATGGAGGACGAGAGCGCCGCGCCGCTGATCGTGCTGATGCACGGCGATCGGCAGGTCAGCACGAAGAACCTCGCGCGGCAGATCGGCGCGAAGAAGGTCACGCCGTGCAAGCCCGAGGTGGCGCAGCGCCACAGCGGCTTCCTGGTCGGCGGCACCTCGCCATTCGGCACCCGCAAGGCGATGCCGGTGTATGTGGAGGCCAGCATCCTCGAGCTGCCCGGCCTGTACATCAATGGCGGGCGCCGCGGCTACCTGGTCGGCATCGCGCCCGCGGTGCTGACCGGCCTGCTCGGCGCGAAGCCGGTGCAGTGCGCCGGTGCAGAATGAGCGCCCAGCCGCCAAGGTAACCACAACAGCACGCCAAGCCCCCCATGGAGACTCTCTACACCGTTGCCGCCGTGATCGCGGCCTACCTGATCGGCTCGCTGTCGTTCGCCGTGATCGTCAGCCGGGCCATGGGCCTGAACGACCCGCGCAGCTACGGCTCGGGCAACCCGGGCGCGACCAACGTGCTGCGCTCGGGCAACAAGACCGCCGCGATCCTGACGCTGCTGCTCGACGCGCTGAAGGGCTACGTGCCGGTGCTGCTGGTGGTGCTGTTCGGCGCGCGCTTCGGGCTGCGCGAAGGCACCGTCGCGCTGGTCGGCCTCGCGGCCTTCGTCGGCCACCTGTGGCCGGTGTTCTTCCGCTTCCAGGGCGGCAAGGGCGTGGCCACCGCGGCCGGCGTGCTGCTGGCGTTCAACCCGTGGCTGGGCGCGGCGACGCTGCTGACCTGGATCATCATCGCGGGCTTCTTCCGCTACTCGTCGCTCGCGGCGCTGGTGGCCGCGGTGTTCGCGCCGTTCTATCAGCTGCTGATCTGGGACGGCGGCCCGCTGGCCGGAGCGATCGTCGTGATGAGCCTGCTGCTGGTCTGGCGCCACCTTCCCAACATCCAGAAGCTGATCGCCGGCACCGAGAGCAAGCTCGGCAGCAAGAAGAAGGCGCCGGCCCAGGCCGGGCCGGCCGACCAGGCGGCCCGGCATGCCGCCAAGCACGCCCACAAGCACTCCCACAAGCATTCCGACCACGGAGCCAAGTCATGACCCACGCCGTACGGCGTTTCCACGTCGAGGACCGCTATTCCGACATGGCCATCCACCACGGCACGGTCTACCTCGCCGGCCAGGTGCCCGACGACACCACGCAGGACATCCGTGGCCAGACCCGGCAGGTGCTCGCGATGGTCGACCGGTTGCTGGCCGAGGCGCACACCGACAACGCGCACATCCTGATGGCGCAGATCTTCCTGGCCGACATGGCCGATTTCGCCGGCATGAACGAGGTCTGGGACGACTGGGTCGCCCCCGGCGACGCCCCGCCGCGCGCGACGGTGCAGGCGAAGCTCGCGAACCCGGCCTACCGCATCGAGATCGTCGTCACCGCGGCACTGAAGGTCTGATTCCCCGCGCTGCCGGGCGAAAGCCGGGCCGGCGCAGGGGGTTTGTCGCCCAGGGGGCTTGTAGATGCGAACGGTTCGCATTTAAACTCAAGCCCATGCACACCTCCACCTTCCCGTCCGCCGCCGCGCAGGCCTTGCCCGCGGCGCCCGCCCGTTCCCTTCGTGCGCAGCCGGCCGGCGGCAGCACGACGGGGCCGGTCCGCTGCATCTCCAGCGCGCAGATCCTCGACGGCGAGACGGTCGTCGAGATCGAACACGACGGCATGCGCTACCGCCTGCGACAAACCTCGCTCGGCAAGCTGATCCTGACGAAATAGGGGTCGTTCGTCCTCAAGTCGGCGCGACCGGGCGCCGATAGCCTGCTGATCCCGTCGCGGCCGCCCAGGCCGTGCGGGCGAATCAGGAGACAACAAGCATGAAATTCGTCAACCGGATGAAGATCGGGACGCGGCTGGGCCTGGGTTTCGGCGTCGTGATCCTGCTGCTGGTGCTGATCACCGGCGTGTCGGTGTGGCGCATCCGCGCCATCAATGCGGCCACGGTCGAGATCGTCACTGAGGGCTACGGCCAGATCGCGCTCGCCACCGAGATCGACCGCGCCGTCAACAAGCAGGCCAACCACCTGCGCAGCGCGGTGCTGGCCGTCGGCGACGAGGCCGAGGTCAAGGGCTACATCACGAAGGTCAGCGAAGCCACGCGCGAGATCTCGCAGCTGCGCGAGAAGCTGGCCGCGACCGGCGCGTCGCCGAAGGGCGACGAGCTGCTGAAGGCGCTGCAGGAAAGCGGCGACGCCTACGTCAAGAAGCGCCAGAAGGTCGTCACGCTGCTGCAGGCCAACCTGCCCGATGCCGCGCGCAATTTCCTGCTGAAGGAAGTGCGGCCGCTGCAGGACGCCTACCTTGCCGCGTCGCTCGACATGGTGCGCTTCCAGGAATCGCAGATGCAGGCGGACGCGCAGCAGGCGCAGGCCTCCGGCCGCGCGGCGATCGTCACGACGCTGGTGCTGGCCGGCGTGGCCGCGCTGTGCGGCGTCGCGATCAGCCTGGTCATCAGCCGCTCGATCACCGGCGCGCTGCGCCGCGCGGTGCAGGTGGCCGAGACGGTGGCGGCCGGCGACCTGACCTCGCGCATCGAGGTGCACGGCGGCGACGAGACCGGCCAGCTGCTGGGCGCGCTGCAGGTGATGAACGACAGCCTGGTGCGGGTGGTCGGCGCGGTGCGCGCCGGTTCGGACAGCATCGCGACCGGTTCGAGCGAGATCGCCGGCGGCAACGCCGACCTGTCGCAGCGCACCGAAGAGCAGGCCTCGAACCTGCAGCGCACGGCCGCATCGATGGAGCAGATCACCGCGACGGTGCGGGCGAATGCCGACACCGCGCGGCAGGCCACGCAGCTCGCGAGCTCGGCCCGCCAGGTGGCAGTGCAGGGCGGCGACGTGGTCGGTCGGGTGGTGACGACGATGGAGGAGATCAGCGCGAGCTCGCGCAAGATCAGCGACATCATCGGCGTGATCGATGGCATCGCGTTCCAGACCAACATCCTCGCGCTGAACGCGGCCGTCGAAGCGGCCCGTGCCGGCGAGCAGGGGCGCGGCTTCGCGGTGGTGGCGGCCGAGGTGCGCTCGCTGGCACAGCGCTCGGCCCAGGCGGCCAAGGAGATCAAGGCGCTGATCGGCGCGAGCGTCGAGAAGGTCGCGGCCGGCACGCAGCTGGTGGGCGACGCCGGCGTGACGATGACGGACGTGGTCGCGCAGGTGAAGCGGGTGGCCGAGCTGATCGACGAGATCAGCAACGCGACCGGCGAGCAGACGGCGGGCATCGGCCTGGTCAGCGATTCGGTGATGCAGATCGAGCAGGTGACGCAGCAGAACGCGGCGCTGGTCGAGCAGTCGGCCGCGGCGGCGGACAGCCTGCAGCAGCAGGCGGCACGGCTGGTGGATGCGGTGCGTCAGTTCAAGCTGAAGGACGACGGGTTGCTGGTGGGTGCGGCGGCTGCCTGAGGCGTTCTTGTGCCTCGCGCGCGCGGTGCGGGGCGGCAGGGGGCGGTCGGGCGCTGGGGCTCATGCCGGGGCGGTCGACGCCCCCTGGCGGGGGCGCCGACTGCACGAAGAAGATCGGCTTCGGGGATGCATCGGCAAACTCCCTCCGCTCGCTTCGCTCGCTGTGGTCAGACAGTGCCGATGAGTCAGTCCACGAAGCGCGCTGGCGCGCGCCATCCCCAAAGCCGATCTTCTCCGTCGCCCCAGAAATCGCCCCAGCGCCCGACCGCCCCCTGCCGCCCCGCACCACGCGGACCGCTTGTGTTCGTGGCGGCAACCGCTTGTTGTCGACGGGACGGTTGGTGTGAGGTGAAGGTGGCCGTCAGGCCACCGGCAGGCCGAGCAATACGGGGTCGCCTCGGCCCAGGCGGAACAGCACCGGCTCGTCCGTCGTCAGGTCGACCACCGTGGTCGGCTCGCGCGGGCAGGCGCCGGCATCGACCACCGCCTGCACCCGGCCCGCGAAACGCTCGCGGATCTCGTCGGGGTCGTTCAGCGGCTCGGTCTCGCCTTGCGCGATCAGCGTCGTCGACAACAGCGGCTCGCCGAAGATGTCGAGCAGCTGCTGCAGCATCTTGTGGTCGGGCACGCGCAGGCCAATGGTGCGTCGCGACGGGTGCGAGACGCGTCGCGGCACTTCCTTGGTCGCTTCGAGGATGAAGGTGAACGGGCCCGGCGTCGCGTGCTTCATCAGCCGGTACTGCCGGTTGTCGACACGGGCGTAGCTGGCCAGTTCCGACAGGTCGCGGCACAGCAACGTCAGGTGGTGCTTGTCGTCGACGCCCCGGATGCGCCGCAGGTTCTCGGCCGCGTTCTTGTCGTCGAGGTGGCACACCAGCGCATAGCTCGAATCGGTGGGCACCGCGGCAATGCCGCCGTCGTGCAGGATCTGCGCGGCCTGCTTCAGCAGGCGCAGCTGCGGGTTCTCGGGGTGGACTTCGAAGAGTTGCGGCATGGGCGGCGATGCTAATCCGCGATCGTGTCGGCCGCCACTGTCGATGTCGCGGGGTGCGACGCGGTCTTTCGCATGTTCAGCCACGCGCTCGCGGCACCGCACACCGCGATCACGCCCATGCCGACCCAGGCCCAGCCGTCCGGCACGTAGCGGAACACCAGCCAGCTGACCGCCGCCGCGACGCCGATCTGCAGGTAGATGAACGGCATCAGCGTCGCCGTCGGCGCCAGGCCCAGCGCGAGGATCAGGAACAGGTGGCCGACGGTGCCCAACGCGCCGATCGCCAGCAGCAGCACCAGGTGCCGCGGCGGTGCGGCCAGCAGCGTGCCGTCGGTGTCGATCG
Organism: Rhizobacter sp. Root1238; assembly: GCF_001425825.1. Taxonomy (GTDB): domain Bacteria; phylum Pseudomonadota; class Gammaproteobacteria; order Burkholderiales; family Burkholderiaceae_C; genus Rhizobacter. The sequence goes on from NZ_LMDM01000045.1 coordinate 57,377, forward strand.
CGCTGAAGAACAGCAGCGGCGTCAGCACCAGCGCGCCGGTCAGGCCGGTGTAGAAGTGCGTGGTGTAAGGGCTCTCCAGCACTGACAGCTTGCTGGTCAGCACCTGGAAGCTGGCGTAGGTCAGCGCGCCGGCCAGCGGGAACAGCACCGCCCAGCCGAACAGGCCGCTGCCGGGGCGGATCACGATGACGGCGCCGGCGAACGCGGCGCACACCAGCGCCCAGCGCGGCGCCGACACGCGCTCGTGCAGCACCCAGGCGGCCAGCAGCGTCACCACCACCGGCGTCAGCATGTTGATCGCGGTGAACTCGGCCACCGGCATCCGCTGCACGCCGAAGAAGCTCAGCGCGCTGGTCGCCAGCAGCAGCGCGCCGCGCGCCAGCTGGAAGCGCGGGTGCTCGGTGCGGAAGCCCGCGGTCTTCGAGCGCAGCAGCCAGACCCCCATCGACACGGCCTGGAAGGCATAGCGTGCCCACAGGATCAGCAGCACCGGGAGGAAGGCGCCGAGGTACTTGATCGTGGTGTCCATGGTCGCGAAACACAGCGCGGCCAGCGCGATCAGCGCGATGCCCCGAGCAGGGCGGTGTCCCTTCACGAAAGCAGGCTCACGACGGCAACTGCACCCGCTCGGCCAGCGCTTCCCACACCGGCGACAGCTGCCCCGGCAACGGCGGCAGCGTGCCCAGGTCGACGTGGCTCTCGTCCGGACTGTGGAAATCGGACCCGCGCGACGCCAGCAGCTCGAACTCGAGCGCCATGTCGGCGTACTTGATGAAATCGGCGCCGGAGTGGCTGCCGGTGATGACCTCGACCGCGCGCCCGCCGTGCGCCTTGAATTCGGTGAAGAGCGCGTACTCCTCGTTCGCGGTGAACTTGTAGCGCCCGGGGTGCGCGATCACCGCAATGCCCTGCGCCTCGCGGATCCATCGCACCGCGTCGCCGAGCTTCGCCCAGCGATGCGGCACGAAGCCCGGCTTGCCTTCGACGAGGAACTTGCGGAACACCTCGTGCGTGTCCTGGCAGACACCGCTGTCCACCAGGTGCCGCGCGAAGTGCGTGCGCGAGATCAGCTCCGGGTTGCCGACGTATTTCAACGCGCCGTCGTAGGCCCCGGGGATGCCAACCTGCGCCAGGCCGGCCGCCATCTCGCGGGCGCGTTCCTCGCGGCCGCCGCGGGTGGCCGCCAGGCCGGCGGCGAGTTGCGCATCGTCGGCATCGAAGCCGAGCCCGACGATGTGCACCGTCAGGCCTGCAAAGGTCACCGAGATCTCGGCACCGGTCAGGTAGGGCAGGCCCAGCGCCTGCGCCGCCGTCCGGGCACGCTTCAGGCCGCCGACCTCGTCGTGGTCGGTCAGCGCCCACAGCTCGACGCCGTTGGCCTTCGCGCGCGCCGCGAGCTCCTCGGGCTGCAGCGTGCCGTCCGACACGACGGAATGGCAGTGCAGGTCGGCGTTGGTCCAGACAGCAGGTTGGCTCACGTCGCCATTGTAGGGAGCCTGGTCAGGCTGCCTCACCGCAGGGGTAAGCCCCCACCCGTTCGCCTCAGGGCACGACGCGCAGCACGCGGCCGGGGTTGTTGTCGGTCAGCAGGTAGAGCAAGCCGTCCGGTCCCTGGCGCACGTCGCGGATGCGCTCGTGCAGGTCGGTCAGCAGCCGCTCTTCCTTGACGACCTTGTCGCCGTCGAGCTGCAGCCGCACCAGCATCTGCCCGGCCAGCGCGCCGACGAACAGGCTGCCCTTCCAGCCGGCGTAGCGATCGCTGGTCAGGAAGGCCATGCCGCTCGGCGCGATCGACGGCACCCAGTACGTCAACGGCTGCTCCATCCCCGCCTTGGCCTTGCCCTCGCCGATCGCCGCGCAGCTGCCGTACTCGCAGCCGTAGGTGATCACCGGCCAGCCGTAGTTCCTGCCGGCCATGTCGAGGTTGACCTCGTCGCCGCCCTGCGGCCCGTGCTCGTGCGTCCACAGCGCACCGGTCCACGGGTTCAGCGCGGCGCCCTGCAGGTTGCGGTGGCCGATGCTCCACAGCTCGGGCCGCGCACCGGCCGTCCTGACGAACGGGTTGTCGGCCGGCACGCCGCCGTCGGCGTCGATGCGCACCACCTTGCCGAGGTGGTTGCCGAGGTTCTGCGCATCGTCGCGCCGCAGGTAGCGGTCGCCGAGCGTGACGAACAGCCGGCCGCTGCGGTCGAACACCAGCCGCGAGCCGAAGTGCGCGGTGCTCTTCACCTTCGGCAGCTGCCGGAAGATCACGCTGACGTCGGTCAGCCGCTCGCCCTGCAGCCGGCCGCGCGCGACCGCAGTGCCGTTCTTGTCGGCCTCGCTGCGGCTGCCGGCTTCGGCATAGCTCCAGTAGACGAGTCCGTTGCTGGCGAATTTCGGGTCGAGCGCGACATCGAGCAAGCCACCCTGGCTGCGCGCATCGACCGCCGGCAGGCCCTGCAGCGGCTCGCCGAGCCGGCCGTCGGCGGCGACGATGCGCAGGCGGCCGGGCCGCTCGGTGACCAGCATGCGGCCGTCCGGCAGGAAGGCCAGGCCCCACGGGTTCTCCAGCCCGGTGGCCACCGGCACCACGTCGACCGCATGCGCCGCACCCGTCGCCGCCGACATCGCCACCGACATTGCGCCCACCAGCGCCGCCCGCCTCATCGCGTTCATCCCGCTCCTTCCACGACCATCTGCACCCGCTGCTGGCCGTTGTAGTCGTCGACGCGCAGCTGATACGCCAGCCGCACCCGCGCGCCGACCGGTTCGGTGTGGCCGAACCAGATCGCGTCGCGCAGCGCGCCGGCATGCCGTACCGACAGCTTCAGGTGCTTCTCGCCGACCAGCCGCTGCGACACCACCTCGACCTCGTCGCAGAACAGCGGCGGCTCGAAGGCCTGGCCCCAGACCTGCGCATCGAGCGAACGCACCGTCTCGGCATTGAAGTACTCGGCCGGCAGCGGCCCGTCGGTCAGCAGCGTGCGCGACAGCGTCGCCGCATCGAGCCATTCGTGCGCGACCTGCTGCAGCGCGCCGTCGAAGGTGTCGAAATCCTCCTCGGCCAGCGTGCAGCCGGCCGCCATCGCATGCCCGCCGAAGCGCTTCAGCACGCCGGGGTGGCGCTTGGTGACGAGGTCGAGCGCGTCGCGCAGGTGGAAGCCGGGGATCGAGCGGCCCGAGCCCTTCAGCAGCCCGTCCTGGCCGAGCGCGAACACGAAGGTCGGCCGGTGCAGCCGGTCCTTCAGCCGCCCGGCGACGATGCCGACCACGCCTTCGTGGAACTCGGGGTCGTAGAGGGCCAGCGCCGGCGGCGCATCGCCCTCGGGCATCAGCATCTCGAGCATGGCCTCGGCCTGCTCGCGCATGCCAGCCTCGACCTCGCGGCGTTCGCGGTTGATGGTGTCCAGCGTCTGCGCGAGTTGCGCGGCGCGCGCCGGGTCGTCGGTCAGCAGGCATTCGATGCCGAGCGACATGTCCGACAGCCGGCCGGCCGCATTGATGCGCGGCCCGAGCGCGAAGCCGAAATCGAAACCGCTGGCACGCGATGCGTCGCGCCCGGCGGCGCTGAACAACGCGGCGATACCCGGGTGCATGCGGCCGCTGCGGATGCGCCGCAGGCCCTGCGCGACCAGCCGGCGGTTGTTGGCATCGAGCCGCACCACGTCGGCCACGGTGCCGAGCGCCACCAGGTCGAGCAGCGCGTCGAGCCGCGGCTGCTGCTCGGCGCTGAAGGCCCCGCGCGCGCGCAGTTCGCTGCGCAGCGCGAGCAGCACGTAGAACATCACGCCGACGCCCGCCAGGTTCTTGCTCGGGAAGCCGCAGCCGGGCTGGTTCGGGTTGACGATCACGTTCGCGTCCGGCAGCACGATCTGTTCGCCTTCCTTCGCCGGCAGGTGGTGGTCGGTGACCAGCACGTCGAGGCCGAGCGCGCGGGCATGCGCGACGCCGGCGAGGCTCGCGATGCCGTTGTCGACGGTGAGCAGCAGGTCGGGCCGGCGGTCGGGCCCTTGGCCGAGCGCCAGGTCGACGATGGTCGGCGTCAGCCCGTAGCCGTGTACCGCGCGGTCCGGCACCACGTGCTGCAGCGTGGCGGGCGCCGCGCCGAGCAGCGCGAGCCCGCGCAACGCGACCGCGCAGGCGGTGGCGCCGTCGCAGTCGTAGTCGGCCACCACGCAGATGCGCTTGCGCGCCGCGATGGCATCGGCCAGCAGCACCGCGGCGGCCTGTGCACCGAGCAGCTCGGTCGGCGGGATCAGGCGGGCCAGGCCGTCGTCGAGTTCGTCGTTGCTGCGCACGCCGCGCGCCGCGAACAGCTGGGCCAGCAGCGGGTGCACGCCGGCCTGCTCCAGCGCCCACACGCTGCGCGGCGGGGCGTCGCGGCGCGAGATCCGCAGCTCGGCCATCACAGCGCCTCCAGCAAGGCCAGCGGCGACGATCCGCCGAAGCGCCGCGCCAGCCGCGCGAGAAAGCCTTGCGACTGCGCCTGCAGCCGCTGCGCGAAGCGCTCGCCGCACAGCGTCAGCGACACCGCCTCGCCGGCATCGTGGCGCTCCAGCAGCTCGCGCACCGGTCCGGCGTCGAGCGCGCGCCAGGCCTCCGCCCAGTCGCCCCAGTTCTCGCCGAGCAGCGGCGCGCGCAGCCGCGGGTCAATGACGAGGCCGGCGGTGGCGGCCGCCGGCTGGCGGCGCCCGCAGCCGCTGAGCCAGAACGAGTTGACCGGCATCATGCTCATCTCGGCGCGGTGGTCGTTCTCGGGCTGCTGGTACAGCATCATCTGCACCTCGTTCTGCAGCCGGCGGACCGCCTTGGCCTGCGGGTGGTCGGGCATCCACAGGTCGAGGTTGCGGCCGATCACGCGCTCGAGCGACGCGGTGGGCAGGCCGTCGAGCGACGCGTGCGATGCATACCAGCGCAGCGGCGAGCCCCAGCTCAGCTGCCAGCCTTCGCCCTCGAACAGCGGCCGCACCGCTTCGAACAGCGCATGCGATTCGGTGGCGCTCAACCGCAGCTGCTCCGGGTAGCCGACGCTGACGTGCTCGGCGCCGACATGCCAGTGCACCGGCGTCAGCAGGCCCCAGGGTGCGTCGCCGACCGGCACGCCGTCGGCCGCGGCGGCCTGGGCGGCCCACGGCAGGCAGCCGTCGGCGCCGTGCCAGCCCAGCAGCTGCGCGTGCGCCTGTTCGGCCGGCGTGCTCAGCGAGTATTCGTCGGTGCCCAGCCGCTCGGCGGGCACCATGCGCGGCAGCAGGCGCTGCAGGTGGGGAAGGGCGAGGCCGCGTTGGGCCGGCAGGCCAGCGTCCGAGAGCGTGCTGGCGTAGGGGATCAACAAGTGCATCGGGCGATTATCGGCGGCGCACGCGTCACCGGGCCGTCATGCCCTTGCCACCGCCGCGTCATGCCCGGCTGCGAAGCTGGGCGTCCATGCAACGAGACGCCTTTCTTCGTGCCTGGACCGTCCCGCAAGTGCCCCCGCCCGGGCCGGAGGACGAACCGACCGCGCACCGCCTGCGCTACCGCAGCGTGTGGATCTCGGACCTGCACCTGGGCACGCCCGGCTGCCGCGCCGATGCGCTGCTCGATTTCCTGCGCCACGTCGAGAGCGACACGCTGTTCCTGGTCGGCGACATCGTCGACGGCTGGCAGCTGCGGCGCCACTGGTACTGGCCGCAGTCGCACAACGACGTGGTGCAGAAGCTGCTGCGCAAGGCGCGCAAGGGCACGCGCGTCGTCTTCGTCCCCGGCAACCACGACGAGTTCGCGCGCCGCTACGTCGGGCACGAGTTCGGCGGCATCGAGGTCGCCGACGAGTGGGTGCACGAGACGGCCGACGGCCGCCGGCTGTGGATCCTGCACGGCGACCTGTTCGACGGCGTCATCCAGTGCGCCAAGTGGCTGGCTCACGTCGGCGATACGCTCTACGAGTTCACGCTGAAGCTGAACCGCCACCTCAACTCGCTGCGCGCGCGCATGGGCCTGCCGTACTGGAGCCTGTCGAAGTACCTGAAGCTGAAGGTCAAACGGGCCGTCAGCTTCATCGGCGATTTCGAGAACGCGGTCGCCCGCGAGGCGCGCCGCCGCGGCATGCACGGCGTCGTCTGCGGGCACATCCACCATGCCGAGCTGCGCGAGATCGACGGGATCACCTATGCGAACGACGGCGACTGGGTCGAGAGCCTGACCGCGCTGGTCGAGCATGCGGACGGGCGGCTCGAGATCATCGACTGGGCGCAGCAGCTGCGCGACCGCGAGTCGCAGGCGGCGGCGACCGCGCCCGCCGTCGCGGAGGCCGCATGAGGATCCTGCTGGTCACCGATGCGTGGAAGCCGCAGGTCAACGGCGTCGTCACGACGCTGGTCGAGCTGCAGCAGGGGCTGACCGCGCTCGGCCACGAGGTGCTGATGATCGAGCCGTCGGGCTTCAAGCGCTTCGCCTGCCCGGGCTACCGCGAGATCGAACTCGCGTGGCGGCCGGGGCGCGAGGTGGCACGGCGCATCGACGATGCCGCGCTGCACGATGGTGGCATCGATGCGATCCACATCGCGACCGAAGGCCCGCTCGGCGGCGCCGCGCGTGCGCACTGCATCCGGCGCGGGCTGGCGTTCACGACGGCGTTCCACACCCGCTTCCCCGAGATCCTGGCGCGGGCGCTGCACCTGCCGGAGCGCTGGGGCTATGCCTGGTTCCGCCGCTTCCATGCGAAGTCGAGCGGCATCATGGTGCCGACCGCCGGCATGTTCGACATCCTGCAGGCCTACGGCTTCACGCCGCTGCGGCGCTGGTCGCATGGTGTCGACCTGGGGCTGTTCGAGCCGGTGCCGGGCGCCGACCTCGGGTTGCCGCGGCCGGTGTTCCTGCATGTCGGCCGGCTCAGCTACGAGAAGAACCTGGAGGCCTTCCTCGACCTCGACCTGCCGGGCTCGAAGATCGTCTACGGCGTCGGGCCGCTGCAGGAGCGGCTGCAGCGCGAGTACCCGCAGGTGCACTGGCGCGGCGTGGTCGACCGCAGCGAGCTGGCGCGCATCTACAGCGCGGCCGACGTGTTCGTGTTCCCCGGCCGCTCCGAAACCTTCGGGCTGGTGATGCTGGAGGCGCTGGCCTGCGGCACGCCGGTCGCCGCCTACCCGGTGGCCGGGCCGCTGGACGTGGTCGCGCCGCAGCGAGACGGGCGCGATGGCGGCGTATTGCACGACGATCTGCGCACGGCAGCGCTGCAGGCGCTGGAGATCCCGCGCGATCGGGCCCGCGAACGCGCGCTGCAGTTCGGCTGGGAGCCGGTGTGCCGCGAGTTCCTCGGCCACCTGGTGCCCGCCACGCCGGGCGCTGACAGGGCTGTCACGAAACCGACGCAAAACCTTCATAAACTCGTCGGATGACCCCGCCGCCCGCCGCTTCGCCGGCACCGCTGATGCCGGCGCTGCTGAACCGTGAAAGCGCCATCCTGGAGTTCAACCGCCGCGTGCTCGCCCAGGCCCGGCGCGACGATGTGCCGCTGCTGGAGCGGCTGCGCTACATCTGCATCGTGTCGTCCAACATGGACGAGTTCTTCGAGGTGCGCTTCGCCGACTACATCGAGGCGGTGCGCCAGCCCGGCGCCGGCGTCTCGGCGCGCGACCTCGCGACGGTGGCCGCCGAGGCCCACCTGCTGATCGACGACCAGTACCGCTGCTTCAACGACGAGGTGATGCCGGCGCTGAAGCAGCAGGGCATCCAGATCCTGAACCACAGCGACCGCAACGAGGCCCAGCGCCGCTGGGTCGACGCCTTCTTCCAGCGCCAGGTGCGCCCGCTGCTGGTGCCGGTGGGGCTGGATCCGTCGCACCCGTTCCCGCAGGTCGCGAACAAGTCACTGAACTTCATCGTGCGGCTGGGCGGCAAGGACGCCTTCGGGCGCGAGAACACGATCGCGATCGTCAAGGTGCCGCGCGTGCTGCCGCGCGTGATCCGGCTGCCGGACGACATCGCCGGCGGCGGCCAGGCCTTCGTGCTGCTGACCAGCGTGATCCGCGCCCACCTGGCCGAGCTGTTCCCCGGCCGCGAGGTCGAGGCGTTCTCGCAGTTCCGGCTGACGCGCGATTCCGATCTGGCCGTCGACGAGGAGGACGTCGCCAACCTGCGCCAGGCGCTGCGCTCGGGGCTGACGACGCGCCACTTCGGCCAGGCGGTGCGGCTGGAGGTGGTGAACACCTGCCCGCCGGAGCTGTCGGAATTCCTGCTGTTGCAGTTCGCGTTGCCGCAGGCGGCGCTGTACCACGTGAACGGGCCGGTGAACCTGGTGCGGCTGAACGCGCTGATCGACGGTGCCGATGCGCCGGCGCTGCGCTTCGCGCAGCACGATGCGCCGTGGCCGGCCGGGCTGTCGCGCGACCATTCGATCCTCGAGCGGCTGCGCCATGGCGATGTGCTGATGCACCACCCGTTCGAATCGTTCGAGCCGGTGGTGCAGTTCCTGCGCGAAGCGGTCGAAGACCCCGACGTGCTCGCGATCAAGCAGACGATCTACCGCACCGGCAGCGAGTCGCCGCTGATGGACCTGCTGATCGATGCGGCGCGGCGCGGCAAGGAGGTGATGGCCGTCGTCGAGCTGAAGGCGCGCTTCGACGAAGAGGCGAACATCAACTGGGCCGAGCGGCTGGAGGCTGTCGGCGCGCAGGTGGTGTACGGCATCGTCGGGCTGAAGACGCACGCGAAGCTGCTGCTGGTGACCCGGCGCGAAGAGGGCCGGTTGCGGCGCTACGGCCACCTGTCGACCGGCAACTACAACCCGAAGACCGCGCGGCTGTACACCGACGTCGGCTGCCTGACGGCCGATGCCGAGATGACCGCCGACATCGACGCGGTGTTCCAGCAGCTCGCGAGCCTGGGCAAGATGCGGCCGCTGCGCCAGCTGCTGCAGGCGCCGTTCACGCTGCACAAGCAGATGCTCGCGCACATCCACCAGGTGGCCGACGCGGCGCGAGCGGGGCGGCCGGCGCGCATCGTCGTGAAGATCAATGCGCTGACCGATGTGCCGCTGATCGAGGCGCTGGTCGCTGCCGGCCAGGCCGGCGCCGACATCGACCTGATCGTGCGCGGCGCCTGCATGCTGCCGCCGGGCATCCCGGGCCGCACCGACCGCATCCGCGTGCGCTCGGTGGTCGGCCGGCTGCTGGAGCATTCGCGGGTGCTGTACTTCCGCTGGGGCGAGGGCGAGGCGGACGAGGCCTTGTTCATGTCGAGCGCCGACTGGATGGGGCGCAACATGTTCCGCCGCATCGAGGTGGCCTGGCCGGTGCGCAGCGCCGCGTTGCGCCAGCGCGTCATCGACGAATGCCTGGTGCCCTACCTGCACGACCGCCAGGACGCGTGGTCCCTGCAGTCGGACGGCAGCTACCAGCGCATCGGCACCGAAGGCCCGAGCGCGCAGCAGGCACTGATGCGGCTGATGACGGCGAAGCCATCCGGAGCGGGGTGATCGACATGGACCTGATCCTGTGGCGCCATGCGGAAGCGCACGTGTTGCGCGACGGCCAGGGCGACCTCGAGCGTGCGTTGACGCCGAAGGGCGAGCGCCAGGCGCAGCGCATGGCCGAATGGCTGAACCAGCGGCTCGCGCATTCGACGCGCATCCTGGTCAGCCCGGCGATGCGCACGCAGCAGACCGCGAAGGCGCTCGACAAATCGTTCAAGACCGTGCCGGCGCTGGCGCCCGAGGCCACGGCAGAGGCGGTGCTGAAGGCCGCGCGCTGGCCCGATGCGACCGAGCCGGTGCTGATGATCGGCCACCAGCCGACGCTGGGCCAGGTGGCGGCGCTGCTGTTGAGCGGCCAGCCGCAGGCCTGGTCGATCAAGAAGGGCGCGGTGTGGTGGTTCCGGCGGCGCGACCGCGAAGGTGTCGTCGACACCGTGCTGCAAGCGGTGCAGGCGCCGGACTGCCTGTAGCGCAGCGTCAGGGCCTGCGGAGCAGCGCCTCCGAGATGTTTCTGCGGTTTCTGCTGCGCGGTGACAGCCGACGCTGCGTCACAGCATCAGCTGCAGCTCCAGTTCCAGCGGGTCCATCGACGGGAACTCGCTGACCTCGATCACTTCGGCGTTCTCGACATCGGGCCCGGCCGCGATCATCGCGGCGAGCCGGGTCAGGTCGTCGAGGAACCGCTTGAGCCAGTTCGCGAACTTCGCATCGTCGAGTTGCGCGACCGGCGCACTCGCCAGCTGCAGCACGCTGCCGGTCGATTCATGCCAGCGCAGCGCCGACGTGAAGCCTTCGGCATCGGTGAGGTCGGTGCGGTCGGTGCTGGCGTGCCAGTGGCCTTCGCCGTGCCGCTCGGGCAGGTGATCTCGGAGGTGCTCCAGGCCGAAGGGCATCGTGCCGGCGTCGGCGAACAGGTGGATGCGGGATTCGTCGGGCTCGTGCAGCAGGCTCACGACGTACTTGCCGTCGGCCACCAGCTGCAGGTGGCCTTCGCCGTCGAACTCGAAGTGCGCGCCGTCGACGCGACGCGCGAAGCCGTCCGCCAGGTTCTTCAGGATGTTGCTCATGGATCGATGGTCGTGCCGAGGGATTCGGTGCCGACTGAGTGGCTTGACGGCGCCGCGGGTTCCCATGGCGTTGCGATGCATCCGTACCGGTGATGGGCGTTTCAGCGCAGTTGGCAGTTGTTGACCTTTTGGGTGGACGACCTGTGCGGCAATTCCTTACGTCACGTGACAACCTGCGCCGATAGTCGTCGGGTGCAGTGACGCATCACGCACACAACGATTGATGAGGTCCTCATGCCCTGGTTGGATGCCGAAAAAATTGCCACCGTTGTTCTCGCCGCCGCGCTCGGCGGTTTCGCTGCAGGACAAGCGTGGGCGCAGGTCGACGAGCCGATCCGGCCGATCCCGCTCGATGTCCGGCTCGATGCACGCAAGGTGGCGCTCGGCGACCGCCTGTTCCACGACAAGCGCCTGTCCGGCGACGACACCATCGCCTGCGCGAGCTGCCATTCGCTGGAGCGCGGCGGCGTCGACGGCCGCGTCAGCGCGGTCGGCATCGGGGGCGCGGTGGGCCCGATCAACGTGCCCACGGTGCTGAACAGCGGCTTCAACTTCCGCCAGTTCTGGGACGGCCGCGCGGCGTCGCTGGAGGAGCAGGCGGCCGGCCCGGTCCACAACCCGAAGGAAATGGGCAGCAACTGGTCGCAGGTGATCGAGAAGCTGTCGCGCGACAAGAGCCTGGTGTCGGCCTTCGGCGAGTCGTACCGCGACGGGCTGAAGCCGCGCAACATCCAGGACGCGATCGCGGTGTTCGAGCGCTCGCTCACGACGCCGAATGCGCGCTTCGACAAGTACCTGCGCGGCGACACGACGGCGCTGCACCGCGACGAACTGCAAGGCTACCGGCTGTTCAAGAGCTACGGTTGCGTGGCCTGCCACCAGGGCGTGAACGTCGGCGGCAACATGTTCCAGGTGTTCGGCGTGATGGGCGACTACTTCGCCGGCCGCGGCGAGCCGACCGGCGCCGACATGGGTCGCTACAACGTGACGCACAACGAGGCGGACCGGCACATGTTCAAGGTCCCCAGCCTGCGCAACGTCGCACTGACGGCGCCGTACTTCCACGACGGCTCGGCCCGCACGCTCGACGATGCGGTGGACACGATGTTCCGCTACCAGCTCGGCCGACCCGCCCCGCAGCAGGACAAGGCACTGATCGTGAAGTTCCTGTACACGCTCACCGGCGAGCTTCGCGGCCGCTCGCTCGAGCCCCGCATCCAACCTTGAACGAGCGAGCTCCCATGATCACGATGAACAAGAGAACCTGGGTGAACCTGCTGGTCGGCACCGGGCTGGCCCTGGTGCTGGCGCTGCTGGTGGACAAGACCTCGGATGTGGACCACGCCGAATACGGCGAGATCAGCTCGCTGCTGCGCCAGCTCAAACAGATCGATGCCGAATGGAATGTCGACGTGCTGCGCTCGAAGACCGGCCTGAACACGAGCTACGACCCGGTCGCGAGCCCGTTGCCGGTGATCGAATCGCTCGACGACCTGCTGCGCAGCAAGACCAACCTGTTCTGGAGCGGTCGCGGCGACAGCGGCGCGCGCATCGTGCCGCTGCTCGACAACTACCGGCAGCTGATGGCGTCCAAGGTCGAGCTGATCGACCGCTTCAAGTCACAGCATTCGATCCTGCGCAACTCGACCCGCTACCTGCCGTCGGCGGCCGCCGAGGTGCTGGCCGCGGGGCCGGCCGCCGAACGCGACGGGCTGATCCAGGCGGTCGACCGCGTGCTGGTCGACACGCTCGTCTACACCGACACGCCCGACGCCGGCGTGGTCGCCCGTGTCGACGACAGCATCGCCCACCTGCGCAAGCTGGCCAAGGCGCTGCCGGACGCCACGGCCGAGCGCATGGCGGGTTATGCGGCCCATGCCGAGACGGTGGTGCGCCAGCAGCAGCTGGGCGACAGGCTGCTGAAGCAGCTGGCGGTGCTGCCGACGGCGCGCGCGCTGGACGAGCTGGCCGACATGAATGCGCTGGAGCACGAGAAGCTGCTGGTCTCGCAGCAGACCTGGCGCTGGGTGCTGGTGGCCTATTCGGCCGCGCTGCTGGTCGCACTCGGCTGGTTCGCGTGGCGCCTCGTCGCCAGCTACCGCCTGCTGGCCCGCGTCAACCTGGAGCTGACGCGCAGCCACGACGAACTGAAGGAGTCGCAGGTCCACCTGGTGCAGTCCGAGAAGATGTCGGCCCTCGGGCAGATGGTGGCCGGCATCGCCCACGAGATCAACACGCCGCTCGCGTACGTCAAGGGCACGTTCGAGGTGCTGCGCGAGCAGGTCGTGCCGGTGGCGCAGCTGGCGGCCAACAGCGTGCAGTTCGCGCAGATGCTGCACCTGCCGAACGAACAGCGCGACTGCGCGCAGTTGCAGACGGTGGCGCACCAGTTCGACAAGTCCACACGCGAGGTCTCCGGCAGCCGCGTGATGGACGAGATGGGGCAGTTGCTGGCCGACGGCATCCACGGCATCGAGCAGATCTCGGAGATCGTCACGAACCTGAAGAACTTCAGCCGGCTCGACCGCGCGAAGGTCAGCGAGTTCGCGGTGCACGAGGGCTTGGAGAGCACGCTGCTGCTCGCGCGCAACCTGCTGAAGAACACGGTCGAGATCCGCCGCGAGCTGGCCTTCGACCTGCCGAAGATCCAGTGCTCGCCGTCGCAGATCAACCAGGTGTTCCTGAACATCATCACGAACGCGGTGCATGCGATGCCGGCGGAGCGCGCCGAGCCCGGCGTGATCACGCTGCGCACCGCGCGCGAGGGCGACGACATGGTGCGCATCGAGATCCAGGACAACGGCAGCGGGATCCCGGCGAACGTGCTGCCGAAGATCTTCGACCCGTTCTACACGACCAAGCCGATCGGCAAGGGCACCGGCATGGGCCTGTCGATCTCGTTCAAGATCATCCAGGAGCACGGCGGCAAGATCCTCGTCGACACCGAGCCCGGTGTCGGCACCGTGTTCTCGATCCTGCTGCCGCTGGGCCCGCGCGAGCCCGAAAGATCCGACAAGGCCGACAAGGCCGACAAGCCGGTCCTGCTGGCCGCCTGATCCCCGCGACCGACCCCACCTGCCAACCCACCGACGGAGCCCGCCACGTGACAGCCCCGCAGAAAGCCCGCATCCTGTTCGTCGACGACGAAGAACGCATCATCAACCTGCTGCGCGTGATGTTTCGCAACACCTACGAGGTGTTCACCGCGTCGAGCGGCGCGCAGGCGCTGGAGATCCTGCGCCACGAGCCCATCGACGTGATCGTCAGCGACCAGCGCATGCCCGGCATGACCGGTGTGCAGCTGCTGGCCAAGGTGTGCCAGCAGTGGCCGCACACGGTGCGCGTGCTGTTGACCGGCTACGCCGACCAGGAGGCCATCCTCGGCTCGGTCAACGACGGCCAGATCTTTCGCTACCTGACCAAGCCCTGGGACCAGGACGCGATCCGCACGACGCTGGCGGACGCGGCCGAGGTCGGCCAGATGCAATCGCGACCGGCCCCGATCGTCACGCCGCCGGGTTCCGCGGGCCGCGCCGCGGCGGCGCCGGTGGCCGGCGTGCTGCTGCTCGACGACAGCGAAGACGACTGCGCGCTGGTCCGGCAGGCGCTCGGCGCGGAGCTCACGGTGTACCGGGCCGACAGCGTCGCCGGCGCGTTGCAACTGCTGGCGCGCCACGCCATCGGGGTGATGGTGTGCGAAGCGCGCGTCGGCGGCGCCGACACCGGCCAGCTGCTGCACGCGTTGAAGACCCATTTCCCGGCGCTGATCACCGTGATGCTGACGGACCACACCGATGCGGACGAGGTCGTGCGGTTGATCAACCAGGCACGCATCTACCGCTTCGCCAGCAAGCCGATCCGTCCGGCGGTGCTGAGCCTCGCGGTATCGGCGGCGATGAAGGAGCACCTGCGCTGCCTGGGCGACTCCCGCCATGTCGCGCTGCACCGCACGGTGCGCGCTTCGGGGCTCGACACGCCGGTCCCGACCGGCATCCTGCAGGGGCTGAAGGCGATGACCGCGCGCTGGCGGCTGTTCTCGGCTTGACCGGGGCGGCGCCGGAGCCGATACCATCGCAGCCACGATGGACGACACACCCGACTGGCTGCACCACCTCCACACCCTGGCCGACCAGCCCCCGCAGACGCTGCGCGAGCGGCTGTGGCTGCAGGCCACCGACGCGGTGATCGGCTCGATCGAGCCGCTGCTCGCCCGCCACATGGAACAAGCCGACCTGCCGGTGCGCCCGCGTGCCGGCGGCTGGCAGGTCGAGGGTCCGCCGGACGCGGCGCTGGCGGTGATTGCCCACTGGCTGCACGAGCACGGCCTGGGCGGCGCCTGGCGCGACGAGCTGCTGGCGGTGACGAACGAGCACGACGAGCGGCAGGCGCTGATCGAACGTGCGGCGGTGCGCCCGCTGGGCATCGCGACGGTCGCGGTGCACCTGGTGGGTCACACCGGCGACGGCCGCGTGTGGGTGCAGCAACGGGCGTTCGACAAGGCGACCGACCCCGGCCAGTGGGACACGCTGTCCGGCGGCATGCTGTCGGCGAGCGAGACGGTGGCGTCCGCGCTGCACCGCGAGACCTGGGAGGAAGCCGGGCTCGAAGTGGCGACGATGCGCAACGTGCGCGCGCTCGGCCACCAGCGGGTGCGCCGCCCGGTCGACGGCAACGGGTACATGGTCGAGCGCATCGAGATGTTCGAGGGCGAGGTGCTGCCCGGCATCGATCCCGACAACCAGGATGGCGAGGTCGAAGGCTTCGACTGCGTGCCGGCCGAACAACTGCTCGAGAGCCTGAAGGCCGGCGTCTTCACGCTCGAGGCGGCCCTGGTGCACGCCCACTGGCTCAAACGGCACGGCTATTTCTGACGGGCGGGCCGAGCGCCGGGCCGTCCCAAGCCGGCCCGCATCCCCGCGGGGGATCGGCCGGCGTACCCGCCGACCGAGGGGTCGTCATGACTCGTCGGAAGACAGCGCCGACAGCTGCGAATGCCGGATCCGCGTCTGCGACAGCGCGCCGGCCGATTCGAGGATCGGGTACGCGATCGAGCAGATGTGCGAGTTGATGCGCTTCAGGTCGCTGATCAGGTCGATGTGCAGCGAGCTGGTCTCGATGCTCTGCGCGGTGTTCTCCTGCAGCCGCACGATGTGGCTCGCGGCGTACTCGTGCTCCAGGTCGCGGAAGCGCGCCTTTTCTTCCAGCAGCCGCTTCGCGTCGCGCACGTGGCCGTCGAGGAACACGCTCATGCCCAGCCGCAGGTTGGCCATCAGCCGTTCGTGCAGGTGCACGATCTCGGCCATGCCGGCGTCGGAGAAGCTGCGGTTCTTGCGCACCTTCTTGTCCTCGATGTCCTGCAGCACGCGCTCGATGATGTCGCCGATCTGCTCCATGTTGATCGTGAACGAGACGATGTCGGTCCAGCGCCGGCTCTCGCGCTCGGACAGCGCCGCCCGCGAGATCTGCGTCAGGTAGAACTTGATCGCCGAGTACAGCTCGTCGACCACGTCGTCCATCTTGCGGAGCTGCTCGGCCAGCGCCAGGTCGTTGTAGCGGATCACCGGCAGGATGCCGCGCAGCATCGTCTCGACCACGTCGGCCTGGTGCAGCGCCTCGCGCGCGGCGCAGGCGATCGCGACCGACGGCGAGCTCAGCGCCAGCGGGTCGAGGTGGCGCGGCCGGTCGGTGCCGAGCGCGCGCGGCTGCGGCAGGTATTTGTCGAGCAGGCGACCGACCAGCGGCGTGAACGGGATGAAGAGCACCGAGCGGGCGATGTTGAACGCGAGGTGGAACACCACCACCTGCTGCAGCACGGTCGGCACGACTTCCTGCAGCAGCACGTGGGCCTGCGGCAGCAGCGGAATCATCGCGAGGCAGCCGACCAGCTTGAACAGGAAGTTGCCGAGCGGCATGCGGCGTGCCTGCACCGAGCCGCGCGCGGTCGCCAGCAGCGGCAACGCGCCGGTGCCGAGGTTGGCGCCGAGCACCAGGCCGAGCGCGACCGGCGCCGGCAGCAGCCCGGCATTCGCCAGCATCGCGACCAGCAGCACGGTGGCGAGGCTGGAGTACGAGACGACCGCCAGTACCGCGCCGATCGTGATCTCGAGCATCACGTCGTTCGGCAGGCTGACCAGCATCGCGCGCACCGCCGGCGAGCGCGTCAGCGGCTCGGTGGCGGCGACGATCAGCTGCAGCGCGAGCGTGATCAGCCCGAGGCCGATGACGACGCGCCCGACGCGGCCGATGCCGCGGTCCTCCTGCGACAGGAACATCACGACGCCGGCGAAGATCAGCAGCGGCGACACCCACGACAGGTCGAACGACAGCAGCACCGACATCAGCGCGGTGCCGATGTCGGCGCCCAGCATCACGGCCAGCGCGGCGCCGGTGTCCATCAGGCCCTTGCCGACGAACGAGGTGACGATCAGGCTGGTGGCGGTGCTCGACTGCACCAGCGCGGTGACGCCGACGCCGGCCAGCAGCGCGACGATGCGGCTGCGCACGCTGCGCGAGATCACGGCCCGCAGGTTCTCGCCGAACACCCGCAGCATGCCGACCCGCACGATGTGCGTGCCCCAGACGAGCAGGGAGATGGCGGCGAGCAGGTTCAGCAGGTGTTGCATGTGGTGAGGTTGTAACCCAATTTCAGGCCCGCCTTTGCGATCATGCAGGCATCCAACTGCGGGGGAGGTTCATGAAGCGGCACATGAAGCGGTGGCGGGGGATGGTGGTGGCACTGTGGATGGGGTGCGCGGCAGCGTCGGCATCCGCGGCCGGCCTGAAGGTGGCCAGCGGCTTCGATCCGCAGACGATGGACCCGCATGCGCTCGCGCTGCTGTACCACTCGCGGGTCATCACGCAGGTGTACGAGTCGCTGGTCGGGCGCGACGAGCAGTTCCGGCTGGAGCCGGCGCTTGCGTTGTCGTGGCAGGCGCTGAACGACCGCAGCTGGCGCTTCCGGCTGCGACCGGGCGTGCTGTTCCACGACGGCGCACCGATGACCGCCGACGACGTGGTCTTCTCGGTCGACCGGGCGCGCCAGCCGCCGTCGCAGCGCGCCTTCCAGCTCGGCGCGGTGGCCGAGGTGCGCAAGGTCGACGGGCTGACGGTCGACTTCGTGTTGAGTTCGCCCGACGCGGTGTTCCCGGAGAAACTTCCCTTCATCGGCATCATGAGCAAGGCCTGGGCCAGCCGGCATGGCGTCGAGCGCTCGCAGGACTTCAACGGCAAGCAGGAGACCTTCGCGGTGCGCAATGCCAATGGCACCGGGCCGTTCCGGCTGGAGCGCTACGAGCCGGATGTGCGCGTGGTGCTGAAGGCCAACGAGCGCTGGTGGGGCCGCGGCGACAAGCGCAACGGCAACCTCGACGAGGTGAGCTTCCTGCCGATCCGCCAGGAGGCGACGCGGCTGGCGGCGCTGAGCTCCGGCGAGGTCGACCTGGTGCTGGACCCGCCGTTCCAGGACGTCGCACGCCTGAAGGCCGACCCGGGCCTGACGGTGCTGCAGGTCGCCGACCTGGGCCAGCAGTACCTCGCGTTCGACCAGTCGCGCGAGCAGTTGCTCGACGCCGACGTGAAGGGCCGCAACCCCTTCAAGGACCGGCGGGTGCGCCAGGCGGTCTACCAGGCGATCAACGTCGACCTGATCGTCGGCAAGGTGCTGCGCGGACAGGGCACGCCGACCGGGGCCTTCCTGTCGCCGCTGGTCGATGGCTCGCTGGCCGAGCTGGACAGGCGACTGCCCTACGACCCGGCGGCTGCGAAGAAGCTGCTCGCGCAGGCCGGCTACCCGGACGGCTTCGCGGTGACGCTCGACTGCGTGAACATCGCGTGGCGCGAGAACGTCTGCCAGGCCGCGACCGCGATGCTGGCGCAGGTGGGCATCCGCACGACGCTGCGCTCGTCGGCGACCAACCAGTTCTTCCCGAAGCTGAGCCAGGCGACCGGCAGCTTCGTCGAGTTCGGCTGGACGCCGACCACCGACGCCTGGGCCACGCTGAACGCGCTGTTCCACAGCTTCGGCAAGGGCGGCGCGGGCACCTTCAACGTCGGCCGCTACAGCAACCCGGCGCTCGACACGCTGATCGACGGCATCCGCGTCGAGCCCGACCTGATGCGCCGGCGCGCGATGGTCGGCGTCGCGCTGAGGTTGATCGGCGAAGACCTGCCCTACGTGCCGCTGTACCGGCGCACGCTGAGCTGGGCGATGCAGAAGAAGGTGAAGGCGGTGCAGTGGCCGGACGACATCGTCGCGCTGCGCTGGGTCCGCAACTAGGGGCTACACCTCGACACCGATGTCACCTGCGCCGGGCTGGTGCGATGGAATGAGTGTTCTACATTGTTTTTAAAGTAGAACATTTTTTCCATCGTGGCCGCCGGTTCCAGGAGACTCCCTTGAAGACTTCCCTCTCATGGCTCGCGCTGGTCGCGGCCTCTGCGTTGACGGCTGCCTGCGGCGGTGCGGACGATGCTGCGGGCCCGGATGCGGCGGCAGCGGCCGCGGTGGTCGATGAGCTCGAATCCGCCGCGGCCGTCGCCGCCACGCCGCCCACCACGTTGATGCTGCTCGGCGATTCGATCACCTACGGCTACGACGGCAAGGGCACGCAGGGCGGCTACCGCCTGCCGCTCTACAACGCGCTGCGTGCCGACGGGCTGAACGTCGACTTCGTCGGCTCTCAGTCCGACGGGCCGGCGGCGCTGGCCGACAGGAACCATGAAGGCCACTCCGGCTGGCGCATCGGCGGCATCGCCGGCTCGGTCGACGGCTGGCTGGGGACCTACAAGCCGCAGGTCATCGCGCTGATGATCGGCACCAACGACGTGGTGTTCAACGACGACCTCGCCAACGCGCCGGCCCGTCTCGGCCGCCTGATCGACCAGATCACCGCGAAGCTGCCCGACAGCCGGCTGCTGGTGTCGTCGATCACGCCCGAGAGCGATGCCGCGCTGAACGCCAAGGTGAAGGCCTACAACGCGGCGATCCCGGCGCTCGTGCGGCAGAAGGCCGCGGCCGGCCGCAAGGTCGGCTTCGTCGACATGAACGCCTCGGTCGCGCCTGCCAACCTGTTCGACGGCACGCACCCCGACGCCACCGGCTACGGCAGGATGGCGCAGGTCTGGCGCAACGCGTTGCTGCCGGTGCTGCGCGCCGGCACGGCGAGCCTGCCGCTGAACACCACCAAGTCGTTCCAGGTCACGACCGCCGGCCTCACGGCGCAGGTGATGCGCCATGACGCGGGCCTGGGCGTCACCGGCCCGGTCAACACCGGCAGCTCGGCGCTCCAGAAGCAGCAGGCCACCTTCCGCATCGTGCGCGGCCTGGCGAACCCGGCCTGCTATTCGCTGCAGTCGCTCACCGCGCCGCTCGGCTACCTGCGGCACGCCAACTCGCGCCTGCGGCTGGACACCGTCGACAACAGCGAGCTGTTCAGGCAGGACGCCACCTGGTGCGCACGGCCGGGCGTGTCCGGCCAGGGCGTGTCGCTGGAGTCGTTCAACTTCCCGGGCCGCTTCATCCGGCATTTCAACGACCAGCTGTGGCTGGCGTCGGGCGCCGACCTGAACGGCTTCGACGGCGCCGGGCCGTTCGCCGACGACGTCAGCTGGAAGCTGCAGCAGCCGCTCGCGCCCAACGTGGCGACCGGCGGCAGCGCCGAGGCGCGCGACGATGCGGCGATGGCGCAGCTGCTGACGAGCTTCAACGTGCGCACCAACGGCTGGACCAAGGGCCCGACGCTCGACGCGATCATCAACGCCTACGAACGCACCGGCGACCCGAAGTACCGCACGCTGATCGACCAGTCGCTGCAGTACGGCCGCGGCTGGCGCTCCGGCGATTCCAGCAAGGTCTACCACGACGATTCCGGCTGGTATGCCAATGCCTGGCTGCGCGCCTACGACGTGACCGGCGACGAGGCCTTCCTGGTCGAGGCGAAGGCGATCTTCAGCGACATGTCCAAGGCCTGGGACGGCACCTGCGGCGGTGGCCTGTGGTGGACCTCCGAGAAGACCTACAAGAACGCGATCACCAACGAGCTGTTCCTGCTGGCGGCCGCGCGGCTCGCGCGCCGCGCGCCGAACGGCACCGGCCCGGGCAGCTACCAGGACTGGGCGTTGAAGGAGTTCGACTGGTTCGTCAACCGCAGCGGCATGATCAACGCGCAAGGCCTGGTCAACGACGGGCTGACGACCGCCACCTGCAGGAACAACGGGCAGGCGACCTGGTCGTACAACCAGGGCGTGATCCTCGGCGGGCTGACGGAGCTGTGGCGGCTGAACGGCGACCGCGGCTACCTGGCGCATGCCGAGCGCATCGCCGAGGCGACGATCTCGCGCATGGCCTATGCGGACGGCGTGCTGCGCGACGCCTGCGATCCGAACGGCTGCGGCGGCGATGCGCTGATCTTCAAGGGCATGTTCGCGCAGGGCCTGGCCCGGCTGTACAACGCCGACCGCGGCAACAAGCCGCAGTACGGCGAGTACCTGGGCCTGAACGCCGACAGCGTGTGGGACCACAGCCGCAACGCGCAGAACGGGCTGGGCGTGAACTGGGCCGGGCCGGTCGGCACGCCGACGCCGTCGTCGCAGGCGGCCGGTGCGCTGCTGCTCGGCAGCATCGCGCTGCTGAACGCCGGCGGCGAGACCAGCGAGCCGCTGAAGCCGAAACCGGGCGCGCTGAGCGGCCCCCACACGCTGCTGCCGCGCAGCTCGCCCGGCATGGCGCTGGACGACTTCGGCGGCAGCACGCAGGCCGGCAACCGCATCGTGATCTGGGGCATCAACGGCACCGGCGCGCAGTCGTGGGTGCTGTCGACCGACGGCGTGTCGCCGGCCGGCCACTACCGGATCGCGCTGGCGGCGGGTGCGCACTGCCTGACCTCGGGCGCGGCCAGCGGGTCGGCCGCGACGCTGCAGCCGTGCAGCGGCGCGTCGACGCAGGCCTGGAAGGCGGTCGCCGCGAGCGGCGGCGGCAGCAGCTTCAGCCCGGCGAGCAACCCGGCGCTGTGCCTGGACGTCGCGTCGTCGGGCACCGCTGCCGGCACGACGGTGCAGTCCTGGAGCTGCAACGGCACCGCGGCGCAGCAATGGGAGCTGCGCTGAGGCCTCAGGTCTTCATCTGCAGCAGCCGCGAGATCGTGTCCGCCGCCTCCAGCAGCTTCGGCAGGAAGGCCTCCAGCATGTGGGCCGGCGGCGTGCGGTTGACCTGGCCGCTGATGTTCAGCGCGGCGATCGAGCGGCCGGAACGGTCGCGGATCGGCGCCGACATCGACACCAGCCCTTCCTCCAGCTCCTGGCTGACGAGGCTCCAGCCCTGGCGCCGCACCTGGGCGATCAGCCCCTTCAGGCGCTGCGGGTCGGTCTCGGTGTGCGGCGTGCGGGCCGAGAGCGTCATCGCGTCGATGCGCTGGTCGAGCTCGTCGGGCGGCAGCCCGGCCAGCAGCGTGCGGCCCATCGACGTGCAATAGGCCGGCAGCCGGCTGCCGATGCCCAGGTTGATGCTCATGATCTTGTGCGTCGGCACGCGCAGCACGTAGACGATGTCGGCGCCTTCGAGCACCGCCGCCGAGCTCGATTCCTTCACCTGCTCGACCAGCGCCTCCATCACCGGCTCGGCCAGGTTCCACAGCGGCAGCGACGACAGGTAGGCGAAGCCGAGGTCGAGGATCTTCGGCGTCAGCCGGAACTGCCGGCCCTGGCTCTCGACATAGCCCAGGCCTTCCAGCGTCAGCAGGATGCGGCGCGCGCCGGCGCGTGTCAGGCCGGTGCGCTGCGCGACCTCGCTGAGCGTCTGCTGCGGCGCCTTCGCGCTGAACGAGCGGATGACGCTCAGGCCGCGTGCGAACGACTGCACGTAGGTGTCGCCGGGGCGGGGTTTGTCGGCGGGCGGGACAGCGGGGGAGGCGTCGTCGGGCGAGGTCATCGGCGCAGTCTAGCGCCGGCTTTCGCGCGCTTGGCCGGCGCTCGGCATGAGATCGATTGCGACCGCAGATGTCGTGCGCGTCGCGCGGTGTGGCATCAGGGTTTCACCGGGTAAAGGCGCTGCGGCCCGGGGAACGGCAGGCGGCGCGGGGCGACCCAACCCGTACCCCTCACGCCTTGCGAAAGGATGTTCCATGAGACCCCTCCTGATCCTCGCCGTCGCTGCCCTTGCCACGCAGGGTGCCGCCTTTGCCGCAGCCACCGGCCGCGAGACCGCCCCCGACGCCGCCTGGGCCGAGCGCATGCGGCTGATCGGCCGCACGCCCGAGCCCGGCGAGCAGGCCGTGCCGCTGCCGCCCGACACGCTGGCGCAGAGTGCTGCCGAGCGCCGGCAGGACTATGTGGAGCGCATGGCGCTGATCGGCCGTACGCCCGGTCCGGCCGAGGTGGCCGCCGCGACGACGGCGCCGGGCCACCCGATGCTGGCCGCGGCACCGAGCTTCGACGAACGGATGAAGCTGATCGGCCGCAGCCCTTGGTCGCAGTGACGGTGGGGCCGGGAAACCCGGCACCGGAACCGGCCTCGGGGCGCGGTATGGTTCGGGACTTGCAACGCGGTCCCGTCCCCTACCGGAGCCCCCCTGATGAAACGATTCCTCCCGCTGCTGCTGTGGTTCGCCGCGCTCGGTGCGCAGGCGCTTGACCTGTCGAAGCTGCGCATCGGCGTCGAAGGCGCCTACCCGCCGTTCAGCACCATCGCCCCCGACGGCACGCTGCAGGGCTTCGACATCGACATCGCCAACGCGCTATGCACCGAGATGAAGGCCCGCTGCACCTTGGTGCAGCAGGAGTTCGACGGGCTGATCCCGTCGCTGCAGTCGCGCAAGTTCGACCTGATCGTCGCGTCGATGGCGATCACGCCCGAGCGGCTGAAGGTGGTCGCGTTCACCGACAAGTACTACAACAGCGCGAACAAGCTGATCGCGAAGATCGGCTCGCCGATCGACGGCACGCCCGAGCGCTTCAAGGGCCTTCGCATCGGCGTGCAGCGCACCACGATCAACGACCGCTACGTCACGGCCAAGTTCACCACCGCGACCATCGTGCGCTATGCGAGCCAGGACGAGGTCTACCTCGACCTCGCGGCCGGCCGCGTCGACGCGACGATGGTTGACGGCATCGCCGGCGACGTCGGCTTCCTGAAGACGCCGGCCGGCAAGGGCTTCGGCTTCGTCGGGCCCGACTACCGCGACCCGGAGTACTTCGGCGCCGGTGCCGGCATCGCGCTGCGCAAGGGCGACACCGAGCTGCGAGACCGGCTGAACGCCGCGATCAAGGCGATCCGCGCCAACGGCACCTACCAGAAGCTCGCGTCGAAGTACTTCAACTACGACATCTACGGCCAGTGATGCTGCACGGCTACCTGCCGAGCCTGATCGAGGGCCTGCGGCTGACGCTGGGCGTCGCGCTCGCGTCGCTGGCCGTCGCGGTGCTGCTCGGGCTGGCAGGCGCTGCGGCCAAGCTGTCGCATTCGGCGTTCTGGCGGCGCAGCGCGACCGTCTACACCACGCTGATCCGCGGCGTGCCCGACCTGGTGCTGATGCTGCTGATCTTCTACGGCGGGCAGCTCGCGGTGAACGAGATCGCGCCGCACCTGGGCATCGACGACGCCATCGACATCGATCCGTTCGTCGCCGGCGTGGCCACGCTCGGCTTCATCTTCGGCGCCTACCTGACCGAGACCTTCCGCGGCGCGATCCTCGCGATCCCGCACGGGCAGGCGGAGGCGGGGCTGGCCTTCGGCATGACGCCGGCGCAGGTGTTCCGGCGCATCCTGCTGCCGCAGATGCTGCGGCTCGCGCTGCCCGGCTTCGCGAACAACTGGCTGGTGCTGGTGAAGTCGACGGCGCTGGTGTCGGTGATCGGGCTGACCGACATGATGCAGAAGGCCGGCCAGGCCGCCGGCGCGACGCGCGAGCCGTTCACGTTCTACCTGGCCGCGGCGGCGGGCTACCTGCTGATCACGTCGCTGTCGGTCGTCGTGCTGCGCGCGCTGGAGAAGCGCTGGTCTGCCGGCGTGAAGGCCGTGCTGCTTTGAAGGAAGCGCGATGAGCTTCGACGCCATCGTCGACAACCTGCCGCTGTACCTGTCGGGCGCGTGGACGACGCTGCGGCTGCTGGCGATGTCGCTGGCGCTCGGCCTGCTGGCCGCGATCCCGCTCGGCGTGATGCGCGTGTCGAGCCGGCGCCGCTGGTGGCTGCCGGTGGCGTGCTTCACCTTCGTGGTCCGTGGCACGCCGCTGCTGGTGCAGCTGTTCCTGCTGTACTACGGCCTCGCGCAGTTCGAGTCGGTGCGGGCCAGCCTGCTGTGGCCGCTGCTGTCGAGTGCCTGGTTCTGCGCGGTGGCGGCGTTCGCGATCAACACCTGCGCGTACACCACCGAGATCATCGCCGGTGCGATCCGCGCGACGCCGGCGGGCGAGGTCGACGCGGCGCGCAGTGTCGGCATGCCGTGGACGCTGATGGTGCGGCGCATCCTGCTGCCGTCGGCGCTGCGGCGCGCGCTGCCGGCCTACGGCAACGAGGTGGTGCTGATGCTGCATGCCACCTCGCTGGCCAGCATCGTCACGCTGCTCGACCTGACCGGCGCCGCGCGCGACGTCAACTCGCGCTTCTTCCTGCCGTTCCCGGCCTTCGTCACCGCGGCGCTGTTCTACCTCGCC
The DNA here is from genome assembly GCF_001425825.1 of Rhizobacter sp. Root1238. Classification (GTDB taxonomy): domain Bacteria; phylum Pseudomonadota; class Gammaproteobacteria; order Burkholderiales; family Burkholderiaceae_C; genus Rhizobacter. The sequence goes on from NZ_LMDM01000045.1 coordinate 82,522, forward strand.
ATCACCTTCGCGCTGGTGGCGCTGTTCCGGCGCGCCGAAGCCCGCTGGACGCGCCACCTGCGTCCCCGCTCCTGAAACCTTGCCGATCCTCCGATGCAAACCCGACACCACCCGCTGAGCGGCGCTTCGCTGCTGACCCGACGCGAGATCGTCAGCTTCCACTACGGCCCGCAGGACAGCGGCCGCAAGGTCTACGTCCAGGCCTCGCTGCATGCCGACGAGCTGCCCGGCATGCTGGTCGCGCACCACCTGCGCCTGCGGCTCGCGCAACTGGAGAGCGAAGGCCGGCTGCGCGCCGAGGTTGTCGTCGTGCCGGTGGCCAACCCGATCGGGCTCGGCCAGTCGCTGCTGCGCATGCCGATCGGGCGCTTCGAGCTCGGCAGCGGCGAGAACTTCAACCGGCACTACCCGGCCTTGTTCGAGCCGGTGCGCGCGCGCATCGATGCGACGCTCGGCGAGGACCCGGTCGCCAACGCGCGGCTGGTGCGCGAGGCGCTGCGCGACGCGGTGCGCGCGCTGCCCGAGACCCACGAGCTGATGAGCCAGCGCAAGACGCTGATGGCGCTGGCCTGCGATGCCGACGTGGTGCTCGACCTGCATTGCGACAGCGAGGCGGTCGCGCACCTCTACACCGCGACGCCGCTGTGGCCCGAGGTCGAGCCGCTGACCCGCTGCCTGGGTGCGCAGGCCTCGCTGCTGGCGCTGGAGTCGGGTGACAACCCGTTCGACGAGGCCTGCTCGCAGACCTGGTGGCAGCTCGCGGCGCATTTCGGCGAGACGCGCCCGGTGCCGCTCGGCTGCCTGTCGGTCACGGTGGAGCTGCGCGGCGAATCCAGCGTGACGCACCCGCAGGCGTCGGCCGATGCGGCCGCGCTGATCGACTTCCTGGCGCTGCGCGGCCTGGTCGACGGCCCGACGCCGACGATGCCGCCGCTGCTGTTCCCCGCCACGCCCTTGTCGGGCACCGAGGTGGTGTCGGCGCCGGCGAGCGGCGTGGTCGCCTACCACCGCGAGCCGGGCGACGTGGTGCGCGCCGGCGACCTGATCGCCGACGTGATCGACCCGATCAGCGGCGAGGTGCACCCGCTGCACACCCGCGTCGACGGCCTGTTCTTCGCGCGCGACCGCGTGCGCTACGCCATGGCGGGCCGCCCGCTGTTCAAGGTCGCGGGCGCGACGCCGGTGCGCAGCGGCAAGCTGTCGAGCGATTGATGACGGCCCTGCGGACCGAGCAGCTGCGGGTCGAGGACCTGCACAAGAAGTTCGGCGATACCGAGGTGCTGAAGGGCGTCTCGCTGGCCGCGGGCCAGGGCGACGTGATCAGCATCGTCGGCTCGTCGGGCTCGGGCAAGAGCACGTTGCTGCGCTGCATCAACCTGCTGGAGTCGCCCGATGCCGGCCGCATCACGCTGTCCGGCGAGACGATCGCGCTGAAGCCGGGGCGCGACGGCCGGCTGCGGGCCGTCGACGCGAAGCAGCTGCAGCGCCTGCGCAGCCGGCTCGCGATGGTGTTCCAGCACTTCAACCTGTGGGCGCACATGACCGCGCTCGAGAACGTGATCGAGGCGCCCATCCACGTGCTGGGCGTGCCGAAGGCGCAGGCGGTGGAGCGCGCCGAGGCGCTGCTCGCGCGCGTCGGCGTGCTGCACCGCCAGGGCCTCTACCCGTCGCAGCTGTCGGGCGGCGAGCAGCAGCGCGTCGCGATCGCGCGGGCGCTCGCGATGGAGCCGCAGGTGATGCTGTTCGACGAGCCGACCTCGGCGCTCGACCCCGAGCTGGTCGGCGAGGTGCTGAAGGTGATGCGCGAACTGGCCGGCGAGGGGCGCACGATGATCGTCGTCACCCACGAGATGGCGTTCGCGGCCGAGGTGTCGCGCCACGTGATGTTCCTGCACCAGGGCGTGGTCGAGGAAGAGGGCGACCCGCGCGAGGTGCTGGTGCGCCCGCGCAGCGAGCGGCTGCAGCGGTTCCTGGCCGGCAGCCTGAAGTGATCGCGTGACGCGGCCGGTCAGCCGCTGGTGTTCGCCATCGCCTCGCCGAGGCGGATCGCGCCGCCCGGCGCCCACGCCGGATTGAAGGCCAGCGGCCCGGCGGGAAACAGCATCACCACGGTGGAGCCGAGCAGGAAACGGCCCATTTCGGCGCCTTGCTTCAGCTCCTGCGGCTCGATCTCGTAGCGCCAGTCGCGAACCTGGCCGGTGCGCGTCGGGTTGACGACGCCGTGCCAGACCGTCGCCATGCTGCCGACGATGGTGGCGCCCACGAGCACCAGCACGAACGGCCCGGCGGCCGATTCGAACACGCAGACGACCCGCTCGTTGCGCGCGAACAGCCCCGGCACCCCGCGCGCGGTCGTCGGGTTGACCGAGAACAGCGCACCGGGCACGTGGATCATGCGCACGATGCGGCCGTCGCGCGGCATGTGGATGCGGTGGTAGTCGCGCGGGCTGAGGTACAGCGTCGCGAAGTGGCCGTCGTCGAAACGCCTGGCCAGCGCTGCATCGCCGCCGACCAGCGCGGTCGTGCTGTACTGGTGTCCCTTGGCCTGGAAGATCTGGTCGCGCTCGATGCGGCCGAACTGGCTGATCGCGCCGTCCACCGGGCAGATCAGGTCGGCCTTCGCGATCGGACGTGCGTCCGGTTTCAGCGCCCGCGTGAAGAACTCGTTGAAGGTGGCGTAGCTCTCGATGTCGGGCCGCGCCGCCTCGCTCATGTCGACGCCGTAGCGCTTGACGAACCAGCGGATCAGCCGCGTCGTCGACGGGCCGGCGCTGGCCGACGCGATGCGCCCGGCCAGCAGCGTCAGCGCTTGCTTGGGAAGAAGGTACTGCGGCAGGACTGAGAAGCGATCCGACACGATGGGGGGCGCGAGGCTGGGCGAAGCTGCGCAGTGTAGCGACGCCGCCGCGCGCGCCCCCCGGGGATCATCCCGCAGTGCGCAGCTGGGTGTTGAAGAACGCGATCGTGCGCGTCCAGGCCTGCTTCGCGGCCGCCTCGTCGTAGCGCGGCGTGGTGTCGTTGTTGAAGCCGTGCTGCGTGCCGGGGTACTTGTAGGCGTCGAACTTCACCTTCGCGGCCTTCAGTGCCGCCTCGTACGGCGGCCAGGCAGCGTTGATGCGCTCGTCCTTGTCGGCGAAGAACAGCAGCAGCGGCGCCTTGATGCCGGCCACCTTGTCGAGCGCCGGCGCGTTGCCGTAGAACGGCACGCCGGCCGCCAGCTCGGGCACGCGCGTGGCCAGCGTGTTGACGACCCCGCCCCCATAGCAGAAGCCGACGGCGCCGAGCTTGCCGTTGCCCAGCGGGTGCGCGCGCAGGTAGTTGGCGGCGGCCACGAAGTCTTCTTCCGTCTTGGCCTGGTCGAGCTTGGCGAACAGCTCGCGCGCCTTGTCCTCGTCGCCGGGGTAGCCGCCGAGCGGGAACAGCGCGTCCGGCGCGAACGCGATGAAGTTCTCGAGCGCGAGGCGGCGGGCGATGTCCTCGATGTGCGGGTTCAGCCCGCGGTTCTCGTGTACCACCAGCACCAGCGGCAGCTTGCCGGAGACGCGTGCCGGCTTGACGAGGTAGCCGCGCACCTTGCCGTAGCCGAGCGGCGACGGGATCTCGACCGATTCGGCCGAGATGCGCGGGTCGGTCTTCGGCACCTGTTCGGCGGCGGCGAACTTCGGGCTCAGCGCCTCCAGCAGGCCGACGGCCGTCAGTCCGCCGACGGCGTACTTGCGGGCGCCGTCGAGGAACCCGCGGCGGTCGATCTGGCCGTGCACGTACTTGTCGAACAGGCGCAGCACCTCGGGGTCGAAGTCGTTCGCGGTCTGGCGGGGCTTGTCGTGGGCCATCGGTGTTCCTCGCTGATCGGGGGGGAAACGGGTTGAACGGGCTGAGCCGTGCAGTGGAGTCGCAAACGACGTGCCTGTCATCCTGCCGGGCGATTGCCAACGTACAGAACTCAGGTTTTCGGGCGCATGTCGCACGCGTGAACGCCGGCCTGCCCGCGCCGCCCGCAGAATGCGCGATCTCCGCTACCGCCGCGCCCCGTGATCCCCTACGACCCCAGCCGCAACGCCCTGTACGCGCCCGAGCGGGCCCCCACGCTGTTCGCGCCCGGCGCGCCGCCGACGCTGCTGCAGCTGACCACCGAGGCGTCGCGCCTGGCCTATGTGCGCGCCGAGGGCTCGAAGGCCGAGGCCGACCGGCTGGCCGCCGCGCTGGCGCGGGCCGGGTTCGAGGCGCCGCGGCTGTTCGTCGACGCGGCCAGCGGCTCGCAGGCCTTCGGTGCGCTGCGCCCGGCCGACGGGCTGGTGCTGGTGGCCTTCCGCGGCACGCAGCCCGACGAACTCGCCGACCTGGCGACTGACCTGAACGCGCTGACGACACCGTGGTCCGAAGCCGCCGGCCGGGTGCACGTCGGCTTTGCCGGCGCGGCGCGCACGCTGCTGCCGCGCATCGGTCATTGGCTGGATGGCGACGCGAAGCCGCGCAACGGGCTGCTGCTGACCGGCCACAGCCTGGGCGCGGCCCTGGCGACCCTCGCGGCCTCGGTGTGGCCCGAAGGCCGGCTGGTGACGCTCGGCTCGCCGCGGGTCGGCGATGCGGCCTTTGCCGCCGGGCTGCGCAATCCGCAGCGCATCCGGCTCGTCAACTGCTGCGACCTGGTCACCGACCTGCCGCCGAGCCTGAGCGCCTACACGCACGTGACGCCGGCCAGCTACATCACGAGCGGCGGCGAGCTGGTCGAACGGCCCGATGCGACGCAGGTCGACGACGACCGCATGCGCGCCCGCACCACCTACTTCGGCGAGCACGCCGGCAAGCCCGGCGCCGTGCTGCTGCGCGACCTGGCGGACCATGCGCCGATCAACTATGCGCGGGCGTTTTTCTGAACCTCAGGCGCGGGTGTCGGGCAGCGCGGCACCGCAATCGCTGCAATAGCGCGCGCTGGCGGCATGCCCCTCGGTCAGGCAGGCCGGGCAGGTGCGCGTGGTGGGCGCCGGCTGCCCCCGAAAGCGCAGCGCGGTGAATTCGGCGCTGACGATGCCGGTGGGCACCGCGAGCGTGCCCCAACCGACCAGCATCATGAACGACGCGATGAAGCGGCCGAGCCCGGTCTTCGGCGTGATGTCGCCGAAGCCGACGGTGGTCATCGTCGAGATCGCCCAGTAGACCGACACCGGGATGTTGTCGAAGCCGTTGCCCGGCCCTTCGACCGCATACATCAGGCTGCCCATCACGAGGGTCACCAGCAGCACGAAGCTCAGGAACACCAGGATCTTGCGGCGGCTGGCCATCAGCGCTTCGCCGAGCGCGCGGTATTCGGCGATGTAGGCGGCCAGCTTCAGGATCCGGAACAGCCGCAGCAGGCGCAGCGCGCGCACGTCGATCAGCGCATGCAGGCCGGGCACCACCAGCGCGGCCCAGGTGGGCAGCACCGCCAGCAGGTCGATGATGCCGAACACGCTGCCGGCGTAGCGGCCGGGCCGCTGCACGCAGGCGAGCCGCGCCAGGTACTCGAGGCTGAACAGCACGGTGAACACCCATTCGAGCACCGAGAAGACTCCGCCCCAGCGCGCGTGCACCGACGCGAAGCTGTCGAGCATCACGACGGCGACGCTCGCGAGGATCAGCCACACCAGCACCAGGTCGAACAGCCGGCCGCTGCGCGTGTCGGCCTCGAAGATCACCGTGAACAGCCGCAAGCGCCAGCCGGTGGGCGGGCGGCCGAAGCGCTCGGCGGGCTCGGCCGGGGCAGCGGGTGGCACCGGCATCAGACGGCTTCCCAGCGCTCGCTGCGTTCGGAGCGGAACAGCGCGTCGATCACCCGCATGTTGGTGATCGCATCGTCGACGCCGTAGGGCAGCGCGATCTCGCCGCGCACCGCGCGCGAGAACGCATCGCCCTGCAGCGTGTACTGGTCGGCCTCGGGCAGCGTCTCGGTCTCGACGGCCGAGCCGTCGAGCGCGCGGCCGGCGTCGATGAAGATCTTCGTGCGGCCGCCGAGCGGCGCATTGAACGGGATCTGGATCTCGATGCGGCCGGTGGTGCCGACCACCTGCACGCGCTGGTACGGCACGCTTTGCGTCGACACCGTGAAGTCGAGGTGGCGGCCGCCGCCGAAGTCGGCGAGCGCGCTGCAGCTGCGGTCGGTGTGGAAGTTCGGGTCGCGGTCGACCAGCGCGATCACGCGTTTCGGATCGGCTTCGAACATGAAGCGGCCGGCGACGATCGCGTAGCAGCCGATGTCGTACAGCGCGCCGCCGCCGATGTCGGGCATGTTGCGGATGTTGGCCGGGTCGTCGTTGAAGTACGAGAAGAACACCTGCACCTGGCGCACGGTGCCGATGCGGCCGGCGCGCAGCAGCTCGCGCACGCGCAGCCACTGCGGGTGGTAGCGCACCATGAAGGCCTCGCTGATGAGCACCTTGTCGGCGACGGTGCGCAGCTCGGCCGCTTCTTGCGCGGTGATGGACACCGGCTTCTCGCACAGCACGTGCTTGCCGGCGCGGGCGGCCTGCAGCGTCAGCGGGATGTGCAGGTGGTTGGGCAGCGGGTTGTAGACGGCCTCGATCTCGGGGTCGGCGAGCATCTCTTCGTACGAACCGTAGGCCTTCGCCAACCCGAGCTTGTCGGCCGCCCGCTGCGCCGGTTCGAGCGAGCGCGACGCGATGCCGCGCACCTCGCAGAAGGCGCTCTTCTGCAATCCGGGGATGACCTTCTCGATGCCGATCTTCGCGGTGCTGAGAACACCCCACACGACCTTCTTCATGTTGCCTCCGGGAATTGATGCCGGCCGACACTGTAGTCCGGCCGGAGCTTCCGTGGAATCCGGCGGGGGATGGGTCAGCCGCGCAGGTCGCGCCGCATGCGCACCGCGTCCTCGACGTCTTCGTAGTAGCCGGAGACGATGCCGGTCTCGCGGAAGCCGTGGTGGCGGTAGAACGAGCGGGCCTGCGTGTTGCTGGCGCGTGCCTCGACGCGGATCACCGCGATGCCGGCGGCGCGGGTGGTGGCATCGAGCCAGGCCATCAGGCCCGAGCCGATGTGGCGGTGGCGCTGCGCCGCGGCCACGGCGAGCAGCAGCAGGTGGGCTTCCTCGTCGTCGTATTTCATGATCGCGAAGCCGTGCAGCGCGCCCTGTTCGTGGCAGACGATCACGTTGGTGCTGCGGTCGCGCAGGCTGCGGCGCACGCGCTGCGGCGTCCAGCGCCAGGGCAGGCCGTGCTCGATGGCCTCGCGCGACAGTGCGGCGATGGCGTGCGCGTCTTCGGGCAAGGCGAGTCGGATCTCGACGGGGGCGGGCATGGCGCGCAGCTTAAGCGCTCCGGCACCCTGATCCGGGCGCGCAGGCCCGCCGTTTTTTTTGATAGACTGGCGCCCTTGTTGGGGGGGTAGCTCAGCTGGGAGAGCGTCGCGTTCGCAATGCGAAGGTCGGGAGTTCGATCCTCCTCCTCTCCACCAACAAACCCTTGAAGCCCGTTGGATGTCCAACGGGCTTCTTCATTTGTGCTGTGAGCCGTATGCGGTCGGTGCCTCGTCACTGCGGAAGCCGACGAGACCACATTCGCATCATCTCGATGCGCAAGGCAGACCGACATGAACAAGTCCCCTACCGCGAAAACCTCGCCTGAGCGGCGCGCAGAAAAGCCGCTGCGCCAAGCCGACATCGACGCCGGGAAACTGGTGCTGCGCAAGCGCGACGTGATTGGCGCCGTGCTGCCCAACAAGCAGCGCGTCAACATCATTCTCGATGGGCGGTGATCGAGCACTTCAAGGCGAAGGCTGGCCACCGCGCCTGTCAAACCTTGATCAACGAGGCGTTGAAGCAGGCTATCCAGGCCGAGACGCTGGAGAGCATGGGATCCGTGAGGAGCTTCGGCGTCTTCAGCCCCCCATCCCCCTCAGCACGTCATAGCAAGCCCCCATCGTGTGGTAATCCACCTTCCCGGCCGGGCTCTTCTCGTCCGAGATCTTGCGGTTGTCGGGCGTGAGGATGCGGTACCAGGCGCCATGCTCGTGGTCGATCATGTGCGCCCAGGCGTAGCCCCACAGCTTGTCGTACCAACCCCAGTAGCCGGCGTCACCGGTGCGCAGCGCCAGCAGCGCGGCCGCGGCCAGGCTCTCGGCCTGCACCCAGAAATACTTGTCGCCGTCGCACACGCTGCCGTCCGGCGCGAAGCCGTAGACCAGCCCACCGTTCGCCGCGTCCCAGCCGCGGCGCATCGCGGTGTCGAAGAAGCGCCGCGCCGTCGGCAGCAGCCATGCCGGCCGCTGGTCGGCCGGCAGGTGGGTCTCCAGTTGCAGCAGCAGCTTGGACCATTCGGTCAGGTGCCCGGTCTGGAAACCCCACGGCCGGAAGATGTTCGTCTTGTCGTCGCGGTTGTAGTCCCAGTCCACCGACCAGTCGGCGCGGTAGTGCTCCCACACCAGCGGCCCGTCCTGCGTGTCGGCCAGCGCCGCCTGGCGCTGCGTGATCGACTCGGCCAGCGTCAGCGCGCGTTGCAGGTACTTCGCGTCCTTGGTCGCGTCGTAGGCGGCGATCATCGCCTCGCAGCTGTGCATGTTGGCGTTCTGGCCGCGGTAGCTGCCCACCTTCCACGCCGCATCAGCCTCGTCGGCATACAGCCCGCGCGCCGGCTCCCAGAAACGCTGCTCCATCAGCGCAAAGCTCGCATCGAGCCCCGCACGCGCCTCCTCCACGCCGGCCATCAGCGCATGCGCATGCGCCAGCACGACGAACGCGAGGCCGTAGCAGTGGTTGGTCGCATCCTGCACCGTGGCCTTCGTGCCGTCCCAGTCGAGCTGCCACGCATAGCCGCCATTCGGCTGCAGATGCGCCTGCTGCAAGAAGCGCAGCGCATGGCGCGTGTTGTCCTGGTAGCGCTTCTCGCCGAAGCGGCGGAACGCCATCGCCTGCGTGAACACGAAGCGCGTGCTGCTGACCAGATGCCGCGTGCGCCGGTCGTAGACGGTGCCGTCGTCCTTGTAGAAGTGGAAGAAGCCGCCGCTGTCGTCGCGGCAGCGGCCGTCGTAGAACGCGAGCGTGTGGCGGATGTGGGCGAGCAGCGGCTCGGGGCGGCGGAAATCGGGCAGGGGCGGCGTCGTTGTCATGGGAATCGTCGAAAGGAATCGATCGGCAAAAGTCGATCAGGGGAAATCGGTCAGGTCCATTCTCTCAGTCCCATCTGCATGCGGCCGAGCGGGCTCAGGTTCTCCTCGCGCGCGCGGCCGTCGAAGCCGAGCTCGTAGTCTTCCGGCGCGAAATCCGGGCTGCTGCGTCCTTCGAGGAACGCCGGCGCCTGGCGCTGCGCGAACGCGGCGTTCTTGCCGCACCACGGCGCCGCGCCGATGTAGATCACGTTGCTGTAGCCGCTGCCCGCATGCTGGTCTTCCACCGCGTGGATCACGTCGGAATGCCACCACACGGTGTCGCCCGGTTCCACCCGCGGGATCGACACCAGCCCCGCCAGCAGCGGCGCATGCCATTGCGGCGACGCGCCCAGCGCGCGCCCCGGCTGCGCGCCGCACAGGTCGCCGTCAGACACATCGGGCTGCAGCGCGCGCAGCAGCATCCACGGCGTGGTCTTCGCGATCGGCACCAGCTTCAGCGTGCCGTCGCCCGGGCCCTGGCGCGTCAACGCGGTCCAGCCCTGGAAGGTGCGGAAGGCCGAGCACACGGCCGGCGACGGGATCTCGCGCGTCGCGGTGCGGCCTTCGGCGTCGAACGGGTCGAAGGCCAGCGGGTCGCCGTCGAACACCTCGCGGTAGACGTGGCGAAAGCTCGGCTCGCACCAGCGCTCGACCGAGCCACCGTCGGAATGCGGCGAGAGCCCGAGCGTCGAATCGCCCGGCTCGCGGCGGCGGATCCGGTCGGCGTAGTTGAACTGCCGGTCCGGGTCGAAATACCGTGTGCCGTTCTTCTCGAAGGTCCACAGCCGGTTCAGCCACGCGCGCACCGCGGCCATGTCGGCATGCTGGCGCGCCTGCATCTGCGGCAGCGACCAGTACAGGCTGTAGATCTGCGGCCGGCTCGAACCGAGCGCGCTGAAGTACTTGTCCAGCCCCGCCTTCTGCGGCATGCGCTGCAGGTACTGCACCGCGTCGATGTAGCGCACGATGGCCTCGTTCCACGCGCCGACCAGGTCAGGGTCGAACACCCGGCGCACCACCACGCAGCCGCGCCGCTTGATGTGCGCCCGCTGCGCCGGCGTCACGCGGCCGGCGGCCACGTCCTTGAACAGCAGTTCGGGCACCGCGCCGCCCTGCGCCTGCTCGGCGCGGATCGTGGCCACCTCGGCCTCCAGCGCATCGCTCAACCGCGCGAAGCGGCCGGGCAGGTCGCGCACGTCGCGGCGCAGTTGCTGTTGCGATGCCCGCACCGCGGCGGGCACGTCGTTCATCCAGGCTTCCATCGCACCACCTCCCGGCTCGTTCGAGCCATCAGTTCAGACGCTCGCCCGTCTCGGACGCAAACACGTGCAGCGACTGCGGCGGCACATGCACCCGCACGGCCGCCCCGGGTACCACGTTCGGCAGGCCACTCATGCGCACCGTGATCTCGGTGTGGCCGAGATCGACCAGCGCATAGGTCTCCGGTCCGGTCGGCTCCACCAGCGAGATTTTTCCGGCGAGCTGGCCGTCGTCGCGCAGGCTCATGTCTTCCGGCCGCACGCCGACGGTCACCTTGCCGGCCGGTCCGTTCGCGAGTTCGCCGATCGCGGTCCCATCAGGCAAACGCAGCAGGCCCGCGGCATCGCGCGTCGCATCGAACAGGTTGATCGATGGCGAGCCGATGAAGGTCGCGACGAAGCGGTTGGCCGGCCGCGTGTAGATCTCGAGCGGCGTTGCCAGCTGCTGGATGCGCCCGGCGTCGAGCACCGCGATGCGCGTGCCCAGCGTCATCGCCTCGACCTGGTCGTGCGTCACGTAGATGGTGGTGACGCCGGTGCGCATGTGCAGCCGCTTGATCTCGGCGCGCATGTCCACGCGCAGCTTCGCGTCGAGGTTCGACAGCGGCTCGTCGAACAGAAAGAGCTGCGGATGTCGCGCCAGCGCCCGCCCGATCGCGACGCGCTGGCGCTGGCCGCCCGACAGCTGGCGCGGCTTGCGTTGCAGCAGTGGGGTGATCTGCAGCATCGCGGCCACGTCCTGCACGGTCTTCTCGCGCTCGCTTCTGGAAACGCCGCGCATCTCCAGCGGGAACGCGATGTTCGCCGCCACCGTCATGTTCGGGTACAGCGCGTACGACTGGAACACCATCGCGATGTTGCGGTCGGCCGGGCCGGCGGCGGTGATGTCCTGGCCGCCCAGCACGATGCGCCCGCCGCTCGGCTCCTCCAGCCCGGCGATCAGGTTCATCAGCGTGCTCTTGCCGCAGCCCGACGGGCCGACGAGCACCAGGAACTCGCCGTCGGGCAGCTGGATGTCGATCTCGTGCAGCACGCGGGTCGCGCCGAACAGCTTGTGGAGGCCTTGCAGGGCGAGTTCTGCCATGGTGTGTGTCGGAAACTGCGGAGATCAGCCCTTGACCGAGCCGGCCATCAGGCCGCGGACGAAGTACTTGCCGGAGACGATGTAGACCAGCAGCGTCGGCGCGCCGGCGATGAACGCCGCCGCGAAGTGCACGTTGTATTCCTTGACGCCGGTGCTCGAATTCACCAGGTTGTTCAGCGCCACCGTGATCGGGAAGCTGCTGTAGTCGCTGAACGACGCGCCGAACAGGAAGTCGTTCCAGACGTTGGTGAACTGCCAGATCACCGAGACCACGATGATCGGCACGCTGTTGGGCAGCAGCAGCCGGAAGAACAGCCGGAAGAAGCGCGCGCCGTCCATGCGCGCCGAGCGCACCAGCTCGGGCGGGAAGGCCGCGTAGTAGTTGCGGAAGAAGAGGGTGGTGAAGCCGATGCCGTACACCACGTGCACCAGCACCAGCCCCGGCACCGTGCCGGCCAGGTGCAGCAGCCCGAGCGTGCGCGCCATCGGGATCAGCACGATCTGGAACGGGATGAACACCGAGAACATCAGCATCGCGAACACCAGGTGCGCGCCGCGGAAGCGGAACTGCGTCAGCACGTAGCCGTTGAAGGCGCCGATGCCGGTGGAGATCAGCACCGCCGGCAGCGTCATCAGGAAGCTGTTGACGAAGTAGGGCTTCAGCCCGGTGGCCTGCACGCCGATCTGCGCGAGGCTCCAGGCGTCGTGCCATGGCTGCAGCGTGAACGCGTCGGGCCAGGCCATCAGGTCGCCGCCGCGGATCTCGTCGAGCGGCTTCACCGAGTTGACCAGCATCACGTACAGCGGCATCAGGAACAGCAGCGCCGCATAGCCGAGCACGCCGTACAGCACCACACGCGGCAACACGGACTTCAGCGAGCGCTCAGCCATGCGCGTCTTCCCCGCGCGTCTCGCGCAGGATGTAGGGGATCACGACGATCGCGATGGCAATGAGCATCAGCACCGCGCTGGCCGCGCCGACCGCCATCTCGTTGCGCGTGAAGGTGTATTGGTACATGAAGAGCGACGGCAGCCAGCTGGCGCGCCCCGGTCCGCCATTGGTCAGCGCGATCAACAGGTCGTACGATTTGATCGCCATGTGCGCGAGGATCACGAAGGCCGAGATGAAGCTCGCACCCAGCTGCGGCAGGATCACGCGCTGGTAGATGCGCCAGGTGCGCGCGCCGTCGAGCCGCGCGGCGTTCACCACCTCGGTGTCGACGCCGCGCAGCCCGGCCAGGAACAGCGCCATCACGAAGCCGGAGGTCTGCCACACCGCGGCGATCACGATGCAGTAGATCGCGAGGTCGCTGTCCTTGACCCAGCCGAACGCGAAGCCGGTCCAGCCGATCGCGTGCATCGAGCGTTCGAGCCCGATGCCAGGGTCCATCAGCCACTTCCAGGCGGTGCCGGTGACGATGAACGACAGCGCCATCGGGTACAGGAAGATCGAGCGGAAGCCCGCCTCGGCACGCACCTTCTGGTCGATCAGCACCGCGAGCAGCAGCCCCAGCACGCCGCAGCCGAGGATGTACAGCGTCGCGAAGATGCCGAGGTTCTTCACCGACAGCACCCAGTTGTTCAGCCCGACGAGGCGCACATACGCCTCAGGGCCGGACAGCGTCGTCACCGGCACCATCGTCGATGCGGTGAACGACAGCCACGCGGTGAACGCGATGTAGCCGTAGACGCAGACGCCGATCAGCAGCACGCTCGGCGACAGCACCGCCTTCGCGATCAGGGGAGCCTTCATCGGCAGTCGGTGCCCGGCGGATCAGTTGTCGACCGCGGCGACCATCTCCTTGACGGCGGCCTTGCTGTCGATCTGGCCATTGAAGTGGCGCGTGATCACGTCGTAGAACGCGTTCTTGATGCCGGCCGGCACGGCATGGCCGTGCGCCATCGAGCCGACCAGCGCGCCCTTGCCGCTGGCTTCGGCCAGGTCCTTGATGCCCTTCTTGCCGCAGTCGTCGAACGCCGCGTCGGAGACGTCGGTGCGCGCCGGCACCGAGCCCTTGACGACGTTGAAGGCCGACTGGAACGCCGGGTCCATCACCGCGCTGGCCATCTTGGCCTGCGCCGCGGCCTTGTCGCCGCCGACCTTGAACATCGCGAACTGGTCGGAGTTGAACGACACCATGCCCTGCGTGCCGGGGAAGCGCATGCAGATGAAGTCGACGCCCGGCTTCTTCTTCGCCGCGACGAACTCGCCCTTGGCCCAGTCGCCCATCATCTGGAAGCCGGCCTTGCCGCTGATGACCATCGCCGATGCGAGGTTCCAGTCGCGGTTGGAGAAGTCCTTGTCGACCAGCTTGCGCAGCTGGCCCATGCGGTCGAAGGCCTGCAGCATCGTCGGCGAGCCGAGCGCGGCCTTGTCCTTCTGGATGAAGACCTTCTTGTAGAAGTCGATGCCGCCGGTGCTCAGCACCACGCTGTCGAACAGCGTCGCGTCCTGCCACGGCTGGCCGCCGTGCGCGAGCGCGACGAAGCCGGCCTTCTGCACCTTCTCGGCGGCGGCGATGAATTCGTCGAAGCTGGTCGGCATCGCGGTGACGCCGGCCTTGTCCAGCACCGACTTGTTGGCCCAGACCCAGTTGGTCGAGTGCACGTTGACCGGCGCGGCGATCCACTTGCCGTCGTACTTCGAGAACGCCTGCAGCGCGCCCGGCACGACCTTGTCCCAGCCTTCCTTCGCGGCGACCGCGTTCAGGTCGGCCAGCACACCCTGCTTGGCCCAGTCCTGGATGTCGAAGCCGAGCAGCTGCACCGCGGTCGGCGGGTTGCCGGCCGTCACGCGGGCGCGCACCGCGGTCATCGCGGCCTCGCCGCCGCCGCCGGCCACCGGCATGTCGTTCCACTTGACGCCCTGCTTCTCGAGGTTGCCCTTCAGCACGTTCAGCGCCGCGGCCTCGCCGCCGGAGGTCCACCAGTGCAGCACCTCCACGCTTTGCTGTGCGGCCGCGCCGGCGCTCAGCGCGAGCCCGCAGGCCGTGACGATCAGGGTCTTCAGATGGCGTCGTGTCATGGGTTTGTCTCCTGCTTGTAGGGGCGTGACGTCGAGGTCACGCCGATCAGGATAGGCCGCCGCAGGCAACGTTCTGACGGGGGATTCCCGCGCAAGAGTCAGCGCAGATCGCGAAACAAGCGCTGTTTAGCGCGGCGAGCCGGAGCTTTCCCTCAGCACCAGTTCGACCGGCTGGACGATGTCCTGCGGCATCGAGTCCCCCTGCATCACCATCTCGACGCCGGTGCGGCCGAGCGCCTCCTTGTCGACGCGCATCGTCGTCAGCCCCATCGTGCCGTAGGCCGCGGCGGCGATGTCGTCGAAGCCGACGAAGGCGATGTCCTGCGGCACGCGCAGCCCGGCCGCCTGGCAGACGCGGATCGCCGCCAGCGCCGCCATGTCGTTGTAGGCGAACACGGCATCCGGGCGCGGGCGCAGCTTCAGCAGCTCGCGCATCGCGGCCTCGGCGCCGGCGGAGGTGTCGAGGCCGGGCGGCGCGACCACTTCGAGGTCGGGATCGGCCAGCACGCCGGCCTCGAACAGCGCGCGCCGGTAGCCGCGCTCGCGCTCGCGGATGCTGAAGTGGGCCAGCGAGCCGGCCAGGTAGGCGATGCGCCGGTAGCCCTGCGCCAGCAGGTGCTGCGTCGCGAGGTAGCCGCCCTGCGCGTTGTCGGGGTTCACCGCGCGGCAGCCGGGCATCCAGAAATCGACCAGCGCCAGCGGCAGGTCCATCGCGCGCAGCAGGTCGACGACCTCGGCCTCGAAGTAGCCGGCGGCCATCAGCGCATCGGGTTCGTGCAGGCGCAGCAGCTGGCGCACCGGATCGGCAGGGCCGGTGCTGAGCACGGTGGGCACCACGCCGAACTCGCGGCAGGCCTCTTCGACGCCGTGCATCACCTGCGAGAAGAACGGGTTCAGCGAGAAGCTGCTGTGGTGGCGGTGCACCATGAACAGCAGCCGCCGCGCCTTGGCCGAGCGCAGCCGGCCGGGGTCGTAGCCGAGGTTGCGCGCGACCTCGCGCACCTGGCGGCGGGTTTCGTCGGAGAGGCCGCGCTGGTTCTTCAGCGCGCGCGAGACGGTGCCGATCGAGACGCCGGCCGCCTCGGCGATGTCGCGAATGGTCACGCCATCAGTGCTCATGGCGTCAGCGGCCGCGCCGACAGGCGATAGCGGATCACGCATGCCGCATCCGGATGCAGCGCGATGCCGTCGCGTGCCGCGAGCGGGTGATCGGCCGGCGGGCGGCCGATGCGGCCCAGGTCCCAGGCGCCGTTCACCGGCTCGACGCCGAGCGCGAGGTGCCGGCCACTCCACGGCGGCGCGAGGCGGCCGCGCTGGCTCACCCACAGCATCAGGTCGGGCAGCAGCGCGCGGTCCCAGTCGAGTGTCAGCGACCAGCCGGCGTCGAGGTAGCGGGCGCTGACCGGGCCGACGATGTCCATCAGCTGCAGCAGGTCTTCGCCATCGGCCGGCTGCGGGAATTGCGTGAAGTCGCCCGGCGTGTCATCGCTTGCGGCGTCCGCCAGCGGCACCGCGTCGAGGCGCTCGAAGCGGGCACCGGGCATGAGCCGCGAACGGCCGGGCTCGGTCGGCATCGGGTAGGCGAAGCCCGCGCCATCGTGCTGCACGTCGAGCGCCACGCGGCCGAGGTCCAGCCGCAGCGTCGGGTGCAGCGCGACCGGCAACCGGCAGGGCTTGCGCGCGTCGATCTGCAGCTCGATCTCCAGCGCCGGCGCGTCGGCCACCGCACGCACGCGGCGGGTCAGGCGCTGCACCGGGTGCCCGGGCGGCATCTCGATGCGCAATGCCAGCGTCAACGGGTCCGAGGGCAGCCAGTGCCAGCGGTGGTGCGAGGCGTAGCCGTGCGCCCAGTCGTCGGCGGGTTGGCGGGCCTGCCAATTGGCGGGCAGCCCGTCGGGCCGGTCGCAGCGCCCGAACGGCACGCACGGCCATTCGCCGCGCAGCCGGCCCAGCAGGCCGGGCCATTGCTGGTGCGCCTGCGGATCGTCGGCCCACGGCGCGACGTGCAGCGGCGAAAAATCCGCCCGCCCGGCCGCGCGAAAGTGCACCGGCGCCAGCATCCCGCCAAAGGCGTGCAGCGCCGCGTCGCCATGCGCCCAGTGCAGCCGGCGGGCATCGTCTTCGGGAAGAAAATGGGAGGGCGTTGGGGCCACGATCGGGCCAGTGTAGAAACCCGTCGTTGTTTAGTAAACGTCTAAAGCCCGGGCAGGGTGTTCCTGGGGGCGGTCGGGAACCAGTCGTCGAGGTGCTGCAGCGCGTCGACGAGCGATGCCAGTTGCCGCAGCGAGCTGGCGGCATCGGGCGTCTTCAGGTCGGGCACGGTGACGACCTGCAGGCCGGCGGCGCGCGCGGCGGCGCTGCCATGGTCGCTGTCCTCGAACGCGAGGGCGCTGAGCGGGTCGATGCCGGCGCGCTGCGCCGCGAGTCGGTACACGGCCGGGTCGGGCTTGCCGCGCGGCACCTCGTCACCGCCGGCCACCGCGCGGAAGAAGCCGTCGATGCCGGCCACCGCAAGGCGGCGGCGCACCTCGGCGACGTGGGTCGACGAAGCGACCGCGCACGGCACGCCGCGCTGGCGAAGCGCCTGCAGCACCACCATCGCGCCGGGCTTCAGCGCGAACACCACGCCGGCCTCGGGCGCGAGCCGCCGTGCCGCATCGCGCTGCACGCGCTCGTAGTCGTGCGTGCTGCCGAGCAGTGCGGTAAGCCGCGCGGTCGCTTCGGCGTGTGCGAGCCCGATCACGCCGATGTAGTCGGCCTCGTGCAGCAGCACGTCGAGCGCGCGCGCCGAATCGAGCCACGCCTGCATGATGGTGCGTTCGGAATCGAGCAGCAGCCCGTCCATGTCGAAGATGGCAGCGGTGAACATGGGCGCGATTGTGTCGCGTGGTGGGTCACAATCGCCGCGCCGATGTGCCTGCCTTTCCATCGATTCGACGAATGAGTTCCACAGCCGTCCAGTTCCATGCGCGGCAGGGACACGTCCGCCACGACTTCCGCGCGCCGCCCCCATGACGACGACCGTCCTGCTGCCCACCTGCCTGGCCGGCCTCCGTCCGGAAGCGTTCAGCCTGATCGAGGCGGACCCGGCCGACGTCATCGCGCTGTGCCGCTCGCTGTGGGAGGCCGCCGTGCGTGACGGCTGGGTCGCATGGCACCAGCTGCCCTGCCGCTTCGACATGTCGGCGGTGGACCGCTACGCGGGCCGGGTGCAGTTCGGCGTGCTCGCGTCCTCCGCCAGCCGGCCCGGACAGACCTGCCTGTGGAGCGCCGAGGCCGATCGCGCCGACGGCCTGCTGACGATGATCGCGATCCGCCTGCGGTGTCGGGTGATCAGCACCGCGCTCTGTCACGACTGGCAGGACGCCGATGCCGTCGGCGAACTGGTGGTGCGGCAAGGCGCTGCGGCGACGCGCCCGCGCATCGTCCGGGTCATGCGCAACGACCACGGCCGACTCGACTACTTCGAGGCGGGCGAGCCGCTGGATTTCGAGCAACCGGCGCACTACGCGAAGCGCCTGTTGAAGCATCGCGTCAGCGAAGACGTGCTGATGTCGTACTGGCACGAACTCGGCGTCGATGTGGCGGCGGAGCGGGCCGACTGGTCCGGGCGGGGCGGCATCGCCTACGTGCGGGCCAACAGCGTTCCGATCGCGGCCGGCGCCGCATTGCAGGCGGCATGACCCGATGGACAAGACGCGACTCGATCGACTGACCCTGGCGCAGGTGGCGCAGCACCCGCTGTGGAAATTCGTGCCCGCGCCGAAGCCGGACCGCGTCGCCTGGGTTGCTCCTGACGCAGCGTGTCGGCCCGCGACGCTGAAGAACCGCGTGGTGGCCACCGAACTGCAGCTCGCCGATGGCACCCGGCTGGGCGCGCTGCTCGAGAACATCGACGTGGACCTGCCCGAGTTCACGCGGCATTGGCTGGTGGTGCACCTGCGTGTCGACGCGCGCTGGTGGCGGCTTGCGCGCTATCACGATGCCGATGCGGCGAAGCGGTCACCCCAGGTGCTGGCCGAACGGCTGCGCAAGCCGGTCAATGCAGTGTTCCCGATGCGCTATGACGTGAGTGCGGTGTGTGCCACCGATTCGCTGGCGCTTGCGGGCGTGATCGAGGCTGAGCCGCCGGTGCGCCTGAAGCGCGCCGAGATCATCCGGATGGCCGTGCCGGTGCGCACGCCGAAGCCCCGCACCGACCCATGACGCAGATCCGCCACTTCGTGCTCTGGGGTGCCGACAACGATGGCTACTGGACGCCGGACCTGAAGAACGACGCGCTGTGCTGCCCGCTGTGCAGCTGCAAGCTCAGTCGCGCGATCGAGAACCCGGGTTTCCGGTTGAAGAAGCGGCACTATGACTTGTCGGCGACCTACGACGGCTTCACGGTGGCCTCCGCGAAATTCTTGGCGCTGCTGGAGGCGGTGGCGCCGGATTCGTTCGACGCTACCGAGCTGCACGCCAACCTGCGCGATGGCGTGCGCCATTGGAAGCTCGAATTCAAGAGGATGCTGCCGCTCGACCTCGCTCGCGCGCGGCCTGTGTTCGGCCCGCGCTGCGACCGCTGCGGCCGCCACACGCATGTGAGCGGTGCCATCGACTACTTCGTCGAAGGCGACGCCGTGCCGCAGCAGGGCCTGTTCCGCACCGACCTCGAGTTCGGCAGTGGTTTCGAGCAAGGCCCGATCCTCCTCGCCGGCGTGCAGACCGCGCAGCGCCTGGCGCAGGCCGGCCTGAAGGGCCTGACGCTCGACCCGGTGGCTGCCTGACGCGACAACGCGCACAAGAATGATGACGTTGCATGTCGCGACCTGGTGTTCGTCGGCGAGTAACGCGGCGGAGTGCGTGTCAGGATGTAAAGCCGTGTGATCGGGCCCTGCGTGGGTCGTCGGATGTCGCGCCAGGCGCGTTGTGAGCAGCACTTGCCGACCACCAAGGACGAAATCTCCATGAAAGCAGTCTTGAGGCTCCTCTTCGCACTGTGTGCGCTCGCCGGTGCCGGCGCCGCGTCGGCCGAGGCCACCTTCTACGAACACGACAACTTCGGCGGCCGCAGCTTCGCCGCCCGCGACCCGCTGCCCGACTTCACCCAGTTCGGCTTCAACGACCGCGTCTCGTCCGTCGTCGTGCGCGGCGAGCCGTGGGAGGTCTGCGAGCACGTCGGGTTCGGTGGCCAGTGCTTCATCCTGCGGCCTGGCAGCTATGCGTCGCTCGGCACGATGCGCATGAACGACAAGCTGTCGTCGGCACGCCCGCTCGAACGCGACCGCCGCCATGACGAAGGCCGCTATGCGCCGCCGCCGATGGACGGGCAGATCACCTTCTTCGAACACGAGGGCTTCCAGGGCCGCGCCTTCAGCACCGAGCGCGACGTCGTCAACTTCGACCGCTTCGGCTTCAACGATCGCGCGTCGTCGGTGATCGTGCTCGGCGAGCGCTGGGAAGCCTGCGAGCATGCCGACTTCAGCGGCCGCTGCGTGATCCTGCGCCCGGGCCGCTACCCCGACCTGCGCTCGATGGGGCTGAACGACCGGCTGTCGTCGGTGCGCGCGCTGCACCCGGCGGCCCGCTACGACGAAGGCCGCTACGCGCCGCCGCCGGCGCCCGTCTACGACTGGCGCCGTCGCCCGCAGGAACGCATCTTCGAGGTGCCGGTGACCGCGGTGCACGCGGTCTATGCGGCGCCGACGCAGCGCTGCTGGATCGAGCGCGAGCAGGTCGTGAAGAACGAGCGCGGCGACCCGAACGTCGGCGGCGCGGTGATCGGCGGGATCGTCGGCGGCATCCTCGGCCACCAGGTCGGCAGCGGCTCGGGCCGCGACATCGCGACCGTCGGCGGCGCGGTGGCCGGTGCGGTGATCGGCGCCAACGTCGGCCGCGACGGCCGCAGCGTGTCGACGCAGGACGTGCAGCGCTGCGCCGCCGTGCCGGCCCAAGGCCGCCCCGAATACTGGGACGTGGCCTACCAGTTCCGCGGCGTCGAGCACCACGTGCAGATGACCGCGCCGCCGGGCCGCACCGTGGTCGTCAACGACAACGGCGAGCCGCGCCTGTGAACGTCCGCAGGTAATGGCTGCTTACACGATGGACGCACAGCGCGCGCGTCCATCGTGCTGCGGCATGCGATCCATCGCGCACCGCGGGTGACGATGCAGGAATCGTCAGATCTTCTGCGGCAGCACGGGTCGTGACAAAGGCACGCTTTCTGCGTCATGGAACGGACACCGTTCCGTGTAACAGGAAGAGAGCGCCATGCAGCCCGACGATTTCACCCACCCGCGCACCGCGTCGCGTGCCGCGCTTCTTGCGGCGATGTTCGCCTCGGCGATGGCCGTGGCGGCCTGCGGTGGCGGCAACGACGACGCGCCGGCCGGCAGCCCGCCGAGTTCGTCGGCGCCTTCTCCCGCGCCGGCACCTGCGCCGAGCCCGGCCCCAGCGCCTGCACCGAGCCCTTCGCCGGCGCCTGCGCCGAGTCCTTCGCCCGCACCGGCGCCCGCGCCGAGCCCGGCACCCAGCCCTGCGCCTGCGCCCGCCCCGGCACCCGCGCCCGCACCCGCACCCGCACCCGCGCCCGCACCGGGCCCGGTGCCCGACACCGGCGCGACGCCCGACCTCGGCCCGAACGTGCTGGTGTTCGACCCGTCGACGCCGCAGGCCACGCTGCAGGCCAAGGTCGATGCGGTCTTCGCGACGCAGCAGACCAACCAGTTCGGCACCGAGCGCTATGCCCTCGCGTTCAAGCCGGGCACCTACAAGGTCAACGTCAACGTCGGCTTCTACACGCAGGTGCTGGGCCTCGGCGCGTCGCCGGACGATGTGACGATCAACGGCCGCACGCAGGTCGATGCCGCGTGGTTCAACGGCAATGCGACGCAGAACTTCTGGCGCAGCGCCGAGAACCTGTCGGTGGCGCCGCAGAACGGCGAATCGCTGCTGTGGGCGGTCGCGCAGGCCGCGCCGTTCCGCCGCATGCACGTGAAGGGCAGCATGACGCTCGATCCGGGCGGCGGCTGGTCCAGCGGCGGCTTCATCGCCGACAGCAAGATCGACGGCAACACCGGCTCGGGCAGCCAGCAGCAATGGATCTCGCGCAACGCGTCGTTCGGCAGCTGGAGCGGCGGCGTGTGGAACATGGTGTTCGTCGGCAGCGACGGCGCGCCCCCCGGCAACGCCTGGCCCGGCACGCCGCACACCACCGTGGCGCAGACGCCGTCGGTGCGCGAGAAACCGTTCCTGACGGTCGGCAGCGACGGCCGCTACGCCGTCGTCGTGCCGGCGGTGCGCAGCAACAGCCACGGCGTCAGCTGGTTGAACAACAACGCGCCGGCGAGCCAGACGATTTCGATCGCCGACTTCTTCGTCGCGAAGCCGGCCGACAGCACTGCCACGCTGAACGCCGCGCTGGCCGGCGGCAAGCACCTGCTGTTCACGCCGGGCGTGTACCACCTGAAGGAGACGCTGAAGGTCACGAAGGCGAACACCGTGGTGCTGGGGCTGGGCCTCGCGACGCTGATCCCGGATGGCGGAGTGACTGCGATGCAGGTGGCCGACGTCGACGGCGTGAAGGTCGCCGGCTTGCTGTTCGATGCCGGCACGACGAGCTCGCCGTCGCTGCTGGAAGTGGGCACGACGAACGGCACAGCCGACCACTCGGCCAACCCAAGCTCGCTGCACGACCTGTTCTTCCGCGTCGGCGGTGCCGGGCCGGGCAAGGCCGACACCAGCCTGGTGATCAACAGCCGCCAGGTGCTGGGCGACCACTTCTGGGTCTGGCGCGCCGACCACGGCTCGGGCGTGGGCTGGACGGTCAACACGACGCGCAATGGCGTGGTCGTCAACGGTGCCGACGTGACGCTGTACGGGCTGTTCGTCGAACACTTCCACGAGTACCAGACGGTGTGGAACGGCAACGGCGGCAAGCTCTACTTCTACCAGAGCGAGATCCCGTACGACGTGCCGAACCAGGCGTCGTGGATGAACGGCGCAGCCAACGGCTACGCGTCGTACAAGCTGGGCAGCCAGGTGACGAGCCACCTGGCGACCGGGCTCGGCATCTACTGCTTCTTCCAGGACAACCCGCAGGTCAAGCTGGGCAGCGCGATCGAGGCGCCGGTGGCCGCCGGCGTGCAGTTCACGCGCATGGCGACGGTGTCGCTGGGCGGAAAGGGCGAGATCACGCACGTGATCAACGGGCGTGGCGACACGGTGAAGGACGGGGCGAACAACGCGTACCTGGCGCAGTAGCGAGCGACCCTCGGGTTCAACGGCGACGCCGTGGCGGTGGCGCCGCCGCGCCGTGGAAGCAGAAATCCACCAGCGGCCCGATCAGCGCCGACGCATCGACCCGGCGCCCGCGCCGGCTCTCGCCCGGCGCGCGTGCCGCCTGGGCCGCCATGCCCAGCGGGTGCAACAGCGATTCGGTGATGCTGCCGAACACGCAGGCCGCCGCGATGCGGGTGTCGGCCACGCGCAGTTCGCCGCTCGCCTGGCCCTCGTCGAGCAGCTTCTGGAACAGCGCGATGAATTCGGCGTGGAACTGCAGCCGCAACTGCTCGACCTCGGCGTCGGTCGGCTCCAGCACGAGCGCGTACGAGAGCCGTCCGCCGTTCAGCGCCCGCTGCGCGAAGCTGCCGATCGCGGCCGCGAGGCGTTCGCGCGCCGTGCCCGGCTGCGCGACGATGGCGGTCGTGATCGCCAGCTCGTTGTCCGCCTGCGCGCAGTAGAGCTCCAGCAGCAGCTGCGTCTTCGACGGGAAATGCAGGTACAGCGACCCCGTCGACAAGCCCGCCAGCGCGGCGACGGCCGACATCTGCACGTCGCGCCAGCCGCCTTGCGACAGCAGCGTCAGGCCGGCCTCGATGAAGCGGTCGCGGGCCTCGGCACGCTTGCTCTCGACGTAGGGGGTGCGCTGATACGCCATGCGGGTTGATCAACCGGGTCGGGTCGCCTAAGCTATGAATCCGGATTCATGACATGAACTCGGGTTCAATATTCAACCGGCGCCGCGCTGCTGTCAATGAGTCCCGTCCCGCCCCCCGCTTCGATCTCGATGCTGAGCTCGTGCACCGCCGACGGCACGCTGCCGGCCAGCGACCATTTCCAGGTCGTCTTCGGCCTGCAGGGCCGCCTGGAGCTGGTGCTGAAGGGCCGCCGCCATGCGGTGCAGGCCGGCCGCGTGCTGGTGATCCCGCCCGGCGAGCAGCGCCGCTGCACGGTGCGCGCCGGCGCAGCCTGCCTGGTGCTGCGCTCCGGCGAGGCCGCGCACCGCGCGGCACTCGCGCCGCTGGCCGGGCAGCTGCGCTCGGTGCATGCGTCGACCGCGCACCTGATGCGCTACCTCGCGAGCCGCCGGCATGCCGATGACGCCGCCTCGCAGGCGGCGACCATCGAGTTGCTGGTCGCGAGCCTGGCCGCCAGCCTGCCGCTCGGCGGGCCGCGGCTGCGCCGGAGCATCGACTGGGAAGCGCTCGACCGCTGGGTCGACGAGCGCCTCGATGAGCCGCTGGCGGTGGCCGACCTCGCGGCGCAGGTCCACCTGAGTGCGCCGCAGTTCGCGCTGCGCTGCCGCGCCGAACTCGGCGTCAGCCCGATGGCGCTGGTGCGGCGGCGCCGGCTCGCGGCGGCCCGGCGTTGCATCGATGCCGGCATGCCGGTCTACCAGGCCGCGCTGGAGTGCGGCTACCAGTCGCCGTCGGCGCTGACCGCGGCGCTGCGCCGCGAGCCGTTGGCGGCCTGAGAGCCTCTGACGCGAACATTTGCAACATCGCTGCGCGACGAAGCAACGTCGCCGCGCGACGAGCCCGCGAGGGGTCTCCTCCTACGCTGTGCGACATGTCCCGACCGGGGCATGCCAACCGCCTTGAGGACCCCTCGATGAACACCTTGCTGAAGAGACTGATGACCACCGTCGCCGCTGCCGTTGCCGCCTGTGCCGCGGTGCCCGGCCATGCCGCGATCCCGAACGAACAGTTCTTTCCGGTGCTGGTGTTCCGCACCGGCGCCTATGCGCCGAACGGCGTGCCGTGGGCGAACGGCTTCGTCGACTACCTGAACCTCGTCAACGAGCGCGACGGCGGCATCGGCGGCGTGAAGATCACCTACGAGGAATGCGAGACCGGCTACTCCACCGACCGCGGCGTCGAATGCTACGAGCGCCTGAAGGGCAAGGGCCCGACCGGTGCGACCAGCTTCAACCCGCTGTCCACCGGCATCACCTTCGCGCTCGGCGACAAGGTGGCCGCCGACAAGATCCCGTTGATCACGATGGGCTACGGCCGCTCGGAGTCGACCGACGGCAGCGTGTTCAAGTGGAATTTCCCGCTGCTCGGCACCTACTGGGACGCGGCCGACATGCTGGTGCAGCACGTCGCCGAGCGCGAGGGCGGCATGCCGAAGCTGCGGGGCCGCAAGATCGCGCTGCTGTACCACGACTCACCGTACGGCAAGGAGCCGATCCCGGTGCTGCAGGCCTTGTCGCACCGGCTCGGCTTCGAGTTCGTCGCGATCCCGGTGGCCCACCCCGGCATCGAGCAGAAGGCGGCCTGGCTGCAGATCCGCCAGACCCGCCCCGACCATGTGTTCATCTGGGGCTGGGGCGTGATGAACTCGACCGCGATCAACGAGGCCATCGCGGTGAACTACCCGCGCGATCGCATGTACGGCGTCTGGTGGGCGGGGGCCGAACCCGACGTGCTGCCGTCGCAGGCGGCCGCGGCCGGCTACCACGCGCTGACGCTGCAGCACAGCGCCGACCAGCGTCGCGTGCACGACGACATGCGCCGCTACGTGTACGGCCGCGGCAAGGGCGCCGGCGACGCGTCGGCGATCGGCCAGGTGCTCTACAACCGCGGGCTGCTGAATGCGCTGCTGGTGGTCGAGGCGGTGCGCACCGCGCAGGGCCGCTATGGCCGCCAGCCGCTGACCGGCGAGCAGGTGCGCTGGGGTGCCGAGCACCTGGCGATCGACGCCGGCCGCATCGGCACGCTGGGCATCGACGGCATGCTGCAGCCGCTGCACACCTCCTGCGCCGACCACGAAGGCGCGCACCGGGCCCGCATCCACAGCTGGAACGGCACGGCGTGGCACTACACCTCCGACTGGTACGAGTCCGACCGCACGCTGCTCGGCCCGATGATGGCCGTGGCCGCGAAGAAGTACGCGGCCGACAAGGGCCTGCCGGTGCGCGACTGCAACCAGGAGGGCTGAGCGATGAAGGCACGCTTCAAGTGGCTGTTGTTGCTGCAGGCCTGCGGGCCGCTGCTCGCGGCAGCGCATGACGCCGACGAACTGCATGTCGCGTTCGGCGACTACAGCGTCAGCCGGCGCGAGGTCATCGCGACCGGCCGGCCCGACGGCGAATCGATCGTCGTGGTCGAGAGCCTGGCCCGCACGCGCGTCGATGGCGGCAGCGGCCCGTTCCACGTGGCCAGCGGCCGCTGCATCAGCCTGCGCGGCGCCGGTGTCGTGAGCCGCCGCACCTGCGTGCTGGTCGATCCCACCGGCGATCGTTTCGTGTTCGAGACGCAGGCCGACGAGGCCGAACTCGAGGGCTACGGCGTGCGGCGCAGCCGGCTGGTGGGCGGCAGCGGCAAGTACGCCGGGCTGGTCGGCGAGGTGCTCGCCTACCCGGTGTCGGTCCGCGCCGGTGCGCGCAGCAGCGGCCGGCTGGAGATCCGCTACCGCAGCGCCGGTACGGCGATGGGAGGGGTGTCATGAGCGAGTCCCCGACTACCGAAAGAGCGCTGCTGGACGGCGTGCTCGACGCGTCGCCGCTGCCGGCGGGCTACCGCTTCGAACTGCTGCGGCGCGACGACATCGGCGCGCTGGTGGCCCACCTCGACCGCTGGTACCCGGACGTGGGCGTCGGTGCGGCGAGCGGCTTCCTTCGTCGCGGCTTCTATGAGCGCGAGGTGCTGCTGCCCGACGCGCCCGGGCGCAACTTCATCGTCGTCGTGATCAAGTTCGGCGAGCGCATCGCCGGGATGATCGCGTGCGAACGCGAGCCCGAGGCGCTGACGCTGTACGGCCGGCTGGCCGTCGTCGCGCCCGAACACCGCGGCGCCGGCCTCGGCCTGCATGCGATCGCCGCGATCGAGCGCGTCGGCCGCGCGCTCGGCATGGGGCTGATCTACGGCATGGCGACGCTGAAGATCCCGCACACCCAGCAGGCCTTCGAGCGGCTGGGCTGGCGGCTGATCGGCATCGTGCCCGGCTATGACCGCGAGATCGTCGGCGCGGGCGGCGCGGTGCGGCGCATCTACGAGGCGGTGTACGCGAAGGTGCTGGCGGCGTGCCACGAACTGCAGCACCCGGATCCGCGGCAGATGACGCCTCGCACGCGACAGTTGTTCGAACTGCTGTTCGCAGCGGCCGAGAACCCGGCCGAAGAGTCTCTTTCATGAGGCCGCGCTTGCGTCAGAATCGCCCCCTGGCGGCCACGACCGCCAGGGAGGACCGACAAGGTGCGCTTCGGACGACAGATGCTCGAACACTGGTGGCTCGACCCCGACGCCACCTACCTGAACCACGGCACTGTCGGCGTCACGCCGCGCCGCGTGCTCGATGCGCAGCAGCACCTGCGCGAGCAGGTCGAGCGCCACCCGGCGCGGTTCCTGCTGCGCGAGCTGATGAGCCTCGCGCCGCAGGCGCCGGCCGAACCCACCCGCATGCGCGCAGCGGCTGCGCGCGTCGCGGCCTTCGTCGGCGCCACCGGCGATGACATCGTCTTCGTCGACAACGCGAGCGCCGGCGTCAACGCGGTGCTGCGCTCGCTGCGGCTGCAGGCCGGCGACGAGATCGTGCTGTTCGACCATGCCTACGGCGCGGTGTCGCGCACCGCCGCGTTCGTCGCGCGCGAGCAGGGCGCCCGCGTCGTCACGCTGACGCTGCCGTTCCCGCTCGCCGATGCGTCGCTGCCGCAGCGCCTGCTCGAGCCGGTGCTGAACGCCCGCACGCGGCTGGTGATCCTCGACCACGTCACGTCGGAGACCGCGCTGGTGCTGCCGCTCGCGCAGCTCGCCGCGCTGTGCCGCGCCCACGGCGTGCCGGTGCTGGCCGATGGCGCGCATGCGCCGGGCGCGATCCCGCTCGACATCCCGTCGCTCGGTGTCGACTGGTATGTCGCGAACCTGCACAAGTGGGCCTTCGCGCCACGCGGCTGCGGCCTGCTGTGGGCCGCACCGGGCCGTCGCGACGGACTGCATCCGCCCGTCATTTCGTGGGGCCTGGATGTCGGTTGGCACCAGGAATTCGACTGGACCGGCACGCGCGACCCGACGCCTTTTTTGTGCGCCCCTGATGGCATCGATTTCATCACCGGCTTCCTCGGCGAGGCGGCGATGCACGACCACAAGCACGCGCTGGCACGCCGCGCGGCGCAGCGGCTGGCGTCGCTGTGGGGCCAGGCGTGGCAGACGCCCGACGCGATGACCGGCTGCATGGTCACGCTGCCGCTGCCGCAGCGGTTCGCGCAGGGCGATGCCGCCCGGGCGCTGCGGCTGAAGGACTGGCTGCTGGACGAGCGCCGCATCGAGGTGCCGGTGATCTCGCGCGGCGATCGCCTGTTCGTGCGGGTCTCCGCCCAGGTCTACAACGATGACGACGACATCGAGCGCCTGGCGCATGCCGTCGCGGAGCTGCCATGAGCAAGGAAACCAGGGAAACCAAGGAGACCAAGGAAACCACGGAGACGCCCGAAGGCAGCGCCCGCCGCTTCGCCACCGTTCGCGGTTGGGAGACCTGGCTTGCGAAGCACCACGCCGACGCCGACGGCGTGTGGCTGCTGATCTCGCGCCCGGGTGCCGAGAAGGGGTCGGTCAGCTATGCCGAAGCGCTCGAGGTCGCGCTGTGCCACGGCTGGATCGACGGGCACAAGAAGGGCCTGGACGAGCACCACTGGCTGCAGCGCTTCACGCCGCGGCGGGCGCGCAGCCTCTGGTCGAAGGTCAACCGCGAGAAGGTCGCCGCGCTGACCGCGCAGGGCCGCATGCAGCCGGCCGGCCAGCGCGAGATCGACCGCGCGAAGGACGACGGCCGCTGGGACCAGGCCTACGACTCGATGCGCACGATCACCGTGCCGCCGGACCTGCAGGCGGCGTTCGATGCCCAACCGGTGGCCGCCGCCTTCTTCAAGACGCTGAACAGCACCAACCGCTATGCGGTGCTGTGGCGCGTGCAGACCGCGAAGAAGCCCGAGACCCGGGAACGCCGCATCGCGACGCTGGTCGCGATGCTGGCCCGCCATGAAAAGCTCCATCCCTGAGCGCGATGGCTGGCGCGACATCTGCTTCTTCCAGGGGGATGCTTCGATCGCCGTTGGTAACACGTCGATGCCTTCGCGTTGGAGCGCGTGACTTTTCTCACGGGCTCCCTCGATGTATGACAACCACCGTCCGACCACCCCGTGGGCTCGGCTCCAATGAGTGCCCACCGCCGGATTTCGCAGCGATGAATTTCTGACCATGACGACGCCTCGCGCCCCCCAGAAACCCGACTTCGGTCCGACCACGCAGTTCGACACCGTGCCGGCCAGCGACGTGCTGCTGGCGGGTGCGCGCGTCGGCGGGTTCCGCATCGTCGAGCTGCTCGGCCGCGGCGATTCCGGTGTCGTCTACCTGGCGCTGGATTCGTCGCTGCAACGGCAGGTCGCGATCAAGGAGTACTTCCCGACGACGCTGGCGCAGCGCGGTGACGGCGTCGAGGTGGTGCCGCGGCGCAGCGGCCATGCCACGGCCTTCGAAGCCGGCCGGCGCGAGTTCCTGCAGCGCGCCAAGCTGTTCGCCCGCTTCGAGCATTCGGCGCTGATCCGGGTGCAGAGCTTCTGGGAAGAGAACGGCACCGCCTACTACGCGATGAATTTCGTGCCGGGCCCGAACCTGGCCGGCGCGCTGAAGGCCTTGCCGCGCGCGCCCGACGAAGCCTGGCTGCGCGCGATGCTGACGCCGGTGCTCGATGCGGTCGACCTGCTGCATGCGGCGCAGGCCCACCACGGCGGCATCTCGCCCGAGGCGATCGTCGTGCGCGGTGTCGGCGTGCCGGTGCTGCTGGCCAGCGCGCCGCCGCCGACCGACGAGAAGCCGCTGGCGCCGCCCGGGGCGTGGTCCGACCTGCGCGCGCTCGCCAGCGTGCTGCACGCGGCGGTCACCGGCCAGGCCGCGCTCGGCTCGGCGGTGCCGCGCGTTCACCGGCCGCTGACCGGGCTGCCGTACGACCCGCGCTTCCTGGCCGGCATCGACCGTGCGCTGTCGGTCGACCCGCGGCAGCGGCTGCGCAGCGTGGCCGAGTTCCGGCGCTGCCTGGGGTGGGCGCCGCCGGCCGCGGAGGCTTCCTCAACGACGGCCCCGGCCCCGGCCCGTGCTGCGGCGCCGGTGCTGTCGGCCGCGGCTGAACGTGCCCTCGCGCCGCCGGTCCGTCCGGCGACGCGCAGCCCCGGCGGCAGTCGCGCCGAGCCCGGCTTCGGCGACTCGCGCTTCCAGTCGCGCTTCGACCCGCCGCCGCTGCCGGTGGCGCCACCGCGCCGCACCGGCACCTGGCTGGTGCTGCTGTGCGCCGCCTCGCTGGCCGGCGCGGCGCTGTACCTCACGCTGCGGCCGCGCGCGCCCAAGCCGGTGCCGGTGCCGGCCGTGGCCTTGCAACCGCTGGCCGCGCCGCTGCGCGCCGCGCCGGCCGAGCCGGACAAGGCGGCCGATGACGAGGCCCCCGAGGCCGCGCCGGCAGCGGCTGCCGCACCGCCGCCGCCCGAACCGGCGGCCGTCGCCCCGGTCGAGGCACCACCGGCGCCGCGTGTCGAAGCCGCGCCGGCGCCCACCACCGCGAAGCCACCGGCCGAGGCCGTCGTGGCCAACGCGACCAACCCGCGCGCGGCCTGTGGCACGCGCGTGAATTTCGCGCTGCTGTATTGCATGCAGTCGCAGTGCGCGAAGCCGCAGTTCGCGAAGCACGCGCAGTGCGACGAACTCCGGCGCGCCGGCGAAGTTCAATAGCACCGGGACCAACGACGCTGGAACCACCCGCCGCCTGAGGTTACTCAGCGGGCGGGTCGGCGACCTGCGCCGACCGACTCACTCCGGGAGTTCGGAATGCGGCGGTTCCTGCATCAGTTCAAGCACCTTCCTTGCCATCCGGCGAAGACGCCTGCGACGACGAGGCCCGTGCCGGATCCGGAACACGCCGGTGGCCTCGTCGCCCGCGCCGGCCGCCCCCATCGCTGGCTGCGGCGCTTCGCGACACCCCCGTCGCTGAAAGACGCCTGCTGCGCGCCACGCCGGGCGCCTGCCCCGCTGACCGGCATCCACTACATGGCCATGCCCGATGCCGACACCCGCGATGCACTGGAGGCGCTGGTGAATGCATGGCGCCAGGCGGCCGATGCGTTCGGCGAATCGATGCTGCAGTACGCCGAGCGCCGGATGTTCGAAGGGCGCCAGGTGGCGCTGCCGTCGGTCGACACGCCACCGCCGGCCGACGGCGCGGCGTTCGCGGTGCGTGCCGTCTCGAACGACGACGTGCAGCAGTTCGAGAGCCCGATGGTGCGCATCGAGGTGCGTGCGCCCGACACGCTGTCGGGCCTGGGCGAGCTGATGGTCCGCTGGGCGGTGCTCGCCGACGGCCGGGCCTGGAACTTCATCGAGATCGGCTGGCAGCGCATGGTGATGCTGCAGGCGGCCTGACCACTGCGCCGTTCAATCCTCCGCCGCGAAGACCTCGGCCAGCGTCGGCAGCGGTGCCACCGCGCCATGCCCGCAGGTGCTGAGCGCCGCGGCGATGTTGGCCAGCCGGGCCGCGCGGTCCAGCGTGTCGCCGGCCGACAGCCGCGCGAGCAGCGCGCCGGCGAAGCAATCTCCCGCACCGGTCGCGTCGACCGGCGTCACCGGGTGCGGCGCGATCAGCCGCGCGCCGTTCGCGTCCGACACCAGGCAGCCGGCCGCACCGAGCTTCAGCGCGACGCGCTTCGCGCCCTGGTCGTGCGACCAGCGCAGGATCTCGTCGTGGCGCAGCAGCCCGGTCAGCGCGCCGATCTCGTCGATGCTCGGGAAGAACAGGTCGCAGTGCGCCAGCGTCTCGCGTGCGATGGCCAGCGCGCGGGCCGCCGGCCACAGCGCCGGGCGGAAGTTCAGGTCGTAGCTGATGCGCGTGCCGGCGCTGCGGGCGCGGGCGATGGCCTCGAACACCGCATCGCAGGCCGACGCGCCGATCGCCTGCGAGATGCCCGAGCAATGCAGCCAGTGCGCGCCCTGCACGACACCCGGCGGCAGGTCGACCGGCCGCAGCCGGCTGGCGGCGCTGCCGGCACGGCGGTACGAGAAGCGGTGTGCGCCGTCGGCGTGCGTGACGAAGTACAGCCCGGTCTCGGCACCGGCGAGCCGCTGCACGCCCTGCGTCCCGATGCCTTCGTGCCGCCACAGCGCCAGCAGCTGCTCGCCGAACAGGTCGTCGCCGACCTGCGTCAGGTAGCCGGTGCGCGCGCCCATGCGGGCGGCGGCGATCGCGCAGTTCGAGGTGTCGCCGCCGAAGCCGGCGAGGTAGCGGCCGTCGGGCTGCTGGTTGAACTCGGCCATCGCTTCGCCGATCGCCAGCACATCGAGCGATTTCTCCAGCATCTGTTCAGACGGCACTCGGTGTTCCCCTCGTCAACATGCGGCCGGCGCGCTGCAGCACCATCGGCTGCGGCCCTGCAGCATAGGCGCGCACGCCGTTCACGTGCACTGAGGCAATCCCGATGCTCGCGCTGATCGGCACGTCGTAGGTGGCGGTGTCGGCAATGCGGGCCGGGTCGAACACCACCACGTCGGCCATCATCCCCGGGCGCAGCAGGCCGCGCTCGGCAATGCGGAAGTTGCGGGCCGTCAGCCCGGTCATCTTGTGCACCGCCTGCTCCAGCGTGAACAGCTGCTTCTCGCGCCAGTAGCGTGCCAGCACGCGCGGGAACGCGCCCCACAGCCGCGGGTGCGGGTGGCGGTCGTGCGGCAGGCCGTCGGAGCCGATCATCGTGCGCGGGTGCGCGATCACGCGCTCGACGTCGTCCTCGTTCATCTGGAAGTAGCAGGCGCCGCCCGGCTGCAGCCGGCGGCACGCGGTCTTCTGGTCGACGCCCCAGTCGTCGGCGATGGCCGACAGCAGCCGGCCGGTGTGCTCCGGGTGGGTGTCGCTCCAGGTCAGCATCACGTCGATCACGCCGTCGACCAGGTCCTCGCGCAGCACGGTCGAGCCGGCGACGTAGGGGTAGACGTCCATCGCGACCGGCTGGCGCGCGCCGAGCGCATCGATCAGCGGCAGCGTCTCGCGCGTGCGGCCCCAGTTGGCCGGGCCGGCGCACTTGTGGTGCGAGATGACCAGCGGCACGCCGGCCTCGAACGCGGTGTCGCCGGCCTCGTGCAGCGCCTCGATGATCTGCGCCATCTCGCTGCGCAGGTGCGTTGCGTAGATGCCGCCGTGGCGGGCGACGATGCGCGCGAGCTGCGTCACCTCGTCGGCCGGCGCCGGGTAGGCCTCCTCGTAGAACAGCCCGGACGACAGGCCGTGCGCGCCGTCGGCCATGCTCGCCTCGAGCAGCGCGGCCATGCGCGCACGCTCGTCGGCGCTGGCCGGCTGCGACAGGTCGGCGACTGCCGCGAAGCGCAGCGTCGTGTGGCCGACCAGCGCGGCGACGTTCAGCGACGGCTGCACGGCCCGCACCGCATCGCGGTACGCGGCCATCGTCGGGTAGCGGAACGAGCCGGCGCCGAGCAGGTTCAGCGGCGGCTTCGCGGCGTCGGTGACGAAGGGCGCGAGCGAGATGCCGCAGTTGCCGGTGACGACGGTCGTGATGCCTTGCGACAGCTTCGGCAGCCCGTCGGGGTCGCGCAGCACGATCGCATCGTCGTGCGTGTGGGCGTCGATGAAGCCGGGGGCGATCGCGAGGCCGGTGCAGTCGACGGTCTCGACCTCGGCGGGCGACAGGCCGTCGGGCAGGCGGTCGCGCAGGCCGACGCCGGTGCGCAGGATGCGGTCGCCGGCGATCAGCACGTCGCCGGTCCATGACGGGTCGCCGGAGCCGTCGACGACCCGGCCGTTCTGCAGCAGTGTCGCCTTCATGGCTTGGTCCCCACGCCGCCGCCATCCCAGCTCTGCAGCGGGTGCGTGCGCACGTCGATGCCGTGGCGCTGCAGCGCCTCGCGCACGTAGGTCAGGCGTTTCACCGCCGGGTCGCCGCGGCGTTGCGCGACCAGCACGGTCAGGATCTCGATCACGGTCAGGTGGGTCAGGTAGGCGTCGATGCCGACGTGCATCACCGCATCGTCGGGCACGCTCAGCGCGATCAGCATGTCGGCGCGCTCGGCCAGCGGCGTGCCGGGGCGGGTGATGCAGACCGCCTTCGCGCCCTGCGCGCGCGCGATGTCGACCGAATCGAGCAGCGACGGCATGCCGCCGACGTGCGAGATCGCGATCACGACGCCGCTGTCGTTCTGCGCCGCGGCCGCCACCTGCTGCAGGTGGTAGTCGGCCCAGGCGGTGGCCGACAGCCCGAGGCGGAACAGCCGCGCCTGCAGGTCCTGCGCCATGAACCACGAGGTGGAACCGGCGCCGTACAGGTCGACGTGGCGCGCGAACGCGAGCGCATCGACGGCGGCGCCCAGCGCGGCCATGTCGAGCTGCGCACGCACGCCGGCCACCGACGCGGCGGCGCTGCGCGAGATCTTCGTGACCACCTCGTCGGCGCTGTCCTCGATGTTGACGCGCCGGTGCAGCGGCGAGCCGCCGAGCGCCAGCGCGTGGGCCAGCGCGAGCTTGAATTCGCGCAGCCCGGCGAAGCCGAGGTCGCGGCAGGTGCGCATCACGGTGGGCACCGAGCTGCCGGCGCGCTCGGCCAGCGATTCGAAGCTCTCTTCGAGCACGCGGTCGGGGTCGTCGAGGATCAGGTCGAGGATCGCGCGGCGCGCGGTCGGTGCGCCGTCGCGCGCCGCGGCCACGTTCTCCAGCAGGCTCTTGGTCATGGTCGTGGGTCAGAAATGCATCGCGACCGCGTCGCTGACGCGGTAGTCGTTCTCGACGACCGGCATCCAGTGCCATTTGTCGAAGGTGGTGCAGGGGTGCGAGATGCCGAGGCCGATGCGCTCGCCGACGGCCGGTGCCGTGGCCTCGTCGGCCGCGTCCCAACGCAGGTACGCATGCTGGTCGTTCAGCCCGGTGATGGACCAGCTGGCCGGCACCGCACCGGCCTGCCGCGCGCCGCGTGCGGCGCGCGCGATCGGCACCGGCAGCGCCAGGTCGAACGAGATGTCGCGCTTGCCGACCGCGAGGATCGCGAGGCCCGGCTCCGGGCGCGACTGCACCATCGCCCAGACCTCCATCGCCGGCCGCAGCGTCTCGCCGCAGCCGCAGCCCAGGCGGGACTCGACGCTGTTCACCATGCGCTTGTAGAAGCCGTGGTCGTGCGTCACGTAGCAGCCGGAGCGCAGCAGGCCGCGCACCGGGCGCGCGAGCGACGGCGTCAGCCGGCCGGCCACCAGGTCGAAGATGGCCGAGCCGCCGGCCGACAGCAGCACCTCGTCGGCGTCGAACAGGCCTTCGGCATCGGCGGTCTTCGCGATGGCTTCGACGCGATCCATCAGCGCCTTCGCATACGGCACGTCGGCATCGGTCTCGCCCTTGGCGCCCAGGCCCTCGTAGCATTCGATGCCGACCAGCTTCAATGCCGTGCTCTCATGCATCCGGCGCGCGAGTGCGGCGCCTTCGTCGAGCGTGCGCACGCCGCTGCGGCCGCCGGCGACGCCGACCTCGAGCATCGCCTCGAAGGGCAGGGCGCCGGGATGGGCCAGCGCCCAGGCCTCGATCAGGTCGAGCTGCGCGAGCGAATCGACCAGGAACACGATGCGCAAGTCCGCATGGCTGCGCAGCAGCGCCTGGATCGCCGCGAGGTCGGCGTCGTGCACGACCTGGTTGGCGATCAGCGTGCGGCGCGCGCCGGCGGCGACACCGACCGCGAGCTGGTTCACCGTCGCGAAGGTCAGGCCCCAGGCGCCCGCATCGAGCTGGCGGCGGAACAGCTGCGGCGACATCGTCGTCTTGCCGTGCGGCGCGAGCTCGATGCCCCAGTCGGCGGTGCGCTGCTGCATCCACGCGATGTTGTGCTCCAGCGCCTCGCGCTTCAGCACCGCGAGCGGCAGCGGCAGGTCGCCGGCCAGCACGTTCCAGCCGGCCGCGGCGACCTCGCTGCGGCGGCGCGGCGAAGCGGTCAGCGGGTAGCCCTTCAGGCCGGGTTGCAGCAGCGGGTCGATCAGGTCGTGGGTCATGGCATGACTTTCTTTGCGAGTGAACTCCGCTCCCGTTCGCCCTGAGCTTGTCGAAGGGCCCGATCATCCTGAGCTTGTCGAAGGACCTGAGCTTGTCGAAGGGTCGGGCTGAGCCTGTCGAAGCCCCGGTTGGCGCGCTTCGGAGGCCGCCCTTCGACACGGGCCCTCGACAAGCTCGGTCCCTGCTCAGGGTGAACGGGAGAGAAGTGATGCAGCTTCACAGGATGCACGCCGAGAACCGCCCGGGCGCCTTTTCTTCCAGCGGCGGGATGGTTTGCGCGCACGCGTCGACCGCCTTCGGGCAGCGCGTGCGGAACACGCAACCCGACGGCGGGTTCATCGGGCTCGGGATGTCGCCCTTCAGCGGGATGATCTCGGTCTTGTCCAGCGGGTCGGGCTTCGGGCTCGCGGCCAGCAGCGCCTGCGTGTACGGATGCAGCGGCCGCGCGAACAGCTCCGCCGTCGTCGACACCTCCATCACGCGTCCGAGGTACAGCACGACCACGCGGTCGCACAGGTACTCGACCACGTCGAGGTCGTGCGAGATGAACAGCATCGTCAGCGACAGCCGCTCGCGCAGCTCGGCCAGCAGGTTGATCACCTGCGCCTGGATCGACACGTCCAGCGCCGACAGCGGCTCGTCGGCGACGATGAACTCCGGCTCCACCGCCAGCGCACGCGCGATGCCGATGCGTTGCCGCTGGCCGCCGGAGAACTCGTGCGGGAAGCGGCTCGCATGCTCGGGGCGCAGCCCGACCAGCTCGAGCAGTTCGGCGATGCGCTCCTTGCGCCGGCCCTTCGCGAGCCCGTGCGTCGACAAGGCCTCGTCCAGGATCGCGCTGATCCGCATCTTCGGGTTCAGGCTGGCGTACGGGTCCTGGAAGATGATCTGCAGCTTGCTGCGCAGCTTGCGCATGCGCTCGGCCGACAGCGCGCCGAGGTCGTCGCCGCGGTACAGCACCTGGCCGGCGGTGCGCTCGATCAGGCGCAGCACGGTGCGGCCGATGGTGCTCTTGCCCGAGCCCGATTCGCCGACCAGGCCGAGCGTCTCGCCGGCCCGGATCGCGAACGACACGTCATCGACCGCGCGCACCGGCT
This sequence comes from Rhizobacter sp. Root1238, assembly GCF_001425825.1. Taxonomy (GTDB): domain Bacteria; phylum Pseudomonadota; class Gammaproteobacteria; order Burkholderiales; family Burkholderiaceae_C; genus Rhizobacter. The sequence continues at coordinate 119,395 of NZ_LMDM01000045.1, forward strand.
TGTCATTGCTGCCGAAATAGCGCTTCAGGTTCCTCACCTCGATCAGCGGGGTGGCAGCGTCGCTCATGCGGCGTTCCTTTCAAGCGACGGCACGCGGATGCAGCGCGCCTGTCGCGCGTCGTCGGTGGGCAGCAGCGGCGGCACCGCCTGCGCGCAGGCCGGGATCGCCTGGTCGCAGCGCGGCTCGAACGCACAGCCCGGCGGCGGCGCGAGCGGGCTCGACACCTGGCCGCGGATCGCGAACAGCCGCTTCGGCCGCGGCTGCCCCGGGGTCGATCCCGCGTGCGCCTTGCCCGGCAGGCAGGCCAGCAGCCCCTGCGTGTACGGGTGCGCCGGTGACGCGAACAGCGGCCGCACCGGCGCCGACTCGACGACGCGGCCGGCATACATCACGACCACGTCGTCCGCATGGTGCGCGACCACGCCGAGGTTGTGCGTGATGAACAGGATGCTCATGCCGGTCTCGGCCTGCAGCCGGCGCATCAGCACCAGGATCTGCGCCTGGATCGTCACGTCGAGCGCGGTGGTCGGCTCGTCGGCGATCAGCAGCGTCGGGTCGCAGGCCATCGCCAGCGCGATCATCACGCGCTGGCGCATGCCGCCCGACAGCTGGTGCGGGTACTCGTGCAGGCGCTGCGCGGCGGCGGGGATTTCCACCAAGTCCAGCATGCGCTTCGCGTGCGCGAGCGCGGCCGTGCGGTCCAGCCGCTTGTGCAGGCGCACGCTCTCGGCGATCTGCTCGCCGACGGTGAACACCGGGTTCAGGCTCGTCATCGGCTCCTGGAAGATCATCGCCAGCTCGTTGCCGCGCAGCGCGCGCATCGGCGCATCGGCCAGCGTCAGCAGGTCGACCTCGGTGCCGGCGCGGGTGACGAAGCGCGCGCTGCCTTCGACCTGCGCGCGCGCGGTCTTCGGGAGCAGGCGCATCAGCGTCAGGCTGGTGACCGACTTGCCCGAGCCCGATTCGCCGACGATCGCGGTGGTCTTGCCGGGGGCGATGCCGAAGCTGACATCGGCGACCGAGCGCACCAGCCCGTCTTCGGTCGGGAAGCAGGTGCTGAGGCCGGTGACGGTGAGGCGATTCATAGCGTCTTCTTCAGCTTGGGATCGAGCAGGTCGCGCACGCCGTCGCCGAGGATCTGCAGCGAGAGCGCCGTCACGATGATCGCGAGGCCGGGGAACAGCACGACCCAGAACGCGCGATCGGCGTACTGCTGGCTGCCGGCGACCATCGTGCCCCAGGTGGGAATCTCCGGCGGCACGCCGACGCCGAGGAACGACAGGCCGGCCTCGGCCAGGATCGCATACGCGAAGATGAACGACACCTGCACCAGGATCGGCGACAGCAGGTTCGGCAGGATGTGGCGCCACAGGATGCGCGAGGTGCGCACGCCCAGCGCGCGCACCGCCTCGACGAACAGCAGCTCGCGCACCACCAGCGTCGACGCCCGCACCACCCGCGCGACGCGCGGCGTGTAGACCAGCACCAGCGCCAGCACCACGTTCAGCAGCGAGGCCCCGAGGATCGCGACCAGCGCGATCGCCAGCAGGATGTCGGGGAAGGACATCATCGCGTCGACCACCCGCATCAGCGGGGTGTCGAGGCGGCGGAAGAAGCCGGCCACCAGCCCGAGCAGCGTGCCGGCGAGCACCGAGCCGAGCGCCGTCAGCGCCGCGATCGCCAGCGAGTAGCGCGCGCCGTGCACGATGCGGGCGTACAGGTCGCGGCCAAGCTCGTCGGTGCCGAGCAGGTGGGCGGCGCTCGGCGCCTTCAGGCGGTCGAGCACCGCGGTGTCGTTCGGGTCGAACGATGCGAACCACGGCGCACCGAGCGCCAGCACCGCGATGACCAGCAGCAGCGCGGCCGAGACCATCACGATGCGGCGGTGCATCAGTTGCTTGAGGAGGCGAGGGATCTTCACAAGGCCATCCTCAGAGCTTGACCCGGGGGTCGACGGCCACGTAGAGCAGGTCGATTGCAAAATTGATCAGCACGTAGATCGCCGCGATCACCAGCAGTGCGCCCTGGATCACCGGGTAGTCGCGCCGCAGCACCGCATTGACCACCAGGTTGCCGATGCCCGGCAGGCCGAACACCGTCTCGGTGACGACCGCGCCGCCGATCATCAGCGCGACCGTCAGCCCGAGCACCGTGACCACCGGCACCAGCGCGTTGCGCAGCGCGTGCTTCAGCACCACCGTGCCTTCGCCGAGGCCCTTCGAGCGCGCGGTGCGCACGTAGTCTTCGCCGAGCACGTCGAGCATCGAGGCCCGCGTGAAGCGGATGATCAGCGCCGAGTTCAGCACGCCCAGCACCAGCGACGGCAGCATCAGCGCGTGGATGCGCTCGCCGAGCGCGGCGTCGGGCGCGCCGTAGCCGGACACCGGGAACCAGCCGAGCGACACCGCGAACAGCTGGATCAGCACGATGCCGAACCAGAAGCTCGGGATGCTGGCGCCCAGCATCGCGGCGCCGGTGACGACCTGGTCGAGCCAGCGCCCGCGGTACACCGCCGAGACGATGCCGCACGGGATGCCGATCAGCGCCGCGATGGCGACCGCCATCAGCGCGAGCAGCGTGGTCGGCTCGGCGCGCTCCCACAGCGCCTGCGTGACCGGGCGCTGCAGGAAGATCGACTGGCCGAGGTTGCCGTGCAGCACCTCGCCGAGCCAGTACGCGAACTGCACCGGCAGCGGCTTGTCGAGGCCGTAGTCCTTCTGCACGCGGGCGATGTCCTCGGCGGTGGCCTGGTCGCCCAGCAGCACCGAGATCGGGTCGCCCGACGCGGCGCGCGTCAGCACGAACACCATCACCGCGACGATGGCGAGCACCGCCAGCATGCCGGCGAGGCGGGAGAGGAGGTAGCGATGCATCGGCTGCCTGTGCGGATGAAGCGGGACTTACTTGATCCGCGCGTTCCAGAAGAACGGCCAGGTCGCCGGCACGTAGCCGTCGAGCGCCAGGCTGCGCGCCGACAGCCCGTTGAAGCGGCCGACGTTGATGTACGGCACCTCGTCGTACACCACCTGCTGCACCTTGCCCCACAGCGCGCCGCGCTTGGCCGCATCGGTTTCCTGGTTGAAGGCCGCGAGCGCCGCCTGCTTGGCCGGCGAGCTCCACCAGCCGGGCGCGCCTTCGCCGAGTTGCGGCGGCGACAGCATCGGCTCGGGGAACTGGCCGGAGTGGGTGACGTACAGGTCCCACAGCTTCGAATCGTTGCGGCGCTGCACCAGCGTGGCCCAGTCGACGACGTTGAGCTCGACCTTGAAGCCGGCGCGCTTCAGCTGCTCGGCCATCAGCAGCGCCATGTTGTAGTGGAAGTCGTACTGGCGGCTCGTCAGCACGCGCACCGGCTCGCCCTTGTAGCCGGCCTTCTCGGCCTCGTCCTTCGCCTTCTTCGCGTTGCGCTGGTTGTAGAGGTCGGTGCCCACGTTCGAATAGAACGGCGAGCCCTTCGGGAAGTGGTTGCCTTCGGCGCTGAAGAAGCGGGTGTCGCCGAAGCCGGCGGCCAGCATCTCGCCTTCGCCGATCGCGGTCTGCAGCGCGCGGCGCACGCCGACGTTGGCGGCCACGCCTTCCTTGGTGTTCAGCACCAGGTACGGGAAGCCGAACGAGGGCGTCAGGATCGGCAGCGTCTTGCCGGTGGCCTTCTCGAGCCGCGACAGCGCCTCGACCGGCAGCAGGTCGGCGAAGTCGTACTGCGCCGCGAGCGCGCCTTCGACGCGGGTGTTCGCGTTGGGCACCGGCACGAAGCGCAGCTCCTCGATCAGCGCCTCGCGCTTGCCGGCGTAGCCGCTTGCGGCTTCCTTGCGGGCGCTGTACTTGTCGAAGCGCGTCAGCAGCACGTAGGCGTCGGGCTTGCGTTCCTTGAAGCGGTACGGGCCGGTGCCGACGAACTCCTTCAGCGGCGTCGCGATCGATTCCTTGGCCATGATCGCGGCCATGCCGCTCGGCAGCGCGAGCTGGGCCAGCAGCGGCGCATACGGGTTCTTCAGCACGATCTGCACCGCGAGCGGGCCGGTCGCCTTCAGGCTGTCGAGCTCCTTCGCGACGGCCTTGCCGCGCGGCGCCTGTTCCATCCAGCGCTGCAGGCTCGCGACCACGTCGTCGGCGGTCAGTTCGCGGCCGCTGTGCAGCATCACGCCCTTGCGCAGCGTGATCGCGTAGGTCTTGCCGTCGGCGCTGATCTTCGGTTGCGATTCGGCCAGCATCGGCACCACGTTCCACTTCGCGTCGAAGGTGTAGAGCGGCTCGTAGACGTGCTGCATGATGGTGCCGACCAGGTCGGCGGTGGAACCCATCGGGTCCAGCGTCTGCGGTTCGCCGACCATCGCGAGCGTCGCGAAGTTGCGCGGGCCCTGGGCCTGCGCGGCGCCGGTGGCCCCGAGCAGGCAGGCGGCCAGGCCGAGCGCGGCGGGCAGCTTCAGCAAGGTGCGGCGGGGGAGGGATGCGGTGCGGGGCATGGCGGGTCTCCAACAAGTGCGTACGGCTGAAATCTGAAAGTATTTTTCAGAGCGACGCGACTATGGAGCAATCCTCGTGCCAAATAATCGGGGTTTACCCGCCATATGACGGTGTTGACTGAAAGACGCTTTCACATCTATGGTGCACAGCTGCACTGTTTTCATCCTGAAGGAGTCTTCCATGCCCCTTGAATACCTTGGCGCCCCGCCGGTGGCTTCCGACCGCCAGGCGCGGCCGTTCTCGCCGGCCGTGCGCGCCGGTGACTTCATCTACGTGTCGGGCCAGGTCCCGGCGGATTCGAACGGCGAGATCGTCGCCGGCGGCATCGAGGCGCAGACGCGCCAGGTGATGGAGAACCTGAAGGCGGTGCTGGCGCTCGCCGGCGCGAGCTTCGACGATGTCTGCAAGAGCACCTGCTGGCTGCAGGACGCGCGCGACTTCGGCGCGTTCAACCGCATCTACATGAGCTACTTTCCGAACGGCAAGCCGGCCCGCTCGACGACCGAGGCGCGGCTGATGGTGGACGCGAAGGTCGAGATCGACGTGATCGCGTTCAAGCCGGTGAAGTGAGAGGCTTGTAATCGTTTTGTTGACGATCTGTCGATTTTTAATCAATATCTCGGTCGGTTAATCGATTTCCATCACCAACCGGGGTTCCGAAGTGATCGACTGGATCGGGTACCAGTGGCTGGCAGAGCGCCATGGCGTGGCGCCGGTACAGGCCTTTCGTACCGTCAGCGCCATGGCCGGCTCTCGCAGCACCGTGCGCGAGAACGGCTACGTGCGCGAGCACTACCCGGCATCGGCCCGGCCTTCGGACACCGTGGCCGGGCATCTGGCCTTCGCGTTGAAGCGAGAGGGCGTCCACCTCGAGTTCCTGGCACGCCTGTTCGCCGTGGTGGAGGTGTCGGCGCTGGAGGCCTGGATCGCCGCCGAACCGACCGGCCAATATGCGCGCCGGGCCTGCTTCTTCTACGAGTACCTCACCGGGCGCCGGCTTGCTTTCGCGGGCGTCGCTTCCGGCAACTACGTGGCTGCGCTCGACGAGGAATCCTGCGTGACCGCGCGCCAGGTCGTGAATGACCCACGCTGGCGGGTGCGCGACAACCTGCCGGGCACGCGAGATTACTGTCCGATGGTGCTGCGCACGGCCCCTGTGCGCGACGCCGAGGACTACGACTGTGCGAAGCAACTCGCCGCGCTTGAAGTCGAGTTCGGCGCTGACCTGCTGCTGCGCAGTGCGGTCTGGCTGACGGTCAAGGAAAGCAGGGCGAGCTTCGCGATCGAGCACGAAGAGCAGCATGTCGATCGTGTGCGGCGCTTTGCGTCGGCGATGGAGCAGCGTTGTGGCCAGGGCGACGGTCCCTTGTCGATCCACGCGTTGGGCGAACTGCAATCGCAGATTCTCGGTCCGCGCGCGACGCGTTACGGCGTGCGCCGCTCACCGGTGTTCGTCGGCGAGGTCGATGGCTTCGTCGAGGTGGTTCACTACATCGCGCCGCATTGGAAAGATGCGCCTGCGCTGCTGTCCGGGTTGCGAAGTTTTGCAGAACGCACGGCCGGCGGGTCGGCGTTGGTGCGGGCGGCGGTGCTGTCGTTCGGCTTCGTCTACATCCACCCGATGTCCGACGGCAACGGGCGGATCTCGCGCTTCTTGATCAACGACACGCTGCGGCGCGATGGGGCGGTGGCGGCGCCGTTCATTCTTCCGGTGTCGTCCACGATCATCAGCAGCGTTGTCCGCCGGCGTGGCTATGACGAGGTGCTCGAGTTGTTCTCGCGGCCCTTGATGCGCAAGTACGCCGAAGCCTGGCGCTTCGGTGCGGACGAGGTCGCAGACGATGGCGTGCGCAGCAACTTTCGCTTCGATGCCTATGACGATGCCTTGCCCGCGTGGCGCTATCCCGACCTGACCGACCACGTGGAGTACCTGGCCGAGATCGTGCAATCGACCCTCGAGCAGGAGATGCGCAAGGAAGCGCGCCATCTGCGCAGCCTTCGCAGGGCGCGCGAACGGGTCAAGCAGGTGATCGAGGGGCCCGACGCGGACATCGACCGGATCATCCGATCGGTGCGGGACAACGGCGGGCTGGTGTCGAACAAGCTGAAGAAGGAGTTTCCGGCGCTGTTGCAGGAGAGTCTGGCCGTGGAGGTTGCGGCAGCGATTGGCACTGCGTTCGACGGGGGATGAAAATGGGACGAATGGACTGATTCAGTTTCGCAGCGATTTGCGTCTTAATTGCCGCCTTATCTTGGTAAGACTGCAAATATGACTGATTACTTTATGCGTAGTGCATCAGATATGATGTACGCCTTTGACTGCAAGAAGTCATGCGCCGTCCCGAAGCCGCCTTTGCAAGCCCTGCGTCCGTCGCGGCCTCCGGCCAGCTGGGGGCTGCGATCCGCCTGGCCCGCCTGGCACGCAACCTCACGCAAGCCGACTTTGCGGAGCGTGCCCGCATGAGCGTCGCCACCTTGCAGCGGATCGAGAGGGGGGACCCCGCGGTCAGCTTTTCTTCGTGGCTGTCCGCGATGGAAGTCTCCAACCTGCTGCCGATTCTTCAACGGGCCGCGGAACCCGACGCGGATGCCACCGGCCGTGCCCGGCGCCAGCTCGAACAGCGCCAACGCGCCACCGGATCGAGGGGCAAGGACGCCGCGGAGGATCCCTATGCCTTCTGAATTCAAGGGCGTCGTCTTCGCCTGGCTGCCGGGCGAGCTGAAGGCCGTTCCGGCCGGGCAACTGTCGATCGTCGAAGAGGGGCTGACGGTCGTGTCGTCGAGCTTCGGCTTCGGTGCCAAGTACCTCGAGCGGCCGAAGGCCATTCCGATCGATGCCGCGACGCTGTCGCTGGCCGCCGCGGTTCCGGGTTCGCAACGCAGGTACGAACCGGCCAACGGGCTGGCGTTCTTCGGTGCCGTGCGCGACGCCATGCCGGACCTGTGGGGCCGGCGGGTCATCGAGAACATCCTGAAAGCTCCACCGAACGCCCTGGCCGAGACGCGCTACCTGATGGAGGCCGGGTCGAACCGGTTCGGCGCGCTCGACATCCGACCGGGCCTGGAGCACGACGAAACCCGGGGCCGGCTGGTGCCGGTGGCCGACGTGCGCTACCTGCTGGACGCGGCCGACAAGGTGCAGCGCAGCGAACCGGTGCCGCAGGAGCTCGAGCAGCTGTTCGATGCCGGACCGAGCATGGGCGGCGCTCGTCCGAAGGCGGTGGTGGTGAAGGACGGTGTGCAGTACCTCGCCAAGTTCCCGTCGGCCGGCGACCGCTTCAACATCCCCGCGGTGGAGCGCGCCACGCTGGAACTGGCGCGCACCTGCGGACTGGCCGTGCCGCTGACCGAACTGATGCGCCTGCCGGACGGCCGCGACGTGATGCTGATCGAGCGCTTCGACCGCTACCGCTGTGCGGATGGTTTTGCGAGGCGACATGCCATCAGCGCGTTGACGGCGCTCGAACTGCACGAGTCGCAATCGGCGCAGGCCTCGTATGCCGACATCTCGCTGAAGCTGGCCGGCATCGGCGCGGCGGGGCGGGTGCAGAGCGACCGGACGGAGCTGTTCGGCCGGATGGTCTTCAACGTCCTGGTCAGCAACGACGACGACCACCTGCGCAACCACGCCTTCGTCTGGCAGCCTCAGGCGAAGGGCTGGACGCTCAGCCCGCTGTACGACGTGCTTCCGAAGCCGCAGGTGTCGCACACGCGCTATCTGCACCTGAGCGTCGGCACCGAGGGGCGGCTGGCCACCCTTCCCAATGCGCTGAGCCGTGCGCCGTTGTTCGGGCTGACCACTGAACAGGCGCGCGAGATCGTCGACCGGATCGCGCGCTGCGTGCGTGAGTGGCGAACCTGGTTCGAGGAATTCGGCGTCGAGGCAAGAGACCTGGAGATCGTCAGTTCGGCAATGCGGCAACCGCGCGACGTCGGGTGGGCGTAGCGACAGAATGGACCGCAATCACAGTCGCTGAGGCGCTACGGACTGCAACCGCACTCACGGAATCGGCGGCGGCCGCGCCTCGTGCCGCCCGACCAGCGACTCCACCGCCTGCAGCAGCTTCAGCGGCCGCAGCGGCTTCGGGCAGTGCAGGTCGAAGCCGGCGGCGATCGCCTGGTTTTCGTCCTGCATGCGGGTGAACGAGGTCAGCGCGATCGACGGCAGTCGCGGCTGCTGCGTCGCCGCCTCGTCGGCGCGGATGCGGCGCATCAGCGCGTAGCCGTCCTGGCCCGGCATGCCGATGTCGCTCACCAGCACGTCGGGGCGCAGCGTCTTCAGCACCGTCAGCGCCTCGTCGAAGCCGTTCGCCGTGCTGACGGTGGCGCCGCGGTCGCCGAGGATGATGCCGAGCATCGCGCAGGCGTCGGGGTCGTCGTCGACGATCAGCACATGGATGCCGACCAGCCCGGTCTCGGCCTGTCCCGGCGACGCCATCTCGTCGGCCGACGTGTCGGCGGCCTCGCTCTGGCGCGCCTCGATCGCATCGGTGGGCAGCTCGACGACGAACTGCGTGCCGCGGCCGACCCCTTCGCTGTGCGCGGTGATCGCGCCGCCATGCGCCTCGACCAACTGCTCGACGATCGACAGCCCCAGGCCCAGCCCGCCACGCCGGCGGTTGCTGCCGGCATCGCCCTGCGTGAAGCGCTCGAACAGCAGCGGCAGGAACTCCGCCTCGACGCCCTGGCCCTGGTCGGCCACCGTCAGCGTCAGGCCGTCCGGCCGGTCGCGCAGCGAGACGCGGATCTCGCTGCCCTTCGGGGAAAACTTGATCGCGTTGCTGAGCAGGTTCCACACCACCTGCTGGATGCGCGCGCTGTCGGCGCGGATCGCGCGGTGCGGCGGCTGCACGTCGAGCACCACGCGCTGCCCGTTCTCGTCGAGCGACGGCTGCATCGCGTCGACCGCGGTGGTCACCACCTGCACCGGGTCCATCGGCTCGAACAGCAGCGGCATCTTGCCCAGGTTCAGGCGCGACATGTCGAGGATGTCCGAGATCATCCGCGCCTGCATGCGGCCGTTGCGCTCGATCGCGTCGAGGCCGCGCACCGTCTCTTCGTTGCCGCCGCGCTTCTGCAGCACGTGGGTCCAGCCGAGCATCGCGTTCAGCGGCGTGCGCAGCTCGTGCGACAGCACCGCGATCAGCTCGTCCTTCATGCGGCTGATGCGCTCGGCATCGCTGCGCGCCGCCTGCTCGCGCTCCATCAGGTCGCGCTGCTGGCGCTCGATCGCGCCGCGGTGCGTGATGTCGGTGGCCACCGCCAGCATCGCGTCGCGTTCGATGTGCGGCGTCAGCGTCCATTCGAGTTCGGTGCGGCTGCCGTCGGCGGCCAGCAGCGAAAACGCGGCCCGCGTGTCATCGCCGGCCGCGGCGGCGGCATGGCGCGCGATCCAGGCGTCGAACACCGGCACCTGTTCGGGCAGTGCAAACGCCTTCAGCGGCTGGCCGGCAACGGCGTCGAACGGCCGCCCCAGGAAGCGCAGCATCGCCGGGTTGGCGTCGACGATGCGCGCCTGCGCGTCGAGCAGGCAGATGCCGGCCGGCACCTGCGCGTAGATGGCGCGGAACTTGGCCTCGCTCAGTCGCATGCCCTCTTCGGCCCGGCGGGCCCGCACCAGCGCCTGCACCGTGGCCACCAGCACCGCCGGCTCGACCGGGTGGGTCAGGTAGGCGTCGGCCCCCGAATCCAGGCCGCGCACCTTGTCGTCGTCGGTGACGTAGGCGGCCGACAGGTGCAGCACCGGGATCCGCGCGGTGTCGGGCCGCGAGCGCAGGCGCCGGCACAGCTCGAAGCCGTCGATGTCGGGCAGGTGCACGTCCAGCACCATCGCCGAGATGCCGGCATCGGCGGCGGCCAGGCCTTCGGCACCGGTGCCGGCCTCGCGGGTCTGGAAGCCTGCCTTGTGCAGCAGGCGCACCGTCGCGTAGCGGCTGACCGGGTCATCGTCGACGATCAGCAGCGTGTGTGCCGAACGGTCGATGGGGCGGAACTCGGTGCTCATCGGTTCAGGTCCTCACGTCCTCAGGTTCGTGGCTTGCGGCGTTCCGGCACGACCTGTCCGGAGCGCTGCAGCTGCAAGGGTACCGTCACCGAGAAGACGGAGCCGCGGCCGAGCTCGCTGTCGAGCGCCACCGAGCCGCCCAGCAGCTCGGCCAGGTGCCGGCTCAGCGACAGCCCGAGCCCGGTGCCGCGCAGCCGGCGCTGGACCGGCGAGTCGACCTGCACGAAGTCCTGGAAGATCGCCGGGTGGTGCGCGCGGTCGATGCCGATGCCGGTGTCGCTGACCGAGAAGGTGATCGACTCGTCGCCGTTCTGCACCGCCGACACCCGCACCTCGCCCTTCAGCGTGAACTTCAGCGCGTTGGAGATGTAGTTGCGCAGGATCTGCGACAGCTTCTTGTCGTCGGTGTACAGCGGCAGCGTCTGCTGCGGCTCGTCGAACACCAGCAGCACGTCGGGGTTGGTCAGCACCGGCTTGAACATGCCGCGCAGCGCCGAGAACAGGTCGACCAGCTCGAACCACTCGGGCGAGATCTCGACCCGGCCGGCCTCGACCTTGGCCAGGTCGAGCAGGTCGTTGATCATCTCGGCGAACTCGGCCGAGGTGCTCTGGATGAACTGGATCTGCTTCTCCTGCTCGACCGTCAACGGGCCGTCGACGCGGTCGAGCAGCAGGCGCGCGAGGCTGCGGATCGACGCGAGCGGCGTGCGGAACTCATGGCTCATGTAGGCCAGGAAGCGGCTCTTCAGCTCGGTGGCCTGGCGCAGCTGCTGGGCCTGCGTGTCGAGTTCGGCGTACAGCGCGAGCACGCCCTGGTTGGTCTCCTCGAGCTCGGTGCGCAGCGCGTCGATCTCGAGCGCCTGCGCGGCCAGCCGTTGTTCGAGGTCACCGCTCATGCCGCGATCCTCTGCACCACGGCCACCGTGGCATCGTCGCGCCCGCGCAGGTACTCGCGGACCAGCCAGCCGGCGATCACCAGCGGGTCGCACTGCAGCAGCCCGGGCGCTTCGGTCGGCGACCAGCGCGTCACGATGCCGTCGGAGTGCAGCACCAGCAGCGCGTGCGGCGGCCAGTCGTAGCTGATGTCCTGCAGCTGGCGCACCTGGAAGCCGACCGTGCCGTGCTGCGACAGCAGCGTGCGGTCGCCGACGCCCGAGATGATGCGGCCGGCGATGTTGCCGGCGCCCGAGAACACGATCTGGCGCGTGCGGTCGTCGAGCGTCGCGATCGCGACCGCCGCACCGCGCGTCGTGCGCAGGTTGCGGTGCGCGCGCTCGAGAATCACCGAGGGCGTGGCGCCCGGCATGTCGTCGAACACCGCGACGGCCGCGTCGGCCGCTTCGGCCGCGACCGGGCCGTGCCCCAGCCCGTCGACCACCAGCAGTTCGGCGCGTTCGCCGTTCTGCCGGAAGCGCCAGGCATCGCCGCAGGCGGTTTCGCCGGGCGCCGCGAGCGAGACCGCGCCGATGCGGTACGCCGCGGGCGCCGGCGGCGGCGCGGTGCCGGCCGCGAGCTGCACGCCGATCACGGTGCCCTTGCCGGGCAGGCTGAAGACCGAGAAGCGCGTGGCCAGCCGCTGGATCGCGCCCAGGCCGTTGCCCGGCGTGCCGGCGGTGGAGAAGCCGTCGCGCAGGCAGGCCGCGACATCGGCCATGCCCGGGCCGTCGTCGAGCGACAGCACCTCGATCGCGCCGTCGTCGTTGGTCGCGAACAGCAGCCGCCCGCCGCGCGCATGGCGGGCCAGGTTGGTCGCGAGTTCGGTGACGACGATCGCTGCCGCGCCGGCTGCCACCTCGCCGAAGCCGAGTTCGCTCGCGAGCCGGGCTGCGTGGCGCCGTGCCTCGCCGACCTGGCTGGGTTCGGTGACGGGGATGACCTGATGCGCCGCCACGGCTACTTCCAGCGCGTGATCGTCACGCAGGTGCCTTCGCCGGGTGCGGTGCGGATCTCGAAATCGTTGACCAGGCGCTTGCTGCCGGTCAGCCCCATGCCGAGGCCGCCGCCGGAGGTCCAACCGTCGGTCATCGCGAGTTCGAGGTCGGCGATGCCGGGGCCGTGGTCTTCGAACGCCAGGCGCAGGCCGCGCCTGGCGCCGTTCTCGACGATCTCCCAGCGCATCTCGCCGCCGCCGCCGTAGCTGACGCAGTTGCGCGACAGCTCGCTGGTGGCGGTCACCATCTTGGTGAGGTCGACCAGCGAGAACTTCATTTCCTGCATCAGCCTGCGGACGTGTTGCCGGCTCAGGACGATGTCCTGCTCCGAGCGCAGGGGCATCTGCCCGCTAGGAGACGTCGTCAAGGCCGTCCTCCTGCAAGCTGCGTCGCAGGAGCTTCATGCCGCGCTCCACGTTGAGCGCGGTGCGCACGCCTTCGAGCGACAGGCCCAGCTCGACCAGCGTGATCGCGACCGCCGGCTGCATGCCGACCACCACCGTGGTGGCGTCGAGCACGCGGGCGATGCCGGAGATGCTGGCCACCATGCGGCCGATGAACGAATCGACGATCTCGAGCGCCGAGATGTCGATCAGCACGCCGCGCGCACCGGTGGCCTCGATCTTCGCCGCCAGGTCGTCCTGCAGCGCGAGGGCGGTCTGGTCCTGCAGGTCGACCTGGATGGTCACCAGCAGGCAGCGGCCCATTTCCAGGATGGGAATGCGTTGCATCGGGTGGCCTCAGGCCTTGGTGCGGCCGACGCTGAAGCCGAGCGACTTGATGGCCAGTGCCAGCGCGTCGGCCAGCGTCGCCTTGGTGGTGATGCCTTGCAGGTTGATGCCCAGGTGCACGATGGTCTGCGCGATCTGCGGACGCACGCCGCTGATGATGCAGTCGGCGCCCATCAGCCGGATCGCGGTGACGGTCTTCAGCAGGTGCTGCGCGACCAGCGTGTCGACGGTCGGCACGCCGGTGATGTCGATGATGGCGATCTCGGAGCCGGTCTCGACGATGCGCTGCAGCAGCGACTCCATCACCAGCTGCGTGCGGCTGCTGTCGAGCGTGCCGATCATCGGCACCGCCAGCACGCCGTCCCAGAGCTTGACGACCGGCGTCGACAGCTCGAGCAGCTCCTGCTGCTGGCGCAGGATGACTTCCTCGCGGGTGCGCTGGTAGGTCGACATCGTGAACTGCGCCATCTTGTCGACCAGCGTCGAGATCGCCCAGACGGCGGCGACCAGCTCTTGCGGCCTGGCCGCCAGTGTGGCCTGCAGCCCGGAGAACAGCGGCTTCTTGACGGACAGCACCAGCTGGCTGGTGTTCTCGGCGCTGGCACCCTGGGCCGCACGCGAGCGCGACAGCCCGGCGAGCACGTCGCGGACGCCGTCCCAGGCGGCGACATCGAGGCGGCTGGGGTCGCCATCGGCCCGCAAGCCGGCGTGCAGGGCTTTCAGCAGCGCGCTGGTCTCGGCCTTCACGTCGCCACCGCCCTGGGTGCCGGACTGGCCGTATTCGGCTTGCCATTCGGCCAGGACCTGGCTGCCGCTGGCGCTCAACAGGTGGTCGAGCGCGCTGTTTTCTTGTCGCATGGAATCCCTTGTGAGGTGGAGCGAGCGCAGCGCGGCGAAGCCGGCACATGCGTCGAAGGGCACAGCACCCTGTGCGTTTCGATGGTAACCGGCGCTCAGGCCACTTGCGCTGGTACGGGGGCTTCGCTGCGTCCTACACGCCCGTGCTCGATCACCACCACCCGGTCGGCCATCGCGATGGTGTCCGGCCGGTGCGCCACCACCACGCGCGTCAGCTGCATCGCCGCCACCGCATGGTTCACCGTCTGCTCGTTGCGCACATCGAGGTGGCTGGTCGCTTCGTCGAGCACCAGGATGCGCGGCTCGCGGTACAGCGCGCGCGCCAGCAGCACGCGCTGCTTCTGCCCGCCCGAGATGCCGATGCCGACGTCGCCGACCAGCGTGTGGTAGCCCATCGGCATCGCCTGGATCTCGGCCTCGATCGCCGCGAGGCGCGCGCAGGCCTCGATGCGCGCCATGTCGGGCTCGGCATCGAAGAAACTGATGTTGTCGGCCAGCGAGCCGGAGAACAGCCGGTCCTCCTGCATCACGGTGCCGATCAGCGCGCGGTAGTTCGCCAGGCCCAGGTGCAGGATCGGCGTGCCGTCGAACAGCACCTCGCCCTGCGTCGGCGGCAGCAGCCCGAGCATCACCTTCACCAGCGTCGTCTTGCCGCAGCCCGATGCGCCGGTCAGCGCGAGGCACTCGCCGGCCTCCACCGTCAGGTCGATGTTCTCGAGCACCCAGGGCTCGGTGCTCGCGTAGCGGTACGACACGCCGCGCAGCTCGATGCGGGCCGGCCGGCGCGACAGGTCGACCTCGACCGCGTTCGCGCCGCCCAGCCCTTCGGCCGCCTCGGCCTCGGCCAGCACGATGTCGGCCACGCGCTCGCCGTGCAGCCGCAGCATCGCGAGTTCGGACAGCTTGTCGATCATCGACGCGACGCGGGTCGAGAACAGCTCCTTGTAGGCCATGTACGCGAACAGCATGCCGACGGTGAAGCTGCCGGCCAGCACCGAGCGCGCCGCGAGCCACACCACCAGCACCCGCTCCAGCCCGAACAGCAGCGTCTGCGCCGTCTCGTTGCTGACGTGCACCCGCTGCACGCGCAGCCCGGCGTTGAACTGGTCGGCCAGCATGTTCATCCAGCCGGCGCGGCGCAGGTTGCCGCGGCCGAACAGCCGCACGCTCTGGATGCCGCTGGCGGTCTCGAGGAAGTGCGTCTGCTGGCGCGCGGCGTGGATGATCTCCTCGGCGCTCGCGGCGCGCAGCGCGCGGAACACCGACCAGCGCAGCCCGGCGTACAGCAGCGTCGCGGCCAGCGACACCGCCATCAGCTTCAGGCTGTAGGCGGCCATCATCGCGGCGGTGCCGAGCACCATCAGCGCGTCGACCAGCGCGGTGACCACGCCGGTCGTCAGCGTCTTCTGGATCACCGTCACCGAGCCGAAGCACGAGATGATGTGGCCGACGTGCCGCTTCTCGAAGAACTCCAGCGGCAGCTTCACCAGGTGGCCGAACACGTTGCCCAGCCACTGGAAGTTCAGCCGCGCGCTCAGCGTCGCGACCCACCAGCCGCGCACCGCGCCGAGGCCGCTCTGCAGCAGCACCAGCAGGCCGAAGCCGATCGCGAGGATCGCCAGCAGGTCGAGGTCGGCGGCCAGCAGCCCGTGGTCGACCACCCACTGCAGGTAGAACGGCAGCGCGATCACCACCACCTCGAGCGCCACCGCCAGCGCGAGGATCTGCCCGAGGCTCGCGCCCAGCCCGGTGATGCGGCCCATCAGCCCGCGCAGCGTGAAGTCGAGCTTCTCGCGCCGCGGCTCGAAGCCGGCGGCCGGCGTCAGCTCCATCGCGATGCCGGTGAAATGCGGCGCGAATTCTTCCGGCGTGAACGAGCGCACGCCGATCGCCGGGTCGTGGATCACGATGCGCCGCGCCGACACCGACTTCAGCACCACGAAGTGGTTCATGTCCCAGTGCAGCACGCAGGGCAGCGCGAGCTGCGACAGGTGCTCCATCTCGAGCTTCAGCGGCCGGTTGTCGAGCCCGAGCGCGCCGGCGATGCGCACCATGCTCTCGAAGTTGGTGCCCTTGCGCGACAGCGCGAAGCGCAGCCGCAGCGTCGGCAGGTCGGTGTCGATGCCGTGGTAGACGGCGATCATCGCGATGCTGGCGAGTCCGCATTCGGTGGCCTCGGTCTGCACGATCACCGGCAGGTGGCGGGCGAGGCCGAGCCGGCGCGTCACGCCGGGCGGCACCGGGTCTTGTTCGAGGCTCATCGGGCCGCCACCTGCAGGCCGGCCAGCGGCTCCAGCACCCATTCGATCAGCGTGCGCTTCTCGGCGACCAGGCTGGCCTGCACCCGCATGCCGGCCTTCAGCGCGTCGCGCCAGGCGAGGGCTGCGGCGTCGGTCGGGTCGATCACGACGCGCACGCGGTAGATGCCGCCGCTGTTGACGCCGTTGTTGCCACCGTCGGCGCTCGGGCCGTCGGCCGGTGCGACCGCGCTCTGCGACACCTCGCGCACATGCGCCGGCAACTGCCCGAAGCGCGCATACGGAAACGCGTCGACGCGCAGCTTCACCGCGGTGCCCGGCTTCACGAAGCCGGCGGCGCGCGTCGGCACGTCGAGCTCGGCTTCGAGCGCGCCGCCGCTGCCGCCGGGCAGCAGCGTCGCGAGCAGCTGCCCGGCCGCGACCGACTGGCCGGGGCTGGCCAGCACCGTGGCGACACGCCCGGCCTGCGGCGCGAGCACCGCCGTCTCGCGGCGCGCCTCGTTCTCGGCCTGCTGCTGCGTCAGGGCCTGCGCCTCGCGGCGCAGCTGCGAGCCTTCGCGCTCGGCCTGCAGCGGCACCGCCTGGCGCTGCGCACGGGCGCTCGCCAGGTCCTGTTGCAGCGCGAGGCGCTGGCGCTCCAGCGTGGCCAGCCGCGCGCGCTGGTCGAGCACCTCGGCGTTCTTCTCGGCCACCTCGACCGGCGAGACCGCGCCCGAGCGCACCAGTTCGGGGTAGCGCGAGGCGATGTCCTGCATCACCGCGATGCGCTCGCGCTGCAGCGCGAGTTCGCGCTCGTGCTGCTGCAGCGTGGCGTCGAGGTTGGCGATGCGGGCGTCGAGCGCGGCGGCCTGCTGGCGCGCCTGCTCGGCCTGCTGCTTCAGTTCGTCGAGCAGCGCGCGCTGGCGGCTCGTCAGCGAATCGGCGACCGCCGATTGCGTCGGCCCCTGCGCGCTGGACTGTTCGGCCGACAGGCGCAGCACCGGCGCGTTCGCCGCCACCGGCTGCCCCTGCGCGACGCCGCCCGGCAGCACCACGCCGGCCTGCGGCGCCACCAGCCGCAGCACGCCGCCGCTCGGCAGCAGCACGCCGCTGACGGTCTCCTGGCGTGCGAAGCCCTGCGTCGCGGCGAAGCCGATCAGCGCGAGCACCAGCAGCACGAAGAAGACCGTCCACGCGGCCTGCTGCGGGCTGCGCGTCAGCACGATGGCACCGTGGAACTTCTGGCGCTGGTGGTCGATGGCCTGGCGGCGGAACAGGTCGGGCACGACGGCGTGGGGGTCGGTTGCGGGCCGGGAATCCGGAACGCGCAAGCGTAACTCAGTACGTCACCTCGCCCGGGCCCCTTCAGGCTTCTCAGGTGCTGGCACGCACCATCAGCTGATACCCCGCATCCACCGCGGGCTGCGCGACGCTTTCGCCGCGCATCAGCGCGAGCAGCATGCGGGCGGCCGCCGCGCCGACCTCGCCGCGCGGCGTGCGCACGGTGGTCAGTGCCGGCAGCATCTGGTCGCTGCCGGTCAGGTCGTTGAAGCCGGCGATCGCGATGCGCTCCGGCACCGCGACGCCCAGCCGCAGTGCGGCCAGCAGCGCGCCCTGCGCCAGGTCGTCGTTGCAGAAGAAGATCGCGTCGACCGGCCGCTTCAGCTCGAGGATCTGCTCCAGCATCTGCCCGCCGAGCGCGAGCGACGACGGCGCCGGGTTCAGCCATTCGAGCGTTGCGTCGTAGGCGCCGGCCAGCTTCAGCTCGCGCCGCCAGCCTTCGCGCCGCTGCATCGTGCGCGGGTCGAGCTGGGCCGCGGCGAACGCGATGCGGCGGCGCCCGCGAGACAGCAGGTGGCGCGTCAGCGTGGCGGCCGCGTCGGCCTGCGAGAAGCCGACGCTGTAGACGCCGGGCACCTCCGACAGCTCCATCAGGTGCACGCAGGGCACGCCGCTCTGCGCGATCAGCGCCCGCGTGGCCTCGCTGCGGTCGAGCCCGGTCACCATCAGGCCGGCCGGGCGGTGCTGCAGCTGTTCGCGCAGCAGTTGCTCTTCTTCGCCGATGTCGTAGTGGGTGACGCCGATCAGGCTCTGGTAGCCGGCAGCGCGCAGCGTGCGCTGCACTTCTTCGAGCAGGTCGACGAACAACGCGTTCGACAGCATCGGGATCAGCACCGCGACGTGCGCGCTGTGGCGCGACGCGAGGGCGCGCGCCGCCGGGTCGGGCACGTAGCCCAGGCGCTGCGCCGCGCTCTTGACCCGCGCGACCAGGTCGGGGTGCACCGCGCGCTCGCCGCGCAGCGCGCGCGACACCGTGATCGGGCTCACCTCGGCCAGCCGCGCCACGTCGGCCAGCGTCACGCGGCCGGTGGCGCGTGGGCGGGAGGGGGCGCTGCTCGTGCTGGTGACAGGGCTCGCGTCGGTGGTCATGGCGCGTTGGATCAGGGAGTCCGATCAGGGAAAGTCCGCATCGGTGGGCACACCATTGTTCACTAGGATAGCGCTGTCCTGCAACTGGATTGATGCAGTGATTCCCCTGATGCCTCCATCAAAACGATGGAGGACAGCGCTGTCTCAGCCGTGACCCGGCCAGGCGGCCCAGGCCTTGTTTTGACAGCTTCTCGTGCGACTGCAGATGATCGGTTCGGTGGTGATGATGGGTGTGGCCGGGTGCGGCAAGTCGACGGTGGGCGCGGTGGTCGCGCAGGCCGAGCGCTTGCAGTTGATCGAGGGTGACGATCACCACAGCGCGGCCAACCGCGACAAGATGAGCCGCGGCATCCCGCTGGCCGATGCCGACCGCGTCGGCTGGCTGGCGACGCTGGCCGGCGAGCTGGCCGCGCACCCGCAGGGCATCGTGCTCACCTGTTCGGCCTTGCGCCGGGCCTACCGCGAGCAGCTGCGCGCCGCCTCGCCGGCGCTGCGCTTCGTGTTCCTCGACCTGACGCGCGAGCAGGCGCTGGCGCGCGTCACCGCGCGGGCGTCGTCGCACTTCTTCTCGGCCACGCTGGTCGACAGCCAGTTCGAGACGCTCGAATCGCCGGTCGGCGAGCCGCGGGTGCTGCGCGTCGACGCCACCGCGCCGCTGGCCGAACTCCAGACCCGCATCTCGGCCTGGCTGCATGCCACGGAGACCCCATGACGACGACTTCTTCCTCTGAACGGCAGGCGCCGCGGCACCCGCTGCTGCGCCTTGCCAACTGGGCGATGGCCGCCTGCCTGGGCGTGATGGCGGTGGCGGTGTTCATCAACGTCGTGCTGCGCTATGGCTTCGGCAGCGGCGTCGCGGCGAGTGAAGAGCTGTCGCGGCTGCTGTTCGTCTGGATGGTGTTCATCGGCGCGACGGCGGCCTACCCGCTCGGCGAGCACATGGCCTTCACCAGCCTGCTGGGGGCACTGCAGCGCAAGCCGCTCGCGCTGCGCGCGCTCACCGTGCTGATCCGCGTGCTGGTCGTGCTGGCCAGCGTGCTGCTGGCCTGGGGCGCCTGGCAGCAGGTGGTGGTCGGCATGGGCAGCAGTTCGGTGGTGCTCGGCTACCCGGCGGCGCTGCTGCCGCTGCCGGCCTTGCTGTGCGCCGGCGCGATCGGCGTGATGGCGTTCATCGAATTGATCCGGAACCGGCCGATCGTGCTAGGCCACGGCGCGGAGGTCGAGTGATGTCGCCCGAAGGTCTCGCATTCGTCGTCTTCTCGGCCGGCATGCTGCTGCTGATGGGCATCGGCATGAACATGGCGCTCGCGCTGGTGCTCACCGGCGCCGGCATGGCCTGGGTGCTCGGCTTCTGGGACAGCCAGCTGCTGGCGCAGAACCTGGTGGCCGGCATCGACAGCTTCCCGCTGCTGGCCGTGCCGTTCTTCATCCTGGCCGGCGAGCTGATGAACTCCGGCGGCATCAGCCGCCGCATCATCGACATGGCGCAGGCCTGGGTCGGCCACATCCGCGGCGGGCTCGGCTACGTGGCGATCGGCGCGGCGGTGCTGATGGCCAGCATGAGCGGCTCGGCGCTGGCCGACACCGCGGCACTCGCCACCATCCTGCTGCCGATGATGCGCCAGCAGGGCTACCCGATGGCGACCTCGGCCGGGCTGATCGCATCGGGCGGGATCATCGCGCCGATCATCCCGCCGTCGATGCCGTTCGTGATCTACGGCGTGACGACCAACACCTCGATCTCGGCGCTGTTCATCTCCGGCATCGTGCCGGGGCTGCTGATGGGCGCGGGGCTGATCGTCGCGTGGCGCTGGGTGCTGCGCCGCATCGAGCTGCCGCGCGGCACGCCGCTGCCGATGCGCGAGCGGCTGAAGGCAACGGCCCGTGCGTTCTGGGCGATGCTGATGCCGATCATCATCATCGGCGGCATGAAGAGCGGCGTGTTCACGCCGACCGAGGCGGCGGTGGTCGCGGCCTTCTATGCGCTGGTGGTGGCCTTGTTCGTGCACCGCGAGATGCGCATCGCCGAGGTCGTCGGCGTGCTGGAGCGGGCGGCCAAGACCACCGCCATCGTGATGTTCCTGTGTGCCGGCGCGCAGGTCGCGAGCTACATGATCACGCTGGCCGACCTGCCAAGCGTGCTGACGAACTGGCTGGGCCCGCTGGTCGAGAGCCCGCGGCTGCTGATGGCGGTGATGATGATCGTGCTGGTGCTGATCGGCACTGCGCTCGACCTGACGCCGACGATCCTGATCTTCGGCCCGGTGATGCTGCCGATCGCGGTGAAGGCCGGCATCGACCCGGTCTATTTCGGGCTGATGTTCATCCTGAACGGCGCGATCGGGCTGATCACGCCGCCGGTTGGCACGGTGCTGAACGTGGTGGCCGGCGTCGGCCGGCTGTCGATGGGCAGCGTGATCAAGGGCGTGAACCCGTTCCTGCTGGTCTACGTGCTGCTCCTCGCGCTGTTCGTCGTGTTCCCGCAGATCGTCACTGCGCCGGTGCACTGGATGCGCTGACCGACGCCGCAGATTCCATCCCTGCTTCTTCCTTCCTTTCTTTCTTTCTTCCATCCCCCAGAGGAGACAACCATGAAACTCATTCGCCGTACGCTCGTGGCCGCCGCCGCGCTCGCCAGCCTGGCCGCGCCTCTCGCCGGTTTCGCGCAGGACATCAAGCCGCGCCTGATCCGTTTCGGCTACGGCCTGAACGAGCAGAGCAACCAGGGCCGCGCCGCGAAGTTCTTCGCCGAGCAGGTCGAGAAGGCGTCGGGCGGCAAGATGAAGGTGCGTGCGATCGGTGCGGCCGCGCTCGGCCCGGATGTGCAGATGCAGCAGGCGCTGATCGGTGGTGCGCAGGAGATGATGGTCGGCTCGACCGCGACGCTGGTCGGCATCACGAAGGAGATGGCGCTGTGGGACACGCCGTTCCTGTTCAACAACGCGAAGGAAGCCGACGCGGTGCTGGACGGCCCGATCGGCCAGAAGGTGATGGCCAAGCTGCAGGAGAAGGGCCTGGTCGGCCTGGCCTACTGGGAGAACGGTTTCCGCAACCTGACCAACAGCAAGCGGCCGATCACGAAGCTGGAAGACCTGAACGGCGTCAAGCTGCGCGTGATGCAGAACAACGTCTACCTCGACAGCTTCAAGACGCTGGGCGCCAATGCCGTGCCGCTGCCGTTCTCGGAGCTCTTCAGCGCGCTGGAGACGAACACCGTCGACGGCCAGGAAAATCCGTACAACACCATCCTGTCGAGCAAGTTCTTCGAGGTGCAGAAGTACCTCAGCATCACCAACCACGTCTACAGCCCGTGGATCGTGCTGGTCAGCAAGAAGTGGTGGGACGGGTTGTCGAAGGACGAGCAGAAGGTGCTGGCCGATGCGGCGAAGGCGAGCCGTGACTTCGAGCGCAAGGACACGCGTGACGAAGCGGGCAAGGCGCTGGCCGACCTGAAGTCCAAGGGCATGCAGATCAACGAGCTGTCTGCTGCCGAGGCTGGGCGCATGCGCGACAAGCTCACGCGCGTCAATGCGGGCATTGGTGCTGGCATCGGGATGGAACTCTGGCAGGAGACCCAGGCTGAGCTGGTGCGTTTGCGGAAGTAATCCGTCCTCTGCCTTCGGGGCGTGGGGAGCTGAGGGGCTCCTCTGCGGTCATGTCCCCCGCGCCTTGATGGCCTCCCGGCCCTCAAGGCGCTCCTCCTTTACTTCCCTCCGAGGAGCCCCTCAGCTCCCCACGCCCAACCGCGCACTTCCTCAAAAACAAGGGAGCGTCGTCGTCTTTTCGCGGAAAGTGAGGGAGCGGTGCCGCCGCGAGGAGGTGGGGTGCCCCTCGGAGGGAAGTAAAGGAGGAGCGGAAGGCCTGCCGCCAGGCAGGCGTTTCGCGGGGGACATGACCGCAGAGGGGCGCCCCGCCTCCTCGCGGCACAAAACACAAAAGAAAGTCAGCGCGTGAACGTATCGAGCGTCGCCCCGTCCGCGCCGATGGCCTTGACCGTGATGGTCGAGTCCTTCACGTCGAGCCGCAGGTAGTGGTAGGCCGCAGTGGCCTTGGCATTCAACGAACCGATGGCCCGGAACCCGGCCAGTTCCGAGCCACCGCCGCCGGTGATCACGTAGACCGTGCCCTTCGCGTCGTCGCGCACACCCGCCTGGTTCGCGCTGTCGGCATACACCGGCACCGAACGCTCGTAGACGTGGTTGTGGCCCGAGATCACCATCTTGACCTTGTACTTGCTGAACTCCTGCAGCAGCGTGTTCCATGACGCGTTCGCCGCATGGCCGTCGGAGTAGGTCACCAGCGGCGCATGCGTCAGCACGATGGTGTTCCTGATGGCCGGGTTGGCCGCCGCCTTCGCCAGGTCATAACGCAGCCAGTCGAGCTGGTGCTTGTAGTAGTAGGCGTCGTAGTTGCCTTCGTTCGCCGCGTTGCAGTTGTTCGAACACTCCATCAGGTTGTAGTAGTCCGAATTCAGGTGCATCACCGTGAAGTGCGTGTTCTTGTAGTCGAACGAGTAGTACATGAACTCGGCATACACGCCCTTGGTCTTCGCGCAGGCCGATGCATAGAACTCACCGTCGGTCAGGTGCTGGATGTCGGTGCGCGTCCAGTCCTGGAAGTAGGCCTTGGCCTGCGTGTGGTTCGGCACCAGCTTCTGCACCGTCGCCTGGCTGAACACGTCGCAGAAACCGTTGCCGAACTTGTCGGGGTACCAGCCGTCGCCGAAGTTGTCGTCATGGTTGCCGACCACCGGGAAGTAATACACCGGCAGCCCCGCCGCCGGCGCCTTGTTCTGCAGCGGCGCAATGATTTCCTTGAAGCTGCCCTTGGCCGCATCGCTCGCGCAATCGCCGCGCTGCACCCAGTTGGTCGACTTGTCGTAGCCGGTGATCATGTCGCCGGTGTTGAAGACGAACGCGGTGTTGGCCTCGGCCGCCATCTTGCCCACCAGCTTGATGTGCGTCGCGTTGCCGTCGCAGCCCCCGCCGGACCGGCTGTCGCCATAGGCCATGAAGCTGAAGCTCGTGCCGTCGCCGACCGGCGGCGTGCCGGGCGCGGCTTCGGCCGAATCGCCGCCACCGCCGCCGCTGCAGGCCGCCACCGCCGCGAGGACCGCCAGCGTGATGTGGAAGAAGCGATGCATCACCGTGCTCCGATCAGTATTCATACGCGCCGACGTCGATCGTGCCATTCTGCGGGCGCAGCGTGGCGAGGAAATCGCGCGCCACCAGCGCGGTCGGCAGCCCGGTGTTGATCGCCGGGCTCGTGGGCTTCAGTGTCAGCGGCGTGCCACCCGTCGTCGTCGCGAACTGCGGGTCGAGCACGCGACTCGCGTCGGTCAGCCCGGTCACGCTGTTGTACAGCGTCGACCACTGCCCGGCCGGCACCAGCGCGTCGCCGATCGCGAAGGTCGGCGCGCCGTTGGGGGTCCAGTAGAGGTTGCCGCTGATGCGCAGCGTCTTGACGTCGGTCATCGCATCGGCGGTGACCTTGATCACCGGCCGGTTGCCCGAGCCGTAGACGATGTTGTTGACGATCTCCACGTTGGTGCCGGCCTGCCCGACTTCCGATTCGTTCGACACGAAGATCGAGCCCTGGCTCGCGGTCGCGGTGTTGTAGCAGCTGTTGTTGTAGATGCGCACGTTCGACGACGAGGACGTGGCGACGCAGGCCCAGGTGGCGTTGACGACGACGTTGTTGCGCACGATGCCGTCGTAGCTCTCGTAGCGGCCGTCGGCCAGCCGGTCCGAATCGGTCTCCTGGCCCAGCATGATCGCGTGGCCGTTGTCGGCCCGGCCGATGTTGACCAGCAGGTTGTTCTCGAAGATCGTGCTGCGCGCATTGCCCTTCGCGTACATGCCGAAATCGGGCACGTCGTGCACATAGTTGCCGGCCACCCGGGTGTTGTTCGCGCCGACGATGTCGATGCCCTGCGCATTGCTGCCCGGCGTCACCGTGCCGGCGTTCTGGAAGATCTCGTTGTCCAGCACCTCGACGTCATTCGCGGTGCGCACCAGCTTCACGACGTCGGCGACGCTGCAGCACAGCTTGTTGCCCTGGATGCGCACCTTCGCGGTGTCGATCTTGATCACGTTGCCGTCGTCGCCGCCGGTCGTGCTGCCGCGCACTTCCAGTCCTTGCACCGTCCACCAGCTGGCGAAGCAATCGACATTGCCGCTGCCGGTGCCGATGGTGTCTTCGTCGCAGGCATCGTTGTAGAAGTAGATCGTCGGGCCGGTGCCGCTGCGCTGCAGCACCGGGCGCACCGGCAGGTCGGCGGTGTAGCCGTGCAGCGTGATGCGGGCCGTCGAGGTGCCGGCGGTGCGGATCACCACCGCTTCGGTGTAGGTGCCGGCCCGCACTTCGATGGTGTCGCCGGCGGTCGCGACGCCGACCGCCTTCATGATGGTCTTGAACGGCGCGGCGAGCGTGCCGGCGGCGCTGTCGCTGCCGGTGGCGCTGACGAACCAGCTCTTGCCGTTGGAGCTGCCGCCCGGCGTGAAGCTGGCGCTCACGATGGCCGCGGCGCCCATCGTCACGGTGCAGCCCCCGGTGCCGCTGCAGGCGCCGCCCCAGCCGCTGAACACATAGCCGGTGCCCGGCACGGCGTTCAGCACGAAGCTCGTGCCCTGCGTCAGCGAGACGCTGCAGTCGCTGCTGCAGCCCAGCCCGGCGACCGTGGAGGTGATGCTGCCGGAGCCGTCGACGTGCGCCTGCAACGTGACCTGCGGCCCGGCCGGCTCGCCGCCGGTGCCGCCATCGCTGGATCCGCCCCCGCCGCCTCCGCTGCACCCGGCCAGGCCGATGACGACGACAGCGGCAAGCGCCGCGAACTGCTGGATTCTGCTGATGACCACGGCGACCTCGGAGAAACGACGGCGCCCGGGCGGTGCCCGGGCGAGTCCCGATTGTCTGACAAGGCCGCGGCCCTGCGCCGGCCCACCCCCCCACTCAGGGTGGCCGCCGCATCCTCCAGGTTATCGAGAGAACGAATCGAGGACGGTGCCGTCCTTGCCGATCGTCTTGACCGTCAGCGTGCCGCCGTTCACGTCCAGCTTCATGTAGTGGTGCGCCGCGGTCGCCTTGGCATTCAGCGGGCCCAGCGTCTTGAAGCCGGCCAGCGCCGAGCCGCCGCCACCGGTCACGACGTAGACGGTGCCCTTGGCATCGTCGCGCACGCCGTTCGGATTGGCATCGTCGGCATACACCGGCACCGAGCGCTCGTAGACGTGGCTGTGGCCCGAGATCACCATCTTCACCTTGTACTTGCTGAACTCCTTGACCAGCGTCGGCCACGAGGCCACCGGTGCATGGCCGTCGGAGTACGAGATCACCGGCGCGTGCATCAGCACCACGGTGTTCTGGATCGCGGTGTTGGCCACCGCCTTCGCCAGGTCGTAGCGCAGCCAGTCGAGCTGGTGCTTGTAGTAGTAGGCGTCGTAGTTGCCTTCGTTCGCGGCGGTGCAGTTGCTCGAGCACTCCATCAGGTCGAAGTAGTCGGAGTTGATCCGCAGCACGACGAAGTGGGTGTTCTTGTAGTCGAACGAGTAGTACATGAAGTCGGGGTACACGCCGTTGCGCGTGGTCGCGCAGGCAGCGGTGTAGAACTCGGCATCGCTGTAGTGCTTGACGCTGGAGGTCGTCCAGTCCTTGAAGTACGACTTGTTCTGCGTGTGGTTCGGCACCAGCTGCTTCGGGTCGAACACGCTGCAGAAGCCGTCGCCGAACTTGTCGGGGTACCAGCCGTCGCCGAAGTTGTCGTCGTGGTTGCCGACCACCGGGTAGTAGAAGACCGGCAGGCCGGCGGCCGGCGTCTTGGTCTGCAGCGGCGCGATGATTTCCTTGAAGCTGCCCTTCGACGCATCGCTCGGGCAATCGCCGCGCTGCACCCAGTTGGTCGACTTGTCGTAGCCGGTGATCATGTCGCCGAGGTTGAACACGAACGACGCCGGCTCGGCCACCATGCGGTTGACCAGCGCGATGTGCGCGGTGTTGCCGTCGCAGCCGTTGCCCGAGCGGCTGTCGCCATAGGCCATGAAGCTGAACGCGCCGCCCGCGACCGGCGCGGCGCCGGTCGTGAAGGTCCACGACTTCGCGGCCGCCATCGCATTGCCGGCCACGTCCTTCACCGCGGTCGTCACCTGCGCGGTGTAGCTCGTCGAATACGCCAGGCCCGCGGCCGGCGTGAAGATCGCGGTCGAGCCGCTGCACGACACCGTGCCGCTGACACCGGTGATGCCCAGGCTCGCGCTCGTCACGGTGCTGCAGTTGACGGCTTCGGAGAAGCTCACCGAGACGGTGGTCGCGATGCCGATCGACGTGCCGCCGGTGGCCGGCGTCGTGCTCGAGACGGTGGGCGGCGTGGTGTCGGCCGGCCCGGTCGACGCGAAGCTCGCGGTGACCGACGCCGCCTGCGACATCGTCACCGTGCAGGCGCCGGTGCCGGTGCAGGCACCGCTCCAG
This sequence comes from Rhizobacter sp. Root1238, assembly GCF_001425825.1. Lineage (GTDB taxonomy): Bacteria > Pseudomonadota > Gammaproteobacteria > Burkholderiales > Burkholderiaceae_C > Rhizobacter. The sequence continues at coordinate 146,514 of NZ_LMDM01000045.1, forward strand.
CCGCTGAAGGTGCCGCTGCTGCCGGGTGTCGCATTCAGCGTCACGACGGTCCCCGACGTGAAGTTCTGCGTGCACGACGCGCCGCAGCTCAGGCCGGTCGGCGTCGCGATCGCCACCGTGCCGGTGCCGCTGGTTGCGACCGTCAGCGTGTACTTCGGCTTCTCGGTGAAGGTCGCGCTCACGGCCTGGTTCGCGCTCATCGTCAGGCTGCAGGTCGCGACCTTGCTGCTCGCGCAGGCGCCGCCCCAGGACGCGAACTGGAAGCCCTCGGCCGGCGTCGCGGTCAGCGTGGTCGCGGTGCCGGTCTCCAGGCTCACGCTGCAGGTCGCGCCGCAGTCGAGCCCGCCGGCGGACGACTTGATGCTGCCCGAGCCGGTCTTGGTCGCGGTCAGCGTGTAGGTGATGGCCTGGAACGCCGCGTTGACCGAGGTCGCGCTCGACAGCGTGACGTTGCAGGTGGCGGCGGTGCCGGTGCAGCCGGAGGTCCAGCCGGTGAAGCGCTGCTTCGCGGCGGCCTGGGCCGTCAGCTTGACCTGGGTGCCCATCGGCAGCGATTCGCTGCAGTCGCCCGGGCAGTTGATGCCCGACGGCGCCGACAGCACGCTGCCGCTGCCGTCGACCTTGACGTTGATCGCCGCCATGCCCGCCGGCGTCGGCGTGAAGGTGGCCGTGACGCTCTGCGCATTGCTCATCGTCACCGTGCAATTGCCGCTGCCGGTGCAGCCCGCGCCGCTCCAGCCGTTGAACGTGAAGCCGCTGCCGGCGCTGGCAGTCAGCGTGACGCTGCTGCCTTGGGCGAAGCTCTTGCTGCAGGCGGTGCCGCAGCTGATGCCGGCCGGCGACGAGCTGACGCTGCCCGAGCCGCTGAGGATCACGTTGAGCGCGAAGTTCGCGGTCGGCACCGCGGTGAAGGTGGCGGTGACCGAGCGGGCGCTGCTCATCTGCACCTGGCAGCTGCTGCCGCTGCAGGCGATGCCGCTGCCGCTCCAGCCGCTGAAGGCGTAGCCGGTCGCCGGCGTCGCGGTCAGCGTGACGGCGGTGTTGGCCGCGTAGTTGCCGATGCAGTCGCTGGCGGTGGCGCAGGTCAGGCCGCCGACGTCGGCGGCGATGCTGCCGCTGCCGGCGATCGTCAGCGCGAGGTTGAAGCGGGTCGCGGCCTGTTGGCTGAAGGTGGCGGTCACCGCCTTCGAGACCTCGACCGTCACCGCGCAATCGCCGGCGCCCTTGCAGTCGAGTCCGCTGCCGCTCCAGCCGATGAAGTCGTAGCCGCTGGCCGGCTCGGCGCTCAGCGTCACCGACGCGCCGCTCGCGAAGGTCTTGACGCAGACGCTGCCGCAGTCGATGCCGCCGGGGCTCGACTGCACCTGGCCCTGGCCGACACGGCTCACGGTGAGCGTGGCCTGGTCGGTCGACGCGGGGGTGTCGTCCTCGCCCTTGCCGCAGGCAGCGAGGGTCAGTGCGACCGCGAGGGTCGCCAGCAGGCGCAGGTGCTTCATGGGATGGGGTACGTCCAGGAAATCAGTATTCGTAGGCGCCGACGTCGATGACGCCGTTCATTGGGCGAGCGGTGCCGATGTAGTCGGTCGTCACCAGCGAGGTCGCGATGCCGGTGTTGATCGCCGGGCTGCCGGTCGACAGCGTCAGCGGCTTGCTGGTCGCGCCGGTCACGGTGGTGCTGGCGTACTTCGGGTCGACGATGCGGCTGGTGTCGGTGCGGCCGGTCGCGCTCTTGTACTGCGCAGCCCAGGCGGAGGCCGAGACGCTGCTGTCCTTCAGCACGAAGGTCGGCGCGCCGCCGGTCACCCAGTAGATGTTGCCGTCGATGCGCAGCGTCGTGAAGTCGGTCATCGCGTCGCCGTTCACCTTGATCACCGGCCGGCCTGCCGAGCCGTAGATGATGTTGTTGTAGATCTCGATGTTGACGCCCGGCGTGCCGATCTCGGATTCGTTGGACACGAAGATCGAGCCTTGCCCGGTGGTCGCGGTGTTGTAGCAGCTGTTGTTGTAGATGCGCACGTTCGACGACGAGGACGTGGCCACGCAGGCCCAGGTCGCGTTGACGACGACGTTGTTGCGCACGATGCCGTCGTAGCTCTCGTAGGCGCCGTCGGTCAGGCGGTCGGTGTCGGTCTCCTGGCCGAGCATGATCGCGTGGCCGTTGTCGCTGCGGCCGATGTTATAGAGCAGGTTGTTCTCGAAGATCACGTTGCGGGCGTTGCCCTTGGCGTACATGCCGAAATCGGGCACGTCGTGCACGTAGTTGCCGGCGACGCGCGGGTTGTTCGCGCCGACGATGTCGACGCCCTGCGCATTGGTGCCCGGCGTCACCAGCGAGGTGTTCTGGTAGATCTCGTTGTCCAGCACCTCGGTGTCGTTGGCGGTGCGCACCAGCTTGACGATGTCGGCGACGCTGCAGCACAGCGTGTTGCCCTGGATGCGCACCTTCGCGGTGTCGATCTTGATCACGTTGCCGTCGTCGCCGCCGCTGGTGCTGCCGCGCACTTCCAGGCCCTGGATCGTCCACCAGCTGGCGAAGCAGTCGGTGTTGCCGGTGCCGGTGCCGATGGCGTCTTCGTCGCAGGCGCTGTTGTAGAAGTAGATCGTCGGGCCGGTGCCGGTGCGCTGGATCACCGGGCGCTCGCCGTTGTAGCCGCGCATCGTGATGCGGGCGGTCGACGTGCCGGCGGTGCGGATCACGACGGCTTCGGAGTAGGTGCCGGCGCGCACCTCGATGATGTCGCCGGCGGTGGCCACGCCGACCGCCTTGGTCAGCGTCTTGAACGGTGCGGCGAGCGTGCCGGCGGCGCCGTCGCTGCCGGTGGTCGCGACGAACCAGCTCTTGCCGCTGGTGTTGCCGCCACCGCCGCCGGTGCTGGTCGCGGTGAAGGTGGCGCTGACCGACTTCGCGGCCGTCATCGAGACCGCGCAGGTGCTGCTGCTGCCCGAGCAGGCGCCGCCCCAGGCGGTGAAGGTGTAGCCGCTGGCCGGCGTGGCCGTCAGCGTGACGCTGGTGCCCGACGCGAAGCTGCTGCAGCCGGTGCCGCAGGCGGTGCCGGCCGGCGAAGCGCCGACACTGCCCGAGCCGGTGGTTGTCACCGTCAGCGCGACGGTCGGCACCGCGGTGAAGACGGCGGTCGCGCTGCCGGCCGCGTTCATCGTCAGCTGGCAGGTGCTGCTGGTGCCGGTGCAGGCACCGGTCCAGTTGCTGAAGGTGTAGCCGCTGGCCGGCGTGGCGGTCAGCGTGACGGCGGTGCCGGCATTGAAGCTCGCGCTGCAGGTGCTGCCGCAGGCGATGCTGCCGCCGGTCGACGCGACGCTGCCGCTGCCTTGCTTGACGACCGTCAGCGTGTAGGTGTTCAGCGCGAACGCGGCGCCGGCCTGGGTCGCGGCGCCGACCTTCACGGTGCAGGTGCCGCCGCTGGTGGTGACGGTGCCGGTCGACGCGCAGGCGCCGGTCCAGCCGCTGAAGTGCGACGCGCTGCCGCTGGTGGCGGTCAGCGTGACGCTGGTGCCCGACGCGACGGTGCTGCTGCAGGCGGTCGGGCAGTTGATGCCGGACGGGTTCGAGACCAGCGTGCCCTGGCCGGTGCCGGTCACGGTGGTGGTCAGCGCGTAGCTGCTGGCCGGCACCACCGCGAAGGCGGCGGCGACCGCGCGCGCGGCCGACATCGTCACCACGCAGGTGTTGGTGCCCGAGCAGCCGGCGCCGCTCCAGCCGCTGAACGAATAGCCGCTGGCCGGCGTCGCGGTCAGCGTGACGACGGTGTTCTGGTCGTAGCTGTGCGCGCAGGTGCTGCCGCACGAGATGCCGGCCGGCGACGAGCCGACGGTGCCGGAGCCGGTGACCGTGACGCCGAGCGCATAGGTCGGCGCCGCCACCGCGGTGAAGCTGACGCTGATGCTGCGCGCCGCGCTCATCGTGACCTGGCAGCTGCTGCCGCTGCAGCTGACGCCGCTGCCGCTCCAGGCGCCGACGGCGTAGCCCGAGGCCGGCGTCGCCGTCAGCGTGACGACGGTGCCGGCGGCGTAAGTGCCGCCGCAGTCGGTGGCGGTGCTGCACGAGAACGGCGTCGCGTTGGCGGCGACCGTGCCCGAACCGGCGATCGTCACGCCGAGTGCGTACTCGGGCGCATCGACCGCGCTGAAGGTCGCGACCAGCGACTTCGACTGGTCGAGCATCAGGCTGCAGTCGGCGGTGCCGGCGCAGTCCACCCCGACGCCGCTCCATCCGACGAACTGGCTGCCCTGGGCGGCCGCGGCATGCAGCGAGACGTTGCTGTTCTTGCTGTACGACCCGGCGCAGTCGGTGCCGCAATCGATGCCGTTCGGGGTGGAGACCACGCTGCCCTGGCCGATGCGGCTGATCGACAGTGCCGACATCTGCGGCTCGGGCGAGGCGGCGGTGTCGTCGCCCTTCGAGCCACCGCAGGCCACCAGGGCCGCACCGAGCGCGAACAAGGTCAGATACTTCGTGACACAGGAGAGGGCGGAGATCGGGGTCGAGGACATCGCAGGTTCCAGCTGAGACCACGATCCGACACGGACGGTGGCCGGAGCGGATTGTGTTGGCACCCACTCACGCACCTGTTTCCAGATGTGGGATAGACAGCTTACAGGTGGCTGTGGCGGGTTTCAGACGGTCGAGCCGGCGCGTGGGCACCTGCTCGCATCGATTCGTGGCGCAGCGCACACGGTGCATCCATCGGATGTCCGAATGGCTGACATCGCGAGCTCCAACTGTCGGTCGCCTGCAACGCCGGCCGGCCGGCACCTGACTGCGGCAGCCCGCGGCCACCCCCTCGGTCGCGGGGGCGCTGTTACAAAAACAATCGGAAAAGTCTGCCGGTGTGCGCCGCCTGCCTGGCAGAACTTGCAGCGGTGTGCACGGGGTGAAGGCCTGCGCCTGGCTTGGGAGATACCTGCGCAAGGGCCTCCGCGCCGCGTGGCCCGACCCCACAACTCAGGGATTGGCGCTGCCAGGGGGTTCTCGGATCATCCGGTCCATTCAAAAGGGGAGTGTCAGCGAGGTCCGGAATTGATATTGGTATTCAGGGCGGGTTGGCAGTAAACACGTCACTTACGATTCGTCCTTCATCCGGTCCGGTGCTCTCTTCCATGGCAACGCTGGGCTTTCTCAATACACCGCGGCGAGATTCGCGGCACCACTTTCAAACAAAAGAATCATGACCACCGTTGCTATCGTCGGCCTGGGGTATGTCGGATTGCCTCTGGCAGTTGAATTCGGCAAGAAATACAAGACCATCGGATTTGATTTGTCGGCCGCGAAAATCGCCGCCTACCGCGAACACATCGATCCGACCGGCGAAGTCAGCACCGAAGCGCTGAAGGCCGCGAGCCAGCTGCACCCGACCACCGACGCCAGCGCGCTGAAGGATGCCGACTTCATCGTCGTCGCGGTGCCGACGCCGGTGGACGACGCCCACAACCCCGACCTGTCGCCGCTGGTGGGTTCCAGCACCTCGGTCGGCCGCAACCTGAAGCGCGGCGCGACCATCGTCTTCGAATCCACCGTGTACCCCGGCGCGACCGAAGAGGTCTGCATCCCGATCATCGAGCGCGAATCCGGCCTCAAGTGGAAGCAGGATTTCTTCGTCGGCTATTCCCCCGAGCGCATCAACCCGGGCGACAAGCAGCACACGCTGACGACCATCACCAAGGTGGTGTCGGGCGATACCCCGGAGACGCTGAACCTGGTCGCCGAGATGTATGGCAGCGTCATCACCGCCGGCGTCTACAAGGCCACCAGCATCAAGGTGGCCGAGGCCGCCAAGGTGATCGAGAACACCCAGCGCGACCTGAACATCGCGCTCGTCAACGAGCTCTCGCTGATCTTCCACCGCATCGGCATCGACACGCTCGAGGTGCTGGAAGCGGCCGGCACGAAGTGGAACTTCCTGCCGTTCCGCCCGGGGCTGGTCGGCGGGCACTGCATCGGCGTCGACCCGTACTACCTGACGCACAAGGCCGAGCGCCTGGGCTACCACCCGCAGGTCATCCTGGCCGGGCGCCGCATCAACGACGGCATGGCCAAGTACGTCGCCGAGCAGACCATCAAGAACCTGATCCAGGCCGGCTTCCAGGTGAAGGGCGCCGACGTGATCGTGCTGGGCCTGACCTTCAAGGAAGACTGCCCGGACCTGCGCAACTCGAAGGTGATCGACGTGGTGCGCGAGCTCGAGAGCTACGGCGTCACGGTGCACGTGCACGACCCGGTGGCCGCGGCCGGCGAGGCGAAGCACGAGTACGGCGTCGACCTGGTCGCCTGGGACGCGCTGCCGAAGGCGCAGGCCGTGGTGGCCGCCGTCGCGCACAAGGCGCTGAAGGCCCGCCCGATCGACGACTTCGTCGCGAAGCTGGTACCGAACGGCCTGTATGTCGACGTGAAGAGCCAGGCCGATGCGAAGGCCCTGAAGGCGCGCGGCCTGAACGTCTGGCGCCTGTGATGGAAGCCGACGTGACGACCAACGAATTCCTCGACCCGGTGCTCGAACAGCTGCGCGCCGCGCCGCGCCGCTGGCTGGTCACCGGCAGTGCCGGCTTCATCGGCTCGCACCTGCTGGAGAACCTGCTGCGCGCCGGCCAGCAGGTCACGAGCCTCGACAACTTCTCGACCGGCCACCAGGCCAACCTCGACGAGGTGCGCCGCCTCGTCGGCGAAGAGGCCTGGTCGCGCCACACCTTCATCCGTGGCGACATCGCCGATTTGGCGAGCTGCACGCAGGCCTGCGACGGCGCCGAGATCGTGCTGCACCAGGCCGCGCTCGGCTCGGTGCCGCGCTCGATCAAGGACCCGCTGACCACGCACCGCTCGAACGCGACCGGCTTCCTGACGATGCTCGAAGCCGCGCGCACCGCCGGCGTCAAGCGCTTCGTCTATGCCGCATCGAGCTCGACGTATGGCGATTCGCCGACGCTGCCGAAGGTCGAGGACACGATCGGCCGGCCGCTGTCGCCGTACGCGGTGACCAAGTACCTGAACGAGCTGTATGCCGAGGTGTTCGGCCGCTGCTACGGGTTGTCGACGATCGGGCTGCGCTACTTCAACGTGTTCGGCCCCCGCCAGGACCCGAACGGCGCCTATGCCGCGGTGATTCCGCGCTGGGCGGCCGAGATGCTCGACGGCTCGCGCTGCGTGATCAACGGCGACGGCGAGACCTCGCGCGACTTCTGCTTCGTGACCAACGCGGTGCAGGCCAACCTGCGCGCCGGCCTGTGCGCCGATCCGGAGGCGTCGAACCAGGTCTTCAACGTGGCGGTCGGCGACCGCACCACGCTGAACCAGTTGCACGGCGCGATCGCCGAGGCGCTGCAGCGCGAATGCCCGCAGCTGCGCGTCGAGCCGCCGCAGTACGCCGCGTTCCGCGCCGGCGACGTGCGCCATTCGCTGGCCGACGTGTCGAAGGCGCGCCGGCTGCTCGGCTACCAACCCAGCCACGACGTGCGCGCCGGGCTGCTCGAGGCGATCGGCTGGTACGTGCAGCGTGCCCGCCAGACCGCCTGATCATTTTCTCGACGCTGCGAGGCACCGGCCGCGCGGCAGAAACTTCCCTTGAAACGCAGGACATCGACATGCACACCGACAAGATCCGTTCCGTCATCGCCAAGCACGCCCGCCTGTCGGTGGACGCCGCCACGCTGACCGAAGACAGCGACCTGTACGCCGCCGGGCTGACCTCGCTGACGACGGTCAACCTGATGCTGGCGCTGGAGGACGAATTCGACATCGAGTTCTCCGACAAGATGCTCGGCCGCAAGACCTTCGAGAGCATCCGCTCGCTGTCCGAAGCCATCGAAGAACTCGTCAGCGCCTGAAGCGCTGCACTGCCGCCTTTCCTGGAGACACCATGTCGCAACCGACCCGCCTCAGCCCCCAACTGCCCGCACTGCTCGAAGGGCTGCACGGCATCGGCCGCGACATCATCGCGCCGCACGCCGCCGAGGTCGACCGCGACGCGCGCTTCCCGCACGAGGCCTACGCGGCGCTGCGCCAGCAGAAGCTGCTGAGCTGCTACGTGCCGGTCGAGTACGGCGGCATGGGGCTGAACATCAGCGACCTGTCGCAGATCTGCGAGGTGCTGGGCCAGTACTGCGGCTCGACCGCGATGATCTTCGCGATGCACCAGATCCAGGTCGGCTGCATCGTGCACCACGCGCTGGAATCCGAATTCTTCCAGGCCTATGCCCGCGAGATGGTCGAGAAGCAGACGCTGATCGCATCGGCCACCACCGAGCTGGGCATCGGCGGCGACGTGCGCTCCAGCCTGTGCGCGGTGCAGGTGAACGGCGACCGATTCACGCTGGAGAAGCAGACGCCGGTGATCTCGTACGGCGCGACGGCCGATGCCATCCTGGTGACCTGCCGCAAGTCGGAGGACGCGGCACGCAACGACCAGGTGCAGGTGCTGGTGCGCAAGGGCGACTACGAACTGACCAAGCTCTCGGGCTGGGACACGCTGGGCTTCCGCGGCACCTGCAGCGAAGGCTTCGTGCTGAAGTCGCAGGGCCGCGTCGAGCAGATCCTGCCGCAGCCGTATGCCGACATCCACCGCCGCACGATGCACCCGTTCTCGCACGTCGTGTGGGCCTCGCTGTGGCTGGGCCTGTCGATCGACGCGGTGAGCCGCGCGCGCAGCGCGGTGCGGGCCGAAGCGCGCAAGAACCCGAGCGTGACGCCGATCTCGGCGACGCGCCTGGCGGAGCTCGACACGGTGCTGTTCTCGATGCGCGGCGGCGTGTACCAGACGCTGCGCGAGTACCACGACGTGCTGATCGCCAACGATCCCGAGGCCTACTCCGGCTTCAGCTTCGCGATCAACATCAACAACCTGAAGCTGACGGCCTCGCAGTTCGTCGTCGAGGTGGTCGGCAAGGCGATGCTGATCTGCGGCATCCAGGGCTACCGCAACGACTCGAAGCTGACGCTGGGCCGCCACCTGCGCGACGCGTACGGCGCGGCGCTGATGGTCAACAACGACCGCATCCTCGGCCAGAGCGCCACGATGCAGATCGTTCAGCGCTGATTGAGACTGAGCGGGATGAAGGTCTTTGTCTTCTCCGGTTGGCGCGGCAAAGGCGCGGGTGGGGAGGCTGTGGCGCGCCGTCGGGTGCGGTCCTCGGCCCCTGGGGGCCGAGGACTGCCCTCCGCTGACTGGCTTCATGGCCCGTCGCCGAAACTCCCTCCACTCACTTCGTTCGTTGTGGTCAAACAGTCGGCGACAGTCAGTTCACGAAGCACGCTGCGCGTGCGGGCCATGAAGCCAGCCAGCTCCGGCGCCCCCTCCTTATTGGCGCGCCACAGCCTCCCCACCCGCGCCGTTGCAGAGACAGTGGCTCACTTCGACGAACACAAGGCCTTTCCGCCTTTCCGCAAACACAAGCCGCTCGCAGGTTGCGGCTGGGGGGCTGGGCTGGGGGCGATTTCTGGGGCGACGAGAAGGGCAGTGCTTGCGGGTGGCGTGCGCAGCACGCATCGTGGACTGACTCATCGCCACTGTTTGACCACAGCGAACGAAGTGAGCGGAGGGAGTTTGGCGATGCACCCGCACGCGCAGCCCTTCTCGTGGAGTCGGCCCGCCAGGGCCGACCGCCCCGGCATGAGCCGCCAGCCCAGCCCCCCGGCCGCAACCTGCGCGCATAAAAACTGACAGCGATTCTTTCAAGGACTCCCGCCATGTGCACCCAACACGACGACCCCTACAAGCAGTACCAGGCCGAGCTGATCGAGGCCGGCCTGCTGATCCCTTCGGGCGTGCGCGGCGTCTACGGCCGCAGCGGCACCTTCGAGAACATCATCGACCAGTTCGAAGGCCTGGTGACGCGTGAAGGCGCGTTCCAGAACGCCGAGGTGATGCGCTTCCCGCCGATCTTTCCGCGCGCCAACTACGCGCGCATCGACCACATCAACAACTTTCCCGACCTGATGGGCTCGGTGCACAGCTTCCTCGGCGGCGAGAAAGAGCACCAGGCCATGCTCGGCAAGTTCGAGGCCAAGGAAGACTGGACCAGCTCGCTGTCGCCCGCCGAAGTGATGCTGGTGCCCGCCGCCTGCTACCCGCTGTACCCGACCGCCACCGGCACGCTGTCGGCGCAGGGCCGCGTCGTCGACCTGAAGACCTTCGTGTTCCGCCACGAGCCGTCGGACGATCCGGCGCGCATGCAGATCTTCCGCCAGCGCGAGTTCGTGCGCCTCGGCACCCCCGACCAGGCGCTGAACCACCGCAACGACTGGCTGGCGCGCGGCCAGGCCATCCTCGAGTCAGTGGGCCTGCCGGTGAAGAAGGTGCTGGCCGACGACCCGTTCTTCGGCCGCGGCGCGCGCATCATGAAGGCGACGCAGCGCGAGCAGGACCTGAAGTACGAACTGGTGGTGCCGATCTGCAAGGAAGACAAGCCGACCGCGATCACCTCGTGCAACTACCACCTCGACCACTTCGGCATCTCGTTCGACATCCTGCAGGCCGACGGCACGCCGGCGCACACCGCCTGCATCGGCTTCGGGCTCGAACGCATCGCGCTCGCGCTGCTGAAGACGCACGGCTTCGACCCGAAGCGCTGGCCGCACGAGGTGCGCCAGCAACTGGCCATGGTCTGACGAGGGCCGCATGAAACGTGTCCTGCCGATCGAGCCGGCGAGCTTCCAGCGCCACCCGATCCACACCGAGCCGCGCACCTGGGCCGAGACCAACTGCTACGCCGACGTGCTGATCGAGCTGCTGCACGGCCTCGGCCACGACCCGGTGCCGGCGCTCGCGTTCACGCTCGGCGTCGACTTCGAAGGCGACCAGTGGACCTTCTTCAAGTTCCCCGATGGCGACCTGTACGACCTGTACGGCGTCGACATCCAGGAGCTCGCGGTGTGGCGGCCGCTGGTCGACCACATCGAGGACCAGGTCGGGCAGGGCCGTCCGGTGCTGGTCGAACTCGACTCGTGGTTCCTGCCGGACACCGCCGGGTCCGCGTACAAGCTCGCGCACACGAAATCGACGGTCGGCGTCAATGCGATCGACGTGAAGGCACGTCGCATGGACTACTTCCACAACCAGGGCTTCTACGCACTGGAAGGCGATGACTTCCGCGACGTGTTCCAGCTCGACGGGCTGGTGCACGAGCGCATGCTGCCGCCGTACATCGAGTTCCTGAAGACCCGGCCCGGCTTCACGCCGCCGACCGGCGCGGCGCTGGTCGACGGCTCGCTCGCGCTGCTGCGCAAGCACCTGACGCGCGTGCCGGCGACCAACCCGTTCACGCGCTTCAAGACGCAGTTCGCGAAGGACCTCGACTGGCTGATGCAGTCCGACATCGCGGTCTTCCACACCTATTCGTTCGCGACGCTGCGCCAGTACGGCGCGTGCTTCGAGCTCGCGGAAACCTACCTGCGCTGGCTGGGGTCGCAAGGCGTCGATGTCGTCGCTTCGGCCGATGCGTTCGCGCAGATCTCGCAGACCGCGAAGGCGTTCCAGTTCCAGTTGGCGCGATCGATGGCCCGCAAGAAGCCGCTCGACCTGTCGCCGATCGATGCGATGGGCGAGGCCTGGTCGTCGGGCATCGCCGAGCTGCGACGCCGACACGGGTGACGCACGCGGCCATGAACGCGGCGATCGCGCTGGACAGCGGCTGGGAGATCGCCGCAGGTGCGTCCGATGAGCTGGCCTGGGCACCGGTGCGCGAGCTCGGCACCGTCGGCGCGAGCCTCGGCGTCGGGCTTGACACGCCGCATGGACGCTACGACACGCAGGACTGGTGGTACCGCTGCCGTTTCCCGGCGCCGGCATCGCACGGTGCTGATCGCCAGCACCTGCGCTTCGACGGCCTGGCCGGCATCGCCGAGGTCTGGCTGAACGACGAGCCGATCCTCACTGCGCGCAACATGTTCACCACCGAGCGGGTCGACGTGACCGGCCGGCTGCGGCCCGACAACGAGTTGCGCCTCTGCTTCCGCTCGCTCGACGCCGAACTCGCCACCCGCAAGCCGCGCCCGCGTTGGAAGACCGCGCTCGTCGAGGCACAGAACCTGCGCTGGGTGCGCACCACGCTGCTCGGCCGCATCCCCGGCTGGACGCCGCCGGTCCACCCGGTCGGCGTGTGGAAACCGGTGTGGCTCGAGACGGTGTCGCCGGGCGGCATCGCGTCGATCGACCTGCAGTGCGATGCCGAGGCCGGCGTCGGCCGCGTGCGGCTGCGCGCCACGCTGACCGCCGGCAGCGACGTCGCCGAGGCGCGCCTGCGCATCGGCGACCGCACCCATGCGCTCGCGCTCGACGGCGACACGCTGTCGGCCGACCTGCAACTGCCCGCTGTCGCGCTGTGGTGGCCGCACACGCACGGCGCGCCGGCGCTGCACGACTGCGCGATCGAACTGCGCCAGGGCACGCAGTGGACCGCGATCGACCGCGGCCGCATCGGCTTCCGCCAGGTCGAGGTGCGGCGCGACGACGGCCTGGTGCAGTTCCGTGTCAACGGCACGCCGGTGTTCTGCCGCGGCGCCTGCTGGACCACCGACGACTTCCTGCGTCTGCACGGCGACCCGCAGCAGTTGCGCCGCACGCTGACGCTCGCGCGCGACGGCGGCCTGAACATGCTGCGCATCGGCGGCACGATGACCTACGAGTCGGACGCGTTCTACGCGCTGTGCGACGAACTGGGCATCCTGGTCTGGCAGGACTTCATGTTCGCCAACATGGACTACCCGGTGGCCGACGAGGCCTTCCGCGCCGAGATCGAGCGCGAGGCTGACCAGCAGCTCCACCGCCTGCAGGCGCACCCGTGCATCGCCGCGTACTGCGGCGGCAGCGAGGTCGAGCAGCAGGCCGCGATGCTGGGCCTGCCGGCCGAGCAGTGGAGCAACGATTTCTTCAGCGAGACGCTGCCGGCGCGTTGCGCGAGCCGCCATGCCGGCGTGCCGTACTTCCGCTCGTCGCCGTGCGAAGGCGCGTTGCCGTTCCACGTCGGCACCGGCATCTCGCACTACTACGGCGTTGGCGCCTACCGCCGGCCGATCAGCGACGTGAAGCACGCCGGCGTCAAGTTCACGACCGAATGCCTGGGCTTCTCGCACGTGCCCGAGCCCGAGACCATCGAGCTGCTGGCCGGCCAGCCGACGATCGCGCCGCACCACCCGCTGTGGAAGCAGCGCCAGCCGCGCGACAACGGCGCCGGCTGGGACTTCGAGGACATCCGCGACCACTACCTGCGCGAGCTCACCGGGCTCGATCCGGTCGCGCTGCGCAGCACCGACATCGCACGCTACCTCGCGCTGTCGCGCGCAGTGACCGGCGAGGTGCTGAAGCGCGTGTTCGCCGAATGGCGCGCACCGGGCAGCGTCTGCGGCGGCGGCCTGGTGTGGTTCCTGAAGGACCTGTGGCCGGGCGCCGGCTGGGGCCTGATCGACAGCACCGGCCGGCCGAAGGCGGTGTACTGGGCGCTGAAGCGCGCGTGGGCAGCACGCACCGTGCTGATCACCGACGGCGGGCTCGACGGTCTGCAGCTGCAGGTGCACAACGAGGGCGGCGAGCCGCTCGCGGGCAGCGTCGAGATCGCGCTGTACCAGGATGGGCAGGTGCGCACCGCCGGCGGCAGCCTCGACGTGATCCTGGCGGCGAACCAGGGCCTCGCGCTGCAGGCCGATGCGCTGATCGGCCACTTCGCCGACACCGCCTACGCCTACCGCTTCGGGCCGCCGCAGCACGACGTGGCGGTCGCGCGCTTGAAGAACGAAGCGGGCGACACGTTGGCCGAGGATTTTCATTTTCCGCACGGGTTGAACCTGCCGCCGCAGCGCGCCGGCACGCTGACGGCGCAGGCGCAGCGGCAGGCCGACGGCAGCGTGCTGGTCACGCTGGAGGCGGCCGCGTTGATCCAGTCGCTTCACGTCGAATGCGCCGGCTACGCGGCCGACGACCTGCATTTCCACCTGGCGCCGCAGTCGCGCCGCACGCTGCGCTTCAGGCCGCTCGATGCCGCGCCGCGCAAGTTCAAGGCGCACCTCGGCGCGCTGAACCTGCGGGAACTGGTGACCGTCCGTGCGGACTGACGACATCCCGCTGCCGCCGGAGGCCGCGCGCCGCCCCGAGGTCCGGCGCGAGCCGCTGATGCTCGGCAGCGATGCGCAGCCGCTGTTCGGCTGGTACCACGTGGCCGATGCGGTGCCGCGCCGCGATGCGGTCGTCGTGATCTGCAACCCGATGGGCTACGAGTACGCGCACGGGCACCGCTCGCTGCGCCACCTGGCCGACGACCTCGCGCGCTCGGGCGTGCCGGCGCTGCGCTTCGACTACCACGGCAGCGGCGATTCGCCGGGCCTGGAGACCGACGCCGGCCGGCTGCAGCGCTGGCAGGACGACGTCCACACGGCGATCGCCGCGGCGCAGGCGCTGAGCGGCAGCGCGCGCGTCGGGCTGCTCGGCGTGCGGCTCGGTGCGACGCTCGCGGCGCTGGTCGCGGCGCAGCGCGAGGTCGACTGGCTGGTGCTGTGGAACGTCTGCGCCTCGGGCCGCCGCCATGTGCGCGAGCTGCAGGCGCTGGACATGGCGGCCGGCGGCGGCCAGCGGCCGGTCAGCGCGCCGTTGGAGCCGGCGGGTTTCCTGGTGAGCCGCGAGACGCAGGACGCCGTGAAGGCGGTGCAGCTGACGCGCGAGGCGCTGCGCGTCAGCGGCCGCGCGCTGCTGGTCGCACGCGACGACCTGATCGGCGAGGAAGAGGCGCTGGGCGAGCACCTGCTGACGCTCGGCATCGCGACCGATGCGATCGCCTGCGCCGGCTATGCCGACATGATGGCCGAGCCGGTGCACACCGTGGTGCCGCGCCAGGCGCTCGACAGCATCGTGCAGTGGATGGTCGCGCAGACCGCGCTGCGCGAGGCCGCGCCGCCGCTGCTGCCGTCGCCGGTCGGGGCGACGCAGGCGCGCTTCGCGCATGCGACCGCCGATGGCCGCGCGGTCGCGCTGACCGAGACGCTGTGCGCGCTCGGCAACGAGGGGCAGCTGTTCGGGCTGCTCGCGCAGGCCGATGGCGTCGACCTGGCTGCGCGGCCGATGGTCGTGCTCTTCAATTCGGGCACCGTGCACCACGTCGGCCCGAACCGGCTGTACGTGACGCTCGCGCGCGAGTTCGCGGCGCTCGGCTTCCCGACCGTGCGTTGCGACCTCGAAGGGTTGGGCGACAGTGTGCAGCGGGGGACCGGGCGGGAGAACCACCCGTATCCCGACAGCGCGGTGCCCGATGCGCAGCAGGTGCTGCACAGCCTGCGCGAGCGCTTCGGCGTGCGCGAGTTCGTGCTGATGGGCTTGTGCTCCGGCGCGTACACCGCGTTCCAGACCGGGCTGGTCGAGCAGGCGGCGCAGATCAGCGAGCTGGTGCTGATCAACCCGCTGACCTGGCGCTGGGTCGAAGGGGATGCCGTCGACACGAAGCATTTCTCGGCAGTGGCGCACTACAAGGGCACGATGCGCCGGCTCGACAGCTGGAAGAAGCTGCTGCGCGGGCAGGTGAACCTGGTCTACCTCGGCGGCGTGGTGTTCTCGCACCTGCGCAAGCAGGTGGCGTCGCGCGTGAGTGCGATCAACGAGATCTTCTTCCCGTCGCGCGGGCCGTTGCTGTCACGGCAGTTGCGGCAGTTGTTCGCGGCGAAGCGTCACGTGACCCTGATCGTGTCGTCGGGCGATCCGGGTTGGGACATGCTGCAGGACGGCGCGCGCCAGACCGCTCAGCGCGCAATCAAGAACCGCGAGCTCGCGCTGGAGTTCGTCGACGACGCCGACCACACGTTCTCGCGCGAGGCGGCGCGGCAGCGGGTGGTGGCGGCGATCGGGCGGCGGTTGCTGAAGCGGTTTGGCGGCTGAATCGGCAGATTGCTGCCCTCACTCATTCTTCTGCTTCGACTTGAAGAGCTGTGCAGCGACTTTTCTAGGGCTTCTCAACGGCTTGCTCGATTTCGGATTCTCATCCGATTCAAAGTCGATTTTGAAATTGGCCCATTTGACGCAAAATTTTTCATTGAGTTTGGGGTCGCGTTTCCATCGATCGGTGTTGTGTGCGTCACATTTTTCAAGATGCTCACGGAGCATTTGCTGCGCACGCATGAATTCTCTGCCATTGGGCTTGGAGTTTGATTTGACGGCGTCCCACAATTCCTGTGCCAGATCGACGTCTACCAGCAGCAGCCAACTGATAAGGGTCAGAACCTTGTTGTGCAAATCGGAATTTTCAGTGCGGGCCATCTGTTTTAAAACGACTTCGTTGATGGTGAACGCGCACGCACTCACGTCAACGATGTCCAGGAGGCCGGCAGCAGCCCGCAGCGCTTTGTGAAGTTCCGGTTCAGCAGCATTCTGCTTCATCTTCGCATACCGCCGCGCCGCAATTTGACTGAGCGAACTGATGTGTTCAGGACGCAGATTGCCGCCGTGCGTTTGCTGCTGCTTCAATTTCCCTTGAAGCTGCATCACCGCTTTCTCAAGCTCGCCGATCATCAAGTTTGCGCAATGGCGAGTAGGCGCCTCTGCTTTGGCCGCTGCCCTCAGGATCACATTCATCGTCTGATCATCCCCTCGTCCTGCGGCTAGCGCATAACGTTCCATCAGATCCTTCCATTTCCTCTGCCATTTCCCTTCTTCTGCTGCTGCTTGCTTTTCTTTTCTCAGTTCAGCCAATGCCAAGTGATCGCCGCCCGCTTTGAATATTTCTTTTTCAAATTTCTTCGTGGATCCCGGGGATATCTGGTCATTTAAGAGTAAGTTATAGCGCGCTACTTTGTCGACCACTCGACGTGGTAGTTCGTATAATGGGCCGTTCTTTGCGCAGTCGCCTTTAACGAGCGTGCGGAAGACAAGGAAATAAGCACTGAGTTGGTTCTTGGTTATTTCCTGGCGCAACAAAGGTATTTTAGGGATGGCGGGAGGCCGGCGCATCAATTTCGAGTTGCGATCGATCTTGGGCGCATCATTTTTTTTTAGCATTTATTTGGAATCCTGGAATTCATCTTGATGGATAGCTGCGGCGACAATTCAGCGCGCAGAGACCCCTGAGTAACCACAGGATTCGAAACGTTCCACAGGACGGTGCGGGCAGACGGCTTCGACAGGCTCAGCCCGAACGGGTCAGGCTCAGCCAAGACCGGCTTTCACTCAAACCCGCGCGGATTCCCGCTCTGCCACCGCCATGCATCCGAGCACATCGCCTCGATGTCGCGCGTCGCCGTCCAGCCCAGCAGTTCCCGTGCGAGCGACGGGTCCGCATAGCAGGCCGCCACGTCCCCCGCGCGCCGCGGCATCACCCGGTGCGGTACCGGCCGGCCGCTGGCTCGCTCGAACGCCTTCACCACCTCCAGCACGCTGTAGCCCCGCCCCGTCCCGAGGTTGACCGTCAGCGACTTCTGCTGCGCCAGCAGGTAGCGCAACGCCGCCACATGCCCGTCGGCCAGGTCCATCACGTGGATGTAGTCGCGCACGCCGGTGCCGTCGGGCGTGTCGTAGTCGTCGCCGAACACCTGCAGGAACTCGCGCTGGCCGACCGCCACCTGCGCCACGTACGGCATCAGGTTGTTCGGCACGCCGCGCGGGTCTTCGCCGATGCGCCCGCTCGGGTGCGCGCCGACCGGGTTGAAGTAGCGCAGGAAGGCGATCTGCCACGCCGCGTCGCAGCGCGCCAGCTCGCGCAGCAGCTCTTCGCCGAGCAGCTTGGTGGTGCCGTACGGGTTGGTGGCCGACAGCGCCGAATCCTCGGTGATCGGCAGCCGCTCGGGCTGGCCGTAGACGGTGGCCGACGAGCTGAACACCAGCCGCTTGCAGCCATGGTCCTGCATGACCTGCGCGACGTTGATCAGCCCGCCCAGGTTGTTGCGGTAGTACTCCAGCGGCTTCTGCGCCGATTCGCCGACCGCCTTGTGCGCCGCGAAATGCACCACGGCGTCGATGCGGTGCTGAAGGAACACCTCGTCCATCGCCGCGCGCTCGCAGACGTCGGCCTCGACGAACACCGGCGCCTGCCCGCCGAGTTCGGCCAGCCGGTCCAGCACGATGCGCGAACTGTTCGAGAAGTTGTCGACGCCGACCACGTCGAAGCCGGCGGCCTGCAATGCGAGCCAGGTGTGGGAGGCGATGTAGCCGGTGGCACCGGTCAGCAGGATCGTGGGCATGTCGTCGTTCGAGTGGCGCAGGGCGGACGATCATAGGCCGCATGCGCTGCGGCGAGAGCCCCCAGGGTGAAGGGCGCCGGTGCGCCACCTACAATCCCGCGCATGCTGAATGCCTTCTTCGCGTCGCTAGGCGCCGGTGCGCTGGAGCGCATCACCCTGTTGCTCAACCACGTGATCGCGTCCGAGACCGTCGCGACGGATCGCCTCAAGCCGCACGCCGGTCGCAGCGTGCAGCTCACGCTGACCGGCTGGCCGGCGATGCTGCCGCCGCCCCCGCAGATCGCGTTCCGCATCACGCCGGCCGGGCTGCTCGAATACGCCGGCGGCGAGCCGGTCGCCGCGCCCGACCTGCGCGTCACGCTGGATGCTTCCAACCCGGCGCGCCTGGCCGCCCAATGGTTCGGCGGCGTGCGTCCGAAGGTCGGCATCGAAGGCGATTCGGCCTTCGCCGCCGACGTCAGCTGGCTGATCGACAACCTGCGCTGGGACCTGCAGGACGACCTGGCCAAGGTCATCGGCCCGGCACCGGCGCACGAGCTGTCGCGCTTCGCCGCGATGGTGGCCGGCGGCCTGCGCGAAGCCGTGCACGTGCTGCAGGGCCTGGTGAACCGCAACGGGGGCGGCTCCCCCCGATGAGGCACCTGCTGCGCCTGCTGTTCATCGGCTTCATCGTCCTGCGCTACGGGCTCGACGAGCTCGCGCTGTCGGGCTTTCGCCAGCGCTGGGTGCGCCTGCTGGTGCGCGTGATGACGCTCGGCCGCCGGCTGCATGCGCCGCGCGGCGTGCGGCTGCGCGAGGCGCTGGAGCGGCTCGGGCCCATCTTCGTCAAGTTCGGCCAGGTGCTGTCGACCCGGCGCGACCTGCTGCCCGACGACCTGGCCGACGAGCTGGCCCGGCTGCAGGACAACGTGCCGCCGTTCCCGGCCGCGCTCGCGCGCCAGCTGGTCGAGCGGGCGTACGGCCGGCCGATCGAGGACCTCTTCGCGAGCTTCGACGCCGAGCCGGTCGCCAGCGCGTCGATCGCGCAGGTGCACTTCGCGACGCTGAAGAGCGGCCGCCAGGTCGCGGTGAAGGTGCTGCGGCCCGGCATGCTCGCGGTGATCGAGGACGACCTGACGCTGCTGCGCAGCATGGCCCGCTGGATCGAACGCATGTCGTCCGACGGCAAGCGCCTGAAGCCGCGCGAGGTGGTGGCCGAGTTCGACAACTACCTCCACGACGAGCTCGACCTGGTGCGCGAGGCCGCCAACGCCGCGCAGCTGCGCCGCAACATGCAGGGCCTGAACCTGGTGCTGGTGCCCGAGATGGTGTGGGACCTGTGCACCACCAGCGTGATCGTGATGGAACGCATGTACGGCGTGCCGATCAGCCAGTCGCAGCGGCTGCGCGATGCCGGCGTCGACATCCCGAAGCTCGCGCGCGACGGCGTCACGATCTTCTTCACGCAGGTGTTCCGCGACGGCTTCTTCCATGCCGACATGCACCCCGGCAACATCCAGGTCAGCCTGGACCCGAAGACCTTCGGGCACTACATCGCGCTCGATTTCGGCATCGTCGGCACGCTGACCGAGATCGACAAGGACTACCTCGCGCAGAACTTCATCGCGTTCTTCCGCCGCGACTACAAGCGCGTGGCCGAGCTGCACGTGGAGTCGGGCTGGGTGCCGGCGAACACGCGGGTCGACGAGCTCGAAGGCGCGATCCGCGCAGTCTGCGAACCGCATTTCGACCGGCCGCTGAAGGACATCTCGCTGGGCCAGGTGCTGCTGCGGCTGTTCCAGACCTCGCGCCGCTTCAACGTCGAGATCCAGCCGCAGCTGGTGCTGCTGCAGAAGACGCTGCTGAACGTCGAGGGCCTGGGCCGCCAGCTCGATCCGGAGCTCGACCTGTGGAACACCGCGAAGCCCTTCCTCGAACGCTGGATGAACGAGCAGGTCGGCTGGCGCGGGCTGCTGCAGAACCTGAAGCGGGAAGCGCCGCGCTACGTGCAGCTGCTGCCCGAGCTGCCACGGCTGCTGCACCACGCGCTGCAGCAGCCGCGCGGCACCGAGCCGCGCCTGCTGGAGGCGGTGCTGGCCGAGCAGCGCCGCACCAACCGGCTGTTGCGCGCCATCATCTACGGGGCGGTCGGCTTCGTGCTGGGGCTGATCGCGACGCAGGTCATGACGCACTGGCGGTAACCTCGGTGCCCATCCGGGAACCCGGGTTGCCAGTTGCCACCCGAGCTACGGTGAATCCCGGGTCCGGGACTTGCGTGTCGGGGTGCTGCTGCATGGATAATCCCGCCCGCCTCCAACCCGCGCCGCGAGCCTAGGTCGATGAACACCACCCTGATTTCCTTCGTCGTGCTGTATCTGCTGGGAACCCTGGGCCTGGGCGTCTGGGCCGGCACGCGCATCAAGAACACCCGCGATTTCGCGATCGCCGGCCGCAGACTGCCGTTGATCATGGTGGTGACCACCACCTTCGCGACCTGGTTCGGCGCCGAGACGGTGATGGGCATCCCGGCCAAGTTCGTGCAGAGCGGCCTCGGCGCCATCGTCGAAGACCCGTTCGGCGCCGGCACCTGCCTGATCCTGGTCGGCCTGTTCTTCGCGACCAAGCTCTACAAGCAGAACCTGCTGACCATCGGCGACTTCTATCGCAAGCGCTACGGCAAGGGCGTCGAGGTGTTCTGCTCGCTGGCCATCATCCTGAGCTACCTCGGCTGGGTGGCGGCGCAGATCACCGCGCTCGGGCTGGTGTTCTCGGTGCTTACCAACGGCGCGATGTCCGAGACGGCCGGCATGATCGTCGGCACGCTCGCGGTGCTGATCTACGTGGTGGTCGGCGGCTTCCTCGCGGTGGCCTGGACCGATTTCATCCAGATGATCGTGCTGGTGATCGGCCTGAGCATCATCGCGGTGTTCGCCAGCGACCTGGCCGGCGGCACCGACAAGGTGTTCGCGCTCGCGCAGCAGAAGGACCTGTGGAAGTTCCTGCCGCCGCCGAGCTTCACCGAGATCGCGATGTTCGTCGGCGCGGGCCTGACGATGATGCTGGGCAGCATCCCGCAGCAGGACGTGTTCCAGCGCGTGATGTCGGCGCGCAGCCCCGAGACCGCCCGCAACGGCGCGGTGATCGGCGGCGTCAGCTACATCCTGTTCGCGTTCGTGCCGATGTTCATCGTCGCCTGCGCGGTGATCGTGATGGGCGACAGCGCGGTCGAACTCGCCAAGAACGACTACCAGCGCCTGCTGCCGACCTTCGTGCTGACGAAGATGCCGCTGGTGATGCAGATCCTGTTCTTCGGCGCGCTGCTGTCGGCCATCAAGAGTACCTCGTCGGCCACGCTGCTCGCGCCCAGCACCAGCTTCGTCGAGAACATCCTGAAGAACCTGCGCCCCGGCATGAAGGACCGCGAGCAGCTGTTCGCGATGCGCTGCACCATCGTCGTGTTCGCCGCGCTGGTGCTGGCCTATGCGATCGCGATGAAGGGCACGTCGATCTACGACCTGGTGTCGGCGGCCTACCAGATCACGCTGGTCGGCGCCTTCGTGCCGCTGGTGATGGGCCTGTACTGGAAGCGCTCGACCACGCAGGGCGCCATCGTGTCGCTCGGCGCCGGCATCGCGGTGTGGGTGGTGTTCTTCCCGCAGATCTCCTCGTGGGGCGAGCACTTTCCGGGGCAGCTGGCCGGGCTGATCGCCGCGTTTGCGGGCATGATCGCGGGTTCGCTGGCGCCCCAGGTGCTGCAGAACCGCCACGAGCCGCGCCACCTGGCGGCGGGCTCGAACGGCTGACCGCCGCGCCGGGCTGCGGCACGGGCCGCCCCGCGCTGTCGGGGGGCAAGCCCGGGCCACTTATAATTTCGCGTTTTGAATCAAAGGCTTAGCCATGCCTATCTACGCCTACCGGTGTGCGGCCTGCGGCCACGCCAAGGACGTCCTGCAAAAGATCTCCGACCCCGTGCTCACCGTGTGCCCGAATTGCGGTGCCGAAGCCTTCCAGAAGCAGGTCACCGCCGCCGGCTTCCAGCTGAAGGGGTCGGGCTGGTACGTCACCGATTTCCGCAACGGCTCGACGCCGCCGGCCACCGGCACGGCTGCGTCGGGGTCTGACAAGGCCGCCGCCGGCAGCGGCACCGGCGCGTCCGAGGCTGCCGCGCCGAAGGCCGATGCCCCGGCCGCGGCACCGCCTGCCGCCACGCCGGCCGCTCCGCCGAAGCCGCAAGGAACCCAGTGAAGAAATACCTGATCGCCGGCCTGCTGGTCTGGTTGCCGCTGGCCGTGACCATCTGGGTGCTGCACTCGGTGCTGGGCCTGCTCGACGACGTGTTCGGCAGCCTGGTCTCGGCCACGCAGGCGGTGCTGCCCGAGGCGGCACGCCAGCCGCTGACCGACCTGCGCAACATCCCCGGCCTGGGCATCGTGCTGCTGATCGCCGGACTGCTGCTCACCGGCATGTTCGCCGCCAACATGTTCGGCCAGTGGTGGCTCGCGCAGGCGCACCGGGTGCTCAACCACATCCCGATCGTCAAGTCGATCTACAGCTCGGTGAAGCAGGTGTCGGACACGCTGTTCTCGAGCAGCGGCAATGCGTTCCGCGAAGCCGTGCTGGTGCAGTACCCGCGCGCCGGGTCGTGGACCATCGCGTTCGTCACCGGCCGCCCCGGCGGCGAGGCGGCCACGCACCTGAGCGGCGACTACCTCAGCGTCTACGTGCCGACCACGCCGAACCCGACCTCGGGCTTCTTCCTGATGGTGCCGCGTGCCGACGTGGTGGTGCTCAGCATGAGCGTCGACGAAGCACTGAAGTACGTGATCTCGATGGGCGTGGTGGCCCCGCCGATGCCCGCGCCGCCGCTGGTGATGTCGCAAGGGACGCCACCGGACGGGCCGCGAAATCAGACCGGTTGAGCGCCTGGCAGCCGCTCAACCGGTGCGCACCCCGCGGGGCTTGCAAGCGCGCCCGCCAACGCCTACCACCTTGATGATGCCGATGCACGCTGTGCGCAGCGTGCCGGCCACGATGACCGATTCCGGAGAAGACACATGAGAACAACGTATTGCGGCCTCGTCAGCGAGGCACTGATGGGCCAGACCGTCACCCTGATGGGCTGGGCCCACCGCCGCCGCGACCATGGCGGCGTGATCTTCATCGACCTGCGCGACCGCGAAGGCCTGGTGCAGCTGGTGTGCGACCCCGACCGTGCCGAGATGTTCAAGGTCGCCGAGGGCGTGCGCAACGAGTTCTGCCTGAAGATCGTCGGCAAGGTGCGCCCGCGCCCGGCCGGCACCGAGAACAGCAACCTCACCAGCGGCAAGATCGAGATCCTGTGCCATGAGCTCGAGGTGCTGAACCCGAGCGTCACGCCGCCGTTCCAGATCGACGACGACAACCTGTCGGAGACCACGCGCCTGACGCACCGCGTGCTGGACCTGCGCCGCCCGGCGATGCAGAAGAACCTGATCCTGCGCTACCGCGTGGCGATGGAGGTGCGCAAGTTCCTCGACGCCAACGGCTTCATCGACATCGAGACCCCGATGCTGACGAAGAGCACGCCGGAAGGCGCGCGCGACTACCTGGTGCCGAGCCGCGTCAACGAAGGCATGTTCTTCGCGCTGCCGCAGAGCCCGCAGCTGTTCAAGCAGCTGCTGATGGTGGCCGGCTTCGACCGCTACTACCAGATCACCAAGTGCTTCCGCGACGAAGACCTGCGTGCCGACCGCCAGCCGGAATTCACGCAGATCGACATCGAGACCAGCTTCCTGACCGAGGAAGAGATCCGCGGCATGTTCGAAGGCATGATCCGCAACGTCTTCCGCAGCACCATCGGCGTCGAGCTGCCGGTGTACCCGGTGATGACGTATGCCGACGCGATGTTCCGCTTCGGCTCCGACAAGCCCGACCTGCGCGTGAAGCTGGAGTTCACCGAACTCACCGAGCTGATGAAGGACGTCGACTTCAAGGTGTTCTCGGCCCCGGCCAACGCGGTCGACGGCCGCGTGGTGGCGCTGCGCGTGCCGGGTGGCGGCGAGATGAGCCGCGGCGAGATCGATGCCTACACCGAGTTCGTGAAGATCTACGGTGCCAAGGGCCTGGCCTGGATCAAGGTGAACGACGCCGGCAAGGGCCGCGAAGGCCTGCAGAGCCCGATCGTGAAGAACCTGCACGATGCCGCGATCACCGCGATCATCGCGCGCACCGGCGCGCGCAACGGCGACCTGATCTTCTTCGGCGCCGACAAGGCCAAGGTGGTGAACGACGCGATCGGCGGGCTGCGCGTGAAGATCGGCCACAGCGAGTTCGGCAAGAAGAACGGCCTGTTCGAGGACAAGTGGGCGCCGCTGTGGGTGGTCGACTTCCCGATGTTCGAGTACGACGACGACGGCGAGCGCTGGAACGCGGTGCACCACCCGTTCACCGCACCGAAGGACGGCCATGAAAACTACATGGATACCGACCCGGGCAAGTGCATCGCCAAGGCCTACGACATGGTGCTCAATGGCTGGGAACTGGGCGGCGGTTCGATCCGCATCCACCGCGCCGAGGTGCAGAGCAAGGTCTTCAGCGCGCTGAAGATCGGGCCGGAAGAAGCGCAGCTGAAGTTCGGCTTCCTGCTCGACGCGCTGCAGTACGGCGCCCCGCCGCACGGCGGCCTGGCCTTCGGCTTGGACCGGCTGGTGACGCTGATGACCAAGGCCGAGTCGATCCGCGACGTGATCGCCTTCCCGAAGACGCAGCGCGCGCAGGACCTGCTGACCCATGCGCCGAGCCCGGTGGATGAGAAGCAGCTGCGGGAGCTGCACATCCGGTTGAGGAATCCGCAGGCGACGCAGGCGGGGTGAGTCGAAAAAAAGCACCGCCCGGGAGGGGCGGTGCTTTGGATGGCGGGTCGCCGGTTGTTGTGTTGAATCAGTTACTCCGTAACGCTTTTCCCCCAGCACGAGGCGGCAACGGGGACCGTGGTGGCGGCAGACCCATTGCCGAAGGCGTTGTGTGCCGATATCTTGGCGGTAAAGGTGCCACTGCCAACGTTGGTCCATTGCATCGAACCGGCGGCAGCGCCGGTCGTGTTCTGAGGCGTCTTCGTGGTGGTGCGGCCGTTTTGCTCGAGGACTAGGACTATGGTGAAGTAGTCCACCGCGGCGCTTCCATTCGGACTCGGCAAACCCCAGGAAACTGTCGCATTGGCAACCTCTCCCTGGGAGCCGCTGCAGGAGGTCGTCAAAGACACATTCGTCGGCTGGCCGGGAACGGTAGCCGGCAGCACCACTGGCATCGAGGCTTTGGCCACTCCCGCGCCTTTTGAGGCCGTGATTCCGCACATGTAGGTGCTTCCGTTGGCAAGACCGGTGATCTTCAAGGGGTTGTGGCCACTGCTGCCTGTGCCGACCGTCGTGCCGGTATCGATGGTTGCGCAGCTCGCCGTGTACAGCGTGCCGCTCGGGTTGGTCTCTGGCTCCTTGAAGCTCAGCGAGACCAGGCCGTCGCCGGTGATCGACCCTAGCAGCGTCGCTGGGGCCAGCGGGGTCGCGCTGGTGCTTGCCGCCGAGGTGACCGATACGTTCGACGGGTTGGTGGCCGTGACCGTGCAGGTATAGGGGGTTCCGTTGGTCAGTCCCGTCACCGTCACGTTGCCGTCGGAGCCCTTGTTGAAGCTCGTGCCGCCGTTGCAGCGCCCGGTGTAGCCGACGTTGCTCTCCGCGTTCGGGGTGAAGCCCAGCACGATCTGCTGGTCGCCTGCCGCGGCCAGCGAGATGCTCGGTTTCGACGGCGTGGGCGACAGCGCCACTGGAATCGAGGCTTTGGCTACTCCCGCGCCTTTCGAGGCCGTGATCCCGCACATGTAGACGCTTCCGTTGGCAAGACCGGTGACCGTCAAAGGGCTGAGGCCACTGCTGCCTGTGCCGACCGTCGTGCCGGTATCGATGGTTGCGCAGCTCGCCGTGTACAGCGTGCCGCCCGGGTTGGTCCCTGGCTCCGTGAAGCTCAGCGAGACCTGGCCGTCGCCGGTGACCGGCCCTCCCAGCGTCGCTGGGGCCAGGGTGGTCGCGCTGGTGCTTGCCGCCGAGGTGACCGATACGTTCGACGAGTTGGTGGCCGTGACCGTGCAGGCATAGGTTGTTCCGCTCATCAACCCCGTCACCGTCACCTTGCCGTCCGAACCCTTGTTGAAGCTCGTGCCGCCGTTGCAGCGCCCGGTGTAGGCGACGTTGCTCTCGGCGTTCGGGGAGAAGCTCAGCACGATCTGCGTCTCGCCCGGCACGGCCAGCGAGATCACCGGCTTCGACGGCGTGGGAGGCGTGGCGTTGGCCAGTGTTGTGGCGGTCACCGTGGTCGACGCCGTGCCACCAGGGTTGGTGGCGCTGACGGTGCAGGTATAGGACGTGCCGCTATCCAGGCTGCTGATGACGAAGGTGGAGCCGGTGTCCATGGCCGAGCCCGCGCCGCAGCTCGCGCTGTAGACGACATCCGCCGCGTTGCCGGCCGGCCGGGTGTACGGGATCGTCAGCATGCGGTCTCCGGCCAACACGGTGCCGAGCCCCGGGGCGACGGGTTTCACGGTGGTCGACTTCGCAGCCGGCGTGCCTTTCGCGATGGGCGAATTGCTGCTGGTGGCCGTCGCAGGGTTGGTGGCGCTGACTTGGCAGGCGTACTCCGTGTCGTTGATAAGGTTGGTGACCGTCCACTCGTTGGCGTCGAGGGCCGGCAGGTTGATGGCGCCGGGTGAGCAGACGAGCTCGTAGGTCACGGTGCTGTCGTTGGCTACCGGCCGACTGAAGTGGATCGTCAGCTGCTGGTCGCCAGCGTCTATCCCGGGTTTGCTCGGTGCCTCGGGCGGCGTGGGGTTGCTGCTGCCGGCCACCGGGGTGGCGCCGGCCACCGCCGAGGCGGGCCCGGTACCGGCCGAATTGACTGCTTGTGCTCTGCAGTCATAGGCCTTGTCGTTCTCGAGCCCGGTCACCACGATCAATCGATCGCTTGCCTTCGACATCGGCGACACATGGCTGTCGCCCACCCTGTCGCAGGTGGCGACGTAGCCCAGAACCTCGGCGCCGCCGTCATCCTGCGGTGTCGCATAGCTCACGGTGATCGACAGATTGCCTCCCACAGCCTGCACCGAGAGCGGTTGGCCGGGCACGGTGCGCGGCTTGGCCGGTTTGCTGTTGGACGACTTGCCGTTGACGCCCGCCTGGTTGGTGGCGTAGACCGAGCAGGAATACGTCTGCCCGTTGACCAGGCCCGACACGGTGATCGGGCTGCTGCCGGCGCTGACCGGCGTGGTGCCGGTGCCGCAAGTGGCCGTGAAGCCGGCGATGCTCGACACGTCATCGGACGCGGCCCTGAAGCTCAGCTTGATCGTTTGGTTGCCGGGGATCGGGTCATCCAGGTCCGGGGCCTTCGGAACCGCGGCGGCGAGGGTGACCTTCACCGCTGTCGATGCCTCACCGCTGCCCGCATTGGCGCGCGCGGCGACCGAGCAGGTGTACTCGACATCGCTGCGCAGTGGACTCACGACGATCGGCGAGGTCAGGCCGGTGCCGGGCACCGTCTCGTTGCCGGCGCTGCAGGTGACGGTGTAGTCGAGCACTGCCACGGTGCCGCCGGTGACCGGCGTGAACGAAAAAGTGGCGCTGCCGTTTCCGGCGGTGGTCTGGAGCTGGAGCGACGTCGGCGCGGCCGGCAGCTGGCTCGCGTCGGGGGCTGGCGCATCGTCGGGCCGGCTGGGGCTGGCGCGGCGCGATTCGGAGGCATCGCTGCTGCGGTCGGACGCATTGCGGGCGACGATGCTGCAGAGGTAGGTGCTGCCATTCGTCAAGCCGGCTACGGTGACGGTGCCGGCACTGGTGGTGTCGGCGCCGGCCGTGTTGACAACGCCGGTGCCGTTGGCCTGTCCTTCGGCGAGGCAGGTCGCGTGGTAGCCCTGGACAGCCGATCCGCCATCGGAGGCTGGCGCCAGGAAGCTCAGCGTGGCAATGCGGTCGCCCGAGGCGATGTCGGTCAGCGTCGGCGCGTCGGGGACCGTGAACGGCACGACGGACGCGGGGCTCGACTTGCTGCTGGTGACTGCACCCATCGTGGCGGTGACCACGCACGAATAGGTTCGGCCATTGGTCAGGCGAGGCACCGTGATCGGGCTGGCGGGCGATTCGGCGCTGACGGCACTGCCGGCGGTCGAGCAGGTGGCGCGATAGACCACGGCGGTGTTGCTGCCGCCGGTGAGCGCGGAGACGAAGGCGATCGATGCCGAGCCGGCACCGGGAGTGGCGGCGACGTTGGACGGTGCCGTCGGGGCGGCGGCATCCGCGGGAGCGTCGGCCAGCGGCCGCACCGTGAACGACGCGGACGCCGTGCCCTGGCCGTCGGCGTTGATGCCGCTGACCGAGCAGGTGTAGTCGACGCCGGGCGTCAGCCCTTCGACGACCAACGGGCTCGCCACGGCGTAGCTGTACGCGGTGAGGTCGGCGCCGGTGCAAACGCCGACATAGGAACTGACGGCGGTGCCGCCGTTCACCGTGGCGCCGCTGAAGTCGATCACCGCCGAGGTCGGCCCGGCGGTGACGGTGGTGTCGCGCGGCTGGTCG
Organism: Rhizobacter sp. Root1238; assembly: GCF_001425825.1. Lineage (GTDB taxonomy): Bacteria > Pseudomonadota > Gammaproteobacteria > Burkholderiales > Burkholderiaceae_C > Rhizobacter. The sequence continues at coordinate 175,236 of NZ_LMDM01000045.1, forward strand.
GGCGTGTTGCTGCTGCCGCTGTTCGTGGCGGCCACCGGCGCGGTGGCGGCGCTGGAGACGCTGCCGCCGTTGAAGGCGGTGACGGTGCAGCTGTAGTGCTGGTCCTGCGCATGGGTCAGACCGATGATCCGCACTTCGCCGGAGGCGGTGCCGTTGGCCGAGGCGGTGGCGGTGACGGCCTGGTCGGTGCCGACGCAGGTGGCCTTGAAGCCGGTCACGTTCTGCGGCTCGGGCACGGTGAAGGTCAGCACGACGGTGTCGTCGCTGGCGGTGGCGACCACATCGGTCACCGCAGCGGGAGCCACGACGGGCACGATGCCGCCGGAGGAATCGCCGCTGCTGCTGCCACTGTCGCTGCCGCCACCACCGCAGCCGGCGATGAGCAGTGCGACGAGCCAGGCCGTCGCAAGGCGGCCGGGTCGGGACGAACAGGGGCGAGTGGTGTCGATGCGGGCCGGATGCTTCATGGCTTTCTCTGCTCCTGGAAAGTGCCCGCCGGCGCAATGGGCTGCCGGAGGCTGCTGCGGGATCGACGGAGCTTGCGGACCGAATTTGCAGAACTTGTGCAGACGCGCGCGTCATGCAAACCAAGAACAAAGTGCTACGAATTGATGGACCCGTGATTGAGGGGGGCCTGCCGGACGCCGGTGGTTGCGCTGGCATGATCGGCGCCTTGTCTGGAATCGATGGCTTGGAAAGGCTCCGCATGAACCGCGTCACCGTTGCATCAGGTCTGGTGCTGGCATTGGTCGTTGCCGGCTGCGGCAAGCAGGGCGCTGCGCTCGGCGAAGGCGGCTCGGTCGTGACCGGCTCGGCCGGGCCCGCCGGGGCGCAATCGGCCGCGCGCGAGCTGGTGCGGTGCGACGCGCCGGTGGCCACGCTTGCGCTGGTCGAGAACCCGAACGGCTACACGATGGTGTCGGGCTACAACCTGCCGCAATCGCCGGTACCGCTGATCCGGCTGCTGGCACAGCAGAGCGGCTGCTTCCGGGTGGTCGACCGCTCGGCCGGGCTGCGGGCCACGGTGCAGGAGCAGGAGCTGAAGAACGCCGGCATCGTTCGGCAGAACAGCACGGTGGCCAAGGGCAAGGGCTACGAGGCGCAGTACTCGCTGACGCCCAGCCTCACCTTCAGCGAACAGAACGCCGGCCGCGAGATCGGCGGCATCCTCGGGATGATCCCGGTGCTCAACAAGTTCGTCGGCGTGGCCGACAGCGTGAAGCTGAAGGAAGCGCAGGTCGCGCTGCTGCTGACCGACAACGAGACCACCGAGCAGCTCGCGGCGTCGACCGGCTCGGTCCGCGTCACCGATCTCGGCATGGGCGGCCTGGTGCTCGGCAAGCTGGGCGGCGCGGCCGGCGCCGGCTGGAGCAACAGCAACGAAGGCAAGGTGATCGCGGCCGCGTTCCTCGATGCGCACAACCACCTGGTGACGCAGGTGCGCATGCTGCAATCGAAGGAGCTGCCGCCCGCGGTGGCGGTGAAGGCCGGCGCGAAGGGCTGACCCGACGCGCGATGCCGCGGTGGATCGCGGGGGCCGGGCGTTTCCCCGACCCGGCGGCGAGGTGTCGGCCGACACGGGCCGGCCGCGGCGAGCCGCTATCCTTCACGCATGAAACTGCCGGAATCGGTGCTGGTGCTGATCCACACGCCGCAGCGCGAGGTGCTGCTGCTGGAACGCCGCGATGCGCTGCGCGGCTGGCAGAGCGTGACCGGCTCGCGCGCGTCGGCGGCCGAGCCGCTGCGCGACACCGCGGTGCGCGAGGTCGCCGAGGAAACCGGCATCGCGATCGGCTCGGCGTCGGTGCCCGCGACGCGACTGGTCGACCTCGACCTCCGCCACGTCTACGAGATCCTGCCGGCCTGGGCCCACCGCTACGCCCCGGGCATCACCCACAACACCGAGCATGTGTTCACGCTGCAGGTCGATCGCGCGACGCCGGTCCGCCTGAGCCCGCACGAACACCTGCGCTTCGAATGGCTGCCGTGGCGCGACGCCGCCGCGCGGTGCTTCTCGCGCACCAACGCAGCCGCCATCCTCGACCTGGGAGCCACCGCGAGATGAACGCGTCACCGTCGACCCTGCACCCGCCGCACGTGCTGCGTGTGGCCACCTACAACATCCACAAGGGCGTGCGCGGCGTGGGCCCGCGCAAGCGGCTGGAGATCCACAACCTCGGCCTGGGCATCGAGGCGCTCGACGCCGACATGGTGTTCCTGCAGGAGGTGCGCAGCTTCCACCATGGCGAAGCGCGGCGCTTCCCCGACACCCACATCGGCTGGCCGCGCGTGCCGCAGGCCGAGTACCTGGCGCCCGACGGCTACCACGCGGCCTACCGCACCAACGCGGTGACGCCGGGCGGCGAGCATGGCAATGCGCTGCTGTCGCGCTGGCCGCTGGGCGACGAGATCGGGCACCACGACGTCTCCGACCACCGCTTCGAGCAGCGCGGGCTGCTGCACGTGCGGGTGCACTGGAACGCGGTGGTGGTGCATGCGATCGTGGCCCACCTCGGGCTGATCCATTCGAGCCGCGTGCGGCAGGTGGAGCGCATCGGCGCGTTCGTCGCGAGCCAGGTGCCGGCGAACGAACCGGTGGTGCTGGCCGGCGATTTCAACGACTGGGGCGGCAAGCTCGACGCGCCGATGCATGCGCTCGGCCTGTACCGAGCCGAGCGGCGCGGCGTCAGCTCGCAGCGCACCTTCCCATCTCGCATGCCGGTGTTCTCGCTCGACCGCATCTACACGCGCGGCTTTCGCTGCACCGGCACCTCGGTGCCGCGCGGGGCGGCCTGGGCGCGGATGTCCGACCACCTGCCGCTGGTGGCCGAACTCGAACTGGCATGAGCGTGCCGGACCGCGCATTGAGCTCGACCACCACCCGGACCCGCCGTCATCGCCGCCGGCACGGCGAGCCGTTGCCCGACGACCTGTGGAGCACCGTGCCGCGCGCGCTGTTCTGCGGCGACAACCAGGTCGAGCTGCTCAGTGGCGGCGATCAACTCTTTCCGGCGATGGCACGGGCCATCGATGCGGCCCGCCACGAGGTCTGGCTCGCGACCTACATCTACCAGCACGAGGGCAGCGTCACCGCCGTCACCGATGCGCTGCTGGCGGCCGCGGCGCGCGGCGTCGCGGTGCGCGTCGTGCTCGACGGCTTCGGCTCGCGCGCCTTCTTGCCGCAGCTGCAGCCGCTGCTCGAAGACGCCGGCGTCGACCTCGCGGTGTTCCGCCCGATCACCAGCTGGTGGAGCTGGTTCCAGCCCGGCCAGCTGCGCCGGCTGCACCAGAAGCTGTGCGTCGTCGACGGCGAGGTCGGCTTCGTCGGCGGCATCAACCAGATCGACGACCGCATCGACCTGGTGCACGGCGCGACCGAGCAGCCGCGGCTCGATTTCGCGGTGCAGCTGCGCGGGCCGGTGGTCGCGCCGGTCGAGCAGGCGATCCGCGCGGTGTGGACGCGTGCCGACCTGGGGCAGGATTTTCGCGACGAGATGGTGGCGCTGGCGCGCAGCGCCGAGCCGATCGCCCGTGCCAAGCGCCTGCTGCGCCGGCTGCGCATGCCGCGCAGCAAGGGCCTGCAGCTCAGCCCCGATGCGCTGCCGCCGGTGCGCGCCGCCTTCGTGTTGCGCGACAACCTGCGCCAGCGCCGCACCATCGAGCGCAGCTACATCGATGCGATCCGCGCCGCGCGCGAACGCGTCGACCTGATCAGCCCGTACTTCTACCCCGGCCGGTCGTTCCGCCGCGCGCTGCGCGATGCGGCCGACCGCGGCGTCGCGGTGCGGCTTCTGCTGCAGGGCAAGCTCGACTACCGCATCGCCGGGCTGGCCGCGCGCGTGCTGTACGACGAGCTGCTGGCGCACGGCGTGCGCATCCACGAATACATGCCCGCCTACCTGCACGCCAAGGTGGCGGTGATCGACGGCGACTGGGCGACGGTCGGCAGTTCGAACATCGACCCGCTGTCGCTGCTGCTGAACCTCGAGGCCAACGTGATCGTGCGCGACGAGGCCTTCACGCGCTCGCTGGCCGAGCGCTTCGATGCCGCGGTCGCGCAGTCGCGCGAGATCGACCCGAAGCTCGCGCACCCGCGCACGCTGGCCGGCACGCTGCGGCGCGGCTTCGTCGCGTGGTGTGCGCATGTCTACCTGCGGATCGCCGGCCAGACCGGCCGCTATTGATGGCGCCGGCGATGGCGGTCGACGACCTGGTGATCGAACGGCCCGAAGGGCTGTACTGCCCGCCCGGCGATTTCTTCATCGACCCGTGGCGGCCGGTCGAGCGGGCGGTGATCACGCATGCGCACGGCGACCACGCGCGGCGCGGGCATGCGCACTACCTCGCGTCGGCGCCGTCCGAAGGCGTGCTGCGCGCGCGGCTCGGCGACGACATCGCGCTGCAGACGCTGGCCTACGGCGAGTCGATCGAACACCACGGCGTGCGGCTGTCGCTGCACCCCGCCGGCCACGTGCTCGGCTCGGCCCAGGTGCGGCTGGAGCACGGGGGCCGCGTCTGGGTGGCGTCGGGCGACTACTTCGTCAGCGGTGCCGGCGACGACAACCGCACCTGCGTGCCGTTCGAGCCGGTGCGCTGCGATTGCTTCATCACCGAATCGACCTTCGGGCTGCCGATCTACCGCTGGCAGCCGCAGCGCGAGGTGTTCGCCGACATCGACGCCTGGTGGCGCGCCAATGCCGACGCCGGCCGCGCGAGCCTGCTGATGGCCTACAGCTTCGGCAAGGCGCAGCGGCTGCTGGCGGGGGTCGATGCGTCGATCGGGCCGATCGTCGTGCATGGGGCCGTCGAGCCGCTGAACCAGGCGTATCGCGCGGCCGGCGTGGCGCTGCCGCCGACGCAACTCGCGACCGAGGTCACCGACAAGGCGAGCCTCGCGCGGGCGCTGGTGATCGCGCCGCCCTCGGTGCAGGGCTCGGCCTGGACGCGCCGCTTCGGCGACTACGGCGATGCGTTCGCGAGCGGCTGGATGCAGCTGCGCGGCACGCGCCGCCGGCGCGCGGTCGACCGCGGCTTCGTGCTGAGCGACCATGCCGACTGGCCCGGGCTGCAGCGCGCGATCGCCGCGACCGGCGCGGCGCGCGTGATCGTCACGCATGGCTACGAGGCGGTGATGGTGCGCTGGCTGCAGGAACAGGGGCTGCAGGCCGGCGCGTTCCACACCGAATACGACGACGAGCGCAGCGACGCGGCGGATCCCGGTGCCGCCTCCGATGCCGCTGCGGAAGCGGCCGCCGCGCCCGGTCCGGAGCCGGCCGCATGAAGCGCTTCTCGCGGCTCTTCGCCGAACTCGATGCGACCACCGCCACCTCGGGCAAGGTCGCCGCGCTGCAGCGCTACTTCGCCGATGCCGCACCCGCCGATGCGGCGTGGGCGGTGTACTTCCTGTCGGGTGGCAAGCCGCGGCAGGTCGTGCCCACCGCGACGCTGCGCGCGTTGGCCTGCGAACGAGCCGGCATCAGCGACTGGCTGTTCGACGAGTGCTACCAGGCGGTCGGCGACCTGGCCGAGACGATCGCGCTGGTGCTGCCGGCGCCGCAGCACGAGAGCGATGTCGGGCTGGCCGACTGGGTCGAGCAGAGGCTGCTGCCGTTGCGCGGGCTGTCGCCCGCCGAGCAGGCGGCGCGCATCGCGGCATTCTGGGACGAGCTCGACACCACCGGCCGCTTCCTGCTGACCAAGCTGATCGGCGGCGGCTTCCGGGTCGGCGTCAGCAAGCTGCTGGTGCAGCGCGCGCTGGCCGCGCACGCCGGCCTGGACGACAAGCTGCTTGCGCAACGCATGATGGGCTGGACCGATGCGAAGCAGACGCCCGATGCGGCGCGCTTCTCGGCGCTGCTGGCGGCCGAAGGCGAAGGTGGCGCGGCGCCGCTCGGCCAGCCGTATCCGTTCTTCCTCGCGCATCCCGTCGAGGGGTTGCCGCCCGAGTTCGACACGCGGCTCGGCGCACCCGGCGACTGGCTGGTCGAATGGAAGTACGACGGCATTCGCGCGCAGATCGTGCGGCGCGGCGGCGGCACCTGGATCTGGTCGCGCGGCGAAGAACTCGTCACCGAGCGTTTTCCCGAGGTCGTCGCGCTCGCGCAGGAGTGGCCGGACGGCACCGTGCTCGACGGCGAGATCCTGGTGTGGAAGGGCGATGCGCCGGCGCCGTTCAACCTGCTGCAGCAGCGCATCGCGCGCAAGACGCTGACGAAGCGGGTGCTGGCCGATGCGCCGGCCAGCTTCATCGCGTACGACCTGCTCGAATGGCAGGGCGTCGACCTGCGCGCCCGGCCGCAGCGCGAGCGGCGTGCGCTGCTCGAAGCCGCATCGGCCGGGCGAAGCATGCGGGTCTCGCCGGTCGAGCAGCGCGACAGCTGGGCCGCGCTGGCCGAGCTGCGCGAGGAATCGCGCGCCCGCGGCGTCGAGGGCTTCATGCTGAAGCATGCGCAGGCGCAGTACGGCAGCGGCCGGCGCAAGCAGGAAGGGCTGACGGGCGGCACCTGGCTGAAGTGGAAGATCGACCCCTTGAGCGTCGACGCGGTGCTGGTCTATGCGCAGGCCGGGCATGGCCGGCGCGCCAGCGTCTACACCGACTACACCTTCGCGGTGTGGAGCCACCCGCCGCAGGATGCCGCCGAGGCGCAGCAGGTGGTCGACGCCATCGCGCGGCGCGAGCCGGCACAGCCCGGAGCGCTGCAGCTGGTGACCTTCGCGAAGGCCTATTCGGGTTTGAGCGATGGCGAATTCGCCGAGGTTGACCGCATCATCCGGCAGACGACGCTCGAGAAGTTCGGTCCGGTGCGCAGCGTGCGGCCCACGCTGGTGTTCGAGCTGGGCTTTGAGGGCATCAACGCGAGCCCGCGCCACAAGAGCGGAATCGCCGTGCGCTTTCCACGCATGCTGCGCATCCGGCACGACAAGCCTTTGCACGAGGCCGACAGCCTCGCTACGCTCAAGGCCTTGATGGATGACGGTGGACGAAGAGAGAGGGAGCCTTCGAATGACGATGACAGCTGACGCATCCTACGACTGCGACCTGTTCGTGATCGGTGCCGGCAGCGGCGGTGTGCGGGCCAGCCGCGTGGCCTCGCAGCTGGGCGCCCGGGTGATCCTGGCCGAGGGCAGTGCGCTCGGCGGCACCTGCGTGAACCTGGGCTGCATCCCGAAGAAGCTGTACAGCTATGCGGCGCACTACCACGAGGCCTTCGCGCAGGCGCGCGGTTTCGGCTGGACGCTGGCCGAGCCCGAGTTCGACTGGGACGTGCTGAAGGCGCGGCGCGGCGCCGAGATCGCGCGGCTCAACGGCGTGTATGCCGAGTTGCTGCGCGGGGCCAACGTGCAGCTGGTGCGCGGCTGGGCCAAGCTGCTCGATGCGCACACGGTGGCGGTCAAGACCACCACCCACGAGCAGCGCTTCACCGCGCGCCACATCCTGCTGGCCACCGGCGGCGAGCCGTTGCGCATCGAAGGGCCGGGCGCGCAGTGGGCGATGAGCTCCGACGACATGTTCGACCTGTCGCCGTTCCCGAAGCGGCTGGTGGTGGTCGGCGGCGGCTACATCGCGTGCGAGTTCGCATCGATCTTCCACGGCCTCGGTTCCAAGGTCACGCTGCTGCACCGCGGCCCGCAGCTGCTGCGCGGCTTCGACGGCGAGATGGCGCGATTCGTCACGGCCGAGATGCGCAAGAAGGGCATCGACATCCGGCTCGAATCGCGCATCGCCGCGGTCGAGCGGCGCGGCGAGGTGCAGCGGCTGCAGCTGGCCGACGACAGCGTGCTCGAGGCCGACACCGTGCTGCATGCCACCGGCCGGCGCGCACGCAGCCGCGGGCTGGGGCTGGCCGAGGTGGGCGTGAAGGTCAACGAGGACGGCACGGTGCCGGTGGACGCCGGCTTCACGACCAACGTCCCGTCGGTGCATGCGCTGGGCGACCTGGTCGGCAACAAGGCATTGACGCCGGTGGCGCTGGCCGAGGCGATGGTGCTGATCGACGGGCTGTTCGGCGAAGGCCGCCGGCCGGCGCTCGACTATGCGACGGTGCCGACCGCGATCTTCACGCACCCGCAGGCCGCGACGGTCGGCCTGAGCGAAGAGGTGGCACGCACGCGGCATGGCGTGCTGCGCATCTACCGCAGCGAGTTCAAGCCGCTGCAGCACACGCTGAGCGGCAGCACCGAGCGCACGCTGCTGAAGCTGGTGGTCGACGACGCGAGCGACCGCCTGCTCGGCGCGCACATGGTGGGCGGCGATGCGGGCGAGGTGCTGCAGGGCTTCGCGGTCGCGGTGCAGGCGGGGCTGACGAAGGCACAGCTCGACCGCACGATCGGCATCCACCCGACGGTGGCGGAGGAGTTCGTCACGATGCGGGTGGCGGCGTCGAAGGGGTGAGAGGAAGGATGGGTCGGGAGGCCCGACTCGGGGGCGTTGCGACCGGAACGCATGTCGGCGCGTGCGGTGGGAACCGCGGCCCGACGACGGTCACTCACCACGACACCTTGGCAAGGCCGGTCTCGCGCGACCACTGCGAACGATGCGGCATGCCATCCGGCCCTTTCATCGTCACGAGCGTGAACCATGCAGTACCCCGCCTCCGCCTCTTACCGAAACAACCCGCGCGCGTCGCTGGTCAACCAGCGGGGGGAGTTTCCTGCGAATGTTCACGGGCCTTACGAGGTGGCGCGCGCTGAAGTGAATGGCAGCCCCGTGGAGTTCGATCGGAAGGTCAGCCGCTCCACCGCAACAACAGGCCAGCGCACGATGTATGTCGTGCGTGAGGTCGGGGCCGACAGCCTGTACAGCTGCAGATTGGTGCCGATGACTGCAAGGCGTCAGGCAGAGTGCTATCCCATTTTCTCAGGCAACCTGGAATCTCATATTCGTGCCTCGAACGGTGAGTCGCACTGGTTGTTCGGCCGTGCATCTGAGTGTGGTGGTGATCGATTCATGAACTCGCTGCGGGAAGGCGGACGAAACTGTTCTGTGTCTGCCTTGGCGACCTACGTGATCTTGGTCGAACACTACGCTCAATATGCAATGTCGCGATGTGACCGAATCGAGGTTGTCAGCTCAACGCAAGTCGACCATTGCTTCGTTCGCGTATGGCTGCGAGATGGCTCCTGCGTCATTCATGATCATTGGATCAACCCGGAGGCATTTCTGCCGGAGGATGGCAGGTTCAGCACGGTGAACGATCTGATCGTTGTCGCGGTTTGGCGTCCTGGGGATGGTGTTCAATTCCGCTGGGAAGACCTGAAGCGGCAGGCGAGGTCCCTGGGTGAGATCCGCGATGTCGAGCTTCCCCCTGAGTGGCAGCCTTTCCTCGGAAACTCCAGTTCAAGCGACCTTGTTTCATATGCCAAGCGGAAGATCCTCACCAACGGCCGGAAGGACAGAACCGAGACTGATTGCCTCCTCACGCGGGAACAGGCGGCGCAGAAAGGCATGCAGCCGAACGAGCAGGTCGTCTACCACCACCGGGGACACTACTACTCGAACGACATAGTGGCCGAATCGTCGATCGAGAGATTGGACGAACCCGCCGATCGGCCGAAGTTTCCCGAGTTGCACCTGCAGCAGGCGCAATGGGAACTGGAGGTGGAAGGCGCGTGTGTCCGTCAGGATCGGCAGGAACTGACCCGGCTGCTGCAGCGTACCGACGTGCGCCAATGGTTCCCCGAACGTCATCGAGACCTGTGCCTCGGTGCGACGAACACGGCACTTTGCGGCCCGCTCGATGAGCGCAACATGGCGCTCATCGGCGAGCTGTACAAGAACGCCATCGACGCTTCCACGGCAACGCAGATGAACATGATGCTGCGGATGCGCATGATCGACGACGCGTTGAAGAATCGCGATAGGCCTGCGCTGACAAGGTGGCTGAACACGCAAAGCCTCGCGGCCTGCGGAGACCAGGGCTCGAGATGGCTGATGATGGCTTGCATGCACCTCGACGTGCGGGGCGTCAGACGGCTGTTGAAGGCGGGCGCACAGTTCGGTGCGTCTCACGGTCTGGAGAATGGATTGAGCCTGGCGATACAGGCCGGCGGAGCCGACATGGTGAAACTGTTGCTGAGGCGGGGAGCTTCTGCCTTGCGGCCGAACGGTGTCGGGCTCGTCGCGTGGGAATTCGCGCAACAGATGCTGCGAGACGCTCACGCGGCCGGGGGCGACGTTGCGCGTCAACGAGAGGTTGCAGCAATCATCTGTGGTGAAGCGGTCGCGCAGGCGATTGCATTGCAGCCATCGAACCTTGCGCTGCTGGAGACATTGAGGGCGGGCATCGACGACGAGGCTCTGAGAGACAATCTGACGCTCGCGGTCGAGATGATCGAGCATGCTCAGGCTGACAGCGCGCAGGAGGGATTGCAATGACACCGTTGCTGTCATTCCAGGATGTCGTCCGCCCGCTGTGCGAACGCATCGGCATCGCGCCGCCCGGCGAACACCGGCTGAGCGTCGCACTCTCCGTCGATGACGGGTTGACAGTCGGCTTGCTCGGTCACCAGGAGGGATTCCTGGTCGTGATCGCCGAGATCGCCGCGCCGGTCGATCCGCGCGATGCCCAGCGCCTGTTGCCGCTGCTGGCGGCCAACCAGTTCTCCGCGGAACACCCCGCGCTGATCGGAGCCCTCGAACCGGACGGCGGACGGTTCTCCCTGTGGACGCGCGAGAGCCTGTCCGAACTCGATGAACCCGCGCTGATGGCCTTGTTCGATCGCGTGCTGGCGGCTGCCAGCAGCGTGCGCGATTGGTTGCTGGAGCCGCTGGCGCCGGAGCCGGCGGCGCACGGGTTCCAGCTTCGGGCGTGACGGGCCGAAACCCGGGGATGTTCCCAGCGCAACTCTGACGACAATGCGGGTTTCGCCTCGCCTGCGTCCTCATGTCCCTGTTCGCGCTCTGCCTCGTCCTGATCGCCGCCCTGCTGCACGCCGCCTGGAACCTGGTCGCCAAGAAGGCCGGCGGTGACAGCCGCTTCGCGCTGCTGTGCAGCCTGATGATCCTGGTGCTGTGGGGGCCGGTCGGCATCTGGGCCGCATGGGGCACGGTGCCGTTGTGGGGCGCCAAGGAATGGGCGCTGATCTTCGCGAGCGGCATCACCCATCTGGTGTACTTCAACGTGCTGCTGCGCGGCTATGCGGCCAGCGACCTGACCGTGGTGTACCCGGTCGCGCGCGGCACCGGGCCGTTGATCAGCTCGTTCGGTGCGCTGCTGCTGCTCGACGAGCACATGAGCCTGGGCGGCGTGCTCGGCGTGTTCGCGGTCACCGGCGGCGTGTTCCTGATCGCCGGCGGCCCGTCGCTGTGGGCGCGTGCGCACGACCCGGTGCAGCGGCAGCGCGTGATGGCCGGCCTAGGCTACGGCGCGGCCACCGGCTGCATGATCGCGCTGTACACGCTGATCGACGGCTACTCGGTCAAGGTGATGCTGATCTCGCCGATTTTGATCGACTACTTCGGCAACCTGCTGCGGGTGCCGTTCATGCTGCCGACGGCCTTGCGCCGGCCCGAGGCTTTCATGGCGTCCGCACGCGCGCTGTGGAAGCACGCGCTGGTGCTGGCGGCGATCAGCCCGCTCGGCTATGTGCTCGTGCTGTACGCGGCGCGGCTCGCACCGCTGTCGCACGTGGCGCCGGCGCGCGAGGTGTCGATGCTGTTCGCCGCGCTGCTCGGCGGGCGATTGCTGGGTGAGGGGGAGCGCGGCACGCGCATCGCGGGCGCGGCGTGCATCGCGGCGGGGGTGGTGGGACTCGCCGCCGGCTGATGCGACCGACGTTGCCGGCACCCATGACTTCTACCTTCCTTCCGGACACCGATTTGCCGCTGGCCGGCGTCGACTTCACCAGCCGGCCGACACGGCGCAAGCCGATCACCGTGGCACGCGGCCGCGTCGCGCATGCCGTCGTGAAGCTGGAGCGAATCGACACGCACGAGCACTTCGACGGCTTCGCTGCCTGGCTTCGCACGCCCGGGCCGTGGCTCGCGGCCTTCGACTTTCCGTTCGGCCTGCCGCGCGAGCTGGTGCAGTCGCTCGGCTGGCCGCTCGACTGGCTGCCGTTGATGCGCCACTACGCCGGGCTGTCGCGCGATGAGATCCGCATGCGCTTCGCGGCCTTCTGCGATGCGCGGCCGGTCGGCGCGAAGTTCGCGCACCGCGCGACCGACGGGCCGGCCGGTTCATCGCCGTCGATGAAGTGGATCAACCCGCCGGTCGCGCTGATGCTGCATGCCGGCGTACCGCTGCTGGTCGATGCCGGCGTCGACCTGCCCGGGTTGCGCGCCGGCGATGCGCAGCGCGTCGCGCTCGAGGGCTACCCCGGCCTGCTGGCGCGCGAGCTGATCGGCCGGCGCTCGTACAAGGCCGACGACAAGGCCCGCCAGACCCCCGACCGCCTGATCGCCCGCAAGGACCTGCTCGATGCGCTGGAGCAGGGCCGCTCGCGCCTCGGGCTGCGCCTGCGGTTGTCGCATGCACAACGCGATGCGCTGGTGGCCGATGCCTCGGGCGACCGGCTCGACGCGGTGCTGTGCCTGATGCAGGCCGCATGGGCCGCCGGGCAACCCGGCTTCGGCAGGCCGGCCGATGCCGATCCGCTGGAAGGCTGGATCGTCTCGGCGCCGGTCGATTGATTTTTCAATTTCTGCATTGACAGAAATATCGGGCGACCCTAGAGTCCGCCTCATGAACCTGTCGCCGACCCTCTCCCGATTCGTGCTGCACTGGGGCGAGATGGGCACGCGCTGGGGCGTCAACCGCACGGTCGCGCAGATCCATGCGCTGCTGTTCATCACCGGCCGGCCGATGCATGCCGAGGAGATCGCCGACACGCTCGACGTCGCACGCTCCAACGTCAGCAACAGCCTGCGGGAGTTGCAGGGCTGGAACCTGATCAAGCTGACGCACCTGGCCGGCGACCGGCGCGATCATTTCGAGACCTCGACCCAGGTGTGGGAGCTGCTGCGCACCGTGGTGCGTGAGCGCCAACGCCGAGAGATCGCGCCGACGATCGAGGTGCTGAACGAGCTGCTGGCCGACCCGGCGCTGAGCCGCGATCCGGCCGAGGCCCGCCTGCGCATCCGCGAGACGCAGGAACTGCTGGTCACGCTGACCGCCTGGAGCGACGAGATGCTGAAGCTCGACACCGACACGCTGACCAAGGTGCTGAAGCTCGGCGCGAAGATCAAGAAGCTGCTCGGCCGCGACAGCGCGGCGGCAACCGACGAGGTCAATCCGGTGCAGTTGCTCGGGCCTTGAGGGGCCCTCCTTTTTTTGATCTTTGGTTTCTCTATAGACAGAAATTACTGACATAAATAACACGCGAAATCACCCACCATGACCCCCATCACCTACCCGTTGACCCTCTTCTACGACGCCGCCTGCCCGGTGTGTTCGCTCGAGATGGATTCGCTGCGCGAGCGCGATGCCGGCGGTCGGCTGGTGTTCGTCGACATCAGCGCGCCGTGCTTCGATGCCTCGCCGTGGGGCACAACGCGGGAGGCGATGGACGCCGAGATCCACGGGCTGGCCGGCGACGGGCAGTGGCTGCGCGGCGTGCATGTCGTGCGGCTCGCCTACGAGGCCGTCGGGCTCGGCTGGATGTGGCGGCCGCTGCAATGGGCGCCGCTGCAGCCGGCGCTCGACACCAGCTACCGGTGGTTCGCGCGCCACCGCCATGCGATCTCGGCGACCGCGGCACCGCTGGTGCGCGGCATCCGCGCATGGCGTGCGCGCCGCGCCGTGGCGGACCCGCGGGCCTGTCGCGATGGCCGCTGCGCCGATCGCCGCGCCGGCTGATCGCGGAGCCATCGCCATGCGCAACGACGTCACCACCCTCCATGCCGATGCGCACGCCAGCGCCGTCGAAGGCCGCGTGGCCTGGGCCCCGGCGCGTTCGCTGTGGTGGTTCGCGATGGCCGCCGGCGGCGTGGTGGCCGTCGGCGTGTTTCCGAGCTGGGGCGGGCTCGCGCTGTTCCTCGCCAGCAGCGCCGTCACGCTGTGCCTCGGGCATTCGCTGGGCATGCACCGGCGGCTGATCCACCGCGCGTATGCCTGCCCGCTGTGGCTCGAACGCGGGCTGGTCTACCTCGGCGTGCTGGTCAGCATGGCCGGGCCGGTCGGCATGATGCGCACCCACGACCTGCGCGACTGGGCCCAGCGGCAAACGCGCTGCCATGATTTCTTCGCGCACCGGCGCGGCTTCTTCGTCGACGCGTGGTGGCAGTTGCATTGCGAGTTGCGCCTCGCCCGCCCGCCGCGTTTCGAGCTGCCCGGCCACCTGGCCGGCGACCCCGTGCTGATGTGGATCGAGCGGCACTGGTTGCTGCAGCAGCTCCCGTGGGCGCTGCTGTTCTTCGCGCTCGGCGGCGTCGGCGCGGTGCTGTGGGGCGTGTGCCTGCGCTGCGTCGTCAGCCTCACCGGCCACTGGATGGTGGGCCACTTCGCGCACCGCGTCGGCCACCGCAGCTGGCATGTCGACGGGGCCGGCGTGCAAGGCCACGACGTGCGCGGCTGCGGCCTCATCACCTTCGGCGAGGGCTGGCACAACAACCACCACGCGTTTCCCGGCTCGGCCCGCCTCGGGCTCTACCCCGGCCAGGCCGATCCCGGCTGGTGGGTGCTGTGCGTGCTGAACCGTCTCGGCCTGGTGTGGGACATCAGCCTGCCTGCCACCTTGCCGCCTCGCGCCGGGCTTCAGGCGCTCGAACCCGAGGCCGCCCGTGTGCTCGATGCCGCGTGCCCCGGGCCCTGCATTCCAAGGAGGTCGTCATGAAGGTCCTCGTCTGCGGATCGACCGGCTGCATCGGTGCGGCCGTCGTCCATGCGCTGCGTGCGCGCGGCCACAAGGTCGTCGAAGCCTCGCGCCGACCGGGCGCGGCGCGCCAGCACTGGCCGCTGGATTTCTCGAACCCGGTGGCGCCGCAGCGCTGGGCCGAGCGGCTGCGCGAAGCGCAGGTCGACACCGTCGTCAACTGCGTCGGCATCCTGCGGCCCTCGCGCGGGCAGTGCTTCGAGCGCGTGCATGCGCAGGGGCCGATCGAGCTGTTCCGCGGCGCGGCCCTGGCCGGCGTGCGGCGCGTGATCCAGGTGTCGGCACTCGGCGTCGGACCCGGTGGCATCGACAGCGAGTACCTGCACAGCAAGCTGCTCGCCGACGACCTGCTCGCGACACTGCCGCTCGACTGGGCGGTGTTGCGCCCGTCGCTGGTGTACGGGCCGCGCAGCGCGAGCGCCGCGCTGTTCGCGACGCTCGCGGCGCTGCCGGTCGTCAGCCTGCCGGGGCGCGGGCTGCAGCGCCTGCAGCCGCTGCATGTCTACGAACTGGCCGAGGCGATCGCACGGCTGGTCGAGCAGCGTGGCGCGCTGCGTTCGGTCTGCGAGCTTGGCGGTCCGCAGGTCGTCAGCTACCGCGAGATGCTCGCCGGCTACCGCGCCGCGCTCGGCCTGGGCGAGCCGCTGTGGCTGCCGGTGCCGATGTCGCTGATGAAGCTCGCGGCCCGCGTGGCTGGCCTGCTGCCGCAGAAGTCGTTCAGCCCCGAGACGCTGCGCCTGCTCGAACGCGGCAGCGTGCCGGTGACCAATGAATTGCCGACGCTGCTGGGCCGCAGCCCGACCGCGCTGGCGCAAGGCCTGCGCATCAGCCCGCCCGAGCCGCGCATCGAGTGGCGCGCCGGCATCGCACGCGCCGTCTCGCTGGCGCAGAAGCTGACGATCGGCGTGCTCGCGCTGCTGCTGTGGATCGCGCACACGCGATGAGCACCGGCCACCTTCCGTACCGCTACCGCTGGCCGGTGCTCGCCGGCGCGCTGGCGGGCATCGTGCTGCGGCTGGCGTTCTCCGGCGCGGCCGGCAGCCGTTGGTCGGCGATGGCCGGCGCCTTCGTGTTCCTCGCGCCGATCGCGGTGGGCATGGTCACCGTCTACATCGCCGAGCGCGAGGCGCCTTGCTCCTGGGGCTACTGCATCGCGGCGCCGTTCCTCGCCACCGGGCTGTTCGTCCTCGGCACGCTGCTGATCAACATCGAAGGGCTGATCTGCGCGATCGTCATCGCGCCGCTGTTCGGCGTGCTCGGCAGCGTCGGCGGGCTGCTGATGGGCGTCGCCTGCCGCGTCACCGGCTGGCCGCGGCCGACGCTGTATGCGGTCGGCGCGTTGCCGCTGCTGCTCGGCGGACTGGTGCCCGGCACCGCGTTGCAGGACGAACAGAGCCGCATCGAGCGCAGCCTGTGGATCGCCGCCCCCGCCGCGGTGGTGTGGCAGCAGTTGACGCAGCTGCCGGACATCCAGGCCGGCGAGGTGGAACGTGGTTGGGCCTACCGCATCGGCGTGCCGCCGCCGCAATCCGGCATCACCGGATCGGCCGGCGGCCGGGTGCAGCATTTCCGGATGGGCAAGGGCATCCATTTCGATGGCGACATCACCGACTGGCAACCGGCGCGCCGCATCGCCTGGACCTACCGCTTCGCCGACGACTCGGTGCCGTCGGGCGCGCTCGACGACCACGTGCGCATCGGCGGGCTGTACTTCGACCTGCACGACACCGTGTTCGAACTGCGGCCCGAGCGCGGCGGCACCCGCCTGACGATCAGCACCGGCTACCGCGTCAGCACGCAGTTCAACTTCTATGCGGACGGGGTCGCGCGGCTGCTGCTCGGCAACGTCAGCGAGGTGCTGCTCGAGTTGTACGAACGGCGCTCGGTGGCCGACCGGCGAGGCTAGTGCTTCAGCTCGATCGTGCCGCGCGCCACGTAGCGCTGGAAATCGCCGATCGGGATCGCGGTGGAGCCGTGCGTGT
The DNA here is from genome assembly GCF_001425825.1 of Rhizobacter sp. Root1238. Lineage (GTDB taxonomy): Bacteria > Pseudomonadota > Gammaproteobacteria > Burkholderiales > Burkholderiaceae_C > Rhizobacter. The sequence continues at coordinate 192,029 of NZ_LMDM01000045.1, forward strand.
CACCGTCGACCCAGCTGAGCGTCGCGTCGGTGAGGGTGGTCTCGACCTCGATGGGGCCGGGTCGGATCTCGATCGCCTGGCCGTCCCCTTCGCGGTACTCGACCTTGCCGATGATCTGGGCTTCCTGGGGCATGGGTTCCTCCTTGATGTCATGTCATGGCTTGCGTGACACCAAGAGTCCCCGGCATGGCCGGTCGCGAGAATCGGACGGCATGCCGCAGCGGCGTAGGGCATTTCCTACGCCGCCGCCAGCAGCTCAGAGCGCGTTGACCTTTTCCTTCAGGCGCAGGGCCTTTTGCCGTTCGAGCCTGGCCGTCTCGTTGGACGGATCGAGCTCGAGCACCTTGTCCCAGGACTTGACCGCGCCGTCCAGGTCCTGGCGCGCCAGCGCCGAGCGGGCATTGCGCGAGTGCGTGTCGACCAGCCGCTTGCTGGTCGCGTCCGCCTTCGGGCCGGCGGCCGCCACGCCCAGGCTGGCCGCCTGCTTGTAGTCGGCCAGCGCGCGTTCCAGGTTGCCGGCCTTGGCCGAGGCTTCGGCGGCGCGGAACGCCTTCTCGCCGGCCGACGGCTCGGCGGGTGCGGCGGGCGCGGCCGCCACCGGCGGCGGTGCCGGTTCGGCGGCCGGTTCGGGCTTCGCCGGTGCGGGCCGGGTCGGGCGGGCCGGCTCGGGCGGGGGCGCCTTGCCGGGGATGCGCAGCGTCGTGCCTTCGCCGACCTGGCGCGGCACCTTGATGTTGTTGTAGCGCGCGAGGATGTGGAAGCTGTAGATGTCGCCGAGGAAGCGGCCGGCGATGCGCGACAGCGTGTCGCCCGAGCGCACCACGTACGGGAACGACTCGCGGCCGAGCGTGGCCTGCGGGTCGTCGGTCATCTGGCGCTGCAGGTTGAGCGCCAGCTTGTTGGCCGGGTCCAGTGTCAGTGCGCGCTGCAGCTCGGCACGCGCCTGCTCTTCGTTGCCGGCCTCGAGCAGCTCGACGACGCCTTGCGCGACCTTCTGCGACTGTGCCTGCATCGCCGGGGTCGGCGGCGGCGGCGGTTCCGGCGCGGGGGCGGGGGCCGGCGTGATGGCCGGCGGCTCGGGGGGAGGTTCGGCCGTTTTGGTGGCACAGGCCGACAGCGCCAGCGCCGCCACCAGGGCCGTCATCAGGACGGCCGTGCCGGCGAGGCGGGACGGTGCCGTGCGATCAGTGGTTGCGATCATGCGTTCCATCTTCAGTCGAAGTGAGCGGAGCCCGGCAGCCGGGCTGCCGTCCGGGTGGGGTCGGCGCCGCTGGGGCGAACGGCAGATTGTGCCCCGACCCGGGGTCGGATCAGACCTGCTTCACCCCGTCATCCGTGTGAAGAAAGTGCTTGCCACCACAACCACGTGGCCACCGCCGAGAAGATCGCACCGACCAGCAGCCAGGCCTTGGCCTGCGGGATCACGCGTCCGGCGGTGAGCCAGCGTGCGAGGCCGAGCACGAGGAAAGCGGGGCCGAGGATGGCGAGGATCAGCTTGGCGTCGATGGGGGGCATCGGTTTTCCCTGGGGTGTTCTGGCGAGCCGCGCGAGGGGCGCGGCGAGTATTGCATGGGGTGTGGGTCGGCGACGACGCGGGCGATCGACGCAGGGTGATGTCCCGCCAGGCCGAGCCGTCGAACATGAAGAGATCCCTTTCGCCGGCCGACGCGAGTCTGTGCAGTCAGGCGGGTATGGACGCGACCAGTCGTTGCTGCCGCCATGCGGGTGCTGCGACATTGAACAATGGCGTTCCCGGCTTCAGCAGGCACAGGTACTCGGCTGCAGCCATGCGTTGACGTTGCAAACCCGTGGTGAGCACCGACAAGCAATGTTTCCAGGTGGGAGCTGCACCGACGAAGTATTTCGTGCCTGCAGTGAACCGTGACCCGTGTGTTTGCCACCATGCCTGGATCTTCGATGGATCCGGCCAAGGCAGGCCGTGGTCCTCATCGAGCGCTGGATCGCTTTCGTCGGCGCTCTCACCACTCTCCTGATCGGCATTCGCCGGCGCATCGAGTTCCATGTCGAGCATCGAGAGATCGAGCCCTGTGATCATGCTGAACGACTCGCCAGCGAGGCGCGTCAGCCTGGCGTCGGTCATTTGCGTGATCAGCCAGGGGATGTAGAACGGATCCCCTGCTGCCGCAATGGCACGAATCAGAAGCCGACTCTGGGCAGGCTCCTTGGCCAGGGAGCGCAGCATGTCGGCAGCCCGGTCGGGCGCGGCGACCCGCAACCACAGCCCGGTGGCCTGGGCTTGTTGGCCGCCCGGACTGCGCAGCAACGACGACAACGCGTCCATGGCTGTCGTCCGGTCGCCAAGAAGCAGGGCGGACCGGGCGGCGAGAAGTCGCAATGCCGGGTTTGTGGCGGTGAGGGCCGTCAAGCATGCCGGCAGACGTTCGGTGCGGCCGGATTCGCCTGCAGCAGCGAGCACCCTGCCTGTGTACCGTCCGCTGGACAACGCAGCGTCCAGGGGTGCTCCAGGATCGACCTGGTGCAACCGGCATGCGGCCAGACCGATGTCGCATCGAGCCGAACTGGCCGAGGTCAGCAGGTTCTGGACGGTTCCTCGCAATTCGTTGGCGGGTACCCAGCCGAAGGCTGAAACCAGACCGACCATCGCAGCGGGTTCGGCCTCCGCGATGGCGACCAGGGTGTCCAGGCTCAGCGGATCCTGGTGGCGAATCGCGTTGACTCCCGCAGTGAACATCGCGCCAGTCGTCGGCTGCTCCAGGGCCCGCAGACTCCATTGGATCCCCTCGGCACCAGCCTCTGCCACGCCGTCCAGGTGTGCGGCCAACCGATCATCGAGGCGTCGCAGGTGGTGCAGTCGAACGTGCGGTGCACGTACGAGACCCGAGCGCACCGAACGCAGCACGGCAGCGTCTTCGAGGTGCTGCTGCAGCACGGCCTTGACAGGTGGCCGCCGGAACGGCGAGGCGGCAGAGGAGTCAGGCAGCGCAGGCATCAGTCGATACGCTTCCAGGCATTGCCATCGAAGGAGAAGATGTCCGAAGCCCCGATGGACCAGAGGACGCCTTCGGCCTGGGTCAGGCGATGGAACGTCGCCGGGCGGTCGGCGCCGAAGTCGACGGACTGCGGGCCGTCATCCGTCAGCACGAACAGATCGGTCATGCTGCTCAGGTAGAGCTGCCCCTTGTACCAGGCGACATCCCACAGGTCTTCGGCGAAGTCACCCAGGTCGACGACATCCCATTGCTGGCCACGACCGCGCAGCAGGCTGCCGCTCTGGCCGCAGATGACGACGTCCTTGTCGGTCGTGCACAGCGCGGTGAGGATGTAGTTGGTCAACGCGCCGAGGGATGTCCAGGTCACGCCGTTCCAATGCCAGATCTCTCCGGCCCATCCCGCCGCGTAGACCTCGGTGCCGGCGAAACCGCCGATGGCCTCGAAGCCGGCGTTGGTTCCGGCGGCCGGCGCGGGCGCGCTGATGTCGCTCCAGCGGCCTTCGTCGTCGCGCCGATAGACCTGACGCTTCATCCCGCAGGCGTAGACCAGGCCGTCGATGACGCCAGCCGAACGGATCACGCTCGGCACGGGTGTCAACTGCTCTTCGGTGTGCTTGCCGGCGGCATAGGTGAACACGGCGCCTTCTTCGCTGACGACCACCATCCGCTCGCTGGGCCGCCTCGCGATGGCAATGGCGGTCGCTGTCCAGTTGCGATCGCCCATGTGGCCGAACTTGCCGCCGTCGAAGCCGATCAGCCGCGAATGCTCGACATGCTGCTGATCCAGGTTCCGGTCGCGTCCGATGACGTAGACCAGGTCACCGAAACGTGCGGCGCCGACGCCGAACACGGTGGATTTGGAGATGGGTTTTTCCATGAGAGTGTCGGCCTCGTCCGAGGCGCTTAGCGGAGGACGACCTCAGGCTGGTAGGCCTGGGCGCGTGAGGATATGTCCTGGTTGGACATCGTACTGCCCGAGGGGCTGTGCTTGACATCGCGGTCCTGCGAGCCCATGCCCTTGTGGCCTTGCCTGAGCTGGTCCTCGATGCAGCTCTGGCTGCAACCCGACCCCTTGAAGACTTCCGCGGCACCGGCCGCTGCGAGCGTCACTTCGGCCTCGAACGGGTGATAGACCCCCTTGCCCGGGCCGTTGGCCTTGTGATGCGAATGGCGCAGGCCATGGCTGCCGGCGGTGTTGCTGCCGCCTTCCGCACACATGCACGGTGCCTTGGAATCGTCGTAGTTCTGCCAGTCGGGAAGTTTCACGCCGTCTTCGTAGCCCTTGACGAAGAACGAGGCCTTCGGGACCAGGTGATCGGCGGTCTGTGCCGGGCAGCAACCCGAGACCCCGTCCTTCTTCGAGTTGTACGGCACGAGGCGGCAGCGGCGAGCGGCCAGGCACTTGTTGGCCGCGGACTTCTTGCTCTTGTCGTCCGCCCAGGCCTTGGGCGTCGCGAACCCTGCGGCCTGCGCGTCGGCGCCGCTCTGGATCACGTTGCCGGACAAGCCGGCGTCGGCGCACACGTCGGTGTCCTTGTACGGCGCATATTCTTCGCACGCCGATTTTTCCCGGTCCACGTCGCCCTTGCAGTTGCCCCCGCCGGCCGCCATGGTCATCTCGTCGATGTGGGGCCAGGGCGTCGTGTTGGGACCCTGGGAGGCATGGTTGTGGGTGGTCAGGTCGAGGTGGCGAACGACGTTCTCGCCCTCGACCTTCACATCCATCGACCACATCGTGAAGTAGACCTTGCCCTTGATCTGGCTCGTCACGACCCCCTTCTTCGGCGCCGAGCCGGCTTCATCGCCGGTGCTGGTCTTGAAGTACGACTTGTTCTTGAGCATGACCTCCTTGCCGGAGATCTGGATGGTCGTGGAGCCGTCGGTGCAGTCCGAGGCCATGCCGGTGTTGGGGTAGGGAATTGGCACGCCCGGGGGCGTGGCCGGTGTCAGCGGTGGCGTGAAGCACACGTCCGGAAAGGCGCATATCGACTTGCCGGCGGCAGCCTTGCACGACACTTCCATCATGTTGGCGAAGACTTGATTGCTCACAGGGCCTCGGCGTAATGAAGAATGGCAGCGGCGCGTTGTCCGGCATCGTTGCCGAAGTGGGTGACGATGTTCGGCCCGAGCGTGTAGCCCTTGCGGCAGGCGGCTTCGGCCACGCACAGGACGGCCAGGCCGCTCGCCGAGCCGGTCTCGCCGATGCACTCCGCAGGGTGCCAGATGTCGAAGGCTTCCTTGCGTCGGCGCAGCGTGCGGGACAACGCGAGGGCGGCCTCCTTGAAGTAGTACTGCTCACCGGACACGTCAGTGATGCGGAAATCCATGTCGTGCATCTCGCGGCCGGCATCGACCAGGGCCTGCTTGATGGCGGTGGCGAGGCCATCGGCGCGAAGCGGCTCCTCGGAATTCACATGTGCTTTCTCGACGCCGAAGCCGACCCCGAGGCAGCGCAGTTCGGCGCGCGCGCTGCCTGCCCGCCCCAGCAGCACGGCGCCGGCCGCTTCACCAGGCAGGAATCCGTTCGAGTTGGTGTCCGTGAGCAAGCGGTCGCCTTGTTCCATCGCGCTCAAGGTGGGCCACGACAGCAGGCTGTCGACGCCTGCCACGATCACGCCGGGGCATTGCGGATCCTGGAGCATGCCGTGCGCCGACGCGAGTGCCACCGCGGTGCCGACCCGGCCATGGGCCACGACGGCGGAGTTGGCCGCGAAGCGTGTCGACAGCAGTTCCTGGATCTCGCCGAACAGCCGGTCGTCGAGACCGTCTTCGCGGCCGGGACGCTCGCGTTCGGCCACGCAGAGCAGCAAGGGAACGCGTGCCTTCTCTTCGGGGCCGAGGCCGACCAGGCATTCCTCGATCGCCATCGCGGCCATGCGTGCCAGCCTGTGCAAGCCACGCCAGGGCTTGTCCAGGCTCACTTCATGGGCCGCAATCGGCCTGCCGGCCGGATCGATGAAGCGCGTCACGCCGGGATTGGAGATCTTGGCGCGGATGGCCGCACAGGCGGTCGAAGCCGTCAGCCCCACGCTGGTGACCAGACCGGTCTGCCGGATGGCAATGGACGTCATCGGCATGTCGTCAGGGCGCCAGGGTTGTTTCACGCCGGGGGACGTGGATCATCACGACGGGCACGGGGAAGCTGTTGAGGTCGCGTTGCTGCCACCATTCCCGCCCCTTCTTGCCCACCAGCACTTGCGCGATCTCGAACAGGTTCTTCTTCAGTGGCCGCGCGACGCGCCACGTGAGGCTGAACCGCTGCAGCTCCGGCTCGATCACGATCGTGTCGAGCGTCGCGGTGTAGTCCTCGCGCTCTCCGCGCTTCGGGAACACGTGCACCGGCGCCACCAGGTTCGGGATCGTGAACCGCGTCAGCCCCTCGGGCGTCAGGTTCGCCAGCGCCACCTCGACCGGCCCGCCGACGAACGCCTGCAGCGGCAGCTGCTGGTCCAGCGGCGCCGCCTGGAAGTACTGCGCGTCGAAATCCGGCGGCAGGAACGGGAAATGCTGGTCGAGCCATTCGTCGTCGTAGGTGCCGGCGAAGCGCGAGCGCGACGACCACCCGCGCCCGAGCGGCCCGTACGACATCGGCGCGTAGTCGCTGTCCGGATCGCTGACGCTGCGCCCGATCTCCTCGGTGCGCGGCAGCGGCTTGCCGTCGACCCAGGCCTTCTTCAGGTGCTTGTGGAAACCTGTGCCGACCGGGTTCGCCATGTAGGCGGCATGCTGCGACGGGTCTTCATGCGCGAGGTCGGCACCGCCATACGCCACGTCGTAGCTGATCGGCTGCGTGACGAACGGCTCGGCCGGCGTCGCGCGCAGCGTGGCCAGGCCGCAGTCCCAGTGCCGTGCACCGACCACCGCGATGCGCTTGCTCCAGTTGCCGATGCGGATGCCGGTCTCGACGCGCGTCGTCGGCCGGCCGTGCGGCGCATGCGCACTGCCGAGCAGCAGCACGTCGACGCGTGGCTTGCGCGGCGCGAAGTCGACTTCGTACACCGGCGCCGACAGCCCCGGTTCGCCGGTGAAGGTGTCGGCCATCACCAGCGGAAGCTGCTCGTCGTGCAGCGCGAAATGCGTCGCCGGTTCGCCGGCGAGCGGAAAGCGGAAGGTGCCCTTGATGACGACCACGAGCGACTCGCGCCCGCTCGGCTCGAGCCCCATGTTGTAGCCCGCCGTCATGCGGGTGGCGTTGATCAGCTCCATGCGGGTACTGCAGCGTCGATCAGTTCAACTGCACCGAGCCGCCCTTGATGCGGTTCACGCCGGTCGAGCGGCTGGAGACGTAGCTGCCCTGGATCAGCACCTTGCCGGCTTCGGTCAGCGTGATGCTGGCCTTGCCGCAGCGCAACGTGAGCTCCTTCTTCGCGCTGACCAGCATGCGCTGGCCGTCGCTGTCGAGCTGCACCTGGTCGGGCCGGTCGGCCAGCGGCCAGCCGGCGGCCGGGCGCAGCACGCCGGTGACGATCGGCAGCGCCGCATCGCCGTTCTCGAACATCAGCGTGACCTGCGCACCGATGTGCGCGCCATGCAGGTCGAGCACCGAGCGCGCACGCAGCGCCGCGGTGCCGGGCTGGCCGGGGTACAGCACCAGCGGCGTCGCGCCGTCGTCGGTGATCGCGATCAGTTCGCCGACCACGACCGACGGCAGCGGCTCGCTGCGCAGCACCGCCGCGCGCGACTGCAGCAGCGGCTGCAGCGCATCGTGCGGATCGCCGACGGGCGGGAGTGGCGTGGCTTCCTCGCGCTCGTGCGCTTCCAGGAGTTGTTGGTCCAGCGTGTCGCGGCCGCTCATCGTGTGCCTCAGTTCTGCAGAATCTTGGAGCCCTTCATCACGATGTTGCCGCCGGCCTTCTTGTTGATGTTGCCGGAGCCCTCCACCGTGATGTCCTTGCCCTTGATGACGATCGTGCCGTCTTTCTTCATCGTGATGCTGGCGTTGCCAGTCTTCAGCGTGATGGAGTCGGCCGCCTCGAGCACGTAGTTCTTGCCCACCTTCAGCGTGTTGTCTTCGCCGATGGTGGTGTTGCGCGCCTTGGCCACCTGCACGCTCTGCTTGCCGCCGACGCTCAGGCTGCGGTCGGAGCCGACGTCGATGCTCTGCTTGGCGCCGATCGAATGGCTTTCGTTGATGCCGACCGAGACCGAGCGCGTGGCGCCCACCGTGATGCTCTGCGCCGCGCCGACCACCACTTCCTGCGCCGCGCCGATCGCCACCGTTTCGTTGACGCCGACCGCGCGGGTGCGCTGCAGCGCGACCGTCTCGGTCTTGCTGGCGCCGATGGTCACCGTGCGGTTGCTGCCGATCGCGATCGTCTCGTTCGAACCCACCGTTTCGGTGCGGTTGACACCGATCGCGATGGTCTCGTTGCTGCCGACCTTCTCGTTGCGGTTGACGCCGATCGTGATGTCTTCGTTGTTGCCGACCTTCTCGGTGCGGTCGACGCCGATCGTGATGGTCTCGTTGTTGTCGACGGTCTCGGTGCGGTCGTGCTTGACGTGCACCGTCTCGTCGTGGTCGATGGTCTTGGTGCGGTCGTGGCCGACCCATTTGGCTTCGTCGTTCTCGACCTCGATCAGCTGGTCTTTCTCGGCGTGCAGCCACAGCTGCTCGGCGCCCTGCTTGTCCTCGAAGCGGATCGCGTTGGCGTTGCCGTAGCCGCCGCCTTTCGACGAGCGGGTCAGGATGCCCGACTGCGTCGCGTTGGCCGGCAGATCCCACGGCGGCATCTGCTCGGCGTTGTAGACGCGGCCGGTGATCAGCGGCTGGTCGGGATCGCCCTCGAGGAAGCCGACGACCACTTCCTGGCCGATGCGCGGAATCGAGATGCCGCCGAAGTTCTTGCCGGCCCAGGGCGACGACACCCGCACCCAGCACGAGCTCTTCTCGTTGTTCTGGCCGAGGCGGTCCCAGTGGAACTGCACCTTCACGCGGCCGTACTTGTCGGTGAAGAGTTCTTCGCCGCCGGGGCCCACCACCACGGCCGTCTGCGGGCCCTGCACGAAGGGCTTGGGCGTGATGCGCTGCGGGCGGAACTGCTGCTTGCTCGGGATCGCCGAGAAGGCGCACTGGAAGCCGGCGCCGGCACCGCCCGAGTCGTGCACGCCGAGCTCGGCCTTCACCGACATCGACGTGATCAGGTACTCGCTGTTCTGGTCTTCGCGCGGGTGCTTGGTGAGCTTCAGGTTGCAGCCGACCTTCAGGCCGAGCGCGTTCGACGCGCCGCGCAACTGCGTGTAGCGCGACTGGATCTCGTCCATGCGGTTCTCGATCCACTGCGAGCCGTCGGCCTTCTGGACGTAGTCGCCCTGGTAGTCGAAGCTTTCGTAGTCGGCGAGATCGTGCGAGCGGGTGTTGGCGGTCTCGACCTCGAGCGAGGTCGACGGGCGCTCGAAGTCGTAGCTCGTCATCACCGTCTTGCCGGTGCGCACCGATTCGTCGAACACCCAGTTCGAGATGTATTCCTGGTCGGGCGGCGCGCTCGCGCTGTCTTCGATGTAGCGCATGCTTTCGTAGCCCGGCGCTGCGTCGTGCGCGCTCTGCGAGTCGACGAGGATCAGCTTGTGCGCGCCGTCGGTGTGCTCGAAGTACCAGTAGATGCCTTCGTGCTCCAGCAGGCGCGCGATGAAGTTGTAGTCGCTCTCGCGGTACTGCACGCAATACGTCCACGGCTGGTACGAGCGGAACAGCTTGGGTTCGAAGCTCGCGACGCCGTGGTCGCCGAACACCTTCTTGACGATGTCGGGCACCGACATGTCCTGGAAGATGCGGCAGTCGGTGGTGCGGGTCAGGAACCACAGCCACGGCCGCACGGTGGCGCGGTAGCCGAAGTAGCGGCCCTTGTGCCCGCCCAGGCCGAAGCGCGTGACGTAGCCGTTGTAGTGGCGCTTGGCGCCGCTCGCGAGCGTGACGTTGACGGTGACCAGCTTGCCGAGCAGGTCCTGCGGCTTCAGGTCGGACTTTTCGCTCAGCAGCGACAACTGCATGTCGCCCAGCGAACTCAGGCCGGTCGAGTACGTCATCGACTCGAAGAACAGGTCTTCGGCCGGAAGCGGTGAACTCAGCGTGATGGGATTGGCCATGGGTGCGCTTGCTGTGCAGACAAAGGGCGCACGGGCGGTGCACCATGGTCCCCAGAGTAGGAAAACCGGCCCGGGGGGTAAAGCGACGAAAGTCATGTACCCCCCGGGACGGGGCGCTCGCGCCGGGTGGTTTGCCCTAGCATCCGCGCAGGCCGGAAGGCCGATCAGGTGAGGAGAACACGATGGGCGCAAGAAAACCAGGGCCGCTGTGCGTGACCAGCGCGGAGCGCCGCGACAGCGGCACCGCGTGCCTGCACCGCACCGATCCGCCCGGGCCGACCCGCTCGAAGACCGAGCCCAAGCCGCCGGAACTGACCTTCGACAAGCTGTGGCAGGGCTACCCGAGCAGCAAGCCCTATGTGGACAAGTCGGGCGATCCGCCGAAGGGCTTCGAGAACCAGTGCGCGATCAAGGTCAGCGTCGCGCTGCATGCGGCGGGCGTCGACATGAAATCGTTTCGAGGTGCATCGGTCAGCGTCGACGACAAGCGCCTGGCGATCCGCGCGGAGGAACTGGCGGCGTGGTTAAAGACGCAGCATCTCATCGGGCTGCCGCTGAAGCCGGAGAACGTGACCGGCAAGGAGTGGCAGGAGAAGATCAAGGGGCGCAAGGGGATCGTGTTCTTTGCGAACTACTGGGCGCGACCGGGCGAAAAGAATCTGACCGGGGACCACATCGACCTGTGGAACGGCAGCCGACTGACGGCTTCCGGCTGGCAAGGCATTGCAGTCACGGTGGCGCGGTTTGGCCTCGGCATGGAGTCGGGCCTCGGTTTCTCGAACCTGGGTGATGCCACGTCGATCCTGTTCTGGGAGATTCGATGAAGAGGCTTTTCTTTTCTACCGCCGTGGCGGTGGGGTTTCTCTTGGGCTGCGCCATCGCCCGTGCCTTGTGGGGAGCATGGACGCCGCTCTGTTCCGAAACCTGTGCTCCCTCGTTGACCTTGAGTCTGTACGCGTTCTCTTTGGCGTTGCCGTTCATCTGGGGCTACGTGGGCGCGACCGTGGGATCGCCAACGAGTAGCCGCAAGCGCAAGGTCACCACTGCCGTGGTTGCATCTGCTTTCACGGCGGCAACCATCGTGGGCTTGACCATTGCGCTGCATGTGGTGCCGCCGGTGAACTCGATATCCGGCTGAGCGGTCGTGACAGAAGGTGGGCGAAAGAAGTGGTTGCCACGCTTGGCGAGCGTCATGAAATCGCTCGTCGCCGCGATTGGTGCATTCGTGGTCGGTCTTCTTCTGACGTGGCTTTGCCTCTACACGCTGAGTCACGCGCATCTGCCGCACCTTGGGCAGAAGCGCAGCGGCTGCGATGTCGACCATTGCGGACCCTCGTGGGTTGCGCCCGCCACTCTCGTGTTCTTGCTGTTGCCCGCGGTGGGTTTTGCCTTCACGGGATACGTGGCTGCTCGCCGTGGGTGGACGGTGCGCAAGACGGGAGGGATCTTCGCAATCCTGATCGTTGCCACCACGCTCCTGTTTACCTGCATGTTCATGCTGTAGCCGCTCTATGGCGCCTCGCCACTCACCAACCGTTACGCCTCCACCCCTCGATCCGCCGATTCCCCGTTGTCCAACGCCCCCCGGCGCCCGTAACATTCCTGCCGCAATGGAAGAGGGCAGACGGGCGCCACCCAGGACGCCCGCGTCGACCGCATCGGAGGGATCTTCATGGCATTGCATGGCGCCAACACCGCCCCGCAGGAAAACCTGCCCGAACTGACCAGGCTGCGCTTCATCGTCGGCGGGCAGCACGGCGTCAACTTCTTCTTCGTGCTGAGCGGCTTCATCCTGACCTATCGCCATCACGACTGGTTCGACGGCGGCGTTCGCGATGGCTTCGAAGGCGGTCCGCCGCTGGTGCACGGGCTGTTCGTGCTCGGCACCGTGGCCGCTTCCGTGCTCTGCTACCGCTTCGTCGAGGTGCCGTGGCGGCGCCGCTTGCGCGGCACAGTCGGTGCTGACACGCTGGACACTCCCGCGGCCGCCGCACCGGCCGCATCCCTGCAATCCCAACCGAGACCCGCTCTGCCATGAACTCTTCCACGCTGATGCCCGCGCCGCGCCCGCGCGAGATCGAGGCCCAGACCCGGCCGGTCGACAACGGCTGGCTGCAATGGGTGGCCGAGAACAAGCTGCGCAACTGCGCGATGGAGTCGATGCTGCAGACGATGACGGCCGCCGGCCTGTCGCGTGCCGAGTCCGAGGCCGCGATCATCCGCATGGACAGCGACCCGGCCTACCTCGCGGCCAAGCGCTACCAGCAGATGCAGCGCAAGTTCGAATCGGTGCTCGCGAACCAGCAGAAGCTGTGGGAATCGTCGCCGCACTACGGCCGCGTCGAGAAGCGCAGCCATGTGTCGCGCGACGAGTTCATTGAACGCTATGTGCGCGGCAGCCGCCCGCTGGTGCTCACCGAAGCGGCACGCGACTGGCCGGCGCGCACGCGCTGGTCGCCGCAGGACCTGAAGACTCGCTTCGGCCACCTCGACGTCGAGATCCAGGCCGAGCGCAACGCCGACTCGAACTACGAGCAGAACAAGCTCGAGCACCGGCGCACGGTGCGGCTTGGCAACTTCGTCGACCAGGTGCTGGCCGGCGGCGCGACCAACGACTACTACCTGACGGCCAACAACGAGGTGCTGCGCCGCCCCGAGTTCGCGCCGCTGCTGAAGGACATCGGCACGTTGCCCGAGATCTGCGACCCGGCGCAGCTGGCGGCGCGCTCGTCGTTCTGGTTCGGGCCGGCCGGCACGCGCACGCCGCTGCACCACGACACGCTGATGCTGATGCACACGCAGATCGTCGGTCGCAAGCGCTGGCGTTTCATCTCGCCGCTGGAGACGCCGAAGCTCTACAACCACTTCCGCGTCTACAGCCCGATCGACCTCGACGCGCCGGACCTGGTGCGCCACCCCGATTTCGCGAGCGTGAAGGTGCTGGAGGTGATCGTCGAGCCGGGCGAAACGATGTTCCTGCCGCTCGGCTGGTGGCACCAGGTGACCTCGCTGGACGTGAGCCTGTCCTTCTCGTACTCCAACCTGGCGATCCCGAACGACTTCACCTACGTGAACGCGGAGATCCACAACTGGTGATGTGACGCTCCTTGTCTGGAATGCCTCTTGCAACTGGTGCTCGAACAAAACGAATGCCAGCACGGGCGGGTAACCGCCTGTATCAGCAACAGCGAACAGGGAGGGTTCCATGAATCAGAAGCGCACGCCGGCACGAGCCGGTCGGAACGACAGGTCGCGAACACTCGCCACGGTGGCGATGCTGTTCAGCACCGCGATGGCGCTGTCGGCCTGCGGTTCGGGCGGAGGCGATGACTCGGGCGCCGCGAGCAGTCCGCCGCCGACGAGCAATGCGCCGGCACCTTCACCGGCTCCGGCTCCAGGCCCCACGCCTTCGCCCGCGCCCGCCCCGGTGCCTGCGCCGTCCCCTGCACCGGTTCCGGCGCCGAGCCCCGCACCGTCCCCCAGCACCCCGGTCTCGTCGGCACCCGCACCTGCCGGCACCGGTGCGACCGACTACGTGCCGCTGTTCAACAGCAGCACCCAGCTGATCGAACAGATCCAGGTCACCGAAGCCGACGGCACGCTGGTCACTTATGCCGGTTTCCGCCCGACCCCGCGCCATGCGCGCGAAGGCGGCGAGCCGTGGACCGACACCGTCGACAAGGGGCCGGGCAGCTACTTCGCCTTCCCGCCGTTCTACTTCCAGAACCGCACCTTCGGCCTGGTGATCCGCGACGAGGTGCCGGCCGGCCGCCAGAAGATCACCGCGTACCTGAAGCCGAACGTCGGCACGATGATCAACAACAGCTTCAGCGCCTTCCGCCGGCTGGACCCGAACGTCATCGAGTACGGCTGGAAGATGGGCGTCGGCTACACCAACCCGAAGGACGGCACGCAGCGCTGCAACCCCGCCACCGCGATCGCCGACCTGTGCGTGGCCCAGAGCATCACCGACTACTGGCGCATGGCCGACGAGGCGCAGTACCAGGGCATCACGCGGGCGAACAACAAGCTGAAGGTCGGCGACAAGATCGAGATGTCGCCCGGCGTGTTCCTCGACTACACGCCCGGCACCGACATCGCGCTGATCGACGGCGGCCACAACCGCGACTACTCGTTCGAGCAGCTCTACGTGGTGGGCAAGGGCATGGTGCCGTGGTACGGCATCGCGCCGAAGCTCGACACCACGCCGCTGCCCGACGACGCGCTGCTCGGCGGCCAGGCCAGCGTCTCGTACAACTATTCGGAAGAGCCGCACCGCGTGTTCCAGCAGGCGGCCAACAACATCGGCATTGCCGACATGCAGCGCTTCGTCGAAGGGCGCCGGCTGTTCCACACCTCGTTCCTCGACGGCAAGCACTCCGAGAGCCCGACGGTGAACCCGGTGTTCACCGCGCACGCCGGCCAGCTGGGCGAACGCTTCAACGAAGTGCGCTGCCTCGGCTGCCACACGCTGAATGGCCGCAGCCCGGCGGCCGACGTCGGCACGCCGCTGAACAAGTTCGCGGTGCTGACCGCGGCGGCCAGCAGCACGGCGGGCGTCACGCCCGACGCCACCTATGGCATCAACGTGCAGCAGCTGTCGCGCACCGCCGGCGCGGCCGACTACGGCGTCAGCATCCAGTCGTACGTGAAGACGGTGCGCACGCTGGCCGGTGGCGAGACGGTCGAGCTGCAGAAGCCGGTCTATGCATTCAAGGGGCCGGTGCCGGCGCAGCTGTCGGTGCGGCAGGCGCCGCAGGTGGTCGGCATGGGGCTGATCGAGGCGCTGGACGAAGCGACGATCCTCGCGCTGGCCGATCCGGACGACAAGAACGGCGACGGCATCCGCGGCATCCCGAACTGGTCGACCAACCCCGAGACCGGCCAGCGCCACCTGGGCCGCTACGGCTGGAAGGCCGGCAAGGCGACGGTGCGCCAGCAGGCGGCGGGTGCTTTCCTGCAGGACATGGGCGTCACCACCCCGGCCTTCAAGACACTGGGCTGCCTGCGCGGCGCGGCCGATTGCAAGACCAGCACCGCGACGCCGGCCGTCAGCGACCTGGAGCTCGACCGCATCGCGTCGTACCTGCAGCTGCTGGGCGTGCCGGCGCAGCGCAAGTACGCGAGCGGCTACACGGATGGCACGGTGACGCCGCCGGAGCACGACATCCCCGACACGCTGCGTACGGCGATTGCGCGCGGCAATCAGCTGTTCGCTCAGGCGGGGTGCATCGGGTGCCACACCGCCGAGCTGAAGACCGGCGGCAACCACCCGTTCCAGGAACTGCGCAACCAGACCATCCACCCGTACACCGACGTGCTGCTGCACGACATGGGCGCGGAACTGGCCGACACGATGACCGAAGGCCAGGCCGGCCCGAGCCTGTGGCGCACGCAGCCGCTGTGGGGGTTGGGTTCGCTGAAGTGGGTGCAGAAGGAAACCGGCTTCGCGGATGCGAGCACCGTGCGCTACCTGCACGACGGGCGCGCCCGCACGCTGGTGGAGGCGATCGGCTGGCACGGCGGCGAGGGCAGCGGCAGCCGGGCGAAGTTCGAGGCGATGAGCAAGGCAGATCGCGATGCGGTCGTCGCGTTCCTCGAGTCGTTGTAGACGTATGAGGGCGGCCGGCCTCAGTGCCGCGCCGCCGCCCTGAACAGCGGCGCCCAAGACGCCGTCAGGGGCCGGCGCGCAGAGCCGCCAAGACCTCGCCGTGCCAAAGGGCATCTGCACTTTTTCTCCAAAGTCCCTGTCGAGACTCCCGGCGAAGTCCAACCAGGGAGATGACATGGACCACACGCTGTCGAGTCCGCATCGCGGCGGGCGACGAGTTCGCGGCCTGATCCGGCGCTGGCTGTTTCCACCGTTCATCGCGTGCTGTGCGATTGCAGCGGCGGCAGCACCGGCGGCGGTAACCAATCGACTGGCTTCGACGTACGGTGGAGACCTCGCGATCGTGCGCGGCATCCTGACGCAACAGGAGTCCGAGATCGACCTCGCGACCGCCAAGCTGACGATCGATCGGCTGATGGATCCCGGCATCGACGTGCCGTCGACGCTTCGGCAACTCGATGCGATGGCGACAAGCCTCAAGACGGCAATCCCGGCAGGCGCATCCTCGCGGCTGAAGCTGGAGGCGCTGCGCCAGCAGCTCTACACAGCCAACGCGTGGAATGGCCATCGGCGTTACCACTACGACCTGGACGATTCGTTGGGCCGGAACCTGCGCAACAAGCTGTTGCCGGCGTACCTCAAGACTCGCGCGGGCAACTGCATATCGATGCCGTTTCTGTTCGTCGTGCTCGGCCAGAAGCTGGGCCTCGATCTCGCGATCGCGACGTCGCCTAACCACGTGTTCATCAAGTACCGCGATGAGCGCGGCGAGCTGTTGAACCTTGAAACGACCAGCGGTGCCGGCTTCACCCGCGACGTGTGGATGCGCCAGCAGTCTGCGATGACCGACAAGGCCATCGCATCGGGGTTGTACATGCGCGCGGTGGGCAAGAAGGAGGCGCTTGCGCTGCGGCGCCTGTACGAACGGGCCTGGTCACTGGGCTGGCGGCCGCCGGATGACGAGCAGGACGAAGCGGTTCGTCGGCGTGCTGCGGCGGGAAAGGCAAATCAACAGGAGAAAAAGAAATGAACTGCAAGATCGCATCGGCGTTGTTGGCGCCATGTCTGGTGGCCATGCTGTGTCACTCTCCGATGGCGAATGCTCGCTATGTGCAGAGCGACCCGATCGGCCTGGCTGGCGGCGTCAATACCTACACCTACGTCGAAGGCAATCCGCTGAGCCACGTTGATCCGAGGGGGCTTTCCTGTACGACGGCCGATGGTCGAACAGTGTGCTCGTTCCCATCCGGGCCGACGTTCTCGGTGCCTGCTCAGCCGGGATTTCCGGCGTATCTTGGTCCGACGCATCCGCTTTATCACAAGTACGACGTCATCCAGCCGCTTGGCTTGGCTGATCCAGCGTGCGTGATGCAGGCGCTGATCAACATGCCGACTCCGGGCGTACCGAGCGCAGCCACGCTGCAAGGTACGCTGAACAATGCCATGGTGGCGGGCCGAAACAACTGGGTGACTTCGTATTTGACGAGTGATACAGGCGGTGCGCCGGTCGTCGCCAACATCACGGGCTCGAACAGCCTCTTTGCATCGGGCTACGTCGCGCGGACGATCGCCGGCGGCCTGGTTCGCACCTATGGAGAGGGAACCAACTGGAAGCAGTCGCCGCTGATCTCCGGATTCGACATTCAAGCCGTGGCCAACGAAGTGGTCTGGGGTGCACAGATGAAGAAGATCGTTGACGACTGCACCTGCAAGCGGTGAGAGTCACAGCATGAGACAAGCGACTGCCACCGTCCTGGGATTCTGTGCCGCGTCTGCTGTCCCGGCAGCATGGCTCGCTGTCACTTCGCCTCTGGGCGGAGAGTTCAGCCTCCAGTCGATCGCAGGCACCTTCATTGTGTTGAGCTTCTTTTCCACGCTGGCCACCTGCGTTCTGGGGTTGCCTGCGTTTCTTCTGCTGCAACGATGGAATCTCGTTTCGTGGTGGTCTGCGTCGCTGGCAGGCCTCGGGGTCGGCGCCGTCGCCGCAATGGCAATGCGTTTGCCGGGTCCGGCCGATCCGGCGGATCTGCTGACTTTTTCGCTGTTGGGAGGCGTGGCGGCGGTTGCCTTCTGGGCAGTCTGGAGAGTTGGGAGGAGCGCTCCGGTCAACTGATCTCGCGGCCGGCCTCACCGCCGCGCCGCCACCAACCACCCCGTCACCGGCTTCCCACCCTCCTGCCGCAGCGTCTCGCCGCTGATCTCCACCAGCGTGAACCCGTTCGCCGCCAGCGCCGCCTCCACATGCGCTCGCGCATGCGCATAGCGGCCGTGCGGCTCCAGGTGGAACATCTCCGGGCGATCGTCGGGCAGCGCCTCGACGGTGAACACCATCAGCCCGCCCGCCTTCACCGAGCCGCTCGCCGCGGCCATCAACGGCATCAGGTCGCCGAAGTAGCACAGCGTGTCGGCCGACAGCATCACGTCCCACTGGCCGGGCGACTCGCGCAGGAACTCCGTCAGTTCGGCCTTGAACAGGTCGCCATACACACCCTTGGTCTGCGCGTGCTTCAGCATGCCGCCCGACAGGTCGACGCCCGCCAGCACGCGTGCCCACGGCGCCACCAGCGGGCCGCACAGCCCGGTGCCGCAGCCAGCGTCCAGCACGGTGAACTGCTTCGCCGCCGGCGGCAGCAGCCGCGCGAGCAACTGCCCGCACAGTTGCGGCGCGCGGTAGTCCAGCCGCTCGTTCAGCTGTGTCTCGAAGCTGTCGGCGAAGTGGTCGAAGGTGTACTCGACATAGTCGTCCGACGCGCGCTCCGGCGCACCGCTGCCGGAGCACGCCGCAAACATGTGCTGCGCCATCGGGTGGCCCGGCTCGTCGGCCAGCCACTGGCGGAACACCTCGGCCGCCTCGCGCACCTTGCCCATCGTGTAGTAGGTCATGCCGAGCAGCTTGCGGCCGTCCGGGTGCTCGGGCAGCAGCTCGATCGACTTGCAGTACCAGCGGATCGATTCCGGCAGGTCGTCCTGCGACGCCGCCAGCAGTCCGAGGTTGTTGTGCGCGTTCAGGTGCCGCGGGTCGAGCTCGATCGCGCGCAGGTACGCGGCCCGTGCGTCGGCCGGGCGCTTCTGCGCGCGGTACAGCGAGCCGAGGTTGTTCTGCAGGTCGGCGCTGCCGGGCTGCAGCGCGCCCGCGCGTTCGTAGGCCGCGGTGGCCTCGGGCAGCTCATGGCGCGACACATGGATGTTGCCGAGGTTGTTGTGGTAGCCGGCGTAGTCCGGCACCAGCGCGATCGCGCGCCGGATCGACGCGATGCCTTCCTCGTCGCGGCCGGTCTGGTGCAGCACCATGCCCAGCAGGTGCAGCGCGTCAGGGTGGTCCGGCGCCACCGCGAGCACGCGGCGGTAGACCTCTTCGGCGCCGGCGAGCTGCTGGTTCTGATGCAGCCCGATCGCGAACTGCAGCGCGTCGTCGAGGCTGAGGTCGGCAGGCTCGGTCACGGCGGTACCTCGGTCAGTGGAGCAATCGGTGGTGTGCGTCACATGTCGCCGAGCGTCGCGCCGAGCCGGTTGTTCGGCACGACCATCGGCACGCCGCCGCTCAGCAGCATCAGCACGTAGGCGAGGCGCGCTGCGCGCTTGTTGCCATCGGTGAAGGCCTGCGTGGTGATGATCGCGCCGAACAGGTACAGCGCCCGCTCGTACCACTCGTCGCTGCCCTGCGCCGGCATCGGCGAAGTACTCAGGTCGGACAGCACGTCGCCCAGCACCTTGGCACCGCCGATGTTCGACGGGTACTTCTGCATGCCGGCCGCGTTGTTCCAGCCGCGGTAGGCCGGGGCCAGCGGCACCATCCGCTGCCAGGCCGCCTGCAGCGGGGCGAGCGTGCCGCCCAGTGGGAAGCTGCCGTCGCGCTTGACCAGCCCGAGCAGCACCTGCGAGTAGGCCGACGCATCGCCCTGCACGCCGTTCGTCAGCCAGGCCAGGCCCCGGGCCTGGTCGAGCGAGCGCTCCGACCGCGGCGGCACCGCTGGCGTGCCGGGTTGCTGCACGACCGGCGCCGGCCCCTGGTAGTAGCTGGCCTCGGGCTGCGTCTCGGCCCGCAGTTGCGGCAACAGCAGGTTGGAGCCGGCCTTGCCTTTCAAGCCGTTCGCGTAGGCCGCGCGCCGCTCGATCAGCTTCAGGTCCATCTCGAACATGCCTTCGATCGCGGTCATGAAGAAGTTGAGGCCCGCCGCGTCGGCAAAGCGCAGCACCGTCGGGTTGCCGGCGTTGGCATTGGTGCCGAAGTGCCAGAAACCGTCGGTCCCCATCGCGCGCAGCGATTCGGTGAAGGCGTTGTCGAATGCGGTGGCGGCCGGCAGCAGGCCCACCGCCTGGCTGTACTGCCGGTAGATCGGCCGCGGCCGCATCGTGGTGATGAACTGGGTCCGGTCCATCGTGATCGCACCGGCCGGCGCGACGTACGGGGCGACCTTGGGCTTTTTGTCGAAGAGGGCCATCGTGCTGTCTCGAAAAAATCAGAACGCGTAGTGGAAGTTGTTGTCGACGACGCTGACCGTCACCCGCTCGATCGGCGTGCCGTCCATCATCCGCGTCAGGAACTCCTTCGAAATGTCCGGCAGCATCGTGTTGGTCAGGATCGCGTCGATCATCCGGCCACCCGATTCGCTCTCGGTGCAGCGGCTCACCACCAGCTTCACCACGTCGTCGCCGACCTCGAACGGGATCTTGTAGCGCGCCTCGACGCGCTTCTTGATGCGCCCGAGCTGCAGCTTGACGATCTGCCCGAGCATCTCGTCCGACAGCGGGTAGTACGGAATGGTCACCAGCCGGCCCAGCAGCGCCGGCGGGAAGATCTTCAGCAGCGGCTCGCGCAGCGCCTTCGCCAGCCCCTCGGCCTCGGGCATCAGCTCCGGGTCCTTGCACATGTTGGCGATCAGCTCGGTGCCGGCGTTCGTCGTCAGCAGGATCAGCGTGTTCTTGAAGTCGATGAAGCGGCCTTCGCCGTCTTCCATGAAGCCCTTGTCGAAGACCTGGAAGAACATCTCGTGCACGTCCGGGTGGGCCTTCTCCACTTCGTCGAGCAGCACCACCGAATAGGGCTTGCGCCGCACCGCCTCGGTCAGCACGCCGCCTTCGCCGTAGCCGACGTAGCCGGGCGGCGCGCCCTTCAGCGTCGAGACGGTGTGGGCCTCCTGGAACTCGCTCATGTTGATCGTGATCAGGTTCTGCTCGCCGCCGTACAAGGCCTCGGCCAGCGCCAGCGCCGTCTCGGTCTTGCCGACGCCCGAGGTGCCGGCCAGCATGAACACGCCGATCGGCTTGCTCGGGTTGTCGAGCCCGGCCCGCGAGGTCTGGATGCGCTTGGCGATCATCTCCATCGCATGGTCCTGGCCGATCACGCGCTGGCTCAGCAGCGACGCCACCTTCAGGATGGTTTCCATCTCGTTGCGCGCCATGCGGCCGACCGGGATGCCGGTCCAGTCGCCGACCACGCTGGCGACCGACTGGTAGTCGACCGTCGGCAGGATCAGCGGGTGCTCGCCTTGCAGCGTGGCCAGTTCGGCCTGCACCTGCTTCAGCTCGGTCAGCGTCGCGGCGCGCGCTTCGTCGGACAGCTTCGGTGCATCGGCGGCCACCGTGGCGGCCGCCTTCTCGGCGTTCTGCTCCAGCGCGCTGCCGGTGCCTTCCACTGCGCCGGCCACACCGCGCAGCTTCGCGCGCAGCGCCAGCAGCTTGTCGACCAGCACCTTCTCGGCCGTCCAGCGCGTCTTCAGCTCGTCGAGCCGCTGGCGCTCGATACCGAGCTGTTCGGTGACGATCGCGCTGCGCTCGCGGGTGTCGATGCCGATCGCCGACTCGCGGCCGATGATGCCCTGCTCGGTCTCCAGCGCCTCGATGCGCTTGCTGCAGTCGTCCACCTCGGCCGGCGTCGCGTGCAGGCTGACGGCCACGCGCGCGCAGGCGGTGTCGAGCAGGCTGACCGATTTGTCGGGCAGCTGGCGCGCCGGGATGTAGCGGTGGCTCAGCTTCACCGCCGCTTCGAGCGCCTCGTCGAGGATCTGCACCTTGTGGTGCTTCTCCATCGTCGACGCGACGCCGCGCATCATCAGGATCGCCTTCGGCTCGTCCGGCTCGTCGACCTGCACGCTCTGGAAGCGCCGCGTCAGCGCCGGGTCCTTCTCGATGTACTTCTTGTACTCGGCGAAGGTGGTTGCGCCGATGGTGCGCAGCTGGCCGCGCGCGAGCGCCGGCTTCAGCAGGTTGGCGGCGTCGCCGGTGCCGGCCGCGCCGCCGGCGCCGACCAGCGTGTGGGTCTCGTCGATGAACAGGATGATCGGCTTCTCGCTCGCCTGCACCTCGTCGATCACCGAACGCAGCCGCTGCTCGAACTCGCCCTTCATGCTGGCGCCGGCCTGCAGCAGGCCGACGTCGAGCGTGCGCAGCGTGACGTCCTTCAGCGCCGGCGGCACGTCGCCGCGCGCGATGCGCTGCGCGAAGCCTTCGACCACCGCGGTCTTGCCGACACCGGCCTCGCCGACCAGGATCGGGTTGTTCTGGCGGCGCCGCATCAGGATGTCGACGACCTGGCGGATCTCGTCGTCGCGGCCGACGATCGGGTCCATCTTGCCGCCGCGGGCCTGCTCGGTCAGGTCGGTCGTGAAGCGCTTCAGCGCCTCCTGCTTGCCCATCGCGGCCGGTGCGATCGCCTCGCTGGCCTCGCCCGGCGCGCCGCCGTCGCTGGCGGCCTGCGCATGCTCGGGCGATGCCGCGAGCAGCGATGCGAAGCGGTCGATCAGGTCGTCGAGCTTGATGCGCTCGAACTGCTTGCTGATCGCCAGCAGCGCATTGCGCAGCGACGGCGTCTTCAGCGCGCCCACCAGCAGGTAGCCGGTGCGCACCTGGCGGTCGCCGAACATCAGCGAGCCGTAGACCCAGCCGCGTTCGACCGCGTTCTCGACGATGCTCGACAGGTCGGTCACCGAAGTGGCGCCGCGCGGCAGCCGGTCGAGCGATTGCGTCAGGTCGGCCACCAGCTGCGCGCCGTCGAGCTCGTAGTGCTTGACGATGCGGTGCAGGTCGCTGTCATTGCCGTTCAGGATCTGGTAGATCCAGTGCTGCAGCTCGACGTACGGGTTGCCGCGCAGCTTGCAGAACACCGTGGCGCCTTCGATGGCCTTGTAGGCGATCGGGTTGAGCTTGCCGAAGAGGGCGGTGCGACTGATTTCAGCCATGGTCGTTCCTTGGGGTGGAAGGGGGCGCGGTGACGGGTGTCATCTGCGCCGGGTTCAACAGGAGTTCGCCGCGGTCGGGGTGCGGCGTCTTGCGGCCGAGCCAGCTGGTCAGGCCGAGCGCCGCCGGTGTCGCGCCCGACAGGCCGAGCGCCGGCACCGCGCTGCCCTGCAGGATCAGCCGCAGGTCCCACAGCATCTCGAAGCCGAGCAGCTGGCGCATCCAGTCGCGCAGCTCGACCAGCGAGCGCTGGCCGGGCAGGAACTGGCGGTACTGCGCGAGCGTCAGCGGGCCGATGTGCAGCCGCAGCTTGTACTGGCGGTCCCAGACCTTGCTGCCGGCCACCGCCGAGACGCCGAGCGCCGCGCCCATGCCGCCGCGGCCACCGAGTCGGGTGCGGTCCTCGGGACGCAGCGGCAGCCAGTGGCCGACGTGCGATTCGACGCGGATCGGCACCGCGAAGTACTGGCGCAGCACCTTGACGATCGATTCGGGCCGGCGCGTCGCGCTCGCCAGGTGGCCGCTCATGAAGCGCTTGGCGGCATCGGGCACCTGGTCGGCGCGACGCAGCGCGGTGGGCGCCTGGCCGAACAGCGCGCCGACCCATTTGGCGAACTGGTCGTCGCTCGCGCGGTCGGCCTGCACGGCCGGCTGCGACTGCG
Source organism: Rhizobacter sp. Root1238 (assembly GCF_001425825.1). Taxonomy (GTDB): domain Bacteria; phylum Pseudomonadota; class Gammaproteobacteria; order Burkholderiales; family Burkholderiaceae_C; genus Rhizobacter. Next base: position 215,533 of record NZ_LMDM01000045.1, read on the forward strand.
CCCACGCGCGGTAGAACAGCAGCAGCATGCGGTGGTGGAACAGGTCGGCGAAGCGCGCGAAGGTGGCGTCGCCATGGTTGCGCAGCCGGTCGCGCGCGTGTTCGGTGTAGTGCAGCGGCAGCGGCCCCATCGGGCCGAACAGCCCGAAGAAGCGCACGCCGAGCCGCGGCACGTTGCGCTCGCTGGCGTCGAACGACATCACGCCGGCCGGCGCGAAATCGAGCTCCGGGTCCTGGCCCAGCCGCACCGGCTCGGCCCCGGGCCGCAGCGCCGAGCCGAGCCGCGGCGACTGCGGCCACAGCGCGTCGATCTGGCGCAGCACCGCGAAGAAGTCGTGCGCCCACGGCTGCTTCGCGATCTCGTCGAACAGCCGCGTGCGGCGTTCGTACAGGGCCTGCGGATCCGGTGGCGTGGCGCTCACAGCATCGCCTTCGAGCCGACGCGCGGCTGCGATCGCAGGATCTCGCCGCGCGTCGCCGAGCGGACGATGGTTTCGGAAAAACTGTTGGCCGACGCATGCCGGGCGTAGAAGTGCTCCAGCACGCAGCCGAGCAGGAAGGCGCTCGAGCCCTGGAAGCCGAGCTCGTCGACGGTGGTCGTCACCTCGACGCCGCAGCCGAAGGTCAGCGGTCCGGGGAAGGGCAGCCGGCGCACCACCGCGCGCGCGTCCACCGCCTGGATGCCCTCGACCTGCTTGGCCCAGCTGACGTCCTGTTCCGGCCCGTGCAGCGCCATCAGGCTGCGCAGCGCCGACGCGGCACGGCGCGGGTCTTCGCCGGCAATGCTCAGGTAGTTCAGCGTCAACAGGCTCACCAGCGACCAGCCGACGTCGCCGCGCGCGATGCGCTGCACCGGCCGCGACGGGCCGCGCAGCGTCTCGATGCGGCCGGCCGGTCCGGCGACGTCGAGCGCCCAGGTGCTGGCCGAACCGGGCAGCAGCGTCGGCAGGTCGCGGTTGGTGACCAGCGCGGTCAGCGAGACCTGGCGGATGTCTTCGCGGTACGGCGCGTTGCGCGGGTCGACCAGCGACAGGAACACCTCCTGGCCGACGTAGGCCGAGCGCGGCCCTTCGAGGCGCTGCCGGCTCGACAGCAGCCGCGGCTCGCGGCGCAGCGTGTAGAACGCGCCGTGGTTGCGCGACTCTTCGTGGAAGGTGGCGTACAGCGGCAGGAAGCGCTGCTCGGCGACCTGACCGGTGCCGAAGCCGGTGACGCTCTCGATCGTGTGGACCTCGTAGTCCATCGGCCGCGTGCGGTCCGGCACCGCGTGGTGCTCGAAGCTGCCCGGGCCGAGCTGGATGCGGTCGAGCCGCTTCGGGAACAGGTTGATCGCCGGCGTGCAGTACAGCGCAAGGCTGTTCGCATCGACCAGCGATTCGAGCGCCGGCTCGCCGCGCCCGAACAGCAGCACGATCTCGCATTCGCTGCTGTCGATGCGCGCCAGCCGCCGCGCCAGGTCGGTGACCGAGAAGAACAGGAAGCGCTGCGGCAGCGCCGCGTACTCCTGCAGCAGCCGGTGGCCGCTGAAGCCGCGCAGCGTGTCGGGCAGCAGCGCCTGCTCGTCGTCGTAGCCGACCGCCTCGACGGATGCGCCGTCGGCATAGCCCTGGTTCGGCGAGCGCGCGGCACCGCCGTGCACCCAGGTCGCGAGGCTCGCGCCGAGCACCAGTTCGTGCAGGCGGAACGCGACGTCGTCGCCGGCGCTGATGTAGAAGCTCAGCTGCTCCATCGGCAGCTGGCTGAACTTGAGGCCGGCGCTCGCCTTCAGCCGGATGCGCAGCCCGCCGCGCACCTGGCGGGCCGGCGGCAGGTGGGCCAGCGGCAGGTCGGGTGCGTGCGTGAAGTACGTTACCGCGTCGATCTCGACCGGCCACAGCGTCACGTCGTGCGCGGTGCGGAATTCGCAGCGGGTGTTCTGGCCGCGCACCAGGTCGCTGTGCAGCGCGCTGCCGCGCTTGACGCCGAAGCCGCGCGCCAGGTTCGGGTCGAGCGGATCGGGCCGCATGCGCGCGATCATCGTCGACGGCATCGGCGACAGGAAGCCGGGGTAGACGGTCTCGAGCAGGTGCTGGATCAGCCGCGGGTGCTCGGCGTCGATCTTCAGCTGCACCCGCGCGGCCATGAAGGCGAAGCCCTCCAGCAGCCGTTCGACATACGGATCGGTGACCTCGACGCCGTCCATCGACAGGCGCGCGGCGATCTTCGGAAACTCTTTCGCGAACTCGGCGCCGACCTCTTTCAGGTGGCCGAGTTCGTCGTTGTACAGGCGCAGCAGGTTCGGATCCATCGGGGCGAGCCGCTCAGGTCTTGCGTTTCAGGGAACTGCTGGTGGCGTCGCGCACCTCGATCTGCCCGGCCTCCAGGTCGACCTGGGTGCGCAGCAGCAGTTCCAGCGGCACCGGCTGGGCCCACATGAAGCCGCGGATCTCGAACTCGATGACGTTGTGGGTGTCGAGCACGCTGGACGGTTCGAGCGCTTTCACGTCGAGCGAGTCTTCCATCACGCGCGGCTCGAAGCGCAGGATGGCCTGCTTGATCGTGCGCTCGAGCAGCGGCACGTCGATGCGCGACGCGAGCTGGCCCGACATCGGCGGCAGCCCGTAGTTGATGACCGAGTCGCCTGCCAGCGGGTAGGTTTGCGACAGCAGCGGCATCGGCTTGACCGCGTTCAGCAGCCACGACAGGTCGCGCAGCACCGCCTCGCGGATCTGCGCCTTGTTCATCACGCGGCTGTCGTCGGACTCGACGCGCGACTGCGGGTCGAGGTCGGTCAGGCGGTCGAGCAGGACCGGCTGCAGCCGATCGCGTACCTCATGGTTGGCCATGGTCGTCGGTCAGGCCGCGGCGTCCGGCGTCGGCTCGTCGTCGGGCACCGGCAGCGGCTCGAGCGTGATCTCGCGCACCGCCAGCAGGTCGCTGTCGTGCTCACCGAGCGCCAGCACGCGCTGGCCGATGCCGCGGAAGTGCTCGTCGTTCAGCGCCTGCCATTCGGTGCGGCGCGCCAGTTGCGCCAGCGCATCGCCTTCGGTCGCGGTGCCGGGGTAGCGGGTCGGGATCAGCGCGACCGACTGGCCGCCGTTGGTGAAGTCGAGCTGCGCGGCGCTCCACACCATGTCGCGCAGGTCGGCAGGTTCCTCGATCGTGATCTTCGTCAGCGCGCTGAACGGCACCCAGCAGTAGCGGCCGTTGATCAGCGCTTCGAGCACCGGGCCGAGCCGCGAATCGGCGTCGGCGATCCAGTCGAAGGGTTGCCCGTTCAGCGTGCCGGGCGTCGGCGGCGCGGCGTCGAAGGCATCGGTGCGCAGCTTCGCGGCCAGTGCCGCATCGCCGCGCGCATCGGCCATCAGCGCTTCGACGAGCCAGGCCACCCAGGCCTGCGGTCGGCCGAACACCATCGGCGTGGTCTTGCCGGCGAACACCGCTTCGCGCAGCGTCTCGCACTTCAGCGCCTCGCGGTAGGTGTTGACCATCGGCAGCGTCGACGCGTCGAGCTCGCCGCACACCTCCAGCTGGGTCATCGCGCGCGGCCACTGGCCCAGCACGCACAGCAGCTGGAACAGGAAGACGCGCAGCTTCGGGTCGGCCGGCTTCGCGCGCACGCCGTCCTGCAGGCTCTTCAATGCGGCATCGGTGCGGCCCTCTTTCAGGGCCTGTTCGGCGGCTTGGACGGGCGTCATGTCAGCTGGCCTGGACTTCGTTCTCGAAGGTGTTCACGCCCTTGGCGGCGCCCGCCATGTCCTGTGCGCGGTACTCGACCTTCACCTTGAAGAAGGCGATGCGGATCTCCTCGATCAGCTCCGGCGCGCCGTCGGTTTCGTTGCGCAGCCGGTGCGACAGGATGCGCGCCTTCTCGACGGTGATCGTCAGGTACGGGATCGACGCCATGCCACCGGCCTTGTGCACCGACAGCGTGGCCTTCTTGATGACTTCATTGGCACGCAGCGCCGACATCAGCCCGGTGCTCGCCGAATCGACGCGCTTGCGCACGATCAGCTCCTGCATCGTCGTGCGGGCGGCCGCGCTGCCGAAGGCGGTCGCATTGCCGTCCAGGCCCCAGCTCCAGCCGACGACCTCGATCTCGTCGGTGTGCTTGGCATCGCGCGATTCGCCCTTGATCGGGCCCTGCGCCGTGCCCTCGACCTTGAGGTACATGTCGGCTTTGGACATAGGGTCTTTCCTTGCTGGCGTTTCAAAAAGGGAGCGCCACGAAAAGGCCCGAAGGCCGATCCGTGGCGTGCGCAGGAAGCCTGCGGCCGCTTACGCGATCGTGTTCGTCGCGCGATCGATGCCGACGGTGCTGGTGGAACCCTTGCCGCCGGTGTCCGACTGCGTGGTGTATTCCATCTTGAACTTCGAGAAGTTCAGGCTGATGTTTTCCGTCAGGCGGTCTTCACCACCGCTGCCGCCGGTCGACAGCGACGACACGATGACGCTGTCCAGCGTGATCTTGATGTACTCGAGCGGCTTGTCGCCGGCCTTGCGCACGGTCAGCACGGCCTGCTTGATGTGCGTGCCCTTGAAGCTGGCCATCGCCAGTGCGGTCGACGACGCGTCGACGTACTTGGTCAGCGACAGGTCCTGGACGCTGACCTTGCCCGAACCGCCACCGGCGCCGTTGCCGAACGAGGCGCTCTGCGCGCAGCCCCAATTCCAGGCCAGGACGTCGATCTCGTCCTTGTGCGACGAATCCTTCGACTCGCCCTTGATGTCACCGATCTTGATGAACATGTCTACAGCCATGATGCTTCTCCTTCAACTAAGTTGACCCGCTTGTGGGATGCCGGGAGAGGGGTGCCGCGACGTCTGGGTATTCCGTCGCGCGCCCGGCGTTTCTGTTTCGTTTCCCGGCAAGCTGAACCTCCCGGGCTGCGATTCGCGTGGCCGCCGTGGGAGGTTCCACGCCGGCCCCGCTTTCCTGCGTCTGATCAAGCCGCCTTTTGAGAGGGCAGCTTCGAAACCAGGCGCAGAGACACTGTCAAACCTTCCAGCTGGTAGTGGGGGCGCAGGAAGAACTTCGAGCTGTAGTAGCCCGGGTTGCCTTCGACTTCTTCCACCACCACCTCGGCCGCCGCCAGCGGGCGACGGGCCTTGGTGTCTTCCGACGAGTGGGCGGGGTCTCCGTCCACGTAATTCATGATCCAGTCCTGCAGCCAGCGCTGCACTTCGTCGCGTTCCTTGAACGAGCCCACCTTGTCGCGCACGATGCACTTCAGGTAGTGCGCGAAGCGGCAGGTCGCGAACAGGTACGGCAGGCGCGCGGCCAGGTTGGCGTTGGCCGACGCATCCGGGTCGTCGTACTCGGCCGGCTTCTGCAGCGACTGCGCGCCGATGAAGGCCGCGAAATCGGAGTTCTTGCGGTGCACCAGCGGCATGAAGCCGTTCTTCGCGAGTTCGGCTTCGCGCCGGTCGCTGATCGCGATCTCGGTCGGGCACTTCATGTCGACACCGCCGTCGTCGGTCGGGAAGGTGTGCGTCGGCAGGCCTTCGACCGCGCCGCCGGATTCGATGCCGCGGATCCGCGAGCACCAGCCATACTGTTTGAAAGAACGATTGATGTTGACCGCCATCGCGTACGCCGAGTTTGCCCAGGTGTACTTGGTGTGGTCGGCGCTGCCGGTGTCTTCTTCGAAGTTGAAGGCCTCGACCGGGTTGGTCTTCGCGCCGTACGGGATGCGCGCCAGGAAGCGCGGCATCGCCAGGCCGATGTAGCGCGCGTCGTCCGATTCGCGCAGCGAGCGCCAGCCGGCGTACTCGGGCGTCGTGAAGATCTTGCTCAGGTCGCGCGGGTTCGCGAGTTCCTGCCACGAGCCCATCTGCATCAGGCCCGGGTCGGCGGCGGCGATGAACGGCGAGTGGGCCGCGGCCGAGACCTTGGCGATCTCGCCCAGCAGCTCGACGTCGGGCGGGGTCTGGCCGAAGTAGTAGTCGCCGACCAGGCAGCCGAACGGCTCGCCGCCGAACTGGCCGAACTCTTCTTCGTAGACGCGCTTGAAGATCGGGCTCTGGTCCCAGGCCGTGCCTTTGTAGCGCTTCAGCGTCTTGCTGAGGTCCGTCTTGCTGATGTTCATCACGCGGATCTTCAGCTGCTCGTCGGTCTCGGTGTTGTTGACGAGGTGGTGCAGCCCGCGCCACGCGCTTTCCAGCTGCTGGAATTCGGGGTGGTGCATGATCAGGTTGATCTGCTCGCTGAGCTTCTTGTCGAGCTCGGCGATCATCGCCTCGATCGAGTTGACGACGTCGGTGCCGATCAGCTTGGTCTGCGCGAGCGCCTGCTGCGCGAGCGTCAGGATGGCGGTCTCGACCGCCGATTTCGCCTCGTCGCTCTTCGGCTTGAATTCCTTGTTCAGCAGGCTGGCGAAATCGCCGCCCTGGAATTCGACGCCCTGCAGCGCGGAGGATTGGTTCTGTGCTTCTGCCATTGCGTTCTCCTGTGTCGCGCTGCGCTTATTCGGCCTTCGGCTCGTCGGCCTTCTTGGCGCCCGCCAGGCTGCTCAGCAGGGCCGGGTCGGCCATCACCTTCGCCAGCAGTTCCTCGGCGCCGCTCTTGCCGTCCATGTAGGTGATCAGGTTCGACAGCTGCTGGCGGGCTTCGAGCAGCTTGCGCAGCGCATCGTTGTTGCGCGCGATGGCCGCCGGCGAGAAGTCGTCCATGCTGTTGAAGGTGAGGTCGACGCTGACGTTGCCCTCGCCGGTCAGCGTGTTGGGCACCTGGAACGCGACGCGCGGCTTCATCGACTTCATGCGGCTGTCGAAGTTGTCGACGTCGAACTCGAGGAACTTGCGGTCGGCCACCGGCGCGAGCGGGTCGGCCGGCTTGCCCGACAGGTCGGACAGCACGCCCATCACGAACGGAAGCTGCACCTTCTTCTCGGCGCCGTAGAGCTCGACGTCGTATTCGATCTGGACACGCGGCGCACGGTTGCGGGCGATGAATTTTTGACTGCTGGTGGCCATGGTGGACTCCCGTGGTGTTGACAGGCCCTGGGGCGGGTTCGGTGGTTCAGTTTGCTACTGGTCGGGACTGCCGGCGATGCGTTCGACCTGGCCGAGGCCGTCGGACGCGAGGTCGCGGATGATGTCCATGAAATTCTTGCCCATCAACCGCTGCGCCCGGCGGATCAGCAGCGGCGCCGGGTTGCTGGGCTCGTTGCGTTCGATCCATTCGCAGACGCGGTCGAGCGTGCGGCTCACGTCTTCGCGGCTGCGCAGCGCGCCGACCGCGACGGCGCTGCCGCCGGTGTTCGTGGCACCGCCGGCATCGCCGCCGTCGGCAGCTTCCGCGGCGGCGGCCTCGCCGTCGGCCGCCTCGGCCTGCGCCGCGGCGCTCGCCAGGCACTGGGCCAGCACGCGCAGCGGGCGCAACTCGGGACCCTGGCTGCCGCCGACCTTGTCGATCAGCACCGCTTCGATGCGGGCCATCTCGTCGCCGGCCTGCTTCAGCGCGGCCAGCGTGCCGGGAACCTGGGCTTCGGCGGCCTTCAGTGCCTGCTGCACGCCTTCGGGGCTGGGGGCGGATTCATTGCTGTTCGGCTGGGCCTTGCCGGCGGCCAGCTCGATCTGGCGCACGGTGAGCTGGGCGCGGCCGCCGCCGACCGGGGCGTGGCGCAGGTCGGCCAGCCCGAACGACGGATCGACCAGCGGCGCCAGCGCGTTCAGCCGCATCGTCGGGTCGTTGTTGTCGTCGGCGTCGAGCAGCGGGTAGGCACGGTCCCAGTGGCGTTCCAGCAGCCCGGCGATCAGCGCCAGCGCACTGGCGTACATGGCCGCGCCATGCTGGCGGGCGCCGGAGCGGGCCAGCAGCACGGCGACCCGCAGGTCGCGGGTGCGCTCGGCGAGCTGGCGGGATTGTTCGAAAACGGTGCGCCAGTCGGGGTCTTCGGCCGGGATCACGGTGTCGCCGAACTGCTGCTCGGGCTTGCCGCGCGACGCTTCTTCCAGCGCAAGGAACGCCGGGTCGTACTCCAGGTCCGGCCCGCAGGGCGCGTCGTCGGAGAGCGGCGCCAGCAGTTCTTCGACGGGGAGGGCGTTCATGGAGGTGCGGGACGGCAGGCAGTGACGATGGGGTGGACTCTAGAAAGGAGGGGAGTCCTCCACATCTGCCGAAAGTCACTTCTTCACGGTCCGGGCTCGGTTCTTCCCCCATGTCCAGGGGGGGCGAAGCGCAGCGACACCTCGAGTCCCGGCCCGGCCAGCCGGATCTGCAGCGCACTGCCGTGCGCCTGCGCGACCAGCCGGCACAGGTACAGCCCGAGGCCGACGCCGCCGGTGCTGCGCTGGCGCGCGCGGTCGAGCCGGTAGAAGGCCTGGCTGAGCTGGGCCAGCTGCTCCGGCGGCACGCCCGGGCCGTGGTCGCGCACGCTGAGTGTCACGCCGCCGTCATCGTCGAGCCGGGTGCCGACGACCGGCGGCCGGCCGGCGTCGGCCGCATGGCGCAGCGCGTTGTCGACCGCGTTGCGCAGCAACAGCCGCAGCCGCATCCGGTCGAGCGCCAGCATCGGCAGTGCCGGCGCCAGCTGCTGCTCGACCGGCTGGCCGGCGAAATGCGCCGCCAGCGTGTCGGCGACCAGCGCGTTCAGGTCGGTCGGCTCGCGCTGCAGCGCGGCATGGCCGGACGCCAGGCGCTCGCTCTCCAGCAGGTCGCTGACCAGGTCGCGCATCTCGGCCAGGTCGCGCAGCAGCGCGCTGCGCTCCGGGCTGTCGTCGACCAGCTCGGCATTCACCCGCGCGCGGGTCAGCGGCGAGCGCAGCTCGTGGCTGATGGCCAGCAGCAGGCCGCGCTTGGCGTCGAGCATCGCGCGGATCTCCTGCGCCATCGTGTTGACCTGGCGGGCCAGCTCGCCGAGTTCGTCGTCGCGCCGCACCGGAATGGCGTCGTCGAACTCGCCGCGGCCGAAGCGGATCGCGCCGGCGCGGATGTCGTCCAGCGGCCGCAGCAGGTGCCGCACATGCCGGAACGCGACCCAGGTGATCGCCAGCAGCAGCGTCAGCGTGCCCCAGCCGACCCATTTCGGATGCACCTCCGGGCTGGGCGGCGCGAGGCCGAACACCAGCCGGTGGCCGTCGGCCAGCGTGCGGACATGGATCATCCCTTCGGGGTTGCCGGGCGACGGGATGCGCTGCCATGGCGCCGGGCGCTGCGGGTGCGAATCCCACCGGACCTGCGGGCCGTCGATGTGCAGCGAGATCGGCAGCCGCGCGACCAGCGCCTTCGCGCGTTCGACGTCGGGCGGCGTGCCGATGTCGGCGGCCAGCAGCGTGACGTAGTCGGCCAGCAGCGGGCGGCCCCAGCCCTGCCAGCCCAGGCGCACGATCTCCTTCATGCCGACCAGGAAGATCACCGTGGTGCCGAGCGCCAGCAGCAGGAACAGCCGCACCAGCTTCCATTTCAGCGAGTGGTTGACCCGCTGGCGGGCCCGGTGCCACGGGCGCGTCCACGGGTTCATGCGGCGGGTCCGGCCGCGAAGCGGTAGCCGACGTTGCGCATCGTCTTGATGCAGTCCAGCGGTTCGAGCTTCTTGCGCAGGCGGCTGACCAGGATGTCGACGGCACGGGTGTAGAGGTCGTCGGCGGCCTGGCCGCGCAGCTGCTCCAGGATCTCGTCGCGAGAGAACACCTTGCCTGGCATCGTCGCCAGCATCACCAGCAGCTCGAACTCGGTGCTGGTCAATTCCAGCGGCTGGCCGTGGCGGCGCGCCTCGCGGCGCTGCAGGTCGATCAGCAGGCCGTCGAACGCCAGCTGGGTCGGTGCGTTCAGGCGCAGCGAACTCGGCCGGGTGCGGCGCAGGATGGCCTGCACGCGCACCAGCAGCTCGCGCGGCTCGAAGGGCTTGGGCAGGTAGTCGTCGGCGCCGAGCTCGATGCCGACGACCCGGTCCATCACGTCGCCGCGCGCGGTCAGCATCACGATCGGGATGTCGCTGAAGCGGCGGATCTCGCGGCACACCTGGAAGCCGTCCATCTCGGGCAGCATCACGTCGAGGATCGCGAGGTCGTAGGTCAGGCCGCGCAGCGCCGGCAGCGCGGCGCTCGGGCGCGTGACGGCGTCGAGGTCGAGATCATGGCGGTGGAAGTAGGTCCGCAACGGCCCTGCCAAGTGTTCGTCGTCGTCGATCAGCAGGATTCGTTGCATGAGCGATTGTGCAAGCGCAGCGAAGCACCCATCAAGCAACTCTCCGAGGAACCGGCTTTGCCGGGCCTCTGGAGAGGCGCCCCCTCGGGGGGCAGGAGCGCAGCGACGTGGGGGCCGTCATTCAACTCCAGGGTCCGTGCCGCTGCTGCAGGAAGTCCCGCACCTGCCGCTGCTGCTCCGGCCGAAGGCTGTCGTAGAAATCGCCGACCGCGGCCACCAGCTTCGGGCTGCCTTCGCGCACGCTCGCGAGCTTGCTGTTGATCAGGTCCTGCGCATGCCAGCGGTCGAAGGTGCCGTCGCCCATCAGCGCCTGGAACTGCGCACGCGGATCGGCACTGCCGCGCAAGGCCTGGCGCTGCTGCTGCAAGGTGTCGATCAGCACGCCGAGCCGCGCCTGCTGCACGGCGTCGAGGTCGAGGCGGCGCGTTGCATGGTCGATGGCCCGCGACTTGAAGCGCGCGACATCGGCCTCGCTCATCGATTCCCAGCGCCCGAAACCGTGCGGATGCTGCGACCAGGCCGCGAAGCCGCCGAACAGGGCCGAGGCGCCGAAGACGCCGATCAGGGTGCGTTTGAGCCAGGGTCGCATGAAGATTCCTCCTGCAGGTGTGAACATGGCCTGCATGCTCGGCGCTGCGTCTTCCGGCGTCTTGTCGTGGCGGTATCGCTGTGTATCGTTTTTATTCAGGTTTCGTTTCAGCGCACCGTGAACGCGTAGCGCAGCGCCTGCTCGAAGCGCTGCCCCGGCCGCAGCACGCAGCCCGGCCACTCGGGGTGGTTCGGCGTGTCGGGCGAGTACTGCGGCTCGAGCGCGAAGCCGGCGTGTTGCGCATACGTCGCACCGGCCACGCGTGTCGGCGAGCCGGGCAGGTAGTTGCCGCTGTAGAACTGCAGCGCCGGCAGCCGCGTGTGCAGCGCAAGCGCCACCCGGCCGTCGCCCGACAGCACCTCGGCGGCCGGCGCGCGGCCGTCGGCGCAGGCGTCGTCGAGCCAGTACGAGTGGTCGTAGCCGCGTGTGAGCTGCTGCTGCTCGTCGCGCATCAGCGCCTCGCCGATCGGGCGCGGCGTGCGGAAGTCGAAGCCGGTGCCGGCCACGTCGTGCCGCTCGCCGGTCGGGATCGAGCCGGCATCGATCGGCAGGAACTGCTGCGCCGCGATGCGCAGCCGGTGCGCGCGGATGTCGCCGCCGGGCGCATCGCCGTCGAGGTTGAAGTAGGCATGGTTCGTCAGGTTGACCGGGCACGGCGCGCTGACGGTGGCTGCCAGTTCCACCTGCACGTCGAGGTCGTCGCCGAGCCGGTAGCGCACCGTCGTCTCCATGCGGCCCGGGTAGCCCTGGTCGCCGTCTTCGCTGACGAGCGACAGCACCAGCTCGGTCGGCGTGTGCGAGACCGGCGTCCACACGCGCTTGTCGAAGCCGACCGGCCCGCCGTGCAGCTGGTTGCGGCCTTCGTTCGGCGCCACCGACACCTCGCGCCCGTCGAGCGGGAAGCGCGCGCCGCCGATGCGGTTGGCATAGCGGCCGATGGTGGCGCCGAGGTAGCCGGTCTGCCGGCGGTAGTCGTCGAGCCGGGCGCAGCCCAGCAGGACCTCGCGCGGTGCGCCGCCGGGCAACGGCACGGTGCAGGACACCCAGGTGGCGCCGTGGTCCATCACCTGGATGGACAGGCCGGCGGCGTTGGTCAGCGTGAAGACAGCGGTATCGAGGGCGAGGCTCATGCGGATGTAGGCAAAGGACTGCAGCGAAATCAGGCCGCCAGTGTGCCTCGGGTTGAAGGCCCTCTGATAAGGTCGCCCGGATGCACGCCTTTTTCCTCCTGCTGCTGGCGAGCGGGCTGTTGATCTTCGTCAGCCTGCTCGCAGGCGTGTTCTCGGCCCGGCTCGGGCTGTCGTTCCTGCTGGTGTTCCTGGCCGCCGGCATGCTGATCGGCGTCGACGGCCCGGGCGGGTTGCGCTTCGACGACACGCAGATGACGGCCTGGGTCGGCAACGCCGCGCTCGCGGTGATCCTGCTCGAAGGCGGCATCAGCACCCCGATGGCGAGCGTGCGCGCCGGGCTGAAGCCGGCCCTGTCGCTCGCGACGCTCGGCGTCGTGCTGACCGCGTTGATGGTCGGCGCGGTCGCGGTGGCGGTGATGGGCGTCGAATGGCGCTATGGCTTCCTGCTCGGCGCGATCGTCGCGTCGACCGATGCGGCGGCGGTGTTCTCGCTGCTGCGCCATGCCGGCATCGAGCTGCCGGAGCGGGTGTCGGCCACGCTCGAGATGGAGTCCGGCCTGAACGACCCGATGGCGGTGTTCCTGACGCTCGCGATGACGGCCGCGATCCGCACGCACGCCGGGCTGGGCGAACTCGCGCTGCTGTTCGCGACGCAGGCCGGCTTCGGCCTCGCGATCGGCCTGGCCGGCGGCTGGGGCGTGGCCTGGCTGCTGAACCGGCTGACACTGACCGTCGAGCACAGCGGGCTGCTCGCGCTGATCGTGCTGTCGGGCGGGCTCGCGGTGTTCGCGGCGGCCGGCCTGGTCGAAGGCTCGGGCTTCCTCGCCGTCTACCTGTTCGGGCTGCAGGTGCGGGCGCGGGCCGAGGCGGCGGCGCATGGCGCATCGTCGGCGCTCGACGGTTTTGCATGGGCCGCGCAGGCCAGCCTGTTCGTGCTGCTGGGGCTGCTGGTGTCGCCGCGGCAGATGCTGGGCATGGCGGTGCCGATCGTCGCGGTGGTGGCGGCGCTGCTGTTCGTCGCGCGGCCGCTGGCGGTGTGGCTGTGCCTGGCGCCGCTGCGCTTTCCGGCGGCGCAGCGGCTGTTCATCGGCTGGGTCGGCCTGCGCGGCGCGGTGCCGATCGTGCTGGCGCTGTTCCCGCTGATGGCCCAGGTGCCCGACAGCTACCGCTTCTTCAACATCGCGTTCGGCGTGGTGCTTGCATCGCTGCTGATGCAGGGCATCTCGCTGCGCTGGGTCGCGAACCGGCTCGGCGTGGTCGAGCCGCCGGCGCTGCCGCCGGACGAAGAACGCGCGGTGCAGGGCCGGCTGACGCTCGACGCGCAGCTGCCGCTGGCCGATGTGTTCGCGTTCTTCCAGCTGCCGGTGCCGCACAACGCCGGACCGTCGCTCGGCGACTGGATGACCGACAGCCTGGCGCGCGGGCACGTCGAGGGCGATGCCGTCGAATGGCACGGCGCGCATTTCGAGGTGCAGGACATGGCGGAAGGGCGGGTGTCGCGGGTCGCGATGGCGCTGCGCTCGCGGGACCCGCAGGCGCAATGAGCCGACCGGCCGCGAGCCTGGGCGCACGCTGGTTCGCGCAACGCGGCTGGAAGCCGTTCCCGTTCCAGCGCGAGGTCTGGAAAGCGATGGCGGAGGGCCGCAGCGGCCTGCTGCATGCCACCACTGGCGCCGGCAAGACCTATGCGGTGTGGTTCGGCGCGTTGGCGAACGCGACGCGCTGCCGCGTCGACCCGCTGGCGGCCAAGGCTCCGCCGCTGGGCGTGCTGTGGATCACGCCGATGCGTGCGCTGGCCGCCGATTCGGCGCGTGCGCTGCAGGTACCGCTGGCCGAACTGGGCAGCGGCTGGAGCCTCGGCCTGCGCACCGGCGACACCGCGTCGGCCGAGCGCGCGCGGCAGGACAGGCGCTTCCCGACCGTGCTGGTGACGACCCCCGAATCGCTGAGCCTGATGCTCACCCGCGAGGCGGCGCGCGATGAACTGGCCGGCGTGCACACCGTGATCGTCGACGAGTGGCACGAGCTGATGGGCAACAAGCGCGGCGTGCAGGTGCAGCTGGCGCTGGCGCGGCTGAAGCGCTGGAACCCGGGCCTGGTCACCTGGGGGCTGAGCGCGACGCTCGGCAACCTGGACGACGCGATGCGCGTGCTGCTGGGCGACACGCCCGGCACCGCCGTGCGCGGCAGCCTCGACAAGAGGCTGGTGATCGACACGCTGCTGCCGCACGAGCCGGGCCGCTTTTCGTGGGGCGGGCACCTTGGCAAGCAGATGCAGCAGCCGGTGGTCGACGAGATCGAGCGATCCGGCACCACGCTGGTGTTCGTCAACATGCGCTCGCAGGCCGAGGCCTGGTACCAGATGCTGCTGGCGCAGCGCCCGGAGTGGGCCGGCACCGTCGCGCTGCACCACGGCTCGCTCGACCCGTCGGTGCGCGAATGGGTGGAACTGGGGCTGAAGGAGGGGCGCCTGAAGGCGGTCGTCGCGACCTCGTCGCTGGACCTGGGGGTCGACTTCCTGCCGGTGGAGCGGGTGCTGCAGATCGGCTCGGCCAAGGGCATCGCGCGGCTGCTGCAGCGTGCCGGCCGCAGCGGCCATGCGCCGGGGCGGCCGAGCCGCATCACGCTGGTGCCGACCAACACGCTCGAGCTGGTGGAAGCGGTGGCCGCGCGCCGCGCCGCGCAGCAAGGCCGCATCGAGAAGCGCGCGACGCCCGAGAAGCCGTTCGACGTGCTGGTGCAGCACCTGGTGACGGTGGCGCTCGGCGGCGGCTTCACCGCCGATGCGCTGTACGACGAGGTGACCGCCGCGCACGCCTACCGCGCGCTGGCGCGCGACGAGTTCGACTGGGTGCTGGCCTTCGTCGAACGCGGCGGCAGCAGCCTGGGGGCCTACCCGGAATACCACCGCGTGCAGCTGGTCGACGGCGTGTACCGCGTGCCCGACCGCGGCATCGCGCGGCGCCACAAGCTGCAGGTGGGCACCATCGTCGCCGACTCGGCGATGCAGGTGAAGTACCTGAGCGGCGGGCGCATCGGCACGGTGGAAGAAGGCTTCATTGCGCGGCTGCGGGCCGGCGACTGCTTCGTCTTCGCCGGCCGCACGCTCGAATACGTGCGCACGCAGGAGATGACGGCCTACGTGCGGCGCGCCGAGGGCCGCAAGGGCGTCGTGACGAGCTGGGCCGGCAGCAAGATGCCGCTGTCGAGCGAGCTGGCCGATGCGGTGCTCGAGGTGCTGGCCGCGGCCGACGCCGGCGATTTCGATGCGCCGGAGCTGCAGGCCGCGCGGCCGATGCTGCAGGCGCAGCAGCGCATTTCGCGGCTGCCGACGCCGGGCACGCTGCTGGTCGAGCGCATCCGCTCGCGCGAAGGCCAGCACCTGTTCCTGTACCCGTTCGGCGGTCGCAACGTGCACATCGGGCTGGCGAGCCTGCTGGCCTGGCGGCTCGCGCGCGACGCGCCGAACACCTTCAGCATCTCGATCAACGACTACGGGCTGGAGCTGCTGAGCGCGTTGCCGATCGACCCGCAGCCGCTGCTGGACGGCACGCTGTTCGGCGACGTGCAGCTGCAGGACGACGTGCTCGCGAGCCTGAACTCCAGCGAGCTGGCGCGCCGGCGCTTTCGCGAGATCGCGCGCGTGGCGGGGCTGATCTTCACCGGCTACCCGGGGCAGGCCAAGAGCGCGCGCCAGCTGCAGGCGTCGAGCACGCTGTTCTACGAGGTGTTCCGCAAGTACGACGGCGGCAACCGGCTGCTCGACCAGGCGGAGAACGAGGTGCTGAGCCAGGAGCTTGACATCCGGCGGCTCGCCGCCAGCTTGGAGCGCATGCGGGGGCAGCGCATCGAGTTCGTCGAACTCGCGGTGCCCAGCCCGTTCGCGTTGCCGCTGATGGTGGAGCGCTTTCGCGAGAAACTCACCACCGAGAAGCTCAACGACCGCCTGGCCCGCATGCTCAAGGACATGGAGCGTGCGGCCGATCCCAGGAACCAGGACCCCCGATGATGTTGCGCAAATCCCGGCTGCTGCGCGCGGCCAACACCGCCCGGCTGGCCACCTACCTGATCGCACTGTGGAAGCTGTTCAAGCACCCGCAGGCACCGCGCGGCGCCAAGTGGGTGGCGGTCGCGGTGCTGGCCTATGCCGTCAGCCCGATCGACCTGATCCCCGATTTCATCCCGGTGCTCGGGCAGCTGGACGACCTGTTGATCATCCCGCTCGGCGTCGCGCTGGTGCGGCGCATGACGCCGGACCCGCTGTGGCAGCAGTTGCTGATCGACGCCGAGAAGGCGCGCGAGAAGCTGCCGCGCTGGTGGTGGGGCGCGTTCGTGGTGGTCGTCGTGTGGCTGCTGCTGTTCGGCGGCTTCGTCTGGTGGTTGTGGCACGGGCTGTTCGGCGCATGACGCGGCGGTGCGCACTGGCGCTGGCATGGCTGCTGGTGGCCGGGCCGGTGGCGGCGGCCAGCGGTGTCGTGACGCACGTGACCGATGGCGACACGCTGTGGGTGCGGGTCGACGGTGCATCGCCGCGCGCGAAGCCGAAGAAGCTGCGGCTGCAGGGCATCGATGCGCCGGAGCGTTGCCAGGCCTGGGGACCGCAGGCGGCCGAGGCGCTCGGCCGGCGCGTGCTGCAACGGCGCGTGCGCTTCGAGACGGTGGCGCAGGACGGCTACCACCGCAGCATTGCGCGGGTGTCGGTCGATGGCGACGATGTGGCCGCGTGGATGGTGGCGCACGGGCATGCGTGGGGCGACCACTACCGGCGGCGCGATGGCGGCCGCTATGGGGCGCTCGAAGCGCAGGCAAAGGCGGCCAGGCGCGGGCTGTTCGCGCAGCCCGGGGCGATCGAACCGCGGGTGTTCCGTAGGATGCATGGGCGCTGCGAGGTGACTGCGCACTGACAGTTACATCGTTTGCCGGCGCTGAAGGCGAATTGGCGACAACGGCGCCCTACCATCCGCGCGAGTTCAACAGGGAGCGTCGATGAGCAGGACGATCGGGCGCTTCGCGCGGGGTGGTGTGGTGGCCGCGTGCAGCGTGGCGGCGGCCTGCGTGCTGAGCGCCTGCGGCGGTGGGGGCGATGGCGGCGCAGGCCCGGCCACGCCCGACCCGGGGCCGCCGACGCCGACCGGGTTGACCCTGACCGGCAAGGTGATGCGCGGCTACCTCCAGGGCGCGGTGGTGTGCGTCGATGCGAACGACGATCTGCAATGCAGCGACGCCGAACCGTCGGCGGTGACCGATGCGCGGGGCGACTACACGCTGGTGCTGAGCGCGGCGCAGGCGGCGCTGCTGGCGAGCGCGCGGCTGGTGGCGCAGGTGCCTGCTTCGGCGATCGACGCATCGACCGGCGCGCCGGTGGGCAGCGAGCAGGTGCTGCTGGCACGGCCCTATGAGGCGGGGCGCACAACGTATCTCTTCACGCCTGTGCGCACGCGCGTCGAGCAGTTGGTGTGGGGCGGTGTCGCGCGCGAAGAGGCCGAGGCCGTCGTGCGGCGTGGTGCCGGGCTGGTCGACCTGGCGCTCGACGACGACTACATCGCGGCCGCCGACGGGCTGCATCGCGACGAAGCAACCTGGGTGCGCGAGCAGGCGGCGGCGTGGTTCGGCCAGCAGGCGCGCGGCTTGATGGCGATGCTGCACCGGCCGTCGGACGCCTGGTTCAACGCGCAGGTGGGTGCCGGCGCCTTTGAGCTGTCAGCGGATCCGGGACGTGATGGCACGGTGTTCACCGCGACGGCGATGAACCTCGCGCCGGGGTCCGTGGCGGGCGAGATGCTGGCCTCGCGGCGCACGTGGAGTTTCGATCCGGCGGTCGACACTGCGTTTCACGGCTACGCGCCGATCAGCGAGCGATCGGATTTTCTCGACGAGACGGCGGGCTGGCTGGACGGCGATCCGCAAGGGACGCTGGCGCAGCGGCTCGACGCAGGGCGCGTGCTGCAGCTGCGCAGCGGGATCGCGGTCGCGGCCGAGTTCCGCGACGTCGAAGACCTTGCGGGCCGCGCGATCACGCGCGATGACGTGGGCGGCACGGCGGACGTGGCGGTGACCGGCACCTACCCCGCGGGCGCGCAGCGCTTCCGCCACCACGCGCGTGTGCAGTGGCGTGCCGGCGGCTATGCGCGGGTCCACGAGGAAGGCGAGCCGTTCGGGATGACGTTCGTGAGCCTCGACCAGTTCATCACGTCGCGCCAGGTGCAGCCGGATGGCAGCGGCTCATGGCGCGGGCTGCGCGGGATGGACGCGAGCGCGGTCGAGATGGGCTTCGACGGACAGGGCGGCGTGATCTTCCGCGACACCACGACGCTGCAGCCGCTGGGCGGCGCCGCGATCGAGACCTTCACGTTCGGCGGCGTGCCGGTGCTGCGCGTGCCGTTGAGCGACCAGGCGAGCGCGGCGGAGTTCGGGGTGCTGGGGGTCAGTCTTTATTTCGCGGTGTATCGGGGGGTGCATCAGCTGGACATGGTGGAGGCGGGGGCGATGGAGGTGGGTGGGGCGGAGCGTGAAGGGAACTGCGGGGCGATCAATGCTTTGACGCAATCGCTGCTGGCACCTGCGGCTTGCCAATGACTTGAGCTGTGCATCTCGCCCGAAAAGAGTGTCAGTCCGAGTCTGTCGCGCTACCTGAATGATTTGCGGACGACTCGGTGAGGTTGGTGCTGATACCGCTGGCATCCCCATTGGTTGCGTTTTCCGCGCCATCTGATGCTTCTACCAACAAGTTGGTGAGCCCGGTGACCGTGCTGGGACTGACCCCGTCCTTTCGGGCAGCGATGTGTGTCCGCAATTGCTGAACGATATTCCTGTTTGCCGCCTTGATTATTTTCTTTACTTCGTCCGGCTTGGCATCGACGATTTCCTTGTTTGCGGATTCGATGATCCTGCTGATTTCATCCACCTCGGCATTGAGCAAGGTCTCGTCTGGATGAACGATTCGCGTCAGGCGCTCGCAAGCATTGTGTACACCCAAGCCGAGATCGACGACGTTGATCTGAGCGTAGATATCTTCCCAAAATGTCGATCTGCTTTGATCGTAGGTCAGCATCCCCTGCTTGTCGATCAACCTGTCGTCGATCTGGAACGCGAGCAGCGTTCGGAATCGGGTTACGACACCCCGGCACCGATCCCGGTTGAATCCCCGCAAGTATGACTTCGCGTAGGGATTCAGAATGCTCGAATTGGGTGGCGAGAACTTGTTGTTCAACCTGGCTTGCCGCTGACGATTTTTCTCGAGAATGAATTGCCAGTAACAGTACGATGCCAGGTAGCCGGCGGAAGAACCTCCCAACGCGACCAATCCCCCCAGGATTTGGACCACCTTCGAGATAATGTCAGCGGTGTCGTGTTCATAGGTTGACTGTGCCTTGGCAACGGCGGCGGAAAAATCAAAGATGCTTTTGACCAGCGTGAATGCCGTCGTCCCGGCAACGCCCTTCTTGGCAAATCCTTGGCCACCCTTTTGTGTTTCCTGCTCGGTCTTGTAGCTGCTTGCCTCGATGTCGCCGAATATCCTCATCAGGTCATTCCAGGCGAGCTCATCGTTTGCAGTCACTGCGCCTCCGGCTGCGATGGTCAGGGCGCTGCGCAAGAGTAGAACGCTGTCTGGCGATATCAGATGATCGTCGAGCAGACGGGTGATGGACCCTTCCTTGGCTCGGCCGATGGCAGTAACTATCTGCTCGTAGTGAGCCAAGAGGAAATTCACCTCGGGAGGCACGGCGATGCTTCGCTGCGTGAAGCATACTTCCATGAAATGCTGCCGTTCTCCAGGGGATTTCAGTGCCTCGAATTGGACGATCAACCACTCGTACGGGTCAGACTCGTCAACGGGAGCGACCGCAATATTGACGATGTGGGTCATGAGCGCCGATGCCGAGCAGTGCAGATCGGACTCCAATGACTTGACAACGCAATCGAGAACTCGCCACATTCGTCCCCGCAGCATCAGATCGAATGCTTCGGGATTGACGTCGCCCTCGGCGTCGGTGAGCAGGCCATGAGGCTGCAGCATCAATGCTGCCGAGTAGGCTATGAATTTGCGCTGGTAGTCGTCGGCGGACGCTTCTGGCAGGTTCCACCAGTACCGCATTGGATTCGCTATCGAGAGCCCGAAATTCGCGACCTCGAACGCAAACCCCCACGGGTTGAACCCGGTGCACTGCTCTACCAGTTGCGAGGTTTCGGTAGCGTTGGCATTGATTCCCATGTCGGCGAGCTGCGAGCCTGCCCAAGTGATGTTGTTGGCCATTGATGATGCCGCCGTGACGACCGACCTGGGGACGCAATGCCCCAAGCGGGCACTCGTGGAAATCAAATTCAGGGTGGCCTGGAGGGCAAAGGCCTTGTATCGTGCGGCCCGAACCTTCGACTGTGACGGAGCGGAATTGAACGTGGCTGAGATCTCCGCAAGTGCCAATTCCTTCCTGAGATTCCCCTCTTCCTTGGCAAACTGCTTCTTGACGGTGGCGTTCGACGGAGATTGAACCCGCTGGATTCCCAGATTGACCAAGGCCAGGCGTTGCGTGATGAGCTTGACTTTGTGCTTCTGCTGTATTGAAAGGCGAGACTTGTCGTTTAATTTATTGAGGCGCTTTGACAGCGCCTTCGCGTGCCTGTTCAGTATCCCCTGGATACTCGAGTCGTCGGACAAATTTCCATCGCAATAGAAGTTGACCATCTCGATGAGGTCTTGGCTCCAGCGCACGTCCTTTGCGTTGGCGTAAGGCACCGACTCCAGCTTCTCGCCCGCCGCTGTGAAGACTGGCACCTTGTAGTCGATGGAAGAAACGTTGAGCGCATAGGGGATGCCGGCCAATTCGTAGCCCTTGACGCCGGGTGGTTGCGCGTGCGCGCCCAGGAGGAAGCCCATCGGCGTAACGCACAGTTGTACTCCTACCTGAAGTGTCTTGATGCCGAGCTTGATGTAGTTGACCGTCGAGCCGTGCAAAGCAGGTCTGGCGCCCTCCACCAATACACTCAAGCCATTTGCACCAATGCTCATTGCTTGAGTCAACAGGAATGTCTTCCTGGAGCTGTCGCTATAACGGTTTCCCCCATCCGCGAAGGCATCGAGAAGCTCCTCCTGTGTCCATACGATCGAGTGACCGCTTCTGCCTTCGGGAATGGCGATATACCCAATGGCTTTCAGGAATGACGTACCGCAACTGGCCGCGACCCAGCGGATGGCTTCGACGTTCAATTCATTGTTGTCGATGGCTCCTAGCAGCCAGGTCTGGATCTGAGCGCAATCGATGATGTTTTTCTGAAATTCGGGGTCCTTTTTCCATTTGCGCCGCCAGAAGGTTTGTTGCTCATCGAAGGCGTGCTGGAACGCACTGCTTTTCGACCCGGAATGGAGTTTGGGTCTGGCGCCTCGGCCCTCAAAGGCAGGGGCATCGCGGTACGCATCGCCGAGCGGAAATGGCTGTCGAAGGTCGAGACGGTCCTCCTCATCGGAGGAATCGGCGAAAGATGCGCTTCTCCATTGGCTGGCCGTCCACCGAGCGCTCGAGGCCGAACTGATGGAGGCGGACATTGAATTGCGTTGCTTCATGTGAGGAGTCGAGTTACCGAGCTTTGAGTTCTTGGAAAGGGCACGTGGGGGATCTCAACGGAGCCTGTCAGTAATTTTGTGTGCGAGGCATAGCATGACGACCAGGAGCATGTATGCCAAGCAAGACGAAGACGAAGAACGAGGCGATCGCTGCGAGGACGGCGGTGCTGNGAGCCTGTCAGTAATTTTGTGTGCGAGGCATAGCATGACGACCAGGAGCATGTATGCCAAGCAAGACGAAGACGAAGAACGAGGCGATCGCTGCGAGGACGGCGGTGCTGCCGAAGATCCCGAAGGAACTGCTGGATCAATTCACTCAAGGGCCGATGACGGCCGAGGCGATAGCGGAAGCGTCGATGGCGTTCAAGAAGGCGCTGATCGAGCGGGCGCTGGGTGGCGAGCTGAGCCATCACCTGGGCTATCCGCCCGGGGGTGAGAAGCCGGCCGAGGCGGACAACCACCGCAACGGAGCCAGCGCCAAGACGGTGCTGACCGAGGATGGCCCGCTGCGCATCGAGGTTCCCCGGGACCGGGAGGGATCGTTCGAGCCGCTGCTGATCGGCAAGCACGAGAGGCGCTTCACGGGCTTCGACGACAAGATCGTGGCGATGTACTCGCGCGGGATGACGGTGCGCGAGATCCAGGCGTTCCTGGCCGAGCAGTACCAGACGCAGGTGTCGCCGGAGTTCATCAGCTCGGTCACGGACGCGGTGATGGCCGAGGTGACGGCCTGGCAATCGAGGCCGCTGGAGGTGATGTACCCGGTGGTGTTCTTCGACGCGCTGAGGGTGAAGATCCGGGAGGAGGCGGTGGTGCGCAACAAGGCGGTGTACCTGGCGCTGGGCGTGCTGGCCGACGGCACACGCGACATCCTGGGGCTGTGGATCGAGAACACCGAAGGCGCGAAGTTCTGGATGAAGGTCTTCAACGACCTGAAGACGCGAGGCGTGGGCGACATCCTGATTGCGGTCACGGACGGGCTCAAGGGCATCGGCGAGGCGCTGGGCGCGGTGTTCCCGGCCACCACGCTGCAGACGTGCATCGTCCACCTGATCCGCAACAGCCTGGACTACGCGGGCTGGAAGGACCGCCGGCCGCTGGCGGGCGCGCTCAAGCCGGTGTACACGGCCACCAGTGCGGAGGCCGCAGCGCAGGCGCTGGACGAGTTCGAGCACGGTCCGTGGGGGCAGAAGTACCCGACGGTCACGGCCGCTTGGCGCCGCGCCTGGGATCGCGTGATACCGTTCTTCGCGTTCCCGCCGGAGGTGCGCCGCGTGATCTACACGACCAACGCGATCGAGAGCATCAACAGCCAGCTGCGCAAGATCATCAAGACGCGCGGGCACTTCCCCAGCGACGACGCGGCCACCAAGCTGATCTGGCTGGCACTGCGCAACATCACGGCTGACTGGGGACGCGCAGCCAAGGAGTGGCGCCCCGCGATGAACCAATTCGCTGTGGTCTACGAGGAGCGATTCACACTGCCGGCGCACGGCAGTCGATAAGCGAGTCGGCCAATAGCCAATTCAGCTCAACCGCCTCGCACACAGAAATCCTGACAGCCCC
>NZ_LMDM01000046.1 GCF_001425825.1 Rhizobacter sp. Root1238
CTTCGCCGCGCTGTAGACCCACAGCGCGAGCGCGGTGATCGCGAGCATCGTCGCGGCCAGCAGCGTCTGCCCGGCCGCGTAGACCATCGCGACCACGTAGAGCGCCCCCACCAGCACGAGCGCCAGCAGGGCCGGGCCGGGGCGCAGCCGGAAGTTCATCGCCTTGTCGTGCCCGCTGGGTTACTTGGCCGTGATCCGCTTGGCCGCGGCGTCCAGCGCCTCCTTCGGCTGCTGGCGGCCTTCGGTCATGTTCTTCAGCGCCGACTCCATCGACGACCAGAAGCGGCCCATCTCCGGGTTGTTCGGCATCGGTGCACCGTCCTGCGCGCTCGCCATCGTCGCCTGGATATTCGGGTTGGCCTTCAGCTCGGCGAACAGCGCCTTGCTCGCCGGCGTGCCCAGCGGCACGTCGTCGTTGATCGTCTTCAGGCCCTTCGGCGCCAGCATGAAGTTCTCGATGAACTCCACCGCGNAACAGCGCCTTGCTCGCCGGCGTGCCCAGCGGCACGTCGTCGTTGATCGTCTTCAGGCCCTTCGGCGCCAGCATGAAGTTCTCGATGAACTCCACCGCGACGTCGCGGTTCGGCGAGGCCTTCGAGATCATCGCGCCCAGCACGCCGACGAACGGTGCGGCCTTCTTGCCGTTGACGCTCGGGATCTTCGCGACGCCGAAGTCGATGTTGGCCTTCTTCAGGTTGTCCCACGACCACGGGCCGTTGATCATCATCGCGACCTTGCCCTGCGCCATGCCGGCTTCCATCTCGGCGTAGCCGGCGCCCTTGGTCATCACGCCGTCCTTCACGAGCTTGTTCAAGAGCTCGGCGCCCTTCAGCGCGCCGGCGTTGTTGACGCCGGTGTCGCCCGCATCGAAGTTGCCGTCGGCCTTCAGCTTGAACGGATACCCGCCGCCAGCGGCCAGCAGCGGCCACGTGAAGTAGGTGTTGTTGTAGTCCCAGAGGATCGCCTTCTTGCCSGARGCCGCGAGCTTCTTGTCGAGCGCGAYCACCTCGTCGAAGGTCTTCGGCGGGGTCGGCACCAGCGCCTTGTTGTAGACCAGCGAGACCGCTTCGATCGACATCGGGTAGCCCCATTGCTTGCCGC
>NZ_LMDM01000047.1:0-264474 GCF_001425825.1 Rhizobacter sp. Root1238
GGGGAGCGCCAATCAGGGGGGAGCGCCAATCAGGACGGGGCGCCGGAGCTGTGCAGTTTGATGGCCCCGCGCGCAGCGCGTTCGTCAACTGACTGTCGCCGACTGTTTGACCACAGCGAGCGCAGCGAGCGGAGGGAGTTTCGGCGACGGGCCATCCAACTGCGCAGCGGAGGGGAGTCAGCATCCCGCCAGGGATGATGACCGCCCCGTCCGGCGCGCCCCACACCCCCCGCCCGCGCCTTTGCTCGCGCAGAACTAACCCGCGAGCGCCGCCAGCAGCTTGTCGTGCACCCCGCCGAACCCGCCGTTGCTCATGCACAGCACATGGTCGCCGGGCTTCGCGGCCCGGCGCACCGCGGTCACCAGCGCGTCGATGGTGTCGCACACGATGGCCTTGTCGCCCATCGGCGCCAGCGCCTCGCGCGCATCCCAGCCCAGGTTGCCCTGGTAGCAGAACGACAGGTCGGCCTCCTCGAGCGACCACGGCAGCTGGGCCTTCATCGTGCCGAGCTTCATCGTGTTCGAACGCGGCTCCAGCACCGCGAGGATGCGGTCGAGCCCGACCTTGCGGCGCAGCCCGTTGACCGTGGTGCGGATCGCCGTCGGGTGGTGCGCGAAATCGTCGTAGACCTTCACGCCGCCGGCCTCGCCGCGCAGTTCCATGCGCCGGCGCACGTTCTGGAAACTCGCGAGCGCCTTCGCGGCAACCTCCGGCGCGACGCCCACATGCTCGGCGGCAGCAATCGCCGCCAGCGCATTCAACTGGTTGTGCTCGCCGAGCAGCGGCCATTCGACATGCGCGATCTTCAGGCTGCCGCGCAGCACGTCGAACACATGCGGCTCGCCACGCGCGCGCAACGCCCCCGGCGTTTCCTTGCGGGCGCCGAAGCGCACCACCTCGCTCCAGCAGCCGCGCGCCAGCACCCGCTGCAGCGACTCCTCGCGCGCATTGACGACCAGCCGCCCGGCCGCCGGCACCGTGCGCACCAGGTGGTGGAACTGGGTCTCGATCGCCCCCAGGTCCGGGAAGATGTCGGCGTGGTCGAACTCGAGGTTGTTCAGCACCGCGGTGCGCGGCCGGTAGTGCACGAACTTGCTGCGCTTGTCGAAGAACGCGGTGTCGTATTCGTCGGCCTCGATCACGAAGCTCCTGCCTTCGCCCAACCTGGCAGACACCCCGAAGTTCTGCGGCACCCCACCCACCAGGAAGCCCGGCTTCAGCCCGGCCTGCTCCAGCACCCAGGCCAGCATCGAGGTGGTGCTGGTCTTGCCGTGCGTGCCGGCCACGGCCAGCACATGGCGGCCCTGCAGCACGTTCTCGGCCAGCCATTGCGGCCCGCTGGTATACGGCAGGCCGGCATCGAGGATGGCCTCCATCAGCTCGTTGCCGCGCGAGACCACGTTGCCGACGACGAACAGGTCGGGTGCGAGCTTCAGCTGGTCGGCGCCCCAGCCTTCGATCAGCTCGATGCCGAGTGCGCGCAGCTGGTCGCTCATCGGCGGGTAGACGCCGGCGTCGCAGCCGGTGACCCGGTGGCCGCCCTCGCGCGCGAGCGCGGCGATGCCGCCCATGAAAGTGCCGCAGATGCCGAGGATGTGGATGTGCATGGAGGGCGTCGGGAAGACGGGCAGCGGTGGCTGCCCTGCAGGTTCAGCGGAGCACGGATCGTGCCGCGGCCAGCGTCTCGGCAATGTCGTCGGCCGTGTGCGCGGCACTGACGAAGCCGGCTTCGTACAGCGCCGGGGCAATGTACACGCCGTGGTCCAGCAGGCCGTGGAAGAAGCGGTTGAAGCGCTCCTTGTCGGTGGCCATCACGGTGGCGTAGTTCTGCGGCAGCGCGTCGGCAAGGAAGAAGCCGAACATGCCGCCTTCGCAGTCGGTCGACCACGGCACGCCGTTGTCGCGCGCGACCGCGGCGAGACCGTCGACCAGGCTGCGGGTGCGCGCCGACAGCGCCTCGAAGAAGCCGGGGCGCTGGATCTCGCGCAGCGTTGCCAGCCCACAGGCGGTGGCCACCGGGTTGCCCGACAGCGTGCCGGCCTGGTAGACCGAACCGAGCGGCGCGAGCTGCTCCATCACCGCGCGCTTGCCGCCGAAGGCCGCCAGCGGCATGCCGCCGCCGATCACCTTGCCGAACACGCTGAGGTCGGGCTCGAAGCCCGGCAGTGCGCGCGCGTACAGGCCTTGCGCGCCATGCAGGCCGACGCGGAAGCCGGTCATCACCTCGTCGAAGACCAGCAGCGCGCCATGCTGCGTGCACAGCTCGCGCAGCCGCTTCATGAACGGCAGCTGCGTGCGCACGAAGTTCATGTTGCCGGCGATCGGCTCGATCATCACGCAGGCGATGTCGGCGCCGTGCAGGCTGAAGGCCTCTTCGAGCTGCGCCAGGTGGTTGTATTCGAGCACCATCGTGTGCTGCACCACCTCGGCCGGCACGCCGGCGCTGGTCGGGTTGCCGAAGGTGGCGAGGCCCGAGCCGGCCTTCACCAGCAGCGCATCGGCATGGCCGTGGTAGCAGCCTTCGAACTTGACGATGCGGTTGCGCCCGGTGGCGCCGCGCGCGAGGCGGATCGCGCTCATCGCGGCCTCGGTGCCGGAGCTGACCAGGCGGACCTGCTCGACGCTCGGCACCAGCTTCAGGATCTCTTCGGCGAGCTCGATCTCGCGCTCGGTGGGGGCGCCGAACGAGAAGCCGTCGAGCGCGGCCTTCTGCACCGCCTCGAGCACCGCCGGGTGGCCGTGGCCGAGGATCATCGGGCCCCACGAGCCGATGTAGTCGATGTAGCGCCTGCCTTCGGCATCGAACATGTAAGCGCCTTGCGCGCGCGCGATGAAGCGCGGCGTGCCGCCGACCGCCTTGAACGCCCGCACCGGCGAATTGACGCCGCCGGGGATCACGCGGCGGGCGCGTTCGAACAGGGCTTCGTTGCTCTTCTGGTCAGTGGACATGTCGCGGGTCTTTCGGGGCCTCGTCGTCGTTGGCGGCACCCTCGGTGCCCGTCGTGCCTTCTTCACCTTCTTCCTCGCCGGGCGGCAGCGCCCAGAAGAAGCGGTCGGGGATCACGTTGCCCATGCCGGGGCGGAAACCGGCATCGAGCGCCTGGTCGAGGAAGGCGAGCGATTCGCCGACCGCCGCATGCAGCTCGCTGCCGGCGGCCAGCAACGCCGCCAGCGCCGACGACAGCGTGTCGCCTGCGCCGACGAAGCTGACCTCGAAGCGCTCGAACTTCTCGCCGGTGATCGCGCCCTGCGGCGAGGCCAGCACGTTGTCCATGAACTGGTCGGGCAGCGGCACGCTGGTGACCAGCACGAAGCGCGTGCCGTGCTGTGCCGCAGCCACCGCCAGCTCGCGTGGCGAGGCCGGCCGCTCGCTGCTCCATTCGGGCAGCAGGAAATCGGTCAGCGTCTGGTGGGCGCCGACCAGCACCTCGGTCTGCGGCAGCACCAGTTCGCGGAACGCGTCGAGGTAGGCCTGCTGGTCGTCTTCCTCGAGCCACGACAGGTTCGGCATGTAGGCCACCAGCGGCACCTCGGGGTAGTCGGACAGCACCTCGGCCACCGCGCTGACGCCCTCGGCGGACCCGAGGAAACCGACCTTCCACGCGGCGATGCTGACATCCTCGAGGATGCTGCGCGCCTGCTCGACGACGACGTCCGCGTCGATCGCGCTGTGGTCGAACACCTCGGCGGTGTCGCGCAGCACGATCGACGTGACGACCGGCAGCGCATGCGCGCCCATCGCCGCGATCGTCGCGACATCGCCGGCCAGGCCGCCGGCGCCGCTCGGGTCGCTCGCGTTGAAGGTCATCACGCAGGCAGGGGCGGGCGCTTCCTGGTTCGGGTCGGCCTGGGGGTCCGCGGAGGGGGCGTCTGGGGTCATTGGAAGTCCGTCGGGAAAGGTGAAGACGAGCCGCGGGTGCCGGCACTGACTTCTAGAAAAATGTGAGGAATGTGGCGTAGGTGCCTAGAAATCAATGTATTTTTGTCAATCTGCGTCGCTACAATCTTTTCTCATTGTAGTGATGCGACAAAAACAAAGTGAGCAATGACCTCAGCGGTACCCGAACCTGGATGTGCCTGATCTGCGGCTGGATATACGACGAAGCGGCAGGAGATCCCGAACACGGTATTGCACCGGGCACCGCATGGGAAGCAGTTCCCATGAACTGGACCTGCCCGGAATGCGGCGCGCGCAAGGAAGATTTCGAAATGGTCCAGATCTGATGGTCGCTGGGGCTCTTACATGGCGTGCCGGGCAAGTGCCGCGGCCGCTTTCAGTCATTGAGGGGATTCTCGGTGAGCAATGAAGCCATCGCAGGCATCAAGGTGCTGGTGATCGACGACAGCAACACGATTCGCCGCAGCGCGGAGATCTTCCTGAAGCAGGGCGGCCATACCGTGCTGCTCGCGGAGGACGGTTTCGACGCGCTGTCCAAGGTCAACGATCACTCGCCCGACCTGATTTTCTGCGACATCCTGATGCCGCGCCTGGACGGGTACCAGACCTGCGCGATCATCAAGCGCAACGCCAGATTCGCCGACGTGCCGGTGATCATGCTGTCCTCCAAGGACGGCCTGTTCGACAAGGCACGCGGCCGGATGGTCGGCTCGGAGGACTACCTCACGAAGCCGTTCACCAAAGACCAGTTGTTGCAAGCCGTGGCACAGCACCGGCCGGCCCGCGTCTAACGCGGCCTTCCGTGCTGCCCTGCAAAGAGTTGAAGGAGTAAGACGATGGCGATTCAGAAGATTCTGTTGGTCGACGATTCGAAGACCGAACTGCACTACCTGTCGGAGCTGCTGACCAAGCGCGGCTACGCGGTGCGAACTGCCGAGAACGGCGAAGACGCGATGCGCCGGCTGGGCGAAGAGAAGCCCGACCTGATCCTGATGGACGTCGTGATGCCGGGGCAGAACGGCTTCCAGCTGACCCGTGCGATCACGCGCGACCCGCGCTTCACCGACGTGCCGGTGATCATGTGCACCAGCAAGAACCAGGAAACCGACAAGGTGTGGGGCATGCGCCAGGGCGCTCGCGACTACATCGTCAAGCCCGTCGACGCCGACGAGCTGGTGTCCAAGATCCGCGCGTTCGACTGAACGCCATCGGACCCGTTTCCATCACCTCACCGTCACACGTCGCCCCGCAGGCAGAGAACTGAATGGCCAACAAGGAAGCATTGCGCGAGCTGCAAAGTCGCCTGGCCGAAAGGCTGCAGGCGGCGCGTACGCAAGAGCGCGGCAGCGCCTGGCTGGCCGTCGAGTGCGGCAGTCACGGGTTCCTGTTCCCGCTGCAGGAAGCCGGCGAAATTTTCCCGTTCGCGCCGGCGATGCCGGTGCCGTACACGAGCCGCTGGTTCATGGGCGTGGCCAACCTGCGCGGCCGGCTGCACGGGGTCGTCGACCTGGCAGGCTTCCTGGGCGTGCGCGGCAACGAGCCGGTGCGCGAGCAGTCCTGGTTCGTCGCGTTCAACACCGAACTGAACATCAACTGCGCGGTGCTGGTGGACCGGCTCGCCGGCCTGCGCAACCTGACGCAGCTGAAGCCCGAACCCGACGACGGGCAGGCCAAGCCGGCCTTCGTCGGCACGCATTACCGCGACGAAGGCAACCGCCTCTGGCGCGAACTGAACCTGGCACAGCTGGCCACCGAGGCCGCTTTCCTGAAGATCGCAGGCTGAGGCGCACCCCGCGCCGGCCCTCCTGACTGCATTACCCAAGACGACGCAACGAGGCACCTATGAGCTTCCTGAACAAAATCAAAGGCAAGGGCAAAGGCCGTGACGACGCATATGGCGCCGACGGTGCCGTTGCGCTGGACGACGTGGCCGGCCTCGACCTGCACGACGATGGGCGGCCTGACGGCGGCGCCAACACGGTGAACCTCGACTCGTCGATCATCTCGGAGGCCGCGCCGTCCGAGATCGCAGACTTCTCCGAAACCCGGCTGCCCAGCGGCGACAACGCCGCGCTGATGTCGGGCACCGGCGTGCCGCTGATCGGCAACCGGCCGGTCGGGCAGCAGCAGCGTCTGCTGGGTGCCATGGTGCTGATCGGCCTGGTCGGCCTGGTCGGCATGACGATCAGCTCGCTGAACCAGGCCAACAAGGGCGCCGCCCAGGTGGGTTACTCCGGTCAGGCGCTGATGCAGTCGCAGCGTCTGGCGAAGTCGGTGTCGCAGGCCTTGATCGGCAGCGCGCAGGCCTTCCCGGAAGTGAAGGAAAGTACCGAGGTGCTGGCGCGCAACGTGCGCGGCCTGGCGAAGGGCGATGCGAACGTCGATGCGGCGCCGGGCGTCGTGCAGGACACGCTGGAACCGCTGCTGCCGCTGGTCGACCGCGCCGAGAAGAACGCGAACACCGTGCTGCAACAGCAGAAGATCCTGACGCAGGTCGGCCAGGCGCTTCGCGCGATCAACCGCCAGTCGTCGGACCTGCTGGAAATCGCCGAGACGGTGTCGTCGCTGAAGCTGCAGCAGGAAGCCTCGCCGGCCGAGCTGTCGGCCGTCGGCCAGCTCGTGATGCTGACCCAGCGCATCGGCAAGTCGGCCAACGAATTCCTGACGATGGAAGGCGTGAGCCCCGAGGCCGTGTTCCTGCTGGGCAAGGACCTGAACTCGTTCCGCGAAATCGCCGACGGCCTGTCGAACGGCAATGCCGAACTGCGCCTGCCGGGCACCAAGGATCCGCAGACCAAGGAGCGCCTGACCGCGCTGCTGAAGCAATACGAAGAGACGCGCACCCAGGCCAGCTCGATTCTGGGCAACCTGCAGGGCCTGGTGTCGGCCCGTGAAGCGCAGTCCGCGATCATTGGCGACAGCGAACCGCTGCGCAAGGGCCTCGAAACGGTGCAGGACCGCCTGTCCACCGTCACCGGCTTCAACGTCGTGAACCTGGGCCTGCTGGTGCTGTCGGCCGTCGTGCTGGCCCTCGGCGGCGCGGGCTTCCTGCAGCTGTATGTGCGAGACCAGGCGCAACGTGCCGCGCTCGCCGAGAACCAGCGACTCGAAGCCGAACGCCAGGAACAGGAAGCCAAGCGCGTCAACGACGCGAACCAGGCGGCCATTCTGCGGCTGATGAACGAATTGCAGACGGTTGCTGAAGGCGACCTGACGCAGCAGGCCACCGTGACGGAAGACATCACGGGCGCCATCGCCGACTCGGTGAACTACACGGTGGAAGAGCTGCGCACGCTGGTGTCGCAGGTGCAGGGCACGGTGGGTCGGGTGACCGAAACGACGCAGCAGGTGGAAGCCACGTCGACCGAACTGCTGGCCGCCTCCGACGAGCAGCTGCGCGAGATTCGCGAAACCGGCGAGTCGGTGCTGCAGATGGCAGGCCGAATCAACGACGTGTCGAGCCAGGCGCAGCAGACGGCCCAGGTGGCGCGTCAATCGCTGCAGGCTGCCGAGACCGGCCTGACTGCGGTGCAGAACACCATCGGCGGCATGAACTCGATCCGCGACCAGATCCAGGAAACCTCCAAGCGGATCAAGCGGCTGGGCGAGTCGTCGCAGGAGATTGGCGAAATCACCGAACTGATTTCGGACATTACCGAACAGACCAACGTGCTGGCACTGAACGCCGCCATCCAGGCCGCATCGGCCGGTGAAGCGGGCCGGGGCTTCTCGGTGGTTGCGGAAGAAGTGCAGCGGCTGGCAGAACGCTCCGGCGACGCCACGCGGCAGATCGCGGCCCTGGTGAAGACCATTCAGACCGACACCCAGGATGCTGCGGCGGCCATGGAGCGCTCGACGCAGGGCGTGGTCGAAGGAACCCGACTGTCCGACGCGGCAGGTAACGCACTGGGCGACATCGACCGCGTGTCGCGCCAGCTTGCCGACCTGATTGCGCACATTTCGAGCCAGGCATCGCGAGAAGCCGAATCGGCCAACGTGGTGGCAGCGAACATCCAGCACATTTTCGCGGTGACCGAGCAGACCGGTGAAGGTACCCGTTCGACCGCACAGATGGTGCGCGAACTGTCCCGCACGGCCGAGGAACTGAAGCAATCGGTTGCACGGTTCAAGATCGGTTGAGCTAGTGTGTCGCCTGCGGCCCTGATCGGGCCGCAGCCCTTCACCCCACACAGGCAGATGGATTGCCACCGCCCCCAACGCGACGATGAGCGACACCATGAGTGAGACCACAGACGACCTCAGCGCGCTCGCGTGGGTTCACGAAGAACTGCGCAAGTCCCTGGACACGGCCCACAAGGCGCTGCGCCGCTATGTGAAGGAAGCCGAGGCGAACAGCGGCTCCGACGTCGACTCCGTCGATCCGTCGGTGCTGCGCACCGCACGGCAACAGATCCACCAGGGCGTCGGTGCGCTCGAACTGGTCGGCCTGCCGGCCGTCGCACGCCTGCTGGCCGCCAGCGAGGCGGCGGTGCTGCGCTTCGTCGCGAAGCCGCAGAAGCTCACGTCGGCCGAGGTCGACACCATCGAGCGCGCATCGTTCGCGCTGCTCGACTACCTGCAGCGCCTGCTGGCCGACAAGCCGGTGTCGCCGCTCGCGCTGTTCCCGCAGTACCAGGCCGTGCAGACGCTGGCCGGTGCCGAACGCGTGCACCCCGCCGACCTGTGGAACATCGACTGGCGCTGGCGCGAGCTGCCCACCGACACCACGGTGAAGCCGCGCGCCCCCGATTCGATCGCCCGCGGGCTGATGGAACGCCAGCTGCTGCTGATCATGCGCGGCGAGCCGATGCCGGCGGTGCAGCGCATGAGCGACATCTGCGCCGGCCTCGGCGCGCAGGCGTCCGACCTGACCCATTCCACGCTGTGGAAGCTCGCCGCCGCCTTCTTCGAAGGCCAGGCCAACGGCCTGCTGAAGGGCGACGTGCACACCAAGCGCGTGGCCTCGCGGCTGCTCGCGCAACTGCGCACGCTCGAACGCGGCCAGCCCGACGTCTCCGAGCGCCTCGCGCAGGACCTGCTGTTCTTCTGCGCGCAAAGCACCTCGCCCGGCGACGGCCGCAAGACACCGCGCCTGGCCGCCGTCCGCGTGGCCTACGGCCTCGCGCAGCACCTGCCGGTCGACTACGACACCAGTCGCCTCGGTCGCTTCGACCCGGCGCTGATCCTGCAGGCGCGCAAGCGCGTCGCGACCGCCAAGGACGCCTGGTCGTCGGTGGCCGGCGGCGAAATGCACCGCATGAGCGGGCTGGCCGAGCAGTTCTCGCTGGTCGGCGATTCGGTCAAGCGCCTGTACCCGAGCGGCGAGCTGCTGGCCGACGAGATCCAGCAGGCCGTCGTGCAGACGCAGCAGGCCAACGCCGCCCCCGAAGCCGCGCTCGCGATGGAAGTCGCGACCAGCGTGCTGTACCTCGAAGCCTCGCTCGAGGATGCCGATTTCGACCACCCCGAGCAGGCCGCCCGCGTGCGCCGGCTCGCGCAGCGCATCGCCTCGGTGCGCGCCGGCAACACCCCCGACCCGCTCGAAGCGTGGATGGAGGAGCTGTACCGCCGCGTCTCCGACCGCCAGACCATGGGCAGCGTCGTGCAGGAACTGCGCGCCTCGCTGTCCGAGGCCGAGAAGTCGATCGACCAGTTCTTCCGCAACCCGACGCAGCGCGAGCTGCTGATGCCGGTGCCGAACCAGCTGTCCGCGATGCGCGGCGTGCTGTCGGTGCTGGGCATGGACCAGGCGTCGCATGCGGTGCTGCGCATGCGCGAAGACGTCGACGGCATGATCACGACCGAGGTCGACCCGCAGCAGGTCGTCCAGTCGGGCACCTTCGATCGCCTCGCCGGCAACCTGGGGGCGCTCGGCTTCCTGATCGACATGCTCAGCGTGCAGCCGCAGATGGCGAAGTCGCTGTTCGTGTTCGATGCCAAGTCCGGCACGCTGAGCCCGCTGATGGGCCGCAGCGCCGCGGCGCGCCAGGCGTCCAACCTCGCGCTGGCGCAGGCGCAGGCGCCGACACCGGTCGAGCCGCGCCTGATCGAGCAGGCCCAGTCGCTGTCGCTGACCGCCGCGAGCGACCACGTGCCGCTCGACGAAGTCACGCGCGACCTCGACCGCCTGTCGCACGAAGCGCAGGCCGCCGCCCAGCCCGAGCTGGTCGCCGCGGTCGAGCACGCGAAGGACGCGATCGCGCATTCGCACAACACCGAAGAGGTGGCGGCCGCGCGCGAACAGCTGTCCGAAGCGCTGTCCGATTTCGTCCACACCGCCACCGACCCGGTGCTCGACATGCCCGAAGCCGCGCCGGCCAAGGTGCAGCCGGCCCTGTCGGCCGCGCCGGCCGGCACGGCCACCGACCTCGGCGACGATCCCGAGATGCGCGAGATCTTCCTCGAGGAAGCGCGCGAGGTGATCGAGACCGCCGGGACGGCGTTGAAGAGCCTGGCGCATGCCAGTGCCGACGTCGAACAGCAGACCACCGTGCGCCGCGCGTTCCACACGCTGAAGGGCAGCTCGCGCATGGTCGGGCTGAAGGATTTCGGCGATGCCGCGTGGGCCTGCGAGCAGGTCTACAACACCTGGCTGGCCGGCCAGAAGGCCGCCGATCCGACGCTGCTGAATTTCTCCAACGAAGCGCTCGCCTACTTTGCGAAGTGGGTCGACGCGATCGCCGCGCAGAACGTCTCCGGTTTCCATGCCGCGACGGTGAAGACCGCCGCCGATGCCCTCGGGCGCGGCGACCCGGTGCCGCCGATCAAGGTCGGTGCCGCCTCGCCGGTGTCGCTGATGTCGCTGTCGTTCGGCGACGGCGCAGCTGCCAAGCCGGCCGCCGCGACGCCGGTGGTCACCGCGCCGGTGTCGAAGCCGGCGCCGCTGTCGGCGCTGCCGCCGGTGGCCGCACGTCCGGTGGCGCCGCCACCGGTCGCTGCCGCCCCGGTGGTGCCGGCGCCCGCCGCCCCTGTGGCATCCACGCCGTTGCCGCTGGCCGACCTGTCGTTCGACCTCGACCTGGGCGCGTTCGACGAAGCCCCGGCCGCGCCCATCGTCGCGCCGGCCGCCGAGCTGCCCGGGTTCGACCTGCCGAGCTTCGACCTGCCCGACACCTCGATGCTCGACCAGCTCGGCGCATCCGCGCCGGTCGATGCGGCGCTGGAGCCGATGCCGGTCGCCGACAGCGTCGAGCCGCAACTGCTGTCCGCCGAATCGGTCGAGCTGATCGAGCTCGACCTGGGCGACGATTTCTTCGGCAGCGAGCCGGCCGTCGAAGCCGCACCGCTGGTGTCCGAACTTTCGCCGACGCCCGCCGTGGCGGCGGCCGCCGAGCCGGTCGACGCGTCCGCGGCAGCGCCGCTGTCCGACGATGACCAGGTCAAGATCGTCGGCCCGCTGCGCATCGGCATCCCGCTGTTCAACATCTACCTGAACGAAGCCGACGAGCTGTCGCGCCGCCTGACGACCGAGGTCGCCGAATGGGCGATGGAACTGCACCGCCCGGTCGGCGAAATGCCGATCGCGCTCGCGCATTCGCTGGCCGGCAGTTCGGCCACCGTCGGATTCAGCGAGCTGTCGCACCTGTCGCGGCTGCTCGAGCACGCGCTGATGCGTTCGCAGGCGATCGGCGTCGGCACGACCGACGAAGGCCGCTTGTTCGTCGATTCGGCCGAAGAAGTGCGCCGCCTGCTGCACCAGTTCGCCGCCGGCTTCCTGAAGCCTGCCGCGCCGGAGCTGCTGGAGCGCCTGGCCGAGCACGAGATCAGCTCGGCCCGCCGCCTCGAGGCCGCCAATGCGGCGGCCGACGCGGCACAGCCGTCGATCGACGACATCCCGGCGCCGCAGCCGGAAGCGGGCTTCGACGAGATCGATGTGTCGTTCGACGACCTCGAGCCGCTGGCCGAAGTCGCCGAGCCGGCGCCCGAGATCGCGCTCAGCGAGCCGATGCTGCTGGCGCCCGAGCTGCCGGCCGTCGCCGAGGTGATCGATCCCGAAGCGCTGGCGGCCGCGGCCGCAGGCTCGTTCGGCAGCAACGACACCAACTTCGCCGGCCTCGGCCTGCCCGAGCTGAAGGCGTTCTCGCCGCTGGCCGCCGAGCCGCAGCGCTCGACGCCGGTGCGCGTCGACGTCGACGACGAGGTTGACGACGATGACGACGACATCGACGCGATCGATGCGGTCGATGCCGAGCTGTTCCCGATCTTCGAGGAAGAGGGCGAGGAGCTGATCCCCGAGCTGGCGACCAAGCTGCGCGAATGGTCGCGCCGCCCGACCGACAACGCGGCCGCCGCGGCCTGCATGCGCACGCTGCACACGCTGAAGGGCGGTGCCCGCCTGGCCGGCGCGATGCGGCTGGGTGAAATGGCCCACCGGCTCGAAACCCGCATCGAGCACCTGCTGCAGCAGGCGACGCCGGCGACCACGCAGGACGTCGAGGCGCTGCAAGGCCGGGCCGACGGCCTGGCCCACACCTTCGAGATACTGCGTTCGCGCGACGCCCAGGCGTATGCCGAAGCGGCCGCGGCGCCGGTCGCCCCGCCGCCCGCACCGGTGGCCCGTCCGCCGGTCGCACCGCCGGTGGCGCTCGCGCCGATGACGATCGCACCGCCGGTGGTGGCGCCAGTCGTCACCGCACCGCCCGTGGCGGCCCCGGTCGCTGCACCGGTGGCCCCGCCGGTGGTGGCGGCTACCCCGGTCGCCGAAGCCGCACCGTTCATCGAGCCGCTGGCACCGACGACACCGGCCGCCCCGCCGTTGGTCCCGGCGCCGGTCCAGGCCGCTGCGCCGGTGGCGGCTCCGGTGGCTGCGCCCGTCGCGGCCCCGATCGCCGCGCCGGTGACCCCGCCGCCTGCCGCCCCGCAAGTGCTGACCCCGGCACGCGTTGCCGCCCAGTCGAACACCGCCGGTGGCGACATCGACTGGTCGCGCTTTGCCGCCAACCCGGCGGCGGTGGCCGTCGCGGTCGAACAGGCGATCTCGCCGACGCACTCTGCAGTGCGCGTGCGCGGGCCGCTGCTCGAGCGCCTGGTCAACCAGGCCGGCGAGGTGAGCATCACGCGCTCGCGGATCGAGGCCGAGGTCGGCAACATCCGCGGCTCGCTGTCCGACCTGACGGACAACCTGGAACGCCTGCGCGGCCAGCTGCGCGACATCGAGCTGCAGGCCGAGACGCAGATGAGCTCGCGGCTGGAGCAGGCCAAGGCGCAGGCCCAGTCCTTCGACCCGCTGGAGTTCGACCGCTTCACGCGCTTCCAGGAACTGACGCGGATGATGGCCGAGTCGGTGAACGACGTGGCCACCGTGCAGCGCACGCTGCACCGCACGCTGGAAACCACCGAAGACGAACTGGCAGCCCAGGCCCGCCTGACGCGCGACCTGCAGGACGACCTGCTGCGCACCAGGATGGTCGAGTTCGAAAGCGCCTCCGACCGCCTGTACCGCGTGGTGCGCCAGGCGGCGAAGGAAACCGGCAAGCAGGTGCGCCTGGACATCGTCGGCGGCTCGATCGAAATCGACCGCGGCGTGCTGGACCGCATGACGCCGGCCTTCGAGCACCTGTTGCGCAACTGCGTGACGCACGGCATCGAGCGTCCCGAGGTCCGCACCGGCATCGGCAAGGAAGCGGCCGGCAGCATCGTCGTGTCGCTGCACCAGGAAGGCAACGAAGTCGGCGTCGAATTCCGCGACGACGGCGCCGGCCTGAACCTGATGCGCATCCGCGACAAGGGCGAGGCGATGGGCCTGATCAAGCCCGGCGAATCGCACAGCGATGCCGAGCTGGCCAACCTGATCTTCACGCCGGGCTTCTCGACCGCCGACCAGGTGACCGAGCTGGCCGGCCGCGGGGTCGGCATGGACGTGGTCCGCTCCGAAGTGAACGCGATGGGCGGCCGGATCGAAACCGCGACCTCGGTCGGCCAGGGCACCAGCTTCAAGCTGCTGCTGCCGCTGACGACGGCGGTGACGCAGGTCGTGATGCTGCGCTGCGGCAACACCGTGGTGGCCGTGCCGGCCACGCTGATCGAGATCGTGCGCCGCGCCAAGCTCGACGAGCTGGAGCACGCCTACGCCAGCGGCACCTTCACGGTCGGCGACCGTTCGCTGCTGTTCTTCTGGCTCGGCGCGCTGCTGCAGCAGACGGCCATCAGCCAGGAAGTGACCCGCATGCGGCCGGTGGTGGTGGTGCGCAGCGCGCAGCAGCGCATCGCGCTGCACGTCGACGAAGTGCTGGGCAACCAGGAAGTGGTCGTGAAGAACCTCGGGCCGCAGCTGTCGCGCCTGCCGGGTCTCGCGGGCATGACGCTGCTGGCTTCCGGTGCGGTCGCGCTGATCTACAACCCGGTGGCGCTGGCCACGCTGTATGGCGATGCGGCCCGTGCCGCGACGCTGGCGGCACGCCAGGCGCCGACGCAGGCGCAGATCATCGAGGCAGCGGCGGCCGCCGAAGCGCCGCAGCGCCTGGCGCCGCTGGTGCTGGTGGTCGACGATTCGCTGACGGTGCGCCGCGTCACGCAGCGCCTGCTGGTGCGCGAAGGCTACCGCGTGCAGCTCGCCAAGGACGGCATCGACGCGCTGGAGCGGCTGGCCGAAGACCTGCCGCAGGTGGTGCTGAGCGACATCGAGATGCCGCGCATGGACGGCTTCGACCTGGTGCGCAACATCCGTGGCGATGCGCGCCTGCGCGACCTGCCGGTGATCATGATCACCTCGCGGATCGCGCAGAAGCACCGCGACTACGCGGCCGAGCTGGGGGTCGACCACTACCTGGGCAAGCCGTATTCCGAAGAAGACCTGCTGGCTTTGATCGGGCGCTACACGGCCGATGTCACGTTGGCGTAATCTGGCGACCATGCGCTCACACGAGAACATCCGATGTCCGAGCTGGTCGACCACCTCGCCGAGCTGACCGGTTTCCGCGACCGCGACATTCTCGACGTGACCCTGGTGGGCGCACTGCGCGACCTGCTGCGCCCCCTGTCGGTGGCGATCTACCGCAGCGTCGGCGACCAGGGGCAGGAGCGCTGGCTGACACGGGCCCACCTGGGCCAGCACGATGCCGTGGCGCGGGCCGACCCGGTGTGGGCCGATGTCGACAGCCTGCCCGAGATCGACGCCTTCCCGGCGCGGCTGCAGGCGATGAACGGGCAGACGGTGCAGGCGGTGCCCGGCACGCCGAACCTGACCATCTTCGCGGTCAGCACCGACCGCGAGGTCGTCGGGGTGCTCGAAGTCGAGACCGAGGCGCCGATGAGCGACGAATCGCAGCGGCTGGTCTGCAGCATCCTGCGCATCTACCGCAACTTCGAAGGCCTGCTCGACTACAGCGAGCGCGACACGCTGACCGGCCTGCTGAACCGCAAGACCTTCGACGAGAGCTTCCTGAAGGCGACCAACACGCCGGCGCTGGTGTCGCATGCCGACACGCGGCGCGCGCCGCCGTCATCGCACCAGCACTACTGGCTCGGCGTGATCGACATCGACCACTTCAAGTCGGTCAACGACAACTACGGCCACCTGATCGGCGACGAAGTGCTGCTGCTGCTGTCGCGGCTGATGCGCAGCAGCTTCCGCTTCCACGACCGGCTGTACCGCTTCGGCGGCGAGGAGTTCGTCGTGCTGATGCGCTGCGCGCGCGAGGAAGACACCGCGATGGCACTGGAGCGCATGCGGCAGAACACCGAGGCCTATGCGTTCCCGCAGGTCGGGCGCATCACGATCAGCATCGGTTTCACCGAGGTCAAGCCGGGCGACACCCCGAGCGGCGCGTTCGAGCGGGCCGACAAGGCGGTGTACTACGCGAAGGGCCATGGCCGCAACCAGGTGCGCAGCCATGCGGCGCTGGTGGCCAGCGGCGCGCTCGAAGACGACTCCATCATCGGGGACGTCGAGCTGTTCTAGCCCGGCGGCCCTGGCCCGGTCGCCCTAGCTGGGTGAATCGTCCGGAGTCACGGCCCGCGCGGCCTGCTCGGGCGTCTGCCCGGGCGCTTGCCCGAAGGGCTGCACATGCCGCTGCTCGGCACTGCGCACCACGCTCGAGACGACGCTGCAGAACGAGACCAGGAAGACCATCGACAAGGCCAGCGCCGCCAGGATCAGCGCGTTCTCGGTCCGCCACCTGGCCGGCAGGCGGTTCCAGAGCAACACGGCGCTCATGATTTGAAGGGCAGGGCGTCGGGCCAGTGACGGGCCTGCAGCGCCGGGTGCGCGGCTTCGTAGCCGAGGTCGTCCGGCAAGCCGGGAGGCTGCAGGTCGGACGGCTCTGCCACCGCTGCGTGCGGACGCGGTTCGCCCAAGGCCCATCGCCGCACGTCTTCCATCCAGTCTGCATCGCTTGCCATCGTCACTGCTCCTCGGCGAGCGCTCCCACGGAGTGGGGGAGCATGGCGAGATCGTCGCGTGCAGTCTGGCCTGCAGCCATCGGCCGAGGCTGCGAATCGACGTAGGAGCGTGCCTACAGTCGCAACATCTTCTCACCGTCCTCGCGCGCGTCGGCGTTGCCCTACAGCCGCGGACGCAGGCTTCCTGCGCCGGGATGCGGCACGCGGCGACAGCTTCCCGCTCGCCACGGCGCGACCATCACGCCGCATCAACCGGCCGGTGCCGGCAACGAAAGGAAGCAGCATGAACGCGAAGAGCTGGTACACCCCTGGCGTGGTCGTGAGCGCGCTGTGCGCTGCGATGGTCGTCACCGCCTGCGGTCCGCAGAACGGCGAACCGGTGGCCGCGGCCCCGGCGCCCGCCCCGTCCACGACACCCGCGCCGGCACCGGTGCAGGCCGTGCCGGCGCCCGCACCGACCTACCGCGCTGCCGCCCCCGCGCCGGCACCGGCACCGGTGCGCAGCGACCGCCTCGGCCAGGTCAGCAGCATCGAGCCGATCACCGCAACCTCGAAGCCGAGCGGCGTCGGTGCCGTCGCCGGCGGCGTGCTCGGCGGCGTGCTGGGCCACCAGGTCGGCAACGGCACCGGCCGCGACGTCGCGACCGTGGCCGGCGCCGTCGGCGGAGCGGTCGTCGGCCACAAGATCGAGAAGAACCGTTCGGAGAAGGTGGTCGGCTACCGCGTGCACGTGACGCTCGACAACGGCGAGCAGCGCACCTTCGAGCAGACCGGCAGCACCGGGCTGCAGGTCGGCGACCGCGTGCGCGTCGACGGCAACCAGATCCGCCGCGCCTGAGCCGGGCATCCCCGCCCCCGCCGGCGCTGCACGCGCCGGCGTGCTTACACTGCGCGATGGCCGCCGCGGCGCGGCCTTCAGGAGTCCGCCCGTGGCCATCAGCTGGATCAGCGCGCTCAAGGTCATTCCCTGGGGAGACGTGATCGAGGCTGCGCCAGGCCTCGTCAAGGGTGCGCGCAAGGTGTTCAGCCGCACCCAGGCCGAACCTGCGGCGTCGCAGCCGTCGGCGGGCGAGCCGGCCGAATCGCCGTCGCAACGCATCGAGCGGCTCGAAACCGCCGTGGCCCGCATGGGCGAGCAGCAGCAGGCCGCCGCGGCGCTGCTCGAATCGCTGGCCGAGCACAACGCGAAGGTCGTCGAAGCGATCGAGGTGCTGCGCCTGCGCAGCAAGCTGCTGATCGGCGCGTGTGCCGTGCTGTTGCTGGCCGTTGCCGCGCTGGCGGCGCAGGTGCTGCGCTGACGGCCGGAGACGTCCATGGGCAGTTCCGACGTCGACGCCATCGCCACCTCGGTGGACGCCGAGGCCTCCGCCTCGCAGCCGGTGCGCCACCTGCGCCAGATCCTGTTGTGGCCGCTGCGGCTGATTCCGCCCGAAGGGGCTGCGGCCCGCCATGCCAGGCCATGGGAGCTGCTGCGCGACCTGCCCGGTTCGCCGTGGCGCGAAGAGGTCGACGAGTACACCGGCGACGCGACCCGCTTCCACGAGCGCCACTACAACGAGTTCGTCAGTTTCCTGCCCTACGTGCAGCGCTTCCTGTACGGCGAGGGCCGCGCGCGGCGCGGCAGCGTGCACGGCGACGGCGCCTCGCCGATGCGGGTGTTCCGCCGCCACGACGTGAAGGCAGTGCGCGTGGTGCCGCGTCCCGGCGACGCGCCGCTGACGCTGGAA
Organism: Rhizobacter sp. Root1238; assembly: GCF_001425825.1. Taxonomy (GTDB): domain Bacteria; phylum Pseudomonadota; class Gammaproteobacteria; order Burkholderiales; family Burkholderiaceae_C; genus Rhizobacter. Next base: position 17,966 of record NZ_LMDM01000047.1, read on the forward strand.
GTCGTGCACGCCGACCTGTACTTCTTCTACGACATCGACATCGTGATGCTGAACCTCGAGGTCGGCATCAGCGACCTGAGCCTCGCGCAGGCGCAGGACCTGCTGTACCGCTTCGGCCGCGGCTACCCGGCGGGCTGGGACGCCGAAGGCACGCCGCTGCACGGCATGCACGGCGTCGAATGGCTGGGCGCCGACGGCCAGGTGCTGGCACGTTCCGACTCCGGCCAGCGCGAGGCCTTCCTCGCGCACGTCGCCGAGCACCGCGCGCCGCGCATCGCGTCGCACTGGGCCTTCATGCTGCAGCCGCTGGTCAGCGACCATTCGGGCGAGCCCGGGCTGCTGCGTTATCGCCAGATCGAATACCACCGCATGCCGGTGATGGGCTTCATCGCGGTCGACGAGCCGGCGCGGCTGACGCGCGGCGACTTCATCCGCCTCGGCCTGGTGATCGGCGGCAGCGAGGCCGAGACCGCGTTGCCGTACCTCGAATCGACGCTGCAGGGCCGCGCCACCGACTTCGAACAGCGCTTCTGCTACGACCGCTTCTGGATCGACGCCGGCATGGCGCCGCGCACCCGCTACCTGTGCAGCGGGCATTCGCTGATCGTCGTCGGCGATGCGCGCTCCACCTTCTACAACTGCCGCGACCGCGGCGTGCTGGCGCAGTTCCGCCACCAGCACTTCCTGCTGTTCCTGATCGCGCACTTCCAGAAGGCGGCGCTGCTGATGTTCTCCGACACGCTGGTCGAGGCGCTGAAGCAGCTCGACATCGGCCAGCCTTCCAGCGTACGGCGCTTCAAGCGGGCGATCCGCGCGAGCTTCGAATCCTTCCTGCGCTTCACGCACCGCTACTGGTTCCATTCGGTGTCCGACCAGGCGCAGGTGCGCGCGCTGTTCCAGATGTGCTCGACGCACCTCGGGCTCGACGCCCTCTATGCCGAGGTCAAGGAGCGCATCGCCGACATGAACGGCTACCTCGATGCCGACAGCCTGCGCCGCCAGGCCAACACCGTCGTGCGGCTGACGGTGGTCACGATCCTCGGGCTGATCGGCACCGTCACGACCGGCTTCCTCGGCATGAACCTGCTGGCCGAGGCCGATGCGCCTGTCTCGCGCAAGCTGTGGCTGTTCGGCATCGTGTTCGTCGCGACGACGGTGCTGACGTTCTACACGATGGCCAAGTCGAAGGGGCTGTCGGATTTCCTCGACGCGCTGTCCGACGAGCGGCTGTCGGCCTGGACCAAGTTCAAGGCGCTGCTGGCGGTGTGGCGGCGGCCGGTCGACTGAGCCGGCCCCTTCGCTCAGGTCGCGAGCGCCCGCGCGTTCGACGCCGGGATGTTGTCGCGCGCGATCGCCCGGCCGGCCTGCACCGCGCCGATCCAGTCGTCGGTGCCGGTCACCGCGGCGAAGCGGCTGTGGAACACCACGCTGAACACCCGGTGGATCTCTTCGGCGCTGGCCCGGCCGGCCGCATTCGCATAGGGCAGCGCGCCGCTCGCGTCCGACAGCAGCTCCACCGCGAAGCCGCGGTGCGTGGCCTCGAACACCGTCGACGCATTGCAGTTGTGCGTCATGTAGCCGGCGATGGTCAGCGTGTCGATGCCGCGCTGCGCCAGCCACTGCGCGAAGCCGGTGTCGGTGAAGACGCTCGGCCAGTGCTTCTCGACCCAGTGATCGCGCGGCCGGCCGGCCACCACCTCGTGCAGCGCCCAGCCGTCGGAGCCGGCGGCGAACAGCGGCGCGCCCGCGGCCTCGGTGTGCTGCACGACGACCACCGGAATGCCGGCCGCACGCGCCGCATCCATCGCGCGGCCGACCTGCGCGAGGCTTTGCGCGACCGGCGGGTGCTCGATGCGCAGCTTGCCGTTGACGTATTCGTTCTGGACGTCGATCACGACAAGCGCGCGGCGGGGGGTGGTGGTGGAGGTCATCGATTCTTCCTTCGGGGCAACGGCACCGTGCCGTCGATGGAGCACATTCTTTCGCCGCGGCGTGCGATGCGACAGTGGCCCGAAACACCTCTTTCGATAAGATCGGGCCATGTCGTCCCGAACCGCGCCCGAGCCGGTCCACCGCGTAGCGGTGGTCGCGTTCGACGGCATCAGCCCCTTCCACCTGTCGGTGCCCTGCATGGTGTTCGGCCCCGACATGGCCGGCCCCGGCATGCCGCCGTTCCGCCTGCAGGTCTGCGCGAGCGAGGCCGGCCCGCTGCGCACCACGGCCGGCTTCACGATCGCCGCGACGCACCGCTTGACCGCGCTCGCGCAGGCGCAGACGGTGATCGTGCCGTCGTGGCGCGACACCGCCGAGCCGGTGCCGCCGGTCCTGCTGCAGGCGCTGCGCCGCGCGCATGCCCGCGGCGCGCGCATCGTCGGCCTGTGCGTCGGCGCCTTCGTGCTCGCCGAGGCCGGCCTGCTCGACGGCCGGCCGGCGACCACGCACTGGCACCTGGCGGGCGAGTTCGCGCGCCGCTTCCCGCAGGTCGACGTGAAGGCCGACGTGCTGTACGTCGACGACGGCGATGTGCTGACCTCGGCCGGCACGGCCGCCGGCATCGACTGCTGCCTGCACCTGCTGCGCGGCATCGCCGGAGCCGACGTGGCGGCGCGCGTGGCGCGCCGCATGGTGGTCGCGCCGCACCGGCAGGGCGGGCAGGCGCAGTACGTCGAGCAACCGCTGCCGCGCAGCGGCGCCGACGAGCGGCTGGCCGCGGTGATGGGCTGGGCGCTCGCGCGGCTCGACGAAGCCCACAGCCTCGACGCGCTGGCCGCGCGCGCGGCGATGAGCCGGCGCAGCTTCACGCGGCACTTCCGCCAGGCCACCGGCACGACGGTGCTGCAGTGGCTGCAGAACCAGCGCCTCGCACGCGCGCAGCGCTTGCTGGAGACCAGCACGAAGCCGATCGAGGCGGTGGCCGCCGAAGCCGGCTTCGGCTCGGCGCTGTCGCTGCGCCAGCTGTTCGCGACCCGCCTCGCGACCTCCCCGTCGCAGTACCGCAAAGCCTTCCGCGCCGGCTGAGCCTGTCGGGCAACGACTACAGGCGGTTCGCCGCTGGACCGACCAGCCGCTGTCCTGTTGGCCGATTCGCGTCGCGGCGGGTCGCGCGGACGATGCAGTCGACGTTCCACCAAAGGAGTCGACGATGAACGCTCGTTCCCTGCCCACACTCGCTTCCGTTGCGTTGGCCGCCACGCTGGTGGCTTGTGGATCCGCGCCGCGCGAAGAACGCCGCCCGGTGGCCGACGCGCCGATCGCCGCGCCGGTGTACGGCGAATACGGCCGCGTGCGCGACATCGAACTGGTGTCCACCGGCAGCGGCCACACCTCCGGCGGCGGCGCGGTGCTGGGGGCCGTGCTCGGCGCGGTCGTCGGCAACCAGATCGGCTCCGGCACCGGCCGTGTCGCGGCCACCGGGGTCGGCGCGGTGGCCGGCGGCGTCGTCGGCAACCAGATCGAGCGGCGCAACCGCCGCGACGACGAGGTCTACCGGGTCAGCGTGCGCTTCGACAACGGCAGCGTGCAGAGCTACGACTTCCAGCGCATCGACGACCTGCGCGTCGGCGACCGCGTGAAGTGGGAAGGCGGACAGCTCCACCGCGTGTAGGCGCGCACGGCAAGCGGCGGGTCTGGCGCCAGCCGGCGTTTGAGGCCATCATCGCGCTTCCCTTTTTTCCGGGAGCACGTGCGCATGGCGACAGACAAGCTCATCCGCGTCGGGATCGGTGGCTGGACCTTCGAACCCTGGCGCGACAACTTCTTCCCGGCCGGCTGGCCGCAGGCGCGCGAGCTCGAGTACGCGAGCCGCCAGGTGACCGCGATCGAGGTCAACGGTACCTACTACAGCACGATGAAGCCGGCCACGTTCGCGAAGTGGCACGACGAGACGCCCGACGGTTTCATGTTCTCGCTGAAGGCCTCGCGCTTCTGCACCAACCGGCGCGTGCTGGCCGAAGCCGGCGATTCGATCCAGCGCTTCATCGGCAGCGGCCTGTCTGAACTGCGCGCCAAGCTCGGGCCGGTGGTCTGGCAGTTCGCGCCGACCAAGCGCTTCGATGCGGCGGATTTCGAGGCCTTCCTGGAACTGCTGCCGGCCAACGTCGACGGCCGCCCGCTGCGTCACGTGATGGACGTGCGGCACGACAGCTTCCGCAGCCCGGAGTACCTCGCGCTGGCACGCCGACACCGGGTCGCGACGGTGTTCACGCATTCCGCCGACTACCCGTCCTTCGCCGACCTGACCGGCGATTTCCTGTACGCCCGGCTGATGTCGGCCCGCGCCGAGGTGCCCACCGGCTACGAGCCGGCGGCCCTCGACGCGATCGCCGGCTGCGCCCGCTGCTGGGCGGCCGGCGACGAGCCCGGCGGCCTGCCGCGCGTCGAACCGGCACCGCCGGCCACCGGCACGCCCCGCGACGTGTTCATCTTCTTCATCAACGGCGCCAAGGAACGCGCGCCGGCCGGTGCAATGTCACTGATCGAACGACTCGGCTGACGGCCGCGGGCCGCAAATCCACAGTTTCTCGACGATCGTTCGCTACAACTGCCGTTGGGGCCGGTACGGATGGATGAACTCTCTCGCCGGTGTCCCGTGCCTTGTCATGTGATCCCCAGCGAGTGCAGCGTCCTTGAACACCCCGCAGTACCGGTTCGGCGAGAACGAGGTCGATCCGGCGACCCGCCAGTTGACTCATGCCGGCCGCCGCCTGCATGCCGAGCCGAAAGTCTTCGACGTGTTGATGCTGCTGCTGCGCCAGAAGAACGGCGATGTCGAAAAGCGCGAGCGGCTGTTCCTGATCACGCCTCGCATCATCCAGTCGGCTGCGGAAGGCCTGCCGGTCGTTCAACCGGTCGTTCAACAAGCCGTTCAACCGACCGTCTCCCGCTGAGGTTCGCGCCATGGTCGCCCATCCCGTTCTCTCCTCTGCCAGCCCGTCTTCCGCCGCGGTCGCACGCCGCGCCGCGCACGGCCACACGCCGTCGGCCTTCGACACGCTGATGGCGAGCGCGTGGGCCGAAATGATCGTCTCGTACTGGGACGACCAGCACCGCGCCGGACGCATCGATCCACGCGCCCCGCTGGATGTCGTCGACTGGATGCCCGGCGACGGCGGCTCGGCCCGGCAGATGATCCAGGCGCTGGTGCAGCGCGTGCGCTGGCGGCTGGGCTTCGAGCCGCGGCTGCGCTACCTGGCCTGCGTCGAGGACGCGGCGGTGGCCGGTGCCTGGCATCACGAGCCCGAGCTCTGCAGCCTGCTCGACCCCGGCCTGCTGGTGCCGATGCTGTGGCAGCCCGGGGGCGGCGACGCGCCGTGCCTGCTGCCGATGGGCGAGCCGCGACGCTGGGCCAGCATGAACCCGGTGGTGGTGCTGGCGCACGACCGGTTCCGCCACCTGCCGCAACGGCTGCTCGCGACCCACTACGGGCGGCTGCTGGAGGCCTCGCCGCAGGAGTTGATGGAGAGGCGCGACGAACCCGAGGACCAGCGCTGGCGCCCGGTCGACGAGAACACGCTGACGCCGGCGCTGCGTGCGCTGGTGCAATCGCATGTGGCCGGGCTGAACAGCGCGCCGGTGTGCCTGCCGGTCGGGGCCATCGATGCGCTGGCGCAGGTGGCCGCGCTGTGTCCGGGCGGCTACCTGGTGCTGTCGACGGCGCGCGGCTTCGCGAACGACCGCGGCGTGCGGCTCGGCGGTTTCGACAGCGTGCTGTCCACCTTCCGGCGCGACCGGCTGCTGCCGACCGATTTCGCGCTGCTGGGCGCCCACCTGGCCGGGCAGCAGGCGCTGGCATGGCACCGTGCGGTCGGCGAGGCCGAGGTGGTGCAGGCGGTGGCCGGTGGCGCCGGCAGCTCGCGCGCGGCGCTGGAGCGCTGGGTCGCACCGCTGGCGCGCGGCGACTGCGGCGACGGCGCAGCGCTCGCCCGCGTGATGCGCTGCGCGCTGCGCGATTCGGGCGCGTCGGCCGGGCTGGTGGTGTTGCGCCGGGCCCAGCACGACCCGCGCGTCTTCGCGGCCGCCTGCCCCGACCTGCACCTGCGCTGGCTGGGCCGCGGCGGGGTCGACCGGGAAGCCTGGGCCGAGGCGCTGCGCTGCGTGTGGGGCCAGCACCTGCCGTCGCCGCATGGACCGCCGCTGTTCCGCGATGTCGCGCTGTCGGCGATGCGCATCGCCGAGTGGGGGTTCGCGCGCCGCGTCTGGCTGCGCGGCCTGGCGGTGCATGGGCGGACCGCGCCCGACCTGGCACAGCTCGCGTGGTGCGAGTCGTGCAGCGGCGACCTCGCGTCCGCGGTGCGGCATGTCGCCGAGGCGCTCGCGATTCTTCCCGCCGATCCGCTGGCGCTCGATGTGCAGCGCCGCCTGCACGAGCGGCTGGCGGCGTGGGACACCGCCGAAGACGGCTGGCTGCGCTGCATTGCCCGCGATCCCGGCGGGCTGGTGCTGGAGCCGCTGGACAGCAGCCATGCCCCGGCGCTCGGGCACCAGTTCCGCGACCCGCAGATCGCGGTGATGTCCGGCTTCGATCCGATCGATGCCACCTGCAATGCGGCGCAGTGGGTCGACGCGCGGCGCCTGGAGGCGAGCCGCATCGACTATGCGGTGATGCATGCCGAGCATGGCTTCGTGGGCCACACCGGGCTGTACCAATGGGCGCGCGCGGGCTTCTTCTACTTCTGGATCGGCGTCGACTTCCAGGGCCGGGGCTTCGCGGTGCAGGCCGGCCGGATGCTGTGCCGGCACGCGCTGGCGCATGGGGTCGACTGCCTGATCACAACAGTCTATGTCGACAACACGCGTTCAATGCGGGCATTGATGCGCATCGGTTTCCGCCGCATGCCGGTGCGCCGGCCGAGCGACAAGGAAGGCCTGCACTACATGGCGCTGAAGGCCCCCGGCGTGGAGGTCGACGAACTGGCGGTATTGATCGACTACAACCGGCGCGAGGAGCAGCCGGTCGATTTCGAACCCGATCCGGATGCGGCGATCAACGAGGGGGGCACGGCATGAGCCATTCCTGGGACGAGCGTCGGCGCGTCGCGGCGGTGCGGACTGCGCAGCGCACCGCCGCGGCCCACCGCTACCAGCTGGACACGCGAAGCGTGCCGGAGGAGCCGGTCGAAGCGCCGCCGGTGCCGGCGACCGGGTTCGACCCCGGGTGGCTGGAGCCGCCGGGGCAGCCGGACGCGCCGCCGTTGCCGCACGCCATGCTGCGGGCATCGGTGCAACAAGCCATGGCCGGCGAGTCCTGGGGACGCGGGTCGACGAACGCTGCGGCGCCCGATGCCGACATGCCGCTGCCGGCAGCAGAGCCGCCGCCGGCACCGCAGCCGCCGAAGACGAGGACATCGCAGCCGGTCTCGCGGGGAGCGGTCGCCGGGTCGACGATGTCGAGCGAGGCCGCGGCCGCCTTTGACATCGGCCTGCAGCAGATGGCATGGCCACCGGCGCACCCGGCCGTGGGTGCGGATGACTCGCCGCGCGAGGCGGCGCCGATCCCGGTGTGGGAGGGGGTGGCCGATGACGAGTGGCGGCTCGACGAAGGCCCGCCGCCGGCGCTGCCATGGGGGCCGCGGCCGCCGGTGGCGCAGCCGCCGGCCGGCCCGATGACCGTACCGCAGCAGGTTGCTGCGGCCTTCGAAGCGGGCGTGCGCGAGATGAGCTCATGCCCGCCGCCGCCGTCCCGTCCGCAGACGGTGCGGATGTCGCAGATGCCGCAGACGCCGCAGACGCAAGCGCCACCGGCCCGAGCGCCTCGCGGCGAGGACCCGCCGCCGGTCCAGCAGGCGCCTGGCGATGAGGCTGTCCCGATGCCCTTGCCGAACGAGGTCGCGACCTTGTTCGATGCCGGCGTTCGCGACATGGCGTCGCCGCTGCCCCGACCGGCAACGCCGCCGGCGCAGCGATCGGCTTCGCTCGACGGCCCGGTCGACGCGCAGGCCGATCGTGCCGAACCGGACCCGCGCGACCGCGACGATGCGCTTCAGCCGGCGCAGCAGGCCCTCGATGCGCGCCTCGCGCAGCTGACCTTCCGCGGCATCGTCACCGGCGGCGGCTAGCGCCAGGCGCCGGTCTGGGCCAGTTGCGATGCCGGCTGCGCCGGCGACCAGCGCAGCGGCAGCGCCCCCGGCCGCCACACGCCGGCCTCGACGCGCACCTTCAGCAGCCGCTGCGCGCCGTCGAAGGCGCGCAGCTCGGGCCCGTCCCAGACCAGCTCGGCATCCCCCGTCAGCTGCAGCAGGTCGCCACGCGCGTAGTCGACGAACAGCAGCCCCGCATGCGGGTGCGCGGCGATGTTGCCCAGCGTGTTGAACAGGCGGTTGCCGCGAAAATCGGGCAGCGTCAGCACGCTGTGCCCGCCGACCGTGTCGACCCGCACGAAGCCCGGCCGCCCGCCGCGGTGCGAGACGTCGACGCCATCGGACCCGGCGTTGCCGCGCGCATGCGGCGAGGCCGACGCGATGAACAAGGTGTCGGCCGCCTGCACCAGCGCCGCCGCTTCGGCGCTCAGCGCCATGTCCTCCGGCCGCGCCGGCAATGCCGCGGCCTCCACCGGCCGGGGCTCGCGCGCCTGGATGTACTGCGGGCAGTTGCCGAAGCTCTGGTCGACGTGAACGTCGATGTGCCGGGCATCGACCTGCGTCACGGTGCCGTTCAGCCGGTTGCGTCGCCGGGTCTGCGGCTCCAGGCCCAGCAGGCCGATCGGGTCGCCGACGGCCAGGTGCTGCGACAGCGGGTCGGCCGCATCGCGCGGTGCGCGGATGCGCAGCTGCCGTGCGTCCAGCGCGTCGACAAAGCCGGGCGTGCCCGCCAGCACCGAGGCCCACGGCCGGCGCAGCGTGTCGAGGCTGCCGACGAACAGCGTTGGCAGCTGTGCGAAGAATTGCTGGTGCTGCAGGCTCATCGCATCTCGGACCATCTGCGGCGCGAAGCCGTCGACCAGCGCACGCGTGCCGGCGCGCTGCTGCACGGCCAGTTCGCCGGCATGGAACAGGGGAGCGTGGTTCATGGCAAGGATCCGTCGGTCTGCGAAGACTTCACGATAGGCCACCGCGGTGCTGCGCGGAATCGCCGCGGTCCGCATGGGACTCTTCCGCGACGTGGAATGGTGAGAATGCGTGGATGATCCCCGCTCCCCCTGCCATGGATGCCACGATGAACCTGATCCGTCCGAGCTTGCTGCTGCTGTTGTTGTCGATCGCGGGCCTTGCGCGGGCGGCGCCCGATGCGGCGCCGGCGCCGTTCCCCGACCAGCCTGCCCTGCGCGAGATCGCCGCCGCGGTCAGCGCCGACGAGCTGCGCGGCACCATCACGCACCTGGTCGGGTTCGGCACCCGCCACACCGCGTCGGACACCGCGTCGCCGACGCGCGGCATCGGCGCCGCACGCCGCTGGGTGCAGTCGCGCTTCGCCGCGATCTCGCGCGACTGCGGCGGCTGCCTGCAGGTCGCGACGCCGTCGCAGACCTTCACCGGCCCGCGCCTGCCGCAGCCCACCGAGGTGATGGACATCGTCGCGGTGCAGCGCGGCAGCACCGACCCGCAGCGCGTGATCGTGATCACCGGGCACCTCGATTCGCGCGTCGGCGACGTGATGGACGCGACCAGCGACGCGCCCGGCGCGAACGACGATGCCTCCGGTGTCGCCGCGCTGATGGAGGCGGCGCGCGTGCTGTCGAAGCACAGGCTGCGGGCGACCGTCGTCTATGCCGCGCTGTCGGGCGAGGAGCAGGGCCTGTACGGCGGCAAGGTGCTGGTCGACCATGCCAAGGTCGAAGGCTGGCAGGTGCAGGCCGACCTGAACAACGACATCGTCGGCAACAGCCACGGCCAGGACGGCGTGCACGACAACGGCACGGTGCGGGTGTTCTCCGAGGGGACCAAGGCGGTCGAGACGCCCGCGCAGGCCGGCAAGCGCCGCTACAACGGCGGCGAGCTCGATTCGCCGTCGCGCAACGTCGCCCGCTTCATCGCGACGCTGTCGCAGCGCTATGTGACCAACCTGCGCGTGCAGATGGTCTACCGCACCGACCGCTACGGCCGCGGCGGCGACCAGGTGCCGTTCCTCGATGCGGGCATCCCGGCGGTGCGCGTGACCGAGGCGCACGAGGACTACACCCGCCAGCACCAGGCCCTGCGCACCGAAGGCGGCATCGCGTACGGCGACACGATCGACGGCGTCGACTTCCCGTACCTCGCGCAGGTGACGCGGCTGAACGCGGTGACGCTGGCGGCGATGGCGAATGCGCCGCAGCCGCCGAAGGGCGTGTCGATCTCCGGCGCGGTGACGCCGGACACCACGATCCAGTGGCAGGCGCAGCCCGGCGTGGCCGGCTGGCGCGTGTGGTGGCGCGAGACGACCGCGCCGCAGTGGCAGCACAGCCGCTACGTCGCGGGCGATGCAACGCAGCTGGTGCTGAAGAACGTCGTGATCGACGACTGGTTCTTCGGCGTCTCGGCGGTGTCGGCCGACGGCTACGAATCGCCGGTGGTGTTCCCCGGCGATCCCGGCAGCTTCTGACGCCCCGTTCGAGCCCAGGGCAAACGGCTCAACGCGATCTCAGGCCTCGACCGGCTGCGCCGGCGAGTCCGCCGCCAGCACCTGGTTGCGCCCGCTGCGCTTGGCCTCGAGCAGCCGGTCGTCGGCGGTCTTCAGCAGCTGCTCCATCGCCGCCAGCTCGGCGAGCGAATCGGCGACGCCGGCCGAGAAGGTGTTGCCGCGCAGCGTGCCGGTGTCGAACTGGAACTCCTCGCTGCGCCACGCACCGAGCAGCGCCTCGACCTTGCGCTGCGCGGCCGCCGCGTCGGTGCGCGGCATCAGCAGGCAGAACTCCTCGCCGCCGAAGCGGAACGCGATGTCGCTGCGCCGCCCGTGCGCGATCAGCAGCGCGCCGAACGCGGCCAGCAGCTTGTCGCCGGCGACGTGGCCATGCCGGTCGTTGACTGACTTGAAATGGTCCAGGTCGATGATCGCGGCCGCCAGTGGCTGCTGCTCGCGCTGCGCGAGCAGCAGCATCTGCGGCAGCACGTCGTTCAGGTGGCGGCGGTTGAAGAGGCCGGTCAGGAAGTCACGCGTGGCCTGCTGGCGCAGTTCGGCCTGCAGCGCCTCGACCTCGTCGATCTTCTGCGACAGCTGCTGGTTGATGGCCTCCAGTTCGGCCTTCGCGCGCTCGGTGCTGCGCCGCCGTGCCTCGATCTCGTCGAGGTTCTGCTGCAGCCGGCGCAGTTCGGTCTGCAGCGATGCCGCCTGGTAGCGCGCCCGCGAGGCCAGCTGCGCGCGCTCGACGTGCAGCGCCTGCCACAGGCGCAGCGAGGCCAGCGCCTGCGCCGCATTGCCGAGCCGCTCGTGGATGTCGGCCATCGCCTGGTGGAACAGGCAGCGCACGCGCAGGCTGAGGCCTTCGGCCGCGGTGTTCAGCACCGCCGGCTGGGCCTGCGCGAGCAGCGCGGCGGCCTGCGGCAGCAGGTCGCGCGCGGCCATCACCTCGGCGGTGGCGACGACCAGCGTGATGCGCTCGTCGGGCACCTTGATGCCGCACTTGTCCTGCGACGCGCGCTCGATCAGCTCGGCGCCGAGCGCGGTGTTGCCGGCGCGCAGCGCGGCGATCGCCATCGTCTCGAAGTTCGGGTTGGTGCTGCCGCGCCCGCTGGCATCGGTCGGCAGCGCGAGCAGCCGCTCGACGTCGCCCAGCGCATCGGCGGCGCGTTCGAGGTTGGTCAGGCAGATCACCCGGTTGATCAGCAGCACGCTGAGGAGCCGCGGGTTGTCGAGCTGCGCGTAGCGCGCGATGCCTTCCTCGACGTAGCTGAGCGCCTGATGGTAGTCGCCGAGCTGGATCAGCTCGTGCGCGAGGTTGCAGTACAGCACCACCTCGAAGCCGTTGCCGCGCGCCGGGCGCGATTCGTTGAGCGCCTGGAACATGTACGCGAAGGCCTGTTCCGACTGGCCGAGCGACGCATAGCAGCCGGCGATCACGTTCAGCAGCAGGCCGAGCTCGTCGTGCTTCAGCACCGCGAGGCCTTCGGCGCGCAGCGGCAGCGCGCGTGCCAGCGATTCGCGGTACTTGCCCTCGCGCCACAGGCAACGAGCGATGCCGACCTCGGCCAGCAGGTGGCCGGCGCGGTCGTGCGTGGCGTCGAAGCAGCGGTCGGCCTCGGCGAGTTCGCCGGCGGCGTCGAGCGGGGTCGAATACCAGATCAGGTGCAGCCCGCGCACCAGCCGGGCCCAGCCTTCGGCGGCGAGGTCGCCGTGCGCGAGGCTGCGCTCGAGCGCCTGGTCGGCCAGCGCGATGCAGCGGCGCGAATCGCTGTACAGCAGCCGCCACGCGCGACGCGCGGTGGCGAGCGCAGTGGACGTCGATCGGCGGCTGTCGGGCGCTTTCATGGCATCGGATTGTCAACGTTTTCGCGGCGTGGCGGCATCCCCACGCTGACGGATCCTCAGTGGGGTGTGTCGTCGCCGGCCGTCAGCGCCTCCGGCACGCGGGCGAGGTCGTCGGCATTGACGTCGGAGACGGCCAGCCAAGCATTCCGTCGCACCCGGTCGCAGCCACCTGGAAGCCGCGCTGCTCGGCGGGCGTGTCGATGGCAAGACGATCGCGTGGTGGCCTGATGAAGACAACCTCCAGGCCAGGGCCAGCGAGCACAGCGCGGTGGCGCCGGTGATCCGCCAGGGGGGATGACGGCAGGGCGAGAGGGGATAGACGGGGTGATCGTGATTGGGGAGGACAGGTCGATCTCGCTGTTTTGACGCTTGCCGGTGGCTGCGTGTGCTGTGAGGCTCCGGTACAGTGCCTGTCCGGTACCTTCCTTGATTCACCGCCTGAAACGAGACCTCTGCCATGCGGCTTGACACTCTGCGGTTGAAAAACTTTCGCTGCTTCGAGGACCGCGAGTTTCGTCTGCACCCGCAGTTCAATCTGGTCATCGGCGAGAACGGTGCGGGGAAGACGTCGTTCATGGAAGCGGCGGCCATCGCGATGGGCTCCTGGTTGCTCGGCTTCGGCGGACACGATTCGCGCAACATCCGGGAGCGCGATGTTCGCGTCCTGAGAGAGGTGGTCGCCTCGCGCTACCGTGAATTGCCGCAGTATCCGGTGCGGGTCGACGCCAGTGGAGTCGTGCAGATTGCGGTCATCAACCGTCAGGAAGACGGTAGCGTGAGGTACCCGCCGTCCGGCGAAGCGAACAAGCCCAATCCGTGGGAGCGTTCCGTCGAGTGGAGCCGTTCCCTCGAGCGGCCCCGCGGGCGCACCACGCGCACGGGGTCGGCCGACCTGAAAAAGGTGGCGGAGACCTTGGCGCAGGCCGTCATGGCGCAGACGCCGCGCGTGCTTCCGTTGATCCGCTACTTCGGCGCAGGCCGGCTGTGGGAGACAGTTCGCGATTCGGACCACAAGGCCTTGAGCAAGCATCGCGGAAAACAGCCCGCAGAGCTGTCTGGGGATGCCGACGACTTGGACAGGTTGCTGGCGGAGTCGATGCGTCTTGCCGAGCCCTTCTATGGCTACCGCATGTCGGTGGACAAGCGTTGCAATCCGGACGACCTGATCCGATGGATGGGCGTCGAACGCCGTACCGAGATCGATCGCGGTGAAGCGTCCGTGGCGCTTGCGCTGGTCTATCGAACGATCGAGAAAATGCTGCCGGAGGCCGAGTCCGTGCGCTTCGAGGTGGCATCGAACACGTTGATGTTCAATCATCGCAATGGGTCGAAGAACTCGTTCGACGAGCTGAGCGACGGCTATCGCAACGTGCTGGCCATCGTTGCCGATCTGGCGATCAAGGCGGTCATGTTGAATCCGCAACTGGCCGACCATGCGTTGGACTACACGCCCGGCATCGTCCTGATCGACGAACTCGACCTGCATCTTCATCCGATCTGGCAGCGACGGATCATCGAGGATCTGCGGCGGACCTTCCCGATGCTGCAATTCATCTGCACGACGCACTCGCCGTTCCTGATCCAATCTCTGAGGACGGGAGAAGAGCTTCTGGTGCTCGATGGGCAATCGGCCGCGCAACTGGACAACATGTCGGTCGAAGACATTGCCCGCGGCATCATGAATGTCGAGAATCCGCAGACCAGCAACCGCTATGGCGAGATGAAAGGCGTGGCCAGGAACTATCTTGAAGCGCTCGAAGAAGCCGCGCGCTCGCCCGAAGACAAGCTGGAAGCTTTCAAAGACCGACTGTCCCAGGGAATTGGACCCTATGCGGACAACCCGGCTTTTCAGGCGTTCCTGGAAATGAAGCGTGCTGCCAAGCTGGGGGGCTAATGCATGAGGACGATTTGCCGTGGCCCGTCGCCGCAGCCTGTCGACTTCGACGACTATGCGAAGGCACAGCCGATTCTTCTCTCCCGTCTTGGTGCCTATTGCAGCTACTGTGAGCGGCGCATTCCCACGTCACTGGCTGTCGAGCACATCCAGCCGAAGGGTCTGGCTGCGTATGCTCATCTGGCAGGTGCCTGGATCAACTTCCTGCTGGCCTGTGTGAACTGCAACTCGACGAAGAAGGACAAGGATGTCGTGTTGGCCGATGTCCTTCTGCCGGATCGTGATCACACCTTCGCGGCCTTCGAATACGTGAAGGACGGTCGCGTGCGACCTTCACCCGCAGTGACTGCCGCTGGTCTGGAGGACATGGCGCGCAGAACCTTGGCATTGACAGGACTCGAAAGGCGCATATCAGAGGTGTTCGACCAGAACGGCAAGTTGGTGGCGATTGACCGTGTTTCGCAGCGCATGGAGGTTTGGGCGATCGCTCTGGAGGCGAAGGCTGACGTTGACGCCGACCCTGGAAATGCCGCCGTGAAGAGAGGGGCCGTGCGCACTGCAAAAGGCTATGGATTCTTCAGCATCTGGATGGCCGTCTTCAGTGGAAACGTCGACATGTGCAATCTTCTGATCGAGGCCTTTCCCGGGACGCGTGACAGCAGATGTTTTGATCCGGTGACGGCAACTGTTGTCTGTCCAGCTTCAAATCCAGATGGCCTGGTTGACGGAGCCAAGTTCTGACGCCGCCTACATGCTGCGCCGGTACTGACCCCCCACCTCGAACAGCGCCGCGGTGATCTGCCCCAGCGAGCAGCAGTGCACCGCGTCCATCAGCACCTCGAACACGTTGCCGTTGGCGATCACCGCCTGCTGCAGCCGCGCCAGCATCGCCGGTGCCGCATCCGCATGGCGTGCATGGAAGTCCGCGAGCCGCGCCAGCTGCGACTGCTTCTCGTCGTCGGTCGAGCGCGCCAGCTCGATGTGCTCGGGCACCGGGTCGCCGTGCGGGTTGCGGAAGGTGTTGACGCCGACGATCGGGTACTCGCCGGTGTGCTTGAGCATCTCGTAGTGCATGCTCTCTTCCTGGATCTGGCCGCGCTGGTAGCCGGTCTCCATCGCCCCCAGCACGCCGCCGCGCTCGGCGAGCTTCTCGAACTCGGCCAGCACCGCCTCTTCGACCAGCTCGGTGAGCTCGTCGATGATGAACGCGCCCTGGTTCGGGTTCTCGTTCTTCGCCAGCCCCCATTCGCGGTTGATGATCAGCTGGATCGCCATCGCGCGGCGCACGCTGTCTTCGGTCGGCGTCGTGATCGCCTCGTCGAACGCGTTGGTGTGCAGCGAGTTGCAGTTGTCGTAGACCGCGATCAGCGCCTGCAGCGTCGTGCGGATGTCGTTGAACTGGATCTCCTGCGCATGCAGCGAGCGGCCCGAGGTCTGCACGTGGTACTTCAGCTTCTGGCTGCGCTCGTTGGCGCCGTAGCGGTCGCGCATCGCCACCGCCCAGATGCGCCGCGCGACGCGGCCGAGCACGGTGTATTCCGGGTCCATGCCGTTGCTGAAGAAGAAGCTCAGGTTCGGCGCGAAATCGTCGACATGCATGCCGCGCACGAGGTAGGCCTCGACGAACGTGAAGCCGTTGCTCAGCGTGAACGCCAGCTGGCTGATCGGGTTCGCGCCGGCTTCGGCGATGTGGTAGCCGCTGATGCTCACCGAATAGAAGTTGCGCACCTGGTGGTGCACGAAGTATTCGGCGATGTCGCCCATCACCTTCAGGCTGAACTCGGTCGAGAAGATGCAGGTGTTCTGCCCCTGGTCTTCCTTCAGGATGTCGGCCTGCACCGTGCCGCGCACGTTCTGCAGCACCCACGCGCGGATCTTGTGCAGCTCGTCGTCGCTCGGCTCGCGGCCGTTGTCGGCCTGGAAGCGTTCCAGCTGCTGGTCGATCGCGGTGTTCATGAACATCGCGAGGATCGTCGGCGCCGGCCCGTTGATCGTCATGCTGACGCTGGTGGCCGGGTTGCACAGGTCGAAGCCGCCGTACAGCACCTTCATGTCGTCCAGCGTCGCGATGCTGACGCCGGAGTTGCCGACCTTGCCGTAGATGTCGGGCCGCAGCGCCGGGTCGTTGCCGTACAGCGTGACGCTGTCGAACGCGGTCGACAGCCGCTTCGCCGGCATGCCTTCGGACAGCAGCTTGAAGCGCCGGTTGGTGCGGAAGGCGTCGCCTTCGCCGGCGAACATGCGCGTCGGGTCCTCGCCCTCGCGCTTGAACGCGAAGGTGCCGGCGCTGTACGGAAAGCTGCCGGGCACGTTGTCGAGCAGCAGCCACTTCAGGATCTCGCCGTGGTCTTCGTAGCCCGGCAGCGCGACCTTGCGCACCTTGGTGCCGGACAGGCTCTGCGTGGTCAGCGCGGTGCGGATCTCCTTGTCGCGGATCTTCACGACGTACTCGTCGCCGGCATAGGCGGCCTGCAGCTGCGGCCATTGCACGAGCAGCTTGCGCGAGGCGGCATCGAGCTGCTGTTCGCGCTGGTCGGCGAGCTGCGACGCGGCGCTTGCATGCGGCTGGCCGGCCTCGGTCTCCAGCAGCATGCGGGCCGCGCCGCGCAACTGCTGCACCTCGCGCGCGACGCGCGCCTGCGCCCGCGCCTGCTGCTTGTAGCCGCGCACCGTGTCGCTGATCTCGGCCAGGTAGCGCACCCGCGCGCCCGGCACGATCGGCACCTGGTGCGTGCTGTGGCGCGTCGCGGCCGGCGGCAGCACGCCTTCGCGCACCGGCATGCCGAGGGTCGCCAGCCGCGGCAGCAACGCCTGGTACAGCGCGGTCACGCCGTCGTCGTTGAATCGGCTGGCCATCGTGCCGAACACCGGCATCTCGTCGGGCTTCGTGCCCCAGGCCTCGCGGTTGCGCTGCACCTGCTTGGCGACATCGCGCAGCGCATCGGCGGCGCCCTTGCGGTCGAACTTGTTGATCGCGACGAACTCGGCGAAGTCGAGCATGTCGATCTTCTCGAGCTGGCTCGCGGCGCCGAACTCCGGCGTCATCACGTACATCGGCACGTCGACCAGCGGCACGATCGCCGCGTCGCCCTGGCCGATGCCCGAGGTCTCGACGATCACCAGGTCGAAGCCGGCGGCGCGGCAGGCGGCCAGCACGTCGGGCAGCGCCTGGCTGATCTCGCTGCCGAAGTCGCGCGTCGCGAGACTGCGCATGAAGACCCGCTGCCCGGCGCGCCACGGCGCGATCGCGTTCATGCGGATGCGGTCCCCGAGCAGCGCACCGCCGCTCTTGCGGCGCGACGGGTCGATGCTGATCACCGCGACGTGCAGCGCATCGTGCTGGTCCAGGCGCAGCCGGCGGATCAGCTCGTCGGTCAGCGAGCTCTTGCCGGCGCCGCCGGTGCCGGTGATGCCGAGCACCGGCGTCGCGTTGCGCTTCGCGACGGCATGCAGCTCGGCCTTCAGCGCGTCGCCGACCTGGCCGTTCTCGAGCGCGGTGATCAGCTGCGCGAGCGCGCGCCGCTGCGGCTCGCCGCGGCCCTGGATCGCCGCCAGCGTGGCCGGTGCATGCGGCGACAGGTCGACGTCGCAGCGCATCACCATCTCGCCGATCATCCCCTGCAGGCCCATGCGCTGGCCGTCTTCCGGGCTGTAGATGCGGCTGACGCCGTAGCGCTGCAGCTCGGCGATCTCGGCCGGCACGATCACGCCGCCGCCGCCGCCGAACACCTGGATGTGCGCGCCGCCGCGCTCGCGCAGCAGGTCGACCATGTACTTGAAGTACTCGACGTGGCCGCCCTGGTAGCTGCTGATCGCGATGCCCTGCACGTCTTCCTGCAGCGCCGCGGTGACGACCTCGTCGACCGAGCGGTTGTGCCCCAGGTGGATCACCTCGGCGCCCATGCCCTGCAGGATGCGCCGCATGATGTTGATCGCCGCGTCGTGCCCGTCGAACAGGCTCGCGGCGGTCACGAAGCGCACCTTGTGCGCGGGCCGGTAGGCGGCCAGCGCCTTGAACTCGGCGGACAGATCAGTCATGCATGTCTCCGTTGTCGTGCAGCGCAGGCTCTGCGGCCCGTCGTCGTCAGCTGATGCGCAGCTTCGCGAGGTCGTCGCTGGCCGGCGGGTAGCGCAGCTTCAGGCCGACCAGCGCGCGCTTCACCAGCGTCGCGATCATCAGGTTGCGGTGCGTCTTCGAATCGGCCGGCACCACGGTCCACGGCGCCCAGCGGGTGCCTGTGGCCGAGATCGCGTCGGCATACGCCTGCTGGTAGGCCTTCCACTGCTTGCGCACGGTCAGGTCGGCGGGTGCGAACTTCCAGTTCTTCGTCGGGTCGTCGAGCCGCTGCTGCAGCCGCTCGCGCTGCTCGTCCTTCGAGATGTGCAGCATGAACTTCAGCACCACGGTGCCGGTCTCGGTCAGCATGCGCTCGAAGTCGTTGATGTGGGCGTAGCGCTGGCGCGTCTGCTGCGGCGTGATCCAGCCGTTGACCACCGGCACCAGCACGTCTTCGTAGTGGCTGCGGTTGAAGACCATCACCTCGCCCGCGCCCGGCACCTTCTGGTGGATGCGCCACAGGTAGTCGTGGTCGCGCTCCGGTTCGGTCGGCGCCTTCCAGCCCACCGTCTGCACGCCGAGCGCGCTCATCTGGCCGAACACGCCGCGCAGCGTGCCGTCCTTGCCGCTGGTGTCGGTGCCCTGCAGCACCACCAGCAGCTTGAAGCGGCGATCGGCATAGAACAGGTTCTGCAGTTCGTCGAGTTCCAGCGCCAGCGCATCGACCGCCGCCTTGTCGGCCGCCTTGTCGCCGGTCGAAAACGGCTTCGCGCCGGGATCGATCGCCGACAGGTCGAAGGCGCGCTTCTTGCTGCCTGCGTCCGAATACTGGAAATCCGCCCCTTCCGCTGCCTTGGTCGCCACGTGGACTCCGATCGTTGCAATTGACGTATACGTCAATCGCAAGTGTATCGCCGATACTTCGCGACGGGCGGCCGCACTCGGTTGCGGGGAATCATGGTCTACCCGACCCGATTCCAGCGGCACAATCGCGCCGTTCAGAAGTACGGCGCCAGAGGGAGCGCCAGGGCAGAACATCAGGAGTGGTTCCGTGCCGAGCATCAATATCCCCGTGAAGACGCCTGAAGGCGTCGACGAGTTGGGCAGTCGACAACGAAAACTGGGACAGCGGCATCGCACGGTCTTGCTGCTGGTCGATGGGCGCAGGCGCGAGAGCCAGGTGCGGCAACTGGCCGTGCAGGCCGGGGTGCCGGACCAGATCTTCGACGAGCTGGTGGCCATGGGCCTGATCATGTTCACGCAGGGCACTGGCTCGATGCCGGGCAATTCCGGCATGGCGCCGCTCGACGTCGACCTGCCGCTGGACACCGTCTCCGGCCCGTTGCCGCCGTCGCTGAGCCTGCAGCCGGAGTCGGTGCTCACCGATTCGATGGTCGGCGACTTGCCGATTTCCGACCTGGCCCCGCTGGACGAAGCCGATGCGGCGCTCGACGAGGCGCGCGCGATCCTGATGCGCGCGGTGAAGGCCGAGGCGCCAGTGGCCGGCTCGCTGACGCTGATGCGCCTGAAGCGTGCGCGCTCGCGCCACGACATCGAAGCACTGCTCGACGAAGTGGAGCAACGCATCACGAAGCCGTTCAAGGGCATCTGGGCCGCCCAGACGATCGCCCGCGTGCGCGAGCTGCTGCGCACCGTCAATTCGCCGTCGGCGGCCTGAAGCGGCTGGCGCGACGGCCCGGGACTTTCCCGGGTTTGCCGGCCGCGGGCCTGTCGCCCGGGCGGCAGCGGTTACCCTTGCGGCCATGACGTTCCTGGCCATCGACATCGGCAACACCCGGCTCAAGTGGGCGCACTACGCGAGCCCGCAACCGGGCGCGCGCCTGCTAGCGCATGGCGCCGTCTTCCTCGAGACCATCGACCGGCTGGCCGACACCGAATGGAAGAGCCTGCCGCCGCCGAGCAGCATGCTGGGCTGCGTGGTGGCCGGCGAGGGCATCCGGCGCGAGGTCGAGGAGCAGCTGGAGCAGCTCGCGCACTGGCAGGTCGAGCCGCGCTGGGTCGTCTCGACCGCGCAGGCGGCCGGCGTCACCAACGGCTACGACCACCCGAACCGCCTCGGCACCGACCGCTGGGTCGCGCTGATCGGCGCCTGGCAGCGCGTGCGCGCCGCCGGCGCGCCGCGGCCGGCGCTGGTGGTGATGGTCGGCACCGCGGTCACGGTCGATGCGCTGGACGAGACCGGCCGCTTCATCGGCGGCATGATCCTGCCGGGCTTCGGGTTGATGCTGCGCGCGCTCGAGATGGGCACCGCCGGCCTGAAGGCGCCGACCGGCGAGGTGGTCGATTTCCCGACCAACACCAGCGATGCGCTGATGAGCGGCGGGGCGCATGCGATGGCCGGCGCGATCGAGCGCATGGTGCACAAGCTGCGCGAGCGCACCGGCCACGAGCCGGCGTTGATCATGACCGGTGGCGCGGCGGTGAAACTCGCGCCGATCGTCGAGCTGCCGTTCGAGACGGTCGACACGCTGATCTTCGACGGCTTGCTGGAGCTGCAGTCGCACCGGCTGGCGCTGTGATCAGCCGGCGACGCGGATGACGACCTTGCCGAGGTGGGCGTTGTCGGCCAGGTGCCGGTAGGCCGCTTCGGCCTGCTCGACCGGAAACACGCGGTCGATCACCGGCCGCAACCGATGGGTGGCGATCAGCCGGTTCATCGCTTCGAAGTCGCTGCGGCTGCCGACCGCGATGCGGCGCAGCGTCAGCAGCCGGCCGCTGAAGGCGCGCGGATCGACGCGGCTGTCGTCGGTGCCGAACACGCCCATCAGGCCGATGTCGGCGTCCCACGCGGCGCAGCGCAGCGAGCGCTCCAGCGTCGCCGGCCCGACCGCCTCGATCACGTGGTCGGCGCCGCGCCCGCCGGTCAGGCGCAGCACCTCGCGGTCCCAGTCGGTGACACGCCGGTAGTCGACGACCTCGTCCGCGCCGAGCGCGCTCAGCCGCGCGGCCTTCTCGTCGCTGGAGGTCGTCACGATCACGCGCGCCCCCAGCGCCTTCGCGAACTGGATCGCGAACACCGCAATGCTGCCGGCGCCCAGCGTCAGCACCGTGCTGCCGGCCTGCACCGGGCGCCCGCCGGTCAGGCCGTTCCACGCCGTCAGGCCGGCGCAGGGCAGCGTGGACGCCTCGTCGAAGCTCAGGTGCCGTGGCATCGCGAGCACCGCCTGCTCATCGACGACGACCTCGTCGGCCAGCCACCCGGGCAGGCTGCAGCCGGTCTGCTGCATCGCCTGCGCCAGGCTGAGCCGGCCATCGATCCACTGCGGGAAATAGCGGCTGGTCACGCGGTCGCCGACGGCGATGCGCGTCACCGCAGCGCCCACCTCGACCACCTCGCCCGCGCCGTCGCTGACCGGCACGACGCCGGGAGTCAGCGGAACCGGGTAGGTGCCGGCGCGGATCATCAGGTCGCGCCGGTTCAGCGACACCGCCCGCACCCGCACGCGCAGGTCGTTCGGGCCCAGTGGGGCACTCCGCGCATCGCGCGCGACCAGCGCAGCAGCAGGGTGGTCGGCATCGAGGTGAAGGCTGCGCATCGAGGGCTCCGGCGGGTGGATGCCTCCATTCTCGAAGCCGAGCGGCGGACGATGAATGCCTGCTACGCTCGATCTCTTGTCCGCTCGTCCATGCCGCGATGGATCCTCTCGACGACATCTTTGCCGCGATGCGAGTCCGCAGCGCGCTGTACGCCCGGCTCGAACTGAGTGCGCCCTGGGGCCTGGATTTCGCGGCCGGCCGCATGGCGCGTTTCGGCCTCGTCGTGCGCGGCAGCGCGTTGCTGCGCCTGGACGGTACCGGCCCCCCGGTGGCGCTCGCCGCGGGCGATTGCTTCGTGATGCTGCGCGGCTCGCGCTACGTGCTGAGCGACGCGCCGGGCTCCGCGACGCGGCCGTGCAGCGAGACGGTGCGCGACCATGTCGGCGGCATCGTGACGCTGGGCGGCGGCGGCGTGGCGGCCACCGTGATCACCGGCTGGTTCGAATTCGATGCGCTGGCGGCGACGCCGCTGGTCGAGCTGATCCCCGCGCTGCTGCTCGCCCGTCTCGACGACGACCGCAGCCGGCTGCTGCAGGCGACGCTGCAGATGCTGGCCGTCGAGACCGGCACGCCGGGGCTCGGTTCGGGCACCGTGATCAGCCGGCTCGCCGACATCCTGTTCGTGCATGCGGTCAGGTCGCATGCGCAGGCGGTCGCGAGCGACGAGGCCGGCGACGCGAACTGGTTGAGTGCATTGGCCGACCGCCGCATCGGCGCGGCCCTGCGCCGCATGCACCACGAGCTGGCGCGGGCGTGGACGGTGGACGAGCTGGCGGCCGCGGCGGGCCTGTCGCGCTCGGCCTTCGCGCTGCGCTTCAAGCAGAAGGTCGGCGAACCGCCGCTCGAGTACCTGACGCGCTGGCGCATGTTCCGCGCCGGTTGCCTGATGCGCGCCGGCGACGCGCCGCTCGCAGGCATCGCGGCCCAGGTGGGCTACGACTCCGAGCCGGCCTTCAACAAGGCCTTCAAGCGCATCACCGGCCGGCCGCCCGGCGCCTGGCGGCGCGAGGCGGCCGCGCAGGCTCAGGGGATGTAGCGCAGCCTCAAAGAATGTAGCGCGAGAGGTCTTCGTTCTTCGCCAGCTCGCCGAGCTTCGCGTCGACCTCGGCGGCGCCGATCGACACCGTCTGGCCCGACAGCTTCGGCGCGTCGAAACTCACCTCGTCGAGCAGGCGCTCCATCACCGTCGACAGCCGGCGCGCGCCGATGTTCTCGGTGCGCTCGTTGACGTCGAACGCGATCTGCGCCAGGCGGCGGATGCCGTCGGTCCGCAGTTCGAGCGTGACGCCTTCGGTCGCCAGCAGCGCCTGGTATTGCTTGACCAGGCTCGCGTGCGTCTGCGTCAGGATGGCCTCGAAATCGTCGACGCTCAGCGAGCCGAGTTCGACGCGGATCGGGAATCGCCCCTGCAGCTCGGGGATCAGGTCGCTCGGCTTGCTCAGGTGGAACGCGCCCGACGCGATGAACAGGATGTGGTCGGTCTTCACCATGCCGTACTTGGTGTTCACCGTCGTGCCCTCGACCAGCGGCAGCAGGTCGCGCTGCACGCCCTGGCGCGACACGTCGGCGCCGCTCGATTCCTGGCGCGACGCGACCTTGTCGATCTCGTCGAGGAACACGATGCCGTTCTGCTCGGTGTTGTGCAGCGCCGCGGTCTTGATCTCGTCCTCGTTGACCAGCTTGGCCGCCTCGTCGTCGACCAGCAGCTTCAGCGCCTCGCCGATCTTCAGCTTGCGCAGCTTGCGCTTGGCGCTGCCGAGGTTCGCGAACATGCCCTTCAGCTGCTCGGCCATCTCGTCCATGCCGGGCGGGCCGATGATGTCGAGCGTCGGCTTGGTGTCGGCCACCTCGATCTCGATCTCCTTGTCGTCGAGCGCGCCTTCGCGCAGCCGCTTGCGCATCACCTGGCGGGCGGTGTTGTCGGCGGCCGGTGCGGCGGGCGTCGGCGGTGCCAGGCCGAAATCGCTGCTGGCGGCGCGCGGCGGCGGCACCAGGATGTCGAGCACCCGGTCTTCGGCGGCGTCTTCGGCGCGCACGCGCTGGCGCTTGATCTGCGTCTCGCGTTCCTGCTTGACGGCCATGTCGACCAGGTCGCGGATGATGGTGTCGACGTCCTTGCCGACGTAGCCGACCTCGGTGAACTTGGTCGCCTCGACCTTGATGAACGGCGCATCGGCCAGCTTGGCCAGCCGGCGCGCGATCTCGGTCTTGCCGACGCCGGTCGGGCCGATCATCAGGATGTTCTTCGGCGTGATCTCGCCGCGCAGCGCGCTGTCGACCTGCTGGCGGCGCCAGCGGTTGCGCAGCGCGATCGCGACCGCGCGCTTGGCGCCGGCCTGGCCGACGATGTGCTTGTCCAGCTCGGACACGATCTCTTGGGGGGTCATCGCGCTCATGTCAGCCCAGCGTCTCGATCGTGTGGTTCTGGTTCGTGTAGATGCACAGGTCGCCGGCGATCTCGAGCGAGCGCTTGACGATGTCCTGCGGCGGCAACGCGGTGTGCTCCAGCAGCGCGATGGCGGCGGCTTGCGCATAGGAACCGCCGGAGCCGATCGCGACGATGCCTTTCTCGGGCTCCAGCACGTCGCCGTTGCCGGTGATGATCAGCGAGGCTTCCTTGTCGGCCACCGCCAGCATCGCTTCCAGGCGGCGCAGCACGCGGTCGGTGCGCCAGTCCTTGGTCAGCTCGATCGCGGCGCGCACCAGGTGACCCTGGTGCTTCTCGAGCTTGGCCTCGAAGCGTTCGAAGAGGGTGAAGGCGTCGGCGGTGGCCCCGGCGAAGCCGGCGAGCACCTGGTCGCG
Source organism: Rhizobacter sp. Root1238 (assembly GCF_001425825.1). Classification (GTDB taxonomy): domain Bacteria; phylum Pseudomonadota; class Gammaproteobacteria; order Burkholderiales; family Burkholderiaceae_C; genus Rhizobacter. Next base: position 42,655 of record NZ_LMDM01000047.1, read on the forward strand.
GTACAGCTTGCGCACCTTGCGGGCGGTGGCTTTGACAACGACGTTGCCCAGCGTGACCTGGCCGTCGCCGCCGAGCGCGACAACATTGCCGCGCCGCACGCTCAGGATGGTGGTGCCGTGGTATTGGTCCATGGGGTCTCAGATTCGGGCGAAGCCGCAGGCTTCAAGCCGAAGATTGTGACCCGGGATTCAGACCACCCGCACCTTGACTTTCGCGTGCTCGTTGATGCCCATCGCGCCGAAGAACAGCGCCACCAGCCGGTGCGATTCGGAGAAGGTCACCGAGCGGTTCTCGCCGCGCCGTGCCAGCACCCAGTTCAGCAGGTCGCCGGCCGCGATGAAGTCGACGCGGATCAGGCGCGCGCAGGAGACGTTGACGACCTCGGCATTGCCCAGCTCATCGTTCATCTTGTTCAGCGTGGCACCGATGTCGCCGACCAGCTGGCCGGACAGCTCGACCCCCGCGACCTGCACGCCCGGTTCGTCGGGCATCTGCGACTCGAGGAAGCTGGTGGAGACGTCGCTCACCACCGACATCGGCGGCGATTGCGTGCTCATGTTGGAGCCGCTGATGCGCACCTGGCACTTCGCGCTCTCCCACGACGGCGGCGACACCTCGTAGGTCACGCAGTAGTCGATGGCGGCTTCGTCGAACTGGTCGGCGCGGTTGGCCATGCGCAGCGCGTCGAGGCGCAGCTGCCAGAACACCGGGTCGGCATCGCGCACGCCGGTGGGGGCGGCGTCTTGCAGCACCTGCATCAGGCGGTCGCCGCCGAGCCAGCGCATGTCGAGCGGCTCGTTGATCCAGCCGCGGAACAGCTCGCTCATGCGCGCGCAGGCCTCGGCATCGATGCTCTGCAGCGCGCTCCAGTCGAACACCCACGGCAGCGGCATCTGCAGCGACTGCGAGCGCAGCCGCGCGACCGCGTCGGCATCGACGATGCTCGGGCACACCCAGCCGACCTGGCCGTCGATGCGCGAACTCGGGCGGCGTTCTTCGCCGGCGGCTTCGGCCACCAGCTTCGGCATCGAGAACCACTGCGGCGCCGACCAGCCGAACTGCTGGGCGTAGTCGATCGCGAGGCTCTCGAATTTGTGGTGCTGGCCGATGGCGCGGTACAGGTCGAACAGCGCGAGCCAGGTTTCGGCATGCTGGGCGCGCGGGCCGCCCTGGCCGGTGAGCGCGGCCAGCGACGATTCGCAGCTTTCGAAGTCGGCGTTCGCGAAAGCGATCACCGCCTCGTCGAGCTCGGGGTCGTGGGCGACTTCGGTCACCTCGACCGCATACGGGCTGCCCAGGTCGCTGCCGTTGATGTCGAGGTTCAGCGGCGACAACGGCGACAGCCCGGCGCCCATCACGACGGTGGCAGGCGCGCCGGCCGGCGGGCGCGCCGGCTTCACCGGGGCCGCATGGGCGGCGTTCGCGCCGTTCGTGCGGGCCGCCGGCTCGGGACGGATGCGGCTGGTGTCGGGCTCGGTGGCCGCATAGCCGATCGCTGCGGGCTGCGTCGGCGCTTCATAGAACGAGGGCGGGCGGCGCGACGGCGATGCGAGGCCGTCGCCGACCATCTGCTGCTCGATCTCGTCGATCTTGGCCTTGACGCCGACATCCGGCTTCGCGCCGCTGTCCTGCATGCGGGCTTCGGAGTCGTCGAGGCGGGAGGAGCCGCCGAGCGCTGCCAGCTGCTCGCTGGTCAGGCCTTCGCGGCGCACCTTGCGCAGCATGTCGAATTCGCGCTTGCGGACGAAATCGTTGCGCCGCTTGCGCTCGATCATCGCCTTCAGTTCGGACTTGGCGTACTCGCTCTCGCGGGCTTCTTCCGTGGGCGTGCCGAGCTGAGCCCAGTCCGTGGCCGGGTTGGCGACGAACTTGACAACCTTACGGAAGAAGCTGGTGTTGTCTTTCTGGTCCGACATGTCGGGTGACGGGGTGCGCGAAGGGGTGTCAGTCGCCGAACATCTTCTGCTTCAGCTCGCGCCGTTGCTGGGCTTCGAGGGACAGTGTAGCGGTCGGGCGTGCGATCAGGCGCCCCAATCCGATCGGTTCGCCAGTTTCGTCGCAGAAACCATAGTCGCCCGCCTCGATGCGGCCCAGCGACTGTGAGATTTTCTTCAGAAGCTTGCGCTCACGGTCGCGGGTGCGCAGCTCGAGCGCGTGCTCTTCCTCGATGGTGGCGCGATCGGCGGGATCGGGGACGATCGAGGTGTCTTCGCGCAGATGCTCGGTGGTTTCGCCGGCGTTGCTGAGCAGGTCGTCTTTCAGCTGCTGCAGCCGCGCCTTGAAGAAGGCCAGCTGCTTCTCGTTCATGTACTCGCTGTCAGGCATGGCCTGCAGCTCTTCGTCGGTCAACGCGTGGCCGGGCTTGGTCTTCCAGGCGTTGGCGAGCTTCGGATCGGCTTTGTGTTCGTGCTTGGAAATGTCGGTCACGAGGGAATTCATCTGTCGGGTGGGCGGCCTCGGGGGCGCGAAGCGGTCTGCAAAACGGGACGTGGCCGGCGGAATCGGGGCCGGGGAGGATGCCGCAGCCGAAGCCCGGGCGGCGGCGGAAAGCTTGGGAGCGGGCGGCGGCTTCACGGCCGCCGGCTTCGGCGCCACCACCTCAGGCGCCGGAGCGGCCTTGGCGGCCGGCCTGGCCGGCGCGGCAGCCGGTGCATGCACCGCCTTCGCTGCCGGTTTGGCGGCCGGTGCAGCCTTGGCGGCGGCCGCCTTCGACGCAGGGGCCGCCTTGGCCGGTGCCTTGGCGGCCGGCTTCACGGGGGTCTTGGCGACCGGTGTCGTCGGCTTCTTGGCGGCTGGCTTGGATGGTGTTGCTCGCTGGACCGTGGTCTTTGTCACTGAGATCTCCTCGCAACGGCGGTTATACCCGCTCTGTGGGGTGGGCAATCACCCCGCAGCCAAACTTGGGCGCCGCGGATTGTAGCCACGTTGTTTTCCGGCTCCACGGGTTTTTCGGCGGAATCACACGAGACACTGCTCCAGCCCTTGCAGAAAGATTTCCCGCGGCAGGTCCAGGCCGATGAACACCATCTTGCTGGTCTTCTTCTCGCCCTTCGCCCACGCCGGGCCCAGGTCGCTGCCCATCAGCTGGTGCACGCCCTGGAAGATCACCTTCTTGTCGCTGCCCTTCATGTTCAGCACGCCCTTGTAACGAAGCATCTTCGGGCCGTAGACCTGCACGATCGCGCCCAGGAAGTCCTCCAGCTTGGCCGGGTTGAACGCCCGGTCGGAGCGGAACACGAACGACTTCACGTCGTCGTCATGGGCGTGGTGGTGCGGGTGGTCGCAGTGCTCGCCGTGCTCGTGGTCATGGTCGTGATCGTGGCCATGGTGGTGATGGTGGTCGTGCTCGTCGGCCTTCAGGAAATCGGGGTCGATGTCGAGCTTGGCGTTCAGGTTGAAGCCGCGCAGGTCGAACACCTCGGCCAGCGGCACCTCGCCGAAGTGGACCTTGCGCTGCGGCGCGCGCGGGTTCATGTGCTTGATGCGGTGGATCAGCGCCTCGACCGCCGGGGCGTCGACCAGGTCGGTCTTGCTGATGAAGATCTGGTCGGCGAAGCCGATCTGCCGGCGCGCCTCCTGGCGGGTGTCGAGCTGCGATTCGGCGTGCTTGGCGTCGACCAGGGTCAGGATCGAGTCCAGCAGGTAGCTCTCGGCGATCTCGTCGTCCATGAAGAAGGTCTGCGCGACCGGGCCGGGATCGGCCAGGCCGGTGGTCTCGATCACGACGCGGTCGAAGCTCAGTTCGCCCTTGCGGCGCTTCTCGGCCAGGTCGTTCAGCGTGGTGCGCAGGTCCTCGCGGATCGTGCAGCAGACGCAGCCGTTGTTCAGCTGGATGATCTGCTCCTTCGTGTCCTGCACCAGGATGTCGTTGTCGATGTTCTCGTCGCCGAACTCGTTCTCGATCACGGCGATCTTCTGGCCGTGCGCTTCGGTCAGCACGCGCTTCAGCAGCGTGGTCTTGCCCGAGCCGAGGAAGCCGGTCAGGATGGTGGCGGGGATGAGGCTCATGGAATGTCGGTCCTTGACGAGGAAGCGGGCCAGATGCGGCCGAAAAACTTTTGTTCAAGGTATCAGATGTGTCAACCCCGTGTGACTCCCTGCTTCGAGTAAGCTTTTGCCCCTGCCCCACTCTTCGCCCCCGGCGCGATGTCAGACCCCCACCCGAGTCGATCTTCCAGAGGCGCTGACAAGCACCCCGCCCACCCGGACAAGCGCGGCCTGTTCGAGCGGCTGATGGAGTTCATGTCCCCCGGCCCCGACTCCAAGGACGAGCTGATCTCCACGCTGGCCGATGCGGAGAACCGCGAGCTGATCGCGCCCGAGTCGCGGATGATGCTCGAGGGCGTGATCCGCATGGCCGACCTGACTGCCGGCGACGCGATGGTGGCCGCCCCGCGCATGGACCTGCTCGACATCGAGGCCCCGTACGACGAGTTGCTGGGGCTGGTGATCGACACCGGCCACTCCCGTTTTCCGGTTTTCGAGGGCCAGCGCGACAACATCGTCGGCACGCTGATGGCGAAAGACCTGCTGAAGCTGCAGCGCGCGCCCGAGCTGAACCTGCGCACGCTGCTGCGCCCGGCGGTGTTCGTGCCCGAATCGAAGGGGCTGAACGAGCTGTTGCGCGATTTCCGCTCCAACCGCAACCACCTGGCGATCGTGATCGACGAGTTCGGCAACACCGCCGGGCTGATCACGATCGAAGACGTGCTGGAAGAGATCGTCGGCGAGATCGAGGACGAATTCGACGAGAAAGACGGCGAATCGGGCATCTACACGCTGGCCGACGGCAGCCACCGGGTGGCCGGCGACACGACGATCGAGGCCGTCAACGACGATTTCGGCGTGATGCTGCCGCTCGAGGATTTCGACACCATCGGCGGCCTAGTCGCCCAGGAACTGGGCCGGGTGCCGCGCCGCGGCGAGGCGGTGACGGTCGGCAGCCTGATCTTCACGGTGATGCTGACGCGCGGTGGCGCGGTGCGCTGGTTCAAGGTGACGCGCGCGCCCGAGGCCGCCATCGGTGAAGACGGTGCGTAAGCCGGTGCCGCCGGCGCCGGCGCCTCGCCCGGGCTCGGGCCGCCGTGGCGCCCACCGCGACACCGGAGCGGCCGACACCATGTTCCTCGGGCTGGACCTGCTGCTGGTGCTGGTGCTCGGCGGGGTGCACAGCCTGGCCGCCACCTGGACGCACGCGTGGGTGCTGCAGCTGCTGGCGGTTGCCGGGCTGGCGTTCCGCGTCAGCCGGGCCTCGCCGCGCCGGGCGGCGCTGCTCGGCTGGGCGTTCGCCACCGCCTGGTTCGTGGCCGGCACGTTCTGGCTCTACATCAGCATGCACCGCTATGGCGGCCTGCCGGGCTGGATGGCCGGTGCCGCGGTGTTGGCGTTGTCGGCCTTCCTGGCGCTGTACTTCGCGGCGGCGATGGCGCTGTTCGGCGTGCTGCGGCGCAACCACCTGGTCGTCGACACGCTGGTGTTCGCCGCCTGCTGGTTGCTGGCCGAGCTGGCGCGCGGGCTGCTGTTCACCGGCTTCCCGTGGGCGGCCTCGGGCTATTCGCACGTCGACAGCCCGCTCGCGCAACTGGCGCCGTGGGTCGGCGTCTACGGCATCGGCTGGGTGGCGGCGCTGCTGGGCGCGCTGGCGGTGATCGGCTTTCGCAGCGGCGTCGGGCCCGGCGGGCTGGGCGCCATCACCGCGATCGCGGTGGTGGGCGGGCTGGCCGCGATGCAGCCGGTCAGTTTCACCCGCGGCAATGGCAGCCTGCAGCTGACGCTGCTTCAATCCAATGTCGCGCAGGACGAGAAGTTCGCCGAAGAGAAGCTGCCGCAGGCGCTGGCCTGGGCCGCGACGACCTTGCAATCGGCGCGCGGCGACCTGGTGCTCGCGCCCGAGACCATCGTGCCGCTGCTGCCCGACCAGCTGCCCGAGGGCTACTGGGCGGCGCTGGCGGCCGGCTTCCAGCGGGGGGACCGGGCGGCGCTGATCGGCGTGCCGCTCGGCAGCTTCGAGGCTGGCTACACCAACTCGGCGGTCGGGCTGTCGCGCGAGACCGCGAAGTGGCCGGGCGGCTTCTACCGCTACGACAAGCACCACCTGGTGCCGTTCGGCGAGTTCATCCCGACCGGTTTCCGCTGGTTCACCGAGCTGATGAACATCCCGCTCGGCGACTTCAACCGCGGGCCGGTCGGCGCGCCGTCGTTCGAAGTCAAGGGCCAGCGCATCGCGCCGAACATCTGCTACGAAGACCTGTTCGGCGAGGAGTTGGCGGCGCACTTCCGCGAGCCCGAGCGGGCGCCGACGGTGTTCGCGAACCTCAGCAACATCGGCTGGTTCGGCGACACCATCGCGCTGGCGCAGCACCTGAACATCTCGCGCATGCGCTCGCTCGAGTTCCAGCGGCCGATGCTGCGTGCGACCAACACCGGCGTGACCGGGGTGATCGACCACACCGGGCGGGTCACGCACCAGTTGCCGCCGCTCGCGATGGCGGTGCTGGAAGCGCCGGTCGAAGGCCGCCAGGGCATGACGCCGTATGCGAGCTGGGCGGCGCGTTGGTGGCTGTGGCCGCTGTTCGTTGGTGCGCTGCTGTCGTTGCTGATCGTTGTGCCGCTGCGTCGTTCTTAGGTACTGGCTGGCTTTGATTGGCGCGAGCAAAGGCGCGGGCGGGGGGTGTGGGGCGCGCCGGACGGGGCGGTCACCATCCCTGGCGGGATGCTGACTCCCCTCCGCTGCGCAGTTGGATGGCCCGTCGCCGAAACTCCCTCCACTCACTTCGTTCGTTGTGGTCAAACAGTCGGCGACAGTCAGTTGACGAACGCGCTGCGCGCGGGGCCATCAAACTGCACAGCTCCGGCGCCCCGTCCTGATTGGCGCTCCCCACACGTGTGGTCAAACAGTCGGCGACAGTCAGTTGACGAACGCGCTGCGCGCGGGGCCATCAAACTGCACAGCTCCGGCGCCCCGTCCTGATTGGCGCTCCCCACACCCCCCRCCCGCGCCTTTGCCGAAGCGGTGGCTCGAYGCGCACAAAACACGCATGGCGCGCYCGGGTGCAACCCGGGGATCAACCTTCACTTGTTCGCTTGTCACCTYCCCAAGGCAGGGCGGTGGCAGAAGGCGCGTGSGGGGAGGCTGTGGCGCGCCAATAAGGAGGGGGCGCCGGAGCTGGCTGGRTTCGTGGCCCGCGTGCGCAGCACGCTTCGTGRACTGACTGTCGCCGACTGTTTGACCACAGCGAACGAAGTGAGCGGAGGGAGTTTCGGCGACGGGCCAACTGACTGTCGCCGACTGTTTGACCACAGCGAACGAAGTGAGCGGAGGGAGTTTCGGCGACGGGCCATGAAGCCAGTCAGCGGAGGGAAGTCCTCGGCCCCCGGGGGGCCGAGGACCGCCCCCGACGGCGCGCCACAGCCTCCCCGCACGCGCCTTCCGCACCAACGAGCGAACGAGCCCCAGGACGCGCCCCCTAGAATCGCCAGTTCCGCGTTCACCCGGCGTGACGCATCTTCCATCTTCGAACCCCTATGCTGACCTTCCAGCAAATCATCCTGCGCCTGCAAGACTACTGGGACCGCCAGGGCTGTGCGCTGCTGCAGCCGTACGACATGGAGGTCGGCGCCGGCACGAGCCACACTGCCACCTTCCTGCGCGCGCTGGGCCCCGAACCGTGGAAGGCTGCCTACGTGCAGCCCAGCCGCCGCCCGAAGGACGGCCGCTACGGTCAGAACCCGAACCGCCTGCAGCACTACTACCAATACCAGGTCGTGCTGAAGCCGGCGCCGGCCAACATCCTCGAGTTGTACCTCGGCTCGCTCGAAACGCTCGGCTTCGACCTGAAGGCCAACGACGTGCGCTTCGTCGAGGACGACTGGGAGAACCCGACGCTCGGCTGCTGGGGGCTCGGCTGGGAGGTCTGGCTGAACGGCATGGAGGTCACGCAGTTCACCTACTTCCAGCAGGTCGGCGGCATCGACTGCAAGCCGATCACCGGCGAGATCACCTACGGGCTGGAGCGCCTGGCGATGTACCTGCAAGGCGTCGACAACGTCTACAACCTGCAGTGGACCGACACGCTGAGCTATGGCGACGTCTACCTGCAGAACGAGATCGAGCAGAGCACCTACAACTTCGAGCACAGCGACGTCGACTTCCTGCTGCAGGCCTTTGCCGCGCACGAGAAGCAGGCCACCTACCTGATGGCGCAGCAGCTCGCGCTGCCGGCCTATGAACAGGTGCTGAAGGCCGGCCACACCTTCAACCTGCTGGACGCGCGCGGTGCGATCAGCGTCACCGAGCGCGCCGCCTACATCGGCCGCATCCGCAACCTGGCGCGCGCCGTCGCGAAGGCCTACCTCGACAGCCGGGCCCGCCTCGGGTTCCCGATGGCACCCAAGGACTGGGCCGACGAAGTGATCGAGCAACTGAACAAGAAGAAGGCGGCCTGAGCGATGAGCCACAAGAACCTGCTGGTCGAGCTGTTCGTCGAGGAACTGCCGCCGAAGGACCTGAAGCGCTTCGGCGAGTCGTTCTCCGCGACGCTGTTCGCCGGGTTGAAGGCGCGCGGCCTCGCCACCGACCACTCCGCGGTGACCGCCTACGCGACGCCGCGCCGGCTGGCCGCCCATGTCAGCGCGGTGCGCGCGCAGGCCGACGACCGCGCGGTGTCGCTGAAGCTGATGCCGGTCAGCGTGGGCCTCACGCCTGACGGCCAGGCCACGCCGGCGCTGCTGAAGAAGCTCGCGAGCGTCGGTGCCGATGCATCGGTGCTGCCGCAGCTGAAACGCCAGCCCGACGGCAAGGCCGAGGCGCTGTTCTACGACAGCCTCGTCAAGGGCCCGATGCTGGCCGAAGGGTTGCAGCAGGCGCTCGATGAAGCGCTGGCCGGCCTGCCAATCCGCAAGGTGATGCAGTACCAGCTGGCCGATGGCTGGAGCAGCGTGAACTTCGTGCGCCCGGCGCATGGCCTGGTCGCGCTGCACGGCGCCGACGTGGTGCCGCTGCAGGCGCTGGGCCTGACGTCGGGCCGCGAGACGCGCGGCCACCGCTTCGAGGCGGCGGTCGAGCCGGTGGTGCTGCTGGATGCCGACCACTACGCGCGCCAGCTCGAAGAGCAGGGCGCGGTGATCGCGAGCTTCGCGGCCCGCCATGCCGAGATCGTTCGCCAGCTCGACCATGCGGCGAAGCAGCAGGGGCTGCAGCCGATCGACGATGCCGCGCTGCTCGACGAGGTGACCGCGCTGGTCGAGCGGCCGAACGTGCTGCTGTGCCGCTTCGAGCCGGAGTTCCTCGACGTGCCGCAGGAATGCCTGATCCTGACGATGAAGGCCAACCAGAAGTACTTCCCGCTGCTCGACGCGGCCGGCAAGCTGACCAACCAGTTCCTGGTCGTCAGCAACATCCGCCCGGCCGATGCGAGCCGGGTGACCGGCGGCAACGAGCGCGTCGTGCGCCCGCGGCTGGCCGATGCGAAGTTCTTCTTCGACCAGGATCGCAAGAAGTCGCTGGCCGACCGCGTCGGCGGGCTCGACAAGGTGGTCTATCACGGCAAGCTCGGCTCGCAAGGCGAGCGGGTGCAGCGGGTGCGGGCCATTGCCGCTGGCATCGCGAAGCAGGTGGGCGCCGATGCGGTGCAGGCCGACCGCGCCGCACTGCTCGCCAAGGCCGACCTGCTGACCGACATGGTCGGCGAGTTCCCCGAGCTGCAAGGGATCATGGGCGGCTACTACGCGCGCCACGACGGCGAGACGAACGACGTGGCGCTGGCGGTCGAGGACCACTACAAGCCGCGCTTCGCCGGCGACGAGCTGCCGCGCGGCCAGGTCGGCGAGATCGTCGCGCTGGCCGACAAGCTCGAGACGCTGGTCGGCCTGTTCGGCATCGGCCAGCTGCCCACCGGCGACAAGGACCCGTTCGCGCTGCGCCGCCATGCGCTGGGCGTGATCCGGCTGCTGACCGAGCGCCAGCTCGCGCTCCCGCTCGACACGCTGCTGCACGATGCGGCGCAGGCTTTCGGCGACAGGATCACCGATGCCAGCGCCGCGCTGAGCGACTTCATCTACGAGCGCCTGGCCGGCGTGCTGCGCGAGCAGGGCGCGACCGCGCAGCAGGTCGACGCCGTGCTGTCGCTGCGCCCGAAGGAACTCGACGACGTCGGCAAGAAGTTGGCCGCCGTGCGAGCGTTCGCCGCGCTGCCCGAGTCCGAATCGCTGGCGGCCGCCAACAAGCGGGTCAGCAACATCCTGAAGAAGGCCGACGGCGAGGTGATCGAGCAGGTCGACGCGGCGTTGCTGGCCGACCCGGCCGAGAAGGCGCTGCACGCCGCGCTGGTCGACATCGAACGGATCGCCCGGCCGGCATTCGACCGCCGCGACTTCACCGCGTCGCTGCAGGCGCTGGCGGCCTTGAAGGCGCCGGTCGACGCCTTCTTCGACCAGGTGATGGTCAATGCCGACGACCCGAAGATTCGCGCGAACCGGCTTGGCCTGCTCGCCACCTTGCGCAGCGCGATGAACCGCGTCGCCGACCTCTCCCGCCTCGCCGCCTGACCCATGCCGCGCGAAGCACGCCTCCCGAGGTCCGACGCCATGAACCTGATCATCCTCGACCGCGACGGCACCATCAACGAAGACCGCGACGACTTCGTCAAGACGGTCGACGAATGGGTGCCGATGCCGGGCACGCTCGAGGCGATCGCGCGGCTCAACCATGCCGGCTGGCAGACGGTGGTCGCGACCAACCAGTCGGGCCTCGGCCGCGGGCTGTTCGACATGGCCACGCTGAACCTGATGCACGCGAAGATGAACGTGCAGCTCGCACGCGTCGGCGGGCGCATCAGCGCGGTGTTCTTCTGCCCGCACACGCCCGAGGACCAGTGCGATTGCCGCAAGCCGCTGCCCGGCCTGTACCTGCAGATCGGCGAGCGCTTCGGCGTCGACCTGAAGAACGTGCCGGTGGTCGGCGATTCGCTGCGCGACCTCGAAGCGGCGGTCGCGGCCGGCTGCCCGCCGCACCTGGTGCGCACCGGCAAGAGCGGCGCGCTCGACGACGCTCAGCTGGCGCAACTGCACGAGAAGGTGCCCGGCCTGCAGGTGCATGACGACCTGACGGCGTTCGCCGAATACATGATCCAGCAGGAGCGCACGCTGCGCGGCGCCTCCGGCAAGACCGACTCCGGATTCGGAAGGCTCGATTGATGTCGAAATTCATTGCGGCGCTGCGTTCGCTGCTGTTCGTGCTGTGGATGGCCGCCACCGTGATCCCGTGGGCGGTGTTCTCGCTGATCGCGTCGATCTTCATGCGCGGCACGCCGCTGTTCTGGTTCACCACCTTCTGGCTGCGCATCGCGATCACCGGCTGCCGCTTCATCTGCGGCGTGCGCTACCAGGTGCAGGGCATGGAGAACCTGCCCGACGGCCCGGCCATCCTGTGCCCCAAGCACCAGTCGACCTGGGAGACCTTTGCGTTCCCGACGCTGATGCCGCGCCCGCTGTGTTATGTGTTCAAGCGCGAGCTGCTGTACATCCCGTTCTTCGGCTGGGCGATGGCGCGGCTCGACATGGTGCACATCGACCGCAGCAAGCGCACCGAGGCCTGGTCGCGCGTGGCCGAGCAGGGCCAGCGCTTCATGTCGCAGGGCAACTGGGTGATCATGTTCCCCGAGGGCACGCGCATCGCGCGCGGCCAGCAAGGCACCTACAAGACCGGCGCCACGCGGCTGGCGGTGGCCACCGGCGCCTCGGTGGTGCCGATCGCCGTCAACTCGGCGCGCTGCTGGCCGCGCAAGTCGTTCCTGATCCGGCCGGGCCTGGTCACGGTGTCGATCGGCAAGCCGATCGCGCCGGCCGGGCGCCAGGCCGACGAGCTGATGCGCGAGGTCGAGACCTGGATCGAGGCGGAGATGCGGCGCATCGATCCCGAGGCCTATTCGACGCAGTAGCAAAAAGTCGAGGAGCCGCTCTTACAATCGCGGCCCATGACTCGACCTGTGCCGGGCCCCGAAATATCGCAGCTGTCGCTGTTTGATGAGCCGCCGCCGGTGTCGTCGTCTTCGCTCTCGTTGGCATCCCCTTCCCTCTGGCCCTCGCTGCCGCGCACGCCGTTGCGCCCACCGGTGGCCGATGTCTCTCCGGCGCCTGCGCCGGTCGCCGCTCCTGCGGTGTCCAGCCTGCAGCCCGCCGTCTTCCGCCATCCGCAGGCGCAGCGCGAGATCCGCCTGAACGATCACCTGGTCGGCTATGCGCTGCGGCGTGCGCGCCGCACCAGCATCGGCTTCGTCGTCGGCACCGAAGGCCTGAGCGTCGCGGCGCCGAAGTGGGTCGGCCAGCAGGACATCGAGGCCGCGCTGCGCGAAAAGGCCGGCTGGATCCTGCGCAAGCTGGTCGAGCAGCAGCAGCGCGGGCAGCGGCTGCAGGCGGCCAAGGTCGACTGGCGCGACGGCACCGGCATCCCGTTCCTCGGCGAGACGGTGATCATCGTGCTCGATTCGCGCGCCACCGGGGCGATCCTGAACACCGATGCCGCGGCGCTGCCCGGCGTGCCGCGGCTGACGCTGCATGTGGGGCTGCCGCAGACGGCCGCGCCCGAGCAGATCCGCGATGCGGTGCAGAGCTGGCTGCAGCGCCAGGCGCGGCGCATCTTCGAAGACCGCTGCCGGCATTTCGCGGCGCAGCTGAACGTGCGCTACACGCGGCTGAGCCTGTCGTCGGCGCAGACGCGCTGGGGCAGCGCGAGCGCCGACGGCCGCATCCGGCTGAACTGGCGGCTGATCCACTTCGCGATGCCCAGCATCGACTACGTCGTTGCGCACGAGCTGGCGCACCTGCGCGAGATGAACCACAGCCCGCGCTTCTGGGATGTCGTGCGCTCGGTGATGCCGGATTTCGAGCAGGTGCGCGGCACGCTGAAGGACGACGTGCTGCCGGTGTTCGACTGAGCAGGGCGGGCACAATCCCCCGCTGATGTTCAGCCTCAACCGCTACTCTTTTCGCCAGCTGCTGCTCGTCGCCTTCCTGCTGATCGCCGCGCTGCTCAGCGCGGCCTCGCTGCGCGGCCTGTTCCAGCTCGAAGGCCTGCTGCGCCAGAGCAGCGAGGGCGCGCGCCAGGCCGTCGCTCACACCGCCGATGCGCAGGTGCTGGCCGAGCGCACCGTCGCGATGGAGCGCGCCGCGCGCCAGTACCTGGTGCTCGACGACCCGGTGCTGCGCCAGCGCTTCGAAGAGGCCGCGCGCGACGCCACCTCGGCACTCGCCCGGCTGGCCGACAACCGCATCCCGTCGAACCTGGCTGCCGACTGGCGCGCCACCGAGGCCGACATCGAGGCCCAGCTGAGCGGCCCCGAGCCGGCGATCCGGCTGCGCGAGGTCACCGTCACCACCGCGTTCCGCGAACTCGAATCCATCAACGCCGCGATCGCCGAACAGGTGCGCCTGGCCACCGAGGCGCGCAACCAGGTGCTGATGAACGAGCTCGAGGTCGGCCGCACCCAGCTCGGCCGGCAGATCCTCGCGGCGATCGGCATCTCGATCGTGCTCGCGCTCGGCTTCGGCCTGTGGCTCGCGCGCCCGCTGAAGCGCCTGGAGCGCGCCGTGGTGAGCCTCGGCGAGAACCGGCTCGACCAGCCGATCGACATCCAGGGTCCGACCGACGTGCGCCTGCTCGGCCGCCGCCTCGAATGGCTGCGGCTGCGGCTGGCCGAACTCGATTCCGACAAGTCGCGCTTCCTGCGCCATGTCTCGCACGAGCTGAAGACGCCGCTGGCCGCGCTGCGCGAAGGCGTCTCGCTGCTCGAGGACGGCGTCACCGGCGAGCTCAGCGAGAACCAGCGCGAGGTCGCGCGCATCCTGCGCCAGAACACCCACGTGCTGCAGAGCCAGATCGAGGACCTGCTGCGCTTCAACGCGGCCGCGTTCGAAGCGCGCCAGCTGGTGCGCCGCAAGACCGAGCTGACCGCGCTGATCAGGAACCTGGTCGCACAGCAGCGGCTGCAGTGGCAGGCCCGCCAGCTCGCGGTGGTCGTCGAGGGCGAACCGCTGAGCGCCGAGGTCGACGCCGACAAGCTCGGCACGGCGCTGGGTAACCTTTTGTCGAACGCGATACGCTTCAGCCCGCTCGGCGCTACCATCCGTTTTTCCGTGACCCGCGTGCCCGGCCGTGCCTGCATCGACATCGTCGACCAGGGCCCGGGCGTTGCGGCTGCCGACCGGGCCCGCGTGTTCGAGCCTTTCTACCGCGGCGAACGCCAGCCGGGCGACGCGGTGCGCGGCAGCGGCATCGGCCTGTCCATCGTGCACGAGTACGTCACGGCCCATGGCGGCCAGGTCGAACTGATGGACGACGGCAGCTCCGGCGCTCACTTTCACATCGAATTGCCCCATGCGCGTTAGTCGTCCTGCCCTTCGTTGCGCTCCCGCCTGGCTGGCCACGCCGCTGTTGGCCAGCCTGCTGGCGGCCTGCGTGACGCCGCCGGTCGAGCTGCCGCCGCCCGCGCCTGCCGCGTCCGCCCCGGTGCCGGCGGCACCCGCCGCTTCTGCCGTCGTGATCCTGGTGCCGGCGCCGGTCGAACCGGCCGACCAGGTGTCGCGGCAGATCCTCGGCTACCACGAGCAGCTGCGTCAGATGTCGGCCGCCGACCTCGGCAACGAGATCACGCGGCTCAATGCCATCGTCAGCGCGAACACCGCCGCGGCACCGACCGGCGCGGTGATCGAGCTGGCGCTCGCGCTCTCGCAGCAGCACAACGGCGGCGACGTGCCGCGCGCGGTGCAGTTGCTCGAATCGGTCGTCAAGACCGGCGCGCCCGAGCTGCAGCCGTGGCAGCCGATGGCCCGCCTGCTGCTCGCCCGCATCGCCGAGCAGCGCCGGCTCGAGGATGCGTTCAACCGCGAGGCCGCGCAGCGCCGCGACCAGCAGCGCACGCTGCAGCAGCTCAACGAGAAGCTCGAGGCGCTGAAGGCGATCGAGCGCAGCATGACGACCCGGCCCGGGCCGGGCGCGGCCGCGGTGCCGGCGACACCGGCGGCCCCGGCGACCGCCCCGCCCGCCGCATCCGCCGCACCCGCCCCGAAGGCGCCCTGACGCGCCACCGCATGGCCAACATCCTGCTCGTCGACGACGATCCCGACCTGCTGAAGCTGCTGTCGATGCGGCTCGGCGCGGCCGGCCACCGCGTGACCTCGGTCGAGTCGGCCGAGGCGGCGCTGACGCAGCTGGCGGTTGCGCGGCCGCAGCTGGTGGTCAGCGACGTGCAGTTGCCGGGGCGCGACGGGCTCGCGCTGTTCGACGAGATCCGCGCGCGCCACCCGGCGCTGCCGGTGATCCTGCTGACGGCGCACGGCACCATCCCCGATGCGGTCGAAGCCACCGCGCGCGGCGTGTTCAGCTACCTGACCAAGCCGTTCGACGGCAAGGCGCTGCTCGACAAGGTGAACCAGGCGCTGGCGCTCGCGCCGCCGGTGCCGCGCGCCGAAGACGGCGACGGCGCGTGGCGTGCCGCGATCGTCAGCCGCTCGGGCTGCATGACCGAGCTGCTCAGCGAGGCGAAGATGGTGGCCGCGTCCGACGCCAGCGTGCTGATCCGCGGCGAGAGCGGCAGCGGCAAGGAGCTGCTCGCGCAGGCCATCCACCGCGCCAGCCCGCGCGCCGCGAAGCCTTTCGTCGCGGTGAACTGCAGCGCGATCCCCGAGGCCCTGCTCGAATCCGAGCTGTTCGGCCACGTGAAGGGCTCGTTCACCGGCGCGGTGGCCAACCACCGCGGCCTGTTCGTCACTGCCGACGGCGGCACGCTGTTCCTCGACGAGATCGGCGACATGCCGCCGGCGCTGCAGGTCAAGCTGCTGCGCGTGCTCCAGGAGCGCTCGGTGCGGCCGGTCGGCGCGAGCCAGGCGGTGCCGGTCGACGTGCGCATCCTGTCGGCCACGCACCGCGACCTCGATGCCGCGATGGCCGAGGGCCAGTTCCGCGAGGACCTGTACTACCGGCTCAACGTGGTGTCGCTGCACCTGCCGACGCTGGCCGAGCGGCGCGACGACATCCCGCTGCTGGTGAACCACTTCCTCGCGAAGCTGGGCGAGAAATACGGCAAGCGCTTCAACGGTTTCGCGCCCGAGGCGATGAAGGCGCTGACCACTGCGAGCTGGCCCGGCAATGTGCGCCAGCTGCACAACGTGGTCGAGCAGGTGTGCGCGCTGACGACCACGCCGCTGATCCCGCTGACGCTGGTGCAGCGCGCGCTGCGCGTGCCGACGGTCGAGGTGCTGACCTATGCGCAGGCGCGCGAGCGCTTCGAACGCGACTACCTGGTCGGCCTGCTGAAGCTGACCGACGGCAATGCGGCCGATGCGGCCCGGCTGGCCGACCGCAACCGCACCGAGTTCTACCGGCTGCTGCAGCGCAACGGGCTGACGCCGGGGCAGTTCAAGGTGGCGGCCGAGGACGACGCCGGCGGGGCCGACAAGACCGCGTGAGCGGCAGGTTCACGCCGCCCATGCAGCGTCGTGCGTGCCCGGCGGCATCGACGGCCAGCGCCACAGCGGCGGGGTGTCGGAGAACTGCGCCGCATGCCGCGCCGCGACCAGGCGGCCGAAGCCGGACGGTTCGCTGACCAGCCAAGGCGCGATCTCGGGTGCGGTGACCGACAACCCAGCGTCGACCCGCCCGAGCGAACGCAGCCAGCGGCCGACGCCGGCCAGCGACACCTGCACATGCCAGCTGCCGCCTTCTTGTGCCTGCCGCCACAGGGCGGCCTGCGTGCCGAAGGCCAGCAGGTACCCGGCCGCGTAGTCGAGCGCCTGCAGCGGCAGCGCCTGCGGCTTCGCGGCGCCCGCCGCGCGAGCTTCGGCGTCGTTGAAGCCGGTGGCGGTCTGCACCAGCGAATCGAAGCCACGCCGCGTCGCCCACGGCCCGCTGGCGCCATAGGCCGACAGCGACACCGCGACGATGCCCGGCCGCAGCGCGGCCAGTTGCGCCGGTCCGAAACCGAGCGCCGCCAGGCCGCCCGGCCGGTAGCCCTGCAGGAACACATGCGCGTCGGCGAGCAAGGCCTTGAGCCGTTCACGGCCGGTGGGCTCGCGCAGGTCCAGCTGGGCTGACCGCTTGCCACGGCTGGTCTCGGCGATGCCCTCGATGTTGGGCAGGTGCGGCGCGTTCAGCAACAGCACCTCCGCGCCATAGGCCGCCAGCGTGCGACCGGCCACCGGGCCGGCGAGGATTCGCGTCAGGTCGAGCACGCGCAGCCCGTGCAGCGGGCGATCGGTGGCATCGGACGGCGGCCGGGCTATCGGGCTGGCGCCACCGATGCGGTCGATGCGAACCGTCGGCTCGCCGGCCAGCGCCAGGGCCTGCGGATGCCGGTCCCATTCGTCGAAGCTGCGCAACGCGGCGACGACCAACCCGGCCTGCGCCGCGGCGTCTTCGACATCGTCGGCACGCCAGCCGCGCAACGCCTGCTCGACCGCAGCGCGCTCGGTGCGCTCGCCGACCGGGCAGCCGAGCAGCTTCAGCGCGCCGTCGCGGTGGTGTGCGAAGTTGGCGTGGATCCGAACCCAGCCCGGTGCGCCGATGCCGTGGCCGCAGGGGTACAGCCCCGACAGCTTGTCCCACACCTGCGGCGCGCGGCCGTCGAGCGTGAAGTGGGCGCAGCTTTCGAGCACCGCGTGTTCGCGCGGCACCAGCACGCGCTGGCGGCGGCCCTGGTGCAGGTGCCACAACTCGGCCGCCGCGCCGGCCGCAGCCGCCATGCTGGCCTGGATCGCATCGGCGACGGCGAACGAACTGGGCAGCACCGGTGCGTTGCCGGGCACGCTGAGGTGGTCGAGCCCTGCGGCCGGCAATCCGGCCTGCTGCCACAGGGTGGCCAATGCGCGTCGTACTGGAGAGACGAGGGAGTCACGATCTTCGAATGGCACACGGTGCTCCTGGCAAGGTGACGATGGAGTGCATTCTGGACGGTCCCTGATGTTCGCCTCAGGGTGCTTTGACAGTGAACTGTTTGCACTCGCTTGTGACTCAGGTTGCTGGGCGAGCGAAGTGCGCTTGCCTGAATTTCATCATGTTGGAGCAGTGAAATGAGTGTTGGTCATGTTGCCCGAGGCGATCGCCGAGTCGCGCGAATCGCGTCTCATCTGCTGGAACGTCTCGGCAATAAAGTCAGACGTTTTCGTCAGCGAGCAGGAGATCTTTGCAGCGCAGTTGCCGATCAAGTCAGTCCACGGCGACCTGTGATGCCTTCTCCCGAAGAGCTGCTCCGTTGCCCGGATGAAGGCGGTTCAACGAAGTTTGTGTTGTTGCCTGAGGCCTACGACAACGCTCGACGGTCCGCCGGGACTTCCAGCCCGCACGGGTCCAGATCGAACGGCCTCGACACACGCAGTTCGGATCGATTCCACCGAGATCGCAAGAGCGGCGACTCGGCAACCCGCGGAACTCAGCCCGCGGACATGGACATCTTCAGCGGCTTCAAGCTGCCTTCTGATCCAGAAGTCCCGGCTGCGAGAATTGACACCACCCGTGCGTCGCCGCGTATCCCGAAGTCGAGTGGTCGGAACGATCTGAATGCTCACAAAAACAATTCGATCAAGCTGAAACCCAATTTGCTCTGGCAGGACGATCCACGCGACAGCACGTCGTCATCGTCCTCGTCGTTGGGAAGCTATCTTCGTTGGCCGAATGACACTCACAAAAACGACCCTGACGCCCATTGAGTCTTGACGCCCCCCCGTAGGTGAGCGGGCCGCGTGTTTTCGGCGTGGGGTCAGCGGGGTTTTCTGACATTCCCCGTCTGCTGCCTCTCGTCCGGCTCGGCCGCGCCGCTGACGGGCTGGCTCACCGCCTTGCCGATCGACTCCAGCACGTTGTCATCGTCCTTCGGCGGTGTGCCCGGGCGGCGGCCTTCGCGTGCGGTCGGCGTGCTGGCCGGCGTGTACGAAGGCGGCGCGGAACGGTCGGTGGGTTTCGGCATGAGGTGGTCCTTGAGGTGAGGCTGCCGGGCAGCGGGCATGCGATGCGGCAATCCACATGCCCGTGCCGCGGTCAGCTGCCCAGCCCCGCCACCAGCGACCGGTGCAGCGCGACACCAGCCAGCACGCCGTCGGCCGAGGCGAGCGTCGCGTTGTGCCGCATCTGCGCCGCGTCGCCGGCCGCGTAGACGCCGGGCACGCTGGTCATCTTCAGGTCGTCGACGCGCAGCATCGAGCCGATCGGGCCGTCGACGATCTCGCAGCCGAGCGTCGCCGCCAGCGGCGCGGCGGCGATGCACACGCGCGGTGCGATGAACATCGCCTGCAGCGGCAGCAGGCGACCATCCACCAGCCGCGCGCCGGCGAGGTGCGGCAGCGGGCCTTCCAGGCCGCTGACCACGGCCGGCTCGACCGCGACGCCATGCTGGCGCAGCAGCTCGCTCGACGCGTCGTCGATCGCGTTGCCGTTCAGCAGCAGCGTGGTCGGGCCCCAGTCGGCGATCAGCAAGGCGTGGTGCGCCGACTCGGGCGAGCCGTACAGCACCCCCAGCCGCTGGCCGCCGAACTCGTAGCCGTGGCAATAGGGGCAGTGCAGCACGCTGGCGCCCCAGCGGGCCTGCAGGCCGTCGATCTCCGGCAGCAGGTCCTGCACGCCGACCGCCAGCAGCAGGCGGCGCGCGGCGAGCGTGCTGCCGTCGTCGAGCGACACCGTGAAGCGCCGGTCGCCGCCGGCGTCGTCGTCGATCACGCGCGCCTCGACCGCGCGGCCATCGACGAAGCGCACCGACGGATAGGCCCGCAGCCGCTCGCGCGCCGCGGCGATCAGCTCGAAGGGCGGCGTACCGTCGTGCGCGAAGAAGCCGTGCGCATGCGCGGCAAAGCGGTTGCGCGGCGCGCCGTCGTCGACGACGCAGACCGGCCGGCGCGCACGGGCCAGCTGCATCGCAGCCGACAGGCCGGCGAAGCTGCCGCCGATCACGATCGCGTCATGGGTGGATTCAATGGGAATGCTCATGAGAAAGGTCCTTCGGTGAATGGCCGCCGGCCAGCATGCGGCGGTGGAAATCGTTCGACAGGTCGGCGAGCGTGACCTGCCCGAGCCGCTTCAGCAGCAGCGCCTCGGCGTCGTGGCAGGCGCTGTCGAGCGCGGCGTTGACCGCCTGCTCGACCAGGCAGCCAGGGCTTTCGGTGCGGTTGCCGAGCGCCAGCAGCGCCGGCGAGCCGAGCGCCGCGTGGATGTCGCCCAGCGTCACTTCATTCAGCGGGCACGACAGCACCCAGCCGCCGCCATGCCCCTTGGCCGACGCGACGAAGCCCGCTTCGCGCAGGCCGGTCATCAGCCGGCGCACGACGACCGGGTTCGTCTGCATCGCCGCGGCGAGCGACTCCGACGTGGCCGGGCTCTTCAGCTCGGCCATGTGCAGCAGCACGTGCAGGACACCGGAAAGCTTGCTGTCTCGTTTCATGCAACATTATGAGTTGCATGAGTGTGGATTCGCCGCCCGCCGGGCGGATGACCCCGCGGCGGGCGAGGGCTCAGCCGGCGTTGCCGGACGCTGCCCCTGCCGCCGTCACCACCCGGTGCACGAAGTCGAGCTTGCGCACCACCGGTTCGGGGACCACGAACGGGTACGCGTCGTGCGAGCCGAGGCTGCGCGACATCGCGTTGATGAACTGCGAGATCGGCAGCCAGCGCTCGACCAGCGCCGGCGCGAGCGCACCGTCGCGCAACTCCAGCGCCGCCGCGCGCACCGGCGCGCCGCCCGGCGACGCGAGCTGCAAGCCCCAGGCCGACGCGGTTTCCAGCCCGTCCTGAACGTGCAGGTAGTGGGCCCAGCACTCAGCCCAGTCCTCCCAGGGGTGCGCGCTCGCGTAGGCGCTGACGAACTGCTCCGGCCAGTCGGCGCGCGGCGCCGCGTAGTGCGCCTGCAGCGCCTGCGCGTAATCGGCGCGCTCGTCGCCGAACAGCGTGCGGAACTCCTCCAGCCACGGCGTGCCGTCGACCAGCAGGTCCCAGTAGTAGTGGCCGATCTCGTGGCGGAAATGGCCGAGCAGCGTGCGGTACGGCTCGTGCATCTCGGTGCGCGCCTGCTCGCGGCGCGCATCGTCGGCCTCGCTGACGTTCAGCGTGATGGTGCCGTTGTCGTGGCCGGTCATCACGCGCTGGCCGGGCTGCAGCTCCTGCAGGAATTCGAACCACACGCCGTGTTCGGGGTCGACGGCCTTGCTGCGCACCGGCAGGCCGAGCGACAGCAGGCTGTAGACCAGCCGCCGCTTGGCCTGCTCGATCAGCCGCCACGACACCAGGTTGTCCGGCTCGCTGAGCGCCGGCAGGATGTGCGTGGTCTGGCACGAGGTGCACAGCGTGTCGTCGCTGTCGGCCCGCACCATCCAGTTGCAAGCCTGCGCGCTGGTGTAGTTGTGGCAGGGCTTCTGCGCGGCGGCACCTTCGCGCAACCGCTGCCACGCGCCGTCGTCGGCGATCTCGAAGGCGCCCATCTCGCGCTCGTCGGGCACGAAGCCGAGTGCGGCGCCGCAGCGCTCGCAGGCCACGTTCTCGAAGAACACGCGCAGTCCGCAGCGTTCGCAAGCCAATGTCTTCATCGCACGAGGATAGGGCGCGGCAGCGCGGCGGATCCGGGCCGATCGGGCCGTCGAGCTGTAGGACGAAGTCGCATTCGCTTGTCACTCCCCCTCAAGGAGGGGGCGCCGAGGCACCCACCCTGAAGGGCGGGTTCTCGCATCTGTCACGCAAGCTCCACCACAATGGCAGGTCCAGTCCGGGGACCTTGCATCCGACCACCGGACAGCGACGTACGACAAGGACGTGGAAAGGGAAAGGCCGATGATGTTCACGCTGCGCGTTGCCCCCGATTGGGCCGAACAGGTCCGCAGGATCCGCGAGTCGGTCACCGAAGAAAGCCACCTGATCCGGCCCGACAACGGCTTCTACCGCATCTGCCATGCCGGCGATGCGAGCTTCCAGGTGCGCGTGCTGCCGGGCAGCGGCATGAAGGCCGTCGAGTTGCGGCTGCGCGAGAGCGACCTCGAGGTGACCCATGTCGATGGCCGGCTCGATGGCGGCCGGCCCGACAGCGGTGCCGCCCGGCTCGACGAGCACGCGCTGATGGTGCTGAGCGTGGTCGGCTCGTTGCGCAGCGATGCGCTCGCGGCCCGGATCGGCCAGCTGCGGCGCGTCGCGTCGACCGGCCTGCCGGGCGCGCCGGCGCAGCTGCCGGCGAGCGAATTGCGGCAGGACGCGCGGACCTGGGGCCCGGCCAGCGAATCGATCTTCAATGCGCTGAGCTCGACCGCGCGCGGCATCGCACTGAAGCGCCGCGCCGAGCTGACGCCGCTGCAGCGCCACTTCAGCGAGCGGGTGGAGCTCGCGAAGGTCGAGCCGGGGCTGCAGGCCGCGGCACGCGGCATCGCGGTGCTGAAGCGCCCGAAGTGACCTGACGCCGCAGCCCTCGTCAGGGCACCGCGCGGCAGCCGGTCAGCAGTTCCAGCAGGCGGGCCTGGATGGCCTTGCGCGAGCGCTCGTTCGCGAACTCGCCGCGCGACACCAGCTGCGCACCGGCCGGCGTCTTGCGAAAGCCGTTGAGCGCGGCAAGCTCGTCTTCGGTGTACTCGGGCATCGGCGCCGTCAGCGGCTCGCCGGCGTCGAGCCGCGCCTGCACGACGCTGCGTTCGGTGTACTTGCGGCCGGCCGGCGTCGCGAGGAAGGCCTCGATGGCGTCGACGTCGGCGGCGCTCCAGTTGTCCTTCACCGCGGTCTCGAAGACCGGCACGAGCGCCGCGGGCTGCAGCGCTTGCACGCAGGTGGCGGCGTCGACGCCGACCTTGTTGCCGGCCCGGGCCTCGCGCATCGCGGCCTGCACGCCGACCAGCGTCGAGCGGGCGAGCAGCGTGGCGCTGGCGGTGGGCGTGGCCGCCGCAGCGGTGCCGGCGCAGGCCAGCAGGGTTGCCACAACGGTGGCGGTGAGCATGGTGGTGTATCGCATCGGGCGATTTTGGCGCATCCGCCGTGCCGGTCCGCAACGGCCGGTAAGTGGGCGGTAAACGCGCGGCGTAGGCCGATCCTGCGTGGCATTCGGCCCGCCGTCCGACAGACTCTCTTGCCACGGTTGCACAGACTTCAGCGATCCACACTGAAGGAGCCGCTGATGAAGACCGCCACCTTGATGCGCTCGCTCGCGCTGGCACCGTTGATCATGCTGAGCATTCCCGCGGCGATGGCCGCCGACAAGGCCGCGCAGCAGTCGGCGCGTGCCCGCTTCGAGCAGGACAGTGCCGTCTGCAACAGCGGCCGCTCCAACCAGGACCGCGCGACCTGCATGCAGGAAGCGCGCGCCGCGCTCGCGGCGTCGCAGGGCGGACGCCTGCCCGAGGTCGACCCCAGCCTGGCCCGCAACGCGACCAGGCGGTGCGCCGCGCTGCCGATCGACGATCGCAAGGACTGCGAAGCCCGCATGCAAGGGCAGGGCACGACCAGCGGCAGCGCCGCGGCCGGCGGCATCTACCGCGAGCTCGTCACGCGCACCGTCGGGCCGGTGGAACCGGCTGCGTCGGGCGCCGCGCCGGATCCGGAGCGCAAGTGATCGCCGCCTGAGGCCGGCCACCGCCATCGGTGGCTCGGCCGCAACGCCTCGATGAACTCCGAATCGTGGCTGGCCACCAGCAGTGCGCCTTCGAAGCCCTGCAGCGCGCGCTGCAACTCCAGCGTGCTGTCGAGGTCAAGGTGGTTGGTCGGCTCGTCCAGCAACAACAGGCAGGCCGGCTCGCGGCGCCACAGCGCACAGGCGAGGGCGGCCTTCAGGCGTTCGCCCGCGCTCAGTGCGCCCATCGGCAGCACGACCCGCGCCGCATCCAGGCGCAGCTGGGCCAGCCGCGTGCGCAGCTCGCCAGGCGGCAGCGGACAGTCGAGCATGCGCAGGTGGTCCAGCAGCGACCGCTGCGGTGGCAGCGAGGCCGCGCCGTCCTGGTCGAGCATCGCGAACGGCACATGCAGCGTGGCGCTGCCCGCGGCCGGTGCGAGCAGCCCGGCGAGCACGCGCAGCAGCGTGCTCTTGCCGCAGCCGTTCGGGCCGGTCAGCGCAATGCGCGCCGGGCCGCTGACCGAGCCGTCGCACAGCGGCGCATCGCCGTGCGGAAGCTGCAGGCCGTCCAGGCGCAGCACCCGCTTGCCGGGCACGACCCGGCTGGCGGGCAGCGCGACGAACACCGCCGGCGCGTGCGCGACGCGACGCGCGGCGTCCCGCACCGCCGCGTCGAGCGCGCCGCGCGTGCCGGCGTCGCGCTTCATGTCGCGCGCCTGGGTCGCCTCGGACGTTTCGCGCATGCCGTTGATCGCGATCGCCGACAGGTTCGCGCCGCGCGCGCTCTCGCGTGCCTGCGCGTGCCGGCGCTGCCGCGCCTCGTGCTCGCGGCGCAACCGGGCCAGCACCGTGTCGCGCTCGGCGCGCGCGTGGGCGAGCGCAGCGTCGGCCGCCGCCGCTTCGGCGTCGCGACGGGCGGCGTACAGCGCGTAGTCGCCGCCGTAGATCGCCAGGCCGCGCGGTCCCAGCTCGACGATGCGGTCGACCGCACGCAACAGCGGCCGGTCGTGGCTGACCAGCACCACGGTGCGCTTGCACTGCCTCAGCCAGCGCTGCAGCCATGCGCGCGCCGGTGCATCGAGGTGGTTGCTCGGCTCGTCGAGGACCAGGCTGTCGGCATCGGCCACCATCGCGCCGGCCAGCGCGACGCGCATGCGCTCGCCGCCGCTGAGCGCAGCCATCGGCGTGTCGGGCGAGAGCTGGGGCAGCCCGGCGTCGGCGAGCCCTTGCGCGATGCGCGCGGGCAAGTCCCAGTGGCCGTCGGCGAGCAGCAGGTCGTCGGCGGTCGCGCAGCCTGCGGCCAGGCGGTCGACGGCCGCCAGCGCGCTGGCCACGCCCATCGCATCGGCCACGCGACGCGGGTCGTGCGCGAGCAACGGCGGCGACACCAGGTGCACGCGGCCGGCGCGTTCGACGCATCCCTCCGACGGGGCGAGGTCGCCGGTCAGCAGTCGAACCAGCACGCTCTTGCCGACGCCGTTGCGCCCGACGATGCCGAGCCGCCCGGGCCCGATCGCCAGCGACAACGGGACCGACCACAGCGAGCGGCCGTCGGGCGTGCGCCATTGCAGGTCGCGCAGCTGAAAAGCGAAGGACGAAGAAGAAGGGGCGGGCGGATGCGCCCCGGACGGGCGTCGGCCCGTGGAGATCGATGACATGGCTGGCTTTCCGAGGAAGCTTCCGAAGAAGCAGGCACGCCACGCCGCATGAGGGGCGTGGAACGGCGTTCGAAGGAAAGGCTCAGCGGCGCATCGGTCTGCCAGGCAGGGTGGGGGAGGCGGCGATCCTAGCGGCGGCGTCGCAGCGCGTCAACGCACCGGCGGCCGGGCGGCGCCTCATCCTCACTCTGGAGGATGAGCGGCTGCAAACGAGGCTACCAAAGGTCGCAAGAACGCCGCAAGCGCTGCCCTGCGGCGCTGTAGGACGCGTACCATCGTCCGCAAACCAGCGACCGCTGACGCAGCAAAGGCGCGACGTGGAGACGACAGCCCCCGGTCCCGGCGACGAGCCCGGCCTCATGCTCGAGGCCGGCGAGCTGGCTGCGCGCAAGGCCGGCAACGCGCGCCGCGTCTACACGGTCCAGATCCCGGCGATCCGCACGATCGGCTTCGTGATCGTCTGCCTGATGGTGGTGCTGCAGGCGGGGCGCGAAGGCACTGCGCTGGCGCCGCCGCAGCTGGCGCTGATCGGCATCAACCTGCTCTACGCCTGGCTCGGCTGGATCGCGCTGCGCTGGGGCTGGCAGCGCACCGGCCGGCTCGACCTGAGCATGCTGCTGTTCCATGTCGACGTGCTGGTGTGGATCGCGAACCTGCACTACCTCGAGAAGTCGAACCTGTTCTTCGCCTACCTGCTGCTGATGCGGGTGGCCGACCAGGTCGGCTTCGGCTTCCGGCGCGCGTTCTGGTTCAACCACGTCACGGTGGTCGCCTACCTGGTCTACGCGCTGTGGCTGTGGGTCTACGAGCCGGCCGCGGTGCAATGGATCGACCGGCTGGCGATCGCCGCGACGATGTACGTGCTCGGCGCCTACCTGGCGGTGACCGGCCTGGTGATCGAGCGGCTGCGCAACCGCATGCGCGTCGCGGTGCGTTCGGCGCGCGAGCTGGTCGACAGCCTCGAGCAGGCGAGCCGCGCGAAGTCGCAGTTCCTCGCGATGGTGAGCCACGAGATCCGCACGCCGATGAACGGCATCCTCGGCACCACCGAACTGCTGCTGTCCACCCCGCTGCAGCCCGAGCAGCACCGCTATGCGAAGACGGCGCACCGCTCGGCGATGGCGCTGCTCGCGCTGATCGACGACGTGCTCGACCTGTCGCGCATCGAGGCCCGCAAGCTCACGCTGCACCCGACCGCGGTGGACGTGGGCGCGCTGGCCGCCGAGACCGTCGAGCTGATGAGCTTCGCCGGCCGCGACAAGCCGGTCACGCTGAACTGCTCGCTGCCGGCCGGGCTGCCGGCCGTCGTCGAGTGCGACCCGGTGCGGCTGCGCCAGGTGCTGGTTAACCTGCTGCACAACGCGATCAAGTTCACCGAGCGCGGCACCGTCGCGCTGGTCGTCACGCTGCAGGACGACACGCCCGAAGCGGTGCGGCTGCGCTTTCGGGTCGAGGACACCGGCATCGGCATCCCGGCCGACCAGCTCGGGCCGATCTTCGATGCATTCACGCAGGTCGACGGCAGCAGCACGCGCCGCCACCGAGGCAGCGGGCTCGGCCTGGCGATCGTCAAGCAGCTGGTGGAATTGATGGGCGGGGACATCGGCGTCAGCAGCGAACCGGGCGTCGGCTCGGCCTTCTGGGTCGAGCTGGCCATGAAGAAGTCGACCGCGACGCCGGCCCCGTCGCCCACCGCGCTGGCCGCCGAGCCGGTCGCGCCGCGCGGCCCGCTGCGCGCGCACGTGCTGCTGGCCGAAGACGACCCGGTCAACCAGATGGTGCTGCACAGCATGCTGGTGAAGCTGGGCTGCGAGGTCGACATCGCGGCCGACGGTGCCGCCGCGTTGCGCGCCGCGCAGGTGTTCCGGCACGACCTGATCTTCATGGACCTGCACATGCCGGTGATGGACGGCCACGACGCGGCGCGCCATATCCGTGCGTGGGAGCGCGAGCAGGGCGGCTACACGCCGATCGTCGCGCTGACCGCCGACGCGCTCGACGGCGACCGCGAGCGCTGCCTGGAGGCCGGCATGAACGACGTCGTCACGAAGCCGGTCAGCACCGCGATGCTGGCCGCCGTCATCGAGCGCTGGACGGCGCACCGGACGCCGCCGGCATCGACCTGGTGACGCAGCGGCAGAACGCCGCGCGGCCCGCTGCCGGCCGCCTCGCGCTCACAACCTCACATCCAGCCCTTGCGCCGCGCGGCCTCGATGTCGTGCGCCTTCTGCAGCTTCGCCAGGTTGGCGGCGTTCAGCTTGTCGTACTGCGGGTGCTTCGCGAAGTACGGCCCGAGCCAGCCGTCCTCGTGCGTGAACGACATCGTCCACGCGAGGTTCGGCGGGAAGACCTGGTAGTCGCGCAGCATCGCCCTCGCCGGGCGTTGGTCGGTGGTGAACGCGAGGTCGCGGTCGTTGGACAGCACGATGTAGCCGGGCGCCTGCTGCTGGTCGTACGCGGCCTGCGCCGCCTCGCCCGACACGCTCGGGTAGCGCTCGTTGCTGAAGACGTGCCACAGGTAGGCGCGTGCGTTGACGCCGAAGCGGTCGAGGCCGAAGACCTCGAGCCACTGCGCGACCAGCGCAGCCACCTCCGGCTTCGTGAAGGTGGAGGTGACCCGGCCCGGCGTGACCAGCGGTTCGTGGAGGCGGCGATCGACCATCGCGCGCACTCTAGCGCACCGGATCGCTCACCGAAACCAGCGCACTGAAACCCGCTGTTACCGCGGGCAGGACACCTCGCCCGCGGAATCTCGCCTACCCTCGGCCTTCATTTTTGAAAACGGTTTCAACGAAGGGGAGCGTGATGGTGTCGAACAGGAATTCCGTGTCGTCGTGGCGTGCCGTCCTCACCGCCGCGCTGTTGTCGGTGGCCGCAGCCGGCCCGGCGCTGGCCGACGTGCCGGCGCTGTCGGTGCGCGGCAACCAGCTGCTGGTGGGCGGCACGCCCGGCAGCCTGTCGGGCGTCAGCTACTACTGGAGCAACAACGGCTGGCCGGGCGCGCGCTTCTACAACGCGAGCACGGTGGGCTGGCTGAAGTCGGACTGGAAGGCCACGGTCGTGCGCGCGGCGATGGGCGTGGACGAAGCCGGCGGCTACCTGCAGGACCCGGCATCGAACAAGGCGCGCCTGAAGGCGGTGGTCGACGCGGCGATCGCGAACGACCTGTACGTGATCATCGACTGGCATTCGCACTACGCCTACCAGTACCAGGCGCAGGCGATCGAGTTCTTCCAGGAGATGGCGCGCACCTACGGCAAGAACAACCACGTCATCTACGAGATCTACAACGAACCGAAGAACGACGCGAGCTGGAGCGGCAACGTCAAGCCGTATGCGCAGGCGGTGATCGGCGCGATCCGCGCGATCGACCCCGACAACCTGGTCATCGTCGGCTCGCCGAACTGGTCGCAGGACGCCGACGTGGCGTCGCGCGACCCGATCACCGGCTACGCGAACATCGCCTACACGCTGCACTTCTATGCCGGCACGCACGGCCAGTTCCTGCGCGACAAGGCGAGCACGGCGATGGCCAACGGCCTGGCGCTGTTCGTCACCGAATGGGGCTCGGTGAATGCCGACGGCAACGGCGGCGTCGCCACCGACGAGACCAATGCCTGGGTCGCCTTCATGAAGGCCCACAACCTGAGCAATGCCAACTGGGCGCTCGACGATGCGCCGGAAGGCTCGGCCGCGCTCGCCTCGGGCGCCAGCTCGACCGGCGGCTGGCCGGAATCGGCGCTGACCGCGTCCGGCAAGCTCGCGCGCAGCATTGTGCGGGGCTGGGGCGGCACGCCGCCGCCGGCCGCCTGCGCCAACACCGCGCTGCCGGCGAAGCTGCAGGCCGAGAGCTGGTGCCAGATGTCGGGCGTGCAGGTCGAAGCCACCACCGATGCGGACGGCGGCAGCAACCTCGGCCACATCGACGCCGGCGACTGGATGACCTATGCGGTCGACGTGCCGGCCGACGGCAACTACCGCGTCTCGTACCGCGTCGCGGCGGCCGCCGGCGGCGCGAGCCTGCAACTGGAGCAGGGCGGCGGCACGCCGGTGTTCGGCACGGTCGACATCGCCGGCACCGGCGGCTGGCAGAACTGGTCGACGGTGTCGCACGTGGTCGCGCTGAAGGCCGGCAAGCAGGTGCTCGGCGTGTCGACGAAGACCGGCGGCTTCAACCTGAACTGGCTGCAGGTGGAGCGGGCCGACGGCAGCGGGTCGACGCCGCTCGCGACGGTGAAGGCCAGCACCTTCTCGCAGATGAGCGGCGTGCAGACCGAGGCCACCTCCGACGCCGGCGGCGGCCAGTCGGTCGGCTACATCGACGCCGGCGACTGGCTGTCGTATGCCGGCACGCCGATCACGGTGCCGAGCACCGGCACCTACACGATCGCGTTCCGGGTCGCGAGCCTGAATGGCGGCGGCTGGTTCTCGTTCGAGGAGGCCGGCGGCGCACCGGTGTATGCGACCGTGTCGGTGCCGGCCACCGGCGGCTGGCAGAACTGGACGACGATCAAGGCGACGCTGACGCTGACCGCGGGCACGCACAAGTTCGGCTTCAAGGCGCAGAGTGGCGGCTGGAACCTGAACTGGTTCAGCGTGACACCGGGCGTGCAGTGAGGTGAGCGCGGCAGCCGTGGGCGGCTCACCATCCCTTGCCAGGCTTGTCGGGCTGTCGCTGGGTGATCTTGGCCGACTTCACCTGCTCGCGCGTGAACAGGAACAAGCTCTCAGGGCTTCGCTCGCCGCGCTCGACCTCGCGTTCGAGCTGCGCATTCCTGGCGGCAATCGACGGGTCTCCGGTGTAGCGCTTCCGGCGGCGGGTCTTTCCAGGCGGGGAGGTCACATGGGCGAGCATGCGGTCCAGCACGCCGCGATCTCCCTGCAGCAACAGCAGCGACTCTTCCATCGTGATGCCCGCAGCATCGAGGGCGGCGCCTAACCTCACCCAGTACTCGACTTGTTCCGCGAGCGAACGATGGACCGCCATGCCGGCTGCTGCGGCAAGGTCATACACACCATCGGACACGCGGATCGATTTGGCCATCGTGCCATCTTATGTGGCATTTGGCGACATAACAAGAAGGCCTCAGCACCCCCCGAACGCCCTCGCCACCCGCACCAGCTTGTCCGGATTGCGCTGCACGTGGATGCGCACGATGCGCTCGCCGTCGGTCTCGCACGACTGCGCCGATTCGAGCACGCCGTTGAAGAAGCGCAGCAGGCCCCATTCGCCGTTGATCAGCGCGAGCTCGACGCGCAACTCGTCTTTCCACCGCAGGTTGGCCGAGAAGAGCAGCTGCGCGATGCGCTGGCCGCCCAGCATCGGCCGCCCGAAGCTCGGCACCTTGCCGCCGCCGTCGCCGATCAGCTCGGCATCCTCGGCCAGCATCGCCTTCAGCGCCGAGAAATCGCCTCCGGTCAGCGCCTGCGCGAAACGGCCCAGCAGGCGCCGGTGCGTGTCGGGCGACACCTCGAAGCGCGGCTGCTCCTCGCGCAACTGCACGCGGGCGCGGTGCACCAGCTGGCGGCAGGCGGCCTCGCTCTTGCCGATGGTGCTGGCCAGTTCGTCGTAGTCGGCGTCGAACACCTCGCGCAGCAGGAAGGCGGCGCGCGCCTCGGGCGTCAGGCGCTCCAGCATCAGCAGGAAGGCGACCGACAGGTTGTCGGCACGCTCCAGCATCTGCTCCGGCGAATCGGGCGAATCGGTCAGCACCGGCTCGGGCAGCCACAGGCCGGCGTAGTGCTCGCGCTGGACCTTCGCGGCGCGCAGCCGGTTGATCGACAGGCGGGTCGCGACGGTGACCAGCCAGCCGGTCGGGTCGTCGCGCGCGACGTAGTCGGCCTCGTGCCAGCGCAGCCAGGTGTCCTGCACCACTTCCTCGGCCTCGGCCAGCGAGCCGAGCATGCGGTAGGCGATGCCGCGCAGCCGGGGGCGCAGGCCGTTGAAGGTGAGCGAGGCGGTGTCCATCGAAGGAGAACGTTCGAGGGACCCATTCTGTGACAACCTAGGCTTGCGCGGCGAACCACTGCGCGAACGTCACCTGGCCGAGGCGTGCGTTGTCGCCCGCCACCAGCGTGCGGTCGTCGATCTCGGCACCGAAGTAGCGCGACTGCGCGTCCGCGACGACGCGGCGCGGGTCACCCTTGGCGACCAGGAAGCGCTGCACCAGCTCGGCCAGCCGGATGCGCTCCGGGCCGCCGATCTCGACCGTCGTGCGCAGCGGCTTGCCGAGCGCCACGTCGTGCATCGCCTCGGCCACGTCGTCCGACGAGATCGGCTGCACGAAGGCCGGCGACAGCCGCACCGTCTGGCCGTCGGCCTCGGTGCCCGATTGCGCGATGCCGCCGAGGAACTCGAAGAACTGCGTCGAGTGCACCAGCGAGTACGGCAGCGGCGAGGCCTTGATCAGCGCCTCTTGCGCGAGCTTGGCGCGGAAGTACCCGCTCGCCTGCAGCCGCTCGGTGCCGACCACCGACAGCGCGACGAGGTGCCCGACGTCCGCGGCGGCGGCCGCGGCCAGCAGGTTGCGGGTCGAGGTCTGGAAGAAGCTCATCACCGCGTCGTCGGCGAACGACGGCGAGTTCGACACGTCGACCACCACCTTCGCGCCGGCCAGCGCGGCGGCCAGGCCCTCGCCGGTCAGCGTGTTGACGCCGGAATTGGGCGAGGCGGCGAGCACCTCGTGGCCGCTGCGGGCGAGGCGTTGCACGAGCTTGCTGCCGATCAGGCCGGAGCCGCCGATCACGACGATCTTCATGGTGGGCTTTCAGAGTTGCGAAGGGTGGGTGGATGCTAGGAAGCGCATCCCGCCGCCGGAAGCCCTGCGGGAGGGACCACGCTGTTGCCCGCCGCGCACCAATCTTTTTTTTCGGTGGCGTGTCACAAGGCCCGGGGCTCGCGTGTTCTACAGGCATGGACACCTCGAACCCGCTCGCTTCACCCCCGGCCGGCGACACGCTGGCCGCCAGTTTCGCGGCCAGCTATGCCGGCGTGGTCGCCTTCATCGCCGTCGTCGACGAAGGCAGCTTCGCGAAAGCTGCCGACCGGCTCGGCATCGGCCGCTCGGCGGTCAGCCG
The DNA here is from genome assembly GCF_001425825.1 of Rhizobacter sp. Root1238. Classification (GTDB taxonomy): domain Bacteria; phylum Pseudomonadota; class Gammaproteobacteria; order Burkholderiales; family Burkholderiaceae_C; genus Rhizobacter. The sequence continues at coordinate 74,940 of NZ_LMDM01000047.1, forward strand.
CAGCGTGCAGAAACTGGAGGCCCAGCTCGACGCCCGGCTGTTCCACCGCACCACGCGCAGCACGGCGCTGACGCGCGAGGGCGAGCTGTTCCATGCGAACTGCCGGGTCGGCGTCGACCACATCCAGCAGGCGCTGGACGACATGCGCGAACTGCGCCAGGGCCCGCCGCGCGGGCCGCTGCGCATCGTGTCGACGGTGGGCTTCGGCCGCAAGGTGGTGGCGCCGCTGCTGCGCGGCTTCCAGGCGCGCTACCCGGAGATCGCGCTCGACCTGCGGCTCGACGACCGCCCGGCCGATTTCACCGCCGACGGCATCGACGTCGCCTTCCGCGACGGCCGCCTGGACGACAGCCAGGTGATCGCGAAACGGCTGATCCCGATGCGCCTGGCGGTGGTCGCATCGCCGGGCTACGCGCGCGAGCACGGGCTGCCGCGCAGCGTCGACGAGCTGGCGGCGCACCGCTGCATCAACCTGCGGCTGGCGTCGAGGCGGGTGCGGGACTGGGAGTTCAAGGTCGATGGCCAGCCGCGCAAGCTGGTGCCGCCGTCGCAGCACACCTTCAACGATGCCGACCTGGTGCTGCAGGCCGCGCTGGACGGCCAGGGCCTCGCGCAGGTGGCCGCCTACCAGGCCGGCGAGCTGCTGCGCAGCGGCCAGCTGGTGACCTGCCTGGAGGACCAGGCACCGGACGACGGCGGCCACTACCTGTGCTACCTGAGCCGCCGCCAGTTGCCGGCGCGCATCCGGGTGTTCATCGACCACATGAGCACCGAGATGCGTGCGCTCGACTTCGACTGCCCGCTGGCGGCGACGGCGCTCAGCTGAGCTTGGCCTTGTCGAGGCCGAACGCGGTGTCGGACGAGCCCGGCACGGTGCGGAACGCGACGTTGATGCGGTTCCACGCGTTGATGTTCATCACGACGTAGGTCAGGTCGGTCAGCTCCTTCTCGGACAGCTGGCCGCGCACGCGCTCGTAGATCTCGTCGGGCACGCCCTGCGGCGACAGCGTGGTCAGCGCCTCGGTCCAGGCCAGCGCGGCGCGCTCGCGCGGTTCGAACAGCGTCGACTCGCGCCAGATCGCGAGGTGGTGCAGGCGCAGCGGGCGCTCGCCGTGCATCGTCGCCTGCTTGATGTGCATGTCGACGCAGAAGCCGCAGCCGTTGATCTGCGAGGCGCGGATCGAGACCAGGTCGTGGATCTTCTCCTCGATCGTGCTGTCATGCACCGCGGTGCTGAACGCGACGAACTTCTTGAATAGTTCGGGCGCCTGCTGAACGTAATTGATGCGTTGGGTCATCACATGCTCCTTCGTGTCCCCAGTGCGGCTGGGGTGCCCGGGTTCTGCGGAGTGCGGAATGGGCAGATCGTAGGAGCCGGGTGCGCGCCGCGGTAGGCCTGCGGCGGGGACCACGGTGTTGACCGCCGGGCACCAATCGGGCCGGCGTCGCGCTTCAGGTCAGGCCGACGGCGGCGTCAGCTTGCGAACCTGCGCGGCCACGTCGGTGAGCTGGATCTTCAGCGCGTCGATCTCGCCGTCGATCGCTTCCGAGAAGGTCTCCAGCAACGCGCCGAAGGCCTTCACGTCCTCGTTGTCGGCCCAGCCGTTGGCCTGGGCCAGGCCCTGGAACTTCTTCGCAATGCGCTCGGCCGTGATGCCGGACCTGGTGTGCGTGGCGTTCATGGTGTTTCCCCTGAGTGAGTGGTGTGGATCGCCATCGTGCCACCGTCGCGCCGCCCGGCCGGCGCGTTGCAAAGTGGTGCCTTCTGAAACCGCTTGCAAAACCGCTAGGATCCGGCCATGGGCGCCGTCAGAGTGCCCGGCAGCCGCGCCGATCGCCACACACATTTCGTTGGAGGACAACCCATGAAGAAACTGCGACCCTTGCTTGCGCTGCTGCTGGGCCTGCTCGGCGCGCCATTCGCGTTCGCGCAGAACTGGCAGCTGGTCTGGCAGGACGAATTCCACGGCAGCATCAGCCCCGACTGGGTCTTCGAGACCGGCACCGGCTCGGGCGGCTGGGGCAACAACGAGCAGCAGTACTACCGGCGCGAGAACGCGACGGTCGAGAACGACGCGTTGGTCATCACCGCGAAGCGCGAGGATTTCGGCGGCATGCGCTACACCTCGGCGCGCATGAAGACGCAGGGCAGGAAGAGCTTCAAGTTCGGCCGCATCGAGGCGCGCATCGCGCTGCCGGGCAAGCAGGGCACCTGGCCGGCGTTCTGGATGCTGGGCAGCAACATCTCGACCGTCGGCTGGCCCGCGTCGGGCGAGATCGACATCATGGAGCAGATCAACACCGGCGCCGACGTCTACGGCACGGTGCACTGGCAGGCCGCCAACGGCAGCTACGCGTCGTACGGCGGGCACGTGGCCACCAGCATCAACAGCTACCACGTGTATGCGGTCGAGTGGGACACGAACACCATCAAGTGGTTCGTCGACGGCGCGCAGTACCACGTGATCGACATCAGCAACAACGCCGGCGGCACCGATGAGTTCCAGCGCGATTTCTTCCTGCTGCTGAACATGGCGGTGGGTGGCAACTGGCCGGGCTTCAACATCGACGAAGGCGCGCTGCCGGCGCGCATGCTGGTCGACTACGTGCGGGTCTACCAGCCCGGCACCACGACCACGACGCAGGCGGCCTGGACCAGCCAGAACATCAACGGCAACGTGATCCGCCACGCGGCAAGCCGCGGCCGCATCGACCCGGCCGGCAGCGTGTCGCCGATCGCCGACGGCAACTGGACGATGGTGCCGGGCCTGGCCGGCGGCGGCGTGTCGTTCCAGTCGGTGAACTACCCGAACAGCTACCTGCGCCACCGCAACGGCGAGGTCTGGCTCGACGCGAACGACAACTCGACGCTGTTCCGCCAGGATGCGACCTTCAACCAGCGTGCGGGCCTGGCCAACGCCGGCGCGACCTCGTTCGAATCCTGGAACTTCCCCGGCCGCTACCTGCGCCACCGCAATTCGCTGCTGTACGTCGAGGGCATCTCGAGCGACGGCGACCGCAATGACGCGACCTTCGCGCGCACGCCGCTGCTGCAGGGCTCGGCGATCACGCTCGAGGCCGAGAACTACGCGGTGCAGCAGGGCATGACGGCCGAAGCCTGCACCGAAGGCGGGCAGAACCTCGGCTACATCGACGCCAACGACTGGGTGGTGTGGGACGTCAACGTGCCGAGCAGCGGAACGTGGACGGTGCAGTACCGCGTCGCGAGCCAGAGCGGTGGTGGCGTGCTGCAACTGGAGCGTGCCGGCGGCACGCAGGTGTACGGCAGCCTCGGCGTGCCGGCGACCGGCGGCTGGCAGAACTGGACCACGGTCTCGCACCAGGTGCAGCTGAGCGCCGGGCAGCAGCAGATCGCGGTGAAGGCGCTGCAGGGGGGATGGAATCTGAACTGGATCAAGCTCAGCCGCTGAGTATCGGCGCGGCTTCAGGCGGAGGCGAGGGTCGGCATGGCGGGCGCTCCGTCATGCGTTGGAGGGCTCAACCCAGCGGCAGCACCAGCCGGGCTTCCAGCCCGCCGGCGCTGCGGTTGTGCAGGCTCAGCTGCGCGCCCATCGCGATCGCCAGCTGGTGCGCGATCGCCAGCCCCAGCCCGGTGCCGCCGGTGCTGCGGTTGCGCGAGCCTTCGAGGCGGTAGAACGGCTTCAGCACCGCCTCCAGCTGGTCGTCGGGAATGCCCGGTCCGTTGTCGAGCACCGACAGCGTCAGCCGCGTGCCGTCGGTTTGCACCCGCAGGCCGACCTCGCTGCCGAACGACAGCGCGTTGTCGACCAGGTTCGTCAGGATGCGGCGCAGCGCGTTCGGCCGCGAGACGATCGGCGCGCCGGCGCGCCCTTCCAGCGCCACCCGCTCGCCGGCGTCTTCGTAGTCGGCGACCAGGCTTTCGAACAGCGCATCGGCGTCGATGCGGCACGGCGCCTCGGTCGCGCCGTGCAGCGTGCGCGCATAGGTCACGCCTTCGCGCACCAGCAGGTTCATCGCGTCCAGGTCCTGGCGGATCTTGTCGCGGTCGGGGCCGTCGTCCATCAGGTCGGTGCGCAGCCGCATGCGGGTGATCGGCGTCTGCAGGTCGTGCGAGATCGCGGCCAATATCTCGACCCGCTCGGCCGCGTAGCCGGCAATTCGCTGCTGCATCGCGTTGAAGGCCCGCGCCGCGTGCGCGACCTCGCTCGGGCCTTGCTCGGGCAGCGTGCGGCCCTTCAGGTCGGGGCCCAGCTCGTCCGCCGCGGCGGCCAGTTCCGCCAGCGGCCGTGTCAACAGCCGCACCGCGATCCACGCGCAACCCGCCAGCACCGCCAGCTGCGCGGCCAGCACCCAGTTGACCCAGCCCGACACCGGCATGTCGACGCGGCGCGCATGCACGATCACCATGCTGGCGTCGGACAGGCGCACCTGGATCTGCAACCCGCCGACCGGCTCCGGCACCTGCACCACACGCACCGTCTCGAACGGCTTCATCGCATCGACGATCGCCGTCGCGAACTGCCGCAGCATCGGCACCTCGGGGGCCGGTCCGTCCGCGCTGCCGCCGAGCGAGAAGCGGTAGTTGCGGCGCTCCAGCCGCGCGAGCCAGCCGTCGCGCTCGGCCGCGGGCAGCCGGTCGAGGATCGCGATCGAGCTCGCGATGTCGCGCTCGATGCCGAGCATCATCAGCTCGCGCAGCGCCATGCCGCGCTCGTAGCGGATCAGCACGAAGGTCAGCCCCTGCGCGATCGCGAGGCCCAGCACGATGATCAGCGTGACCCGCGCGAACAGCGAGCGCGGCATCGGCAGGGTGACGTTGATCATGGCTGGCGGTCCGTTGCAGTGGGGTCGGGCGGCCCCGGGTCAGGCGATGAGGAAGTCGACCTCGATGTTGCCGCGCGTCGCGGCCGAGTACGGGCAGGTCTGGTGCGCGGCATCGACGAGGCGGCGCTTCACGTCGGCGTCGAGGCCCGGCAGGCTGATCGACAGTGTGACACCCAGCGCGTAGCTCGCGTCGCCAGCGGTCTTGCCGAGCGATACGCGGGCGTCGATCGCGGTGTCGGCCGGGAACTTGATGCCCAGCTGGCGGGCCGCGATCTGCATCGCGCCCATGAAGCAGGCCGAGTAGCCGACGCCGAACAGCTGCTCGGGGTTGGTGCCGGGCTTGCCGGATCCGGGCGGGCTCAGCTGCACGTCGAGCGCGCCGTCGCTGGAACGGCCCGCGCCGTCGCGGCCTCCGGTGGTGTGGGTGGCAGCGGTATAGAGAACGTTGGCGATCTTCTGCAGCATGGCGAATCCTTCACGAGGGGTGGTTGAAGCGAGCCTGTATTGCAACGGCCCGCTGTATCCCCGGTGTGTCGGCCACCCTCCGGATTTGCATTCGCATGTAGGCGGTGCGCGACCCGGACACACTGCCATACAAAGCGGCTGCGTCCGGGCGGCCGCCGCACTACAGTCACGGCCATGCAAGCCAAGCCCAGCGACCATGTGCTGATCGTCGACGACGATCGGGAGATCCGCGAACTGCTGACCACCTACCTGGTCAAGAACGGCCTGCGCGTGGTGGCCGTGCCGACCGGCCGGCACATGCGCGCGGCGCTGGAGGAACAGGGCCCGTTCGACCTGATCGTGCTCGACCTGATGCTGCCCGGCGAAGACGGGCTGACGCTGTGCCGCGACCTGCGCAGCGGCAAGTACAAGGCGACGCCGATCGTGATGCTGACCGCGCGCAACGAAGAGGCCGACCGCATCCTGGGGCTCGAGATGGGCGCCGACGACTACCTCGCGAAGCCGTTCGCCGCGCGCGAGCTGCTGGCGCGCATGCGCTCGGTGCTGCGCCGCACCCGCATGCTGCCGCCGAACATGCGGGTGGCCGAGGCGTCGCACCGGCTGGCGTTCGGCGAGTGGGAGGTCGACACCGTCGCGCGCCACCTGCTCGACGAGCAGGGCGTGATGGTGGCGCTGAGCGGTGCCGAGTACCGGCTGCTGCGCGTGTTCCTCGACCACCCGCAGCGGGTGCTGAGCCGCGACCAGCTGCTGAGCCTGACGCAAGGCCGCGAGGCCGAGCTGTTCGAGCGCTCGATCGACCTGCTGGTCAGCCGGCTGCGCCAGCGGCTGCGCGACGATGCGCGCGAGCCGCGCTACATCAAGACGGTGCGCAGCGAAGGCTATGTCTTCGCGTCGGCGGTCGAGTCGCGCGACTGAACGTCGCAAATCTCCGTTCGGGCTGAGCCTGTCGAAGCCTGAACCCGCTCGCCCTGAGCTTGTCGAAGGGTCGGGCTGAGCCTGTCGAAGCCCTGCCCCTGGCACGAGCGTTTCGACAAGCTCAACGCGAACGGATTTCAGGAGGCCAGCAGCGCCTTGATCTTGTCTTCGGTCTCGCCATAGCGGCCTTCGCCGAAGTGCGTGTAGACGATGCGGCCCTGCTTGTCGATCAGGTACAGCGCCGGCCAGTACTGGTTGCCGTACGCCCGCCAGGTGGCGTAGTCGTTGTCCTGCGCGACGGCATGCCTGATCTGCAGCTTGCGGATCGCCTCCTGCACGTTGGGCGTCGACTTCTCGAACGCGAACTCCGGCGTGTGCACGCCGATCACGACCAGCCCCTGGTCCTTGAACTTCTCGTGCCATTCCTTCACGTGCGGCAGCTGGTTCAGGCAGTTGCTGCAGGTGTAGGTCCAGAAGTCGACCAGCACCACCTTGCCGCGCAGCGCGTCGATCTTCAGCGGCGGCGAGTTCTGCCAGCTGGCGATGCCCTGGAAGTCGGGCGCCGCCACCGGGTGGGTGGCGGCCGGGCTGCCGCTGGCCGGCGGTGCGGCCAGCGTGACGAGGGCCACCGTCGCGGCGATGGCCACGACGGCGAGGAGGGCGTTGGATCGGAGGCTCATGGCGGTGGGGCGGAGTGGCGGTGCGCGGATTCTTGAGTGCGCACCGCCACCGCCGCGGTTTCTTCGTAGACCTGTGTGTCGGCCCGGCGCCCCGACACATTACGTTTCACGCGAATGACCGCGTGCCGCTCAGGGTTCGGTCACGGTGGCGAGGTTGCGCACGCCCCTGTCCGTGCCATCGACATTGAAGAACTGGTACTGGATCGGTCCGTAGCCCGGCGCAACCCACATCACGGTCGTCCCGAAGGACGGCAGGGTGTCGTCGAGGATCTTGAAGCGGCAGGCGTTCGGGAAGGTGCGACCGGCCATCGTCAAGGTCTCGTGGCCTTCGAAGGTCCAGGTCTCCTGCTCGGCCTCGGCCAGGAAGCCGCCGTTGGTGAAGTAGTTGTTGTCGGTGTACTTGAACGTCATCGTCTGTTGGGGGGCCAGCGTGTTCGGCACCAGGAAGCCGGTGTAGACCGACTTCGTGGCCTGCACGCCCTCGGGCGTGTAGTCGTAGTCGCCCCAGAAGCGCACGCCGTCGGCGTCGACCGAAAAGTACTGCGCGGAGGCGCGCGAGGTGCCTTCGACATCGAAGTACTGGAGTTGCACCGGATGGACGGCGCCGTCGAACTTTTCCTGGGTGTAGAAGACCGACTTGGCGACATAGGTCTTGTCCGGATCGGAGATCGTGTAGCGCAGGCCGGGCTTGACCGTGAAGCAGTCGCTGACGCCGGGCAGCGTCTCGACCGGCGGGTCGGCCGCCGGCGGGCAGTCATCGCCACCGCCACCGCAGGCGGCGAGCGTGGCGCAGAGGCCGGCGATCAACAGGAACGAAGGGGTGCGTGATAGTTGCATGATGATATGAAGAAGAGTTGGAGGGGCAACCGACAAGGCTCCGCCCATCCCATGCCGAACAGAAGATCGGCATGACGGCTCAGGTTGTTTGGTGTCTTGTTAGTTGCGGTAATGAACGAACACGCAGGACATGCGTTGACATGACATGCGCGTAAAGAAGCGTTACGGCGCGGCCATCGCGGCCGACAATCGGCGGATGCGTCCACATCACCTGCCATGGCTGCTGCTCGCTCCGCTGGTCGCGCTCGCGGCGCCCGACGAGGCGGCGCTCGGCCGGGCCGCCGGCTACCCTGCGGCCCGCACGTTGCGGCAGGCGTATCAGGAGCCGTGGCTGGTCGGGTCGTTCAGCGCGATGGACAGCTTCAACCCGTCGTGCATGCTGGCGCCGGCCGACGAGCCGGTCGCACTGAAGGCCGCGGCCACCGAGACGCCGTTCACCTACCGCTACCAGGGCCAGCGGCTGACGCTCGACGACTACATGCAGCACCAGCGCGCCACCGGCCTGCTGGTGGTGAAGGACGGCGAGATCGTCGCCGAGCGCTACAACTACGGCCGCACGCCGGCGATGCGCATGCTGTCGAACTCGATGGCGAAGACGATCACCGGGCTGGCGGTGATGAAGGCACTGGAAGACGGGCTGGTGAAGTCGCTCGACGACCCGGCCGAGGCCTATGCGCCTGCGCTGAAGGGCACGTTGTACGGCGGCACGCGGCTGGTCGACCTGCTGCGCATGGCGTCCGGCGCGCGCTACGTCGAGGACTACACGGCGGACGACGATCGCGCCCGCTTCAATGCCACGGCGCGCCGCGCCGGCATCGCGCAGGCGGTGCGCGAGGTCACCGAGCGCAGCGACCCGCCGGGGCAGCGCTTCAACTACGCCGGCGCGCAGACCGAGGTGCTGGGCCTGGTGCTGCGCGGTGCGACCGGCCGCACGCTGTGCGCCTACGTCGGCGAGCGCCTGTGGAAGCCGATCGGCGCGCAGGCGGCGGCGAGCTGGCTGCTGAACCCGGCCGATGGCGTGGAGCTCGCGCAGGGCGGCTTCAACGCGACGCTGCGCGACTACGCGCGGCTCGGAATGATGATGGCCGCCGATGGCCGGGTGAACGGTGCCGCGGTGGTGTCGCGCGAGCACCTGCTCGACATGACCGACCCTGCGCGGCAACCCGAGGCCTTCCGGCCCGGCCAGATGCAGTACCACGGCAGCAGCTACTTCGGCTACGGCTTCCAGACCTGGCTGCTGCCGGGCCGGCAGCGCCGCTTCATGCTGCAGGGCGTGTACGGCCAGGCGATCCTCGTGGACCCGGCGTTGAAGCTGGTGGTGGTGCACACCGCGGTCGGCAAGGATGCCTCGGGCGACGCGAGCGGAAACCACCTCGGCGCGGAGCGCAACGCGCTGCTGCGCGGCATCGTCGCGACCTACGGCGACTGGTAGTCGCTGCGCTCCAGCAGCGCCGCATCCTCATGCAACTGTCGCAGCGCCAGCAGCTGCAGCAGCGCCGGCGCGAGCGGCGCATCGCCGGGGCCGGCCTGCGCTGCGGCGGCCTCGCCGGTGAGGGCCTGCAGCCGTTGCGACAACTCGCGCAGCCCGGCCGCCTCGAGCCGGCGCGCGAGCGGTGCCGATTCACCGGCCCATGCGCGCGGCAGGCGCGACAGCCCGTGGTGCAGCAGCGTCGCCAGGTGCTGCCGCAGCGCGTCGAGCTGCAGCGTGCACGGGTCGGCCCCCGCCGGCTGCGCGCTGCCCAGCGGCAACGCGCCCAGTGCGCCGCTTGCCACCGCGAAATCCGGCACCAGCAGCCCGCCCTCGCAGCCCAGCGCCCACGGCTCCAGGCTCGGCACGCCGTGCTGCCAGCCCAGCACGCCCGCCACGTGGCGCAGTGCGCCGTGCCGCCCGCTCGCGGCCGCGGCCAGCGCATCGAGCGCGTGCGGCACATGGCGTTCGTGGAAGCGCTGCACCAGCAGCGGCGCGCCCTGTGCATCGCGCAGCAGCACCGCCACGCCCTGCGCATTGGCGTCGTAGGCCGGCGGCTCCACCTCGGCCGGGCTGAACACGATGAAACGCCGGGCCGCATGCCGCGGCTGCAAGGCCGCCGTCGGGTGCGCCTGCTGCTCGGCGCGCAGCGCCGCCACGCTGTCGAAGCGCACCGGCGCGCCGAGCTGCGCCCAGTCGGCCGCCTGCGGCAGCACGCTGTTCTGCGAGCTGCGCGCACGTGCCAGCCGCACGCTGCCGTCGGGCCGCCGCGCCGCCTGCTGCGCGAGCAGCTGACCGCGCGCCAGGGCCTCCAGCAGCACGCCGGGCGCGAGCCGCTCGGCGGCACGGATCGCCGCCTCGTCGGCACGCCGCGCCTCGGGCACCTGCCAGGCATGCGCCAGCACCAGGCGCGTGCCGGTGTCGATGTCGGCCATCACGAGGGTGCTGCGGCGCGCCTCGCCGTCGCGCTGCGTGCGCGCACCCAGACACATCAGCCGGACCCGGTCCAGCGCGGTCTCGCCGGCCTGGCCGATGCCCAGCACCGCGCCGGCATGGCCGGGCAGGCCGCCCGCGGCCAGCCGCAGGCCCAGCTCGGCCAGCAGGTCCACGCCCTGCGCGGCGTCGTACAGCGCGCGGCGTTTCGCGTAGCCCTCGCCCCAGGTCTCCAGGTCGGCCAGCAGCAGCGACAGCCACGCCGCCTCTGCCGATGCGATGCGCGCGGTCGACAGGCCCTGCATCCACGCGTCGGCCCCCTGCGACACGCCGTGCCGCACGATCGCTTCCACCAGCTGCTCGAAGGGCGCCCGCTCGACCGCGTGGGCGCGGCCCGCCACACCGAGCCGCACCGTGAGCTGCGGGGCCGCCGCGTCCTGCGCCCGCGCGGCGCGGAACGCCCACAGGCCGAGCGCGACGTGCTCGCAGGCCGCGGCGCGCACGCAATCGCAGCGCGCGGCCTCGAGCGCGGCGCCGCCCCAGTAGCGCACGGTGGCGCTCGGCAGGCGCGCGGTGTCGCAGGCGTCGCCGCCGCCGCGCTGCCGCACCTCGATGCTGATGCCGGCATCGCGTTGCGCATCGGCCACCGCCAGCAGCGCGGCCGGCACGACGCGGGCCAGTGCCGCGTCGTCCGCCTCGGCCACCGGCGCGGCGGCGGGCAGCGGCTCGGCCGCCTGCGCCGTGGCGGATTCGCGGTACGCCAGCGCCGCGATCACGCGGTGGCGGCACACGCCGGCCGCATTGCAGCTGCAGCGCGCATCCTGGATCGCCACGCCGGCCGGCCAGCGGCACGACACGCCGTCGTCGAACGTCGCCTCCAGCAGCCCCTGCGCGTCCACCGCCAGCCGCGGCCGGTAGCCGCCGGCCAGCTCGCGCACCGCCCGCTTGACGATGCCGGCATTCGCCGCATGCGACAGCGCCTCGGGCGACAGGTGCAGCAGGTCGTCCCGGGCCGGGCTGCTCACTTCAGCTTCTCCGCCAGCCATGCGGCGAGCTGCCCCGGCGTCATCGCGCCGACCTGCGCGCCGGCCTCGACCAGCCGGCCGGCGAGCTCCTTGTCATAGACCGGGTCGGCGCGTTCGTCGAGCGCGGCCAGCCCGAGCACCGTGCTGCCCTGCGCCACCAGCGCGCGCACGTGGCCGATCAGCACGTGCTCCGGCATGCCTTCGATGAAGTCGCTGACGATCACGACCACCGCCCGGCGCGGCACGCTGATCCGCTCGGCCGCATAGCCCACCGCCTTGCCGATGAAGGTGCCGCCGCCGAGCTGCACGCCCATCAGCACCTCGACCGGGTCGGTGACGCTGTCGCTCAGGTCGACCACCTCGGTGTCGAACGCGATCAGGTGCGTCTTGATGCCCGGCAGGCCCCACAGGCAGGCCGCGGTCACTGCCGAATGGATCACCGAGTTCAGCATGCTGCCGCTCTGGTCGACCAGCAGGAACACCTGCCAGGGCTCCAGCACGCGCCGCGTGTTGACGTGGAACAGCGGCCGCTGGATCACCAGCCGCCCGCGCTGCACGTCGTAGTGGCGCAGGTTGCGCTTCAGCGTCTCGCGCGCGGCGAACTGGGCGGCCGCGCCCTGCAGGCTCAGCTGCTGCGGCTTGCGCACGCCGCTGAAGGCGCGCTGCACCTGCTTCGCGAGCTTCTCGACCAGCTCGCGCACCACCTTGTCGACCAGCTTGCGCGCCATCGCCAGCACCTGCGGGTTCATCAGGTGCTTGGTGCGCAGCACCGCCTGCAGCAGCGCCGGGTTCGCCGTCGCGCGCTCCAGCACGTCGAGGTTGGTCACCACCTCATCGATGCCGTAGCGCTCGATCGCGTCGCGCTCCAGGCGCTCGATCGTCTCCTTCGGGAACAGCTCGTGGATGCCATTGATCCACTCCGGCACCGTCAGCTGCGAAGCCTCGCTGCCGCCGTGGCGCTCGAGCGTGTCGTCGGCCTGGCGGCCGTCCTGCGACGGGTCGTCGCGGCCGTACAGCCAGGCGAGCGAGCGGTCCATCGCGGCCGCGCTGCCGCCGGCCGCACCGAGGCTCGCGTCAGCGGCCTCGCCGAGCAGCAGGCGCCAGCGCTCGGCGGAATCAAGGTCGGGCAGCGGCTTCGTCATGACAACCCCTCGCTCGATGAGTACATCGATCGATCCCCCGAGGGGATGCGGGCCGGCTTGGGAGCGGCCCGGCGCTCGGCCCGCCTCATGCGAGCAGCCCGATCTGCTGGGCCCACGCCAGCGCCTGCGCCTCGACGCGCCGCGCATCGAGCAGCGCCTCGGTGCCGTCGTGCAGCTTCAGCAGCCGCTGCCGCTGTCCGGCATCCAGGCCGAGCAGCCGCGCGACGTGGGCCGCCAGTGCGCCGCGCTCGCGCGGCGGAAACCAGCCGAGCGCCGAGCGCAGCGCCGGCAGCGCGACCAGGAAGTCCTCGACGCCCATGCCGTCGAGCGCCGCATGGATGGCGCGCACGATGCCGTCGCTTTCGCTCGCGAGCGCCCGGGCGCACGAGAACAGGCCGTAGAGGAAATCGCCGAGCGCGTCGCGCGGCGGCATCGCGCGGGTGATCGCGATCACCTCGTCGCGCGCGGCCTGGACACTGTCCGCCAGTGCCTCGTGCTGGTACGCGACCCCGAGCGCCGCGCCGCGCAGCGCCGGCGGCTTCGACGCGCTGCGCGCGAGGCGGGCCATCGTCTGCCGCACGAAGTCGCCGTCTAGCGTGGGCAGGTGCAGCCGCAGCAGCGTGTCGAACACGGCGGCGGCGCGCACGTCGGCCTCCAGCAGCTGCGGGCTGCCGATGCCGTCGCGGCCCTCGAGCAGCCACAGCAGCTGCCCGGCCATCAGCGCCAGCGTGTCTTCGAGCAGGTCGCGCGGGTCGTCGCCCCAGAAGCCGGCCTCGACGATCGCGGCCAGCGATTGCGCGGCGCGCGCGAGCGCCCCGTGGTCGTGGCTGCTGCCGATGCCCTGGCGCAGCTGCTGCGCGAACTCGTGGCCCATGTCGAGCAGGCCGGCACGGATCGCCTGCATCAGGCAGCGCGTCAGCACCGCGGCGTCGCCGGGCGCATCGGCCACCTGGCGCAGCAGTGCCTGGCGCGCGGCGGATTCGAGCGTGGCGCCGTGCACCGCGGCCTCGATCAGGTCGGGGTGCCAGCGCTCGGTCTGCTGCAGCCGCCAGTGCTCCTCGAAGTTCAGCTCGCGGGCCAGGCCGCGCGCGGCGCGCGGGGCCTTGGTGTCGACCAGCTGCACGCCGCTGATGTCCAGGCAGCGCAGTTGCCACAGCAGTTGCGCGCGCGGCACGTCGTCGGCGCGGCGGCGGTCGAGCACCAGCGTGTGCGGCGTGCGCTCGACCTGCAGCCCGTGCGCGGCCAGCCGCTGCCGCACGTCGTGCAGCAGCGGCGGCAGCGGCGTGTCGCCATGCAGGCGGCCGGCGCCGTCGCCGGTCAGCGCGAGCAGTGCCTCGCGCAGCACCGGGTGGTGCTGCGTGCCGAGGCGGCGGTCGTTGCTCCACGGTGCCGGTGCCTCCAGCGCTTCCTTCACGACGGCCGATTGCAGCGCGTCGAGCAGGTCGGTGCGCAGCGGCACCGCATGGCCGCGCAACGCGGCCAGCGCGGCGGCGCTGCGCTCGAAGGCCAGCAGGTCGGCGGTGGACAGCGGCACCTGCGCCCGGCGCAGCCGCGCGACCATGCGCGCGACCGCGCGGTCTCCGGCCGGCTGCAGGCCGTGCTGCCACACCCACTGGTAGTACATCGGCGACGGCAGCCCCGCGGCATAGCCGCCGAGGGCGTCGACCTGGCGGAATTCGAACGGCACCAGGTAGCAGCCGGCGGCGCGTTCGTCGGCCGGTTGGGGCACGTCGGGTTCGTCCGGCGTCGCTGCGGCCTGCGTGCGCTCCAGCGCCGGCTTGTGCCAGCCGCCGCACACCACCAGCACGCGTTCGAAGTTCGACGCGGCCCACGCGACCCACTGCGCCATGTGGGCCTCGCGCGCCTGGTCCTGCGGGGTGCCGGGATCGTCGCCGCGCAGCTCGGCGAAGTACAGGTCGAGCCGGTTCGACAGTTCGTCGGGCGGCGCATCGGCCGGCAGCGACTCGAACAGGTGATCCCACAGCGCGTCGTCGCTGTCGACGTTGAAGCGGTGGCACAGCTGCGCCACCACCTGCGCGTAACGCGGGCGGGCGGCGTGCTGGGCGGCGGTGCGGCGCTGCGCATCGGGCAGTGCGCGGTAGCGCCAGTGCGGCAGGTCCATGAAGCGCACCGCCGCGCCGGCCGCGCTGCCGGCGCGCAGCGCCACCCACTCCGGCGAATGGTCGAGCAGCGGGAACCAGCACTGCGCCGGCCGCCCGTCCTCGTTCGCGTAGCTGTACAGCGCGAGCGGCAGCTCGTGGTCGAGCAGCAGCTCGCCGAGGCGCGGGTTGAAGTCGCTCGGGCCTTCGATCAGCACCGCCTGCGGCCGCTCGTGCGCGATCGCCTGCGCCACCAGCCGCGCGCAGGCGGGGCTGTGGTGGCGCACGCCGATCACGCGGACCCGGCCGGCCGGCATCATTCCGGCAGCAGGTGCCGCGCCGCGTGGAAGGCCTGCCAGTGCTCGCCCTTGCGGCGGCTCGCGCGCTGCTCGATGTAGCGGCGGATCTTCTTCAGGTCGTCGGCGTTGTCCTTCGCGGCGGCACCGGCCAGCGCCTCGACGATGTCGGCCGGCTGGCCGGCGTCGCCGCGCAGGTAGTGGCCGCGCAGCGCAACCGCATGCGCGACGCTGACCGCCTCGGCGGTGCTGACGACGGTCGACAGGCGCTCGCCGGCGTTGCCGTCCTTGTCGAGCCCGGTGCGCAGTTCGCGGAAGGTGGTGACCAGCACCTCCAGCACGTCGTCGGACGGCCGCACCGCGAGCTGGTCCTGCGCCAGCAGCCGCGCGAGCTCGGAGCGCACCAGCGCGAGTTCCTCGTCGTAGTCGGCGATCGGGAACACCGTCTCGAACGCGAAGCGGCGCTTCAGCGCGGCCGACATCTCGTTGACGCCACGGTCGCGGGTGTTGGCGGTGGCGATCAGGTTGAAGCCGGGCGCGGCGAACACCGCGTTGTCGTCGGCCAGCTCGGGCACCATCAACAGCCGTTCGGAGAGGATCGACAGCAGGCCGTCCTGCACCTCCGGCGGGCAGCGGGTGATCTCCTCGAAGCGCACGATGCGGCCGTCGCGCAGCGCGCGGTACAGCGGCGACGGCACCAGCGCCCGCGGGCTCGGGCCCTCGTTGAGCAGCAGCGCGTAGTTCCAGCCGTACTTGATCTGGTCCTCGGTGGTGGCGGCGCTGCCCTGGATGGTCAGCGTGCTGGTGCCGCTGATGGCCGCCGCGAGCAGCTCCGACAGCAGGCTCTTCGCGGTGCCGGGCTCGCCGACCAGCAGCAGCGCGCGGTTCGAGGCCAGCGTGACCATCGCGCGCTCGAGCAGGCCGGGCGCGCAGACGATCTTGCGGCGGATGCCGGGCGCGCCGCCGATGAAGCGCATCACCGCCTTCATCGACAGGCGCCAGCCGGGCGGCACCGGGCCGCTGTCGTGCTTCGCGAGCTGGGCCAGCTCGTCGGCGTAGAGCAGCTCGGCCGGCGGGCGCTGGCTGCGGATGGCGTCGGTGCGTTCGGTCATGGCGAGGGCTGCGAGAGTGCGGGATTCAGCAGGTCGATGTCGCGCAGCATCTCGCTGGCCGACACCGGGTCGAGTGCGTCGAACGATACCGCTTCGACGCTGCCTTCGGCCGAATGGCGCACGAGCGTGAGCCACTCGAGCGACTGGCGCGGCTCCATCACGCCGCCGCCGACGAAGATGCCGGGGCTGAAGCGCAGGCCGATGCGCAGGCCACCGGGTGCGTCGCGCGAATACTCGCGGACCATGCCGCCGTCTTCGGCGCCGCCGCGCTGCCAGCCCTTCTGGTCGAGGCCGATCACCGCACCGGTCGCGACGTCGCGGTTCTCGAAGCGCTTGATCGTGCTCTGCTGCTGCTCCTCTGGCGTCAGCGCGTAGGTCTCGCGCTGCAGCTGCTTGAACGGCTGCAGGATCTCGTAGTCGCCGAACAGCTGGCCGAGCTGCGCCTTCGCGGGCGCATCGAGTTCGAGCACGTGCAGGATGCCGATCGGCGCGGCCTCGGGCAGTGCGAGCGCTTCGTCCGCCGCATCCGCGAGCGTCCAGTCCTCGGCCACGCGGAAGGGCTGTGCGAGCACGCCACCGTCGTAGGTGGCCCAGGCCAGGCGCGTCGCCAGGTGACGCATCAGCGGATGGGCCAGGAAGAAGCGCCGGAACTCGGTCGGCGACCAGCGCCGGCGGTTGCGCATCGCGCGCTCCAGCCGCGTGATCTCCAGGCTGGCGATCGAGCGGACATCCTTCTTCAGCTGCTTGAAGCGCTCGGACGCCGGGCCGGCGAGCGCGGCATCGTCGCCCTTCAGCGGCTTCGGCAGGTCCTTCAGGCGCTGGCCGCCCGCGTCGCGCACGATCGGCTTCAGGCTTTCGTCGAAGCTGAGCGTGAATCGGCGCGGGCCGAAGTCGAAGACGGCCGCCTCGGGCTCGTCCAGGCCGAGCGTCGGTGCCAGCCGGTCGCCGAGTTCGTCGAGCGTCAGCCCGCGCGCATCGGCCACCGCCGAGATCATCCCGGCGGCGCGCAGCTGCACGCGCTTGTGCCGGCCCTTGGTGGCCTGCGTGTTCAGCAGCATCAGCGCCACGTCGGTGCCGATCGCGGCCAGCAGGTCGAGCGCGGATTCGGCGCGGCCGCGCGTGCCCGGCGCGCCCGCCCAATCGTTGATGCGCGGGACCAGGCGGCGGGCCGTCTCGTCGTTGCCGAGCAGGCCCAGCGTGCGGAAGGCCCAGCCGTCCTTCGACGGCGCGCCGGCAGCGGCCCAGGCCTCATACAGGTCCCACGCGAAGTCGGCCAGGCTCGCGGGCGTGCACGCGGCCTGCACCAGCGCGACGCCGGGGTAGGGCGCTACGGGCTGGCCGATCATCAGCATCTGCACCAGGTGCCCGGTGGCCGCGGTGCCCAGCGCGCCGCCGGCACGCAGTTGCGGTCGCCGCATCGTGGCCACGTCGCAGAAGGCCGGCAGCGGCGGCATCTCGCCCGGCAGCACGTCCAGCGGATCGGTGGCAAGCAGCACGGTGGCGGCGTGCGTCATCGCGTCGCCGTAGGCTTCGGCGGCTTCGAGCAGCGCGCTGCGCCCTCCTGCCTGCTCCGCCATCCAGCGCAGCGTGTAGCGCGCGTCATCGCGCTCCGCGCTGTGCTGCGCCGAGAATGCCGTGGGCAGGGCCTGCAGCAGCATCGTGCGAGGGAACTTCGCAATCCACTCGGCGGCGGCGCTGCGGTGCATGCGGAACTGCCGCAGCAGTTTCGCCATGCGGGGCACCAGCAAGGGCGTGTCCATCAGCAGCGCGATGCGCGGGCCCTTGCCCTGGTGGGTCGACAGCACCGCGACCATGCCGGGGATGGCGGCCACGTCGAGGCGGGCCAGCACCTGCTCGGCGTCGAGGCTCCAGGGGCTGAGCATCCAGCGCTCGGGCGGGAAGCTGTTCCACAGCATCCGCTGCGCGGCCTGCGGCGCGTCGAACAGCAGCGACATCGAGGCGGAGTTCGCCGCGGTGTCGCCGTCCTGCAGCGGCTGCCCGGCCAGCAGGCGCTGCGCGCCGGCATCGGTCAGCTTCAGCTCGACCGGAAAGCCATGCGCATCGCGTTGGGGGTTCAGCTGGCGAGGCGCGGCCTTCACACGTTCCAGCAGGTCCGGCGTCCATGCCAGGGCCTCGGGTGTCGCGAGGGCCGCAACCTCCAGCACCGGCAACTGCCCCGGCCGATCGGTGCGCAGCCACGGCGGTTCACGCAGGATCGGCGGCAAGGCCTCAGCAGGCGCTTCGACCGGGTTCAGCGCCGCCACCGCGCCCTCGAAGCGGGTGCGCAACGCGGGCTCCAGCGCCTCGAGCGCCGCCGGCAAGGCCTGCGGCCACTCATGCGCCAACCGCAAGGCCCAGGTCTCGGCAGCCCGGCCGCGTCCGGCCATCGCCTGGCGGATCACCGTGGACAGCACGGCCACCGGATGGGTCTTCGCGAGCTTTTCCAGCGCGTCGCGCACCTTCTTGTGGTCCGACTGCGCCACCAGCAGCGGCAGCAGGCCGGGCACCCGCATCTGCGCCGCGAGCTTGAGGGCCTGCGTGCCGAGCTTGGGGTCGCGCGATGCGAGCCGCGTGCGGATGAACCACGCCAGCACGTCCAGCGCCGCCTCGCCGTGCAGCTTCAGTTGCAGCAGCACGCCCTTCGTCAGCGTGGCGTGGTCGAGCCAGGGGTTGGCCGTGGCGTACGCCAGAAAGTCGGCCGGCGGCATCGCGCACCCGAACAGCACCGCGTGCCGGTAGATCTCCCTGCCGTGGGCGGCCAGCCAGTCGGCCGCCCATTCGCCGAGGTGCGGGAAGACGAAGGCGCAGGCGCGCGCGGCCGACGACGAGCTCGTCCGGCCGCGCTGCGCCACCGCGAGCGCGCCTTCATGGGCGGCCTCGTCGGCGCAGGCGACCGCCATGCGCAGCGGATCGAAGCGCGCGAGCCAGTCGCTGTCGGCCTGCGGCAGCGTGCCGCCCAACGCGGCTTCGAGTGCGCCGGCCAGGTTCTCCGGCCCCGAGGGCGCGGGCGACGGCAGGTGCACGCCGCGCATCACCGGCAGCAGCGCCAGCCACTCCGGCGTCCACTGGAACCCGCCGTCGGGCCACACCAGGCCGAGCGGGGCCTTCTTCATGGCAGCGGCGCCAGCAGGTCCGCATCGCGCAGCACCTCGCTCGCGACGATCGGGTCGAGCCGCTCGAACTTCACATGGCCTTGCTGGGCCCAGGTGCCGGCTTCGCGCAGCACGATCTGCGGGATGCGCTGCTTCGGCTCGTAACTCAGGTCGCCGATCACGGTGCCGGGGTCGAGGTCGAGCTGGACCTCCAGCCCGCCGCCGACGCGCTTCGTGAACCAGCCGACCCAGCCGCCGTCCTGCGCGTCGCCGCGCTCCCAGCCGCGGTTGACCAGGCCCATCACGCTGCCGGTGGCCACGGTCCTGGCCGCGAAGCGCTTCAGCTCGGTGGCCTGCAATTCGTCGGGCGTGAGCCGGTAGGTCTCGCGACCGAGCTGCTTGAACGGCTGCAGGATCTCGTAGTCGGCGAACACCTGGCCGAACGCGGCCTGCATCGGCGCCGGCATCTCCAGCACGTGGACGATGCCGACGTTCGCATCGTCGGGCAGCGTGGCCTGCACGTCGTCGCCGTCGGCGAGCGTCCAGTCTTCGGCGACGCGGAAGGCGCTGGCCAACGTGCCGGCCGCATCGCCGTCGCGAGCCTCGTACACGCCCCACACCACGCGCGCCGCGAGGTGGCGCATCAGCGGGTGATCGAGGAAGAACAGCTTGAAATCGGTGGCCGACCAGCGGCGCCGTTCGACCATGCTCATCTCAAGCCGCGTCACCTGCAGGCTGGCGATGGCCTTGGCGTCCTTCTTCAGCTGCTTGAAGCGATCGGTGGCGGCGTCGGCCAGTGCGGCATCGTCGCTCTTGATCGGCTTCGGCAGGTCTTTCAGGCGCACGCCCTGCGCGTCCTTCACGAACGGCTTCAGCGTCTCGTCGAAGCCGACGAAGAAACGGCGCGGCCCGAAATCGAGCGCCAGCGCGCCGTGCTCGTCGAGGCCCAGGTCGGGCACCAGCCGGTCGGCCAATTCGGCGGCGGTGAAGCCGCGCGCCTCGGCCACCGCGGCGATCTTCTCCTTCGCGCGGTCCTGCAGCGCCTTGAACTTCACCTTGCCGGCGATGCCGTTCAGGTGCATCAGCGCGACATCGCTGCCGATCGCGGCCAGCAGGTCGAGCCCGGTGACCGCGCGCTGGTGCGCCGATTCGCCAGGCCACTCGCGGATGCGCGGCGCGAGCCGGCGCGCGGTCTCGTCATTGCCCAGCAGGCCGAGCGCGGCGAAGGCCCTGCCGTCCTTGCTGGGTGCGCCGGCGGCGATCCAGGCCTCGAACAGGTCCCAGGCGAACTCGGCCAGCGAGGCCGGCGTGCACAGCTCCTTGACCATCGCGATGCCGGGGTAGGGTGCTTCGAGCCGGCTGATCGCGAGCATCGACCCGATGTGCTCGATCGCGCTGGTCGGCAGGGCCTCGCCGCTGTCGCGCAGCACCGGGCGGCGCAGGGCCGGCGCGACGAAGAACACCGGCAGCTTCGGCATGCGCGCGGGCAGCACCAGCAGCGGGTCGGCGTCGAGCAGGGCTTGCAGCGCCTGCTGCATCGGGGAGTTGTCGTCCGACGTGTCGTACGACGCGGCGATCTCGCGGGCGCGCGCCTCGAAGCCGCTGGCCACCAGCCAGCGCAGGCCGAACTGCGCGTTCTCGCGCAGCGTTCGATCCGTGCCGAAGGCGAGGGGCAGGGCCTGCGTCAGCGCGGTGTCGGCGTGGGCGCGCAGCCAGGCCATCGCAGGCGCCTTCGCCTTCTTCAGGTTGCGCAGCGCATGCAGCGCGATCGGCGCGAGCTGGGCGCTGTCGACGTCGATCGCGATCGGCAGCCCGGCTTCCGGATATGACTGCACGTAGCCGACGAAGCCCGGTACCGCGGCCTCGCCGTGGCGCGCGAGGATGGCGCGGATCGGCGCGCTGGTGTCGTTGTACGAATACCAGTGCTTCGACGGGTAGCTGTTCCACAGCGCGAGCGCGGCGGGCTCGGGGAACAGCAGCACCACTTCGGGTGTCTGGCCGTAGAAGTACTGCCTGGTGATCTTGAAATCCTCGGGCAGCAGCGGCTGGCCGGTCATCACGCGCACCTGGCCCTCTGGCGTGATCTGCAGCTCGTTCAGGGCGTACCCGGTCGGGCTCGGCGACTGCTTGTTGCGCCACGGGTTGACCTGGTGGGCGGCGTGGCGGGCGCGCTCGTCGGGCGACCAGCCGAGGCGGTCCGGCGTGGCGTGGGCGGCGACGTCGAGCGTCGGCAGGTCGGCGGCGCGCGCCTTGCGCAGCCAGGGCGGCTCGCGCAGCAGCGGCGGCAGCTGGTCGGGCGCGGCCTCGGCGCTCTGCAGCGCGTCGAGCAGCGCCTGGAAGCGCTCGCGTTCGCCGTCGGCCAGCGTGGGCAGGGCCTGCGCCAGCGCGGCGGGTTCGCGCAACGCGAGCCGCACCGCCCAGCCTTCGGCGAGCCGCGAGCGTGAGGCGAGCGCGTGGCCGATCACGCAGTTGAGCGTGGCGGCCGGGTAGCGTTCGGACAGCTTGTCGAGTGCGGCGCGCACCTCCTTGCGTTCGATCAGTTCGGTCAGCAGCGGGATGCTCTGCGGCACGCGCATGCGCAGCACCAGCCCGGTGAGCTTCTCGCTGTTGTCTCGGTCGTCGGCGCGGCGCAGCAGGTCGGCCAGCAACTCGAAGGCGCCGGCATCGTGCAGCTGGATCTGCAATGCGAGCGCGCCTTGCAGCAGGTAGTACGTCGGCGAGGCTGCGGCCAGGTAGCGCTGCATCGCATCGGCCGGCACGACGGTCTCGCGCAGGTGGAGGTAGTGGTCCGCGGGCTCCTCGGCCATGCTGGCGAGGGCCCAGTCGGTGCGGTGCGGGCACAGCACGGCGCGCAGCATCCGGTCGAGCGGCGCGGCAGCGGCTTGCCGCTCGAGCGTGGCGATGGCGGCATCGTGCACGTCGTCATCGGCGGCGGCGATGGCGGCGCGCAGCAGCTGGAACTGCGAGCTGATGACGCGGCTCAGCGAGAACGCGTGCGGCTGCGAGCCGCGCGCCAGGTCGAGTGCGATCTCGATCATGAACGGCACGCCGTGCAGCGCGATGCCGACGTGGGTGGCCCAGGTGAGGCCGTGGGTCCCGTAGATATCACCCTGGTGGAGCACGTTGCCGTGCATGCACTGTGCGCACAGCTCCAGCCAGAAGTCCGGATCGGCCTGCGCCAGGCGATCGGCCCCGGTCTTGCCGGGAAAGGTGGCGGCGTTCCACTGCGTCCAGTCGCGGTTCAGCTGCGAGGCCAGCTCAACGAACTCCTGCGCGCGGTGGCTGTACTGCAGATCCCGCACGGTGACGGGCGTGGCGAGCAGGCTGCGGCCGTCGGGAAACGCGGGGGCGTGGATGCCGCGCACCACCGGCATGGCCTTGCGCAGGGCATCGTTCCATTCGAAGCCGCCGTGCGGCCAGTCGATCGGTGGGGCGTCGGTGGCGGGCGGGGTGGGGGGCGGCGTCTTCGGCGTCGCGGGCGGTGGGGATGCCGCAGCGGCCTTCGGTGTGGCCGGTGCTGCGGCCGGCGCGGCAACCGCGGCCAGCGTTGCACCGGCGGCCACGCCGATCTCACCGTAGCCCTTGCCGGTCTTTTCCTTGACCAGTGCGTCGTGCTCGGTTTGCGCGGCGGCGGCGCTCGCGAACGACTTGGTCTTGGTCTGGCCGTTGGTGCCGATGCGGCCGAAGCGCACCGTCACGTCGCTGCCGGCCACGGCCACCTCCCAGAACTTGCTCGATGTTCCCTCGACCAGCTCGAATCGGCGCATGCCCCGCGTCCTTCCTGTCTGCTGCGTACAAGCGGGCAACTATATCGGCGCGATGTGTCGCGCCGCTCCGTTCGCCCTGAGCAGGGATCGAGCTTGTCGAGGGCCCGTCCGTCGAAGGGTTGTGGCCGAAGCGTGTCGTCGTCAGTAGTAGACGTACACCGTCACGACGGCCACCACGGCCGAGTCATAGGTGGAGGTGGCGGTGAAGGTCAGCGCGACCGGCGTTGTGAATGAGCGGGTGTCGAAGGTGTCGACGAGGATGCGCGATGCGCTGAGGGTGTCGATGGTGACGCCGATGCCGCCGTAGTACACCGTGGTGCCGCTGCCGGCGACCGAGGTGCCGGCGACCTGCAGCGACCAGACGACGGGCTCGCTGGCATCGAGCTGCAGCGATTCGCCGGCATAGACCGAGATGCTCTGCGACGAACCGGAGTGGATGTGCCCGCTGCTGAGCGGTTCCCCTGCGACGATGATGCCGATGTCGAACGTGACGCTGCCGTCGTCACCACCGCCACCGCAGGCGGTGAGGGCCAAGGCCAGGCAGGCCGCGGCGGCGAGCCGCGGCAGGATTCGTGTGACGGGGTGCATGGGCGCATCCGGAGTCGTTGATGGGGCATCCAACGGCTCGGGTGGGCGGTGTGTTGACCGGCGAGGTGTAACGCTTGAAAGTCCGAAGGGGAATCGGCAACGATCTACCTACAACTGGGAAATGGAGCGTATCCATGGTGATGGCAGCTACTTGCTTGGTCGATGGCCCAGGAGGGGCGTTTGAAGTTGATGTACAGACCGCCTTGAAGATGCTTCATGACGCGGAGTCAGAAGGGCGCGACAAGCCAGCGTTTCGATGCGTGTTCTGCGGTGCGCCGGTCAAACCTCACGATGACGGCCCAAGCGAGCACATGGAGCACTACGACCGCAACCCTTACTGCATTCTCAGCAACGTCAAACAGAGGTCGGCTCCCAGGCGAGCCGTCGTTGATGCGGGCTGGCAGTGGTCGTTCAACCAACTTCGGAACCAACTGCAGAGTGGCAATGAGGGTGCATATCTGAAGCTGTATTCGCAGAAGAAGAATGAGGCGCTCTTCTACTCACAGCAGTACAGCGTGCATCCGCTGCATCTCAAGGATCCGGATGAGCTTGGCACCCCGGGCTTGTTCGATGCGATCAGCGAAATCATTCGGCGTTTGCCAGTGAAGCGAGACCCCCGAGGCTTCTATCGATACGCTGTTCTTGATTGGGTAGCGTTCGTTGAAGTGGTGCGTTCTTTCCATAGAGCGCTGCAGCTGTCGACCGCCGAGAGTCGGAAGGAGCCCGCGATAACCCGCGAGGAAGGGAAGGCTGCAGCCATTTGGAGAATGATCACGGTGGCGCGCGCGGCAGCAAACGCATCTGGTCGTGCCAACCTTCGCGTCTCCAAAGTCAAGGAGGCCGAGTTGTCGGATGCCGAGTTTGCAAAACTGCTCAACGATCTGATCGCTCGACAGAATGGCAAGTGCGCCATCACGGACCTCAAACTTGAGTTCGACGAAGAATCGAAAGACAAGGCGTTCCTCTGCTCACTGGACCGCATCGACAGCAATGGCCATTACGAGCCGAACAACCTCCAAGTTGTTTGCCGGTTCGCCAATCGGTGGAAAGGCGACCAACTGAACTCTGAATTTAGGCGATTGATCGAGGCGGTGAAGCGAGGTCGCCATTGAGGCGGTTTGATCGAGAGAATCAAGAACTACTGGACGTGCGAGGGCTTGTTTCCCGAGAGGGGGCTGCCTTCTTGCCAGCCCTGCGCGCCACTGCCTGCAGGGCGGCCAGCTTCTCATCCACCCGAGCCGCCAACTCCACCGCGCTGAGTTGCACTCCCGCCGCCAGCCTCCAAAACACGCTCACCGACGGCTGCTTCTTGCCCGCTTCCATCATCGTGATGTAGGGCCGGTCCAGTTCCGCCGCGGCGGCAAGGCCTTCCTGCGTCATCGTCAACTCGTTGCGCCGTTCCTTCAGAACGGCGCCCAGGGCTTGGACGAGGAGGTCATTTCGGCTGGGTCGCATCGCCGCCGACTGTGTCTTTCTCGTTGCCTCAAGACACGTGTCAGTTGATAACATTCGCTACATGAGTCGCTCGTTGGCAGTTTCGCGATCGGCGTCCGATCCCTCGCCAAACCAGGTGCCCCGTGCCCGACCTCCTCATCAACTTCATCACCCTCCACCCCGCCACCAACCCCACGCACCGCGCGATCACCCACGTCGGCCTGATGTTCAGCAGTGTCGGTTCGCTGATGTGGCAGCTGCGTGTCGCCGCCGCCATCGAGCTGATCGAGACCGATGCGCAGCGCCTGTACTTCATCGATCCGATCTCGTGCCGCCGCCGCGAGGTGGAGGTCGAACGTGCCAGGGGCCGCAGGCCGCACTTGCGCGCCCGCAACGGGACAGGCTGGACCGACGACCTGCTGAACCTGCCCCTGCTCGTTTATCCGCCCCACTGCGACGGCGCCTTTCCGCCACCGCGGCCCACCCCGCGCGCGCCTTGCAACGAACGGAACATCACGTAGCAGTTTGGGAGGATCACCACCGCTAGCATCCATCGCAAACAAGGGGAGAGACCGTGCGATGGCACTGATGGAAGAGATCACGCTGCGCAAGCTGGAGATGCTGCTGGCCTACATGGAGACCTGCAACCTGCGGCGTGCCGCCGAGCAGCTGCAAGTGAGCACGGTCAGCGTGCACCGCGCGCTGCATTCGCTCGAAGACGCGCTCGACTGCGCGTTGTTCCGCCACGAGGGCCGCGAGCTGCTGCCCACCTCGGCCGCGCTGGCGCTGGCCGATGCCGCGCGCATTGCGGTGAAGGCCCTTCACGACGGCGTGCAGGCGGCGCGCGCGGTCGGCGGCTGGTCGGCCGGGCGCATCCGCATCGGCTCGCTCTATTCGCTCGGCGTGCAGACGCTGCCGCGGCTCGTCAACGACCTGCGGCAGCTGCGCCCCGAGGTGCAGACCGAACTGCTGATGGGCTCGAACGCCGAGCTGCTGGTGCAGTTGCATGCCGGCACGGCCGACGCTGCGCTGATGGCGATCCCGCCGGACGAGCCCGACATCGAATCCTTCGCGCTGTTCGACGACCAGATGTATTTCGCCGCGCCGGTCGGCTCGCGCTATGCGCGCCTCGGCGCTGTCGACCTCGGGGCCTGCGCCGGCGAGCGCTTCATCACGCTGCGCAAGGGCTTCGCGACGCGCGACGGCTTCGATGCAGCGTTCGGCGGCGCCGGCTTCACGCCGAAACTCGCGATGCAGGTCGGCGACATCTTCACGCTGATCAACCTGGTCGGCGGCGGCCTCGGCTGCACGTTGCTGCCGGGGCGCGCGCGCGAGGCACTCGGCGGCCGCGTGGAACTGATACCGCTGCAGTTGCGCTACCAGGTTCGCCAGCAGATCGGGTTGAACTACCTGCGGGCGAGGCAGCGCGACCCGAATCTGGTCGCGTTGCGCAGGGTGTGTGGCACGCATTGATATGCCGCCGGCGCGAGCCTTCCCGCAGTGTTAACAGGCCCTAGCTAGGATTGCTGCGAGTCGTGCCGAACACGTAGCCGAGGATCGATGTGAGCACAGGCAAAAGCATGTTCAGCAGAAGTAGCTGGCTGTATGACGTCCAGAAATCGCGCGATGCACGCTTCATCTCAACCAGCTTGCCGACGGTGTCATTGACCCCACGCAAGGCATCTGGCGAGCTTGCCGCCGCGTAGTGAGCTGCAGCCTGTTTCAGCACTGCCTGCACCGCGACAACTTCCGCTGGAGGGCTGCTGTATTCGCCGTATGCCACCACGGAGATGAGAGTCACCGCCAATACGGCAATGACTCCCAGGACTCCCCAGGCAAGCCGGATCCCGAGCTTCTGCAATCCGGAAATGTCTTCTACAGGCAACCTCTGCGGCTCTGTGGTGCGGACGTCCATTCTTGTCGGGGCAGAGTCGTCGGAGGGAGGATCCAGATCCAACTTCATCGGCTCTTCAGGATCGTCAGGATCGTCAGTCGGCGGATTGGTTGCCATGCTCGACCTCTTGGCTCTGGCTTGGGAAACTCCAGCCTATGACCTGGTGGTCATCCCTCGCATCCCCTTCTTTGTCTAACCAACTTCTCGCACCTCGGCATTGAAGGGGGGTAGATGTTCAAGCGTGCGCTTGATCGACAGATCCAGTTGGGGAGGTGTCATCTCGTCGGGTGCAACGGGTTCAGGTACCCCACGCGGTCCCACGACAGGCACGGGTCCGGCCGGCGGCCTGGCGATCTCTGGTTGGGGCTGTCTTGTTGCCATACACCAAGCCTCCGCGTCTCCATGTGTCACGGCAGGGTATGGCGCATGGCGCCACCCGACATCCCCAGCATTGTCTAGCGGCGCGCCAGTGTTGCTGCGTTGCTGCGATAGGTCAGCGCTGGGGTCGCCAGCCGGGTAACGTCCCGACCGTCTGTATTGGCGGAATAGATCTGACGTCCCTTGCCGACTTCCTCGGCCGCCCAGTTCAGAACCGTCAACGCTTCTTCGATGACGTCTGTGTTCTTCTTCAATCCCAGCCGCTCCTTGAGTGGTTCGAGAACGTTGTCTGGTATCTGAACTCTGATTTCAGCCATGGTGTTCCCCTTGTGAGTGTCGAGCACCTTGCTCGTGCCGTAAATGTGCCACTATTTTTGGATAAATGTTGGCGAATATTGGGGATGAATCGCCTTGTTTTTTGTCGGCCAGGGCCTACACGAACCTGCCGCTTCGCTTGCGCAAACGCCTCTTCGCGAAGCGTGGCGACGCCAACAACAAAGGGCTGGATGTTCATCCAGCCCTTTGTTCCTCGTTTGAAGGAGACCCCGCGAAGGCGGGGGTGCTCAGTTCGTCGTGCGCGACGAAGCGGCCTGCGCCGTCATCGCCTTGTCCTGCAGGCGGGCGAGCTCGGTGCGGTATTCCGCGCCGCTGCGCCATTGCTTGTACTGCGCCAGGCGGCTGGCGATGTCGGGGCGCGTCGGGTCGAAGCTCTCGCGGCCGGCGGCGGCTTCCAGGCCGGCGCGTTGCCACAGCGCCAGGTCGGCCTGCACTTCGGCGCGGGTCAGCGTCGACGGTGCGCTGTAGGCCTGGCTGACCGCCTTGTCGGCGTAGGTGTCGGTGTCGGCGTGCGCGGCTTGCGACAGCACGGTGAAGCCCAGGGCGGCGAGGCTCAGTGCGAGGGTGGCTTTCATGGTTCGGTACCTTTCACGAAGTGGTTGGGAGTGAAGGCATCGTAGAAAGCGGGACCGCACAGGACCCTGTCGCGCAGATGACGTTTTTGTCAGGCGCCGTTCATGTGGCCGTCAGCGTGAAACCGAAGGTGTTGCGCCCGGCCTGCGAGCGCGCGAACACCGAGCCGCGGTGCATCAGCGCGATCGCCTTGACGATCGCCAGGCCCAGCCCATGGTTGCCGCCCGGGTTGCGGCGCGCGCTGTCGACGCGGTAGAAGCGGTCGAACAGGTGCGTCAGGTGCTGGTCGTCGATCGGGCCGCCGGGGTTGCTGACGGCCACGCGGATCTGCTCGGGGGCGTCGAGCAGGCGCCCGACCTCGACGACGATCTCGTCGCCCGGCGTCGAATGCTCGATCGCGTTCTGCAGCAGGTTGCCGAGCGCGCGCCGCAGCAGCGCCGTCTCGACGCAGCCGCGCTCGTCGCCCTGCACGCGGATGCGCACGCCGCGTTCGTCGAGCAGTGCGTCGAGGTAGTCGGCCACCTTGTGCACCTCGTCGGCGATCGAGGTGTCGGCATGGCGCGACGCGGCCGCGCCCTGGTCGGCGCGCGCAAGGAACAGCATGTCGTTGACGATGCCCTTCAGCCGTTCCATCTCCTCCAGGTTGGAGCGCAGCACGTCCTCCAGCTCGTCGGCGCTGCGCTCGCGCGTCAGCATCACCTGCGTCTGGCCGATCAGGTTGGTGAGCGGCGTGCGCAGCTCGTGCGCCACGTCGGCGTTGAAGGCCTCCAGCTGCTGGTAGGCGGCCTGCAGCCGCGCCAGCGCGCCGTTGAACGACGCGGTCAGGTTGTCCAGCTCGGCCGGCATCGGCTGCAGCACCAGCCGCTGCTCCTGGTGGTTCGGGTCGAGCGCCTGCGCTTGCCGGCTCAGCCGGTCCAGCGGGCGCAGCCCGACGCGGGCGATGACGTAGCCAAGGCAGCCCACCGCCAGCACGCCGGCCAGGCCCAGCCCGATCAGCGCGAAGCGGAAGTCCTCCAGCGTCTGCAGGAAGCGCAGCGGGTCCTTGACCAGCACCAGCGTCACCGCGGGGCGGTCGCCGTCGGCCGGCAGGTGGCGGGACCAGGTCAGCAGCTTGCATGGGTGGCCGGGCTCGACCAGTTCGCCGTAGCCGCCGGCCATCGCCAGCGCCTCGATGTCGGCACGGCGCGGGCCGTAGCGGAAGGTCGGCACGTCGCTGACGACCCACAGCCGCACGTCGCTGCGCTCCATCTCGAGGGTGTTGAACTTCGGCGTGAGCCACAGCCGCCACTGCGATTCGTCCTGCACGCGCTGCACGATGGATTCGGCCCAGCCGGCGCGCAGCCGCATCTCGCCGCGCACCTGCTCCATCATCCCGCCGTTGAGCATGCGGTACAGCGCCCAGCCGCCGACCAGGAACACCACCGCGGCGCAGCCCGCGAACATCAGCGTGAGCCGCATCGACAGCCGGCGCGTCACGGCGAGGCCTCCGCGTCGCGCGCCTCGAGCACGTAGCCCATGCCGCGCATCGTGTGCAGCAGCTTGACCGGGTAGGGGCCGTCGAGCTTGGCGCGCAGCCGCTTCACCGCGACCTCGACGACGTTGGTGTTGCTGTCGAAGTGGATGTCCCACACCAGCTCGGAGATCTCGGTGCGCGACAGCACCTGGCCCGGCCGGCGCGCGAGCGTGGTCAGCAGCGAGAACTCCTTGGCGGTCAGGTCGATGCGGTCGCCGCCGCGCTGCACCTTGCGGCCCAGCAGGTCGAGCACCATGTCGCCGATCGTGATCGTGGTCGGCTCCTGTTGGCGGCTGCGGCGCGACAGCGCATGCAGCCGCGCGCTGAGTTCGAGGAACGAGAACGGCTTGACCAGGTAGTCGTCGGCGCCGTCCTGCAGGCCGCGCACCCGGTCTTCGATGCCGTCGCGCGCGGTCAGCATGATGATCGCCACCTGCTTCACGCGGCGCACGTCGCGCAGGATCTCGAAGCCGTCGATGCCGGGCAGCATCGCGTCGAGCACGATCACGTCGTGCCGGCCTTCGAGCGCCGCATGGCGGCCGTCGATGCCGTTGTGCTCGACGTCGACGACGTGGCCCTGCTCGGTCAGCCCGCGGCGCAGGTAGTCGGCCGTTTTCGGTTCGTCTTCGATGATCAGGACGCGCATTCCCGGGAGTTTAGTGACGCTGCCCGGGCCGGCGGCTGTCATGCAGATGACAAATCTGTCATCTGGCGCATCCCGGATGCCAATCCGGGATTCGTGCCGAGGGGACCCGGATTGGCATCCGGGCTACGGGGAATCAGGGCGCGGCGAACGTGACCTGCGTCGCGACGATCCGCGTGCCGTCGAGCGACGGCAGGCCGCTCACCGTGGCGAGCCGGCCGTTCGCCAGGTCGGCGGCCGCCCCACCGCTGAACGCGGTGCCGTCGTCGAACACCACCGGCGTGTTGCGGATGCGGAAGCTGCGCGTCACCGCGTCGAGCTCCTGCACCGCGCCGACCAGCGCGAAGCTGGCGATCGCCGGCACGCTGTCGTCGTGCACGATCACCCGCGCCGCCACCAGCGTGCCGGCCAGCGTGCTGCCCAGCACGCCGACGCGCGCGCCCAGCACGACCTTGGCCTCGTCGCCGTCGAAGTGCGCGGTGACGGCGTCCACCGCGATGCCGTTCACCTTGAAGCTGCGCGAACTGAGGATCTCGGTCACCGTGCCCTCGACCCGCGCCACCGGATGGTCGCCGAGCATCAGGTCGGCGGTGCGCACCGAGGTGGCGGCGAGCTGGCCGCTCTCGGCGAGCAGCCGCACGCTGAGGAAGTCGCCGATGTCAACCGGCGGCACCGCGCTGCCGGCCACGCCGCCGACGCCGATCACCTCGCTGCCCAGCGTCAGGCTGGGTGCCTGCGGGTCGCGCGCCGCGACCACGCCGCGGATCTTGAAGAACGTCGCATCGGGCAGCTGCTCGATCCGCGTCGCGGCGTACTGGCGCGTCAGCGGGTCGTACTGCGAATACACCTGCACCGTCATGCCCGGCACCAGCGCGCTGAAGCCGCCGGTCAGGCTGCCGTCGAACAGCGTGCGCGCGCCGACGATCACCGTCTGGCCGAGCACGGTGAAGCTGCCGGCGGCGGCGTCCACCGCGCCGACCGGCCCGACCAGGTCGCTGACGACGCGGATCACCTGTGCGGTGGAGGTGGCCTGCGCGGCACGGGTGTCGAGCGTGCCGCCCTCGACGATCACCGTCATGCCGAGCTTCAGCTGGTCTTTCGTCAGCAGCGCGCCCTGTTCGTCGCGGATCTCGGCACTGTCGTCGTCGAAGCGCACGTCGTTGACGAAGATCGAGCCGAGCCCGCTGATCGGGCCGGACGCGATGATGCCGGTGCCGCCGCTGTCGACACCGCCGCCGCAGCCGGTCAGGTGGGTGATCAGCAGCGCGGCGGCCAGGAGCCCTGCGGTCAGGCGGCGGCGGGTCGGTAAGCGGGTGTTCACGATGGGTCGGGCTCGTCGGGTGAAGAGGGTGCCGCCGCCGCGGGCGCTTCGGCATGGAAGGTGTACAGGCCGATGCGCACGCGGCGCGGCGGCGGGTCGCCGGCCTGGTGCGCGCGCTCGTCGGCGTCGATCATCTTGGTGAGCCGCGGCACCAGCGCGGCCATCAACCCGCGCCATTGCTCGGTGACCAGCCCGCGCAGCTGCGCGACCGACTCGGCCGACAGGCCGTCGGCGAACACCGCCTGCTCGAAGTGCGGCGGCTTCTCGCCGCTGCTGCCGGCCGCCAGGTTGGCCACCGCGGCCGACAGGTGGTCGCCGACGTTGTGGCCGACGAAACCGAGCAGCCGCGACTGGTCGGCGCTGGGCACGAAGGAATCGCGCTCCAGCGTCACGGTGTCGGTCACCGGGTCGAAGCTGGCGAGACCGAGCCGGCACAGCTCTTCGAGCAGGCTGCGCGGGTGCACGTCGCGCGTCACCGAGCGCGCCAGTTCCTCGAAGCTCTGCGCCTTGCCCTGGCGCGGCAGCGCCTTCGGGTGGCCGTCCTTGTCCTGCAGGCGCCGGTTGCCCATCCACTTGGTGAACACCTGCGTGGCCGGCGAACTGCGCGCCGGCGCCTCGGCCGGCGGCGTGTGCGTGATGCGCGTCACCTCGCGGCGCGTCAGGCCGGTGGTGGTGCTGATGCGGCTGACGTCGCGGCTCGCCTGCGCGCCCGAATGCGCCTCGCGTGCCGCCGCGACCAGCGCGCGCTTCATCGCCTCGGCCAGCAGCGGGAAGCCATGGCCGCGGTCGAGGCACAGCTGCGCCAGCGGCAGCAGCAGGCGCTCGAGCGCCTGCTGGAAGGCGGCTTCGGTATCGTCGGGTGTTGTCATGTTTTCAATGTGCAACATGCACATTTGATCACGCTTTTGCAATCCCCGATTTCCCGGGGCTTGTCACCGTGTGTCATGGAATCTACAGTGAATGTGCAAGTTGCACATTCATGAAATCCACTGGAAACGCTTCGATGAACAAGTTCTTCACCCGCCGGATCCTGGTTGCGATGCTGGCGGCGGCCGCCGTGCTGCCCGGCTGCGGCGGCGGCTCGGACGACGGCGGCGGCTCGCCCGGCCGCGTGCGGCTGGTCAACGCGACCACCGACTACACGGCGCTCGACTTCTACGCCAACGACGTGCTGCAGACGAAAGAGACCGCGTCGTTCGCGGTCGGCGCCTATTCGGAGATCGGCTCGGGCACGGTCGCGATGACGCTGAAGCGCAGCGGCTCCACGGCCGCGGCGGCCAGCGTGAGCCGCACCGTGGCGAGCGACGGCTACCACACGCTGGTGGCCTACAGCACCGAGACCTCGCTGCGCGCGATGTACATGAACGACGGCGAAGCGGCGCCGACGGCCGGCCAGGCGAAGCTGCGGGTGATGAACGGCGCGGTCGAGGCCGGCGCGCTCGACGTCTACGTGTTCCCGGTCGATGCCGCATTGGCCGACCAGAACCCGGGGTTCGGCATCGCCGTCGACACGCTGAGTGCGTACAAGGAGTTCGTGAAGGGCGCGTGGCGCGTCGTCGCGACCGGCGCCGGCAACAAGGCCGACGTGCGGCTGGACCTGCCGTCGGTGACGCTGGCCGACCAGCAGATCGCGACGCTGGTGCTGACGGCCACACCCGGCGGCGTGCTGGTGCACGGGCTGGTGCTGAACCAGCGCGCCGACGTGGTCGCGCAGAAGAACCCGTCGGCCCGCGTGCGCGTGGTGGCCGGCACGACGGCCAGCGGTGCGGTGTCGGTGAAGGCGAACGGCATCACGTTGTCGAACGGCATCGCGTCGCCGGCGATCGTGCCCTATGCGATGGTGCCGGCCGGTGCGGTGACCGGCGAACTGCGGGTGAACGGCGGCGCCGCCCTCGCGCTGCCGGCCTTCACCGCGCCGCCCGGCGCCGACGTGACGCTGCTGGTGCTGGGCACGCCGGCCGCGCCGACCGCCTTCGTGCTGCAGGACAACAACAAGCCGGCCGCCGCCACCAGCGCGAAGGTGAGGCTGGTGCACGGCGTCAACGGGCTGGCCGGCAACGTGACGCTGACGGCCGACTACGGCCTGGTCGCCAGCGACATCCCGTTCGGCCAGGCCTCGGTCGGCGCGAGCCTGGTGGTCGGCAACTCGATCCGGCTGGAGGCGACCTCGCCGGCCGCGGTGTCCCGGCTGTACCTGAACGGCGAGGCCAACCTGCAGGCGACCAAGGTCTACACGGTGTTCATGCTCGGCGACGCCGCGACGCCGCTCGGCACGCTGGTGCGCGACCGCTGATGCCGGCTGTCGCTGTCCGGTGACAGGCAAAAAGTCCTGGCGCGACAAGGACTTGGCGAGGCTGCTCCGGACCGCTGTCGCTGCGCGGCGACAAAACGACCGGTCCGGAGCTCTGTTTTGGCGTCAGATACGGAGAAACCCTCCGTTACGCGTGGCAAGTCGTTGATATCAAACGACTTTTCTTGCTGGCACAGGCGTTGCGCTGTCATGGCATCGCGGCCGTTTTCGACGGCCTTGTTTTGCCAGACAGGAACCACGTTTTGCTCGCTGCCCCCGGTCACACCGCGTTCACCGCTCCCGCCATTCGCCGATCCGCGACATGGATCCGCGCGCTGGTTTCGCTCAGCCTCGCTGGCCTCGCCGGCCAGGCGATGGCATTCGGCTTCGACGACGTGGCCGAGCGCGCCCGCCAGATGGCCACCCGCGCTTACACGCCGGTCACGGTCAAGCTGCCCGACGAACTGAAGAACCTCGACTACGACCAGTACCGCGACATCCGCTTCAACCCGCAGAAGGCGCTGTGGCGGCGCGAGAACCTGCCGTTCGAGCTGGCCTTCTTCCACCTCGGCAAGTTCCAGACCCAGCCGGTGTCGATCAACGAGATCGCGCCCGACGGCCGCGTCAACCACGTCGCCTTCGACCGCGCGGACTTCGACTACGGCAAGAACAAGCTGACGCAGAAGGGCTGGGGCGACCTCGGCTTCGCCGG
Source organism: Rhizobacter sp. Root1238 (assembly GCF_001425825.1). GTDB lineage: Bacteria > Pseudomonadota > Gammaproteobacteria > Burkholderiales > Burkholderiaceae_C > Rhizobacter. Next base: position 109,259 of record NZ_LMDM01000047.1, read on the forward strand.
CTTCCGCGTGCACTACGCGCTGAACAACCCGGCCTACAAGGACGAGCTGGTGGTTTTCCTCGGCGCGAGCTACCTGCGCGCGCTCGGCAAGGGCCAGCACTACGGCATGTCGGCGCGCGGGTTGGGCATCGACACCGTCGGCGGCAGCGGGGAGGAGTTCCCGCGCTTCAGCGAATTCTGGATCGAGCGCCCGGCGCCGCAGGCGACCACGCTGGTGATCCACGCGCTGCTCGATTCGCCGCGCGCGACCGGCGCCTACCGCATCACGCTGCGTCCTGGCGAGGAAACCGCGATCGACGTGCAGGCCCGCCTGTTCCTGCGCGCCGGCGTCGCGACGCTGGGCCTCACGCCGCTGACCAGCATGTTCGCGCACGGCGAGAACCAGCCGAAGGCCGGAGACTTCCGCCCCGAGGTGCACGATTCCGACGGCCTGATGGTCGCGACCGGCGACGGCAAGGGCGGCGGCGAATGGCTGTGGCGCCCGCTGGTCAACCCGAACCGCACGCTGGTGACCTCGTTCTCGATGGCCGAGCTGAAGGGCTTCGGGCTGATGCAGCGCGACCGCGCGTACACCAGCTACGAAGACACCGAGGCGCAGTACGAGCACCGCCCGAGCGTCTGGGTCACGCCGCAAGGCAGCTGGGGCCCGGGCCGCGTCGAACTGCTGCAGCTGCACACGCCGGACGAGACCGACGACAACGTCGTCGCCTACTGGGTGCCCGCCAGCGTGCCGGCACCCGGCCAGCCGATCGACTTCGCCTACCGCATGCAATGGCAGGGCGAGCGCCAGCAGCGCCCGCCGGCCGGCTGGACGGTGCAGACCCGCCGCGGCCACGGCTTCGTCGACCGCAGCAAGGCGCTCGACCCGCGCGAGGTGCAGTACGTCGTCGACTTCGACGGCCCGGCGCTGCGCGCGCTGCCCGCCGATGCGGCGGTGAAGGCCGTCGTCACCGCCGGCAGCAACGCCCAGATCGTCGAACGCAACGCCTATCGCAACCCCGCGACCGGCACCTGGCGCATGACCGTGCGCGTCAACCGCCTCCAGCTCGCGCAACCCGCCGAGCTGCGAGCCTTTCTCCAAACCGGCGACAACGCCTTGACCGAAACATGGACCACGATCATTCAACCCGAGTGAGCGCCGACCGATCCGCACCGGGCGCCAGCATGCCGCGCATGAACCGCGGCTCGATGGTGGCTCAGCCGTGGCGTGGTTTCACGCGCAGCCTGGGCGAGTTGCTCATCGGCACGCTGGCCGGCCTGGGCCGCCTGGTGCAGCCCGGCGCGCGCGGCGTGCCGGTCACGCCGGCCCCGGCGCCCGCCGCTTGGGAAAACGCCGCGAAGGCGCGCCGCCGCGTGCTGCTGGGACTGGTCGCGCTGTCGGCCGCCGGTGCCACCGCGCTGCTGGCCACCGTGCTGCCGCCGCATGACAGCGCCTGGCTGCGCAACCTGCAGATCGGCCTGTACGCGCTGCTGTTCGCGTGGGTGTCGGCCGGCTTCTTCACCGCGATGATGGGCTTCTGGGTGCTGTGGCGCGGCGATCGGCATGCGATGTCGGCATCGTCGGTCGGCAACGAGCCGATCCACAAGAGCGCCCGCACCGCGATCATCATGCCGATCTGCAACGAGCAGGTGTCGACCGTGTTCGCCGGCCTGCGCGCCACCGTCGAATCGCTGGCGGCCACCGGCGCGTCCAGCCTGTTCGACGTCTACGTGCTGTCGGACACCAACGACCCCGAAATCCGTGCCGCCGAGCTGGCCGCCTGGGCCGAGCTGCGCGCCGAGAGCGGGCTGGCCGAGCGCATCTACTACCGCTGGCGCACCATCCGCACCAAGCGCAAGGCCGGCAACGTCGCCGACTTCTGCCGCCGTTTCGGCAAGGACTACCGCTACATGGTGGTGCTGGATGCCGACAGCGTGATGAGCGGCGACTGCCTGGTGAAGCTGGTGCGGCTGATGGAAGCCAACCCGAACGCCGGCATCCTGCAGACCGCGCCGCAAGCCTGCGGCCTGGACACCGTGCATGCGCGCTCGCAGCAGTTCGCGGGCCGCGTCGCGGGCCGGCTGTTCACCGCCGGCATGCAGTACTGGCAGCTGGGCGAATCGCACTACTGGGGCCACAACGCGATCATCCGCGTCGAGCCATTCATGAAGCATTGCGGCCTCGCGCCGCTGAAGGGCCGCGGCGGCCTGAGCGGCGAGATCCTGTCGCACGACTTCGTCGAAGCCGCGCTGATGCGCCGTGCCGGCTACCACGTGTGGCTGGTGCACGACCTGCACGGCAGCTACGAGCAACAGCCGCCCAACCTGCTCGAAGAGCTGCAGCGCGACCGCCGCTGGTGCCAGGGCAATCTGCAGAACGCCCGCCTGATCGCCGAGCCCGGCCTGCACGGCGTGCACCGCGCGATGCTGCTGACCGGCGCGCTGGCCTACCTGTCGGCCCCGCTGTGGCTGGCCTTCGTGCTGCTCGGCGCGGGGCTGTGGATGTTCGGCGGCCATCCGGTGTTCGGGTCGGCGCGCGAGCTGCCGGTCGAGATGGCGCTGCTGTGGCTGGCCACGGCGGTGATGCTGGCGATGCCGCGCGTGATGGGCGTGGCCGCGATCGTGATGACCGGGCAGCAGCGCCGCTATGGCGGTATCGCCGCGCTGATCAAGGGTGCCGTGCTGGAAGGCGGGCTCTCGGTGCTGCAGGCGCCGGTGCGGATGATGGCGCACACGCTGTTCGTGGTGGTCGCGCTGACCGGGCTGAAGCTGGACTGGAAGTCGCCCCCGCGCGAAGCGAGCGACATCGGCTGGGCGGATGCGGCGCGCCGCTTCATGTTCATCAGCGGTGGCGTGGCGCTGCTGTCGGCGCTGGTGCTGTGGGTGCAGCCGCAAGCCACGCTGTGGCTGGCGCCGATGGGCCTGCCGCTGCTGCTGGCGGTGCCGCTGGTGGTGCTGACGAGCCGCTCCGGGCTGGGCCAGCGCCTGCTGGCCAACAAGCTGCTGCTGACGCCGGAAGAGCATTCGGCTCCGACGGTGCTGCGCCGTGCATGGGCGCATGCGCGCCGCGCGGCGCCGATGCGCCAGTTCCGCGATGCATTGAACGACCCGTGGCTGTTCGACGTGGTGCGCAGTGCGATGGGTCCGCGCAACACCAGCTGGGGCAGCCGCGGCAAGGCGCGCCGCCTGCTGATGAAGGGCCTGCTGGCCCATCACGACACCGAGCGCCTGAGCAAGGCCGACCGGATGCGGCTGCTGAGCGAACCGCAGACGATCGTGCGGCTGCGCGATCAGCTGGCGGCCAATGCCAGCCTGGTGCGCACTGAACGCAGGGCGTGATGACGACCCCTCGGCCGCCGGGTACGTCGGCCGATCCCCCGAGGGGATGCGGGCCGGCTTGGGGCGGCCCGGCGCTCGGCCCGCTGCTCGTCGCGTAGCCCGGGTGACATCCCGGGTCCCGGATTGGCCTCCGGGCTATGAAAGGGTTCGCGCGGTGCGTGGGGTGCCTTCGAGGTGCCGCCCCCACGCGCGGCGCAGTTGCAGGTCCGACGCGAACCCCGCGTGCTCCGCGGCCCGCGTGACGCTCGCGCCGCCCGACAAGGCCTGGCGCGCCCGCTCCAGGCGGATCTTCTCCACATAGGTCATCGGCGACACCGCCGCGTGCTCGGCGAACAGCCGCAGCAGGTGGCGCGTCGTCACGTGCGCCGCATCGGCGAGCGACGCGAGTGTCCAGTCGTCGCCGGGCCGCTCGCACACCGCGTCCTGCGCGCGGTGCAGCGCCGGGTGGATGTGGTGCCGGTGCGCCAGCAGCGGCGACAGCTCGGGGTCGTTCGGTGTGCGGCGCAGGTACACGACCAGGTCCTTCGCGACCCGCGCCGCCAGCGCATCGCCGCAGGCCAGTGCGATCAGGTGCAGCGCGAGGTCGATGCCGGCCGTCACGCCGGCGCTGGTGGCGAGCGCGCCGTCGAGCACGAACACGCGGTTGTCGACCACCTGCGCTTCGGGCGCCAGGCGGCGCAGCATCTCGATGAACGCGTGGTGCGTGGTGCAACGCCGCCCGCCGAGCAGGCCGGCCCGCGCGAGCAGCAGCGTGCCGGTGCAGACGCCGACGAGGCGATGGTCGTCGCCTGATTCCAGCAGCGGACCGATGTCGCGGCGCAGCCAGTCGATCGTGTCCAGCGTGGCCGCATCGGGCCGGCCGAGCGCCGCGGCGGGCTGGCCGACCACCATCAGCCAGGTCGGCGCATCGAACCGGACGGGCAGCGCCTCGAGCCCCGCCACCTGCAGCCCGACCGAGCTCGCGGCCTGCGCCTGCGGACCGACGAAGCGCAGCCGGAAGCGTTCCGGCCGGCCCTGATCCGAGAGGTGCGCGTCGGCCAGGCGAAACGCCTCGGCCGGCCCGGCGACATCGAGCAGCAGCGTGCGCGGCGGCACGACGATCGCGACGTCGACGCGGTTCATCGCTGCTCGGGTGGCACGCCGCGCAGGCGCTCGCGCAACGCGGCTTGCGTGGCGGCGTCGACCGGGCGGTGCTTCGCCGCCGTCTCGGCGGGATAGCGGGCCAGGTGGTTGCCGCCTTTCCAGTCGTTCACCGGCCGCACCGGGCGCGGCACGAAGCCACCGCCGCAATTCGGGCAGACATTGCCGAGCACGCTGTCGACGCAGTGCGCGCAGAAGGTGCATTCGAAGCTGCAGATGCGCGCATCGATCGATTCCGGCGGAAGCGCGGTGTTGCAGTGTTCGCAGGTGGGGCGGAGCTGGAGCATGGCGGGCGTGGCTGATGAAGGTACCGAACCATAGATGATCGAGCGCAATTCCGTCGAGACGATTTCGGACCCTCGTCGATCAGTTCAGGACAAGGAACGTTTTCGGCCATCGCGTTACTCAGTCTGCAACATGGACTCTTGAGGTCGTTCTCACGATGCACGGAAACTTGCCTCTGCTGAAGCGCAGCCAGGATGCGCCGCCCACGGGGTCGACGAATGTCGGGCAGCTCGAGGCGAAGCTCAACACATGGGGCGCGCATCCCACCGAGCACACGCTGGCGTGTCATGCCGAATTCCTGAGCGCCGTCGTCGAAGGGCAGCCGGTCGTCTGCAAGGCATTTCCGAAGGGGCGCGCTGTCGACGTGGACGGCTTGGTGGATGTCGCGGAGCAGCTCGAGGCCTCCCATCCGGAAGCGGCCTTGAAGATCATTGCCCTGGTGCTGTTGGCTTGCCCCGCATCGCGGCCGGGCCTTGAGCGGTGTCTCGTTGAAAAGGGCACCGCCCTGCTTGGCGACGGCAAGGTTCACATCGAACGCGAACTCGGTCACCAGCTTCACGACCATGTGGCCGTCGACGGCCATTTCGAGGTGATTGATGCCGGGCTGGTGAAGCAGTTTCTCCACGCGCTCGAAGAGAAGCTGCCGGCGGTCTGCAAGCCGGTGGCACAGATCGAACTGCGCTCCGAGACACTGATGAAGGTCGTTGACAACCTCGGGCTGTGCCTTGAACCCGGTGATGATGACGGCGGCATGTCACCCGCAGAGGCGGCTGAGCGGCTGACCAAGGCGTTCAGGGCGGGCGTCGAGTTGGATCACCGGGAAGCGGCGGAAAATTGCCTGTTCTGGCTCAACAGCGGTCCTCCCGAAGCTGGTGACGCGCACCTCGCGGATTGCCGCGCGTTCCAACGCGAAGCATCGGGGTTTGCCGCCGTCGACCGTGCGCGCGTGGCGATGGAAAGCAGTGGCTGGGAGTTGTCCACTCCGCCGGGTGGGTGGCAGTGGCAACTCACCTTGCGGGCCCCTGCGGCCTGCCTCGAGACTGTTGTCGACTACGCAGCCGTCTGCATGCAACGGCCGCAGCTGTTGCCGCCTGGGCAAATGAAAGCCGTGTGCACCTTCCTTCAAGGTTGCGGGCTGGATGTCGTCGACCAGTGGCAACGGTTCATGCGCTCACCATGGGACAGCGATGGCCTGCCTGCACTGCTGGACCAGATCGATGGAGATCTGCAACGCGCTGCCGACTCGGGGCGCTGTTGGTCGGCACACCGGCTGACACCGCTCAGGCGCTTTGTCTGCGAGCAAGCGGCGCAGGCAGGATGTTCTCCGCAACTGGAGGCGCGGCTGTTCGGCATGTGGTGCCGCCTGGTACGGTTGCCACAAGAAGACTTCGTGGTCGACGTCGCGCAGGAAGCGCGTGCGTGGTCTGGTCGCCGGCTCGAGTGCCGAAACCTGCTGAAGGAGCTCTGCGGGCCGTACGACGCCTTCGTGTCAGGGCTGCTGTGGAACCTGATGGATCGCATCTCCTTTTCGGCAGCGGCCTTGGTGGCCCAGCGGGCGCCGCGCAACAGGTCGTGGATGCCGAGCCCGCTGCGAATTCCCGTGCTGGCGGCGCTTCTGCATGACGAATGGTCTGCAAACCCCGGCATGGACATGCAGGCCGCAGTGCGGTTGCTGGTTCGCTGTTTGCCTGAAGGCCATGAGTCGGCGCAGAGCTTCGCAACCATTCTGGCGCCCGTGCTGTCGCAATGTCCTCGAGACACGATGGAGGCTTTGCTGCATGGCCTGGCACCGGAGCTGAACGTGCCGGACTTCGCGGTTCCTGCGGATGCCACTGACGCTGCATGGAGCGCAGGCTTGTTGCCGGACTTCGCAGGCGATCTTCGAGAGCCGCCTGCGCAGGCCGAGGTCGACAGTCAGTTGGACATCAGCGGTGCCGAGACGCACTTTCAGTCCAAGCTGCCGTTGGGCCCGGACCGGCGGTTCGAACTGATGGCCGTGGCACTGGTGTCGTTGATGGCAAAAGGACACGACGAATGGAGCCAGCACTGTGTGACGGGCTTCATCCAGCTTGCAGATGACGTGAGCGGCTGGTATCCCGACACCGACTACGCGCGGCTGCTCAAGGCTGCCATCGTGATGGAAGTTGTCGACTGCTGCGGGACGGGTGCAATGCGCCAGGGACTTTGCCAGCTTGTGGTCGATCTGCTGAACGAGTTCAAGAGCATGCCCACGCCCATGACGCCCGTGCAAGGCCTCGATGTCGTCAGGTTCTCGCACGGCAACGGCACCTGGGCCCGCGACCTCAAACAGCGGGTGCGCGCTGCGGCATCGACATTGAACCAGGGCTGAGCCGTGCGACGGGCGGCGGTTTGCCCCCGCCGCTCAGCCGTGCAACCCCCGCACCGCGGCCCCCGCCGCATCGAGCGCCTGCTCCCACACCTGCTGCTTCCACTGCGGCGTGTCGATGTAGAACGCATCGCGGGTCTGCCGCTTGATCTGCGCCTGCTGGTCGGCCGGCGCCTCGGGGTGGTTCTCGACCCACTGGTCGGCCCGCAACGCCTCGATCATCTGCATGATCGGCAGCGTGCCGTACTCGAGTGCGATGCCGGTGTACTCGGCCTGCGGGCATTCGTCGTAGGCTGCGCTCCACATCAGTCCGGTCAGCATCGCCGAGCTGGAGCTGCCGTCGTAGATCGAGGTCACGCCGTCGCCCCACCAGGCGCGGGCGCGGGCCAGCGCGGACGCATCGTCGCGGCACGCGAAGATGCGCTCGCCGACGCCCATCGGCCCGAGCCCGGTGTGCAGGTCGATCCAGCCGAGCTTCGCCGCCCGCTGTCCGTGCTGCTGCAGCACGTGGCGCAGCGTCACCTGGCTCCAGGTGGGGTTGCGCCCGCCGTAGAACAGGCCTTCGGGGTGCTCGTACTGCCCGCCGGACACGGCGGCCTGCAGCGCCTCCATGCCGCGCTGCTGCACGAACTGGCCGATGCGCATCATCACCTCGGGCGACGGTGGCCAGGTCGGCGGCACCAGCAGCCCGGCCAGCTCGTCGTAGCCGGGATTGGCCGGCAGCGGCCGGCTGAAGTCGTGGAAGTTGCGGTTCAGGTCGACGTTCTCGTGCGTCGTGCGGCGCCACCACGAGAAGCCGTACGGGTTCAACGCATGGAGGTACAGCACCGCCACGCCGGCCGCGTGTGCCGACGCGCGCCATGCCGCATCGCCCAGCAGCCCCACCTGGATGCCGGAACCGCAGAAGCCTTCGACGCCGTGGCAGGCGCTGCTGACGATCAGCAGCTTCGCAGCATCGGCCGGGCCGTCGCGTACCACGTCCATCGCGAGCGTCTCGCCGTCGCGGCCGAGCAGCGGGTGCACGTGGGTCTCGACGTCGAGCTCGGCCGCCTCGGCGGCCGCCAGGAACTTGCCGCGCGCTTCGGCATAGCTCTGGGCAAACAGCGCGTCGATGGCGGCGGTCATGTCTTCGCGAGCCATTGTTCGGCCAGGCGCACCCACAGCGTTGCGCCGAGCGGGATCAGGTCGTCGTTGAAGTCGTAGCTCGGGTTGTGCAGCATGCACGGGCCCATGCCGTGGCCGCCGATGCGGTGGCTCCCATCGCCGTTGCCGATCAGGAAATAGCAGCCCGGCTTCTCGAGCAGGAAGTAGCTGAAGTCCTCGGCGCCCATCGTCGGCTCGAACTCCTGCACGTTGTCGGGCCCGACCACGTCGGCCATCACGCTGCGCACGAACTCGGTCTCGGCCGGGTGGTTGATGGTCGGCGGGTAGTTGCGGGTGAATTCGAACTCGCAGCCGGCATCGAACGCGGCGCACAGGTTCTCGGCCACCTCCTTCATGCGCTTCTCGATCAGGTCGAGCACCTCGAGCGTGAAGGTGCGCACCGTGCCCTGGATCTCGACGCTGTCGGGCACCACGTTGGTGGCCTCGCCGGCATGGATCATCGTCACCGAGATCACGCCGGCGTCGATCGGCCGCTTGTTGCGCGTGATGATGGTCTGGAAGCCCTGCACCAGCTGGCAGGCGATCGGCACCGGGTCGATGCCGTTGTGCGGCATCGCGGCATGCGAACCCTTGCCGCGGATCACGATGCGGAATTCGTTGCTCGACGCGAAGCACGGGCCGCTCTTCAGCGCGAACTGGCCGACCTGCATGCCGGGCCAGTTGTGCGCGCCGAACACCGCTTCCATCGGGAACTTGTCGAAGATGCCGTCCTTGATCATCTCGCGCGCGCCGCCGCCGCCCTCTTCGGCAGGCTGGAAGATCAGGTAGACGGTGCCGTCGAAATTCCGGTTCTTCGACAGGTGCTTCGCGGCGGCCAGCAGCATCGCGGTGTGGCCGTCGTGGCCGCAGGCGTGCATCTTGCCGGCGTGGGTGCTGGCGTGCGCGAAGGTGTTCTTCTCGGTCATCGGCAGCGCGTCGATGTCGGCGCGCAGGCCGACGGCACGATCGCTCGTGCCCGCGGTGCCCTTGACGATGCCGACGACACCGGTGGTGCCGAGGCCGCGGTGGATCGGAATGCCCCAGTCGGTGAGCGCCTTCGCGATCACGTCCGCGGTGCGCGTTTCCTCGAAGCAGAGTTCGGGATGGGCGTGGATGTCACGTCGGATCGCCGTGACGGCCGCGGCATCGGCCAGGATGGATTCGATCAACTGCATGGAAACGCTCCAGCTCGTGCGAAGCGATCCAGTTTACTCGGGGCCCTTCTCCTACGAGGCCACCCCGGGACTCAGTGCCGCACCTTGCCTTCGGCCGTCAGGATCGTCATGTCGACGTACTTCGAGCCGGCATGCGAGCGGTCGTTGAAGTCGATGAAGAAGCCGCCGAGGTTCAGCTCGGGCATGTTCTCGAGCGCCGTCACCAGCGTCTCCGGCGTCGCGTTGCCGCCGGCCGCGCGCAGGCCTTCGATGATGGTGCGCGCGGCGACGAAGCCTTCGATGCCGCCATAGTTGGGTTCGAACTTCGCGCCCAGCGCCTTTCCGGCCGAGAGGTAGTCGGCCGAGATCGGCACCGTCGCGCTGAACGGCAGCGGCATCACCTGGCTGATCGCGACGCCGCGGGCGTCCTGGCCGAGTTCGGCAGCCAGCGCCTGCGTGCCGACGAACGACACGTTGTAGAAGCTGCCGAGGAAGCCCTGCTTGCGGGCTTCGCGAATGAATGCGGCGCACGACTTGTACGCGCTGATCAGCACGATCGCGTCGGGCCTGTCGGCCAGGATCTTGCCGACGCCGGCCTCCACGGCCACCGTGTTGCGCTCGACCGTGCCGAGGCCGACCGCGGCCAGGTTGTGCGCCTTCAGCGCCGCCGTCATGCCGTCGAGGCCGGCCTTGCCGTAGCTGTCGTTCTGGTAGAAGACGCCGATGCGCTTCATGCCGATCGACGTGATCTGCTTGACGATCTCGGCGGTCTCGTCGTTGTACGACGCCCGCACGTGGAAGGCCATCCGGTTGAACGGCGCGCGCAGCACCTCGGCGCCGCTGAACGGCGCAAAGAACGGCGTGCGCGCCGCGGTCGCCAGCGGCAGCGCGGCCACCGAGGTCGGCGTGCCGATGTAGCCGAACAGCGCGAACACGTCGTCCTTCAGCAGCTTCTGGGTGTTCTCGGCGCAGCGGTCCGGCTCGTAGCCGTCATCGACGCTGCGCAGTTCGATCGTGCGGCCATTGATGCCGCCGCGCGCGTTGACGCGTTCGAACGCGAGCAGTGCGCCTTCCTTGAAGCGCTCGCCCAGCGCGCTGGCCGGGCCCGAGAACGCGGCCGACTGGCCGAGCACGATCTTGGTGGAGGCGGCAGTCGCCAGCTTCGGGAAGGCCAGGGCAACCGGTGACGCAGCACCCAGGCTCAGAAATTGACGACGCTTCACAACAACTCCAGACAAAACGATATGAACAAAAGCTCGGCGCCCAGCGCCCGAGCCCATCAAGCAGCCGCCGTGGAACCGGCTTCGCCGGGCCACTGGCGGCGCCCCCTCGAGGGGGAGGCGCGCAGCGCCTTCGGGGGAGGGCTATCTCCTGACTTTGCCGTCTTCGGTCAGCATTGAGACGTCGACGAAGCTCGACGCGACGTGGTCCTTCGCGCCGAACGACACATTGAAGCCGCCGAAGTTCGCGCCCTGGATCGTCTCCAGCCCGGCGATCAGCGCCTCGCGCGACGGTGCGCGGCCGGCACGCTTCAGGCCCTCGGCGAACACCTTCGCCGCCAGGTAGCCTTCCATGCTCGAGTAGTTGGGGGTCGCGTCGCCGCCGGCCTTCGCGACGGCATCCAGGTACTCGCGCGAGATCGGTGTCGTGGTCGAGAACGGGAACGGCATCACCTGGCTGATCATCACGCCGCGGCCTTCCTTGCCGAGCTCGTCGGCCAGGGCCTGCGTGCCGACGAACGACACGTTGTAGAACGTGCCGCCGTAGCCGGCCTTGCGGGCTTCGCGGATGAACGCGGCGCACGACTTGTACGCGCTGATCATCACCACCGCATCGGGCAGCTTCGCGACGATGTCCTTCACCGACTGGCTCACCGCGACGGTGTTGCGCTCGACGGTGCCCAGCGCCACCGGCGCGAGGTTCAGCGGCTTCAGCGCGCGCGTCACGCCTTCGAGGCCGGCCTTGCCGTAGGCGTCGTTCTGGTAGAACACCGCGATCTTGTTCAGGCCCAGCTGGGTCAGGTTCTTCACGATCAGCGCGGTCTCGTCGTAGTACGACGCCCGCACGTGGAAGACCGACTTGCTGAACGGCTCGCGCAGCGCCTCGGCGCCGGTGAACGGCCCGAAGAACGGCGTCTTGCTCTCGTTGACCAGCGGCAGCGCGGCCAGCGAGGTCGGCGTGCCGACGTAGCCGAACAGCGCGAACACGTCGTCCTTGATGAAACGGTCGGTGTTGGCCTTGCAACGGTCCGGCTCGTAGCCGTCGTCCAGCGTCTTCAGCTCGATGGTGTGGCCGTTGACGCCACCGGCGGCATTGAAGGCATCGAAGAACACCCGCGCGCCGCGGTTCATCTGGATGCCCAGCTGGGCGGCCGGGCCGGTGAAGGCGGCCGACTGGCCCAGCACGAGCCGACGGTCACTTTGAGCCAGCGCAGGCAACGCCAGCACGGCGCTGCCGGCGGCAACGCTTTTCAGAAGATCACGACGTTTCATGGGGCAAGTTCCGTTGACAAATGTGTTGCAGCTTGTTACGACTCAGCGGGCCGTTTGCTGGGGCGTAAGGATATCCGTCCATATCGGTACAAAGCGCGTGGTTCCTGACCGAGCGGGCACATACATCCGGAAGCATGTGCAATAGTGCCGCGATGAGTTCACGAACTGTTGCGGCGGCGTGCCCGCATGACTGTCCAGACACCTGTGCCATTCGCGTGACCGTGGAGAACGGTCGCGCCATTCGCATACAGGGCGACCCCGATCACCCGACCACGCACGGTGCGTTGTGCACCAAGGTGTCGCGCTACACCGAACGAACCTACAGCCCGGATCGCGTGCTGCACCCGCTGAAGCGGGTCGGCCCGAAAGGCAGCGGGCAGTTCGAGCGCGTCAGCTGGGACGAGGCGTTGGCCGACATCGCCGCGCGCCTGGGCGAGATCGCGTCGCGCGCGCCCGAGGCCGTCGTGCCGTACAGCTACGCCGGCACGATGGGCCTGCTGCAAGGCGAGAGCATGGCCGGGCGCTTCTTCCACCAGCTCGGCGCCTCGCTGCTCGACCGCACGATCTGCGCCTCGGCCGGCGCCGAGGCGCTGATGGCGACCTACGGCGGCAAGGTCGGCATGCACGTCGAGCATTTCGCCGAGAGCCGCCTGATCGTGATCTGGGGCAGCAATTCGATCGCGTCGAACCTGCATTTCTGGACCTTCGCGAACGCGGCCAGGCGCAACGGCGCGAAGCTCGTCTGCATCGACCCGCGCAAGACCGAGACGGCCGACAAGTGCCACCAGCACATCGCGCTGCTGCCCGGCACCGACGGTGCGCTCGCGCTCGGGCTGATGCGCGAGCTGGTCGTCAACGACTGGCTGGACCACGACTACATCGAACGCCACACCGAAGGCTGGGCCGCCCTGCGCGAGCGCGCGATGGCCTGGACGCCGGAGCGCACCGCCGAGACCTGCGGCATCGGCGCCGACGAGGTGCGCGGCCTGGCGCGCGACTACGGCACGACGAAGCCGGCCGCGATCCGCCTGAACTACGGCATGCAGCGGGTGCGCGGCGGCGGCAACGCGGTGCGGCTGGTGGCGATCCTGCCGTGTCTGACCGGCGCATGGCGGCACCGCGCGGGCGGGCTGCTGCTGTCGGCATCGGGCTGGTTCCATCCCGACAAGGCCGCGCTGCAGCGGCCCGGGCTGCTGGACGGCCGGCGCCCGCGCACCATCAACATGAGCACCATCGGCGACGACCTGCTGCGCGAGAGCTCGGCCGCGTTCGGCCCGAAGATCGAGGCGCTGGTGGTCTACAACAGCAACCCGGTCGCGGTGGCGCCCGAGTCGCCGAAGGTCGTGAAGGGCTTCCGGCGCGACGACCTGTTCACCGTGGTGCTCGAGCATTTCATGACCGACACCGCCGACCATGCCGACTACGTGCTGCCGGCCACCACGCAGCTGGAGCACCTCGACGTGCACACCAGCTACGGCCACACCTACGTGCTGATCAACGAGGCGGCGATCGCACCGGTCGGCGAGGCGAAGCCGAACACGCAGATCTTCCGCGAGCTTGCCGCGCGCATGGGCTTCGATGCGCCGTGCTTCAGCGACAGCGACGAGGTGCTCGCACGCCAGGCCTTCCGCCACGACGTCGTCGACTTCGACGAACTGCGCGAGAAGCACTGGGTGAAGTTGGCGATCGCGGAGGCACCGTTCGCCGAGGGCGGCTTCCCGACCGCGAGCGGCCGCTGCACGATCGACGCGCCCGGCTGGGGCGTGCCCGATCACGTGCCGAACTACGAATCGGCCCACTCGGCGCCCGAGCTCGCGCGGCGCTACCCGCTGGCGATGATCTCGCCGCCGGCGCGCAACTTCCTGAACTCCAGCTTCGTCAACGTGCAGAGCCTGCGCGACATCGAGGGCGAGCCGGTGCTGGAGATCCATGCGGACGACGCGCAAGCGCGCGGCATCGCCGGCGGCGAGCTGGTGCGGGTCTTCAACGATCGCGGCGAGTACTGGTGCAAGGCGGTGGTCAGCCAGCGCGCTCGCCCCGGCGTCGTCAACGGCCTGGGCATCTGGTGGCGCAAGCTCGGCGCGCGCGGCACCAACGTCAACGAACTGACCCACCAGGGCCTGACCGACCTCGGGCGCGCGCCCAGCTTCTACGACTGCCTGGTCGAAGTGTCGCGCGGATGATGCAGGCCGGCCGCCGGGCCGGTGACGGGCTTCACGTTTTCCCGCGATGTCATCGGCGGTGTCGCGGCCGGGACAGGTGGATGACGACGCCACCCCGAGAGTGACTGCTTTTCGCCTGGAGTCGTAGCGATGAAGCGTCGGTCGTTCTTGCGTTCGTGTGTAACAGGTGTGGCGGCGGCGAGCGGCGCCGGCTGGGTTCATGTCTCGCGTGCGGCCGACGATGGACTGAGCGCAAGCCATGTCACGCTCGGCAGTTCGGCGGCGCTCAGCGGCATCCTGGCCGGCTCGGGCCGCGACCAGAACGCCGGCATCTCGGCGGCCATCGGCACGATCAACAAGGCCGGCGGCATCCACGGCCGCGAACTGCGCCTGCTGATGAAGGACGACGGCTACGTGCCGGCGCGCACCGTCGAGAACGTCAAGCAGATGATCGAGGGCAACACCGCGTTCGCGCTGATCTCGTGCATCGGCACCGCGAACAACGCGGCCATCATCCCGGCGATCGAGCAGGCCGGCGTGCCGTACGTCGGGCCGATCACCGGGGCGTCGTCGCTGCGCCAGGCGGGCCAGCGCAACGTCTTCCACGTGCGTGCAAGCTACACCGACGAGGTGACGCGCGTGACGCAGCAGCTGGTGGCGATGGGCCTGAAGGACATCGCGCTGGTCTACCTCGACAACCCGTTCGGCAAGGAGGTCGCGAAGGACGCGACCGCCGCGCTGCAGGCGGCCGGGCTGCAGGCGGTGACGACCGTGCCGGCGGCGGTCGACGGCTCCAACGCGGCGCAGGTCGTCGAGCAGCTGCTCGCGGCCAAGCCCAACGTGGTGTTCTTCGGCACGACGGGCACGACCAGCACGGCGCTGATGCTGCAGATGCGCGCGCGCATGGCCGGGCTGCCGCTGGTCGGGCTGTCGGTGTCGGTGATCTCGTCGGAGCTGGCCAAGCTGGGCGCCGCGTCGCAGGGCATCGCGCTGTCGCAGGTGTTTCCGGATGCGACGTCGGCGAAGCTCGAATCGGTGCGCGCCTACCAGGCGGCGATGCGGGCGATCGGCCGCGAGGAATTCGGTGCCAGCAGCTTCGAGGGCTATGTCAACGCGATGGTGGTGGCCGAGGGGCTGCGCCGCGCCGGCCGCGACGTGACGCGCGACAAGCTGCGCCAGGCGTTGACCGGGCTGAAGCAGCTGAACCTGGGCGAGCTGTCGCTCGGCTTCGGCGGTGCGGCGCCGTACGTGGCGTCGCGCTACGTCAGCCTCGCGGTGCTCGGGGCCAACGGGCGCCGGGTGAGCTGAGCCTGGGTGGGATCCCCTTCGGGGGATCGTCATGCCACTAGACTCGCGCGATGCGAGTTCTGGCGAACAAGAAATGGTGGGTCGTGTCGGGCCTGGTCGTGCTGCTGAGCTCGCTCAGCGGCTGCGGCTCGGTCCGCTACCTGGCGCAATCGGTCGGCGGTCACCTGAGCCTGCTGAACCAGGCGAAGCCGGTCGACGACTGGATCGCCGACCCGGCCACGGTCGAACCGCTGCGCGAGCGCCTGCAGCTGACGCAGCGCATGCGCGACTACGCGGTCAGCGAGCTGAAGCTGCCCGACAACGCGAGCTACCGGCGCTATGCCGACCTGCACCGCAACGCCGCGGTGTGGAACGTGGTGGCCGCGCCCGAACTGAGCCTGCAGTTGAAGACCTGGTGCTACCCGGTGACCGGCTGCGTCGGCTACCGCGGCTACTTCGACCAGGCCACCGCCAACGGACAGGGCGACGAGCTGCGCGCCGAGGGGCTGGAGGTCAGCGTCTACGCGGTGCCGGCCTATTCGACGCTCGGCAAGCTGCCAGGCGGCTTCTTCAGCGATCCGCTGCTGAACACCTTCATCCGCTGGCCGGAGGGCGAGCTGGCGCGGCTGATCTTCCATGAGCTGGCGCACCAGGTGGCGTTCGCGAAGGACGACACGATGTTCAACGAGTCGTTCGCGACGGCGGTCGAACGCATCGGCGGTACGCGCTGGCTGGTCGAGCGGTCGACCCCGGCGGCGCGCGACGAGTACGAGCGCTACGACCGGCGGCGCCAGGAATTCCGCGCGCTGACGATGCAGGCGCGCAGCGACCTCGACGCGATCTACCGCAGCGGCCGCAGCGATGCCGACAAGCGCAGCGCGAAGGCCGGGCGCATGGCGACGCTGCGCAGCGACTACGCCGCGCTGAAGGCCGGCGCGTGGCAGGGCTACGCCGGCTACGACGGCTGGTTCGAACGGGCCAACAACGCATCGCTCGGCGTGCTGGCGGCCTACAACGAGCTGGTGCCGCAGTTCGAGCGGCTGTTCGAGCGCGAGGGCCGCGATTTCGACCGCTTCTACGCCGAGGTGCGCCGCATCGCCGCGTTGCCGCACGACGAGCGGCGCGCGACACTGCAGGCCGCCGCCGTCACGGCGACCCCCTGAGCATCACAAGACCCGAGGAGACCGACATGCCCGACATCCACATCCACCGCGACCACGACCTGGGCCTGGCCCGCGCCCGCGAGATCGCGTGGAAATGGGCCGAGGAGGCCGAGAAGAAGTTCGAGATGGAATGCACCGTGATCGAAGGCGAGGACAGCGACACGGTGGAGTTCAAGCGCTCGGGCGTCAGCGGCGAGCTGGTCGTCGCGGCCGATCACTTCGACCTGCAGGCCAAGCTCGGCTTCCTGATGGGCGCGTTCGCCGGCACGATCCAGGGCGAGATCGAGAAGAACCTGGATGCGTTGCTGGCGGGGAGCAAGGGGGCGCCCAGGCCCGCCGCGAAGAAAGCGGCTGCCAGGAAGGGCAAGGGCGCGTAGCCCTCGTCAGTCCTTCAGCGACTCGATCAGGTCGACGTATTCCTGCATCGCCTCGTCGGCCGACTTGCCCTTCACCGCATCCCAGGCGTCCCACTTGGCGCGGCCGACCATGTCGGTGAAGCCGGGGCGCTTGCCGTCGACGTCGCCGCTGCTCGCCTGCTTGTACAGCGCGTAGATCTTCAGCAGCGTCATGTTGTCGGGCTTCTCGGGCAGGTTCTTCGAATCGGCCACGGCGGCGTCGAACTGGGTCTTGAGGTCGGCCATGAATGTCTCCGGTGATGCGTGGGTGAAAGTCGGCATTGACGCGGCGAATGTTACCCATCATCGTGCCCCGCAGAACAAGACGCACCCCCCAGGAGACCCGAAGATGCCCACCGCTCACGCCGCAGCCCAGCGCATGTCCCGCGTCGACACCGCGTGGCTGCGCATGGACAACGACGTGAACCTGATGATGATCGTCGGCGTCTGGCTGCTGCAGCCGGCCATCACGCATGCCGCGCTGTGCGAGCGCGTCGACGACAAGCTGCTGAAGTACCACCGCTTCCGCCAGAAGGTCGTCGAAGACGCGATGGGCGCGAGCTGGGTCGACGATGCCGCCTTCGACCTGCGGCACCACGTGCTCCACGAGCCGCTGCAACGCGCCCGTGGCCAGTCGGCACGCCAGGCGCTGCAGGAGCGTGTCGCCGAGCTGAGCAGCACACCGCTGGATCGCGCGCACCCGCTGTGGCAGTTCCACCTGATCGACGACTACGAAGGCGGCAGCGCGCTGATCGCCCGCGTGCACCACTGCATCGCCGACGGCATCGCGCTGATCTCGGTGATGCTGTCGATCACCGACGGCGGCCAGGACCCGCCGCCGCGCCGCGCCCGCGGCAAGGCCGCCGACGACGACGGCGATGCGGACTGGCTGTCCGATGCAGTCGTCAAGCCGCTGACCGACCTGACGGTCAAGGCGATCGGCATGTACGGCGGCGGCATCGCGAAGTCGATGGAGATGCTGGCGAACCCGCAGCAGCCGCTGCTCGGCTCGCTCGACATGGCGCGCACCGGGTACCAGGTGCTGGGCGACGTGGCGGCGCTGGCGCTGATGCCCGACGATTCGCCGACCTCGCTGAAGGGCACGCCGGTCGGCCGCAAGCACGTGGCCTGGGGCGAGCCGATCGCGCTCGACCAGGTGAAGGCGATCGGCCGCGCGCTGAACTGCTCGGTCAACGACGTGCTGCTGGCCTGCGTGGCCGGCGCGATCGGCGGCTACCTGCGCGCGCGCGGCGAGGACCCCGACGGCCAGGAGATCCGCGCGATGGTGCCGGTGAACCTGCGCCCGCTCGAGAAGGCGCACCAGCTCGGCAACCGCTTCGGGCTGGTGCCGCTGGTGCTGCCGATCGGCATCGCAAACCCGGTGGAGCGCGTCTATGCGGTGCGCGCCCGCATGACCGACCTGAAGGGCAGCTACCAGCCGCTGCTGGCGTTCGCGGTGCTGTCGGTGGCCGGGCTGCTGATCAAGCCGGCGCAGGACGCGCTGCTGAACCTGTTCGCGAAGAAGGCGACCGCGGTGATGACCAACGTGCCGGGGCCGGCCGCGCCGCTGAAGTTCTGCGGCTCGACGCTGCGCCAGACGATGTTCTGGGTGCCGCAGTCGGGGCACATCGGCGTCGGCGTCAGCATCCTGAGCTATGGCGGCGGCGTGCAGTTCGGGCTGGTCACCGACGACGCGCTGTGCAACGACCCGCAGGCGATCGTCGAACGCTTCGAGCCGGAGTTCGAGAAGCTGCTGATGGTCACGCTGATGCTGCCCTGGGAATGAGGGGTTTTCACATCGGCCGGCATCCAATGGGGCTTCGGGCACGTATGAGGGTTTCCATCGCCCGCACCACGGAGACTGCCCCATGCCCACATCGTCCACCGCCCGAGTCGTCAACTGGGTCGAGCAAGGCCTCGTGCCGGACCGCGTCGTGCGGCTCGGCATCCGGCGGCTGCTGAAGGAACGGCTGCACGAGATCGGCGCCGACGACATCGCCGCGTCGGCCGCGCTCAGCGCCGAATTCATCGCCGGCCTGCGCAGCGCACCGCTCGCGCTGCTGCCCGAGAAGGCCAACGAACAGCACTACGAGCTGCCGGCCGCGTTCTTCGGCAGCGTGCTCGGCAGCCACCGCAAGTACAGCTGCTGCTGGTGGGGCGACGCCTCCGACGCGCCCATCACGACGCTCGATGCCGCCGAGGCCGCCGCGCTCACCGTCACCTGCGAGCGCGCCGGGCTGGCCGACGGGCAGCAGGTGCTCGAACTCGGTTGCGGCTGGGGTTCGCTGTCGCTGTGGATGGCCGAGCGCTTCCCGGGCAGCCGCATCACCGCGGTCTCCAACTCGCACTCGCAGCGCGTCCACATCGAGGCCCAGGCAGCGCTGCGCGGGCTGTCGAACCTGCGCGTCGTCACGCAGGACATGAACGAGTTCGATCCGAAGGACGTCGGCCTCGTCGACCGCTTCGACCGCGTGGTGTCGGTCGAGATGTTCGAGCACCTGCGCAACTGGCCCGGGGCGTTCCGCCGCGTCGCCGGCTGGCTGCGGCCGGGCGGACGCTTCTTCATGCACGTGTTCGTGCACCGCAGCACGCCGTATGCGTTCGTCGCGCGCGATGCGAGCGACTGGATGAGCGAGCACTTCTTCGCCGGCGGCATGATGCCGAGCGACGACCTGGCGCTGCACTTCCAGGACGACCTGCGGCTGCTGCAGCGCTGGCGCTGGGACGGCACCCACTACCAGCGCACCGCCGAGGCCTGGCTGCAGAACATGGACGCCCGCCGCGCCGTGCTGCAGCCGGTGTTCGACGGCTGCTACGGGGCGCGGCAGTCGGCGTTGTGGTGGGTGCGCTGGCGGCTGTTCTTCATGTCGTGTGCCGAACTGTTCGGCCACGACGGCGGACAGCAGTGGTTCGTCAGCCACTGCCTGTTCGAGCGCCGCGCATGACCGGCGCCGAGCCTTCTGTCGGCACGCTGCTGCAGGTCGCGCCCTGGGGGCTGGCGGCGAGCGCCTCGCTGGCGCTGGTCGCGTGGGCGGGCAGCGTGCTGCTTCGCGATGCGAGCCTGGTCGACCGCTTCTGGTCGGCGCTGATCGGCGCCGCGGTGCTCGCCTATGCCGTGCTGCTGCCGGCCACCGGCGCGCGGGCGGGGTGGATGGGCGCGCTGCTGCTGGTGTGGGCGCTGCGGCTCGCCGTCTACATCAGCTGGCGCAACTGGGGCCACGGCGAAGACCGCCGTTACCAGGCGATCCGCGCGCGCAACCAGCCGAACTTCGCATTCAAGAGTCTCTACCTGGTGTTCGCGCTGCAGGCGGCGATCGCGTGGGTGGTGGCGATGCCCTTCCTGGCCGGTTTCGCGGGCCACGCGCCGTTCGGCATGGTCGACACGATCGGCGTCGCGCTGGCCGCCTTCGGCATCGGGTTCGAAGCCGTGGCCGATGCGCAGATGGCGCGCTTCAAGGCCGACCCGGCAACCCGGGGCCAGGTGATGGACCGCGGCCTGTGGCGCCTGAGCCGCCACCCGAACTACTTCGGCGAGGCCTGCGCCTGGTGGGGGCTGTGGCTGATGGCGGTGCCGGCCGGCGGCGCCTGGAGCATCGTCTCGCCGCTGGTGATGACGACGCTGCTGCTGAAGGTGTCCGGTGTCGCGCTGCTCGAGCAGGACATCGGCGAGCGCCGCCCGGCGTACCGCGACTACATCCTGCGCACCAGCGCGTTCGTGCCGTGGTGGCCGAAGCGCTGACGCCCTGCGGTCCCGTCAGCGCCGGAACCTGCCGTCGGGGCCGATGATCGACAGGTCGG
Organism: Rhizobacter sp. Root1238; assembly: GCF_001425825.1. GTDB lineage: Bacteria > Pseudomonadota > Gammaproteobacteria > Burkholderiales > Burkholderiaceae_C > Rhizobacter. Next base: position 129,943 of record NZ_LMDM01000047.1, read on the forward strand.
CGAAGTCGAGGCCGGTGTGGTCGGTCGTGCTGTAGCTGATCTCCATGCCGCCGATGTCGTAGCGGTTCATGCCGTTCAGCGCGGCCAGCAGCCGTTCGCGCGTCGGGTTCGGGCCGGCCCGGCGCAGCCCTTCGACCAGCACCTTCGCGGCGGCGAAGCCTTCCATCATCGCCGGCGACACGCCGTCGAGCTGGCGGGCCTTCGCGAGTTCCAGCGCTTCCTTGACCAGCGGCGACGCGATCGAGCGCTCGTACGGGAACACCTGCGAGACGACGGTGCCGCGGCCGTGGTCGCCCATCAGCTTGATGAAGCCGCTGGAGGCGTTGTTCGACAGCGTGACCACCTGCGCCGCCGAGCCGGCCTTGCGCAGCGCCATCGTGCCTTCGGCCACCGCGCCGGACGAGCCGATGAACAGCACCGCCTGCGCGCCGGACTTCGCCACCTGCGGCGCCAGCCGGCTGAAATCGGGCTTGCTGCGGTCGAACTTCGCGAGCATCACCGGGCTCTTGCCGATGCCGTCGAAGCCGGCCATCGCGCCCTGTACCGCGTCGGCGCCGAAGCTGTCGTCGACCTGCAGCACCGCGATGCGGTCGACGCTGACCAGGCTCAGGTGGCGGATCATCCGCTCGGCCTCGCGCTGGTAGGTGGCGCGCACGTTGAAGACGTAGGGCTGTACCGGCTTGTGCAGCGCCATCGCGCCGGTCGACGGCGCGATCATCGGCACGCGGTGCTCGGCCAGCAGCGGCAGCAGGGCCTGCGCATGCGGCGTGCCGCGGCCGAGGAACATCGCGATCACGCGCTTCTCGACGATCAGCGTCTTCGCGTTCTCGGCGCTGAGCGCCGGGTCGAACTTGTCATCGAGCGAGACCAGCTGCACCGGCTGGCCGTGCACGCCGCCCTGGGCATTGACCCAGTCGATGTAGAGCTTCGCGCCGTCGGCGTTCTCCTTCACGCCGGCCGCTGCCGCACCGGTGAAACCGGAGGTCTGCCCGATCAGGAGCTGGGCCGCGGCCGGGGCGCCGATCGACATCATCGTGGCCGCCAGGGCCAACGCACCGAGGTACTGCTTCATCACGTGTCTCCGCTCTGTCTGTGAACCCAAGGAAATCCATGGTTTCACGGGCAGGGCGGGCGTGCCTGCGGGCAGTACGCCTGTCTGCGCGTCACGCCGTCAAGGGCGTGACGTGGTGCGCGAAGCGCTCAGCGACGGAACTTGCCGTCGGCTCCAATGATGGAGAGATCTGCAAAATCGAGACCGGTGTGGTCGCTCGTGCTGTAGCTGACCTCCATGCCGCCGATGTCGTACTTGTGCATGTTGTTCAGCGCCGCGAGCAGCTTGTCGCGCGTCGGCGTTCCGCCGGCACGGCGCAGGCCCTCCACCAGCACCTTCGCGCCGGCATAGCCCTCCATCATCGCGGGCGTCATGGCATCGAGGCCCTTGCCCTTGGCGAGCTCCGTCGCTTCCTTGACGATCGGCGATGCGATCGAGCGCTCGTAGGGGAACACCTGCGTGACGATCACGCCGCGCGCGTTGTCGCCCATCAGCGTGATGAAGCCGCTGGCGGAGTTGTTCGACAGCGTGACGATCTGTGCCGCGCTGCCGCCGGCGCGCAACGCCTTCGTGCCTTCGGCGACGACGGCGCCGGAGGCGATGAACAGCACGGCCTGCACGTTCTCCTTGACCAGCTTCGGCACGATCGCGCTGAAATCGGGCTTCGTGCGGTCGAACTTCTCGACGGCGACCGGCTGCTTGCCGACCGCGGTGAAGCCGGCCGTGGCACCGACGACCGCATCGGTGCCGAAGCTGTCGTCGACGTGCAGCACCGCGATGCGCTCCATGCCGATCAGGCTCAGGTGGCGGATCGCGCGCTCGGCCTCGCGCTGGTAGGTGGCGCGGACGTTGAAGATGTACGGGTTGACCGGCTTGTGCAGCGCCATCGCGCCGGTGGAAGGCGCGACCAGCGGCACGCGGTACTCGGCCAGCAGCGGCGCGACCGCCTGCGTATGCGGCGTGCCGCGCACCAGGAACAGCGCGACCACGTTCTTCTCGGTGATCAGCTTCTTCGCGTTCTCGGCCGCGAGCTTCGGCTCGAACTTGTCGTCCATCGAGACCAGCTCGATGCTCTGCCCGTTGATGCCGCCGCGCGCGTTGACCGAGTCGATGTACAGCTTCGCGCCGTCGGTGGTCTCCTTGACACCGGCGGCGGCCGGACCGCTGAAGCCCGCCGTCTGGCCGATGACGATCTGGGCGGCCGCGGTGGCCGCGAGGCTGGACAAGGCCAGCACGCAAAGAAGTTTCTTCATGGTGTCTCCGGTTTTCCCTGGATGGTGTCGCCGTGTCGACGGACGCTGTCCCAACGGCGCACGGCAGGCCGGGATGTTTTCACACGTCGCCTCCGCAAACGCGCGTCAAGTGGACGAAATGTCCACCCAGTCGCCTTCGGCGCGACTTAGTTCGCGGTCGGCGCTTCTTCGTCGTCGCCCGTCAACCCAGGGTCATCGGGCCGCCACTGATCCAGCACCGTGCGCAGGCTCTCGAACTGCATCGGCTTGGTCAGGTGCTCGTCCATGCCGGCTTCGAGGCTGGACTGCCGGTCGGCGGCCAGCGCATGCGCGGTCAGCGCGACGATCGGGAACGGCCGCAGCGTGCCGTCGGCCTGCAGCGCGCGCAGCCGACGCGTCGCCTCGACGCCGTCCATGCCCGGCATCTGGATGTCCATCAGCACCAGGTCGGGCGCCTGTTGCAGGCAGTGCGCCAGCGCCTCTTCGCCGCTCTCGGCGACGCTGACCTTCATGCCCAGCACCATCAGCATCTCGCGCGCGACCAGCTGGTTCAGCGGGTTATCCTCGACCACCAGCACGTGCATGCCGGGGCGCATCGGCGTCGACGGCTCGGTCCGCGCCGGGGCCCGGCGCGCTTCGGCGCTGGCGACGGTGCGCAGCTCGGCCGGCGTCAGCGGCTTCAGCAGCACCGCCATGCGGCTGCGCGCAGCCCGCTCGAGCAGCACCGGCTGGTGGAAGTCGGGCCGCAGCAGCAGCGTGACGCGCGTGCTGTCGGGCAGCGCGCGGCGCAGCGCCTCCAGGTCGCTGTGGTCGTCGAGGCCGTCTTCGGCCAGCACGATGCAGTCGGGCGCGCGGCCGCCGAGCTGGGCGCGCCGCGTGGCCTGCGCCAGGTCGGGGATCAGCTCGGTGGTCCAGCCGAGGCGCTCGATGCGGCGCGGCAGCCATGGCGAAGTGGTCGCGCTGCGCACCACCAGCCAGGCATGCCCGGGCGCGTGCGGCGCGGGCGCCGGCTGGGCCGCCGCCGCGAGCCGCAGCTCGACGCTGAACACCGAGCCGCGGCCCGGCACGCTGGTGGCCGTCACGCGGCCGCCCATCAGCGCGGCCAGCTTGCACGCGAGCGACAGCCCGAGCCCGGTGCCGCCGTGCTGGCGGCGCGCACTGTTGTCGCCCTGCTCGAAGGGCCGGAACACGCGTTCGAGGGTGGCGGCATCCATGCCGGTGCCGGTGTCGTGCACCTGGATGCGCAGCAGCCACGGACCGTCAGGCTGCGGGCGCAGCTCGGTGACCAGCGCGACATGGCCGTGCGCGGTGAACTTGACCGCATTGGCCAGCAGGTTCGAGACGATCTGGCGCACCCGCGCCGGGTCGCCCTGGAACTGCGTCTGCTCGCCGAGGTAGTCGTACAGCATCGCCAGGTTGCGGCCCTGCACCTGCGGCATGAAGCCGCGGAAGGTCTCGGCCAGCAGCTGCGACAGGTCGAAGGTCTCGAGCCGCAGTGCGAGTTCGCCGGCCTCGGCGCGGGCGTAGTCGATCACGTCGCCGATCAGGCGCAGCAGCGACTGGCCGGACTGCCGGGCCAGTTCGAGGTAGCCGCGCTGCTCGTTGTGGGTGGCCAGGCGCTGCGCCAGCTCGGTCATGCCGAGCACCGCGTTCAGCGGCGTGCGCAGCTCGTGGCTCATGTGGGCCAGGAAGGTGGCCTTGGCCTGGTGGGGCGCGGCGTCGGTGTCGAGCTCGCGCAGGCTGCCGCTCAGTCGGCCGGCCGCGGCGGTGCCGTCGGCGGTGGCGCGCATGCGCACCTGGAACCAGCGCAAGCTGCCGTCGGCGCTGCGCAGGCGCAGGCGCCCGTCGACGGTGTGGCCCGGGGCGCGCGTCGCGGCGCCCCACAGCGCATCCCAGCGCGCCAGGTCGGACCGGTCGACCCGCGTGCGAATGGCGGACGGCTCGTCGGCCAGGTCGGTGCCGAGCAGCTCGCGGCAGCGCGGCGAATGCCAGGCACTGCCGGCCGCGCGATCCGGCGTGAGTTCGTGCTCCCACACGCCCTCGCCGACGACATCGATCAACCGCGTGGCGCGGTCGCTGTCGGGGGGGAGGGGGTGAAGCGGAGGGACTGCTGGTGCTTTCATGACGCCACACGCAAACGGCACGCGCGAAGCGTCGCGCATGGTAGCCAATGGACTCCGTCTGGGCAATGCGCTTCGGTGTCCGATGTGTTGCGCCACGTCAGCGGGGGTTGCTGACGGCTACTGACCAATGGCCCGCGATCGTGCTCGCCCGCCCCGGCTCCCTAGAATCTTCGCCTTCGCATTCCGAAAGCCTCCCCCATGTCCGATGTCGTGCCCGATGACATGACCGGCGTCATCCGCATCCGCGGCGCCCGCCAGCACAACCTGAAGAACCTGGACCTCGACATCCGCACCGGCGAGATGACGGTGGTGACCGGGCCGTCGGGCTCGGGCAAGTCGAGCCTGGTGTTCGACACCTTGTACGCCGAGGGGCAGCGGCGCTACGTCGAGACCTTCAGCGCCTACGCGCGGCAGTTCCTCGACCGGATGGACCGGCCGGCGGTGGACCGGGTCGACGGCGTGCCGCCGGCGATCGCGATCGACCAGACCAACCCGGTGCGCACCTCGCGCTCGACGGTCGGCACGATGACCGAGCTGAACGACCACCTGAAGCTGCTGTACGCCCGCGCGGCCGCGCTGTTCGACAAGCAGACCGCGCAGCCGGTGCGGCACGACACGCCGGAGACGATCTACGCGGAGTTGATGGCGCGCACCGCGGCGAGCGATCCGCGGCTGGTGGTCACGTTCCCGGTGGAACTGCCCGGCGGCACCACGCCCGAGGAGATCGAGCAATGGCTGGCGGCCAGCGGCTTCACCCGCGTGCAGGCCGAGCGCGAAGTGGCGACGCCGACCGGGCCGCGCAAGGTGCTGGACGTGGTGGCGGACCGCTTCCGGCTGCAGAACACCGAGAAGGTGCGCGCGGTCGAGGCGATCGAGACGGCACTGAAGCGGGGCAGCGGGCGGGTCAACGTGTATGTGACCGATGAGCAGGCGGAGCCGGTGCTCTGGCGCTTCTCCACCGGCCTGCACTGCCCCGACAGCGACCTGCGCTACAGCGAGCCGCAGCCGGCGCTGTTCTCGTTCAACTCGGCGATGGGCGCCTGCGAGACCTGCCGCGGCTTCGGCCGCGTGATCGGCGTCGACTGGGGGCTGGTGATCCCGGACCACCGCAAGACGCTGCGCTCGGGTGCGATCAAGACCATCCAGACGCCGGCCTGGAAAGACTCGCAGGACGACCTGCTGAAGTACGCCGCCGAGGCCGGCATCCCGCGCGACGCCGCCTGGTCGCAGCTCAGCGAGGCGCAGCGCGACTGGGTCATCAATGGCTCGCCGCACTGGAAGGGCAACTGGAACAAGCAGTGGTACGGCATCAAGCGCTTCTTCGAGTACCTCGAATCGAAGTCCTACAAGATGCACATCCGCGTGCTGCTGTCGAAATACCGCAGCTACACGCCGTGCACCACCTGCGGCGGCGCGCGGCTGAAGACCGAGGCGCTGTTGTGGCGCCTGGGCAGCCAGGCCGATGCCGACGGCGTGCTGCCGCCCGAGAAGCGCTTCCTGCCGCAAGGCACCGCCTGGTCGCGCCCGCAGCTCGAAGCGCTGCCCGGCCTGACGGTGCACGACCTGATGCTGATGCCGATCGACCGCATCCGCCGCTTCTTCGACGGCATCACCTTGCCGAGCACGCTGCTCGACGACGCGCTGAAGCTGCTGCTCGACGAGATCCGCACGCGGCTGAAGTACCTGTGCGACGTCGGCCTCGGCTACCTGACGCTGGACCGCCAGAGCCGCACGCTGAGCGGCGGCGAGGTGCAGCGCATCAACCTGACGACCGCGCTCGGCACCTCGCTGGTCAACACGATGTTCGTGCTCGACGAGCCGAGCATCGGCCTGCACCCGCGCGACATGAACCGCATCGTCGAGGCGATGCACCGGCTGCGCGATGCCGGCAACACGCTGGTCGTCGTCGAGCACGACCCGGCGGTGATGCTGGCCGCCGACCGGCTGATCGACATGGGCCCCGGCCCCGGCGAGCGCGGCGGCAGCATCGTGTTCGACGGCACGCCCGACGAGATCCGCCGGGCCGACACGCTGACCGGCGCCTACCTCGGCGCGCGCAAGCAGGTCGGGCTGGGCGGGCTGAAGCGGCTGGTCACCGAGGCGACGCCGAAGCTGATCCTCGAAGGCGCGCGCGACCACAACCTGAAGAACGTGACGGTCGAGTTCCCGCTGCAGCACCTGGTCTGCGTGACCGGCGTCTCCGGCTCGGGCAAGAGCACGCTGATGCAGGACGTGCTGTTCCCGGCGCTCGCGCGGCATTTCGGCAAGGCCACCGAGACGCCCGGCGAGCACGACCGGCTGCTCGGGGCCGACTGGCTGACCGATGCGGTGTTCGTCGACCAGTCGCCGATCGGCAAGACCGCGCGCTCGAACCCGGCCAGCTACGTCGGCGCGTTCGACGAGATCCGCAAGCTGTTCGCGAAAGAGCCGTTGTCGGGCCAGCGCGGCTACAGCGCCAGCATGTTCAGCTTCAACGCCGGCGACGGCCGCTGCCCGACCTGCGGCGGCTCGGGCTTCGAGCACGTCGAGATGCAGTTCCTGTCGGACGTGTACCTGCGTTGCCCCGATTGCGACGGCCGCCGCTACCGTGCCGAGATCCTCGACGTGAAGATCGAGCGCCGGCTGCCCGGCGAGGTCGCCCGCGAACTCAGCGTGGCCGACGTGCTGGAGCTGACCGTCAGCGAGGCGGTGCAGATGTTCGCGCAGGACCGCGAGGTGCTGCGCGTGCTGCAGCCGATCGTCGACGTCGGCCTCGAATACGTGAAGCTGGGCCAGCCGGTGCCGACGCTGTCGGGCGGCGAGGCGCAGCGGCTGAAGCTGGCCGGCTTCCTCGCCGAGGCCGCGCAGACCACGACCGCGAGCCGGCAGCCGGTCGCGAAGAAGGGCACGCTCTTCATGTTCGACGAGCCGACCACCGGGCTGCACTTCGACGACATCGCGAAGCTGATGCGGGCGTTCCGCAAGCTGCTCGACGCCGGGCATTCGCTGGTGGTGATCGAGCACAACCTCGACGTGATCCGCGCGGCCGACTGGCTGATCGACCTCGGGCCGGAAGGCGGCGAGGCCGGCGGCCTGGTGGTCTGCACCGGCACGCCGGACGACGTGAAGCTGCATCCGACCTCGCACACCGGCCGCGCGCTGGCCGACTACGACGTGGCGATGCGCCTGGGCGAGCACAAGGTGGAAGAGGGCGTGCCGCTGCAGTACCTGGTGAAGAAGGCGCGCGACGTGCAACGCGACGAATCGATCCGCATCGTCAACGCGCGCGAGCACAACCTGAAGTCGCTGGACGTCAGCATCCCGCGCGGCAAGTTCAGCGTGGTGACCGGCGTGTCGGGCTCGGGCAAGAGCACGCTGGCCTTCGACATCCTGTTCAACGAGGGCCAGCGCCGTTATCTCGAATCGCTGAACGCCTATGCGCGCAGCATCGTGCAGCCGGCCGGCCGGCCGGAGGTCGACGCGGTGTACGGCATCCCGCCGACCGTCGCGATCGAGCAGCGGCTGAGCCGCGGCGGCCGAAAGAGCACGGTCGCGACGACCACCGAGGTCTGGCACTTCCTGCGGCTGCTGTACGTGAAGCTGGGCATCCAGCATTGCGTCAACGACGGCGCGCCGGTGCGGCCACAGAGCGTCGAGAGCATCGCCGCGCAGCTGCTGCGCGACCACCAGGGCGTGCACGTCGGGTTGCTGGCGCCGCTGGTCGTCAACCGCAAGGGCGTCTACACCGACCTCGCGAAATGGGCCAAGGCGCGCGGCCACACGCACCTGCGGGTGGACGGCGATTTCCTGCCGGTCGACCCGTGGCCGCGGCTCGACCGCTTCAAGGAGCACACCGTCGAACTGCCGGTCGGCGACCTGGTGATCGGCAAGGACAACGAGGCCGAGTTGCGCACGCTGCTGGCGCAGGCGCTCGACGTCGGCAAGGGCGTGATGCACCTGCTGAGCCCGCTGAAGGGGCTGCGCGGCGCGATGCTGGCCGGCACGCCGACGCGCAAGCTCGGCGAGGTGAAGGTGTTCTCGACCAAGCGCGCGTGCCCCATCTGCGCCACCAGCTACCCCGAGCTGGACCCGCGCATGTTCAGCTACAACAGCAAGCACGGCTGGTGCACCACCTGCGTCGGCACCGGCCTGGCGCTGACGCGCGAGCAGCGCAAGGCGTACGACGATTCGGTGCAGGACGACGACAACAAGGGCCGCGAGCAGAGCTTCCCGTCGGAGGAGGCGGAAGTCGAAGGCGTGGTCGACGAACCGTGCCCGGATTGCAGCGGCACGCGGCTGAACCCGGTGTCGCGCGGCGTCACCTTCGACACCCATTCGATCGCCTGGATCGCGCAATGGTCGGTGGCCGATGCCCGCAAGTGGGTGCAGGCGCTGACGCTGGCCGGCCGCGACGCGGAGATCGCGCGCGATGTCGTCACCGAGATCGCGAGCCGGCTGGAGTTCCTCGAGGAAGTGGGCCTCGGCTACCTGACGCTGGACCGTGCGGCGCCGACGCTGAGCGGTGGCGAGGCGCAGCGCATCCGGCTCGCGGCGCAGCTCGGCAGCAACCTGCAGGGCGTCTGCTACGTGCTCGACGAGCCGACCATCGGCCTGCACCCGCGCGACAACCAGATCCTGCTCGATGCGCTGCACAAGCTGGGCGACAAGGGCAACACGCTGGTGGTGGTGGAGCATGACGAAGACACCATCCGCCGTGCCGACCACATCATCGACATCGGCCCGGGCGCCGGCAAGCGCGGCGGCCGGCTGGTGGCCGAGGGCACGGCGGCCGACCTGGCGACGCACCCCGATTCGGTGACCGGCCGCTTCCTCGCGAACCCGCTGGTGCACCCGCTGAAGGCGCGGCGCGAGGTCGATGCCTTCCTCGCATCGGTGGCGAGCCAGGTCGCGAAGGAAGGCGAGGCGAACCGGCGGCTGACGGTGCACGGTGCGTCGCTGCACAACCTGCAGCAGGTGACGGTCGACGTGCCGCTGAAGCGGCTGGTGGCGGTGACCGGCGTCAGCGGCTCGGGCAAGTCGACGCTGGCGCGCGACGTGCTGCTGGCCAACCTGCAGTTCATCAACGTGCGGGGCGGCAAGCCGAACTGGCAGGGCTGCGAGAAGATCGACGGCTGGGGCTACATCGACCGCGTGCTCGAGGTCGACCAGACGCCGATCGGCAAGACGCCGCGTTCGTGCCCGGCGACCTACATCGGCTTCTGGGACACCATCCGCAAGCTGTTCGCCGACACGCTGGAATCGCGGGCGCGCGGCTACATGCCGGCGCGCTTCAGCTTCAACACCGGCGACGGCCGCTGCCCGGCCTGCGAGGGGCAGGGCATGCGCACGATCGAGATGAGCTTCCTGCCGGACGTGAAGGTGCCGTGCGACGTGTGCCACGGCCAGCGCTTCAATGCCGAGACGCTGGCGGTCAGCTGGCGCGGCAAGAGCATCGGCGACGTGCTGCAGATGGAGATCGACGAGGCGGTGGAGTTCTTCGCGTCGATGCCGAACATCGCGCACCCGCTGCAGCTGATGAAGGACGTCGGTCTGGGCTACCTGACGCTGGGCCAGCCGTCGCCGACGCTTTCTGGTGGCGAGGCGCAGCGCATCAAGCTGGTGACCGAGCTGACCAAGGTGCGCGACGACGTCGGCCGCCGCGGCAACAAGGCGCCGCACACGCTGTACGTGCTGGACGAGCCGACGGTCGGGCTGCACATGGCCGACGTCGAGCGCCTGATCCGCGTGCTGCACCGGCTGGTCGATGGCGGCCACAGCGTGGTGGTGATCGAGCACGACCTGGACGTGATCGCGGAGGCCGACTGGGTCATCGACCTGGGGCCGGAAGGCGGCGTGCGCGGTGGCACGGTGGTGGCGAACGGGGTGCCGGAGCTGCTCGTGAAGACCCGCGGGAGCCACACCGGCGTGGCTCTGAAGCCTGTGCTGGCTCGGGGCTGAGTTTCTTTCTTGGCGTGCTCGGGAGGGCGGGGCACTCAGGGACTGGACTGTCCCCCGCGGAAGGTCTGCCTGGCGGCTGCCCTTCCGCTCCTCCTTTACGTCCTGTCCCTGAGCGCCCCGCCCTCCCGAGCCGATGGCCTCATGCACCCATCGGATTCGTCTCCGCCCAGAACAGTCGGTGGCGGGCGGGGAGGTGGGGTGCTCGGCGCAGGGAAGTAAAGGAGGAGCGGAAGGCCTGCCGCGCGGCAGGCCTTCCGCGGGGGACATGACCGGAGCCGAGTACCCCGCCTCCCCGCCTCAAGCAGAAGATGCCACCAACCGATTGCGCCCGAGCCGCTTCGCTTCGTAGAGCGCAGCATCCGCCCGCTCGACGAGTTCGATCGCGTTGTCAGTCGGCTGCGCGACGGCCAACCCGAGGCTCAGCGTGACCTGCAGCCCCGGTGCGATCGCGTCCCACGGGTAGATCTGCACGGCGCTGCGCAGGCGCTCGCAGATCTCGTGCGCGGTCTCGCGCGGCGTGTCGACGAACACCAGCACGAACTCTTCGCCGCCCCAGCGGCCCAGCAGGTCGCGTGCCCGGGTCTTGTCGCCGAACAGGCGCGCCACCGTGCGCAGCACCTCGTCGCCGACCGCATGGCCGTGGCGGTCGTTGACCTGCTTGAAGTGGTCGAGGTCGGCCATCGCCAGCGCCATCGGCTGGCGCTGGCCGCGCGAACGCTCGATCAGCAGCGGCAGCGTCGCGTCGACATGGCGCCGGTTCGCAAGGCCGGTCAGCGGGTCTTCCAGCGTCTCGCGGTGCAGCTCGGCGGTGCGCTGCTCGAGCAGCTCCTTCTCGGCTTCGAGCTGCTGCGTGCGCAGCCGCTGCAGCTCGGCCTCGAGGCGCGAACGCTCGCCGTCCATCAGCGCGCGCTCGACATCGATGCGGTTCACCATCAGCCGCGCCTGCGCCTTGCTCTGCAGCGCGACCCGCTGCATCTCGATCTGGTGGTGCGCCTCGCAGTGCAGCAGCGCCGGCTCGAACTGGCGCGTGGCCTTGTAGGCACGGTGCAGCGCCGAATGCACCCGCATGCGGGTGGTCTCGTGGTCGAGCTGGGTCAGCGACTGCAGCGTCGCGGTCAGCTCGATGATGGCCTCTTCATTGCGGCCCTCGCGCAGCAGCACCTCGGCGATGTTGTGCCGCATGCGCAGCACCACCGCGCGGAAGCCGTTCTGCTCGGCGCTCGCCAGCGCCTCCTGCAACAGCGCACGGGCCTCGGCGAAGTCGCCGGCCAGCCCGAGCGCCTCGCCCAGGTTGCCCTGCGTGACGGCAACGCGGTAGAGGTCGCCATGGCGGCGCGCCAGCGACAGCGCCCGGCTGCCGTACTGGCGCGCCCGCTGGATCGCCTGCTGGCTGGCATCGTCGTCGGCGCGCAGCTGCGCCTGGTAGTAGGCGCTGATCGCGGTGGCGGTCAGGTTGTTCAGCGCCAGCATCCGGTCGCCGTGGCCGCCGTGCTCGCGCGCCATGCCCAGCGACTGCAGCAGGAAGCTCTCGGCCTGGATCGAATCGCCGAGCCGGTCGTAGCAAATGCCGATGCGGTTCAGCGCGACACCCATCGCCAAGCCGCGGTCGTGCTCGCGGGCCAGCTCGAACGACGCGGTGGCGTGCTTCAGCGCTTCTTCCTGCAGCCCGATCTCGCTGAACGAGATCGCCAGCAGGCACAGCGTGTCGCACTGCTCGTCGATGCGCTCGGCGGCCTTCCAGAGCGCGAGCGCCGCGCGCGCCGACTGTACCGACGGCTCGAACTGCCCGAGCCGCCACAGGTGGTTGGCGATCAGCGTGTGGATGCGTGCCATCACCAGCGGCTCGCCCACCGCGCTGGCACCCGCCAGGGCCTGTTGGGCCAGAGCGAGGCCCTGCTGGTGGTGGCCGGCGTCGTGCGCGGCCTGTGAATCGGCGATCAGCCTGACGAGGCGTCTGGCGACTGTCTCGGGGCCGGCGGGGGTGTGGGAGGGCAAGGCGTGGGCGACCATGGAGGGCCCGATTGTGCGTGGCCCGGCGCGACCGCGCCAGACACGCAGGCGTCAGGTTCGCGATGCGCCGTCAACTCTTGCGCAGCGCGTGCCAGATGCGCCAGCCGAGCAGCACCCCGATGATGGCGGCGTACACCGCGACCTCGGCGAAATTGTTCTTCGCCGCCTTCATCCAGAAGAAGTGCAGCAGACCCAGCAGCACGACCGCGTAGACGCTCTTGTGCAGCGCCTGCCAGCGCTTCGCGCCCAGCGCCTTGATGGCCCGGTTGAACGAGGTGGCGGCCAGCGGGATCATCAGCACGAAGGCGAGGAAGCCGACCAGCGCGAACGGGCGCTTCGGGATGTCGCGCACGATGGCGTCGAGGTCCAGCCCCATGTCGAGCCACGCATACGCCAGGAAGTGCAGCACCACGTAGAAGAACGCGAACAGCCCCAGCATGCGCCGGAAGCGCGCCAGCGCCGGCTGGTGCGCGATCACCCGCAGCGGCGTCACCGCCAGCGTGATGCACAGCAGCCGCAGCGTCCAGTCGCCGGTCGAGCGGATCAGCGCCTCGGCCGGGTTCGCGCCCAGCGTGTTCATCAGCGCGCCGTAGAACAACCACGCGAACGGCAGCAGGCCGGCAACGAACAGCAGCGGCTTGGCCGCCGGGTGCAGCAGCGGCGAGCGCCGGCGCGGCACGGCGGCGCGGGGGGAGGGGGCGGTGTCGGGCGACAGCACGGCGGTCTTCATCGTCAATCCGCCGTCAGAACAGCTTCTTCAGGTCCATGCCGGCATACAGCTGGCCGACCTGGGCTTCGTAGCCGTTGAACATCAGCGTCGCGCGTTTCTTCGCGAACAGGCCGTCTTCGCCGATGCGGCGCTCGGTGGCCTGGCTCCAGCGCGGATGGTCGACGTTCGGATTGACGTTCGAGAAGAAGCCGTATTCCTGGGCGGCCGCATGGTTCCACGAGGTCAGCGGCTGCTTGTCGGTGAAGCGGATCTTCACGATCGACTTGCCGCTCTTGAAGCCGTATTTCCAGGGCACCGCCAGCCGCACCGGCGCGCCGTTCTGGTTCGGCAGCACCTCGCCGTACAGGCCGAAGGCCAGCAGCGCGAGCGGGTTCATCGCCTCGTCGAGGCGCAGGCCCTCGACGTACGGCCACGACAACACGCGCGAACCGAGGAAGGGCATCTGCTTCGCATCGCCCAGCGTGACGAACTCGACGTACTTCGCATTGCCGGTCGGCTCGACGCGCTTGATCAGCTCGGACAGCGAATAGCCGACCCACGGGATCACCATCGACCAGCCCTCGACGCAGCGCAGCCGGTAGGTGCGCTCCTCCATCGGCGCGAGCTTCAGCAGCTCGTCGAGGTCGTAGACCCTGGGCTTCCTGACCTCGCCTTCGATGGCCACCGTCCACGGCCGGGTCTTCAGCGAGCCGGCGTTGCGCGCCGGGTCGGATTTGTCGGTGCCGAACTCGTAGTAGTTGTTGTAGCTGGTCACGTCGTTGTAGGACGTGAGCTTTTCCATCGTGATCGCACCGGGGACGGCGCTGCGCGTGCCGGGCAGCGGCGCCAGCTTGTTCGGACGCGCGGCCTGCGCCATCGCGTCGCGCGCGGCCCAGCCGGACAGCGCGGCACCGGCGCTGCCGAGGGCCATCAGCTTCAGCAGCTCGCGGCGGCGTTCGTAGACGCTGCGCGGCGTGATCTCGGACGGGACGGCGTGGTCGAAGCCGCGGTTCGGGCGGTGGTGCATGAAAACTCCTGGGGACGCCCGCAGGCGCGTTGCCGGTCAGTCGGGCTTGGAGCGGCTGACCTTACAGCCGGTTCCACCGGCAGGTTCAGGGCAGCTCGCCGAAGTTGGTGTCGTCGATCACCGTACCGAATTGCGTGTCGGAAAACAGCCGCAGCGAATTGCGCGCGGTGCGTTCGCGGAAGCTCTTGCGGGCGAACAGCTTGGCCTGCGCCTCGCCCGGCAGGTCGGTGATGTTGATGATGTTGCGGACGATCAGCGTGTCGATCACGTCCTCGATCACGCGGACGAAATCGGCGTCGAGCTTGCCGAAATCGCTGTTGGCCGGGGTGTGCCCGATGAAGGCCAGCAGCTCCGGATGCCCGTCGGCCATGAACTCGGTGCCGGCCCCCGGTTGACGGTGCAGGCTGTCGATCTGTCCGTCGGGTCCGCGTCGGATGTGGGGCATGGGGGCGTTCGCAGTGGCGAGTCGGATGACTATAGTCGCGCGCGCCGCGGCCGGGAATGAAAAAGGCCGGTCAGCGACCGGCCCTTGCGTGAGATTCGCCGCGTTCAGCGCAGGCCGGCGATGTAGTCGGCCACCGCCTTGATTTCCTTGTCGTTCATCTTCGCGGCGACGCCGATCATCTGCGCGCTGTTCTTGCGCAGCCCGCTGCGGAAGGCCACCAGCTGCGCTTCGGTGTAGTCGGAGTGCTGGCCGCGCAGGCGCGGGTACTGGACCGGAAGGCCGGCGCCGGTCGGGCTGTGGCAGCCGGAACAGGCCGGGATCGCCCGGTCGGCGATGCCGCCGCGGTAGATCTTCTCGCCGAGGGCGACCGATTCCTTGTTCTTCGCGAAACCGGGCTTCGCGTCCTTCGAGGCGTAGAACGCGGCCACGTTGCGCATGTCGTCTTCGCTCAGCGTCGAGGCCATGCCCTTCATGATCGGGTTGTCGCGCTTGCCTTCCTTGAACTCGGCCAGTTGCTTGACGAGGTATTCAGGGTGCTGCCCCTGCAGGATCGGGTTGGCCGGGCTGCCGCGCGAGCCGTCGGCCGAGTGGCAGGCCGCGCAGACGTTGGTCGAGATCGCCTGGCCTTTCGCGACGTCGGGCTTGGCCTTGACCGCCTCGTTCGCGGACGCGGGCGCCACCAGCGCGGCGGCCAACAACAGACTCGACAGCAGGGAAGCAACAGGCATCATGGCGTGTGGGTGTGAGGTGGCTGGATGCGTTTTGAGGGTGCAAAACCCGGCGATTTTACAATGCAAGTTTTTGGTGCCTTCCATGACCGACGAAAACAATTCCGGTGCGCCGGCCGCTGACGCGAGCAGCGATGCGGCCGCGGCCGAGAAACTGGCGCTGGCCTGGACGCACACGGCCCGCTTCCTGACGACCGCCAGCCAGCTGAACCAGCTGCCGCAGACCGAGCTGCCCGAGATCGCCTTCGTCGGCCGATCGAACGCCGGCAAATCGACCGCGATCAACACGCTGACGCAGCAGAAGCGGCTGGCCTTCGCGTCGAAGACGCCCGGCCGCACGCAGCACATCAACCTGTTCGAGCTCGGCCCGAAAGACGCGCCGAACGCGCTGTTCGCCGACCTGCCGGGCTACGGCTACGCCGCCGTCGCCCGCTCGGCCAAGCAACGCTGGCAGGAGGTGATGGCCAACTACCTGCAGGTGCGCCGCAGCCTGTCGGGCGTGGTGCTGATGGTCGATTCGCGGCTCGGGCTGACCGAGCTCGACCGCAACCTGCTCGAATTCGTCGCACCGCGCGTCGGCTCCGGCGAGGTGCGGCTGCTGGTGCTGCTGACCAAGTCCGACAAGCTGAACCGCCGCGAAGCCACCACCGTGCTGGAAACCACGCAGGCGGTGCTGGGCGAGCTGACGAGCGAGCATGCCGACATCGGCATCTCGCTGTTCTCGGCGCTGAAGAAGCAGGGCGTCGGCGACGCGGCCTGCGTGCTGCGGGAGTGGGTCGTCCCGGCGCCATGATCGAGACCTTCGACGCGGTGCTGCCGCACGGCATCACGCTGAGCTGCCGGGCCAGCGGGCCGCGCGGTGCGCCGGCGATCGTGTTCCTGCATGGTTTTCCCGAGGGCGCCTTCGTCTGGGACGCGATGCTGCGGCATTTCGGCGACCGCTACCGCTGCGTCGCGCCGAACCTGCGCGGCTACGAGCGCTCGTCGGCACCGGCCGAGGTGGAAGCCTATCGCGCGAAGCACCTGGTGGCCGACCTGCTGGCGCTGATCGCCCACGAAGGCGGTGGTCCACTGGCGGCGCTGGTCGCGCACGACTGGGGTGGTGCCGTCGCCTGGAATTTCGCGGTGCAGCACCCGCAGGCGTTGCAGCGGCTGGTGATCGTCAATTCGCCGCACCCGGGGGTCTTCCTGAAGGCGCTGCAGACCGACCCGCACCAGCAGGCGGCCAGTGCCTACATGAACGCCTGGAGCCGCCCCGAGGCCGAGGCGGAGCTCGCGGCCGGCGATTTCGCGCGGCTGTGGGCGGCGTTTGCCCACATGGGCGCCGAAGACCCGTCGCGCCCCGGTGGCGGCTGGCTGACGCCGGCGCTGAAGGAGCAGTACCGCGCGGTCTGGCGCCACGGGCTGACCGGTGCGCTGAACTACTACCGCGCGTCGCCGCTGCGCCCGCCGACCGGGCCCGATTCACCGGTGCTCGCGTTGAAGTTCCCACCCGAGTTCGTCACCGTGCAGGTGCCGACGCACGTGGTGTGGGGCGAGGCCGATGTGGCCTTGCCGGCGTCATTGCTGGACGGGCTGGAGGCCTTCGTGCCGAAGCTGACGCTGACCCGCGTGCCGGGCGCCACGCACTGGATCGTGCACGAGCTGCCGGCGCTGGTCGCGGCCGAGATCGAATCGGCGTTGGTTCGGTGAGGCGGGCCGAGCGCCGGGCCGCCCCAAGCCGGCCCGCGTTCCCTCGGGGGACCGCTCGACGTACTCGTCGAGCGAGGGGTCGTCACACCACCACGTAGCGGCCGTCGAGCAGTTGCGACGCCGACTGCAGGTGCTCGCGCAGCATCGGGAACAGGTCCGACGACGACTCGCTCGCGTAGATCTGACGTGCCCGGTGCGCCGGCGAATAGCCGACGTTGACGAGGCAGGCGGCCGGCCCGCTGCAGTACTCCAGCAGCTCCGGTCCGATGAGGTGAACCGCCCAGCCTTCCGACGACTCGACACCGCCATCGCTGATCCGCATCAATTCGCTGTCTGTCATGTGCGCCTCGCCGAACTTCGCTGACTCTGTTGCCTGACCCTTGCAGCCAGTTTAGGAAGCGCTCCTTCGCTTGGCACCCCCCCGAACGCGGCAGTCCGGCCCGGCCGGCTGCCTCATCCGTCACGGTCGGCCGATGAACAGGTAGAGGCCGGCGGCGCCACGCGGCGCGTAGGTCACGCCGAGGTAGAGCGGACCGATGCCGGTGTCGGCACCGACGAACAGGCTCATGCCGCTGCGCAGGTCGTTCAGCTTCATCTGGCTGCTGAACTCCCAGGCGTTGCCGGCCTCCAGCGATCCACCGACGAACAGACCGCGGGTGAACACCGGCGTGTAGCTCATGCGCTGGTAGTACGCGAGCCGGCCGAACAGCAGGTAGTTGCCCTCGATCTGGCCCGGCAGGTAGCCCGACATCTGCTGGAAGCCGCCGAGCGTGTAGCGGCCCAGCCCGGTGATCGAGCGCTGGTCGGCATGCTGCACCCGCGCGAACGCGTTCAGCGTGTGCCGCCCCCAGCTGCCGACCGCCGAGCCCTCGCTCTCGACCCGCGTGAAGCGGTCGGAGTCGCTGCCGGTGACGCTGTCGCTGCGCCGGCCGGTGACCACTTCGCCCTGCACGCGGTAGCCGTGCAGCGGGAAGTTCGCGAAGTCGAGCTGGTCGATCACCACGCCGACGCGCAGGCCGGATTCGTCGATCGTCACCGTGTCGCGCGGCCCGACGTAGTCGGCCGACAGGATCTCCGGTTCGTTGCGCAGCGTCAGGTGCGTCAGACCGATGCGGATCTCGCCGAACTGGCCCCAGGGCTGGCCGAGGTCGACGCCGAAGCGGCCGGCCGAGCGGTTGAAGTGCCCGCGCTCGTCGCCGGTGACGCCGTTGTAGACCGCCACCTTGCGGCGCTCGATCTCGCCGTAGCCGGCGACGAACCAGTCGTTCGAGATGCCGAGCGTCCAGTTCAGCGGGTGGTAGATCTCGGTGAACAGCTTCGGCACCTCGCCGATCTGCACGCGGTTGCGCCATTCGGTGCCGTTGGCATCCAGCCAGTGGCGGTTGTGGCTGATCTTCAGGTTGAAGGCGCTGCGCCCGCTGAAGTCGGTGTTCAGGTCCAGCCCGACGCGGAAGTAGTGCGGCCCCCAGGGCTTGTCCTCCAGGTCGAAGACCAGCCCGTCGCCGCGGTCGGTCGTCACCAGCTCGTAGTCGGCGCGCACGTAGTCGCCACTGGCGGCCAGGCGCCGCGCATCGCGCTCGGCCTTCGCGGCGTCGAAGGGCTGGCCGGCCGCCGATTCCATCTGCGCCGCGAAGCGCTTCGGGTTGGTCAGCTCGCTGCCTTCGAATTCGACGAACGCGAGCGTCGCCTGCGGGGCGGGCTCGCGCGGGTGGCCGGCCTTCCATTGCGCGTAGCTCGTCTCGTCGAGCGCCAGCGCGGCCAGCCGCGGCGCGAGCTGCAGCGCGCCCTGCTCGCCGAGCGCGATCAGCTCGGGCGTCTTGTTGAAATCGCCGGCGGTGATGTCGCCCAGCTGCGGCGAGATCAGCAGGTCGCGCCCGCCGAGCGACGCGAGGCTGCGCTGCACGTTCTGCTCGGTCAGGATGTTGATCATCTGCCCGGTCAGCCCGCCGACCGAGCCGAGCGTCTTGCGCGGCGCCAGCGGCGTGCCGATGTTGACGACGATCACGATGTCGGCGCCCATCGCGCGCGCGACGCCGACCGGCACGTTGTCGACCAGGCCGCCGTCGCCGAGGATGCGGTCGTCGATCTCGGTCGGCGGGAACACGCCGGGCACGCTCATGCTGGAGCGCAGCGCGAGCGCGAGGTCGCCCTGGCTCAGGATCACCGCGCGGCCGTCTTCCATGTCGGTGGCGACGGCACGGAACGGGATCGGCAGTCGGTCGAAATCGCGCACCGAGCGCACCGGCAGCGTGTAGCGCCGCAGCAGCGTCTCGAGGCCGCGGCCCGACAGCGCGCCGAGCGGCGCGCGCAGCTCGCCGTCGCGCATGCCGAACTCGATCAACGGCGAGATCTCGAAGTCTTCTTCCTTGCGCCGCTGCGACAGCAGCTGGCGGTCGACCCGGTTGGCGAACACCGCGTCCCAGTTGACCTTCAGCAGCTCGCGCTCCAGCGTTGCGGCGTCCATGCCGCTCGCATACAGGCCGCCGATGATCGCGCCCATCGAGGTGCCGGCGATCACGTCGACCGGGATGCGCTCGCGCTCCAGCACCTTCAGCACGCCGACGTGCGACAGCCCGCGCGCGCCGCCGCCGGACAGCACCAGGCCGATGCGCGGACGGGCCGGTGGGGTCGGCTGGGCCGGTTGGGCCGTTACCGGCGTGCCTGCCGGCGGCGCCTGCTGCGCCAGCGCCGAGCCGCCGATGAGTGCGAGCAGGCACAGCCATGCCCGCCGATGGGTCCCGCCTCCGAATGTCATGGCCGGCATTCTGCCGGCTCGCGGCGCCCGCTCAGCGCAGCGTCGCCAGGCTGCGCAGCATGCCGTCGACCGCGCGCTGCACCAGCGAGTAGTCGGCCAGCGGGATCAGCAGGTCGGCGGTGCGCAGCCGTTCGAGCGCCCGCGACGTCACCGAATGCGTGCTGCCGGGCTGTTCGCCGGCGAACAGCAGCAGCTGCCCGCCGTCGCTGCGCCACAGCAGCTGCAGGTGGCTCCAGCGGCCGAGCAGGAACATCCGGTAGTGCCGGCCGACCGCCATCGCGTGGACCCAGGTGGCCGCATCGTCGCCGCCGGACGCCGGGCCGCTCGGCAGCCACTCGGCGGGCACGGTGTCCATCGAGCCGAGGTCGATCAGCGAGTCGCTGAACGGCGTGCCGGTCTCGGGCATCGGCTCGACGCTCTCGTCGCGCATGCGGCGAACGATCTCTTCCGGCGTCGGCTCGGGCTCGGCGCCCGTGCCCGTCCGGGCACGCGGCTTCATCGCTTCGGAGTGGACCTCGACCAGCGCGTCGAGCACCGTCTGCTGCTCGTCGGCCGGCAGCTCGAGCATCTCCATGCCGGCGCGCAGTTGTTTCAACAGGTCGGGCAGCAGCCCCAGCAGGCGCAGCCGGCTTTGCGGATGGTCCGGCAGGCGCAGGCTCCACAGCAGGTGCTCGGTGGCCTTCAGCGCGAGCCGGCTGGCGTCGGCCTCTTCACCGTACCGCGTGAACGATTCGGCCAGCACCCGCGCCCAGGTGCCGGTGACGAAGCGGCGGATCAGCGGCGTCGTGCGGATCGCCGTCATCTGTTCGGCCAGGCGGTGCGACAGCTCGCGTTGCAGCCGCTCGCGCTGCTCGGCCATCACCAGCGTCGCGATCGCGCCGCGCGCGGCCACCTGGGCGTCGCGCAGCTGCTCGGCGGTGCAGGCGTCGACGCGGGCCATGCTGCGGCGGTACAGCGCGGCGTCCTGCACCGGCTCGGCCAGCATCTCGTCGACCAACCGGTCGCAGACCGCCAGGAACTGCGCCAACCGCGGGTCGCCGGCCTGCGGGTAGCCGACCGCGGCGCCGGCGATGCGGTCCATCAGCTGCCACACCGGGTGGTCGTGGATCTCCATCATCTTCGGGTCGCGCAGCGCGACGCGCAGCGCCGACACCTGCAGCCGGGCCATCAGCGCGCGCAGCGGCTGCGGCAGCATCGGGTCGCCGAGGATGGTCTCGAACAGCCGCGACAGCAGCTCGATGATCTGGCGCTCGATCGTCTCGTCGGCGGCGGTCAGCAGCGAGCCGCGGAACTCGGCCAGCCGCGACGACGGCGTGCCGGCACGATCGGCCGCGTCGCCGGCCGCGTCGCCGGCGGCATCGCCGTCGGCGGCCGGCAGGCGCGCCAGCATCGCCTCGATGCGGGCGAGCGCCTGTTCGAGTGCCGGTCCGAGCGCGTTGCCGCGGCCGGCCGGTGCCGGCCGGTCCGCCGGCGGGGACGCCGCGGTCGGAATACCGCCCGGCATGCTGCGCACCAGCCCTTCGAGCGCGCCCGGCATCGTCACGTCGACCTCCGGCTTGCGCGCCGCGCCGGCACCGGGGGCGAACACGACGGTGCGGTAGATGCTCGGCTCGATCCCTTGCGATTCGAGGCGCGAGCACGCGGCGGCCCAGGCCATGCGCAGCAGCGGCGTCATCGCGGTCGACGCGATGCGCAGCAGGATGGCCTGCTGCACCGGCTTGTCGGTCACGTCGCCGGCGGCGTCCCACAGCGCGTGCGCATAGGCGAGCGGGCGCAGCGGGTTCGATTCGGCGGTGGTGTGGCTCTGGCCGCGCAGCGTCGACGTGAAGGTCTGCAGCTCGCGCAGCTCCCATTCGGTGCCGGTGTCGATCTGCTGCGCTGCACGCGAGATCTCGATGTCGGATTCAACGCGGCCTTCGTCCATCAGCTGCAGGCCGGACAGGCTGCTCGGGCCGGAGGACGCTGCCGCCGCGGCGCTGTCGGCGGGCTCCAGGTCGGCCAGCACGCGCTGGCGCAGCGCGTCGACGAAGCTGCGCTGGAAACGCCCGGCCTGCTGCTGCAGCAGCTCGACCAGGTCGAAGTGGTGCTGGCGCTCGCTGGCGAGCAGCTGGTCGCGCGGGCGGCGCAGCTGCTCGACCACCGCCGCCATCGTGCGGGCCACCAGGTCGGGCGCGCGGCCCAGTTCATCGTCGATGAAGCGCTTCAGCAGGGGGGCGGTCGGCATGGGCCGTATTGTGCGACCCGCGAGGCTTGCTTTCTCCGATCGTCAGGCGTCGTCCCGCAACGCCCGGGATGCGGCCTGAGCCGCTCGCATCATCGACGCATGGAGGCTGCCGAGCTTCGGATTCTGGCCATGCGGAGCCCGGGGCGGCACCGCGAAGAAATCGGTGGTCCAGGGCAGCTCGACGGACTGCCGGAGGTCGAACCTGGTGTCGAAGGAGAGTCCGGCGCTGTCATAGGCAGCCCGATGACCCGGCTTCGTGATCGCGAACTCACCTGCATGGAGTCGCTTCACGTGTTGGGAGGTTCCGTAGGCGACGGTGACTGCCACGCCGTCCTCGCGTTCAGTGACCTCGCACACGAGTGCAGGACGAGGTTTCGGACCGGGTTCCCGCTTGGGAAGGTGGGGGAGATGACACCAGACGATGTCGCCTGGCGACGGCGGCGCCCAGGGTGCGCCCATCAGAACAGCGACTGCTTCTTGATGACCCGCCCCTTGGGCAGGGCGGCGGCGGCCACCTTGCCGAGCGCCTTGATGTCCTTTGCCGACAGCGGCCCGTCATCGGCTTCGTACGCCGGCAGCTCCTCCCTGGCCATGCGCGACAAGGCCATGTGCACCACCTCGGTCTCCGAGAGGTCGAAGTGCTCGGCCATCGCCTTCACGGTGTCGCGGGTGACGCCGAACTGCGTGTCGCGGGTTCGGAACTTCAGCAACAAGCTCGATGCTGCGGGGGCCATGGCAACTCCAATCGCTATATAAATAGTATATAGATTAGATCCGGATTCTTCAAAAGAAAAAGGGCTGCCGAAGCAGCCCTTTCGAGGTAGGCGAGGTGCCTGGACCTTACATGTCCATGCCCATGCCGCCCATGCCGCCCATGCCGCCACCGGGCATGCCGCCGGCGGCGCCGGCTTCTTCCTTCGGCGCCTCGGCGATCATCGCCTCGGTCGTCAGCATCAGCGAGGCCACCGACGCGGCGTTCTGCAGCGCGGTGCGGGTCACCTTGGTCGGATCCAGGATGCCCATCTCGATCATGTCGCCGTAGGTGTCGTTGGCTGCATTGAAGCCGTAGTTGCCCTTGCCGTTCAGCACGGCATTGACGACCACGCTGGCTTCGCCGCCGGCGTTGTAGACGATCTCGCGCAGCGGCGCTTCGATCGCGCGCAGCACCAGCTTGATGCCGGCTTCCTGGTCGGGGTTGTCACCCTTGATGGCGCCAGCCGATTGCTTGGCGCGCAGCAGGGCCACGCCACCACCGGCCACGATGCCTTCTTCGACGGCGGCACGGGTGGCATGCAGCGCATCTTCGACGCGGGCCTTCTTTTCCTTCATCTCGACTTCGGTCGCGGCGCCGACCTTGATCACCGCAACACCGCCGGCCAGCTTGGCCACGCGCTCCTGCAGCTTTTCACGGTCGTAGTCGCTGGTGGCTTCCTCGATCTGCACGCGAACTTGCTTGACGCGGGCTTCGATGTCGGAACCGGCACCGGCGCCATCGATGATGGTGGTGTTTTCCTTGCCCACTTCGACGCGCTTGGCCTGGCCCAGGTCGGCCAGCGTGACCTTCTCGAGCGTCAGGCCGACTTCTTCGGCGATGACCTTGCCGCCGGTCAGGATGGCGATGTCTTCCAGCATGGCCTTGCGGCGGTCGCCGAAGCCCGGGGCCTTGACGGCGACGACCTTCAGGATGCCGCGGATCGTGTTGACCACCAGGGTCGCCAGCGCTTCGCCTTCGACTTCTTCGGCGATGATCAGCAGCGGACGGCCGGCCTTGGCCACTTGCTCCAGCACCGGCAGCAGGTCGCGGATGTTGCTGATCTTCTTGTCGAACAGCAGGATGAACGGGTTGTCCAGCAACGCCGATTGCTTCTCGGGGTTGTTGATGAAGTACGGCGACAGGTAGCCGCGGTCGAACTGCATGCCTTCGACGACTTCCAGTTCGCTCTCGAGCGACTTGCCGTCTTCGACGGTGATGACGCCTTCCTTGCCGACCTTGTCCATCGCGTCGGCGATGATCTTTCCGATGGTTTCATCGCTGTTGGCCGAGATCGAGCCGACTTGCGCGATTTCCTTCGAGGTCGTGGTGGCCTTCGAGGCCTTCTTCAGCTGCTCGACCAGGGCCGTGACGGCCTTGTCGATGCCGCGCTTCAGGTCCATCGGGTTCATGCCGGCGGCCACGTACTTCATGCCTTCGCGGATGATGGCCTGGGCCAGCACGGTGGCGGTGGTGGTGCCGTCACCGGCGATGTCGCTGGTCTTGGAAGCGACTTCCTTGACCATCTGCGCGCCCATGTTCTGGAGCTTGTCCTTCAGCTCGATCTCCTTGGCGACCGAGACGCCGTCCTTCGTGACGGTGGGGGCGCCGAACGAGCGCTCGAGGACCACGTTGCGGCCCTTCGGGCCCAGGGTCACCTTGACGGCGTTGGCCAGGATGTTGACACCCTCGACCATGCGTGCGCGGGCTTCGCCGCCGAAGACTACGTCTTTTGCTGCCATGTGTTTTCTCCGAATTGCTTGAGTGGGACGAGGGTCAGGCTTCGATCACGGCGAAGAGGTCTTCCTCGCGCATCACGAGCAGTTCCTTGCCGTCGACCTTGACGGTCTGGCCGCTGTACTTGCCGAACAGCACGCGATCGCCGACCTTGACATTCAGGGCGATGAAGTCACCCTTCTCGTTGCGCTTGCCCGGGCCGATGGCCAGGACGATGCCCTGCTCGGGCTTCTCGGTGGCGGCGTCGGGGATCACGATGCCCGAAGCGGTCTTGGTTTCGGCTTCAACGCGCTCGACGACCACGCGGTCGTGCAACGGACGAAATTTCATGACTTCTCCTTGATGTCTCAAAAATGGGACTTCTGGTGGGCAACGAGGCAAGTTGGCGCTCATTGACCTGATGGAACACCGGTGCCCGCAGGCGCCTGGATGTCGTTAGCACTCGGTTGAGTCGAGTG
Organism: Rhizobacter sp. Root1238; assembly: GCF_001425825.1. GTDB lineage: Bacteria > Pseudomonadota > Gammaproteobacteria > Burkholderiales > Burkholderiaceae_C > Rhizobacter. The sequence goes on from NZ_LMDM01000047.1 coordinate 154,822, forward strand.
CTAGCAGCCCAGAATTATAGGGGCAGAGCGTGACGGTTCAAGGGGCGATGTCCCTGCAATGCGCTTGGCGGACGCTATCCTTCGGCACCTTCACCCTTCGTTCGAACCATGTTGATCGCGATCGTCGGCGGCGTGCTGGCCGCTCTGGGTTTGCTGTCCGCCGTCGCGCTGGTCGCGGCGCCACTGGGCCTGTCCGCGGCATCGCCGGGGCTGACGCTGTGGGTGCTGTTCCCGCTCTTCACGCTGGTCGGCTACGCGCTGTTGGTGGCCGGCAGCCGCGATCCGGCGGTCAAGCTGCCGACGCTGCTGCTGGCCGTGCCGCTGTTGCTGCTGGCGCTGGCCGCCGCGGTGGCCCTGGTGGCCGGTGCGGCCGGCTGGTGGGCCATCGGCGGCGAGGGCGGTTCTGCCCCGCTGTGGTACGTGCTGGTGCTGGGCGGCGTGCTCGGTGCGCTGGGCACGGCGGCCTCAGGCCGACGGCCTCAGACCTGACCGGGGCGCCTCAGGAACCACTGCGCGTAGAGTCGCGCGCCGAACGCGAAGCCGAAGGTCAGCAGCAGCGACAGCACCAAGTACATGCCCACCAGCAGCACCGACGCCGCGCCTTCGCCGCGCCCGCCCAGGTAGCTGCCGACGGTGGCGGCCGACAGCGCCGCGACCACCGCCCGGCGCTCGCCCAGCTGCCGGGCCGCCATGCAGAAGACCGCGAAGGCCGCGACGCCGCCGGCCAGCAGCAGCCCATGCCGGCGCGGCGTCGTCAGCATCGACCACCACTCGCCCCAACTGCGCCGGGGCGGCCTGGAGGCGGGGCCCTTCAACGTGTCGGCGACCAGGCGATCGGTCGCCGCTTCGAAGCCGGCCGGGGTCTGCAAGGCTTCGTCGCTCCATTGCAGGTCGGTCGCTTCGCCGTCCCGCAGCTTCTGCATCGCGCTTCGCCAGGTGTCTTCCTGGGCCGATGGCGGCACGGTCGTCCGGCAGAACAGCGGCACGCCGGTGCCGGGCGCCAGCACCGGATTCGCCGCCGGCGCCGGATGGCAGCGCCAGTTCACGCCCGAGCGGCCATCGAGCGGTATCCGCACCGCCAGCTTGTGGGCGAGGATCGTGAAGCTGCCGCTGTTGCGCACCGTCAAGCCCCACAGCGCGGCCGTGCGCGACGGGGACTGGATCCACACGTTCGGCGCCGCCGGCGCGAGGCGGCCGCCGAGCTCCGCGGCTTCGTCGCCGAGCGGCAGTTCGCCGGCAGACGGGTCGATCTTCAGGCTGCGCGACAGCTCGGCATTCCATCGTCGGGTGGTGTCGCGGTGGCGCGCGGCCTGAGGCAGCGTGTCGTCGATGACCTGCCCGAGCGTCGCGGTGGCCGGCAGTGGTTCGCCGGCGAGCTGGCGCAGGTGCACCGCGAACAACCCGCGGCGCAGCGCCTGCAGGCCGTTGCGGTCGCCGGGCGCCAGCTCGCGCCACGCCGGCAGCAAGGCCCACGCCGACCCGGGCCGCACGCCCAGCCGCTGCGCGCGCAGGACCTCCATCGGGTCGCGCCCGGGCGCATGCAGGTCGGCGACGACGAACAGCGCGGCGACCAGCGCTGCCGCCAGCGCGATCAGCAGCGGCGTCCAGCCTGACAGCGCCGAGCGGCGTGCGGTCGCCGGTGGCCATGCCGATCCCGCGGACGTCGGCTTCGGCCGGCGCGTGCTGGGGTAGCGCGCCAAGCGCTTCGCTTCGACGGCGGCGGCCGCCGCCAGGTCGGCCTCGGCCGCTTCGAGCAGCGGGTCGATGTCCGGCAGGTTCTGCGCGACGACGATGTGGCCGCAGTGCGCGCACTGCGTGTCGCGGGCCGGGTCGAGCGCCGACCCGCAGGCGCGGCACGGCCAGGCGGTGGCGCGGCCGATGGCCTGCGGCGACGCGCCCATGCCGTCCAGCTGCAGCCGCAGCGAATGCGCCAGCCGCGGCATGTCGATCACCACCAGCGCGGTGCCGCACCAGCTGCAGTGCTCGTCGCCGGCCGAGGCCGCGCCGCCGCAGTTCAGGCACAGCAGCGTGTGCCGCTCCTGCGCCAGCGCGCGCCGCTCGGCAACGCCCAGCGGCCGCACCAGGCCGCGCTCGGCCAGCAGGCCGCTGTGGCTGTGCAGGTGGCCGTGGCGGCGCGGGCATTCGAGCGCGGCAAAGAGGCCAAAGCGCGACCGGTTCTGCACCTGCTTCAGCGTCGCGGCGCATTGCGGGCACGCAGGGTGCGCGACCTGCGCATCGGCCAGCGGCCGGCCGGCGCCCGCTTCCATCTCGCGCAGCAGCCGCACCCAGCCGAAGCTGTCGAGCTGCACCGATTCGAACTCGTCGAACCACACCAGGCGGCAGCCGGGGCAGTGCTCCACCGTGACCGGCTGCCCCTTGTGCGACGACAGCGACAGCACGCGCATCGGCGCGGTGCAGCGCGGGCAGGCGATGCGGCGCACGGGCGTCGGGGCAGCGGTCTCGGGAGGGGCGCTCACGGCTGCGATTCTCGACGACGGCACGCGGCCGCGTCAGTGCACTTCAGCGCAGTTTCGCGATCGCCCGTGCGGCCAGCCGGCCGGCACTCACCACCTGCGGGTGCGGATGCAGCGTGCACAGCTCGGCGATGACCCCGAGCGCACGCGCCGGCCGCTTTTCGATCTCGACCGCGACGGCTTCGCCGAGGAAGAAATCGGGATCGTTGACGAGCCGGCGCAGCAAGGCGGTGTCGGCCAGGTCCAGCGACGGTACCAGCGCCATCGCGACCTCGTGGCCGGCGTGGCTGCCGATCAACTCGCCGATCCAGCGCGACAGGCCGGCCTGGTCGGCGGCGACCGGCGAGCACGCCGGATGCAGTTGGCTGAGCCAGGCCTGCCGCCGCTTCGCTTCGTCGGCGGCCGCGAGGAAGTCGCCGAGCGACGCATAGACGATGCGCGAGTCGTCGTCATGGGCCAGGTAGAACACGCTGCCCTGCAGCGGCGAGCGGCTGGCATAGATGTGGTGGTTGCTGGTCTCCGGGTCGTCGAGCACGATGCCGCCGAGCGCCCCGACGATCGGGTGGTAGGTGAGCAAGCCGGTCCATTCGGTGGCCTGGGCGCGGTCGAGCAGGTTCAGTTCGACATCGAGCCGGCCGGCGTAGTCGCCGACGGCGATGCGGGCGAACCAGGGGTCGAGTTCGGCAGGAAGGTTCATGTGCCCAAAGTATCGGCCCAGATGTTGCGCGCCCAGGCGGCGGCATACGTGCCTTCGGCCTCGTTGCGCTGCGCCGAGACGCCGCCAGCGCCCGCCACCGGCTTGAAGGTCGACTCGGCCGCGACGTACTCGTGCACGCTCGCGACGTGGATCGCGTTCGTCTCGTCGACGAAGCTGTAGCAGGTGTTCGTCAGCATCGGGTGCGCATCGACCGCGACGCCCGACAGCTGCGCGACGATCGCCGCGGCCGCCACCTTGGCATGCGCGTTCGCCATGTGGGCGCTCTTCGGCATGCCGGGGGCGATCTGGATCGCGTCGCCGAGCACGTGCACGTCCGGCGCGATCGTCGAGCCGAAGTCGATGAAGTTCACCCGGCACCAGCGGTTCACCGCATTCGCCAGCCCGCTCTTCACCGCGAGTGCGCCGGCGCGCATCGGCGGCAGCACGTTCAGCACGTCGGCCCGCACGGCATCCTGCAGCTCGACGCGGAGCAGGCCGGCCGCCGCATCGACGCCGATCACCTTGTGCTGCGGCCGGTATTCGACGATGCCGGGGTACAGGTCGCGCCACGCGGCCTTGAAGAGCGCGGGCTTCGAGACGACGTCGGGGTTGGCATCGAGGATCAGCAGCTTGGAGCGTGGCTTCGCGCGCCGGAAGTACGCGGCGACCACGCAGGCCCGTTCGTACGGTCCCGGCGGGCAGCGGTACGGCGACTCGGGGATCGTGATCGCGAACACGCCGCCGTCGGGCATCGCCTCGAGCTGGCGGCGCAGCGCCAGTGTCTCGGGCCCGGCCTTCCAGGCCTGCAGCACGCGGCCGTCGTCGTGCGCGCGGCGCAGCCCGTCGACCTCGTCGAACATCAGCTCGATGCCGGGCGACAGCACCAGCTTGTCGTAGCCGATGGTGGCGCCGGACCCGAGCGTCACCTGCTTGCGCGCGGCGTCGATCGCGGCGGCTTCGTCGCGCACCCAGCGCACGCCGTGGCGCGAGGTGAGCGCGTCGTACGACAGCGTCAATGCGTCGAGCGTGCGCGTGCCGCCCAGCACCCCGTTGGAGCCGGGGCAGGACACGAAGCGCGGCTGTGGCTCGATCATCACCACCTCGATGCGCTGCTGCGACAGCAGCCGTACGTAGCGCGCCGCGGTGGCGCCGCCGAAGCCGCCGCCGATCACCACCACCTGGGCGCGCGTCGGCAGCGGAGCCGGTGCGGCGCAGCCTGCCACGCCGGTGATGCCGGTGAGGCCGACCGCGCCGGCGGACGTCAGCAGGTCGCGGCGCTTCATCGGGCCTGCGCGGCGAACCAGCCGGCCAGTCGCGACAGTTGGTCCGGCGTGTAGCCCTTGGCGAGTTGCGGCATCACGGTTCCGGCGCGGGTGCCATCGCGAAACCCGATGAGTCGCGCCAGCAGGTCGTCACGGTCGCGGCCGCCGAGGCCGGCGATCGCGCTGCCCGCGGGCGGGTGGCCATCGGTGCCGTGGCAGGCGGCGCAGGTGGCGGCGAGCGAGCGCAGCGCGAGCTCGTCCGCCGTCGGCGCGGGTGCGGCCATGGCGCCGCCGGCGGTCCAGGCCAGCGCGAGCGCCAGCCAGGCGGGGTGCTGCAAGCTCATGCGGTTGTCTCCTCCACGCGAAGCCCGGATCTTCGGGGCCGCACAGAATCCTACGGTTTTCGTCCCCTTTGGGCAGCAGGGGTTTCAGGTCGGCGCCCTCCTGAGGGATGCTCCGTCGCCAACCCAGGAGAGAGCGATGCCCCGATTGCACGTCAATGGAAGCGTCCGCGAGGTCGATGCCGAGCCCGAGACGCCGCTGCTGTGGGTGCTGCGCGAGCAGCTGGAACTGACCGGCACCAAGTACGGCTGCGGCATCGCGCAGTGCGGCGCCTGCACCGTGCACCTCGACGGCGTGCCCACGCGCAGCTGCGTGCGGCCGGTGTCGACGGTCGGGGCCGACGAGAAGATCGTGACGATCGAAGGCCTGTCGGTCAACGCATCGCACCCGATCCAGAAGGCCTGGGCCGCGCTCGACGTGCCGCAGTGTGGCTACTGCCAGTCCGGGATGATCATGGCCGCCGCGGCGCTGCTGAAGGCCAAGCCGCGGCCGACCGATGCCGACATCGACGACGCGATGACCAACATCTGCCGTTGCGGCACCTACAACCGGGTGCGCGCGGCGATCAAGGCAGCAGCGCTCGGCGGCGATCCGAAGCAGGCCGGGCTGCACATCGTGCACGTCGACGGGAGGACGACATGAGCGCCGCCGTGCTGTCGCGGCGGCGCTTCGTTGCCGGGTCGGCGGCGACCGGGCTCGTCGTCGCATTCCACATTCCGTTCGCCGACGAGGCTGCCGCGCAGGCCTCGCCGGCGGGCATCACGCCCGCTGCCGCCACGCCGGAGATCAACGCCTGGGTCGTCGTGCAACCCGACGAGACCATCGTGATCCGCATCGCCCGCTCGGAGATGGGGCAGGGCTCGCTGACCGGCCTCGCGCAGCTGGTGGCCGAAGAGCTCGACTGCGACTGGTCGCGCGTGAAGACCGAGTACCCGACGCCCGGCCAGAGCCTCGCGCGCAAGCGCGTCTGGGGCAATTTCTCGACCGGCGGCAGCCGCGGCATCCGCGAATCGCACGACTACGTGCGCAAGGGCGGCGCGATCGCGCGCACGATGCTCGTGCAGGCCGCGGCCGACGGCTGGCAGGTGCCGGCCGCGCAGTGCCAGGTCGACCGGGGCGTGATCACGCATGCGGCGAGCGGCCGCAGAACCACCTACGGCAAGGTCGCGCTGGCCGCCGCCAGGTTGACGCCACCCGCCGACGTGGCGCTGAAGGATCCGAAGGACTGGAAGCTCGCCGGCAAGCGCCTCGCGCGGCTGGACACGCGCGGCAAGCTCGACGGCTCGCAGGTCTACGGTTCCGACCTGAAGCTGCCCGGCATGCTGAATGCGGCGATCCGCGACTGCCCGGTGTTCGGCGGCAAGCTGGCGAGCTTCGACGCGGCGGCCATCGCCGGCAAGCCCGGCGTGAAGAAGGTGCTGCGCGTCGGCGACAGCGCGGTGGCGGTGGTCGCCGACACCTGGTGGCGCGCGAAGTCTGCGCTCGAAGCATTGCCGGTGGTCTGGGACGAAGGCCCGAACGCGAAGATCGGCAGCGCCGAGATCGCCGCGACGCTGGCGGCCGGGCTCGATGCGCCGGAAGCGGCGGTCGGCAATTCGAACGGCGATGCGCGGGCCGCGCTGGCGTCGGCCGCGCGCGTCGTCGAGGCGGTCTATGCCTACCCGTTCCAGAACCACGCGACGATGGAGACGATGAACGCGACGGCGAAGTTCACGCCGGCGTCCGACGGCGTGCCGGCGCGCTGCGAGGTCTGGACGCCGACGCAGAACGGCGAGGCGGCGCATGCGGCCACGGTCGAAGCGTCCGGGCTGCCGGCCGGCCAGTGCGAGGTCTACAAGCTGCTGCTCGGCGGCGGCTTCGGCCGGCGCGGTGCAGTGCACGACTGGGTGCACCAGGCGGTCGCGATCGCGAAGGAGATGCCCGGCACGCCGGTCAAGCTGATCTGGTCGCGCGAGGAAGACATGACGCACGGCCGCTACCACCCGATCACGCAGTGCAAGCTGCGCGCCGGCTTCGATGCGGCCGGCACGCTGAGCGCGCTGCACATGCGCATCTCGGGCCAGTCGATCCTGGCGGGCGTGTTTCCGCAGAACATCCGCGACGGCAAGGACCCGGTGGTGTTCCAGGGCCTGAATGCGCCCGGCCCCGAGGCGTCGATCGGCTACAGCGTGCCGAACCTGCTGATCGACCATGCGATGCGCAACCCGCATGTGCCGCCGGGCTTCTGGCGCGGCGTGAACCTGAACCAGAACACCATCTACCTCGAGTGCTTCATCGACGAGCTCGCGCATGCGACGAAGCAGGATCCGCTGGCGTTCCGGCGCAAGCTGATGGCGAAGCATCCGAAGCACCTGGCGGTGCTGAACGCGGCGGCCGAGCGCGCCGGCTGGGGCAAGCCGTTGCCGAGGGGCGTGTTCCGCGGAATCGCGCAGACGATGGGCTTCGGCAGCTACGTCGCGGCAGTGGCCGAGGTGTCGGTCGACAAGGACGGCAAGCTGAAGGTGCACCGCATCGTCGCGGCGACCGACCCGGGCCATGCGGTCAACCCGCAGCAGATCGAGGCCCAGGTCGAGGGCTCGTTCGTCTACGGGCTGTCGGCCGCGCTGTACGGCGGCTGCACCGTGAAGGACGGTCGCATCGAGCAGACCAACTTCGACAGTTACCCGGTGCTGCACCTCGACGAGATGCCGAAGGTCGAGACGGTGGTGATGCCGTCCGGCGGCTTCTGGGGCGGCGTCGGCGAGCCGACCATCGCGGTCGCGGCACCGGCGGTGCTGAACGCGATCTTCGCGGCCACCGGGCAGCGCATCCGCGAGCTGCCGCTGAAGAACCATTCGCTGAAGAAGGCCTGATGCGGACGATGGGCTCGCTCGTGGCGATGTTGCCGGTGGTGGTGGCGGCGTGTGCGGCGCCCCCGCCGCGCGACGCGATGCCGCAGCCGCTGACCGCGGTGCCCGGCGATGCGGCGCGCGGCCGCGCGATCGTCGCGAGCCGGCAAGCCGGGCTGTGCCTGCTGTGCCACCCGGCGCCGATCCCCGAGGAGCGTTTCCAGGGCAACCTCGCGCCCGACCTGGCCGGTGCCGGGGCGCGTTGGTCGGCGGCGCAACTGCGGCTGCGCATTGTCGACGCGCGCGTGCTGAACCCGCAGACCATCATGCCGCCGTACCACGCGACGGACGGGCTGCAGCGTGTCGGCCCCGCGTGGCAGGGCCGGGCGGTGCTCGACGCGCAGCAGGTCGAGGATGTGGTCGCGTGGCTGGTGACGCTGCAGTGAACAACTCGATGCATCGCCGGGTCGTGCTGCAGTTCGGCCTGGCCGCCGGCGGGTTGCTGCTGGTGCGGCCGGCGCGCGCGACCCGCTTCGAGATGCAATCGGCGATCGCCGACTACGCCTCCGGCTCGCCGGTGAAGCCGGGCAAGGTGACGTTCGACATTCCGCCGCTGGTCGAGAACGGCAACGGCGTGCCGATCACCGTCAGCGTCGACAGCCCGATGACCGCCGCCGAGCACGTGACCGGCATCGCGGTGTTCAACGAGCGCAACCCGCAGCGCGACGTGGTGCGCTTCACGCTGGGGCCGCGCGCCGGCCGCGCGGTGGTGTCGACGCGGATCCGGCTCGCGACCTCGCAGCAGCTGGTGGCGGTGGCGCGGCTGAGCGACGGCACGTTCTGGTCGCAGGGCGTCGACGTGCTGGTCACGCTGGCCGCCTGTCTGGAGTGAACACGCGATGGCCCGCACGCTGATCACCGCCCCCGCCACCGCGAAGCGCGGCGAGGTGATCGAGCTGCGCACGCTGATCGCGCACCCGATGGAAACCGGCTTCCGGCCGGGCGCCGACGGCCTGCTGCTGCCGCGCGACCTGATCACGCGCTTCAGCTGCCGCTACAACGGCGAGCTGGTGTTCAGTGCCGATCTGCATGCGGCAACGGCCGCCAATCCGTACATCGCGTTCTTCACCGTCGCGACCGAAAGCGGCACGCTGAGCTTCAGCTGGGAAGGCGACCACGGCTTTGCGCAGACCGAGACCGTGTCGCTGAGCGTCACCTGATCGGCCCGGGCGATGCGTCACCTGCTGTGGCTGATGCTGGGGGTCGCGCTGCACGCGGTGGCGCAGCCGGCGCGCCGCTCCGGCTTCGACGACATGAGCCCGTCGACGCAGGCGATGCAGCGCGACGATGCGCAGAACCCGGCCATGCTGTGGGTGCAGGACGGCGCGGCGCTGTGGGCGCGCGCGCCGTCGCCGTCGGTGCCGGCCTGCGCCGGCTGCCATGGCGAGGCGCGCGCATCGATGCGCGGCGTCGCGGCGCGCTACCCGGCCTATGACGAAGCGCTGGCGCAGCCGATCGACCTCGCGACGCGCATCAACCGCTGCCGCGAGACGCACCAGGGCGCGTCGCGGTGGGCGCCCGACAGCCAGGAGCTGCTGTCGCTGGAAAGCCATCTCGCACTGCAGTCGCGCGGCATGCCCGTCGAGCCGCCTGCCGATGCGCGCCTGCTGCCCTGGCGCGAGCGGGGCGAGGCGGTGTACCGCGCGCGCATCGGCCAGTTGAACCTGTCGTGCGCGCAGTGCCACGACGAGCGGGCCGGGCTGCGGCTCGGCGGCGGCCTGATCCCGCAAGGCCATGCGAACGGCTACCCGCTGTACCGGCTGGAGTGGCAGGGCGTCGGTTCGCTGCTGCGGCGCATCCGCAACTGCATGACCGGCGTGCGCGCCCAGCCCTTGCCGGCGGAGTCGCCGGAGTTCGCCGCGCTCGCGACCTACCTCGCGTGGCGCGACCGCGGCATGACGATGGAGTCGCCCGCGGTGCGGCCCTGAAGTTTCAGCGTGCCGCGCGCCACGACGCGACCAGCGCTGCCAGCGCCATCGCCACCAGCAGGCTGCCGTAGGCGAGCGCGGTCGCGTGCAGGCCGATCAGCCCGGCGCACAGGCCGGCGACGATGGCCGGCACGCTGAACGCGAGGTAGCTGAGCGCGAAGAAGCCCGCCATCAGCCCGGCGCGCTCGTGGGGCGCCGCCAGCGGCACCAGGCTGCGCACCGCGCCGTTGAAGCCGGCACCGAAGCCGAGGCCGGCCAGCAGCGTGCCGCCGAAGAACGCGAGACCCGATCCGGCGTGCACGCCGACGAGCGTCAGCGACAGGCCGAGCGCCAGCGCCAGCGCGCTGCCGGTCAGCACCGCGCGCGCCGGGCGCAGCCGCACCCAGCCGATCGCGGCGGCCCCGGCCAGCACCAGCGTCGCGATCAGCGCGCCGCCGGTCAGCGGGGCCGGCGTGCCGGTGACCAGCTTCGCGAGCGTCGGTCCGAGCGACAGGTAGAAACCGCCCAGCGCCCAGCTCGCGGTGTTGAGCGGCAGGATGCGCCACAGCGTGGCGCGCGCCGCCGGCGGGATCGCGATGCGCGGCCGCAGCGATTGCCAGACGCCCGGCCGGCGCGTCACGGTGTCGGGCAGGAACGCGGCGGCGAGCGTCTGCAGCGCGAGGATCGCCAGCAGCACGTCGAACACCAGGCGCGTCGGCGCGGGCGCGAATTGCACCAGCGCGCTGGCGCCGAGCGCACCGACGGCCATGCCGAACATCGGCGCCACGCTGTTGAACAGCGCGCCGCGCGACGGGCTCAGGTCGAGCAGCGTCGCGCTCAGCGCGCCGGTCGCGATGCCGGTCGCGAAGCCCTGGACGATGCGCGCCGCGAGCAGCCAGCCGGCGGATTCGGCGCACCAGAACAGCACGATCGACAGCAATTCGACCAGCAGCGACGCGACGATCACGGTGCGGCGGCCCAGGTGGTCGGACAGCGCGCCGAACACCAGCAGCGCGCCGAGCAGCGCGAAGGCGTAGCTGGAGAAGATCACCGTCAGCGCCAGCGGACTGAAACCCCAGGCCTCGCGGTACAGCGCGTACAGAGGCGACGGCGCACTGGAGGCCGCCAGGAAGCTGACGACCAGCGAGACCGTCAGCCACAGCGAGGCCGTGGGGCCGAGGCGCAGTCCAGGCGCGGGCGTGGCGAGTGCAGGGGTGGTCATGTCGGCTCCTTCGGCTAACGCAAAAAAGTTGCGTTAGCGGATTCTGAGCCCGCTTTCAAACTAAAGCAAATACTTTGCGTTAGCATGGTTTCATGACTGCACCAACCACCCCGCGGCCGGGCGGCCGCAGCGCCCGCGTCCAAGCCGCGGTCCACCGCGCCACGCGTGAGCTGATCGAACTGCACGGGCGCGCCGAACTGACCGTCCCGATGATCGCGGCGCGTGCCGAGGTCACGCCGTCGACGATCTACCGACGCTGGGGCGACCTCGGCGAACTGCTGGCCGATGTGTCGGTCGAGAGGATGAAACCGGATGCGCAGCCGGCCGACACCGGTTCAGTGGCCGGTGACCTGCTGGCCTGGGCGCAGCAGTTCCATGAGGAGATGTCGTCGCCGGTCGGGCTGGCGATGATGAAGGACGTGCTGTCGACCGAGGCCCATGGCGAAGGCACCGCGTCGTGCCAGTGCGCGCAATTCACCGCAGCGCAGATCGCGGTCATCTTCGAGCGCGGCGCAGCCCGCGGCGAGCCGGTGCCGCAGGTGCAGCGGGCGATGGACCTGGTGGTCGCGCCGATCATCTACCGCGCGTTGTGGGGGCCGGTGCCGGCCGACGCGGCAGCGGTGGAAGGCTGGGTCGACGAGTGCCTGGCGAGGGGTGCCTCGCGCTGAGCGCCCCGGTGCGGGTTCAACGGCCCGCGTCCGGCTCGCTGCGCCAGACCGGCAAGGCCTGTTCGAACGGCGTGGCCGCCGCGCCGAACACCGCCGGGTCCTTCGCGCGTTTCAACCAGGCCCGGGTGTCATGATGCGCGCCGGGCAGCGGCTGGTCGGCGCGGAACTGCTCGAGCCAGTCGTGCACCGCGCGGTAGCGCTCGGGATGCTGCGTGCGGGTCCACGCGAGCCCGACCAGGTCGGCAAAGCCTTCTTCCCAGCGCGTCGCGCGCATGTCGCGCTCCAGATCGGCCTGCGGGGTGTTGCTCGTGTCCAGGGCGTCGGTGAAGCCGGACACCGGCGGCGTGTGCCATGCCCCTTGCACGTAGCGCCAGCAATGGCCGAGCTCGTGCGCCGTCATCGCTTCGACGATGGTGTCGCGCAGCTCGACGGGGATCTTGTCCAGCGTGGACTCGGCCTCGGGGTTGCCGCGCATCGTCAGCACCAGCTTGCAGCGGCCGTCGACATAGCCCATCGCGATCGGCGGCTCGCCGCCCTGGGCCACCGGCTGGGCCACGATGTCCAGCGGCAGTCCCTGTGCCCGCGCATAGGTGATCACCGGCCAGGCGGCCTGCATCCAGCGGGTCTCCAGCGGCGTCAACGCCGCGGCGCGGGTCTGCAACGGAGTGAGGGTTGCCGGGATGAAGCCCAGCGCCAGAACAACACGCTTCCACATGGCTTCCCATTGAACCGGGAACGGCCATCGCCGTGGGGTCGATCAACGCGGGGAAAGCGCGCCAGTTCGCACGCCGGGCCGGGATTCGGTCAGTCGTCGGCGTCCGCAGACGGTGTCGCGCCGCTGCCGGGCGGTGGCGGCGCGGCGACGCGGTAGCTCTCGCTGGCCCAGGCGCCGAAGTCGACGTTCTTGCAGCGCTCGCTGCAGAACGGCCGGAACGGGTTGTCGCTGGCGTAGACGCTGTCGCCGCCGCAGGTCGGACAACGCACGAGGCGGGGCTTGGCGGCGGTGTTCATGCGCACAGCGTCAGTTCGAAGGTGGCATCGACCGCTGCGGGCTTCAGCCGGCCCTCGGCGTCCTGCTTCATCAGCCGCACCATCACCATCAGCCGGTGGCCGCTGATCTCGGGCACCAGCTGCCGGCTGCCGTTGTCGATGCGCACCCGCAGCAGCTGGTACACGCGGCCGGCCGGCAGGCTCTGCTGGTACTGCCCGCCCTGCGTGACGACCTTGTGCGGCACGCCGGCATCGCGCAGCAGCCCGAGCAGCACGCTCAGGGCCTCGGCCAGCGGCGTCAGCGTCGCGATCCAGCCGGACAGGTCGGCGCGCCGGCTCGCGGCGTCGTGCTGCTGCCAGGCGTAGTAGGCCGGCAGGTCGAACTCGCAGGTGCCGCCCGGGATGCTGATGCGGCTGCGGATGCTCATCAGCCATTCGTTGGTGGTCAGCACGTGGCCGGCCTTGCCGGGCAGCTGGTTCAGTCCGTTGAAGGCGTGGTCGACACGCGCCATCACCTCGAGCAGCGCGCCTTCGGAGATCGCCGGGTTGCCGCGGTAGCTCTGCAGCAGCCCGCGCTGGCGCTCGAGCTCTTTCAGCAGGTCGGACTTCAGGTCGGCACGCGAGGCGACGTCGATGATCTCGAACATCGTCGCCAGTGCGTAGTGGTGGTCGACGGCTTCGTCGCGCGGCAGCAGGCGCCCGAGGCGGTCGAACAGGTGTTCGAGCCGGAGCATCGTGCGGATGCTCTCGTTGAACGGGTATTCGTACAGGACCAAAACGGGGGCTTTCCGGGCGATCAATGTGACAACGTGACGCCGGATTGTTCCACAGGGTGGCGCTTCAGCGCGATCCGATCCAGCTTGTCCACAGACTGCGCACTTCGGCCGCAAGTTCCGCCAGGCTCAGGGTCTCGTTGAAGATCACCGCATCGGCGGCCGCGCGGCGCGCTTCGCGACTGGCCTGCTGGTCGATCACGGCCTGCACCGCGGCCACCCCCCAGCCGGAGCGCTGCGTGACGCGGGCCACCTGCGTCGCGGCGCTGCAGTCGACCACCAGCACGCGATCGACCCGAGCGCGCCAGCGCCCGGATTCCACCAGCAACGGCACGTCGAAGACCTGCGGGCGCTCGCCGGCCGCGGCGGCCTGGCGATCGGTCTCGATGCCGATCAGCGGGTGCAGGATGGCTTCGAGCCGCGATTTCGCAGCGGGGTCGGCGAACACGATCTGACGCATGCGGGCGCGGTCGAGGCCGCCATCGGCGTCGATCGCGTCGGCGCCGAATTGCTCGCGCAACGCATCGATGGCCGCGCCGCCCGGGGCGGCCAGCGAACGGGCGATGGCATCGGTGTCGATCCGCGCCGCGCCCAGGTCGGCGAGCATGCCGGCGACCGTGCTCTTGCCGCTGCCGATGCCGCCGGTCAGGCCGATGCGCAACGCGGCCATGCGGGTGTCCGGCTGCTCAGGCCCAGCCGAGCCAGCCGAGCACGCGGGGCTGGCCAGCGAGCAGCACGACGATGCCGCCGCCGGCGAGGAAGGGGCCGAACGGCACGTAGCGTCCTTCGCGCAGCGAACTCATCGCCTTCATGCCGATGCCGACCACCGCACCGAGCACCGAGGCACCCAGCACGATCGGCAGCACCATCTGCCAGCCCAGCCAGGCGCCCAGCGCGGCGAGCAGCTTGAAGTCGCCGAAGCCCATGCCCTCCTTGCCGGTGGTCAGCTTGAACAGCCAGTAGACGGACCACAGCGACAGGTAGCCGGCCACCGCGCCCCACAGTGCCTGCGGCAACGGGATCGTCCAGCCGAGCTGGCTGGCCACGAGCCCGGCCCACAGCAGCGGCAGCGTCAGGTTGTCGGGCAGCAGCGTGGTGTCCCAGTCGATGCCGGCCAGCGCGATAAGCACCGCCACCATGCCGCACCACAGCAGGGCCACCGGCTGCGCGCCGAAGCGCCATCCGACGGCAGCGAACAGCACGCCGGTGAGGATCTCGATGAACGGATAGCGCGCCGAGATGCGTGTCTTGCAGGCCGAGCAGCGCCCGCGCAGCCACAGCCAGCTCAGCACGGGAATGTTCTCGTACCAGGTGATCATGTGGCCGCACGACGGGCAGCGCGAACGCGGCTTCGACAGCGTGATCGGCTCGGGCACGTCGATCTTGACGCCGAGCATCTCGGCGCTGTCGATTTTCCAGCCACGCTCCAGCGCCATCGGCAGGCGATGGATCACGACGTTCAGGAAGCTGCCGATGCACAGGCCGAAGACGGCCAGTGCAGCGGGTGTCAGGAAGATGTCAAGCAGGTCCTTTTCCATCGCGACCGGTCACACCACTTGACCGATCTTGAAGATGGGCAGGTACATCGACACGACGATGCCGCCGATCAAGACCCCGAGGATCACGATGATGAACGGCTCCATCAGGCTCGACAGGCCCTTGACGGCTTCGTCGACCTCGTCCTCGAAGAACTCGGCGGACTTGCCAAGCATGCCGTCGAGCGAGCCGGATTCTTCGCCGATGGCGCACATCTGCAGGACCATGCTCGGGAAGATGCCGGTGGTCGACATCGAGTTCGTCAGGCTGGCGCCGGTCGACACATCCTTCTGGATCTGTTCGGTGGCTTCCTTGAAGACCGCATTGCCGGAAGCGCCACCGACCGAGTCGAGCGCTTCGACCAGCGGAACACCGGCTGCGAACATCGTCGACAGCGTGCGGGTCCAGCGGGCGACGGCCGACTTGTAGACCAGGTCGCCGAACACCGGCACCTTCAGCATCAGCCGGTCCATCGCCTTCTGCATCTTCTCGGAGCGTTTCCACGATTCCATGAAGAAGTAGATGCCGCCACCCAGGAAGCCGAAGATCGCCCACCAGTAGCTGACGAAGAATTTCGACAACGCGATCACGACGAGCGTCGGCGCAGGAAGATCGGCACCGAAGGACTTGAAGACTTCCTCGAAGGCCGGGATCACGAAGATCATGATGACGGCGATCACGACGAAGGCCACGACCAGCACGGCCACCGGGTACATCAGCGCCGACTTGATCTTGTTCTTGATCGCCATCGTCTTTTCTTGATAGATGGCGAGTCGCTCGAGCAGCGCTTCCAGGATACCGCCGGCTTCACCGGCCTCCACCAGGTTGCAGTACAGCGAGTCGAAGTACAGCGGATGCTTGCGGAACGCCGATGACAGGCTGGTACCCGTCTCGACGTCGGTGCGGATGTCGGTCAGCAGCTTGGTCAGGCGGGGATTGGCACTGCCGCGCGCGACGATGTCGAACGCCTGCAGCAACGGGACGCCGGCACGCATCATCGTGGCCAGCTGGCGCGTGAAGATCGCGATGTCCTTCTGCTTGATCGAACGGCCGCCGCCCATGCGGCGCTTCTTGACCTTGCTGACCAGGATGCCCTGGCGGCGCAGGCTGGCGCTGACCACGGCCTCGCCGCCCGCGCGGATCTCGCCGCGGACGATCTTGCCGTTCTTGTCCTTGCCCTCCCACTCGAAGACGAATTCGCGGACGTTGCTCTTCGACGCAGTTGCAGTTGCCATGGTGCCTGCGAGGACACGCCGGTCCTCGTCCCGTTGAATAGTTGTTCGACACGCGCCGCCAGCGGCGCGGATTGCATCACTCGTTGGTCACGGAAATGACCTCTTCCAGCGTCGTGGCGCCGGCACGGACCTTGATCAGGCCGGACTGCCGCAGATCGCGGATGCCGTCCTTCTGGGCCTGTGCCGCGATGTCCATCGCCGTACCTTCGGACAGGATGATGCGCTGAATCTCTTCGCTGATGGGCATCACTTGGTAAATGCCGACCCGACCCTTGTAGCCGTTGCTGCAGGCCGAGCAGCCGACCGCGCGGTACGGCCTCCAGCTGCCGTCGATGTCCTTTTCGGCGTAGCCGGCCTTCAGCATCGCTTCGCGCGGGTACTCGGCGGGTGTCTTGCACACCTCGCACAGGCGACGTGCGAGCCGCTGGGCGGTGATCAGCAACACGCTCGACGCGATGTTGAACGGTGCGACGCCCATGTTCAGCAAGCGGGTCAGCGTGGTGGGAGCGTCGTTTGTGTGCAACGTCGACATCACCATGTGGCCGGTCTGCGCTGCCTTGATCGCGATGTCGGCGGTTTCGAGGTCGCGGATTTCGCCGACCATGATGACGTCGGGATCCTGGCGCAGGAACGACTTCAGCGCGGCCGAGAAGGTGAGCCCGGCCTTGTCGTTGACGTTGACCTGGTTGATGCCCGGCAGGTTGATTTCCGCGGGGTCTTCGACGGTCGAGATGTTGACGCCCGGCTGGTTCAGGATGTTCAGGCAGGTGTAGAGCGACACGGTCTTGCCGCTGCCGGTCGGGCCGGTCACGAGGATCATGCCGTAGGGACGGCCGATGCATTTCAGCAGGCGGTCCTTTTCGATCTTCTCGTAGCCGAGGGCCTCGATGCCGAGCTTGGCGCTGGACGGGTCGAGAATCCGGATCACGATCTTCTCGCCGAACAGCGTCGGCAAGGTGCTGACCCGGAAGTCGATCGCCTTGTTGCCGAACTTCAGCTTCATCCGGCCGTCTTGCGGCACGCGCTTCTCGGAGATGTCGAGGCGCGAGATGACCTTGATGCGCGACGCGAGCTTTTCCTTGATCGCGATCGGCGGTTGCGTGATTTCACGCAACTCGCCGTCGACGCGGAAGCGCACGCGGTAGTGGTATTCGTAGGGCTCGAAGTGCAGGTCGGAGGCGCGCGCATTGATCGCGTCGATCAGCATCTTCTGCAGGAAGCGCACGACCGGGGCGTCTTCGACGTCGGTCGTGACTTCCTGGCTCTCGGGGGCCGCTGTCGTGTCTTCGTCGGTGACGTCGAACTCGAACTCGCCGCCGACGATGTTCTCGAGGGATTCGCTGGCGCTGGTGTTGCTCGCTTCGAGGATCTTCGCGAGCTTGTCGTGCTCGACGATGATCCATTCCGGCGACAGCTGCGTCGCGAATTTGATGCGCTCGGCGGCCTCCTGGTCGGTCGGGTCGGCACCGCCGATGAACAGCCGGTTGCCGCGCTTGCCGAGTACCAGCACCTGATACTGCACGGTGAGCTTGCCGTCGATGACGTTCTTCGGCAGCTTCTGCGGATCGACCGCATTCAGGTCGAGCAGCGGCAGCGCGAGTGCCGTGGCAAGGGTATGGGCCAGATCCGAGGGGGAGACCGCACCGGCGGCGATGGCCGCGGCCACGAAGCTGGCTTTCTTGTCCTTCGACGTCTTGACCAGGTCTTCAGCGGTCTTCGCATTCAGCTTGCCTGCATGCACCAGGACCCGCGCAACGCCTGAGAGTGCAGATTGGGGGGCTTCGGCAAGAGTGTCCACAGGCAGGTTTCGTGCAAAAAAGACTAGTCGACGATCAAACGATGATCGCCGATCCACGTGGCACTGTAAACCGAAGCCGGCCCTGGAGCGGTCAAGAAGTCACACCGAGCAGCCTGATGCCTTGCAACAGATTGCGTCAGGAGGACAAGGACAGCGGTGGACTGCGGAAAAAACTGGTCGGGGTGAGAGGATTCGAACCTCCGGCCTCTACGTCCCGAACGTAGCGCTCTACCAGGCTAAGCTACACCCCGATCTTTCGGTGCGAACCCGCGAGCAACGCGAGGCACCTGATGACAACAAGCCGCAGTGTTCTGATTCGGGGGTCTCAGAACGACCTGTCGATCGATCGAAAACACAATTCTAGCAGAGCTTCGCGGTGTTTCGAGTCAGGCAGCAACAAGAGACTTTCGCGCGCCTTGTCGGCTTCGTCGCGAGCGGCTTGCCGCGTGGCATCGAGCGCCCCGGTGAGGCGGACGATCTCGACGATTTCTGCCAGCCGCGCGACCTCGCCATGCTCGATCGCGTGACGCACCACGGCGCGTTGTCCGGCCGTGCCCCGTTCCATCGCCAGCAGCAGCGGCAGCGTCGGTTTTCCTTCACGCAGATCGTCGCCGACGTTCTTGCCCAGTTGCTCGGTCGCACCCTCGTAATCCAGCAGGTCGTCGACCAGTTGGAACGCGGTGCCGAGCGCACGGCCGTAGCTCGCGCAGGCATCCTCGATGTGAGGCGGCGCATCGGACAGCACCGCGCCCAGCCGCGCGCTGGCCTCGAACAGCTTGGCGGTCTTGAAGCGGATGACCCGCAGGTAGTCTTCCACCGCGAGGTCCGGGTCGTGCATGTTCATCAGCTGCAGCACCTCCCCCTCGGCGATCACGTTCGTCGCATCGGCCAGCACTTCGAGCACCCGCATGCGGTTGACCGACACCATCATCTGGAAGGCACGCGAATACAGGAAATCACCGACCAGCACGCTGGCGGCGTTGCCGAACAGTGCGTTGGCGGTGGCACGTCCTCGGCGCAGCTCGGATTCGTCGACGACATCGTCGTGCAGCAGCGTGGCCGTGTGGATGAATTCGACGGTGGCGGCCAAGTCGAATCGCTCCGGCCCGCGGAAGCCCAGTGCGTTGGCAAACAGCAACACCAGCATCGGGCGGATCCGTTTCCCGCCGGCGCTGATGATGTAGTTGGAGATCTGGTTGATCAGCACGACGTCGGATGACAGGCGCTGCCGGATCACCTGATCGACCTCGCTCATTTCCGGAGCCATGAGTTGCGCAAAACCTGGCGCGGGACTGGTGGGATGAGGGGTGGAGGTCTGCACGGAAGGCTCAGGTGTTTGCGCCAAATTATAGGAAGCGGGGACGCGCCAACGATTTGTGCAGGATTGCCGGCTTCGCCGAGGCGACGCCGGCCGGCCCGGGCTTCCCCGGGGCTGGATGAGCGTGCTAGACTCGCGGGCTCTGCATTTCCTGCAGGGTTCGCCCATGGGTGCCGCTACTCGAGCAGATCGAGAGCCGAGCCCCCTGGCGGAATTCATTGAAAGGGCTGATATGTACGCGGTCATAAAAACCGGCGGCAAACAATACAAGGTTGCTGCAGGCGAAAAGATCAAGATAGAACAGATTGCTGCGGATGTTGGCCAAGAGATCACGATCGACCAGGTGCTTGCCGTCGGAAACGGCGCAGACCTGAAAGTCGGGACTCCCTTGGTGACGGGCGCAAGCGTGAAGGCCACCGTGGTGGCGCAAGGCAGGCACGACAAGGTGCGCATCTTCAAGATGCGCCGTCGCAAGCACTACCAGAAGCGGCAAGGTCACCGCCAGAACTTCACCGAGATCGAGATCAGCGCGGTTTCCGCCTGATCGAAGCCTGACCTGCTTCCCCAAGCTTCCAGGAGTTAAACCATGGCACAGAAAAAGGGCGGCGGTTCCACACGGAACGGCCGCGATTCCCAACCCAAGATGCTCGGCGTCAAGGCCTTCGGTGGCCAGATGATTCCGGCCGGTTCGATCATCGTCCGCCAGCGCGGCACGAAGTTCCATGCCGGTCAGAACGTCGGCATCGGCAAGGACCACACGCTGTTCGCGTTGGTCGAGGGCGAAGTCAGCTTCGCCATCAAGGGCCCGCGCAACCGCCAGACGGTCAGCGTCAAGACGGCAGCGTGAGCTGCGGCTGCCTCGCGCAGCTGGCGTTGATCCCGAGCCCCGGTCACCCGGGGCTTTTGTTTTTTCCGGTCGCCGGTCGACCGGTGGCCTACCATGCAGCCTCTGGCGGTGCGGTGGCCTGTGGGCGAGATCATGAAATTCGTAGACGAAGCGACCATCGATGTGGCGGCAGGCAATGGCGGCAATGGCTGCATGAGCTTTCGCCGCGAGAAGTTCATCCCCTTCGGTGGGCCGAACGGGGGTGACGGCGGGCGCGGCGGCAGCGTCTACGCCGTCGGCGACCGGAACCTGAACACGCTGATCGACTTCCGCTATGCGCGTCGGCACGAAGCGCGCAGCGGCGAGAACGGCCGCGGGTCCGACCAGTACGGCGCGGCGGCCGAAGACATCGTGCTGCGCATGCCGATGGGCACCATCATCACCGACACCGAAAGCGGCCAGGTGCTGGCCGAGCTGCTGGTGCCCGACGAGCGGGTGCTGCTGGTGAAGGGCGGCGATGGCGGTTTCGGCAACCTGCACTTCAAGACCAGCACCAACCGTGCGCCGCGCCAGAAGACGCCCGGCTGGCCCGGCGAGCAGAAGAAGCTGAAGCTCGAACTGCGCGTGCTGGCCGACGTCGGCCTGCTCGGCATGCCGAACGCCGGCAAGTCGACGCTGATCGCCGCGATCTCGAACGCGAAACCGAAGATCGCCGACTACCCGTTCACGACCTTGCATCCGAACCTGGGCGTGGTGCGCGTGGCGCCGGAGCAGAGCTTCGTCGTCGCCGACATCCCCGGGCTGATCGAGGGTGCGGCCGAAGGTGCCGGCCTTGGCCACTATTTCCTGCGCCACCTGCAACGCACCCACCTGTTGCTGCACCTGGTCGACATGGCGCCGTTCGACGATGCGGTCGACCCGGTCGCGCAGGCGAAGGCCATCGTCACCGAGCTGAAGAAATACGACCAGTCGCTGCACGACAAGCCGCGCTGGCTGGTGCTGAACAAGCTCGACATGGTGCCGCTCGACGAGCGCGAGAAGCGCGTGAAGGACTTCGTCAAGCGCTTCAAGTGGAAGGGGCCGGTGTTCCAGATCTCCGCGCTGACGCGCGAAGGCTGCGAGCATCTGGTGCATGCGATCTACAAGCATGTGGCGGCGTTGAAGAACGTCGTGCCGGACGATCCCGATCCCCGTTTCGACGCACCGGCGCAAGACCAGGGGTCCGCCGCCGCTGCCCACGAGTGATGCAGGCGAGTGAAGCAGATGAGTGAAGCGCTGAAGAACGCCCGTCGCATCGTCGTCAAGGTCGGCTCCAGCCTCGTGACGAACGAAGGCCGGGGCGTCGATGCCGAGGCGGTCGGCAACTGGTGCCGGCAGATGGCGCACATCGCCGGGCAGGGGCGCGAGATCGTGATGGTCTCGAGCGGCGCGATCGCCGAAGGCATGAAGCGGCTCGGCTGGGCGACGCGCCCGAAGGCGATCCACGAGCTGCAGGCGGCTGCCGCGGTCGGGCAGATGGGCCTGGCGCAGATCTACGAAACCCAGTTGCGCGCCTACGGGATGGGCAGTGCGCAGGTCCTGCTCACCCATGCCGACCTGGCCGACCGCGAGCGCTACCTGAATGCGCGCTCGACCTTGCTGACCTTGCTGCGCATGCGCGTCGTGCCGGTCATCAACGAGAACGACACCGTCGTCAACGACGAGATCAAGTTCGGCGACAACGACACGCTGGGCGCGCTGGTCGCCAACCTCATCGAGGCGGACGCGCTGGTGATCCTCACCGACCAGAAGGGCCTGTACTCCGCCGACCCGCGCAAGGACGAATCGGCCACCTTCATCCATGAGGCGCAGGCCGGCGCGCCTGAGCTGGAGCGCATGGCCGGCGGGGCCGGCTCCAGCCTCGGCCGCGGCGGCATGATCACGAAGATCCTGGCGGCCAAGCGGGCTGCGCGCAGCGGCGCCTCGACGGTGATCGCCTGGGGCCGCGAACCTGACGTGCTGATCCGCCTGGTGCAAGGCGAGGCGATCGGCACCGCGCTCAACGCGCCGACGCAGAAGATGGCCGCGCGCAAGCAGTGGATGGCCGATCACCTGCAATTGCGGGGCGCCGTCGTGATCGACGACGGTGCGGTCGCGAAGTTGCGCGACGAAGGCAAGAGCCTGCTGCCGATCGGCATGGTCGAGGTGCATGGGGAGTTCGCGCGCGGCGACGTGATCGCGGTGCGCTCGGGCGCGGGCCTCGAGATCGCCCGCGGCCTGGCGAACTATTCGAGTTCCGAGGCGCGCCTGATCGCGCGCAAGCCGTCGAGCGAGTTCGAGCGGCTGCTCGGCTTCACCGGCGAGCCGGAGATGATCCACCGC
The DNA here is from genome assembly GCF_001425825.1 of Rhizobacter sp. Root1238. Classification (GTDB taxonomy): domain Bacteria; phylum Pseudomonadota; class Gammaproteobacteria; order Burkholderiales; family Burkholderiaceae_C; genus Rhizobacter. Next base: position 177,119 of record NZ_LMDM01000047.1, read on the forward strand.
GACAACCTGGTGCGCGGCTGATCAGTCCTTCGGCGCGCCGGGGTCGTCGTCCAGTGCCTGCGGCTCGGTCGCCGGCCGCGATTCCTCGAAGCCGTCGTCGCGGTGATGCGGCCGCATGCCCGAACGCAGGTAGCGATTGTGATGATTCCCGCGCGGCAGGAAGCGCGCGAGCTCGGTCAGCGCCATCTGGTACACATCGCGCTTGAACTCGATCACGACCTCGAGCGGCACCCAATACTCGTTCCAGCGCCAGGCATCGAACTCCGGGTGGTCGGTGGCGCGCAGGTTCATGTCGGTGTCGCGGCCGACCAGCTGCAGCAGGAACCAGATCTGTTTCTGCCCGCGGTAGTGGCCGCGGGCGTCGCGCCGGATGAAATGATCCGGCACTTCATAGCGCAGCCAGTCGCGCGTGCGCGCGATGATGCGAACATGGTCCGACGTCAGCCCCACCTCCTCGTGAAGCTCGCGGAACATCGCCTGCTCGGGCGTCTCGCCGTATTTGATGCCCCCTTGCGGGAACTGCCAGGAGTGGGTCCGGATCCGTTTGCCCCAGAAAACCTGGTTCTTCGTATTGAGCAGGATGATGCCGACGTTGGGTCTGAACCCTTCTCGGTCGAGCATAATCAACCTCAAATTCCTTAGTTGAAATCATTATTGCACCGGCATGACGGGAATCAACCCCGTGGCTTTCCCTCAAGGCCTGCCGACTGCTGTTTTCTTCAGCGCTCTTTTTCGGCGTTCTTCCCCGCATCCCCATGAAAGCCTCCCAGTTCTTCGTCTCGACCCTCAAGGAAGCGCCCGCCGACGCGGAAGTCATGAGCCACAAGCTGATGCTGCGCGCCGGCTTCATCAAACGGCTCGGCGCCGGCATCTACACCTACATGCCGATGGGGCTGCGGGTGATTCGCAAGGTCGAGGCCATCATCCGCGACGAGATGAACCGGGCTGGCGCCATCGAGCTGCTGATGCCGGTCGTGCAACCGGCCGAGCTGTGGCAGGAAACGGGGCGTTTCCAGAAGATGGGGCCGGAGCTGCTGCGCGTGAAAGACCGGCACGACCGCGACTTCATCATCCAGCCGACCTCTGAAGAGGTCATCACCGACATCGCGCGCCAGGAGCTGCGCAGCTACCGCGCGCTGCCGAAGAATTTCTATCACATCCAGACCAAGTTCCGCGACGAGCGCCGCCCGCGCTTCGGCGTGATGCGCGGCCGCGAGTTCACGATGAAGGACGCCTACTCCTTCGACCGTGACCTCGACTCCGCCCGCAAGAGCTACCAGGCGATGTTCGACGCCTACGTGCGCATCTTCGAGCGCCTGGGCCTGCAGTTCCGCGCGGTCGCTGCCGACACCGGCGCGATCGGCGGCGAGGTCTCGCAGGAGTTCCAGGTCATCGCCGACACCGGTGAAGACGCGCTGGTCTACTGCCCGACCTCCGACTTCGCCGCCAACATCGAACTCGCCGAAGCGCTGCCTGCCGTCGCGCAGCGCGCCGCCGCGACGGCCGCGCTGCAGCGCACGCCGACCCCGAAGGCCAGCACCTGCGCCGACGTGGCCGCATTGCTCGGCGTGCCGCTGCAGACCACCGTGAAATCGCTGGTGCTCGCGACCGACGAGACGGACGATGCCGGCGACCTGAAGCAGACGACGATCTGGTTGCTGCTGGTGCGCGGCGATCATTCGCTGAACGAGGTCAAGGCCGGCAAGCTGGCCGGCCTGAAGGCGGGCTACCGCTTCGCCACCGCGTCGGAGATCGAGGACCACTTCGGCTGCAAGCCCGGCTTCCTCGGCCCGATCGGGCTGCGCAAGCCGGTCAAGGTCGTCGCCGATCGCACCGTCGCGAACATGAGCGATTTCATCTGCGGCGCCAACGAACCCGACATGCACATCACAGGCGTCAACTGGGGCCGCGACCTGCCCGAGCCCGACCTGGTCGCCGACATCCGCAATGTGCTCGAGGGCGATCCGTCGCCCGACGGCAAGGGCGTGCTGGCCATCCAGCGCGGCATCGAGGTCGGCCACGTGTTCCTGCTCGGCACGAACTACACGAAGGCGATGGATGCGACCTACCTCGACGAGTCCGGCAAGCCGCAGCTGATGATGATGGGCTGCTACGGCATCGGCGTCACCCGCATCCTGGGTGCCGCGATCGAACAGCGCCACGACGAACGCGGCATGCTGTGGCCGACCGCGATCGCGCCGTTCAGCGTCGTGATCTGCCCGATCGGCTACGACCGGTCGGCCGAGGTGCAGGCGGCCGCCGACCAACTGCACGAGCAGCTCGAAACGCTCGGCATCGACGTGATGCTCGACAACCGCGGCGAGCGCCCGGGCGCGATGTTCGCCGACTGGGAGCTGATCGGCGTGCCGCACCGCGTGGTGCTGTCCGACCGCGGTCTGAAGGAAGGCAAGGTCGAGTACCAGGGCCGCTCCGACGCGCAGGCCACGGCGGTCGCTGCCACCGAGGTGCTCGACTTCGTGAAGGCGAAGCTGGCGTCATGACCGTCGCGTGGCCCGCGGCGGCTCCGCGCGCCGCGGGGGCCATCCGGCGGCGATCGCTGCTGGCTGCCGCCGCGGCCCCGTGGCTGGCATGGCCGATGCGCGAGGCCGTGGCCGGCGCGCAGGTCGAGGAGCCGCTCGCCGATGCGGTGCGCGGTGCGTTGGCAGCCGCGATCGCGAACAGCGCGCCGCCGAAGCCCGTTTTCGTCAGCACCGAGGCCCGGCTGGCCTACCTGCGCTGGCTCGGCGAGATGAGCACGCGCCTGAAGAAGCGCAAGGCCGAGCACGTCACCCGCATCGAGTTCCTCGACACGCTGTGGTACGAGAGCACGCGCGCCGGGCTGGAGCCGGCGTTGATGCTGGGGCTCGTGCAGGTGGAGAGCGGTTTCCGCAAGTACGCGATCAGCAGCGTCGGGGCGCGCGGCTACATGCAGGTGATGCCGTTCTGGGCGCGGCTGATCGGCAACGGCGATGTGAGCCGGCTGTTCCACATGCAGACCAACCTGCGCTTCGGCTGCGTGATCATGCGGCACTACCTCGACGTCGAACGCGGCGACCTCTACATGGCGCTGGGCCGCTACAACGGCAGCCGCGGCAAGCCGGAATACCCGAACCTGGTGTTCGGCGCGAAGAAATACTGGGACTACAAACCCGGCTAGAGGCCGGTCCACGGCATGGGCATCGCGGACGCCACGCCCAGCATCGACATCACCCGCTCCACGGTCTCGTTCACCAGCTCGTCGATCGTGGTCGGGCGGTGATAGAACGCCGGCAGCGGCGGGAAGATCACGCCCCCCATCTCGGTCACCGCGGTCATGTTGCGCAGGTGCGCCAGGTTGAAGGGCGTCTCGCGCACCATCAGCACCAGGCGCCGGCGCTCCTTCAGCGTCACGTCCGCGGCGCGCGCCAGCAGGCTGTCGGAGAAGCCGTGGGCCACCGCGGCCAGCGTCTTCATCGAGCACGGCGCGATCACCATCGCCGAACTCGCGAACGAGCCGCTCGCGATCGCGGCACCGATGTCGGCCGGGTTGTAGGCGGTGTGGGCCAGCGCTTCGAGTTCGCGCCGGTCGAGGCCGAGTTCGTGGTGCACGTTCAACACGCCGGCCGGGCTCGCCACCAGGTGAGTTTCGCAGCCGATCGTCTTCAGGCGCTCGAGCAGCCGCACGGCATAGACCGCGCCGCTGGCGCCGGTGACGCCGACGACGATGCGCTGCGGCACGGTCACGCGCGTCAGACTTTGGCGCCCAGCACCTGCTGCAGCTCGCCGGCCTGGTACATCTCCATCATGATGTCCGAGCCGCCGACGAACTCGCCGTTCACGTACAGCTGCGGAATGGTCGGCCAGTTCGCGTAGTCCTTGATGCCCTGGCGCACGCCTTCGTCCTCCAGGACGTTGACGGTCTTCAGGTCGGTCACGCCGCAGGCCTTCAGCACCTGCACCGCGCGGCCGGAGAAACCGCACATCGGGAATTGCGCCGTCCCCTTCATGAACAGGACCACGCGGTTCTGCTTGACGAGGTCATCGATGCGTTGCTGTACGTCGCTCATGGTCTGGCGCCGGCGGGCCCGGCAGAGTTCAGGGTGGAAGGACCGACGTTATACGGCAAAGCGGAGGCGGCCCATGCCGACCTCCGGCATGTCCCCGGCAGAAATGCGACTTCGCTGACGCCGGGACCCGGCGTCAGAACGAATACGACACGCCGAGTTGCAGCACCGGCTGCAGGCGCAGTTCGCGCACCTGGTCGTCCAGGCTCTGGCCGAGGCTGCGCCCGAAACGGCCGGCCAGCACGCCGACATCGGCCGAGAAACCCCAGCCCCCCTTCAGCGACAGCCCGGTGTAGCCGATGCCGACGTAGGGCGAGGTGATGCTGTCGGTGCTGCCGTCGGGGGTGGGATTCACGCGGCGGTCGATGCTGAACTGGGCGCCGGTGCCGGGGCCACTCCACGGCGACGAGCGCGGACCGAACAGCACGCCGCTGGTGGCACGCAGCCCACCGGCGGGCGCGCCCTGGTTGAAGGCGGGCATCAGGTAGTAGTCGGCCATCAGGCTCAGGCTGCTGAGCTTCAGGCTGGTGGCGTCGAAGCCGGGGGTGTCGTTGCGCAGGCCGGGGCTGGTGCTGGCGGTGCCCAGGCTCATGCGACCTTGAAGCTTGCGCCAGCCGAGCCCGTTGCCGCCGACATCGAGGGCCATCGCAGCCTGTGCGCTGACGAGCGCCAAGGCGCCGATGCCGATCCACTTCCACCTGGGGTTCCACATGGCGACTCTCCTTGCGACGGGTGTGACGGGAGACGAACCTGCGGCCCGCTGAAGGCCTCGAGACGATGCTACGCCGGCCGCGCCGCGTTGGGGGCCGCTCCCCCGCGACCCAATGGCAACCAGTCGTCAGCGCGTGCAGTCCTGCCAGTAACAAGCTCAGCGCGTGGCCTGCAGCCAACGGCCGCCAGTGCAGCGCTCGTTGCCGCCCAGGTCGCGGCGGGTGGTCACCTCGTGCAGGCCCGCCGCGGTCAGCAAGGCCTGTACGTCGCGGGCCTGGTCGTGGCCATGCTCCAGCAAGAGCCGGCCTCCGTCGCGCAAGTGGGCACTGGCACCAGCGATGATCTCGCGCAGCGAATCCAGCCCGTCGCCGCCCGGTGTCAGCGCCAGCAGGGGCTCATGCCGCAGCGCATCGAGGTGGTGGTCGTCGCCCGCGATGTAGGGCGGGTTGCTGACCACCAGGTCGAAGTGCCGTCCCGGAAGCGGCGTCCACCAGTGGCCTCGCAGCAACGCGAGCGCCAGGCCCAGGGCCCGGGCATTCGCTTCGGCGACCGCCAGCGCTTCCGCGCTGGCGTCGACGGCGGTCAGGTCGGCGCGCGGGCACCGGTGCTTGATCGCCAGGGCGATCGCGCCGGAGCCGGTGCCCAGGTCCAGCACCTGCGGCGCGTCCGTGCCCGCCAGTTCGCTGCCGAGCACGTCCAGTGCCCAGTCGACCAACGTCTCGGTGTCCGGTCGCGGTACCAGCACGGCCGGAGAGACCTGCAGCGTCAGGCCATGGAAATCCTGCCGACCCAGCAGGTAGGCGACCGGCTCGCCGGCGATGCGGCGCGCGACGAGCGCATCGAAGTTCGTGGCCTGGCCAGCGGCCAGCAGGTCGTCGCCATGGGCGATCAGCCAACTGCGCTCGCGGCCGAGCACCGCGCCCAGCAGCAGCTGCGCATCGAGCCGGTCCAGCCCCGCGCCGCGTGCGCCGGCGAGCGCGGCGTCGACGGTGGCTGCGCTCACGCGCCGCGCCCTTCGAGCTCGGCCAGTTGTTCGGCGGCACTGGCCGCCTGCAACGCGGCCACCACGTCGTCGAGCTCGCCTTCCATCACCGACTGCAGCTTGTACAGCGTCAGGTTGATGCGGTGGTCGGTCAGCCGGCCCTGCGGGAAGTTGTAGGTGCGGATGCGGTCGCTGCGGTCGCCGCTGCCGATCAGCCCCTTGCGCGTTGCGGCTTCCTTCGCGGCGCGCTCGCTGCGGTCTTTCTCGCGCAGCCGCGCGGCCAGCACCGCCATCGCCTTCGCCTTGTTGCGGTGCTGCGATCGGTCGTCCTGGCATTCGGCGACCAGCCCGGTCGGCAGGTGGGTGATGCGGATCGCGCTGTCGGTCTTGTTGACGTGCTGGCCACCGGCGCCGCTGGCGCGGAAGGTGTCGATGCGCAGGTCGGCGGGGTTCAGCTGGATCTCTTCGGCCTCGTCGGGCTCCGGCATCGCCGCGACGGTGCAGGCGCTGGTGTGGATGCGCCCCTGCGTCTCGGTCTGCGGCACGCGCTGCACGCGGTGGCCGCCCGATTCGAACTTCAGCCGCGCATACACGTCGTCGCCGTCGACGCGCAGCACCACTTCCTTGTAGCCGCCGAGGTCGGACATGCTCTCCGACATCAGCTCGGTGCGCCAGCCGCAGCGCTCCGCATAGCGGGTGTACATGCGCAGCAGGTCGGCCGCGAACAATGCGGATTCGTCGCCGCCGGTGCCGGCGCGGATCTCGAGGAAGGCGTTGCGCCCGTCGTCCGGATCGCGCGGCAGCAACGCGGTCTGCAGTTCGTTCTGCAGGCGTTCGAGGTCGGCCTCGGCGGCGGCGATCTCGTCGCGCGCCATCTCGGCCAGGTCGGCGTCGCCCAGCATGTCGCGTGCGGCCAGCAGGTCACGCTCGCGCTGCTGGTAGCGGCGAAAGCGCTGCACCACGCCGTCGACCTCGGCATGCTCGCGCGTCAGCGCGCGGAAGCGGTTCATGTCGCCGACCACCGACGGGTCGGCGAGCGTCGCGTCGAGTTCGCTCAGCCGCATCGCGAGGCGTTCGAACTGCTGGCGGAGGGTGTCTTTCATCGGGGCTCCGGAAAAGGTTCGCGGAGCCGGCGCGCGGCCGAAGCCGCACAGGATGCGCCCGCTCCGCCGTGATGCGGCGGATGACGGGGCGTCGCTAGTGATGGTCGCCGGGCTTGCGCGGCGCGCCGCGCAGGAACAGCCGCGACACCGTCTGCGCGAGCGCGGCGCGGTGTTCGCCGTCGGCCGCATGCAGTTCGGCCAGCGTGCCGTGCAGCATCTTCTGCGTCAGGCCGCGGCTCAGCGCTTCCAGCACCGCGTCGAGGTCCTCGCCCTTCGCCAGCATCTTGCGGGCGCGCGCGATCTCGGCAGCGCGCCAGTCGTCGGCCTGTGCGTTCAGCGCCTGGATCAGCGGCACCGTGCCGCGCTGGTCGAGCCAGTGCACGAAGCTCTGCACGCCGCTTTCGATGATGACCTCGGCCTGCTCGACCGCGGCCTGGCGCTTCTCGCCGGCCGTCTGCACCAGCGCCGACAGGTCGTCGACGGTGTAGAGGTAGACGTCGTTCAGCCGCGACACCTCGGGTTCGATGTCGCGCGGCACGGCCAGGTCGACCATGAACATCGGGCGGTGCTTGCGGGCCTTCAGGGCGCGCTCGACGGCGCCCAGGCCGATGATCGGCAGCGAGCTCGCGGTGCACGAGATCACCGCATCGAACTCGCCGAGCCGGGCCGGCAGGTCCGACAGCCGGATCGCCTCGGCGCCGAAACGCCCGGCCAGCTTCTCGCCGCGTTCCAGCGTGCGGTTGGCCACCGCCATCGCCCGTGGCACCCGGGCCGCGAAGTGCGTCGCGACCAGCTCGATCATCTCGCCGGCGCCGACGAACAGCACCTTGGTCTCGCGCAGGTCTTCGAACAGCTGCGACGCGAGGCGAACCGCGGCGGCGGCCATGCTGATCGAATGAGAGCCGATCTCGGTGGAGGTGCGCACGTCCTTCGCGACCGCGAACGAGCGCTGGAACATCTGGTGCAGCGTCGTGCCCAGCGTGCCGGCGCTGCTGGCCTCGCGCACCGCCTGCTTCAACTGGCCGAGGATCTGCGGCTCGCCGAGCACCATCGAATCGAGGCCGCTCGCGACGCGGAAGGCATGGCGCGCCGCGGCGCCGCCTTCAAGCACGTAGGCGTGGTCCATGAAGTGCTGGCTCGCGACGCCGCCCACGCCGGCCAGCCAGTCGATCGCCGGACGCACCAGCGCCGGCTCGGCCGCGCAGTACAGCTCGGTGCGGTTGCAGGTGGACAGGATCGCGGCTTCGGGGCTGCCGCTCGGGCGCGAGACCCGTTCGCGAAAACCCTGCAGCGTCGGTGCCAGCTGCTCGAGCGTGAACGCAAAACGGCCCCGCAAATCCAGCGGAGCCGTCGTGTGGTTCAGTCCGAGGGCAAAAACACTCATTCCCAGATTATAAAATTTGCCGCGCTGCCCGGCGTTTGCCGATTCTCAAGACCGTCATAGGCGCTGACGATTCGTCACAATGTAGCGGTTTGTCGGCAACTTCCGGGCCAGCTTTTGCGAGAACCAGTCGATGGGACCCTTGGACGCACTGTGGCATTTGTTGAACTTCCTCGGCCCCGCCTTCGGCGTCACCGGCATCGCGTCGGCGATGACCAAACTGCTGTGGCGCCGTGAGCTGGCCGGCGTCCGCTGGGCACGGCTGTGGCTGTGGTCGGCCGGTGTCGCCAGCGTCGTCACCATCGTCGGCCTGGCCTGGCTCGGGCGCGACGGCAAGATGGCGACCTATGGGGCGATGGTCGCCGGCTGCGCGTTGACGCTGTGGTGGGCCGGCTTCGGCCCCGGACGGCGCTAGACGATCGCTTCTTCTTCCCGCGTCACCGCTTCCGCGCGCAGCGAATGCGGGTAGGCCTGCGTGATGGTCACGTCGATCATCTGCCCGACCAGCCGTGCCGGGCCGGCGAAGTTGACGATGCGGTTGCATTCGGTGCGGCCCATCAGCTCGTTCGCATCCTTGCGCGACGGCCCTTCGACCAGGATGCGCTGCACCGTGCCGACGCGCGACTGCCCGATGCGCCGCTGGTTGTCCTCGATCGCCGCCTGCAGGTGCTGCAGCCGCGCCAGCTTGGTCTCGTGCGGGGTGCCGTCGGCCAGCGCCGCGGCCGGCGTGCCGGGGCGCGGGCTGTAGATGAAGCTGAAGCTCGAATCGAAGCCGACGTCGTCGATCAGCTTCATCATCTTCGTGAAATCGTCTTCGGTCTCGCCGGGGAAGCCGACGATGAAGTCGCTCGACAGGCTGATGTCCGGGCGCACCGCGCGCAGCTTGCGGATCGTGCTCTTGTACTCGAGCACCGTGTAGCCGCGCTTCATCGCCATCAGGATGCGGTCGCTGCCGTGCTGCACCGGCAGGTGCAGGTGGTTGACGAGCTGCGGCACGCGGCCATACACCTCGACCAGCCGGTTCGTGAACTCGTTCGGGTGGCTGGTGGTGTAGCGGATGCGCTGGATGCCGGGGATCGCGGCGACGTACTCGATCAGCAGCGCGAAGTCGGCGATCTCGGCGGTGCCGCCCATCGCGCCGCGGTAGGCGTTGACGTTCTGGCCGAGCAGCGTCACTTCCTTGACGCCCTGGTCGGCCAGGCCCGCCACCTCGACCAGCACGTCGTCGAACGGCCGCGAGACCTCTTCGCCACGGGTGTACGGCACGACGCAGTAGCTGCAGTACTTCGAGCAGCCTTCCATGATCGACACGAAGGCGGTCGCGCCGTCGACCCGCGCCGGCGGCAGGTGGTCGAACTTCTCGATCTCGGGAAAGCTGATGTCGACCTGCTGCCGCTGCTGCCGCTGGCGCTGCTTCAGCAGCTCGGGCAGGCGGTGCAGCGTCTGCGGACCGAACACCACGTCGACGTACGGCGCGCGCTCGATGATGGCCGCGCCTTCCTGGCTCGCGACGCAGCCGCCGACGCCGATCATCACGCCCTTGGCCTTCAGGTGCTTCACGCGGCCGAGGTCGCTGAACACCTTCTCCTGAGCCTTCTCGCGCACCGAGCAGGTGTTGAACAGGATCAGGTCGGCCTGCTCCGGGTCCTGCGTCGGTTCGTAGCCTTCGGCCGCGTGCATGACGTCGGACATCTTGTCCGAGTCGTACTCGTTCATCTGGCAGCCGAAGGTCTTGATGTAGACCTTCTTGGTGCGTTCTTCCATCACGACCTCGTCACGGCTTGGTCCAGACCTGGGCGCCCTGGTCGAAACTCCAGGCCTGCGTCTGCTCGACCGTGGTCGGCCACGGCACGACCTTGATCTCTTCGTCGCGCAGGATCCACACGTCCTTGATCAGGCCGGTGAATTCGGTGGTGTAGTGCACGACCAGCTTGCTGCCGACCAGCGGGCCGGTCAGCACCAGCAGGTTGTTCTGGCCGCGGATGCGAACGCCCGGCGCGAGCTGTGCCGGCTTGCCGTTCAGCGTGACCTGCGGCGGGTTGTCGAAGGCGATCACGCCACGCAAGGCGCTCCGCGGGAACGGGCGCTGCGCCTGGGCCGGGGCCTGGGGATCGGACTGGACCTGGGCGGAAGCGGGGAGGGCGGCGCAGGCGAAGGCGAGGGCTGCGGTGGCAGCGATCACACAGCGGTACATGGTGTAGATCCAGTGGCTGTCGGTCAGACGGAAGGTCGATTCTAGGTCAGCGCCCTCTGCGGACTCCGGCAGGCCCCACACTCGGGGCCATGATCGAACCCCTGCTGCTGACCAGCGCCCGAGTCTCCACCTTCGACGGCACCCTCCCGCTGACCGGTGCGAGCGGCTTCTTCTTCGAGCGCGACGGGCGGCTCTTCCTCGTCACCAGCCGCCACGTGCTGATCGACGCGCCGAGCAAGCACTACCCGAGCCGCGTCGAGATCGAACTGCACACCGATGCGGTCAACCTGACCCGCTCGATCGGGCTGTCGATGCTGCTGTACCGCGACGGCAAGAGCGTCTGGCGCCAGGGGCGCGACGCCGGTGGCGAGATCGACGTCGCGGTGCTCGAGATCGAGCGCGCGGCGCTGCCCGCCGGCGTGGCAATGGTGCCGTTCACGCCCGAGCACCTGCAGCATTCGCTCGACGAGGTGGAGGTCGGCAGCTCGCTGCTGGTGGTCGGTTTTCCGCTCGGTTTCCACGACGTGGTGCATCACCTGCCGGTGGTGCGGCAGGCGGCGATCGCATCGTCGTTCGGCGTGCGCTTCCAGGGGCAGGGCTACTTCCTGACCGACGCGCGCACCCACCGCGGCACCAGCGGTGCGCCGGTCGTGATGCGCCACTCGCAGGGCGATGCGCTGCCGTGGAAGCTGCTCGGGATCCATTCGTCGCGCATGGACATGGGCGGACGCGACCTGGAAAACGATGAATCGCTGGGGCTGAACTGCGCGTGGTATGCCGACATCCTGATGACGCTGACCGACGACGAGGCGGCCGTCGCTCCGCCGCCCTGAATCGCTTGCGGCGGGCAAATCTCCTTGAAATCGTCACAGGTATGTCGGACCGCGGTGGTACTGTCGGAGGGTTCGCCGTTCAAAGTCGTTCACGAAAGGCCTCATGAGCATGACCCGTTCCGCGCCTCGCCGACCCTCGACCGAAGCGCCCGCTCGCCCCCCCGCCACCTCCGTGACCCCCGCGGCACTCAAACGACAGGCGCTGCGCAACGCGTTGCTCGGCACGGTGGAGCTGCTGCAGCACCGGCAGGCCGAACAGATCAATGCGAAGCTGATCGACGAGTACGTGGCGCTCGACTGGTTCGAGTGGCGCGGCGGCGCGTTGCAGATCACGCTCACCGGCCAGAACATCTGCAAGCAGATCCGCAGCGGCCTGGTCTGAGACTGACCTGGGGCGGGCCTGGGGTTGACGCACGGCGTCCGCCACGGAGTACCATCCCCTGAAAACCGCGGCCTCGGTCGCGGTTTTTTCATTGGAGGCGCAACATGAAGAACCTGCAGGAAGCCACCGAACGCATCTGCGACCTGAAGGGCTCGCTGGTCGCGATCGACGCGCTGATGGCGGCGCTGATCCGCGTGCTGCCCGCCGATCAGCGCGCCGCGCTGCGCACCGCGTTCGAGGACAACGCCGAGGTCGCGCGCACGGTGATGTTGCATGCGTCGATCTCCGAGCTGTCGATCGCGGCGTTCGAACGCGATGTGGAACGCACCGTCGCGCTGATCGGGCCGTAGAGCCGTGCAGCGGTGCCTGACACGCCGCGGCAGTCCTGAACCAGGTCGGTCAGCGATGTGACGGATTTCGCACCGGATGACCTGCGGCGTCAGGTCCGCTGCCGGGCGCGGCGCCGACCCTGCCCCTGGTCCGCAACTTGCCATCTGGAGCCTGTCGCCGCCCCGTGCGGCCCCGCGAAAGGCATCCGATGTCAGCACCCGAGTCGTCGACCGCAGAAGTGGCCAAGCTGCTGCACCGCCTGTGGCTGCGCGTGAGCCGCGGTGACACCGGCTATGGCGACGACATGCAGGACACCGTGGTCGACCCGGACCGCGAGTTCGGCTTCGCCGACACCGAGGTCGAAGACCGCTTCCGCTTCAAGCCGTCCTACGACCTGAACTGACCCCGGCGGATCAGGACCAGCCCGCGTCGACGACGAAGCTCTGCGCGGTGCACATCTTCGAATCGTCGGCGGCGAGGAACAGCGCCATCGTCGCGATGTCTTCCGACTGAAGCCGCCCCGGCAGGCACTGGTTCGCGTCGAGGTCCTTCTCGGACTCCGGCGTGACCCACATCTTCAGCTGCTTGTCCGTCATCACCCAGCCCGGCACCAGCGCGTTGACGCGGATGTTGCGCTTGCCCAGGTCCTTCGCGAGCGAGCGGGTCAGGCCGTGGATCGCGGCCTTGGTCGTCGCATACGCCGGGTAGCCGGCGCCCTTGATCATCCAGCTGATCGAGCCGAGGTTGATGATCGATCCACCGCCCAGCCCGGCCATGTCGTCGACCACCGCCTGTGCCGCGAAGAACTGGTGGCGCAGGTTGACGTTCATGCACTGGTCCCAGAACTCAGGCGTCACTTCCTCGACCTGGTGGCGCTGGTCGTTGGCCGCGTTGTTGACCAGCGCGCCGATCGGCCCGAACGCGCTGCGCGTCTGCGCGATGGCTGCCTGCAGCGCCGCGACGTCGGTCACGTCGCACGGGATGAACAGCGGCGCCGGCGCGCCGTGCGGGTTCGGCCGGGCGGCGATGCCCGCCAGCAACGCATCGGCCGCCTCGCGGTTGCGGCCGACGAAGCCGACCTTGGCGCCTTGCGCATGGAAGTGCTCGACGAACGCGGTGCCGATGCCGGTGGTGCCGCCGCTGATGAAGACGGTGCGGCCTTCGAGGCTCGGGTAGTGGGCGAAACGGGGGATGGTCATCGAAAGCTTCCTTCGGGTTCAGCCGACCAGCCCGCGCGCGCGGGCCAGCCGGTGCAGGCCGCGCGCGGTCAGCGCCTCGGCATGGGCGATCGCCTGCAGCCCGCGCACCGCCAGCGCGCGCTCGTAGCGGCGGGTCAGTGCGGCGCTGCCGATCAGGTGGACCGTGCCGTTCGCCGGCGCCAGCCCGTTCAGTTCGTGGCCGACCAGCAGGCCGGACAGGTACGACGGCGCCGCCGTGCCGCTCAGCTCGCCGAACAGCCCGAGTGTCCGCACGCTGAAGAGCTGGTTCGGCAGGCCGCCGCTGCCGCGGCTGGCCTCGAGCCCGCGTGCGAACGCGGCTTCGTCGTCGCCGGCGTCCTTGTCCATCAGCGCGCCGAGCAGGCTGTGCTGCGTCATCAGCGCGTAGAGCTCACCGGTCATCGCGGTGTGGATGCGGGCGATGTGCCCCTGCTCGACGGTGATCCACTTGCTGTGCGTGCCCGGCAGGCACAGCGTGTGCGGGCCCGGGCCGGCCAGGTCGTCGAGCAGGCCCAGCACCTGGGTCTCCTCGCCGCGCATCACCTCGGGCGCGCCTTGCGGGGGCCGGTCGCTCATGCCGGGGGCGATGAAGAGCTCGCGGCCCGGCAACGCCGGCGCCTCGAAGGCCAGCATGCCGGCGGCGATCGCGTCGGCCCCGGCCGGGCAGGCGACGTACGGCACCTCGCGCCAGCCGTTGCGGCTGCCGATCATGCCGGCCATCACGATGTGGCGGTCGGCCCAGCCGTCGATCTGCTCGGCCAGCACCGCCTCGAAGCGGCCCTGGCAGGCCAGCAGCGCGGCCGGGCTGCTGCGTTGCGCGAGCACCTGGCCGGCGGCGTCGAGTCGGTAGGCGCGCAGGCTGCTCGTGCCCCAGTCGATGGCGATCATCTTGTCCGTGTCTCCGTGGTGCGGGTCGCCTCGGCGACGCGCGCTTGTGTTCTTCAGCCGCGAGCGGCTTGCCATGCGGCGACGAAGGCGCGCGCCATCTCGCCGGTGCGCGACACGTCCTGGCCCGGCTTGTAGAGGTCGCTGCCGAGCCCGGCACCGATGCAGCCGGCCGCCAGGTACTCGCCCAGGTTGGCCGGCGTGACGCCGCCCACCGCGAACAGCGGCACGCCGGCCGGCAGCACCGCCTTCAGCGCCTTCACGTGGCCGGTGCCGTAGGTGGTGGCCGGGAACAGCTTCAGCGCCTGTGCGCCGGCATCGAGCGCGTCGAAGGCCTCGCTGGCGGTCGCGAAGCCGGCGGCCACCTGCAGACCACGCTTCGTCGCGTACTCGATCAGCGACGGCCGGGTGTTCGGCGTCACGACCAGCTTGGCGCCGACGTCCACCAGCGCATCGACATCGGCCGGCTTCAGCACCGTGCCGCCGCCGACCAGCGCGCGGCTGCCGAAGCGCTGCACGACGTCGGCGACGCTCTTCTGCCATTGCGGCGAGTTCAGCGGGACTTCGATCGCATCGAAGCCGGCGTCGATCAGCGCCTGCGCATGGGGCAGGGCTTCTTCGGGACGGATGCCGCGCAGGATCGCGATCAGCGGCAAGGAGGTCGGCCAGGTCATGGGGCGACAGCGTAGCCATCGCTTCGGTCGGGCACAAATGAAATTTTGGGCCCTCGCCATAGCAAAACCGGCGAGGGTCAGCCCGGCAGCTCCCGCGCCCGCTGCAGCAGCAGCTCGCGCTCGCGCTCGTTGCGCGTCATCTCGGCGGCACGCTCGAAGGCCTCGCGTGCCTCGGCATGCCGGCCCAGCCGCGCCAGCAGGTCGGCGCGCACGCTCGGCAGCCAGTGGTAGTTCGCGAGCGCCGGCTCCGCTTCGAGCTCGTCGACCAGTTCCAGCCCGGCCGCCGGCCCGAACGCCATGCCGACCGCCACCGCGCGGTTCAGCGCGACGACCGGCGACGGCGCCACCTGCTCCAGCGCGTCGTACAGCGCGACGATCTGCACCCAGTCGGTCTCGTCGGCGCTGCGCGCCCGCGCATGGCAGGCCGCCAGCGCCGCCTGCAGCGCATACGGCCCGCGCGCGCCACCCAGCGCCTCCGACTGCGCGAGCGCCGCGAGGCCGCGGCCGATCATCTGCGCATCCCAGCGGCTGCGGTCCTGCTCCATCAGCAGCACCGCACGGCCCTGCGCATCGGTGCGTGCCGGCGTGCGCGAGGCCTGGATCTCCATCAGCGCGAGCAGGCCGTGCACTTCGCTCTCGGCAGGCATCAGGCCGGCCAGCACGCGGCCGAGCCGCAGCGCCTCGTCGCACATCGCCGGGCGCATCCAGTCGTCGCCGGCGGTCGCCGAATAGCCTTCGTTGAAGACCAGGTAGATCACCTCCAGCACCGACGCGAGACGCGCCGCGCGTTCGGCGGCCTGCGGCACCTCGAACGGCACGCGGGCCGCGCTCAGCGTGCGCTTGGCGCGCACGATGCGCTGCGCGATGGTCGGCTCGGGCACCAGGAAGGCGCGCGCGATCTCGTCGGTGGTCAGGCCGCCCAGCAGCCGCAGCGTCAGCGCGACGCGCGCATCGGTCGACAGCACCGGGTGGCAGGCGGTGAAGATCAGCCGCAGCAGGTCGTCGCCGATGTCGTCCTCGCGCGCCGCGTCGAGCCCGTCGACGAAGTCCGGCACCACGTGGGCCTGCATCGCGTCCAGCTCGTGGCCGAGTTCCTCGTGCTTGCGGGCATGCAGCGCATCCTGCCGCAGCCGGTCGAGCGCGCGGTTCTTGGCGGTGGTCATCAGCCAGGCCGCCGGGTTGTCGGGCAGCACGCCGTCGCCCCAGTGCTCCAGCGCGGCGAGCAGCGCGTCCTGCGCGAGCTCCTCGGCCAGCCCGACGTCGCGCACGATGCGCGCGACGTGGGCGATGACCTTCGCGGATTCCGCCCGCCAGACGGCTTCGATCGCACGGTGTGTCTCTGTGGATGCCATCCAGGTCCTCAGGTCGCTTTCTCGGCCAGGGTCTTCAGGTTCGCGAGCCCGGCCTCGAAGTCGGTGCCGACCATGCGGTCGACGTTGATGAAGACATGCATGACCTTGCCGAGGTACGGCACCGGGCCGTGCATCGCCCAGGTCACGCGGGTGCCGCCCTGCTCGGGCTGCAGCGTGAACTCGGCCTGGTTGTGGGCTTCGAACGGCTTCACGAAATCGAGCGCCATCGTGACCTTCGACGCCGGCACGGTCTCGAGGATCGCGAGGCTGCCGGTGCCGACCTCGTTGCTCTCCCAGCCGTAGCGCGCGCCGGCGCCGACGGTGGTCGGGCCGTAGCTGCCCTTGATCGCCGGGTCCTTGCGCTCGTACGGGTTCCAGGTGTTGAAGCTGCGCAGGTCGTTGATCATCGCGTGCAGCCGCTCCGGCGGCGCCTGGATGCGCAGGCTGCGCTCGACGCGGAAGGTGTCGGGCTTCGTGGCGGCGTAGACCAGCAGCAGCGCGAGCGCGGCGGCGATGACGAGCAGGGTGGACTTCAGCATGATCGGCTCCTGGGTGTGACGGGCGGATCGAACGGTCCGCACCTGCTCACACGACGGGCGATCACGCGTCGGATCGACATCGCTGCCAGTGACCTGGGGATAACCCGCAGATCGAGCTGCCGTCGGCCTCAGGCGAAGCAGGGGCCGAGTTCGCGCACCTCGACCGTGCACCACTCGGCCGCCGGGCAGTCGGCCGCGATGGCCACCGCCTCTTCGCGCGTCTTGACGTCGAGCAGGAAGAAGCCGCCGATCATCTCCTTGGCCTCGGCGAACGGGCCGTCGACCAGCCGCTTCTCGCCGGCGCGCTTCTGCACCCGCACCGCGCGGTCCTGTGCGAGCAGCGATTCGGCGCTCTTCAGCACGCCGCGGGTCTTCAGTTTCTCGGCGTAGCCCAGCATGCTGTTGTAGGCGGCCTGGCCTTCGGCGAGCGTGCGCTGGCCGCGCTGTTCGACGGGTTCGACGATGAGCATCACGTAGGACATGGAATCTCCGATCTCGAGAGGGCGTTCACGGGGGGCATTGTGAAGCGGGCGATTGTGAAGCGACAGTGCGAACGTGGGGATACGGCAGCACCATCGCGAAACTGGCGAGGCACAGCAGCAGCATCGCCAGCGCCAGCGGCAGTGCCGACGGGCCCGACATGAACGGCGCGACGCCCTGCGTGCCGAGCGCGCCGGCCGCCAGGATGGCCAGCATCAAAAGCGCGGACGCGCGGCCCATCTGCACCGGCGGCAAGGCCAGCGCCTCGCTGAAGGCCGCGGGGCCGCGCACCGCGAGCACCGCGCAGAAGGCACACCAGAACACGGCGACGCCGACGAATCCCGGCTGGCCGAGCCAGGCCAGCAGCGCGAAGCCGCCGCACAGCGCCACGTGTGCCGCGCAGCCGAACTGCACCGCGCGCGCCGGGCCGAAGCGCCGGCTGATGCGCCCGGACTGGCTGGCCACGGCCATGAAGCACAGCACGCTCATCAGCTGCAGCGCGGCGAAGCTGCCGGCACCCAATCCGAAGGCGTGCACCATCAGCTGCGGCGCGCTCGCGACGAAGCTCAGCAGCGCGCCGAAGCACAGCGCATGGCACAGCGCGAGGCGCAGGTACTTGCGATTGCCGATGATCGCGAGGTAGCCCGCGGCGGCGGTGCGGTCCAGCCCCGGCAGCTCGCGCGGCGTGACCCGCACGACGAAGGGCAGCGCGAGCAGCGTGACGCCGCCGAGGATCCAGAAGGTCGCGCGCCAGTCCATCGCCAGCAGCAGCGCGCTGCCGAGCACCGGCCCGGCGGCCGGCACCGCCGATTCGATCATCGCGATCGACGCGATGCCTTTCACCGCATGCTCGTCGGACAGCGTCGCCCGCACGACGCTCGGCGCGACCACCGTCGACGCGCCGGCCGCCGCGCCCTGCAACGCGCGCATCGCGAGCAGCCAGCCGATGTCGGGTGCGAGCGCGCAGCCGAAGGCGCTGAGCACCAGCAGCGAGACGCCGATCAGCACGCAGCGGCGCGGACCGAGCCGCGTCATCGCCTCGCCCCAGATCAGCTGCGACGCGGCCAGCCCGGCCAGGAACACCGCGATCGTCGCTTGCGCCAGCGTGACGTCGATGCCGAGCGAGGCCTGCAGCGTCGGCACGGCCGGCAGGAACAGGTCCATCGCCAGCATGCTGGTGGCGGTGACGATGGACAGCGGC
The DNA here is from genome assembly GCF_001425825.1 of Rhizobacter sp. Root1238. Taxonomy (GTDB): domain Bacteria; phylum Pseudomonadota; class Gammaproteobacteria; order Burkholderiales; family Burkholderiaceae_C; genus Rhizobacter. The sequence goes on from NZ_LMDM01000047.1 coordinate 195,426, forward strand.
AGGACGGTGCGGATGGTGGACGGCATCGCGGAACGGCAGGCAGGGGCGCCGACTGTAGCAACCGGCAGCTGCTATCGTCACGCGCCTCCCTCTCGCGGAACACAAGGACCACCATGTCGAGCTACATCGAAGGCGCACTGACCCAGGACGAACGCGTGCTGCACGACGCCCACGTGAGCCTCTGGTCGCTGTGGGTGCCGCTGCTGGTCGGGCTGGTGCTGCTGCCAGCCTTCGGCATCGGGCTGATCGCATGGGGCTACGCCTACGTGATGTACAAGACCACCGAGCTCGCGGTGACGAACAAGCGGGTCATCGTGAAGCAGGGCTTCATCTCGCGGCAGACGATCGAGATCAACATCAACAAGGTGGAATCGATCCAGGTCGACCAGACGGTGATGGGCCGCCTGCTCGACTTCGGCTCGTTGCTGATCTCCGGCGCCGGTTCGCCGCAGGCGCCGCTGAAGGGGATCTCGGAGCCGCTGGCCTTCCGGCGCGCGTTCATGGAGGCGCAGGACGGCGCCTCTCGTCGCTGAAGGGAGTGTCGCGATGCCCAAGTTCGCCGCCAACCTGAGCCTGATGTACACCGAGCACGAGTTCCTCGACCGCTTCGGCGCCGCGGCGCGCGACGGTTTCGACGCGGTCGAGTGCCTGTTCCCGTACGACGTGCCGGCTGCGGCGCTGAAGGCGCGGCTGCAGGACCACGGGCTGCGGCAGGTGCTGTTCAACGCGCCGCCGGGGGATGCCGCGCAAGGCGAGCGTGGCCTCGCGTGCCTGCCCGGCCGCGAGGCGGCTTTCCGCGAAGGCATTGAGCGCGCGCTCGCGCTGGCCGCCGAGATCGGCTGCCCGCGCCTGCACGTGATGGCGGGTATCGCCGCGCCCGAGGTCGACCGCGGCTGGCTGCGCGAGTGCTACCTCGCGAACCTCGACTGGGCCGCCGGCCATGCGGCGCCGGCCGGCATCGAGCTGACGATCGAGCCGATCAACACCCGCGACATCCCGGGCTACTTCCTGAACCGGCAGTCGGAGGCGCATGCGGTCGTCGTCGAGCTCGGGCGGCCCAACCTCAAGGTGCAGATGGATCTCTACCACTGCCAGATCGTCGAGGGCGATGTCGAGATGAAGCTGCGGCATTACCTGCCGAGCGGCCGCGTCGGGCACCTGCAGGTCGCCGGCGTGCCGCTGCGGCACGAGCCCGACGTCGGCGAGCTGAACTGCGCCCACCTGTTCGACGTGGTCGACGAACTCGGCTGGGACGGCCACATCGGCTGCGAGTACCGGCCGCGCGCCGGCACCTCGGCCGGGCTCGGCTGGCGGCGTCAGCGCCCGGCCTGAACCTTCGGGGCGACCACCGCCTCCACCTGCGCGATCAGGTTCGACACGCCGGCCGCGACATGGCCCGACGGCACGTGGGCCGAGGCGTTCTCGATGTGGCCGGTCTGGTCGTCGAAGAAGAAGTCGGGCTCGAACTCGCGCAGGAACTCGCCTTTCGGCAGCCCGCCGAGGAACATCGCCTCGTCGACCTCGATGTGCCAGTCCATCAACGTGCGGATCGCGCGCTCGTGGGCCGGCGCGCTGCGCGCGGTGACCAGCGCGGTGCGCACCCGCATTGCCGGCGAGGCCTGGCGCTGCAGCAGCTGCAGCGCGTCGAGCAGCGGCTTGAACGGCCCGGCCGGCAGCGGCTTCAGCGCCTTGTCGCGCTCGTGGGCCTGGAAGGCGTCGAGCCCGCCGCTCTGGAACACCTGCTCGGCCTCGTCGGAGAACAGCACCGCGTCGCCGTCGAACGCGATGCGCACTTCATGCGGGTGCGCGTCGGACGCGCGCGCCGAATGCGGGTAGACGCGCGCGGCCGGCACGCCGGCGTCGAGCGCCGAGCGCACGTCGGCCTCGTTGGTCGACAGGAACAGGTGGGCGTTCAGCGGGCGCAGGTAGCGCCACGGCGATTCGCCGCGGGTGAACACGCCGCGCTGGATCGGCAGCCCGTAGTGCTGGGCCGAGCGGAACACCCGCATGCCGGACACCGGGTCGTTGCGCGACAGGATCACCACCTCGACCGAGGCCTGCGGTGACGCCGCGTTGAACGCCAGCAGCTTGTTGACCAGCGAGAACGCGACGCCCGGCTTGGCCGGTTCGGCGACACGCTGCAACTGCAGCTGCATGTAGGCGCGGTCGTCCTTGGCTTCGAAGAGCTGGTTCTCTTCTTCGAAGTCGAACAGGGCGCGCGAGGAAATGGCCACGACGAGCTGGCCGGCGAGGGTGGCGGGCATCGCCGGATGATACGGGCGGCCCGTGGTGAAACAAACGAAACAATGGCGGGCGTTGCGGAAACGGGGTTGATACCCACCGCTTCGACACTGGCGGCATACCAACACGCAAAACCGCCCGGAGCTCCCATCATGACCGCGACCCTCGTCACCACCACGCTGCAACGCCTGTTCTCCCGCCGGGCCGCCACACCGGTGCGTCGTCCGTCGCGGATCGCGGTGCAGCGCGCCCGTTTCGCGCAGACGCACCGGCTGGAATTCGCCGACACCAAGCCGCAGGTGTTCCGCAGCGAGGCCTTCGGCGAGGACATCGCCCACCTGCACCTGAGCCTGTGAGCGGCCCATGATGAACACGCCGACCGCCACCGAATGGATCACCGCGGTGCTGAGCGGCGCCAACCGCGCCGGCATTGCGCCGCCGGATCGATATGATCCGCCGCAAACCCCCCGCGACAACCCGCAACGAGGCATCTTCCCCATGGCGTCCGGCGCGCAAGCGGCCATCCCTGTCGTGCTGGTCGTCGACGACGAACCGGAGATCCGCTCGCTGCTGAGCGAATACTTCGGCCGCCACGGCCTGGTCGTGCGCACCGCGCAGGACGCCGCGCAGGCGCGCGAGATGCTCGCCGAAGCGCTGCCCGACCTGGCGATCCTCGACGTCAACATGCCCGGCGAGAACGGCCTGTCGCTCGCCCGCTGGATGCGCGAGCGCCACCCGCACCTGGGGCTGGTGATGCTGACGACCGCCGGCGAATCGGTCGACCGCATCGTCGGCCTGGAGCTCGGCGCCGACGACTACGTGTCCAAGCCGTTCGAGATGCGCGAGCTGCTGGCCCGCATCCGCGCGGTGCTGCGCCGCGTGGCGCTGGCCCGGCTGGCGCCGCAGGTCGCGGCCGCCGCGTCGCAGCCGACGCAGAGCAAGCGGGTGCGCTTCGGCACCTGCGAGCTCGACCTCGACCAGCGCCGGCTGTTCGCGCTCGACGGCCACGAGGTCGAGATCAGTGCCGCCGAGTTCGACCTGCTGTCGCTGTTCGCGCGCAACCCGAACCGGCCGCTGAACCGCGACCAGATCATGGAGCAGGCGCACCACCGCGGCTGGGACGTGTTCGACCGCTCGATCGACCTGCGCGTGATGCGGCTGCGCCGCAAGATCGAATCCAACCCCGACAAGCCGGAAGTGCTGAAGACCGTTCGCAACGTGGGCTACGTGTTCGTGCCCCACGTTGCGGATGCATGACGGGACTGCAGCGCGAGTTCAGCTGGACCGGCCACCTGCGATGGGGCGAGCGCCCCGGCGAGGCGGACGGTGCGGCGCTGGACCCGGCGCTGATGAGCGCGCTGCTCGACCACATCACCGCGCGCGTCGCGGTGATCGACCGTGAGCACCGCTACCGCTATGCCAACGTCGAGGCGGCCGGCTTCTTCGGGCTGACGCCGAAGCAGATCGCCGGCCGGCACCTGGCCGACGTGATCGGCCGCGCGTCGTACGAAGGCTACCTGCCGTGGGCCGAGCGGCTGTTCGGCGGTGAATCGCTGCGCTGGCAGGGCTGGGTCGAGTACCCGGTGCGCGGGCGGCGCTTCATCCAGGAAACGATGGTGCCGTACGGGCCGGCCGGCGAGCCGGTGCAGGCCATCGTCGTGTTCGGGCGCGACCACACCGAACTGAAGCTGCACGAAGAGGCGCTGGCCCGCCAGGTCGAGCAGCTGCGCGCCAGCGAGGCGCTGAAGTCGGCCATCGTCGACCATGCGCTGGCGGCGCTGATCTCGACCGACGGGCAGGGCTGCATCGTCGAATTCAACCCGTCGGCCGAGGCGATGTTCGGCCGCAGCCGCGCCGAGGTGCTGGGCCGGCGCGTCGGCGAGGTCGTGATGCCCGAGCGCTACCGTACGGCGCACGACGCCGGCATGGCGCGGCTGGCCGGCGGCGGCGCGCCGCGCGTGCTGGGCCGGCGCATGGAGCTGTTCGCGCTGCGCGCCGACGGCCGCGAGTTCCCGATCGAGATGGTGCTGTGGCGCAGCGATGTCGGCGGCACGGCGTTCTACACCGCGTCGATGGTCGACGTGACCGAGCGGCACGGCGCGGCCGAGCAGATCGAACGCCAGCGCGAGGCGCTGCGCCAGAGCGAGAAGCTGACCGCGATGGGCAGCCTGCTGGCCGGCGTGGCGCACGAGCTGAACAACCCGCTGGCGATCGTGATGGGCCGGGCCAGCCTGCTCGAGGAGAAGTGCGAGGACGACGCGCTGAAGGCCGACGTGCTGCGCATCCGCGAGGCGGCCGAGCGCTGCGGGCGCATCGTGCGCACCTTCCTCGACATGGCGCGCAGCAAGCCGCCGCAGCGCGGCACCGTCGACATCAACGACCTGGTGCGGGCCGCGGTCGAGATGCTGCACTACGGCTACCGCACGCATGGCATCGAGCTGGAGACCGAGCTGGAGGCGGCGTTGCCGTCGATCAATGCCGATGGCGACCAGATCGGCCAGGTGGTGCTGAACCTGCTGATCAATGCGCAGCAGGCGCTGGCCGGGCAAGGCACGCGCCGGCGCGTGAAGGTGCAGACGGGCGTCGAGGCGCGGCGCGACAACCGCGCGCAGCGCGTGTGGCTGCGCGTTGCCGACAGCGGGCCGGGCGTGTCGCCGGACCTCGCGGCCCGCATCTTCGAGCCGTTCTTCACGACCAAGGCCGAGGGCATGGGCACCGGGCTCGGCCTCGCGGTGTCGCGCTCGCTGGCGCGCGAGCACGGCGGCGACCTGATCCTCGAAGCGGCCGGCGCCGACGGCGGCGCGAGCTTCCGGCTCAGCGTGCCGGTCAGCGGTGTCGCCGACGAGGCGATGGCGGCACCGCGCGCCGAACCGGCCGAGGCGCCGGCGCAGGCGCGGCTGCTGGTGGTCGACGACGAGGCCGAGCTGCTGGGCTTGATGCGCGAGATGCTGGAGGGCGCCGGCTACGACGTGGCGACCGCCGAATCGGGCGCGGTCGCGCTTGCGATGCTGGAGACGGCGCGCTTCGACGCGATCGTCTCCGACCTGCGCATGCCCGACATCGACGGCGCGGCGCTGTGGCGCGAGGTGAGCCGGCGCCGCCCGCGGCTTGCGCGGCACATGCTGTTCGTGACCGGCGACACCTTGTCGCCCGATGCACGCGAGTTCCTGAAGGAGGCGTGCTGCACCGGGCTGGACAAGCCGTTCTCGAAGGCGGATCTGCTGGCGCGGGTGGCGGCGCTGGTGGCATAGCCGCGTTGGCGCCCGGCTACTTCAGGATCGTCTTCTCCGAGTGTCCGAAGAGAAGGATCGTGCGCATGCGGCCACCCGGGTCGAATTCGACGACGTCGTATCCCCAGAAGCCCGCCTCGCCCTTGGCATCGACGAATTGCCAGGTCGCGAGGCCGTGGTTCTCCCAGCCCAGCATCTCGTTCATCCGGAACAGCCCGCCCGGGCTGCGCTTCTGGAACGCTTCGAGATGTGCGATCACCTCTGCGATGCCGCGGCGTGTTTGAATCGGGTTGGTGAAGACGACGTCTTCCGACAGACTGTCCCGCAGGAGTGCGAGTCGCCTGCCGTCGTCGACCGGTCCCCACGCCGAAAGATAGGTTTCGTAGGTCTTCGCGCGCGGATCCGACTTCGCCGGCGGACCCGCGGGAATGGATTGCGCGGCGAGCGAAACCGCCGGCGAACCCGCACCGGCAAGCAGAAGCAAAGAGATGGCCGTTACTTTTCGTCGTTGCATCAGGACTGACATGTGGATCTCCATGGACAAGGCATGCGCAAAGTCTGCCCGGCGCCGGGGGGCACGAGAACCCGCACGACGGGCAAGGCAAAGTTGCCTTTCGGGACATGCGATCGCCTGAACCGCATGCTCGACAGCGAACTCTCCCTCTCGCAGCTTCGATGCTTCGTCGCGGTCGTCGATTTCGGCTCGCTGACGGAAGCGGCCCGTCAACTGGGCATGTCCCCGGCGAGCATGTCCAAGGCCGTCACGAGGCTGGAGCAGACCAGCGGCGTGAAGCTCTTTCATCGGTCCACGCATGCACTGTCATTGAGCCAGGACGGCGAGCGGCTGGTGAGTGCGGCGCGCGAGGCAGTGCGTGCGGCCAGCGTCTTCAGCAAATCCGCGGGGGCGCGCCATCAGGACGGCAGCTCGGGCTGGATCCGGATCACGGCGGCGGTGGGCTTTGCACGCGAGGTCCTGACGCCGTTGCTCGCGGAGTTCGGCCGGGAGCATCCGACCGTCCGGATCGATCTTCGCGCCACGAACGAACTCGTCGACCTCGCGAGGGACGGCGTCGACCTGGCCATTCGAAGCGGGTCGCTGTCCGACCTGCCGGGGCATCTCCAATCCCTCTGGTTCAAGTTCCCCTGGGTGGTCTGCGCTGCACCGCAGTACCTCCGCGGAAAGCCTCTTCCATTGCACCCCGAGGACATCGCCCAGCATCGGGTGATCGGGTTCAGGAACCCCCACAACGGACAGGTTCGAGCATGGACGTTCTGCCGGCCAGGGGGCGACGGCGAGGAAATCCGGATGGTGCCCGAGGCCGCGATGATCTTCGACGACGGTGCCTCCGCCGCGCTGGCCGGCATCCAGGGGGCCGGGCTGATCGCAGCGCCGCTGTGGCTTGTCGCCGGCGCGCTCGAAGCGGGGCATCTGGTGGAGCTGTTGGGCGATTGGAGAGCGCCTGCCGCGCCCATCAGCTTCCTGCGGCGGGAGCGGCACCTCGTGCCGGAGCGGGTCGACAAGCTCATCGCCTTCCTCCGCGCGCGGCCACCGCTCGGGGGCGACTGAAGAGGCTCAGGCCACGGCGCCTTCGCGCGCCGCCTCGATCATCGTGCGCGACACCACCCCGTACATCGCCACCCAGGCGTCGTGCACCTCGGCGGTGAACGCATCGCCCAGGCCGTCGCGCAGCGTCTTGATCAAGGCGCCGCCGACGGTCGCGTAGTGCTCGGTGTGCACGCCGTAGCCTGCATGGCGGCGGCCGAGCAGCCGCAGCGCGGCGTGCAGCGTGTACGGGTCGTCGAGCACGCGGATCGCCGCGGCGAGCATCGTCATCAGGCGCTCGCCCTGGTGGCGGATGTCGGTGCGAAAGAGTTCGCGCAGGCCGGGGTCGGCGGCGAACAGGTTCTCGTAGAACTGCTGCGCGGTATCGGCCGCGTGCGGCTGCACCAGGTTGAAGCTGTGGCGGATCAGGTGGATGTCGTGCGGGGTCATGGGTCGATTCCTTGCAATGTCCCGCAAGGATGGCGACCGATTGATTCGAGGCCGTTTCGACGCCGGCCCTGTCCTGTTTCGTTGGTTGCCGCGCGCCGTCAGCCGCTGCGCCAGTGCAGCGTCACCGACAGGCCCGGGTGGCCAGCAACCGCTTGCAGCCCCTCCGCCAGTACGATGCGCGCGCCCAGCTGCCGCGCCGCGGCCTCCACGATCGCGAGGCCGAGGCCGGAGCCCGAGGCGCTCGCGGCCGATGCCGCCGTGCCGCGCCGGAAACGCTCGAACGCATGGGCGCGTTCGTCCGGTGCGATGCCGGGGCCGTCGTCGCTGACGTCGAGCACGCAGTCGCCATCGCCGTGTTGCGCGAGACTCACTTCGACCCGGCCGTTCGGCCGGCCGTAGCGGATCGCGTTGCCGACCAGGTTGTGCAGCACCGTCTCGACCGCATGGCCGGGGCTTTGAATCGGCAGGCTGTCGGGGCCGGCATAGCCCAGCTCGATGCCGCGCGCCTGCGCCTCGTCGGCATGCAGCGCGAGGCAATCGCGCGCCAGGTCGGCCAGGTCGACGCGCTCCAGCCGCTGCTCGACGCCGGCCTCCAGCCGTGCCAGCGCCAGCAGCTGGTTCACCAACCGCATCGAGCGCGCGACGCCGCGCTCCAGGCGCTGCGCCGCGGCTTCGCGCTCGTCGGCATCGCGGCTGCGCTTCAGCGTGTCGCACTGCGCCGCAATCACCGCCAGCGGTGTGCGCAGTTCGTGCGCCGCGTCGGCCAGGAAGGCGCGCTCGCGCTGCAGCAGCGCCTGCAGGCGGGCCAGCGTCTCGTTGAGCTCGCGCACCACCGGTCGCAGCTCACGGTAGGGCTGGTTTTCGCCGAGCGGGCGCAGGTCGCCCGGCGGACGAGCTGCCAGGTCCTGCGACAGGCGCAGCAGCGGACGCAATCCGGTGCGCACTGCCAGCCACATCGGCAGCAGCAGCAGAGGGAACCCGACCAGCAATTGCGCCAGCGTCGCCGGGGTCGACAGGCCGAACCGCAACATCTCGGTGCGTGCCGCCGCCGACTGGATGACGTCGATGCGCCGCGTGCCGTCCGCCGCCCAGCGTCGGTACACGTGCAGCAGCGTCGGTCTCTCGCCGACCTGGAAGAAGCCCTCGCGCCCATCGTCGGCCAGTGCGGGCAGCGGGATGCCGCCCGCGAGCAGCAGGCGCCCGGTCGCATCGTGGACGTGGAAGGCCTCGAAGCCACCCTGCGCCCCCACGCGCGCGCCGTCGGCCACGATCTTCAGCGAGAGGCCGCGCAGCACGGCCTCCGCCGGCCGGGTCCGGTCCTCCAGCGCCTGCGTCACCACGCCGCCCACGCCCTCCATTTCCATGTCGAACTCGCCCGAGCCGACCGCCGAGAGGCTGAGGTTCGAGATCACGACCATCACGCCCCAGGTCAGCACATAGGCCAGCAGCAGCGCCACCATCAGTCGCCGTGTGACGGAGCGCTCCAGCAGTCGTCGCAGCATGGTCGTCACTCCACCAGGCTGTAGCCGACGCCGCGCACGGTGCGGATGCAGCCGTCGCCAAGCTTGCGGCGCAGGTTGTGGATGTGCCATTCGAGCGCGCCGAACTCCATCGGCTCGTTCAGCGGCATCACGGCGCGGGCCAGCCGGTGCTTGGACACCACCTCGCCGGCATGCCGCGCGAGTTCGGCGACGATCTGGAATTCCTTCGGCGACAGCGCGGTCAGCGCGCCGTCCAGCCGCACCTCGCGGCGCAGGCTGTCGATCTGCAGCGCACCGACCGTCCACACCGCCGACGCGTGCCCGCCGCTGCGCCGGGTGACGGCACGGATGCGCGAGGCCAGTTCCTGCGGCGCGGCGGGCTTGATCACGTAGTCGTCGGCACCGGCGTCGAGGCTGGACACCCGCGCATCGAGCGCATCGCGGGCCGTCAGCACGATGACCGGCAGCTTCAGCCCACCGCGGCGCCAGCGCTGCAGCAGGTGCAGGCCTTCGCCGTCGGGCAGGCCGAGGTCGAGCAGCACGCAGGCGAAGGGCAGGGCGTCGTCGGCCGCGGCGGCGGCCGTCAGGGCTTGCGCATGGGCGACGCTGCGCACCCATTCGCTGGTCAGCCCGTGGCCGGCCAGTGCGCGCTGCAGTTCGGTGCCCAGTTCGAGGTCGTCTTCGACGAGGAGGAGGTGCATGGTGCGCTGGTGGGACGGGTTCGGGGTGGCTCGGCGCCGAGTCTAGTGGGGCGACCCTGGGCATTCCCTAAGCTGGCGGCAGGCACAGTGCGGCCCTCTCAATCGCCGGCCCCATGGGCCCCCTCGCATGTCGACCCCGTTGATCGCTCGCCCCCTGTTCCGCCCGGCCCTGCTGGCCGCTGCCCTCGCCGCGACGACGCTGCCCTCGTGCGCCCAGAGCCAGACGCCACCGGCGCCGCCGACCGGCCTGAGCGGCAGCGTGTCGCTCTGCGTCGCGACGATGCCGCGCTACGAAGGCAGCCCGAACCGCCGCACCTTGGCCGCGCCGGACCTGACGCTCAGCTACCGCACTGCGGACTGGGGCCACGTCGACCTCGACCACACCGGGCTCGGCTGGACCTTCGTGGAGCAGGACGCCTGGCGCGCCGGCGTGCTGTTGACCGGCGACCCGGGCCGCAAGGACCATGACGTGACCGGCATCGGCCCCGCGGCCGGCGACGACCGGTTGCGCGGCATGGGCGAGGTGCGTGCCAGCGCCGAAGCCGGTGTGACGGCGGGCTACGGGCCGCTCGGGCTGACCTACCGCAAGTCGCTGGGCGATCGCGGCCACCGCGGCGCACAGGTCGACCTCGGCCTGTCGTGGCCGGTGCCGGTGACCGACGCGTTCGCGCTGAACTTCACGGCCGGCGCCAGCTGGGCCGACCAGCGCTACCTGCAGGCCTACTTCGGCGTGACGCCGGAACAGTCCGCCGCCAGCGGCTACGCGGTCTACACGCCGAAGGCCGGCCTGCACAAGGTCGACCTCGGCATCGGGGCGGAGTACACGCTGCAGCCCGACCTGAAGCTGCGGGCGTCGGCCGGCGTGTCGGCGCTGGGCGGTGACGCGAAGAACAGCCCGATCGTCGCGAAGAAGACTGGCGCGACGGGCTACGTCGGGCTGGCGTACCTGTTCTGAGCCCGCTGCGCGCTACTGCATGAAGCCGATCGTCGACTTCCTGCCGCCGGATTCGGGCAGGTCGTCGCAAACGACGTGGTCGCGGTGCGCGAGCTTCGCGTTGCCGAACGCGGTCATCCACGCGCGGCGCATCTCGCGCGGCGCCATCTCGCCCATCCGGTCGAGCACCTCGGACCGTGGGTCGGCCTCGAAGCGCTCGCCCCAGGCGTGGTCGCGGCGGATGCCGTCGTACAGGCGCGCCGCGATGCGGCGGGCCGCGTCGCGGTCGGGTGCCTGCACCTCGTAGACGTTCATGCGGTTCAGGATCGGGTCGGGGATTGCGCGGCCGTCGTTCGCCGTCGCGACCCAGATCACCTGGCTGGCGTCGATCGGCACCTCGGCGAATTCGTCGACGAAGCTGCCGGCGGTGTCGTGCTCCAGCAGTCCGTACAGCGCGCCGAGCGGGTCGTAGGCGTGCTCGCCGCCGGCCTTGTCGATCTCGTCGACCACCATCACCGGGTTCGCGTACTGGCCGTCGACCAGCGTCTCGAACAGCTTGCCGGGACGCGCGCCCTTCCACTGGCTGGAGGCGCCGCTCAGCACCCAGCCGGCGGTCATCGAGCTCATCGACATGAAGCCCATGCCGGTGCCGAGCAGCTGCGAGAGTTCGCGCGCGAAGTGCGTCTTGCCGACGCCGGGCGGGCCGAGCAGCAGCAGCGGGGTGATCTCGAGCGCATCGCGGCTGTCTTCGCACAGCGCGAGCTGGCGTTTCACGTCGTCGAGCACCTCGCTGAAATTGGGCAGCTCGTCGTAGAGGTGGTCCATCGCCGGCAGGCCGGACGGTTTCACCTGGAAACGCTCCGGCCCTTTCTCGAGCATGCGCTCGTAGGTGGAGCGCAGGCTTTCGTGCTCCTTGTGCGGCAGCTTGTCGAGTTTGCGGCCGACGTCGTCGACCCGGTAGAGACTGCGCATGCGGGCAATCGGGATGCCGCCTCGCGAGGATGACGACACCGGGACCAACTGCTTGGATGCGCTCATCGAAGACCTCCAGAAGACGCAGACCTTGGCGTTCATTGAAGCAAAGGTGTCCGGAAGTCAGCACTCGATGAAAACCCCGAACACCACCCAGTTCTGGTGGTGCCACCATGCACGACGCATGCCAGAGCGTGATCAAGCAACACCCGGGGAACTGGCTTTGCCAGGCCCCTTGGGTGGCGCCCCCTCGGGGGGCAGGAGCGCAGCGACGTGGGGGCCCTATTTCACCCAGGTATTGAGCTGGATGATCGGCAGCAGCACCGCCAGCACGATCAGCATCACCGCGGCGCCCATCGCGACGATCAGCAGCGGCTCCAGGATCGTCGCCATCGCCATCGCGCGCCGCTGCACTTCCTGGCCCAGCTGCTTGGCGGCCCGGTCCAGCATCTGCGGCAACTGCCCGGTCTGCTCGCCGAGCCGCGCGAACATCGCGAGGATTCCAGGGAAACGCTTCTTCGCCGCCAGTGCCGACGCGAACGGCGCACCTTCGCGCACCTGCACCAGCGCATCCATCGCATCGGCCCGCATCGCGTGGTTCGACAGCGTCTCGGCCGCCGCCTGCAGCGCCTTCAGGATCGGCACGCCGGCATTCGCGAGCATCGCCATCGTGCCGGCGAAGCGGGCCGCGTTGTAGCCGCGCGAGAGCTTGCCGATCAGCGGCAGCGTCAGCCAGCTCGCATCGAACTGCTCGCGGAACAGCGCGTTGCGCAGCATCAGCCGCAGCGTGGTGATGCCGCCGGCGATCGCGATCAGCAGCAGCCAGCCCCAGCTGCGCAGGAAGGCGCTGATCGCGAGCATCGCGACCGTCAGCCCCGGCAGCGCCCGCTTCGAGCTGATGAACACCGACGCCACCTGCGGCACCACGTAGGTCACCAGGAAGACCACGATCACCACCGCGATCAGCGAGACGATCGCCGGGTACAGCGTCGCGCCGATGATCTTCGACTTGAGCTGCTGCCGCTCTTCCAGGTCGTCGGCCAGCCGCTCCAGCACGCGGCCCAGCGCGCCGCTCTGCTCGCCGGCGCCGACCACCGCGCGGTACACGTCGTCGAACTCGCGCGGCGCACTGCCCAGCGCACGGGCGAACGGCGAGCCGCCGTTGACCTCGCTGCGCAGGTGGGCGATCAGCTCGCGCTGCTTCGGGTCTTCGGCCTCATCGCTCAGCGCCGTCAACGCGCGCTCCAGCGGCAGGCCCGATCCGACCAGCCCGGCCAGCTGGCGCGTCCACACCGCGAGCCCGGTCGAGCTGAACACCCGGCGCACGATCTTCAGGCCGGTCGCCTGCGTGCCGGCCGACGCGACCTGCGTCACCTCCAGCGGCACCAGCGCCTGCGCCCGCAGTTGCGCGCGCGCGGCCTTCGCGTTGTCGGCCTCCAGCAGGCCGCTGTTGGTCTTGCCGGCGGCGTCGATCGCCTCGAACTTGTAGGCGGGCATCGTCGCTACTCTTTGGTGACCCGCATGACCTCTTCGAGCGAGGTCACGCCCTCACGCACCAGCCGCTCGCCGTCTTCGCGCATCGAGCGCATGCCGCCGGCTTCGGCGGCGACGAACACCTGCGATTCCGCCGCGCGGCTGTGGATCAGCGCGCGCACCTTGTCGTCGGCCACCATCAGCTCGTAGACGCCGGTGCGGCCCTTGTAGCCGGAGTTGCCGCATTCGCTGCAGCCCACCGGGTGCCAGCGGCCCTTCGCGTCCTGCTTCTTGCAGTGCGGGCACAGCTTGCGCACCAGGCGCTGCGCCAGCACGCCCAGCAGGCTGGAGCTCAGCAGGAAGGGCTCGATGCCCATGTCGGTGAGCCGGGTCACCGCGCTCGGCGCGTCGTTGGTGTGCAGCGTGGCCAGCACCAGGTGGCCCGTCAGCGACGCCTGCACCGCGATCTGCGCGGTCTCGAAGTCGCGGATCTCGCCGATCATGATGACGTCCGGGTCCTGCCGCAGGATCGCGCGCAGCGCCTTCGCGAAGGTCAGGTCGATCTTCGCGTTGACCTGCGTCTGGCCGATGCCGCCGAGTTCGTATTCCACCGGGTCTTCGACCGTCAGCACGTTGGTGCTGCTGGTGTCGACGCGGCCGAGCGAGGCATACAGCGTGGTGGTCTTGCCGGAACCGGTCGGGCCGGTCACCAGCACGATGCCGTGCGGCTGCTGCACCAGCCTGTCGAAGCGTTCGAGCGTGTCGCCGCCCATGCCCAGGCCTTCGAGCGTGAACTTGGATTCGCCCTTGTCGAGCAGCCGCAGCACCGCGCGCTCGCCGTGCGAGGACGGCAGCGTCGACACCCGCACGTCGACCGCGCGGCCACCGATGCGCAGCGAGATGCGGCCGTCCTGCGGCAGCCGCTTCTCGGCGATGTCGAGCTCGGCCATGATCTTCAGCCGCGAGATCAGCGCGGCGTGCAGCGCCTTGTTCGGCTGCACCACCTCGCGCAGCGTGCCGTCCACGCGGAAGCGCACCGAGCTGGAACGCTCGTAGGGCTCGATGTGGATGTCGCTCGCGCCGTCTTTCGCGGCCTGCGTCAGCAGCGCGTTCAGCATGCGGATGATCGGCGCGTCGTTCGAGGCCTCGAGCAAGTCCTCGATCGCCGGCAGGTCCTGCATCATGCGGCTCAGGTCGACCTTGCTCTCGACCTCGCCGATGACCACGGCCGCGCTCGATTCGGCGCCGGCATAGGCGGCGGCGATGCGGTTGACCAGCGTCGAGGACGGCTCGCGTTCCAGCGCGTCGATCGAGTACAGCCGCAGCACCTCGCTGAGCGCCGGCATCGACACCGTCTCGGGTGCCCACAGCACCAGGCGCTCGCCGTCGTCTTCCAACAGCAGCGTGTGCGCCTTCGCGTAGGCGTAGGGCAGGGGGTGGCGTGCGCCCATGGTGTTACTGCCCCGGCTCGCTGGCAGCCGCGTCGGGGGCCGAAGCGCCCGATGCCGGCGTCGCGGGCAGCGCCGGATTGCGGATCGGCTTCGGCGGCGGCGCGCTCAGCGCCTTCGGCGAATCCTGCAGCGTGTTCAGCGGCGGCAGCACCGGCGATTCGTTGATCGGCGTGATCCAGCTGTTGCGCGGCTGCTCGGCCTTCTGCTGCGCGCGGATCGTCTCGTAGCGGTCCAGCGAGACGGCGTTCGAGGTGGCGGCGTCGCGCATCACGATCGGGCGCAGGAACACCATCAGGTTGGTGCGCGTCTTCTGGCGGTTCTGGCTGCGGAACAGCGCGCCCAGCACCGGGATGTCGCCGAGCAGCGGCACCTTGTTGTTGGTCTCGGTGTACTTGTCCTCGATCAGGCCGCCGAGCACGATGATCTCGCCGTCGTCGACGACCACGGTCGATTCGATCGAGCGCTTGTTGGTCGACGGGCCGGCGCTGGTCGTGCCGGGCGCCACCTTGTCGGACAGGCTGGACGACTCCTGGAAGATCGTCATGCGCACCGCGCCGTTCTCGCCGATCTGCGGCTTGATCTTCAGCGTGATGCCGACGTCCTTGCGCTCCACCGTCTGGAACGGGCTGGTGGTCGCGGTACCGGTGTTGGTGAACTGGCCGGTGATGAACGGCACGTTGCTGCCGACGATGATCTTCGCTTCCTCGTTGTCGAGCGTGATCAGGTTCGGGGTCGAGATGATGTTGCTGTTGGTCTGGCTCTGCAGCAGGTTGGCGATCGCCGCCAGGCCGTACTGGCCGGCGAACTTGCGGATCACGCCGATGTTGAAGCCCTCGCCGAGGCCGGCGGCGACGCCGGTCGCGTCGATCTGGACCAGGTTGCCCTTGCCGCTCTTCGGCGTGAAGTTGGTGCCGCCGACGATGCCGGTGGAGTCGCCGCTCTTGCCGATCAGCCCTTGCCACTGGAAGCCGGCTTCCGCGGCGTTGTCGCCGGTCACCTCGACGATCATGCTTTCGATGTAGACCTGCGCACGGCGCGAATCGAGCTGGTCGATGACGGCGCGCAGCTGCTTGTAGACCGGCTCGGGCGCCGTGATGATCAGCGAGTTGCTGGCCGGGTCGGCCTGGATCATGCCGCCGGTCGACGGCGCGGCCGACGGCGTGAGCGGCGCGACCGCCTGCGGGCTGCCGCCCCCTTGCTGGTTCGGATTGGCGGCCTGCGACAACGCGGCCGTCGGCGAGCTGCCGCCACCGCCTCCGCCACCGCCGCCGGTCGAGCTGAACGCCGCGCGCAGCACGGTCGCGAGCTTCACCGCATCGCCGTTCTTCAGGTAGACGACGTAGATGTTGCCCATCGGGTTGTCGCCGACCATCGGCTTGTCGAGCTTCTCGATCACCGCCTTGATGTTGGCCATGCGGGCCGGCGTGGACGCGCGCACGATCAGCGCGTTGCTGCGGGCATCGACCAGGATCGACGAGGTCGCGCCGCCACCGGGCACGCCGCCCTGCACGCCGGTGCCGCCGTCGCTCAGGCGCTGCACGACGGTCGCGAGGTCGGTGGCCACCGCGTACTTCAGCGGGATGATCTCGACATCGCCGGAGCTCGGCGTGTCCATCGCGGCGATGATCTTCGCGATGCGCGTCAGGTTGTCCGCGTAGTCGGTGATCACCAGCGTGTTGTTGCCGGGGTTCGCGTTGATGGTGTTGTTCGGGCTGATCAGCGGACGCAGCACCGGCACCAGGTTGTTCGCGTTCTCGTGGCTCAGCTTGAAGATCTGCGTCAGCACCTGGTCGCCCTGGCGCGACACCGAGCCGACCGACACGGTGCCCGATTGCAGCTTCGCATCGGCCTCGGGCACGACCTTGAACAGCCCGCCGACCTCGACCACCGTGAAGCCCAGGCCGCGCAGCGCGGCCAGGTAGTTCAGGTAGGCCTCGCGCGGCGTCATCGGTTCTTCGCTGAACAGCGTGATCGTGCCCTTGACGCGCGGGTCGACGACGAACTGCTGCTTCAGGATCGCGCCCATCGCGCGCGACACGCCTTCGATGTCGGCATTGACGAAGTTGAGGGTGACCGGTTCGCCCTTGAAGCGCGACGGCGCCGGCGTGGCGGGCTGCTGTGCCAGCACGACCGGGAACGCCCCGAGGTTGGTCGTCAACAGCGCGGCCACCAGCGCGCCGACGAGCGGACGTCGCGGCTGGAGCAGAGGGGAGTGGCGCTTTTTCATGCTCATCCGATCGAAATGACGGACACGGCGCCGTTGCGCCGCCCGATGATGTTCAGCAGGTTGCTCAGTGCGGCTTCGTCGCCGCTGTTTGCACGGGCCTCGCCGCGAAAGCGCACGCCATTGGCGCCCACGCTGCCGTTGCCCGAGAGTTGAAGGGCGCCGTCGAGCGTCGTCAGGCTCAGCTGCGACGGGCCGCCGCCCGCATTGCCGGTCAGCGACAGGCGGTAGCTGCCCAGCGTCTCGAGCGTCGACACGCGCGACGCCGCACCGATCAGCTCGACATCGGCCCGGCCGTCCAGCAGCCAGCGGCCTTGCACCCATTCCATCTTCAACCCCGGCGACACCAGGCGCAGCGCGCCGCCGAGCTGCAAGGTGTTCCATGGCGTGCCCAGGCCGCCGAGCAGCGCGCCCGGCCACTGGCCGGTCCAGCCGGCCTGCGGCATCAGCGTCATCGACAGCCGGCCGAAGCCGGGCTTGATCTGCAGCGCGACGCTGCCGTTCAGGCAGCAGGCCTGGCGCGCGACCAGCTCGAAGCCGAGGCCGCGCAGGCCGAGCGACCAGTCGAGCCGGCCCGGCAGCGCGGCGGCATCGCGGCTGCCCGGGCCGCCGGTCAGCACGACCACCGCGCTGCCCGACCAGACGGTGCCGCGCGCATCGGCCAGCAGCACGCGCTGGCCGGAGGCCGATTCGATCGCGCCGGCCAGCCAGCTGGCGGGCGCAAAGGCGACCAGCCCGAACAGCAGGCCGAGCACGGTGCCGGCGATGCCCCAGCGCGTGGCGGCGCCGCGCGACTGGTCCCAGGCCAGTTCGGCGAAGGTGGATTCCTGCCAGGCCGACGGGCTCAGGCTGGCGGCGAAGCGGCGCTTGCCGACGCGCTTCGGCACGTTGCGCCCGAGCGGGCGCAGGAACGGACGGGTGGCCATCAGGCGCCCCCTCCGAAGCTGACGAGGATGGTGCCGGCGTAGCCCTGCGGGCCGCGCGTCAGCTGCGCATCGACCGGCCGCGCGCGTGCGCCGCTGCGGGCTTCGCCGAGCCAGGAGCGCAGCTTCTCGCCGGAGACGCCGGTGAGCGTCAGCGTCGCGCGGTCGCCCTGCACCGAGATCTTGCCCCGGTCGCCGAGCCGGTCGGTGGCGGACTTGAGCGCCTCGGCCGCCTGCTGCGGCGACACCGGCGCCACGCCGCGCAGCTCGCGCACCTCGCCGGCCAGGCGCTGCATCGATTGCAGCTGGGCGTCGAGCGCATCGAGCGTGGCCGGCGCCTCGCGCAGCACGCGCAGTGCCGGCGCGACCGCGATCATCCAGACGATCAGGATGCCGACGCAGATCAAGGCGGCACCGGCGCCCATGCGCTCGCGTGCGGCCAGGCCGCTCCACATCGTGAGGAACTGGGTGCGCGCAGCGGCCAGCGGGGCCGGCAGGGCCAGGCGCGAGGCACCCGGGGAACGGGAGGGGCGGGCGGTGCTCACAGCGGGCGTCCTGGCGTCGTGGCGGGGGCGCGGCTGATGGTGAGCCGGCCATCGACCGACTCGACCTGCCAGCCGGCGGGGGTCAACTGGTTGCGGAACTGGTCGATCTGCGGCGGGCTCCAGCCGGCGGCCGCGAGCGTCAGCTTGCCGGGCTCGTACTTCAGCGTCTCGACCGGCGGGCGATCGGGCGGCCACGCCGCGGCGGCGGCTTGCAGCATCGGCTCGAAATCGGTTTCTCCAGGGCGGCCGGCCGCGGCGCGCAGCGTGTCGGTCTCGCGCTGCATCTGGGCCGGTGCGTCGAGCACTGCGCGCACCTGCGGATAGGCGGTCTGCACCACGGCGACCATCGCCTGCCGGCGCGCCGAGATCGCCGAACTCTGGTGCGCGGCCCACAGGTTCAGGCCGAGCAGCTGCACGACGACGAGGGTGATCAGCCCGTAGCGCAGCGGCCGCCAGGTGGGCGTCAGGAACTTGCGCCAGCTGTCGCGCAGCGCGCGCGTGCCGCGGTTCTTGCGGGCCAGCGAGAACTGGCGCAGGTTCCACAGCGAGCGCGAGGCCTGCAGCGCGCGCTGGGCCGGCGTCATCACGGTGATCGGGTTGCCGAGCCAGCGTTCGGCGGCAGTCGCCGCGGCCGGCGTGGCGCTCCAGCGGGCGCCGTCGGGCAGCGGCTGCGGCAGCAGCGCCCGCGCGAGCGTGCCCTGCAGGCTGACGAGCGCGACGCCGTCGTGGTGCGACCAGCTCAGCGTGATGGCTTCGGCGCCACGCGCGCCCTGCGGGTCGGCGGCACCTTCGGCGAAGTGCCCGGTCGGTGGATCGTCGGGCCAGGCCACCGGCACGAGGCGGTCGACGAAGACCTGCGCTTTTTCGAGGGCGGCCAGTTCGCCGGTGAGCCACAGGCGGTCGACCGCGGCGATCCAGGTCGGCTGGCCGGCGACGGCTTCGGGTGCGACGGCCAGGTGCACGCCCTCGGCGTCGTCGAGCAGGGCTTCTTCGAGCACGCCGGTGAGGGCGGCGCGCAGCCGCGCGGCGGGCGCCTTCGGCAGCGTGATGCGGTGCCAGCTGACGTCGGTGTCGGCCAGCACGGCGACCACGACGTTCGCCTTCGGCAGCAGCGACGCGGCGCAGCGGCCGTGGGTGGCCATCGACAGGCCGTCGGGCGACATCGCGTAGACGTACTCGGTGCCCGTGCCGTCCACGCCGGCCGGGCCCTGGGCGCTGGCGCGCAACCGGGGGCGGGGCGGGATCTGGATGACGAGTGTGCTCATGGGGGGCGCGATGTTGGCTGCGGCATTGTAGGCATGCGGCGCGCGCAAACCTTAACAAATCAACGACTTACGGTGTCTTGTTGTAGTAGTTCCTGCGGCAGCGTGGCGGCGCTGCCCATGCTTGTCAATTACCGCTGTCCATCGAGCTCACGCGTTCGCGCGACAACGGGGTCACGGTGGTGCCGCGGCGCTCGACCACCGAGCGCTGTTCGAGCACCTGGTCGGTCAGCCGCAACCGGCCGCGTACCTCGAAGTAGCTGGTGTTCACGCTGATCTGGGCACCGTTGAGCTGCGGAAAGGTGGCGGGCAGCTGCGCCTGGACATCCGCCGGGCTCTTGAACGGGTTGCGCTGGCGCACCTGGACCAGGCGCTCGGCGGTGCCCACATCGACGTTCATCACCGAGGCCAGCACTTCCTTGCTGGCGGTGTTGGCGTTGATCGGCGTGCGGGTGGGCAGGATGGTGATGTAGGGCTCCAGCCGGGCGAGTGCGGCGGGATCGACGCCCAGCCAGACCAGCTGGTCGAAGCGCTTCGGCAGCAGCGGCGCGTTGGCGGTGCCGGTGGGCGCGCTGGCGCCGGGGACGGGTGGGGTCGCCTGCAGCAGGCCCTTGGCGAGGTTGTCGGCCACCGTCACCGCGACGTTGGCGCGTTCGCACAGGCGCCGGAAGGCTTCAACGTCGGGCGTGCTGGGCTTGCCGCCGTCGACCAGGTTGGTCAGGTTGAAGCGTGCCTGCAGGTCGGAGATGCCGCCGGACAGGAAGGCCTCCGGCGCATCGTCGGTGTTGTCCTTGTCGGCGGCGAGAAAGGTGGACAGCCGCGCTTCCTCGAGCGGCACCGCCCAGGGTTCGCCGAGGTTGTCGGAGCCACCCGACTTGGCGTCTTCCTTCAGGATGATGCGCGACCAGTCGAGCGCGCCAGACAGCATCCACGCGGACTGCGAGCGCGAGCGTTCGGCCGTCTCGACCTGCACCGCCCGCCACTGCTGCCAGACCATCGACACCGCCAGCGTCGCGATCAGCGTGACGATGATCATCGCCATCAGCAGCGCGGCGCCGCGCTGCGCGAAGGCCGGGACCGTGCGGTGGCGCGTCATTGCGGGCCGATCGTCACGTCGCGCGTGACATTGCCGGAGAAGCCGCTGCCTTCGCCGAAGCTCAGCACCAGGCGCACGCCCTGCGGCAGCGGGGTGGTGATGCCCGACGGCGGATTCGGCTGCCCGTTGTTCGGCTGCGTGGGGTCGGCGCTGGACTGCGCATTGGTCCAGGCGTTGCCGCGGTAGTAATACACCTGCCAGTCGGACAGGCCGGTCAGCGTGCGCAGCTGGCCGACCTCGCTGCCGAGGAACTGCTGGCTCGACATCCAGTTCTGCTGCAGTTCGCTGGCCGTCGTGACGACCGGACCGGCCCAGCGCAGCCAGGTGCCGCCGCGCAGCGACCACACCACCATCTGCATGCCGCCGGGCACGCGGCGCGACACGCGCATCGACGCGCCGTCGAACGCCATCGCGCTCGGCAGCACGCCGCTGTCCTGCGCGTTGTCGAGGTCCTGCTCCCACTGGGCGAGCACGCTGCTGACGCGCAGCACCTGCTCGAGCCGCTGCTGGCTCGCGGCGCGCGCGCGCACGATGCCGTCGACGCCCTGCCAGGACATCATCGCGACGATCGCCATGATGGTCATCGCGACCAGCACCTCGATCAGCGTGAAACCGCCGGTGCGGGGGAGGGGCAGGTGGCGGGCGTCCATCAGCGCGGCAGGATGGTCGAGAGCGTCAGCACTGGCTGGTCGTCCTCGTTGAAGATCTGCGCGTCGACGCGCCGGAAGTTCGGGTTCGGCGTCGGCCGCGTGGCCTGCTTGCCCTTGTAGCTGGCGCCGAATTGGTCGCAGCTGAATTCGGAATCGCCGACGCTCGGGAAGGTGTGGCTGAGCTTCAGCCCGGTGAGCTGGTTCTCGGCGCACCACTGGGCCGCGGTGACCTCGACCAGGCGCTGCGTGTTGTTGGTCAGCGCGCCCGCGGCCTTGATGCCGGCGCCGAGCGTGACCGCGATGATGGCCAGCGCGACCAGCACCTCGATCAGCGTGAAGCCGGCCGCGGTGTCGCGCTGCGCGCGGTGGAGGGTCATGGTTGCGCGACCTGCTCGTTGTCGAGCACCACGAACGGGCCGAGCCCGTCGGTGCCGAGCGCGACGTTCTGGTCGTCGAGGTGCAGCACGATGCGCTGGGCGCCGATCAGCGGTTCGGGCCCGAGCACGATGGCCTTGGCGCCGGCGATGTCGGCCGTGACTTCCGGCGTCAGCCACTTGGTCGGCAGGTCGTTGGTGGTCGGCAGGCCGACGAAGCGGAAGCCTTCGGCGGCGTTCGGTTCGGCCGCGCGCGGCAGCCAGGTCACCGCGATGCCCGACGCGCGCGACGCGGCGCGCGCCGATTCGAGCAGCGCGACCAGCCGCGCTGCTTCATGGTCGAGCCGGGTGCTGGCTGGATTGCGGATCGACAGGCTCGCGACCGCCGAGGCGATGGCGATCAAGGTCACC
Organism: Rhizobacter sp. Root1238; assembly: GCF_001425825.1. Classification (GTDB taxonomy): domain Bacteria; phylum Pseudomonadota; class Gammaproteobacteria; order Burkholderiales; family Burkholderiaceae_C; genus Rhizobacter. Next base: position 217,387 of record NZ_LMDM01000047.1, read on the forward strand.
ACCACCAGCAGTTCGATCAGCGTGAAGCCGCCCGCATGCGCCCGGCGCGCGAGCCCCGGGCCGCAGCACGGGTCATTGCCAGGAGCCAACTTCGGCGTCTTTGCCTTCACCGCCCACCTGGCCATCGGCACCGAGGCTGTAGACATCGATCTCGCCTTTCACGCCCGGGTTGGCGTATTGGTACGGCTTGCCCCACGGGTCGTTGGGCAGCTTGTCGAGGTAGGGCTTCCAGTTCGGCGGAATGGTGCCGGCGGTCGGCTTGACGACCAGGGCCTGCAGGCCCTGCTCGCCGGACGGGAAGCGCTGGTTGTCGAGCTTGTAGAGCTTGAGCGCCTGCATCAGGTTGTTGACGTCGGTGCGGGCGGCGGTGACGCGCGCTTCGGCGGCGCGGTCGAGCACGTTCGGGACGATCAACGCTGCCAGCACGCCGATGATCACCAGCACGACCATCAGTTCGATCAGCGTGAAGCCGCGCTGGCGGCGAAGGGATTGAAGAGAGGGGCGGGTCATAGGCGTGTCTGCAACAGAGGTGTCAGCAACAATCACGTTACCGTTCGGAGGTGAACGATCAATCATAATCGTCGAATGACTGCGAGATTGTCGGCATTCGTAATCTGGGCCCTGGTGGCCGGATCCATCGTGTTCTGGGGGATGCGCCTCTTCGTGCGGCCGATCCCTGCGCCCTCCAATGCGGTGACGGTGGCAACCTCCGTCGGCTTGCGGGGTGACCTGACACGCCTGCTCGGCGCCGAGCCGGTCGCGGCCGTCGCCGAAGTGTCGCCGGCGGCGAACCGCTTCAAGCTGATCGGCGTGATGGCTGCGAAGACCGGGCCCGAAGGTTCGGCCCCGGGTGTCGCGCTGATCGCGGTCGATGGCAAGCCGGCCCGGGCATTCCTCGCCGGTGCCCGCGTCGACGAGAACTGGGTGCTGCAGACCGTGAGCCTGCGCACTGCATCGATCGGCCCGATGCAGGGCACCCCGGCGCTGGTGCTGGAGATTCCGGCGCTGCCGCCTCCGGCCACCGGCAGCCTGCCGCCGGTGGACACCGCATCGATGCAATCGAATCCGGCGCCGATGCAGCCCCCCGCGCCCCAGATGCAGCCGGCACCGCCGATGCCCGCGGTGCAGGGCGGCGTGCCGCCGCCGCCGACATCGCAATCCAAGGGCGGCGGCATGGGGCGTCCGCGCCCGCCGTACGCCAAGCCCGGCGAGACGGCACGCTGACCTCCCGCTGAAGTTCAGCCGAAGCGGCCCGGCCCCGACGTGTTGGGCGGACCGAACTCCGCGGGCAGCGAGGGCCCCGGATCTTCGCCCTCGGCCACTTCCGTCAGCAGCGCGGCGGCACTGCGCACCAGCGGCCACGCCAGCGTCGCGCCGGTGCCGTCGGTGCTCTCCATGCCGAGTTCGAGCAATGCAAGCGCATGGAACAGTCCCAGCGTCTGCGTCAGGCCCGGGTGGGTGTGGCTGCGGCAGAAGACGCAGTAGTCGGTGACGGTCGGCGCGATGCGCGACGCCACCATCAACGCGGCGCAGGCCGGCACGCCATCCGCCATGATCAGGTGGCGCTTGCTCGACGCGACGAGCATCACGCCGACCATCATCGCGATCTCGAAACCACCATACGCCGCCAGCACCTCGACCGGATCAGTGACGTCGCGGTGACGCCCCTGCGCGCCCTGCAGCACCATCAGCAAGCGGGCTTCGTGGTCGGTCCGCGTGCCGGGGCCACCGAACACCAGGTCGCGGATCGGCTCGCCGGACAGCCCCGACAGCACCAGCGCCGCGCTCTCGTGCGAGCCGACGCCGACGCCGGCACAGGCGATCACGTTGCCGGGCAAGGCATCGGCGATCTCCATGCCGGCGCGGATCGCGGCATGCGCCTGGTCGAGCGTCATCGCGACGTTGACCCGCGCGTTGCGCGTGCCGTGGGCGATCTTGCGGGCCATCAGCCGCGGGTGCGGTGCCACCGCCTCGGCGACGCCGCAGTCGACGACGCTCAGCTCCAGCCCCTGGATGCGTGCGAACACCGACACCGGCAGCTGCGAGGCCAGCAGGTTCTGCACCAACCGGGCCGTCGACGGCTGGCCGACCGGGCTGATGCCGTCGACCGCCAGGCCGTGGTCGGAGGCGAACAGCGCGATCTGCGGCGAACTGAAGCGCGGCTTCAGCGTGTTCTGGATCAGGCCCAGGCGCACCGCCAGCGGTTCGAGCTCGCCCAGGTTGCCGGTCACTTCGCTGCGGCGCTTGAGCTTCTCGCGCAGTGCCTGCTCGAGAAGCGGATTGGCCGTGGGAGAGATCAGTGATCGGTTGACGGACATGGGCAGGTTGTTGGGGCGTGCCGCAGAGGTCGTCATGGAATTCGCCCCGGCGTCGCCGTCACTTCGTTCGCTTCGATTTCGACTGTCGAGCGTGGATTGTGGGGCAGCGTTCGCCGCCGCGGCAATGCCGTGTCACCCCTAGACTGCATGGGCGTTGCGAGCACGGCGGGCCTCAGCGCAGGAACAGGCGGTAGACCGGGTTGTCGGTCTCGTCGACGCACGGGTAGGCGAGGCCCTCGAGGAATTCCTTGAAGGCCTTGCGGTCGCCGCGCGGCAGCTGGATGCCGACCAGGATGCGGCCGTAGTCGGCGCCCTGGTTGCGGTAGTGGAACAGGCTGATGTTCCAGTCCGGGTGCATCGACGACAGGAAGCGCATCAGCGCGCCCGGGCGCTCGGGGAACACGAAGCGGTACAGCCGCTCGTCGTTCGCGAGTTCGCTGCGCCCGCCGACCATGTGGCGCACGTGTTGCTTGGCCAGTTCGTCGTCGGTCAGGTCGACGGTGGCGAAACCCTGCTTGCCGAAGCTGCGCGCGATCTTCGCCGACTCGGCGCGGTTGCTGGTGGCCAGGCCGACGAACACGTGGGCCTGGTTCGCGTCCGAGATGCGGTAGTTGAACTCGGTGACGCTGCGCGCGCCGATCAGCTCGCACAGGCGACGGAAGCTGCCGCGCTCTTCAGGGATCGTCACTGCGAACAGCGCCTCGCGCTCTTCGCCGACTTCGGCCCGCTCCGCGACGAAGCGCAGCCGGTCGAAATTCATGTTGGCGCCGCAGGTGATCGCGACCAGCGTGCAGCCCTTCAGCTTGTGCGTCTCGGCGTACTGCTTGATGGCGGCCACGCCGAGGGCGCCGGCCGGCTCGAGGATGCTGCGGGTGTCCTGGAACACGTCCTTGATCGCGGCGCACACTGCGTCGGTGTCGACCAGCACGAAGTCGTCGACCAGTTCGCGCGTCAGCCGGAAGGTCTCTTCGCCGACCAGCTTGACCGCGGTGCCGTCGGAGAACAGGCCCACGTCGTTCAGTTGCACGCGCTTGCCGGCCTTGACCGAGCGCAGCATCGCGTCGGAGTCGGTGGTCTGCACGCCGATCACCTTGATCTCGGGCCGCACCGCCTTGATGTAGGCGGCGATGCCGGAGACCAGGCCGCCGCCGCCGATCGCGACGAACACCGCGTCGATCGGGCCCTGGTGCTGGCGCAGGATCTCCATCGCGATGGTGCCCTGGCCGGCGATCACGTCCGGGTCGTCGAACGGATGCACGAAGGTCAGGCCGCGGCTCTTCTCGAGTTCGAGCGCGTGCACGTAGGCGTCGGAGTAGCTGTCGCCGAACAGCACGACCTCGCCGCCGAGCGCGCGCACCGCGTCGATCTTCACGCGTGGGGTCGTCACCGGCATAACGACGACCGCGGCGCAGCCGAGCTTGTGGGCGCCGAGCGCCACGCCCTGCGCATGGTTGCCGGCCGAGGCGCAGATGACGCCGCGCTTCAGCGCCGCGGGCTCCAGGTGCGCCATCTTGTTGTACGCGCCGCGCAGCTTGAAGCTGAACACCGGCTGGCTGTCCTCGCGCTTGAGCAGCACCTGGTTGCCGACGCGCTTCGAGAGGCTGCGCGCGGTCTCGAGCGGCGTCTCGTCGGCCACGTCGTAGACCTTGGCGGTCAGGATCTTCTGCAGGTAGTCGGAGAGGCCGAGCGGCGAGCCGGCGGCTTTGACGGGCGCGGGGCGCGGCGATTTCTTCGGGCGAGCGGCGCCAGCCATCGGGAGACTCCTCGGAGGGTTGTTCTGGGGGCGCCGGATGATACGTCAGTGGTCGCCAACCGCACGTCGAGCGCGCGGCCAAGAAAAAAGCCCAAGTCATTGCTGACTTGGGCTGAATCCACCAATGGAGGAGGTGGAGGAGACAAACGGTGATGTCCCGGAAGACATCGATTGCGCGAGTGTAGCCGCAGTGATGCTGCGCTGCAATATCCGTGAGGGGGAACGGTGGCCGCGCGGCGCCTGTCGGCGTGACGGGATGCACAATGCCGGGCGCCCGCTGGGGCGATTTGCCGAAGGCTGGAGTCGAACGATGGAATGCACGATCAACTGGATGCCCGCGACCGGGATGGGCATGGTCGCCGAGACCGGCAGCGGCCATGTGCTGCTGATGGACGGCGCGCCGGATGGTGGGGGCCGCAACCTCGCGCCGCGGCCGATGGAGACGGTGCTCGCCGGCACCGGTGGCTGCACCGCCTACGACGTGGTGCTGATCCTGAAGCGCGGCCGGCACGAGGTGACCGGTTGCCAGGTGAAGGTGCAGGCCGAACGGGCGCCGGTCGACCCGAAGGTCTTCACGAAGATCCACCTGCATTTCACCGTCAGCGGCAAGGGCTTGCCGGCGCAGGCCGTCGAACGCGCGATCCAGATGTCGCACGACAAGTACTGCTCGGCCACCATCATGCTGGCCGAGACGGCCGAGATCACGACCAGTTTCGAGATCGTCGAGGCCTGAGCCGCGTTCGGCCCGATCGCGTCAGATGCGGTGCGCGGTGGCCGTCATGACGCGTGCCGCCAGGCGCATCGCGGTGCGTACCGGCCGTGGCAACGCGACGCCGCCGGCATGGCGCGCGTCGTCGGCATGCCGAGCTTCGTCGTCCTTCATCTGCTGCACGATGGCGCGCGATGCGTCGTCCGCGGCGGGCAACTGCTCGTTGTGGCCCGCCAGGTGCGCCTCGACCTGGCGTTCCGTTTCGACGATGAAGCCGAGGCTGATGCGGTCACCGGCCAGGCCGGCCACCCAGCCGATGCCGAAGGCGCCCGCGTACCACAGCGGGTTCAACAGGCTGCGGTGCGCCTGCAGTTCGACCAGCCGCTGGTGCGTCCACGACAGGTGGTCCGCCTCTTCCCGCGCGGCGGCCTCGCAGTGCGTGCGCAGCGCCGGATCGCGCGCCGTCAGCGCCTGCGCCTGGTAGAGCGCCTGCGCGCAGACCTCGCCGACGTGGTTGACGCGCATCAGGGCGCCAGACAACTGCTGTTCGGCCTGCGTCAGGGTCGGCAGCGTGCGCGCCGGCGTGGGTTTCGATGCGGCGCCGGGTGTCGATGCCGCCAGGGTTCTGAGGGCGCTGTCGGCCGCGCCCAGCCATTGGTCGACGCGCGACAGCGAACGGCCGGAAGTTGGGAAGGAAGCCATGGGTGCAGGATACCGAACGATCGCGAACGTCGAACTGCGCCAGCACAGCAAGCATGCTTTCGTGTCGATTCCGTGCACGTTGTGCTCAGACAACAAATGGCCCCAATGCAGCGCCACGAGCCTTTGCTTACATGCCGCGCTCTGGTGCAATACGGCAACTTCCACTGAGGAGGTTGGCTCGGTCTGTCCCCGGCGGGGATTCTGGTGACCGGGACCTCTTGTTCAACTTAGGAGATCGTCGCAATGAAAAAATCTCTACTCGTTCTCGCAGCTCTGGGCGCTTTTGCCGGTGCAGCTTCGGCGCAGTCGTCGGTCACGCTGTTCGGTATCGTCGACGTCAACGCCCGCTACACCAAGAACGGCGACCTGAAGGTCAAGTCGCTTAGCACGGACGGCCTCAACAGCAGCCGCCTCGGCTTTCGTGGTGTCGAGGACCTGGGTGGCGGCCTGAAGGCCGGCTTCTGGCTGGAAACGAGCTTTGGTGCTGATTCGGGCTCCGGTGGCACCACCAGCGGCAACTCGACGAACAGCACGAACCGCTTCTGGCATCGTCGTTCGACCGTCAGCCTGCTCGGCAACTTCGGTGAAATCCGTGCTGGTCGCGAACTGACCGCAACCTACACGGGCTTTGCCGACTACGACGTGATGGGCACGAACGGCGTCGGCGACGTCGGTCACTTCAACAACCCGACCACCGTCGGCGCTACGCTGGTCGACACGGCCACCCGTGCCGACAACATGGTGAGCTACTACACCCCGGCTCTGGGCGGCTTGTATGCCCGCGCGTCGGTGGCCGCTGGTGAAGGCACCACCGGCAAGAAGCACATCGCCGGCCGCATCGGCTACGCTGCCGGTCCGCTGGACGTGTCGGGCTCCTACGGCACGACGGAAGCCAACGCAACTGAAGACAAGTACAAGAAGGGCAACATCGGCGCTTCGTACGACTTCGGTGTCGTCAAGGTCCTGGGCTTTGTTTCTCAAGCCAAGTTCCTGGATGCCAAGCAAAACGTGATCGACGTCGGCGTCTCGGTGCCGGTCGGCCCGAGCACCTTCCGCGTTGGCTATGTCCGTGTCGATGCCAAGGGCACGATCGGCGCTACCAACATCGATGCCAACGACGCCAACCAGTTCGCGATCGGCTACCAGTACGACCTGTCCAAGCGCACCGCGCTGTACAGCACGTACGCCCAGATCAAGAACAAGGGCGCTGCCGCCTTCACCGTGGCAACGCCCCCGGCAGCAGTGGCTGGCCAGAAGTCGCAAGGCTTCGAAGCCGGTATCCGCCACTCGTTCTGATCGCAGCGGCACGGCTTGCCGTGTCACGCTGATGCAGACCGTTCAAAGGCCGCCTTCGGGCGGCCTTTTTCATGGGCGTGTCGCCTGAGTGACACGAATTGACACAACAAGAACGATCAGCGCTTTGTCGCAATCAAGGTTTACGCCAGTGAACGGGCAGCAACAAGGAAGCGCACGACCGTGCAGCTTCCGTGACAATTAATTCAACAAGAATTCGTTCGCTACCGACAACAGGAGACAACTGTGAAAAAGACGATCTTGGTGACTGCGGCACTCGCTGCGATGGGTTCTTCGGCATTCGCGCAGTCGAGTGTCACGATCTACGGCATCGTCGACGTGGCGGTGCGTCACACGTCGAACGAGCAGAACTCCGGAGGCGACGAGGGCATGTGGCGCGAAATAGGCGGCGGCATGTCGCAAAGCCGCCTGGGCATCAACACCGTCGAAGACCTTGGTGGCGGCAACAAGGCGCTGGTCAACCTGGAGCACCGGCTGTTGCCCGACAACGGCACGCAAGCCGCCACACAGTTCTGGCAGCAGTCCTGGGTCGGCTTGCAGACCGGCTTCGGTCGCGTGTCCCTGGGACGGCAATACAACGTGCTGTTCGACGTCGTCACCAGCACCTACGCGTCCTATCCCTATTCGCCGTACTTCGAGGCCTACAAGCCGGAGATCGGATTCGCGCTGGGCGCCCGCGCCGACAACATGGTCAAGTACCTGATCGAAGTCGGTCCGGTGCGCGCCGCGCTGCAGGTGTCGGCGGGTGAGGGCTCGGCCACCGGCGGGAAGACTGTCGGCGGCTACCTGCGCTATTCGGACAGCGGCATCGGTGCAGGCCTCGGCTACGAAGAGTATGAATTCGCGTCGGGCAAGAAATTGAAGGGCACGACCTTCGGTGCGTCGTACAAGACAGGCCCGTGGTACTTCAATGCCGGCTGGGGCGAGAACAAGGTCGACCCGGGCCTGACAGCCACCGACAGGGCGGTTCTCGGCTCGTTCTGGACCGGCACCGCCAACGGTGGCTTCGGCGGCGCGGCCTTCCTGGCGGCCGACAAGCGCCAGATCTGGAGCGTCGGCACCAACTTCCAGGCCACGACCGAGCTGAACCTCGGCATCCATTACTTCCATGCGAAGCAGAGCGGGCCGCTGGCGTCCGCCGATGCCACCGCGAAGTTCCTGACAGCCGCTGCCGACTATGCACTGTCCAAGCGCACGGATGCCTACGTCGAGGCCGACACCACCAAGCTGAGCGGCAACGTCAGCCTGAACGGCGCCGGCGGTGCGGCCAACGGCGCCCAGAAGCGCAATGGCTTCACGATCGGGCTGCGCCACCGCTTCTGATCTCCGACGCGTTTTGCAAGCCAGGGCCGCCATCGAGCGGCCCTTTTTTCATGCGTGTGCAGACGCCGGGCCCCTCGTTTGCCCGAGGCGGTTCGGAAGTTGCTTCGGAAGTAAAGTCACGCGGGATCCCTTCACGCACGCATGCTCGCCTTCATCATTCGCCGGTTCCTTCAAGCCATCGTCGTGATGCTGTCGGTGGCCTTCATCTCCTTCATGCTGTTCCAGTATGTCGGCGACCCGGTCACCAACCTGCTCGGCCAGGAGGCGACGCCCGCGCAGCGGGCACAGCTGCGCGCCGACCTGGGGCTCGACAAGCCGTTTCCGATCCAGTTCGCACGCTTCGTCGGCAATGCGGTGCAAGGCGAGTTCGGGCTGAGCCTGCGCCAGGGCCGCAAGGTGTCGTCGCTGATCGTCGAGCGGCTGCCCGCGACGCTCGAACTCTCGTTCACTGCCGCAGTGATCGCGCTGGCGATCGGCATTCCGTTCGGCGTCTATGCTGCACTGCGACGCGGCAGTTTCCTGTCGCAGTCGCTGATGACGCTGTCTCTGCTCGGCGTGTCGCTGCCCACGTTCCTGATCGGCATCCTGCTGATCTATGTCTTTGCCGTCACGCTGAAGTGGCTGCCCAGCTTCTCGCGCGGCGAGGTGGTCGCCTTCGGGGCGTGGACCTCGGGCTTCTTCACCGTCGACGGCTGGAAGCACCTGATCCTGCCGTCGGTCACGCTGGCGGCCTTCCAGTTGACGCTGATCATGCGGCTCGTCCGCTCCGAGATGCTCGAGGTGCTGCGGGCCGACTACATCAAGTTCGCCCGCGCGCGCGGCTTGCCGAACCGGGTCGTGTATTTCTCGCATGCGCTGCGCAACACGCTGGTGCCGGTGATCACGATCACCGGGCTGCAGCTCGGCGCGCTGATCGCGTTCGCCATCATCACCGAGCAGGTGTTCCAGTGGCCCGGCATGGGGCTGCTGTTCATCCAGGCGGTGACCTTTGCCGACATCCCGGTGATGGCGGCCTACCTCTGCCTGATCGCGTTGATCTTCGTCGTGATCAACCTGGTCGTCGATCTTCTCTACTTTGCCGTCGATCCGCGCCTGCGCGTGGAGCGCACGGCAGGAGTGCACTGATGATGCGTGAATCCGCACCCCTGGCGGCGTCGGGCGCCTACCAGCGGCTGGCCGGCTGGCAGTCCGAGTTGATGGCGTTTCGCCGCGACCTGCACGCCCATCCAGAGCTCGGCTTCGAAGAAGTGCGCACCGCCTCCAAGGTGGTCGAGGCGCTGCGGGTCTGCGGCGTCGACGAGATCCACACCGGCATCGGCAAGACCGGCGTGGTCGGCGTGATCCACGGCAGCCGGGCGGCCGGCGCCAACGGCTCGAACGGTGCGGCTGTCGCGAAGTCGATCGGCCTGCGCGCCGACATGGACGCGCTGCCGATGCGCGAGGAGAACGACTTCCCGTGGCGCTCGGCGACGCCGGGCCTGATGCATGGCTGCGGGCACGACGGCCACACCGCGATGCTGGTCGGCGCGGCGCGCTACCTGGCCCAGACCCGCCAGTTCGCCGGCGACGTCGTGCTGATCTTCCAGCCGGGCGAGGAAGGTTTCGCCGGTGCGAAGGCGATGGTCGACGACGGGCTGTTCGACCGCTTCCCGGTCGATTCGGTCTACGCGATGCACAACTGGCCGAGCATGCAGCCGGGTTGCATCGGCCTGAACATGGGCGCGATGATGGCCGCGGCCGACCGCGTCGAGATCACCGTCAACGGCCGCGGCGGCCACGGCGCGCACCCGTACATGGCGATCGACCCGGTGCTGGTCGCCGCGCACATCATCACCGCGGCGCAAAGCCTGGTGTCGCGCAGCGTCAACCCGCTCGACAGCGCGGTCGTCAGCCTGTGCGCGATGCAGGCCGGCGACCTCGGCGCATTCAGCGTGATCCCGCGCCAGGCCAAGCTGATGGGCACGGTGCGCACCTTCAAGCGCGAGGTGCAGGACATGATCGAAGAGCGCCTGGGCCGGCTGGCCGAATCGATCGCGCTCGGCTTCGGCGCGACCGCGAGCCTCGACTACCAGCGCGTCTACCCGGCGACCATCAACACGCCGCGCGAGGCAGCCTTTGCGGCCGATGTCGCCGCCAGCCTGGTCGGCGAGGACAAGGTGGTGCGCGAACTGGTGCCGAGCATGGGCGCCGAGGACTTCTCGTTCATGCTGCAGGCGCGCCCCGGCGCCTACCTGCGCATCGGCCAGGGCGGCGAGGGCGGCTGCTTCCTGCACAGCACCCGCTACGACTTCAATGACGAGATCCTGCCGCTCGGCAGCGCCTTGCTCGCGACGCTCGCCGAGCACGCGATGCCGCTGTAGCCGCCGACCCGCCCGCCGTTCGTTCATCCCCAAGGAGTCCACGATGATGTTGAAACCCACCCTGCTCGCGGCTGTGCTGTTCCTGTCGTGCGGCATGGCCGGTGCCGTGACCTTGCGCATCGCCAACCAGGGCGATGCGCAATCGATGGATCCGCATTCGCTGAACGAGACGCTGCAGCTCACCTTCACCGGCAACGTCTATGAGCCGCTGGTCGGTCGCGACAGGAAACTCGGCCTCGCGCCGATCCTCGCGACCGAATGGAAGCAGACTTCGCCGACGGTGTGGCGCTTCGAGTTGCGCAAGGGGGTGACGTTCCACGACGGCACGCCGTTCAGCGCCGACGACGTGGTGTTCTCGCTGAAGCGCGCGGCCGGCGAAGGCTCCGACATGCAGAGCTACACCTCGCCGTTCAAGGAAGTGCGCAAGGTCGGCCCGCTGACGATCGAGATCGAGACCCTCGCGCCGTTCCCGATCCTGCCGGACGTGCTGACCAACGTCTTCATGATGAGCAGGAAGTGGTGCGAGGAGAACAAGGCGGTGATCCCGGTCGATCGCCGCAAGGGCATCGAGAACACCGCGAGCTTCAAGGCCAACGGCACCGGCCCGTTCCGATTGAAGGAGCGCCAGCCGTCGGCTCGCACCGTGCTGGTTCGCAACGGCACGTACTGGGGCAAGATCGACGGCAATGTCGGCGAGGTGATCTTCACGCCGATCGGCAGCGCCCCCACGCGCGTCGCGGCGCTGCTGTCGGGCGAGGTCGACGTGATCGAGCCGGTGCCGCTGCAGGACATCGAGCGCATCAAGGCGTCGCCGAACCTGAAGGTGTCGCAGGGGCCCGAGCTGCGCACGATCTTCCTCGGCATGGACCAGAAGCGCGACGAGCTGCAGTTCTCGAGCGTGAAAGGCAAGAATCCGTTCAAGGACAAGCGCGTGCGGCAGGCGTTCTACCAGGCGATCGACATCGAGACGATCAAGAACCGCGTGATGCGCGGCGCGTCGCTGCCGTCGGCGCTGATGGTGGGGCCGGGCATCCGCGGCTTCACGCCGGAGCAGAACAAGCGGCTGCCCTACGACGTCGATGCGGCCAAGAAACTGCTGGCCGAAGCCGGCTACCCGGCGGGCTTCGAGGTCGGGCTGAACTGCCCGAACGACCGTTATGTCAACGATGCCGACATCTGCCAGGCGGTGGCCGCCAACCTCGCGCGCATCGGCGTGAAGGTCAACCTGCAGACCGAAACCAAGAACACCTACTTTCCGAAGATCCTGCGCCGCGACACCAGTTTCTACCTGCTCGGCTGGACGCCCAGCACCTACGACGCCCACAACGCACTGACCTCGCTGATGGCCACGCCCACCGACAAGGGCCAGGGTCAGTTCAATCTCGGTTCGTACAGCAACCCGAAGGTCGACGAGCTGACGCTGAAGATCCAGAGCGAGACCGACCAGGCGAAGCGCAACGCGATGATCAAGGAGGCATTCGAGCTGCATGCCAACGACGTCGGCCACATCCCGCTGCACCAGCAGGCGCTCGCGTCGGCGATGAAGAAGAACGTCGACATCGTCCAGTTGCCCGACAACTTCATGCCCTACAAGTGGGTGACGGTGAAATGACGGCCGGGCTGCGGCGGACCTTGCGACAATTCTTCGACGGCGATCTCTGGTACAGCTTCCGCCGATCGCCGACCGCGATGGTGGCGGCGGTCGTCGCTTTCGCCTGCATCTTCTGCGCGCTGTTCGCCGAACTGGTCGCGCCGCACAACCCGATGGACCTCGCGACGCTGGAGCTCGCCGATTCGCGGCTGCCTCCGGCGTGGCTGCCCGAGGGCAGCTCGAAGTACCTGCTCGGCACCGACGACCAGGGCCGCGACATCCTGTCGGCGTTGATCTACGGCTCGCGCATCTCGCTGCTGGTGGGTGTCGCGTCGGTGCTGGTGTCGCTCGCGGTCGGCGTGTCGCTCGGGCTGCTGGCCGGCTTCGTCGGCGGCAAGACCGACGCCTTCATCATGCGGCTGTGCGACGTGATGCTGTCGTTTCCGTCGATCCTGGTCGCCCTGCTGATCGACGGCGTCGGACGGGCGGTGTTCCCGAATGCGCACGAAGGCCTGGCGTTCGCGGTGCTGATCGTCGCGATCTCGCTGACCGGCTGGGTGCAGTACGCGCGCACGGTGCGCGGCTCGACGCTGGTCGAGCGCAACAAGGAGTACGTGCAGGCCGCCCGCGTGATCGGCGTGCCGACGCTGCGCATCATGCGCCGCCACGTGCTGCCCAACGTCACCGGGCCGGTGATGGTGCTGGCGACGATCCAGGTCGCGTCGGCGATCCTGATCGAAGCCACCTTGTCGTTCCTCGGCGTCGGCGTGCCGCCGACGTCGCCGTCGCTCGGCACGCTGATCCGCGTCGGCAACGACCTGCTGTTCTCCGGCGAATGGTGGATCACGCTCTACCCCGGCGCGATGCTGGTGATGATCGCGCTCAGCGTGAACCTGCTCGGCGATTGGCTGCGCGACGCCCTCAACCCCAAGCTCCGCTGACATGCCGGCCCTGCTCGAAGTGAAGAACCTGCGCGTCGAGTTCCCGACGCGGCGCGGCACGCTGGTCGCGCTCGACGACGTGTCGTTCGACATCGCGCCCGGCGAGATCCTCGGCGTGGTCGGCGAATCGGGAGCCGGCAAGTCGCTGACGGGCGCGGCGATCATCGGCCTGCTCGATCCGCCCGGCCGCGTCGCCGCCGGCGAGATCCGCTTTCAGGGCCAGCGCATCGACAACCTGCCGTACGAACAGATGCGCCGCATGCGCGGCAAGCACATCGGCGCGATCTTCCAGGACCCGCTGACCTCGCTGAACCCGTTGTTCACCGTCGGCCGCCAGCTCGTCGAGACGATCCAGACCCACCTGCCGCTCGATGCGGCCGAAGCGCGCCGGCGTGCGATCGACCTGCTGAAGGAGACCGGCATCCCGGCCGCCGAGTCGCGCATCGACCAGTACCCGCACCAGTTTTCCGGCGGCATGCGCCAGCGGGTCGTGATCGCGCTCGCGCTGGCCGGCAACCCGCAGCTGATCGTCGCCGACGAGCCGACGACCGCGCTGGACGTGTCGATCCAGGCGCAGATCATTTCGCTGCTGAAGCGGCTGTGCAAGGAGCACGGCGCGGCGGTGATGCTGGTCACGCACGACATGGGCGTGATCGCCGAAACCTGCGACCGCGTCGCGGTGATGTACGCCGGCAGGGTCGCCGAGATCGGTCCGGTGAACGACGTGATCCATGCACCGGCGCACCCCTACACCGCCGGGCTGATGGGCTCGATCCCCGCGATGGACCTCGACCGCGAGCGCCTGCTGCAGATCGACGGCGCGATGCCGCGGCTGAACGCGATCCCGCGCGGCTGCGCCTTCAACCCGCGCTGCCCGAAGGTGTTCGAACGCTGCCGCGAGCAGCGGCCGGACCTGCTGGCGGCCGGTGCGACACGCGCCGCCTGCTGGTTGCACGACACGGCCGCTGCGGCCGCCGCGGGAGCCGCGCGATGAACGTGCTGGTGGAAGTGCGCGACCTGGTGAAGACCTTCGACGTCTCGGCCCCGTGGCTGAACCGCGTGATCGAGCGCAAGCCCCGGCAGCGGGTGCACGCGGTCGACGGCATCAGCTTCTCGATCGAACGCGGCACCACGCTCGCGCTCGTCGGCGAATCGGGCTGCGGCAAGAGCACCGTGGCGCGGCTGTTGGTCGGCCTGCAGGCGCCGACGGCCGGCGAGGTGCATTTCGGTCACAAGAACATCGCGTTGACGCTGGCCAGCCAGGACGCCGCGGCGTTGCGCCGGCGCATGCAGATGATCTTCCAGGATCCGTTCGCGAGCCTGAACCCGCGCTGGAAGGTGCACCAGATCGTCGGCGAACCGCTGACCGAGCACGGCCTGATCACCGACCGGGCGCAGCTGAAGGCCAAGGTCGGCGAACTGCTGCAGTCGGTGGGTCTCGCGAGTGCCGACATGGAGAAATTCCCGCACCAGTTCTCCGGCGGGCAGCGGCAACGCATCTCGATCGCGCGGGCGCTGGCCACCGAGCCGGAGTTCCTGGTCTGCGACGAGCCGACCTCGGCGCTCGACGTGTCGGTGCAGGCGCAGGTGCTCAACATCATGAAGGACCTGCAGCGCAGCCGCGGGCTCACCTACCTGTTCATCTCGCACAACCTGGCGGTCGTGCGGCATGTCAGCGACCAGGTCGGCGTGATGTACCTCGGCCGGGTGGTCGAGCTGGCGCCGAAGGCCGAGATCTTCGCGCGACCGCGCCACCCGTACACGCGGATGCTGCTGGATGCGATTCCGGACATCGCGATGAGCGGGCGCGCGCGCACGCCGGTGCAGGGCGAGGTGCCGAACCCGCTGAGCCCGCCGAGCGGCTGCTCGTTCCACCCGCGCTGCCCGTACGCGAACGAGCGCTGCCGGGCGGAGCGGCCGGCGCTGTTGGCGATCAACGGCATCCAAGTCGCCTGCCACGCCGTGGCGGAGGGAAGAATCTAGACGGCCGGCAGCAGGTGCTCGCCCGCGAACAAGGCGGCGGGATCCTCGCGGTCGCGGATCAGCCAGGCCTGCGCGCCCGACACCAGCACCTCGGCGGCGCGCGGCCGCGTGTTGTAGTTGCTGGCCATGCTCATGCCGTAGGCACCGGCGGACAGCACCGCGACCCGGTCGCCGGGCTGCACGGCCAGCGGGCGATCGCGCCCGAGCCAGTCGCCCGATTCGCAGACCGGGCCGACCACGTCCCAGGTCAGTGGTGGCGTGGTCCGCGTGCGGCACGGCACGATGGCCATCCAGGCCTCGTACATCGCCGGGCGGGCGAGGTCGTTCATCGCGGCATCGACGATGCAGAAGTTCTTCTCGTCGCCCGGCTTCAGGTACAGCACCTCGCCGAGCAGCACGCCGGCATTGCCGACCAGCGAGCGGCCCGGCTCGAACAGCACCTTGCGGTGGCCGTGGCCGCGGGAATCGATGCGCGCCAGCAGTTGCGCGACCAGCACGCCGGCCTCGGGCGGGGTCTCGTCGGTGTAGGTGATGCCCAGGCCGCCGCCGACATCGATGTGCTGCAGCCGGATGCCCTGCGCCTCGACCGCCTCGACCAGGTCGAGCAGCCGGTCGAGCGCATCGAGGTAGGGCGTGGCTTCGGTGATCTGCGAGCCGATGTGGCAGTCGATGCCGACGACCTCGAGCCCGGGCAGCGCGGCGGCGCGCTGGTAGGTCGCCACCGCGCGCTCGTGCGCGATGCCGAACTTGTTGCCCTTCAGTCCGGTGGAGATGTAGGGGTGGGTGCCGGCGTCGACATCGGGGTTCACGCGAAGGCTGATGCGGGCCGTGTGGCCGCTCGCGACCGCCACCTGCGACAGCAGTTCCAGCTCGGGTTCGCTCTCGACGTTGAAGCACATCACGCCGGCTTCGAGCGCCTCGCGCATCTCGGCGCGGGTCTTGCCGACGCCCGAGAACACGATGCGCGATGCCGGCGCGCCGGCCGCCAGCACGCGCTTCAGCTCGCCGCCGGAGACGATGTCGAAGCCGCAGCCGGCCTGCGCGAAGGTCTGCAGAACGGCCAGGTTCGAATTGGCCTTCATCGCATAGCAGATCAGGTGGTCGCGGCCGGCGAGCGCGCGCTGGTAGCTGTCGAGCGCGGCCAGCATCGCGCTGCGCGAGTACACGTACAGCGGCGTGCCGAAACGGTCCGCCAGGTCGTTCAGCGCGCAGTCTTCGATGGCGAGGTCATCGCCACGGTAGGCGATGTGGGGCGAGCCGGGCAGGGTCATGGCGAGGGAGCGGAAGCGGAGGGCGGGGCGGAGGCAGCTGCGGCCGGGACCGATGCCGCGGGAGCGGGAAGTTTGAGCGGGCCCTTCTGGCCACAGGCCGCCAGCGAGAGCGCCGCGGCCAAAGACACCAATGCGCCCAGTGTGGACGGGCGTCTCGCTACACTGCGCTGCTGCTGAAACATGCGAACAATTCTACCGGCCATGACTGTCGAGATCGTCCCCACGCCCCTGAGCGATGCCCAGTTCCACGCGCTGACCGGCGCCATCCTGTCGAGCATCGAGGCCAGCGTCGACGCCTGGCTGCAGGACGACCTGATCGACATCGATGCCGAACGCACCGGCGGCTTGCTGCAGCTGAGCTTTCCGAACGGCAGCAAGCTGGTGATCAACACCCAGCCGCCGCTGCACGAGCTGTGGCTCGCGGCCCGCTCGGGTGGGTACCACTACAAGCATGTGAACGGGCGCTGGCTCGACACGCGCGAAGGACGGGAGTTCTTCGCCGACCTGTCCACCTGTGCCAGCGAGCAGGGCGGGCAACCGCTCGTGTTCCCGCGGCCCGCTTGACGCGCGGCGGGCCGAGCGCCGGGCCGCCCCAAGCCTGTCCTGAGCCTGTCGAAGGGCCGGCCCGCATCCCCTCGGGGGATCGGTCGACGTACCCGTCGACCGAGGGGTCGTCATCACCGCTTGAAGAGATCGAGGATCCCTTTTTTCTCTTCTTCGCTGGGCGGCGTCGGCAGTTTCTCCTCGAGGCCGAGGCTGCTGACGCCGCTGCCGTGCGTGTACTCCTCGTAGTACCACTCGCCGCCCATGTTGACCACGCCCTCGGGCGCTGACGGTTCATCGACCGGCACGCCCTTCAGCGTCTGCTGCATGTAGTCGATCCACACCGGCAGCGACAGGCCGCCGCCGGTTTCGCGGTCGCCCAGCTTGCGCGGGTTGTCGTAGCCGATCCACACCACGCCGACCACGCTGCGCTGGAAGCCGGCGAACCAGGCGTCGTTGGAGTCGTTGGTGGTGCCGGTCTTGCCGTACAGGTCGGGGCGCTTCAGCACGCGCTGTGCATTGGCCGCGGTGCCCGAGCGCGCGACCTCCTGCAGCAGGCTGTCCATCACGAACGCATTGCGCGCCGGCAGCGTGCGCGTGGTCTCGTCCATCACCTGCGGCACGGCTTCGTTCAGCACATGGCCACGCGAATCGGTGATCTTGCTGATCAGGAACGGATTGATCCGGTAGCCACCGTTGGCGAACACGCCGTAGGCCGAGGCCATCTGCAGCGGCGTCACCGAGCCGGCGCCGAGCGCCATCGTCAGGTAGGCCGGGTGCTTGTCGGGTTCGAAGCCGAAGCGCGTGATCCAGTCCTGCGCATAGGCCGGGCCGATCGCCTGCAGGATGCGGATCGAGATCATGTTCTTCGACTTCGCGAGGCCGCGGCGGATCGACATCGGCCCGTCGAAGGTGCCGTCGTAGTTCTTCGGCTCCCAGGGCTGGCTGCCGGTGGTGCCGGCGTCGAAGAACAGCGGCGCGTCGTTGACGACTGTGGCCGGCGTGAAGCCCTTCTCGAGCGCGGCCGAGTAGATGAACGGCTTGAAGCTCGACCCCGGCTGGCGCCACGCCTGCGTCACGTGGTTGAACTTGCTCTTCGCATGATCGAAGCCGCCGACCATCGTGCGCACCGCACCGGAGCGCGGATCGAGCGACACGAACGCGCCTTCGACCTCGGGCAGCTGGGTGATCGACCAGTCGCCCTTCGGCAGCTTGACGAGCCGGATCACCGCGCCGGGGCGGATCTGCGTCTTCGGGTTGCCCTTCTCGGCCAGGCCCGAGGTGGCCGGCTTCAGGCCTTCGCCGGTGACGGTCAGTGCTTCGCCGCTCTGCAGCACGGCAACGACCTTGCGCGGGCTCGATTCGATCACGACGGCGGCGCGCAACTCGTCGTTGTCGGGGTGCTCGACCAGGGCTTCGGCGATGCGGGCGTCGAGGTCCTTCACATTGGCCGGCAGGTCGATGTAGGCCTCGGGGCCGCGGTACACCTGCCGGCGCTCGTAATCCATGATTCCCTTGCGCAGCGACCGGTACGCCACGGTCTGCTCGGCCGACTGGATCGTCAGGTAGACGTTGAGCCCGCGGGTGTACGCCTCTTCGCCGTACTGCGAGAAGATCATCTGCCGCGCCGCCTCGGCCACGTACTCGGCGTGAACGACCACTTCGGGCGCGGCGCGGTACTTCAGTTGCTGCGTGCGCGCGGCATCGTGCTGCTCCGGCGTGATGAAGCCGTTCTCCAGCATGCGGTCGATGATGTAGAGCTGGCGCTGCGTTGCGCGCCTCGGGTTGACGATCGGGTTGTAGGCCGACGGCGCCTTCGGCAGGCCGGCCAGCATCGCCGCCTCGGCGATCGTGATGTCCTTCAGCGGCTTGCCGAAGTAGATCTCGCTGGCCGCCGCGAAACCGTGCGCGCGCTGGCCGAGAAAGATCTGGTTCATGTAGATCTCGAGGATCTGGTCCTTGCTGAGCAGGCTCTCGATCTTCAGCGCCAGCAGGATTTCATAGATCTTGCGGGTGAACGTCTTCTCGGTGGACAGGTAGAAGTTGCGCGCGACCTGCATCGTGATCGTCGAGGCGCCCTGGCTGCGCGACTCGTTGAACTGCGCGAGGCCGGCCCGCAGCACGCCCTTGTAGTCGACGCCGCCGTGCTGGTAGAAGCGCGCGTCCTCGATCGCGAGCACCGCGTCCTGCATCACCTTGGGCACCTGGGCCAGCGGCGTGAAGTTGCGGCGCTCCTCGCCGTACTCGCCGAGCATCACGCCATCGGCCGAATAGATGCGCATCGGCAGCTTCGGCCGGTAATCGACCAGGCCGCTGACCTGCGGCAGGTTCGGGTAGGCCACCGACAGCGCAATGCCGATCAGCAGCAGCACGGTCAGCGCGCCGGCCAGCGCGCCTCCCATCAGCCACAGCAACGCACGACCCGCCCAGCGGGCCCACGCGGGCAGGGACGACGGTGCGGAAGAAGACGATCGGGGGTTCGGGCTGGCTGCCGGGCGCTCGGACAGGCCCTCGGATTCGCTCATGGGACTCCAACAGTGGTCGAGACGATTATATGAAGCGACTTTGACGGGTCCGCATCGACCGTGAACTGCTTGGCAGCTTCGGTCGCCGAGGGGCTAGGGTTGTCCCGAAATGACAATTTTTGGCGCCAGAATTCGTCACGCTTTCGCAACGCAGCCGGGTTGCAAGAAAAGGAAAAATCTTTGTTCCACAAAGGCTTTACTGCTAGCATTGAAGTAACTTCTTAACAATCCAGCGCACGTTTCACCGCCAATTCGGTTGTCGATTCGTGTCGCGTTGGGAGATGGCCCCTTGAGCTTCCTAGACCTGTTGTTAGGCCGAAAGCATCCACCGATGGTCGGCTTGGATATCAGCTCGTCCAGTGTGAAGCTGGTCGAGCTGGGCCAAAGCGCCTCCGGTGAATATGTGCTCGAGCGTTTTGCCTCCGAGAGCTTCGAGAAGGGCTGGATCACCGATGGCCAGATCGAGAAGTTCGACGAAGTGGCCGATGCGGTGCGCCGCGTGGTCACCAAGAGCGGCACCAAGACCAAGCACGTCGTTCTCGCGATGCCGCAATCCGCGGTGATCACGAAGAAGATCATGCTGCCGGCCGGCCTTCGCGAAGAGGAGCTCGAGCTGCAGGTCGAATCCGAAGCCAATCAATACATCCCGTTCTCGTTGGACGAGGTGAGTCTTGACTTCTCCGTCATCGGCCCGAGCCCCACGTCGGTGGGTGACGTCGAGGTGCTGATCGCCGCGTCCCGCAAGGACCGCGTGCAGGATCGTCAGGGTCTCGCGGAAGCGGCCGGCCTGAAGCCCGCGGTGCTCGACATCGAGTCGCATGCATCGCGCCTGGCGATGGGCCGGCTGATCGAAGCGCTGCCGAACGAGGGCAAGGATGCGCTGGTCGCGCTGTTCGAGATCGGTGCCGACACCACGAGCCTGAAGGTGCTGCGCGACGAAGAAATGCTCTATGACCGTGACCAGGCCTTCGGCGGTTCGCAGCTGACGCAGCTGATCTCGCGCCAGTACGGTTTCTCGTTCGAGGAAGCCGAGCAGAAGAAGCTGTCGGCCGAACTGCCCGAGGACTACGAGTCGTCGCTGCTGGTGCCGTTCGTCGACAGCCTGTCCCAGGAAATCGGCCGCGCGTTGCAGTATTTCTTCACCAGCACGCCGCACCACAAGGTGCACTACGTGATGCTGGCCGGTGGCACGGCGACCCTGCCGGGGCTGAAGGACCGTGTCACCGAGTTGACCGGTTTCGCCTCGATGGTCGTCAACCCGTTCGAAAACATGAAGCTGGGCTCCGCGGTCCGCGAGAGCAAGCTGCGCCGTGAAGCGCCTTCCTACCTCACGGCCTGTGGGCTGGCGATGCGGAGGTTCTTGCAGTGATTCTGATCAACCTACTCCCGCACCGCGAAGAAAAGCGCAAGCGGCGCAAGGCGGCGTTCTTCCTGGGCCTGGCGCTGGCCGCCGCGGCCGGTCTGGCCGCTGTCGGTCTGTGGTACCTGGTGCTGCAGCAGATGACCGAGAACCAGATGCGTCGCAATGACTTTCTGACGACCGAGATCCGCAAGCTCGAGGTCCAGATCAAGGACATCGCGACACTGCGCGCCGAGATCGACGCGCTCAAGGCGCGGCAGAAGGCGGTCGAAGACCTGCAGATCGATCGCAACCTGCCGGTGCACGTGCTCAACGAACTGGTCAAGCAGACGCCCGAAGGCGTCTATTTCAGCAGCATCAAGCAAGACGGCCAGGTGCTGCTGCTGAACGGCATTGCGCAGACCAACGAGCGCGTCTCCGAGCTGCTGCGCAACACGAGCAACAACTCCGAATGGCTGACGAAGCCGGAGCTGGTCGAAATCAAGGCGGCGGTCCTGCAGACGGCCAGCCGCGAGCAGAAGCGCCTGTTCGACTTCTCGATGCGCGTGACCATCAAGCGCCCGCAAGACGTCGACGCGGCCGCAGCTGCCGCCTCGGCCGCCATGCCGGCAGCCGCGGCGAGCGCTGCCGTCGCTGCGAAGAAGCCCTGACCATCGAGACGCCATGGCAACGAAAGCGAAATCCGTCAACGTCGATCTGAACTCGGTCTTCGGGGCTGCCGCCTCGCAGTTCCGGGGGCTGAATCCGAATGAACCCGGCCAATGGCCGATGCTTCCCAAGCTTGCGACCTGGGTGGCGCTGGCCGTCATGGTCGTCGTGGTGGGCTGGTTCCTGCTGCTGACCGGGGTCGATGACCAGTTGCAGGCCGAGCGCGACAAGGAACCCGTGCTGAAGCAGGACTACCGGGGCAAGCTGGCGCAGGCCGTGAACCTCGACGAACTGCGCAAACAGAAGCTGCAGGTCGAGGAGTACGTGACCCAGCTCGAGAAGCAGCTGCCCGGCAAGGCCGAAATGGATGCGTTGCTGTCGGACATCAACCAGGCCGGTCTCGGTCGCGGGTTGCAGTTCGAGTTGTTCCGTCCCGGCCAGGTGCTCGTGAAGGAGTACTACGCCGAACTGCCGATCTCGATCCGGGTGACCGGTCGCTACCACGACATCGGTGCGTTCGCGGCCGACGTGGCCAACCTCTCGCGGATCGTGACGCTGCACAACATGGTGATCACGTATGCCGCTGGCAAGGACGCCACCGGATTGCTGGGCATGGACGCGACGGCCAGAACCTACCGCTACCTGGATCCGAACGAGGTCACCGCGCAGCGTCAGGCTGCAGCCAAGGCCGCGGGGGTGAAGAAATGATGGGAACCACTTTGCGTTGGCCGGCAACCGCCTGCGCCTGCGCCATCACGGTGCTCGCGCTGACCGCCTGCGGCGATGCGCAGGACGAGCTCCAGCAATGGATCGAACAGCAACGCCGCGAGGTGAAGCCGAACGTGACGCCGCTGTCGCCGCCGAAGAAATTCAACCCGCAGGCCTACCTGGCCGGCGCCGGTGTCGAGCCGTTCAGCACGCAGAAGCTGACGGTGGCGATCAAGCAGGAATCCCGGCAGCCGAATTCGCTGCTGGCCGCGGAAATCAACCGCCGCAAGGAACCGCTCGAAGCCTATCCGCTGGACAGCATGGCGATGGTCGGCAGCGTGACCAAGCAGGGGCGTCCGTATGCGCTGCTGCGGGTCGACAACCTGCTGTACCAGGTCAAGACCGGTGACTACCTCGGCCAGAACTACGGCAAGGTCACCAAGATTTCCGAGACGGACGTCTCGTTGCGCGAAATCGTGCAGGACGCGGCGGGTGAGTGGATCGAGCGTACGAGCTCTCTTCAGCTTCAGGAACGGGCGCGGTGAAGAACATGCAGGAGAAACAGATCATGGGTAAGTGGCAAGTTCGAAGCGTTGCGCTCGCGTTGCTCTTCGGCGCGTCCTTGTCTGCGTGGGCGCAGAACGCCATCCAGTCCATCAACAGTTCCCAGCAGGCGGGCGCAGAGGTCGTGCGCATCGAACTGTCGGAGCCGCTGGCGGCCGTGCCCACCGGCTTCACGGTTCAGACGCCTCCGCGCATCGCGCTGGACCTGCCCGGTGTCGGCAACGCGATGGGCAAGTCGAACCTGGACATCAACCAGGGCAACATCCGTTCGATCAACATCGCGCAGTCGGGCGACCGCACGCGCCTGGTGATGAACCTGAAGACGGCGTCGAACTACCGCGCCCAGCTCGAAGGCAAGGTGCTGGTCGTGGTGATGGAATCGTCGGCTCCTGCCGGTGGCGCCGTCTCGACGGCCAAGTCGCCGGTGGCGGGCGAATCGACGCGGTTCGCCGAGAACCTGAACGACGCGCCGGTGCCGTTGAAGGGCATCGACTTCCGGCGCGGCCCGGATGGTGCGGGCCGGGTCGTGGTCGACCTGCCGAACAACCAGGTCGGCGTCGACATCCGCCAGCAGGGCCAGAGCCTGGTGGTGGAATTCCTGCGCTCCAACCTGCCGGAAAACCTCCGCCGCAAGCTCGACGTGACCGACTTCGGCACGCCGGTGCAGAGCATCTCGACCTTCCAGAACGGCGACCGTGTGCGCATGGTCGTCGAGCCGCGCGGAGCCTGGGATCACAGCGCCTACCAGACCGACAACCAGTTCGTGCTGGAAGTGCGCCAGCAGAAGCAGGATCCGAACAAGCTGGTGCAAGGCCCCGGCTACGCAGGCGAGAAGCTGTCGCTGAACTTCCAGAACATCGAAGTCCGTGCGCTGCTGCAGGTCATCGCCGACTTCACCAACTTCAACGTGGTCACCAGCGACACCGTCACCGGCAACGTGACGCTGCGCCTGAAGGACGTGCCGTGGGACCAGGCCCTCGACATCATCCTGCAGGCCAAGGGCCTGGGGTTGCGCAAATCGGGCAACGTGATCTGGATCGCGCCGAAGGATGAACTCGCGTCGAAAGAGAAGATCGACCTCGAGGCCAAGGCGCAGATCGCCAACCTGGAACCGGTGCGCACGCAATCGTTCCAGCTGAACTACACGAAGGCCGAAGAAGTGGCCAAGGGGCTGACGGGCCAGAACACGGCGGGTGGCAACGGGGTTAACACGCGCATCCTGACCGCCCGTGGCAGCGTGATCTTCGAAACCCGCACGAACCAGCTTTTCGTCAGCGACATCCCGTCGAAGCTGGAAGAAGTGCAGGCGATGATCGCGAAGATCGACGTGCCGGTGAGGCAGGTGCTGATCGAGGCGCGCATCGTCGAAGCCAACGACAGCTTCGGCCGGTCGCTGGGCGCCAAGCTGGGCTATTCCGACTTGCGCGGCATCAATGGCGGTGTCGCTGGATTCAACGCAGGCGGCAACACCCGCGTCGGCGTGGGCGGCAACATCAACGCGATCGGCGCACAGACCGGCCAGTCGGGGCTGCCGCTGACCTACACGGACACCAACTTCGTCAGCCTGCCGGCCGTCCGTCAGAACGACTACAACGCGGCCACGTTTGCGCTCTCGCTGTTTGGTGTCGGTGCCAATCGCTTCCTGAACCTGGAACTCTCGGCGCTTGAAGCCGAGAACAAGGGCAAGATCCTGTCCAGCCCGCGTGTCATCACGGCCGACCAGGTCAAGGCGCTGATCGAGCAAGGTACCGAGCTGCCGTACCAGACCGCCACTTCCAGCGGCGCGACGGCCATCCAGTTCCGCAAGGCCAACCTGAAACTCGAGGTCACGCCGCAGATCACGCCGGAGGGCAACGTCATCCTCGACCTCGACGTGACGAAGGACACTGTGGGCCAGGTTACCTCGCAAGGTCTGGCCATCGATACCAAGCATGTGCGCACGCAGGTGCTGGTGGAGAATGGCGGCACGGTCGTGATCGGCGGCATCTTCACGCAGGACGACGAGGAAAGCGTGACGAAGGTGCCGTACCTCGGCGACATCCCCTTCCTCGGCAACCTGTTCAAGGTCAAGACGAAGTCGTCGAAGAAGACCGAATTGCTGATCTTCATCACGCCGAAGGTGGTCAGCGATCGGTCTGCGGTTCGGTAAAAATAGTCTGCAATCACGGGAGGGGCAACCAGCAGCCCGCCCGTCTTCGCCAACCAGGATATTCAGGTGCTCCATATGAAACTGCCTTTGCTGAACCGCGTTGCTCTGGCTTCGATCTCTGTTGCGGTTCTCGCCTCGTGTGGCGGCGGAAGCGAAGACAACGAAGCGGGCGCGCCCGCTCCGCTCAACGTTCAGCCTTCGACAGTCGGGGTGAAGAATGCGAAAGGAACCTGTGCGTCAGGTTTTTTGGCTGAAGTGTTCGTGTATGGTGGCTCGGCGCCGTACTACGTCAACAACGCTTTCCCGGACGCCATCGTGGTGAACAAGACGAAGGTCGACGAAGCTGGGGGCAGCTTCACGATCTCGCTCACCGGGGTGTGCCTGGATCCCGGGCTGGTGGTGGTGAAGGACAAGCTGAACCGGACCGCCTCGGTCTCGGTTTCGAGCCCGTTCGTGGAGCCCTGAGCGGGCCTGGTCGGAGTCGGTCCGCCGGTGTTCCTCGGCCCGACACCCAGGCCACTGGCATTGATCGGGATGCCCGGAGGGGGCAAGTCCACCGCCGGCAGGCAGATCGCGAAGCGAACGCAGCGCCGCTTCGTCGACAGTGATGCAGTCATCGAAGCGCGGATCGGAGAGCCGATCCGAAGCTTTTTCGAACGCGAAGGCGAAGCGCGTTTTCGCGACATCGAAGCCGAGGTCATCGGCGAGTTGTCGGGCGCCGGCCCCGCGGTGATCGCGACCGGTGGAGGCGCGGTGCTCCGGCCGGAGAATCGAAGCCGGCTGCATGAGCGCTGCGATGTCGTCTACCTCCGCTCATCGCCCGAAGAGCTGTACCGGCGCCTGCGCCACGACACTCAGCGGCCACTGCTCCAGGTGGCCGATCCACTGGCCCGGCTGCGCGAGCTCTACCAGCTGCGCGATCCGCTCTATCGCGAGACGGCCCATTTCGTCATCGACACGGGCCGGCCGACCGTGCACGCGCTGGTGAACATGGTGCTGGCACAACTGCAACTCGCGGGCATCCTCGCGCTGCCGGACGCCGCCGCGGGCGAGCCT
This sequence comes from Rhizobacter sp. Root1238, assembly GCF_001425825.1. Taxonomy (GTDB): domain Bacteria; phylum Pseudomonadota; class Gammaproteobacteria; order Burkholderiales; family Burkholderiaceae_C; genus Rhizobacter. The sequence continues at coordinate 243,205 of NZ_LMDM01000047.1, forward strand.
TCGCCACCCGACTGAGCACGCCGGATCGCCGCGCTAAACTGCCGGCCATGAATTCGCGGCATGAAGACGTGACGATCGAGCTGGGAGAGCGCAGCTATCAGATCCGCATCGGGGCCGGCCTGCTCGCCGACCGGACGGCGCTCGATGGTGTGCCGCACGGGCACACGGCGGTCATCGTGACCAATCCGACGGTCGCTCCGTTGTACGCGCACCGGCTGCAGGCGCTGCTGCGCTCCGCGGTGACCCAGTGCCTGGTCGTCGACCTGCCCGACGGCGAGATCCACAAGGACTGGGCCTCGCTGGAGCGCATCTTCGGCGCGCTGCTCAGGGCGGGCGCCGATCGCAAGACCGTGCTCTATGCGTTGGGCGGTGGCGTGGTCGGCGACGTGACCGGTTTTGCCGCGGCCTGCTACATGCGCGGCGTTCCGTTCGTGCAGGTCCCCACCACCTTGCTGGCGCAGGTGGACTCGTCGGTCGGTGGCAAGACGGCGATCAATCATCCGCTCGGCAAGAACATGATCGGTGCGTTCTACCAGCCGCTGCGCGTGATCGCCGACCTGGACACGCTCGACACGCTGCCCGACCGCGAGATCTCGGCCGGCCTGGCCGAGGTCATCAAGTACGGCCCGATTGCCGATGACGCCTTCTTCGGCTGGATCGAAGAGCATCTCGACGCGCTGCTGGCGCGCGACAAGCCCGCCCTGGCCTACGCCGTCAAGCGATCATGCGAGATCAAGGCCTGGGTGGTCGGACAGGACGAACGCGAAACCGGATTGCGCGCGATCCTGAACTTCGGCCACACCTTCGGCCATGCGATCGAGGCCGGGCTCGGCTTCGGTACCTGGTTGCACGGCGAGGCGGTCGGCTGCGGCATGGTGATGGCGGCCGACCTGTCGCGGCGCCTCGGGCTGATCGACGAAGCCTACGCGCAGCGCATCGCCCGTCTGGTCGAGCGCGCGAGGCTGCCCGTTCGCGGCCCCCAGCTCGGTGCCGGCCGCTACCTCGAACTGATGCGTGGCGACAAGAAATCCGAAGCGGGCGAAATCCGCTTCGTCGTGATCGAGGCACCCGGTCGCGCCGCATTGCGGCCCGCGTCTGACGACGTCGTGCGCGAGGTGCTGGCGGCGCACGCGGGCTGAACGATGTTGCCTTTGCTTCCGGCGGGCGGATGGCAAGCTTTCGCCTGCGATCCATCGCACAGCGCCGGTCGCAGGCTGCACGAGCCGGCCGCACCGACCCGCAGCGACTACCAGCGCGACCGCGATCGCATCGTGCACAGCACCGCCTTCCGCCGTCTGGTCTACAAGACGCAGGTCTTCCTGAACCATGAAGGCGACCTGTTCCGGACACGGCTGACGCACTCGCTCGAAGTGGCACAGCTCGGTCGCTCGATTGCCCGCAGCCTGGGGCTGAACGAGGACCTGGTCGAGGCCATCGCGCTGGCCCACGACCTGGGGCACACGCCGTTCGGCCACGCGGGCCAGGATGCGCTGAACGATTGCCTGCTCGACGCCGACCCGCGCAGCGGCGGGTTCGAGCACAACCTGCAGAGCCTGCGCGTCGTCGATTCGCTCGAGGAGCGCTACCCGCAATTCGACGGCCTGAACCTGACGCTCGAAACCCGCGAGGGCATCCTGAAGCACTGTTCCGGCCCGGCCGCCGCGCGGCTCGAAGCAAGGGAGCCGAACGGTGTCGCGCGGCGCTTCATCGCGCGGCTGCGCCCGAGCCTGGAGGCGCAGCTGTGCAACCTGGCGGACGAGATCGCCTACAACGCGCACGACGTGGACGACGGCGTGCGTTCGGGATTGCTGAAGCTCGAACAGCTCGACGAGGTGCCGCTGTTCGCACGGCACAGGGCCGAATCGCTGGCCGAGCATCCCGGGTTGCGCGGCAAGCGGCTGCTGTTCGAGAGCATCCGCCGCATGCTGTCGGCCCAGGTCTATGACGTGCTCGCCGCCAGCGCCGCGGCGATTGCGCTGCACGCGCCGCGCACAGTCGAAGAAGTGCGCCAGGCCCCGGCGATGATCTGCTTCAGCGCCCGGATGGCGGCCGACAGCACCGAGCTGAAGCGCTTCCTGCGGCTCAACCTCTACCGGCACCCGCAGGTGGTCGCGACGACCGACCGCGCGAAGCGGGTGGTGCGCGAACTGTTCGCGATCTACCGCGAAGCGCCGTCCGAATGGATCCCGGCGGGCGAATCCCGACCGTCCGGGCTGCGCCAGCTGGCCGACTACGTGGCCGGAATGACCGACCGGTACGCGCTGCGCGAGCATGAACGGCTGACGGGTCGCCGCCTGTTCGACTGAGCCATGGCGCGCCTTGCCCGGCTGTGCATTCCCGGCCACCCGCACCTGGTGCAGCAGCGTGGCCACAACGGCCAGCCGGTGTTCCTCGACGAGGCGGACACGCAGGGTTTCCTGCGCCTGCTGGCCGACGGCGCGAAGGCGAGCGGCGTTGCGGTCCATGCCTACGGGCTGGCGGCCGGCGAGGTGCACCTGCTGGCGACGCCGGCCGCCGCCGACTCGCTGAGCCGCCTGATGCAGGCGCTCGGCCGCCAGCATGGCCAGGCCTTCAACCGCCGCCATGCACGCTCCGGCAGCTTGTGGGACGGCCGCTTCCGCGCCGTGCCGATCGACGGGGAGCCGCATCTGCTGGCCGCGATGCGCTATGTCGAGTCGGTCGCGCCGGACCTGCGCGCGTCGAGCGCGGCCCATCACCTCGGGCAGGCCATCGATCACGCAGTGAGCGACCACCCTCTCTACTGGGCCCTGGGAAATACACCCTTCGATCGAGAGATGAAATACAAGGCCTGGTTCGAGCAAGGCACTTCGTCCGCCGAGGCTGACCGTTTCCGGCGTGCCGTCAGCCAAGGCTGGCCGCTCGGCGAGGGCGCTTTCCTTGACGACCTGTCGCAGCTGACGAGCCGTCGCTTGGCGGCGCGGCCCCGCGGACGCCCCCCTAAAACGTCCGCTTGATCTGCCCCTATTTAATTGTTGCCACTCAATGCTGGTTCAATAAAAGGTTTCTGACCCTATTTAATTCGATTGAAGCTCTTGCTGCGCTGCAGTATTCTTCGGCCCATTCCAGATTTCCGGACGGAGAACGCCATGACCCAGGCCGACCAAGGTGGGGCAGCTTCCGCAACAGCCGCCGACGCCGCTGAACTGCAGCACGCGGCCGAGGGCGGGCTGTACAGCCCGGCGCACGAGCACGATGCCTGCGGCGTCGGCTTCGTGGCCCACATCAAGGGCCACAAGGCGCACAGCATCGTCGCGCAAGGCCTGAAGATCCTGGAGAACCTCGACCACCGCGGCGCGGTCGGTGCCGACAAGCTGATGGGCGACGGCGCCGGCATCCTGATCCAGATCCCCGACGAGTTCTACCGCGCCGAGATGGCGGCGCTCGGCGTCGAGTTGCCGCCGCCCGGCGAGTACGGCGTCGGCATGATCTTCATGCCGAAGGAGCATGCGTCGCGCCTGGCCTGCGAGCAGGAGCTCGAGCGCGCGGTGCGGGCCGAAGGTCAGGTGGTGCTGGGCTGGCGCGAAGTGCCGGTCGACGCCGACATGCCGATGTCGCCGACGGTGCGCGCGAAGGAGCCGGTGCTGCGCCAGATCTTCATCGGCCGCGGTCCCGACGTGATCGTGCAGGACGCGCTGGAGCGCAAGCTCTACGTGATCCGCAAGACGGCGTCGAGCGCGATCCAGCGCCTGAAGCTCACGCACAGCCGCGAGTACTACGTGCCCAGCATGAGCTGCCGCACCATCATCTACAAGGGCCTGCTGCTGGCCGACCAGGTCGGCAAGTACTACAAGGACCTGCAGGACCCGCGCGTGATGTCGGCGCTGGCGCTGGTGCACCAGCGCTTCTCGACCAACACCTTCCCCGAATGGCCGCTGGCCCACCCGTACCGGATGGTGGCGCACAACGGCGAGATCAACACCGTCAAGGGCAACTTCAACTGGATGCGCGCCCGCGAAGGCGTGATGAAGTCGCCGGTGCTCGGCGACGACCTGGACAAGCTCTACCCGATCACGTTCGAAGGCCAGTCCGACACCGCCACGTTCGACAACGCGCTCGAGCTGCTGACGATGAGCGGCTATTCGCTCGCCCATGCGGCGATGATGATGATCCCCGAGGCCTGGGAGCAGCACGCGACGATGGACGAGCGCCGCCGCGCCTTCTACGAGTACCACGCGGCGATGATGGAACCGTGGGACGGCCCGGCCTCGATGGTGTTCACCGACGGTCGCCAGATCGGCGCCACGCTCGACCGCAACGGCCTGCGCCCGTCGCGCTACATCGTCACCGACGACGACCTGGTCGTGATGGCCTCCGAATCCGGCGTGCTGCCGATGATTCCGGAGAACAAGATCGTCAAGAAGTGGCGGCTGCAGCCCGGCAAGATGTTCCTGATCGACTTCGACCAGGGCCGCATCATCGACGACGAGGAACTGAAGAACCAGTTCGCGCTCGCCAAGCCGTACCGCCAGTGGATCGAGAACGTGCGCATCCGCCTCGACTCGATCGAGCTGACCGGCGAGCCGCGCGAATTCGGCGAATCGCTGCTCGACCGCCAGCAGGCCTTCGGCTACACCCAGGAAGACATCAAGTTCCTGCTGAGCCCGATGGCGCAGGCCGGCGAGGAAGGCACCGGCTCGATGGGCAACGACTCGCCGCTCGCGGTGCTGTCGGACAAGAACAAGCCGCTGTACAACTACTTCAAGCAGCTGTTCGCGCAGGTCACGAACCCGCCGATCGACCCGATCCGCGAGGCGGTCGTGATGTCTCTGGTGTCGTTCATCGGCCCGAAGCCGAACCTGCTCGACATCAACGCGGTGAACCCGCCGATGCGCCTCGAGGTGTCGCAGCCGATCCTCGACTTTGCCGACATGGAACGGCTGATCGAGATCGAGAAGCTCACGCGCGGCAAGTTCAAGAGCCACGTGATCGACATCACCTACCCGCTGGCCTGGGGCGACGAAGGTGTCGAGGCGAAGCTCGCGTCGCTGTGCGCCGAAAGCGTCGACGCGCTGAAGAGCGGACACAACATCCTGATCATCAGCGACCGCGCGATGGACCGCGGCCACGTCGCGATCCCCGCGCTGCTCGCGTTGTCGGCGATCCACCAGCACCTGGTGCGCGAGGGCCTGCGCACCACCGCGGGCCTGGTGGTCGAGACCGGTTCGGCGCGCGAGGTGCATCACTTCGCGGTGCTGGCCGGCTACGGCGCCGAGGCGGTGCACCCGTACCTCGCGATGGAAACGCTGATCGGCCTGCACAAGGAGCTGCCGGGCGAGCTGTCGGCCGACAAGGCCATCTACAACTACGTGAAGGCGATCGGCAAGGGGCTGTCGAAGATCATGTCCAAGATGGGCATCTCGACCTACATGTCGTATTGCGGCGCGCAGATCTTCGAGGCGATCGGCCTCGACAAGGCGCTGATCGACAAGTACTTCCGCGGCACCGCGAGCCAGGTCGGCGGCATCGGCGTGTTCGAGGTCGCCGAAGAGGCGATCCGCATGCACCGCGCCGCTTTCGGCGACGACCCGGTGCTCGAGAACATGCTCGACGCCGGCGGCGAATACGCCTGGCGCGTGCGCGGCGAAGAGCACATGTGGACGCCGGACGTGATCGCGAAGCTGCAGCACAGCGCGCGCGCGAACAAGTTCGACACCTACAAGGAATACGCCCAGTTGGTGAACGACCAGTCGCGCCGCCACATGACGCTGCGCGGGCTGTTCGAGTTCAAGGTCGATCCGGCCAAGGCGATCCCGCTCGACGAGGTCGAATCGGCGGCCGAGATCGTCAAGCGCTTCGCGACCGGCGCGATGTCGCTCGGCTCGATCTCCACCGAGGCCCACGCGACGCTGGCAGTCGCGATGAACCGCATCGGCGGCAAGTCGAACACCGGCGAAGGCGGCGAAGACCCGGCGCGCTACCGCAACGAACTGAAGGGCATCAAGATCAGTGCCGGCACCAAGGTCAGCGACGTGATCGCGAACAAGGTGATCGAGGCCGATTACGAGCTGCAAGAGGGCGACTCGCTGCGCTCGAAGATCAAGCAGGTGGCATCGGGCCGCTTCGGCGTCACGGCCGAGTACCTGTCGTCGGCCGACCAGATCCAGATCAAGATGGCGCAGGGCGCGAAGCCGGGCGAGGGCGGCCAGCTGCCGGGCGGCAAGGTCACCGACTACATCGGTTTCCTGCGCTACTCGGTGCCGGGCGTCGGCCTGATCTCGCCGCCGCCGCACCATGACATCTATTCGATCGAAGACCTGGCGCAGCTGATCCACGACCTGAAGAACGCGAACCAGCGTGCCAGCATCAGCGTGAAGCTGGTGTCCGAAGTGGGTGTGGGCACCATCGCGACCGGCGTGGCCAAGGCCAAGGCCGACCACATCGTGATCGCCGGCCACGATGGCGGCACCGGTGCCTCGCCGTGGAGCTCGATCAAGCACGCCGGCACGCCGTGGGAGCTGGGCTTGGCCGAGACGCAGCAGACGCTGGTGCTGAACCGGCTGCGCGGCCGCGTGCGGGTGCAGGCCGACGGCCAGATGAAGACCGGACGCGACGTCGTGATCGGCGCGCTGCTCGGTGCCGACGAGTTCGGCTTCGCGACCGCGCCGCTGGTGGTCGAGGGTTGCATCATGATGCGCAAGTGCCACCTGAACACCTGCCCGGTCGGCGTGGCCACGCAGGACCCGGTGCTGCGCAAGAAATTCCAGGGCCGCCCCGAGCACGTCGTCAACTTCTTCTTCTTCATCGCCGAAGAAGCGCGCCAGATCATGGCGCAGCTGGGCATCCGCAAGTTCGACGACCTGGTCGGCCGCGCCGACCTGCTCGACACCCGCAAGGGCATCTCGCACTGGAAGGCGCGCGGCCTCGATTTCTCGCGCATCTTCCACCTGCCGACGGCCCCGGCCGACGTGGCGCGCCGCCAGGTCGAGGAACAGGACCACGGCCTCGCACGCGCGCTCGACGTGAAGCTGATCCAGAAGTGCCTGCCGGCGCTCGAGCGCGGCGAGAAGGTGCAGTTCATGGAGGAGACGCGCAACGTCAACCGCACGGTCGGCGCGATGCTGTCCGGCGAGCTGGTGCGCCGCCACCCTGAAGGCCTGCCCGACCACACGATCTTCATGCAGATGGAGGGCACCGGCGGCCAGAGCTTCGGCGCGTTCCTCGCGAAGGGCATCACGCTGTACCTGATCGGCGATGCGAACGACTACACCGGCAAGGGCTTGTCGGGCGGCCGCGTGGTGGTGCGCCCGAGCATCGACTTCCGCGGCGACGCGACGCGCAACATCATCGTCGGCAACACCGTGCTGTACGGCGCGACCAGCGGCGAGGCCTTCTTCCGCGGCGTCGCCGGCGAGCGCTTCGCGGTGCGGCTGTCGGGCGCGACCGCGGTCGTCGAAGGCACCGGCGACCACGGCTGCGAGTACATGACCGGCGGCACGGTCGCGGTGCTCGGCAGGACCGGCCGCAACTTCGCGGCCGGCATGAGCGGCGGCATCGCGTATGTGTTCGACGAAGACGGCCAGTTCGCCAAGCGCTGCAACACCGCGATGGTGCAGCTCGACAAGGTGCTGCCGGCCGCCGAGCAGGAGGCCTCGGTCGACAAGGCGGTGTGGCACCTCGGCCAGACCGACGAGGCGACGCTGCGCAAGCTGCTCGACGACCACCACCGCTGGACCGGCAGCCTGCGTGCGCGCGAGATCCTCGACACCTGGGCCGAATCGCGCGGCAAGTTCGTGAAGGTCTTCCCGAGCGAGTACAAGCGCGCGCTCGGCGAGATCAACGCGGCGAAGCAGGCCGACGACACGATCGCGAAGGCGAAGGTCGTCGAGAAGAGCGCCCCCAAGTCCAAGAGTGGCGCCAAGGCCTGAGCCAGGCCCAGCCCAACCCACCGGAGTAGCAAGAGATCATGGGAAAAGTCACCGGCTTCATGGAGTACGAGCGCCTGGAAGAGGGCTACGCGCCAGTGCAGACGCGCCTGAAGAACTACAACGAGTTCGTGATCGGGCTCAAGGCGGACGAGTCGAAGATCCAGGCCGCGCGCTGCATGGATTGCGGCACGCCCTTCTGCAACAACGGCTGTCCGGTCAACAACATCATTCCGGACTTCAACGACCTCGTGTACCGCAACGAATGGCGCAATGCCATCGATGTGCTGCACTCGACGAACAACTTCCCGGAGTTCACCGGGCGCATCTGTCCCGCACCGTGCGAGGCGGCCTGCACGCTGAACGTCAACGACGACGCGGTCGGGATCAAGAGCATCGAGCACGCGATCATCGACCGCGCGTGGGCCGAAGGCTGGGTCACGGCGCGGCCGCCGAAGGCGAAGACCGGCAAGAAGGTCGCGATCGTCGGCTCCGGCCCGGCCGGTCTGGCCGCCGCGCAGCAGCTGGCGCGCGTCGGCCATGACGTGACGGTGTTCGAGAAGAACGATCGCGTCGGCGGCCTGCTGCGCTACGGCATTCCCGACTTCAAGATGGAGAAGTCGCACATCGATCGCCGCGTCGAGCAGATGCAGGCCGAGGGCGTGCAGTTCCGCACCGGCGTGATCGTCGGCAAGCTGCCCGAGGGCAGCAAGGTGACCAACTGGGCGAAGGAGAGCATCACGCCCGACGAGCTGCAGGCGCAGTTCGATGCGGTCGTGCTGGCCGGCGGCGCGGAGCAGTCGCGCGACCTGCCGGTGCCGGGGCGCGAGCTCGACGGCGTGCACTTCGCGATGGAGTTCCTGCCGCAACAGAACAAGCTGAATGCCGGCGACAAGCTGAAGAGCCAGCTGCGCGCCGACGGCAAGCACGTGATCGTGATCGGCGGCGGCGACACCGGCAGCGATTGCGTCGGCACCAGCAACCGCCACGGCGCGAAGAGCGTCACGCAGTTCGAGCTGCTGCCGATGCCGCCCGAGCAGGAGAACAAGCCGCTGGTGTGGCCCTACTGGCCGATCAAGCTGCGCACCAGCTCGAGCCATGAAGAAGGCTGCGAGCGCGAGTTCGCGATCGCCACCAAGGAGTTCATCGGCGGCGAGGGCAAGGACAAGGGCAGGCTGAAGGCGCTGAAGGCGGTGCGCGTCGAGTGGCAGGGCGGCAAGATGACCGAGGTGCCGGGCAGCGAACAGACGCTGCCGGCCGACCTGGTGCTGCTGGCGATGGGCTTCGTCAGCCCGGTCGCGAGCGTGCTCGATGCATTCGGCGTCGACAAGGATGCGCGCGGCAACGCGCGCGCCGGCACCGACTTCACCGGTGGCTATGCCACCAACGTCGCAAAGGTGTTCGCGGCCGGCGATGTGCGACGCGGCCAGTCGCTGGTGGTGTGGGCGATCCGCGAAGGGCGGCAGGCGGCCCGTGCGGTCGACGAGTTCCTGATGGGGACGAGCGACCTGCCGCGCTGAGCCGGAAGAGTCGGCGCGTCAGCGAGGGCGGCAGGCACGTCGAGTGCCTTCCGCCCTTCTCGTGTCTTCAGCGGTTCCAGCAGCCGTCGACACCCGGCGTGCCCGACACGGTGGGCAGGCCCTTGCTGTCGATCGACATCGTGCCGCACCTGTCGTTGCTCATCGTGCCCCTCGGCACCACCCGCAGCCAGTAGGCGGAGGCGGTCGGGGCCGAGGCTGCCGAAGCCGTCCCGAGCGACAGCGTGTAGTAGTTCGACAGCGGCGACCTCAACGGCGGCAGCGACGAATCGGTGATGGCGGCATAGCTGCTGCTCACCGTGTACTGGCGCTCCATCCAGTGCGCTGCGTCCATCAACGCCGCCTTGGCATCGGAGCGCCGGCTTCGGGCGACTTGCTCGGAGTACGACGGATAGGCGATGGCGGCGAGGATGCCGACGATCGCCACCGTGATCATCAGCTCCATCAAGGTGAAGCCGGCGGCGCTGGTTCTGTAGCGGTGCATGATCAGGTTCCCTGGAGTCTCGGTGCTGTGGATGTGGCGGCTCATCGGATCTGGCGCCAGGTCACGCGGGCCTTCCCGTCGCAGGTCTTGACGCTCTCGCTGGCCGTGGTCGTGTCGGAGACGCCGGCCACCAGCGTTCCGGTGCCGCCGCCGGTGCACGGCACGGTCTTGTTGACCTCGACGCCGCCCAGGTTGGCGCCGGTCTGGCCTCGGCTGGTGGCTGCTTCGAGCGTGATGCCGGTGGCGTTCTGCTTGCCGAGGATCTTCGGCAGCGACAGGATGCCGCCGGCGACCTGGCGCACGTTCGCGCCCACATCGGAACTGTTGATCGAGTTGTCGCGGTTGGCGTCGAACACGCTGAAGGTGGGGGCCTGGCCGGTGATCGGGTCCAGTGTGAAGATGCGCGCGATGCCGCCGGCACTGCACGGCTGGGTCGACGGCGTGTTGGCGACCACGAACAACACGCGCCCTTGCTGCTGCGGATTCACGTTGACCCGTTCGCCGCTTCCTGCGGTCAGGTTGAGGTACCAGCCACGCTTGGTCGCCCAGTCGACGGTGTTCGAGCTGGTGCCCTGGAATGAGGGGAAGCTGCTCGCCGCCACGGTCTGCGCCACCAGCGTCGAGTTGCCGCTGATGCCGGCGGTCGCCCCCGGCTTGTCCCAGATGCCGTAGATGGCCTGGGTGTTCAGGTTGACGTTCGTCGCGACGGTGCTGGCGGTGTCTTCCGTTTCGTAGAGCTTGCCGGTGCCGAACGTGATGAGCTGGCCACCGGCGCTCGTGTGGAAACTGATCTCCGGCATGACCGTGATCGGCTGGTTGGCGCTGCCGGCGAACAGCGGCTGGCCGCTGAACGCGACCTTCCAGTTGGAGCGGACCGCATCGTCCACGTCGAACTTCCACAGGTTGCCCTTCAGGTCGCCGGCGTAGATGGCCGTGACTTCGCGGTTCCCGTTCAGCACGAAGTTCGGCTGGCTGAGGCCGTTGCCGATGCCGGTGGCACCGACCGGCTGCTGCCAAACGATCGCACCGGTCTGCAGGTTCAGCAGGAACAGCGTCGCCTGTCCATTGGCGCTGTCGTAGCCGTTACCGAACATCGCCACCCAGGTGCCGTCGCGCATCTGTGCCACGTGCGGGTAGGCGATCACGCTCCCCATGTAGCCGGCGCTCGTGTTGGTGCTGTCGTCGCCGGAGAACTCCCACATGATGTTGCTGGTACCGAACCCGCCGGTACCGACGGCCGGGTTGGTGACGTCCACCCCGAACACCGAGCGCGCGCCGGCACCGGTGGAGCCCACCAGCACCGTCTTCCACGACGGGACGGAGGCGCCGACGAAGGCATCGGCGAGCTGCGGCGGACCGTTCACGGTGAACAGGTGGCTGTAGGACGGGTCGCTCAACGTCTTCAGCTTCTGCACCGTCTGCACGCTACCCGAGTACAGCGTGCGAGGCACGGTGAAGACGGAGTTGGGCACGAAGGCAAAGCGCTCGACGCCGTTGGCGGTATTGACTGCGTGCAGCATGCCGTCGTTCGCACCGAAGAACAGCGTCGAGCGCATGTTGTCCAGCGCGGTCGACGTGGAGGAGCGGAATGCCGCATAGCTGTCCTGGCCTGGCACACCGGCCTTCATGCGTTGGTAGCCGCCACCGTCATCGGGGCCCTTGATCGGGCTGCCGCCGACGATGTCGCCCAGCACGCCGCCGGTGGCGGTGTCGCGCACGCGGTCGCGCAACCCGCCACCGTTCTGTGCCTCCTTCGCGTCGCTGCCGCGCAACCAGTCGAGCACGTTCTGGTCGTTGCCGAGCGCGGTGCGCTGCGTGCCGTTGAGGCCCGCCCAGGTGAACGGCGCGGCGACCTTCGGCGATGCGAGCGGATTCCAGGTGAAGATGTTGCGATTGGCGGGCGTCGGCATCGCCTTGGACACTTCCCAGTTCGCCTTCGTCGGGTCGGTGTCCACCGTACCGTCGAGTGCGAGCGGAAACGAGTACAGGCGACCGGCCCAGCCATAGGGGTTGTAGATCCCCTGGAACACCTGGGTGCCCGCGGCCGCTGAGCTGCTGCTGGTTTCGAGGTTCGCGGTGGTCTGGCGCTGGTTGACGGCCTCGCTCAGCGCCGACGCGATGCCGGCGGACAGCTGGGTCGGGTTGGTGGCCGAGAAATAGCGACCGTGCCCGTTGATCGACGCGTGGATCAGGTCGTCGCCGGTCTCGGCGGAGTCGCCGGTCGCGTGGGACCAGATCATCTCGATCTTGTCGTTCACCAGCAGGTCGCGCAGGCCTTGCGACGACAGCCAGGTCTGCCCGCGGTACGGGTAATACGGAGACGTCGACGAGGTCGACAGCGGCACGACGTACTGCCCGAGCGCATTGGTGTCGGTCGCGGCGGTCTTCGGTCGCACCTTGCCGGTCCCGCTGATGCCCAGGCCGACGGTGAAGGTGGTCAGGTGCTGCCAGAAGGCCGGGTCACGGGTCGAGGCCGCGATCCGGTTGTCGACGCCGGTCTGCAGGTCGGTCTTCCAGTAGTACGCCGCCACGTCGGCGAGCGTGTTGACGTTGGCGGTGTTGTTGTCGTTGAACGGGCTGACCGAGAAGCGGCCCGCCAGCGTCCCCGCGGTGCCGGTGTCGGTATAGGGGTAGCCGACCGTGCCGCCGTACGGCACCGGCGTCGAACCGGTGAAGTTGTCGTTGTTGTTGTTGGCGGGGGAACTGGCGTCGTCGCCGTTCCAGAAGCCGTCGGTGCTCATGATGTGGAAGGAGCGGCGGCATGAGTCCGCGCTTCCCGCCAGCTTGGACGTGTCCTCGGCCCATGGGCTCGTGGTCGCCGTGCCCTGGAAGTACTTGCCGACGTTGTCCATCGCCTCGCGCAACGGCGTGCTGCCGTTGTTGCCGATCTTGTAGAGCTCGCCGTAGAACCCGCTGCGGTTGGTGCCGCTGAATTGGGCCACGGGCCGGCGCGGGTCGGAGCTGTTCCTGTTGATGGTCGTGAAGCCGACGCGCAGGTTCGTGCCTTGCAGCGCGAAAGCCGCCGACACGCCACCCTTGGCCATCAGCATGCGGCTGCGGTAGTACTGCAGCCAGTTGGCGAAGTTCTGCAGTTCTTCGTCGTAGGTGCAGGTAGCACCGCTGCAATCGCTGCGCGCGGCGTCGCGCGGGTAAGCGGCGACGCCGGGCTTCACTTCGTATTTGACGAACTTCGTCTCCATGTTGAGCGACGTGTTCGGGTTGGCCGCAGGCAGCGGGTTCGCCACGTCGTCGGTGTAGACGTAGTACGTTGCGAGCCAGTAGCTGTCGGCCTGGCTGGTGGAGCCGACGTTGCCTCGCTGCACGGTCAGGTCGAGCTGGCGGCCGGTCTGTGTCGGATCCAGCGCGTCGATGTTGACCGCCTTGACGTTGGCATTGGCCATGCGCTTCGTGTCGTCCGACGCGTCCGGCCAGGGCAGGTAGGTCACCTTCGGGTTGTAGTAGAGCGGGTTGCCCGACGACGAACGCATGTAGCGCGCGATGGCGTTGTCGCTTCGGTAGTAGGTGGTCGCCAGGTATCCGGAACCGTTTTTCCACATCGACGGCAGCTGCGAGCCGTTGCCAGCCTCGTTGCGTGTACCGCAATTGGAGCTGTCGGTCAGCGACGAACTGTTGGGCATGCCGGCGGTGCAGCGGACGAAGTCCGGGATCGCGTCGGAGGTCATCGAGCCGGAATCGTCCAGCGTGTACATCACGTTGGGCAACGGCGGCGGCACATAGATGCCGGGGATCTGCGAGACCGTCGCATAGGCGGGAAACGCGGCGTGCGCCAGCAGCACTTCCAGGATCACCGCGGCGACGACGCGCTTCGGCTGCATCCAGTGGCGGGAAGGGGTTTTCATCATCGTTCTCCGTTGGGGCGACCGGGCTTGCGCTCAGTCCGCCGAATAAGTGGCTTGCAGCATCACGATGCTGAGGTCCGAGCCGCCGACCGCGCGTGCAGTGACCCTGAAACTGGTGCCGCCGCCGATGTTCTCGACCAGGCAGCGCGGGTCGGACGCCAGGCCCGCCCCCGTCATCGTCACGTCGACGCCGCTGGCGGTCCACGTGGCGTCGGTGTCCCAGTTGGCCGCCGTCGGCGGAGAGGTCGGCAGCAGGATCTTGTTGGCCGGGTAGGTGGGCGGCGACGAGGTTGCCTGCAGCAGGCAGGCCCGGACGGCTGCTTCGGCAGCCTGCAAGGCCTTGTTGCGGTCGCGTGCGTTGCCGGCCATGCGCTCGTCCAGCGCGGTCGAGCGCAGGCTCGACACGGTGATCAGCGTGATCAGCACCAGCATCACCATCATGATGATCAGGATCGCGCCCTGCTGGGGACGGGCGGCCTTCAGGGTCTTGAGTTTCATGGCGACGCGTAGGTGATCTTGTTGCGGACGGCGACCGTGGTGCTGAACACGCGACGGTCGAAGCGCGTTCCGGTGGTCGGGTAGGTGACGGTGACGTCGCCCACCTTGCCGGTGGCAGGCAACGTCACATCGGCTTCCGCGGCAGCAGGGCCGTGGGTCAACAGGCTCATGCGCACCGCGATGACGCGCGACCAGTCGCCGACCGCGTTCGCTGCCACGTAAGTGCCGTCGATGACGCCGTCGGGCTCGGTCGTGGTGTCCAGGCCGAAGCGCACCTGCAGGTTCTCGACGCCTTCGATCAGTTCCTGCTCGACGCCGGCATCCACCCCGGGCACCGACGTCTGGTCGCCGTCGAAGGTGCGCCGGTAGAGCGACGTACCGGTGCCGCTGCCCGAGCTCCTGACGTAGTAGACGACGGTCTGCAGCGGAAACACCTCGGTGGAGGCCTGCGGATAGACGTTGCTGGCGTTCAAGCCGCCGGTCACGCCCAGCGTGGTTGCGGCGGAAGAGACCTGGAACGCCTGGGCGCTCGAACAGTTGGCGATCAACGCATAGCTGCCGGTGCACAGGCCCGACACCTTGCTGGTCGTGCCGTCGCGGCACTTTCCGGGTGCGCCGTTGTCCTCGATGCTCACTGACGTGGCCGAACCCACGGCTGCGGCGGTGAGGCGGATGGGGGCTCCGGACACTGTCCGGATCACGAGCACGTCGCTGCCGGGCGTCAGGCCGACGCTGGAGATCGACGTGACCGGGATGGTGTTGCTGGTCCCGGCGGTGTTGGTCACCCACGAGGTGGCCGTGGTGGTATCCGCCGGGTTGCTGCTGCTCAGCGTCAACGCCGATCCGGCGATGTTGTACTTGTAGCCTTCGACGCCGACCGCGAAGTTGGTGCCCAGGCCGACCGCCAGCGAGTTCGTGAAGCCGGAAGTGCGGTTCGTGAAGCAGCCCTGGTAGCCCACCATGCGCGCGTCCGACGACAGGAACTGGAAGGCCAGCCGCACGTTCTGCTGCAGCGTGCTCAGCTGGTCGACACGGCGCGTGGCGCTCTTGCTCGTCAGGTAGACGGCGGTCATCACGCCGGTCAGCACGAGGCCCAGCGTCAGGGCCACCATCATTTCGACCAGCGAGAAGCCGGCTTGGCGCAGCCGCGGCGGCGCGGAAGTCTGCAATGTCATGGGAAGCCCTTTCAAAACCGGCTCACGGTGGTGAAACTCTGGCGCGGCGAATCCGCGGTGCGGTTGTCGAGCCACTCGATCTCGATCGTCACCGACCGATCGGCCGCGACGGCGATGCGGCCCTTGCCGTCCGGCAGCAAGGCTTCGATCTGTTGCTTCCAGTCCTTCAGGTCCGTCTGGTAGATGAAGGTGAGCGGCGTGATCGACGACGACGTGCTGGCGAGTTCGGTGTTCCACCGCTGGGCCAGCGCGTTGTCGCGGTCGACGCGCATGCGGTCGAGGATGTCGTCCGCCAGCGCGGTGGCCTGAGAACGGAACAGCGAACTCTGGTTGTACGAGAGGGTCCGGCTCTGCAGACCGGCGAGGCCCAGCATGCCGAACGAGAAGATCACGAACGCGACCAGCAGTTCGATCATGCTGACGCCCGATTGGCGCCGTTGGCGGAGGCTGCGATTCAGCTTCATGTCAGTCCAGTCCTTGTCACGGGCAGGAAACGTTGTTGGCATAGAGGGAGGCCCGGCCGACCAGCGACACCTGGATGACGCGGCCCGGCAGCGACGAGATGGACGAGTCGCAGACCTTGAAGTAGGCGATCGCGCCGGACAGCTTGCCTCCGAGGGCGTTGAACGTCAGGGACATGCGGTCGGGCGTGTCGCTGGCGGTGGCCGTGGAGTAAGTGGAGCCGCTCTTCGTCACGCGCGTGATCGTCGTGTTGCCCGTCGCTGCCGCGCTTTCGCGGAGCACGCTGCCGTCCGTGGCGGTCGATCCCTTGGCGCCGTCGCCGTCGGCGTCGGTGAAAATCTGCCAGCCGGACTGGAACACCGGGCTGGCAGTGGCCGTGGCCAGCAGCGTCACCGGCTGCCCGCGCCGCGTGGCCTCGGAGCGCGCCAGGTTCAGCGCGAGGATGAATTCGTTGGTCTGGCTCGTCAGCCGGTTCGATGCGATCAACCGGCTGAACGACGGGGCGGCGACGGTGACCAGCACGGCCATGACCACCAGGGTGACCAGCAGTTCGATCAAGGTCACGCCGCGCGCGCGCCGGCTGTGTCGCATGCTGTAATTTGTGTTGGGGTGTGTGGTGGCCATGGGTCCTTCCTCTGCGCAAATTATCTGTGGTGCATCCTGCAAGGCGGGCGCCGGACATCAGGCGGAAGTCGCCGTCTGTCGATGAAACCGGACAATGGGCCGGAAACGAGGGGCGCGGGCTTTCCCCTATCATTGCGGCTTCGCTACAGACGTCCGCCCCAACGGGCCGCCGGTTCCGATCCATGTCGACCCCCCCAACCGCGGCGCCAGCCGTGCCTGTCCTGATCGAGCTGCGTGATGTCACATGCGGCTACGGCGACCGGATCATCCTCGAGAACGTCAACCTCAGCGTGCCGCGCGGCAAGGTGCTCGCGCTGATGGGTACTTCGGGCGGGGGCAAGACCACGGTGCTGCGCCTGATCGGGCGCCAGCTGCAGCCGATCAAGGGCCAGGTGCTGTTCGACGGTGTCGACATCGCGACGCTCGATGCGCAGGGCCTGCACACGATGCGCCGGCGCATGGGCATGCTGTTCCAGTTCGGCGCGCTGTTCACCGACCTGTCGGTGTTCGACAACGTCGCGTTCCCGCTGCGCGAGCACACCAACCTCGGCGAGTCGATGATCCGCGACCTGGTGCTGATGAAGCTCAACGCGGTCGGCCTGCGCGGTGCGCGCGACCTGTTGCCGTCGCAGGTGTCCGGCGGCATGGCGCGTCGCGTCGCGCTGGCGCGCGCGATCGCGCTCGACCCCGACCTGATCATGTACGACGAGCCGTTCGCCGGCCTCGACCCGATTTCGATGAGCGTCGCGGCGACGCTGATCAAGGACCTGAACCACGCGCTCGGCGTCACCAGCATCGTCGTCTCGCACGACGTGGCCGAGACCTTCCTGATCGCCGACCACATCGTGTTCGTCGCCAACGGCAAGATCGCGGCGCAGGGCTCTCCGGCCGAGATGCGCGCGAGCGACGACCCGCTGGTGCAGCAGTTCGTCAACGCGCAGACCGACGGGCCGGTGCGCTTCCACTACCCGGCCGTGTCGGTCGAAGAAGACTTCGGCGCAGGAGCGGCCCGATGAGCTGGTACAACCCCGCCGACATCGGCTTCGCGGTGCGCAGCAAGCTCGCCGGCATCGGCGACGCTGCGCGCCTGTTCTTCCGGCTCGGCGGTCTCGGCAGCGCGAGCTTCGCGCGCCCGCGCCTGGTCAGCGACCAGGTGTTCTTCCTCGGCAACCGCTCGTTGTCGATCATCACGGTGTCGGGTCTCTTCGTCGGCTTCGTGCTGGCGCTGCAGGGCTACTACACGCTGCAGCGCTACGGCTCGGCCGAGGCGGTGGGCCTGCTGGTCGCGTTGTCGCTGGTGCGCGAACTGGGCCCGGTCGTCACCGCACTGCTGTTCGCCGGCCGCGCCGGCACCTCGCTGACGGCCGAGATCGGCCTGATGAAGGCCGGCGAGCAGCTTGCCGCGATGGAGATGATGGCGGTCGACCCGGTCAAGCGCGTGCTCGCACCGCGCTTCTGGGGCGGCGTGATCGCGATGCCGTTCCTGGCGGCGGTGTTCAGCGCGGTCGGCATCATCGGCGGCTGGCTGGTCGCGGTGCCGCTGATCGGCATCGACGAAGGCTCGTTCTGGTCGCAGATGCAGGGCGGGGTCGACGTCTGGGCCGACGTCGGCAACGGCGTGATCAAGAGCGTCGTCTTCGGTTTCACCGTCACCTTCATCGCGCTGCTGCAGGGCTACAACTGCAAGCCGACGCCTGAAGGCGTTTCCGCCGCCACCACGCGCACCGTCGTGATGGCATCGCTTGCAACGCTGGGGCTCGATTTCGTGCTCACGGCCATGATGTTCTCGATTTGAAGAAAGAGGCGACGATGCAGAAATCTCGTCACGATGTGTGGGTGGGCCTGTTCGTGCTGATCGGCGCGGCAGCGGTGTTGTTTCTCGCGTTGAAGGCCGGCAACCTGCTGAGCCTGAACTTCGATGAGACCTACACGGTGATCACCAAGTTCGACAACATCGGTGGGCTGAAGCCGCGTGCGGCGGTCAAGAGCGCCGGCGTGGTCGTGGGCCGGGTCGAGTCGATCGGCTTCGACGACAAGAGCTACCAGGCGCGCGTCGTGCTGCAGCTGCAGAAGAAGTTCGCGTTCCCGAAGGACAGCTCGGCCAAGATCCTCACGTCGGGCCTGCTCGGCGAGCAGTACATCGGCCTCGAGGCCGGCGCCGAAGAGAAGAACCTCGCAGCCGGCGACGTCATCAGCCAGACGCAATCGGCGGTGGTGCTCGAGAACCTGATCAGCCAGTTCCTGTACAGCAAGGCCGCCGATTCCGGCGCGCCGGCCGCCGCGGCGGCACCGGCCAGCGGAGCGAAGAAGTGAACCTGCGCACGCTGCATGTGCTGCGGCTGGCGTTCGCCGGCCTCGCGCTGGCGTGGCTCGCGTTGCTGACCGGCTGCGCGACCACCGCGCCCGGCCCCGACGGCAAGCCGGTGCAGCGCGTCGACCCGTGGGAAAGCTGGAACCGCAAGGTCTACAACTTCAACGACACGCTCGACACCGCGGTGCTGAAGCCGGTGGCCACCACCTACCGCGATGTCGTGCCGCAGCCGACGCGCCGTGGCATCAGCAACATCTTTGGCAACGTGTCGGACCTGTGGTCGGCGTTCAACAACGTGCTGCAGGGCAAGGTCAACGACGGCATGCA
The DNA here is from genome assembly GCF_001425825.1 of Rhizobacter sp. Root1238. GTDB lineage: Bacteria > Pseudomonadota > Gammaproteobacteria > Burkholderiales > Burkholderiaceae_C > Rhizobacter. Next base: position 262,367 of record NZ_LMDM01000047.1, read on the forward strand.
GGACGTGATGCGCGTGACCACCAACACGATCTTCGGCCTCGGTGGCTTCTTCGACGTCGCGACCGAGATGGGGCTGGACCGGCACAACGAGGACCTCGGGCAGACGTTCGGCCGCTGGGGCGTGCCCGCGGGCCCGTACGTGGTGTGGCCGTTCTTCGGGCCGTCCACGCTGCGCGATTCGTTCGCGCTGCCGGTCGACCGCTCGGTGTCGCCTGCGCTGGCTTTCAACGACAGCCTGGCCCGCTACGCCGTGGTCGGCGTCGGCTTCGTGAACGAGCGTGCTGCGCTGCTCGGTGCGACCGGCATGCTCGACGATATTGCACTCGACAAGTACACCTTCATCCGCGATGCCTACCTGCAGCGCCGACGCAGCCTCGTCTACGACGGCGAGGTGCCGGAGTCGAAGGACGAACGCTACGATCAGGACGAGGTGCCTGCCAATGCGCCTGCGGCCGCGGCTGCCGGGGCTTCCGCACCTGCACCGGCGGCGCCTGCGTCGGGACCCAAGCCATGAACTTCACCTGCCGGAAACGATCCGGCGGCCAACCGGCAGACACCCGTCGCCGTTGAGGTCATACCGGGCAGCGGCGCAGACGCCGCGAACTCCGGTTAACGTGCCCGCACCGAGTTGCGAGGCTCTTCCCAGAAAGGAACCACAGATGCTCAGCCGACAAATCGTCAGATGGATCTCCGCCGCCACGCTGCTGGTGGCCAGTGCCGCCACGTTCGCACAGCAGGCGCCGGACCAGCTCGTCAAGCAGGTGTCGTCCGAGGTGCTCGATGCGGCCAAGGCCGACAAGTCGATCCAGGCCGGTGACGTGCAGAAGGTCTCGGCGCTGGTCGAAGCCAAGGTGATGCCGCATGTCAACTTCCAGCGCATGACGGCCTCGGCCGTCGGCCGCTACTGGCGCCAGGCCACGCCCGAGCAGCAGAAGAAGCTGCAGGACGAGTTCAAGACGCTGCTGGTGCGCACGTATTCCGGTGCGCTCGCGCAGGTGCGCGACCAGACGGTGCAGCTGAAGCCGATGCGATCGACGCCGACGGACACCGAGGTGATCGTGCGCACCGAGATCCGCGGCAAGGGCGATCCGATCCAGCTCGACTATCGCCTCGAGAAGGCTGCTGACGGCTGGAAGATCTATGACGTCAACGTGCTCGGCGTGTGGCTGGTCGAGAACTACCGCAACAGCTTCGCGCAGGAGATCGGTGCCGGTGGCATCGACGGCCTGATCGCCAAGCTGATCGAGCGCAACAAGTCGGCCGGCGGCGGCAAGAGCTGAGGTTCGCATGCTGCTGCTGCCCGCCACCGTGACGACGCGCGAGGCCCGCGACACGCAGCGCATGCTGTCGCAGGCCTTGCAGCAGGAAGTGAAGACGCAGTCCGAGCCCACCGTGACGGTGGATGCCTCGGGCCTCGCGCAATTCGATTCGGCGGCGCTGGCCGTGCTGCTGGAATGCCAGCGGCTGGCCCAGGCCTTCGGCAAGGGCTTCGCGGTGCGCAATGCACCGGCGAAGCTGGCTGAGCTGGCGCGGCTGTACGGTGTGGATGGGCTGCTGCTGAAGGCTACGTAGCCTGCGCGGTGCGGCGCGCGTCGCGGCGGGTGAGGGGCTGGGCTGGGGGCTCATGCTGGGGCGGTCGGCCTGGCGGCCGACTCCACTGCGAAGCTCGGCTTTGGGGATGCATCGGCAAACTCCCTCCGCTCACTTCGTTCGCTGTGGTCAAACAGTGCCGATGAGTCAGTCCACGAAGCGCGCTGCGCGCGCCATCCCCAAGGGGATGCATCGGCAAACTCCCTCCGCTCACTTCGTTCGCTGTGGTCAAACAGTGCCGATGAGTCAGTCCACGAAGCGCGCTGCGCGCGCCATCCCCAAAGCCGATCTTCTCCGTCGCCCCAGAAATCGCCCCCAGCCCATCCCCTCACCCGCCGCTCAACACCCRCCGCGCTTGTTTGGGGGGAAAAGATTGAAGTGACCGACRAGCACGYGAGCGCCGGCACGCTCGTCGGTCACTTCAATCTTTTCCCCCCAACASAGCGAGCGGTGCCSGCAAAGGCGCGGGTGGGGAGGCTGTGGCGCGCCAATAAGGAGGGGGCGCCGGAGCTGGCTGG
>NZ_LMDM01000047.1:264486-302349 GCF_001425825.1 Rhizobacter sp. Root1238
TTCGTGAACTGACTCGCTTCGTGAACTGACTGTCGCCGACTGTTTGACCACAACGAACGAAGTGAGTGGAGGGAGTTTCGGCGACGGGCCATGAAGCCAGCCAGCGGAGGGAAGTCCTCGGCCCCCTGGGGCCGAGGACCGCCCCCGACGGCGCGCCACAGCCTCCCCACCCGCGCCTTTGCATGCGCGACCCTCAGACGGTCGCCAGCCTTCTTGGCTTGTCCACCTGCGCCGACACCAGCACGACCCCGAGCGCCAGCACCGCGACGCCCGCCCCGAGCCAGCACAGATCGGTGAGCGGCCGGTCGGCGGCGATCAGCAGGCCGCCAAGCCAGGCGCCACCGGCGTTGCCGAGGTTGAACGCGCCCTGGTTCAGCGTCGACGCGAGATTGGGCGCGCCGACTGCGGTGTCGAGCACGCGCACCTGCGCGGCCGGGCCGATCGCGAACGAGACGATGCCCCAGACGAACAGCGTCACCATCGCCGGCAGTGCGAACGGGACGGTCCATGAGAACGCCACTTGCACCAGCGCGATGCAGGCGAACAGCCCGGCCATCGCCGGCATCAGCCGCCAGTCGGCCAGCTTGCCGCCCAGCAACCCGCCGATGGTGATGCCGCCACCGAACAGCATCAGCGCCCAACTGATCTGGTCGGGCGAAAAGCCGGTGACGTCGCGCAGCAGGTAGGCGATGTAGGTCAGCACGCTGAACATGCTGACCGAGGCCAGCGTGCTGATCAGCAGCGCGCACTGCACCTGGAAACGGGCAATGGCGCGGAACTCGCGCAGGATGCTGCCCTGTTGCGCCGGCAGCGCCGACGGCAACCAGCGCCACAGCGCGGTGATGGCCACCAGCCCGATGCCGGTGACGGCCCAGAACGTCGAGCGCCAGCCGGCGGCATGGCCGAGCGCGGTGCCCAGCGGCACGCCGAGGATGTTGGCCACGGTCAGCCCGGTGAACACCAGCGAGACCGCCTGCGCCCGCTTCTCGTGCGGCACGAGCCCGGCGGCCACCACCGCGCCGATGCCGAAGAACGCCGCATGGCAGAACGCGGTGACGACGCGCGCGACCATCAGGAATTCGTAGTTGGGTGACACCGCGCACAGCGCGTTGCCGAGGATGAACAGCCCCATCAGCGCGACCAGCGCCCGCTTGCGGTGCCACTGGGCCGTGAGGATCGCGAGGATCGGTGCACCGATCGTGACGCCGAACGCATAGCCGGACACCAGCATGCCGGCCACCGGTGCGGTGACCCCGAAGTCGCGGGCGACGTCCGGCAGCAAGCCCATGATCACGAATTCGGTGGTGCCGATGCCGAAGGCGGCGGCGGCGAGGGCGAGCAGGGGGAGGTTCACGAGAGGCGGATGGACAGCGCGGAGGAAGGCTGAACTCTACGGGATAACCCGTGTCCCCGCTGAGGTCCAATACCGGAATGGACTTCCAACATGAAACAGACCGGCGCCTGACCGCCCTCGAGATCAAGGCCAGCTTCACCGAGGACTTGCTCGATGCGCTGAATGCCCTGGTGGCCCGCCAGCAGCAGCAGATCGAGCAGATGGCGTCGCAGATCGCGCTGCTGCGCCAGCAAGGGGCGGGGCAGGACGCCGGACCGTTCCGCAGCCTGCGCGACGAATTGCCGCCGCACTATTGATCGTGGACCGTGAACAAGTGCGGCTGCGACTGTCAACGATGGTGAGCCGACGGGAACGAACCGACACGCCCTGACCACACAGCTCCCATCTGCGAAGGGCACGACCCATGCCCCGGGAGCGGATTGGTCAGGGAGGGAAACCCCACGAAGGGCGACCCGATGAGTCAAGAACGATTCGATGCGCTGTTGTCGCAACTGTGCAAGGCCTTGCCACGCGATGCGGCGGCCGATGTGAGGGAACGCGGGCTGTTGAGTGTCGACGGCCATGATGTGCTGATCGACCTCTGGTCCGACGATGCGTGCCGCATTCTGGTCGACCTGGGGTTGCCGCCGGGAGGCGCGGACAGCAGGTTCTTCCGGCGCCTGCTGGCGCTCAACCTCGACGCCGAGAGCGACGCGGTGCCGGTGCTTGGTCTGGAGGCCGCCAGTGGGCACATCGTCGCGATCGTGCAGCAGCCCTTGGAGGTGCTGGAGCAGCAGAACGACGGCCTGGCCTGCCTGATCATGCGGCAGTTGCCGGAGTGGGTGCCTCACTGGCGTGCCCTGCTGGCGCATCAAGCGGCCGACGTGCCGGCGGATGCCGACGCGCTCGTTGCCGGATGGATCGAGATGCGGCCATGAACCAGTCTCCCAGCACAAGCCGGTGCAGTTCTCGGCGCAGCTCCATTGAAGTCAAAGAGCCTTCATCCCCCTTCGAACGGGGTTCACGGGCACCGGTCCTCCGAAGAGGCCTCACAAGGTCGACTTCCACGGCCCGAGGCCACCCCCTTCCGAGGATCGGGTGCCCGCGTTCGAAGTCCGTCGGGCTTGCACCAGCCTCTCTCGCCTGCGTGCTGCGAGGAGAGAAGCCGTGGCCGAGCCTGGTGCCTGGCGCGAATGGACACAAGCCCAAGAATGCAGGTTTCCTGGCCTCGTTGTATGCCGCGCACGGGCCACGCGCGGGCGAGTATCTAGACGACGAAGGTGGCCTTCTGCGACCGACTCCCGACACCATCCATCCGGGCAACCCCGATCCGCTGATCCTGTGCGGCCCGTCCATCGACCGTGCTTCGTTGGCAGGGTGGATTCGTTGCGAATGGGCATTGGGCGATGTCGTGACGCCTTACGTCGCGCGTGCCACCCGCAAGGCGCTGAAAACGGATCGCATCGAGTTTGCCGCCGACGGCAGCCTGAAGCTCAAGCAAGACCGCCACGGCAAGATGCCGATCAGCCCGGCGAAGAAGCAGCTGGAACAGTGCGGCAAGGTGGTCGACGGGGTGTTGCAGGCACCCGCAACGGCGGTGCAGAAATTGCTGCCGCCCAGGAAGAAGGGTCATACCCAACGGCCGCTGGGGTCTTCGGTGACTCCTGCGAATCGGAAGGGTCACCAGGCAGATTTCATGACGTGGTCGCCAGACCAGACTGCCAAGGCGGTGGTCCTCCCGCTGCACGAGCAGCCCGTCGGCGACGGCTACCCCGACATGTTCAATCTACCGCTGTCGCTGTACAACGCCGCGAACATCTACAAGAACCGGCAGACGGCGGCCGACAAGGTGTACTCGGCGAAGCTCGAGGTGGTCCTGAACTTCAGGGGCTACATGGATTTCCTGACCAAGCTGGCCCTGAACGAGGAGGACCCCACGCCGGCCGAGGCGGATGCCTTCAGCCGTTGCCGGGAAGCGCTGTGCAGCTGGAAGGACACCGCGGGCATCATCGCGGAGTACGCGAGGCGGAAGTCAGCAGACCTGGAAAGCGACGAAGACCCCCGGTGTCCGCATGCCAACGCCGCTGAAGCAAATGGCCACGCGTATCGAGGCCTCAACAGCGGCATGGCCAAGGACGTCGTGGTGGCCCCCGCCTCCGCGACCGTGAACTTTGCCAAGGGAGTGGCTTACACCGCGGGCTCCGTATCGGAGGTCACGAGCAGCCTCGGCGCGGTGGCGGGTGCCGGCAGCCTGGGTGCTGGCCTCATCGAGTCCTACCAGGCGCTGGCCGAACGGTCGGCCGCCCGCGCAGACATCGCCCGCTGCAAACGCGCGATATCTGCCTTGGATGCGTTGATCGAGGGCGACCTGCTGACGGGCGATACGTCCGACGCGATCGCTCAGGCCTGCCGGGGGTTCTTCAACGACCAGCTGAAACTCGCCCGGAAAAATGAAAAGTTCGCGGTCGGCCGCGGGCTGAACGGTGTGGTGCGCGCCGGCGGCGGTGCCGCATCGGGCTTGCTGCTGCCGATGAGCATGACGGGTGTCATCGCAGGGACGGCGGCGGCTGCCGTGGTTCCGTTGGTCGGGGCGATCCCCGCCGCGGCGCTGATGGCCTACTACGCGACGATGGGTTACAAGCTGCACGTCGTGCGCCGCGCGGCGCATCTGCAGAAGCGAGATCAGCAAGATGGCGCCAGCATTCTGCTGAACACGCCCGAAATCGCGGAGCTCGAACGCGCATTCCTGGCCGGCTTCGACGTGACCTATGGCGCCGGTACGCCCATCGGCGGTGACGACGCGTTTGCTGGGGAGCGAAAAGAGTCCTATGCCGAAGCAAGCTGCGTGTCGCTGGCCGTCGAACTGCTGGCCAACAGCTTGCTCGATGCGGCGCAACAGGCGAAATCCAAGGGAAAACTGGGGTCGAGTGACGCCGTTGTCATCCTGCAGGCGCTTGGCTTCGATCCGCTGCAACGCATCCAGCTCGGGATCCGACTCCACGAGAAGCTTGCGGCCAGGAAAACGCGCGGAGAGGCGCTCAAGCTGATCAAGGACACGATTTCCCGCAGCACCGGGCTGCCGACGATCAAGGCGGAGCACGCTCACATCGGCATGTACCGCCAAGGGTTCGAGGACAGTCTCGAGGCCATGGACATCAGCTTCCAAGACGCCGATACCAGGACGTTGAGGGAGGTTTTCGGGAAGCACTGCCGTCTCCAGGATTTTGAGCAAGCCGCAAAAATCGCCCGCGCGGCGGTGTTCGATCCGACCCATGAGATCCGGATTGACGGCACGCTGATCGAGATGCTGGTGTTCGATGCGGATGTGGCGGCGCTGGCTTCGCAGGAGGCGCCTCCGATACAGCCTCGGTTGCTGGGCGACCTGTTGACAGCGCATTGGGGCAACTCGCTGGCGACGAGCGATCCGCTCTACAAGCGCCAGGAATCGCTGAAGGCGTTTCTGCATGAGTTTGCGACCGTCAGGTTCGAGCATGTCGAGGAACTGATAGGTGCCTGGTCGGACAAAAAGGGACGGGTGCGCCGTCGCGAGCTGCTCGACAACGTGAGCTTGCTGCTTTGCTCGCGAGACATGAATCGCGGCCAGCGTGCGACCTTGAAATTGCTGCGGTCGAGCCTGCGGTTCCAAGTCATCAAGGTGCCACGTGAAATGACTGAAGACTGAATTCCGTTCACGTCACAAGGCATGTCAAGCCGAACAAGCCGGGTTTCGCGTGGCGATTCCGGCCTTTGCAACGATGCCTCTTCGATTCAATAGGCAGATGCCCACCACGGCCGCCCAACGCTTCTTCGACGGCACCCGCCACCTTGCCGCGCAGGACGCGGCGAGCGCCGAGGCCTGCTTCCGCGAGGCCGTCGCGATCGAGCCCGAGCTCGGCGAGGCCCACGCCAACCTTGGCTGGCTGGCCGAAGCCGCCGGCCGGCTCGACGAGGCTGAGGCCTGCTACCGGCGCGCGCTCGCGCTGCGGCCGCAGCAGCCCACCATCCACCTGAACCATGCCGCGCTGCTGGCGCGGCTGAAGCGCTTCGACGAGGCGCTGGCCGGCTGCTGGACGGCCGTGCAGCTCGACCCCGACGCGGCCGCCGGCTGGTCCAACCTCAGCGTCCTGCTGGTGCAGATGGGCCGGCACGAGGACGCCGAAGCCTGCTGCCGGCGCAGCCTGTCGCTGGACCCGCACTACCCGAAGGCGCACATCAATCTTGCCTACCTGTGCCTGCGTGACGGGCGATGGGACGAAGGCTGGGCGCACTACGCCTGGCGCGGCTGGCAGCTCGACCTGGCCGGACGCGTCACCTGCCCGCGCTGGAACGGCGAATCGCTCGACGGCCGCGCGGTGCTGGTCGGCCTGGAGGGCGGCTACGGCGACATGATCCAGTTCGCCCGCTTCGCCACCCTGCTGAAACGGGCCGGCGCGCGCCAGGTCACGCTGCTGTGCCCCCCGCCGCTGCTGGCACTGCTGGCCACGCTGGACGGTGTCGACGAGCTGCTGCCCTCCGACGGCCTGCTGCCGCCCGCGCGCTGGGATTGCTGGACGTCCGCGACCAGCGCGCCGCGCCACCTGAACACCCGGCCGGACACGATTCCCGCCACGCAGCCCTACCTGCAGGCCGAGCCCGCAGCCGTCGCCCGCTGCCAGCTGCGCCTGCACCAGGCCCTGCCGACGACGGCACTGCGCGTCGGCCTGGTCTGGAAAGGCAACCCCGCCTTCGAGAACGACGACGAGCGCTCGCTGCCGTCGATCGACCTGCTGGCGCCGCTGGCCGCCGTGCCCGGCGTGCAGTTCATCAGCCTGCAGAAGGGCGCCGGCGAAGACGAGGCCACCCGTGCGCCGGTCGCGCTGCACCTGGGTGGCGAGATCGGCAGCTTCGCCGACACCGCCGCGATCGTGCAGGCGCTCGACCTGGTGGTCTGCGTCGACACCGCGGTCGCCCACCTCGCCGGCGCGCTCGGCAAGCCCTGCTGGGTGCTGCTGCCGCACCAGATGACCGACTGGCGCTGGCTCGCCGACCGCGACGATTCGCCGTGGTACCCGGGCGCGCTGCGGCTGTTCCGACAGGCGGCGCGAGGCGACTGGGCGCCGGTGGTGGCGCAAGTGGCCGAGGCATTGCGTGGGCTATCCTCGGCGCACCATGCCGTCCCAGCCGATCACCCGCACACCGATCCCTGAGGTCGTCGACCTCGACGACGAGACGCTGCGCCGCGAGGTGCTCGCGAGCGCCCGCCCGACCATCCTGCGCGGGCTCGTGAAGCACTGGCCCGCGGTGCGCCACGGCCTGGCCTCGCCGCTGACGCTCGCGCAGTACCTGGCCGACCACGACAACGGCAGCCAGGTGCAGGCGGTGATGACGCCGCCCGACCAGCACGGGCGCCTGTTCTACAACGCCGACATGAGCGGCTTCAACTTCATGCGCAACCAGCTGCCGCTGTCGACGGTGCTCGAGCAGGTGCTGCGCTACTCGGCCTTCCCGAACCCGCCGGCGGTGGCGGTGCAGAGCTCGCCGATCCCCGACTGCCTGCCCGGCTTCGTCGACGACAACCCGCTGCCGCTGCTCGGCGGGCGCATCGTGCCGCGCCTCTGGCTCGGCAATGCGATCACGACGCCGGCGCACTTCGACGAGTCGAGCAACATCGCCTGCGTGGTGGCCGGCCGGCGCCGCTTCACGCTGTTCCCGCCGGAGCAGATCGGCAACCTGTACATCGGCCCGCTCGACCACGCCCCGACCGGCACGCCGATCAGCCTGGTGAACTTCGCGGCGCCCGACTTCGAGCGCTTCCCGAAATTCCGCGACGCGATGGCCGCCGCGCAGGTGGCCGAACTGGCGCCGGGCGATGCGATCCTGATCCCGGCGCTGTGGTGGCACCAGGTCGAATCGCTCGCCGGCTTCAACATGCTGGTGAACTACTGGTGGCGCGGTGCGCTGGCGGCAAACGACCCGGTGCCGTCGGCGCTCGACAGCCTGCTGCATGCGCTGCTGTGCCTGAAATCACTGCCGGCCGAAGAGCGCCGCGGCTGGAGCGCGATCTTCGAGCACTACGTGTTCGATGCACGGCGCGACGCGGCGGCGCACATCCCGCCGAACCGCCGCGGCTCGCTCGGCGAGATGACACCCGAGCTGCGCGAGCGGCTGCACGCGCTGCTGAAGCAGCGGCTGCGCTGACGGCCGGCCGTCAGCGCGCCACGCGGCGCGCCGGCAGCGTGAAGAAGAAGCTGGCGCCCTTGTCCTTCTCGGCCGCGACCCAGATCTCGCCGCCGTGCTTCTGGATCACGCGCCGCACGATCGCCAGGCCGACGCCGGTGCCGGGGAAGTCGGATTCGCGGTGCAGCCGGCGGAACGGCTCGAACAGCTGCTGCACGTAGGCCATGTCGAAGCCGGCACCGTTGTCGCGCACGCAGTAGACGAGGCGGCCGTCTTTCTGCGCCTCGACGCCGAACGAGATCGTCGCGTCGTCGCGCCTGCTGGTGAATTTCCAGGCGTTCGACAACAGGTTCTCCAGCGCCAGCCGCAGCAACCCGGCGTCGCCGTCGGCGACCAGGCTCGGGTCGAGTTCGACGCGCACGCTGCGCTGCGGCCACGCGGCCTGCAGCGTGGCCAGGATGTCGCGGGCCATCGCACCGATGTGCACCGACTGCACCCGCACCTGCGCGCGCGTCACCTTCGACAGGCCGAGCAGGTCTTCGATCAGCGTGTTCATGCGCTGCGACGCGGCCAGGATGTTCTGCGCAAACAGCAGCGGCTGGCCCTGCAGCGGCGGCACCGTGTCGGCCAGCAGCATCTCGCCGTAGCCCTGCACCGCCCGCAGCGGCGCGCGCAGATCGTGCGACACCGAGTATGTGAAGGCCTCGAGCTCGCTGTTGGCTTCCTGCAGTTCGGCGGTGCGCTGCTGCACGCGGCGTTCCAGGTTCTCGTAGACCGCGACGTTCTCGAACGCCAGCGAGCAGCAGTCGGCCAGCGCCTGGATCAACTGCACCTCGTCGGGCGTCGCATCGTGCGGGTCCGCCCAGTAGGTGCCGATCGCGCCGATCGGCGCTTCGGCCCGGATCGGCACCATCACCAGGCTCTTCACGAAGGTCGGCCGGTAGGCGTCGTGCGGGATGCGCGGGTCCTGGTAGACGTCGGCGATGGTCACCGCCTGCCGGTTCAGCATCGCCCAGCCGCTGATGCAGGCGTCGAGCGGGAAGCGGCCGCCCTTCCACAGCGGGCCGATCGCGTCTTCGTCGACGTAGTGGCAGAAGTCGCCTTCGCGCATCACGAGGGTCGCGCCGTCGGCCTGGCTCAGCTCGCGCGCGCCGCGCCGCACGATGCGCACGATCGCGTCGACGCTGCGCGCGAGCGACAGCTCCTTCACCAGGTCGACCAGCAGCGCGCGCCCGCGTGTCAGCGCCGCCAGCCGCTCGGCCTCGCGCGCGTCGTGCAGCCGGCGCAGCGCGCTCGGCAGGCGGAATAGCTGGTCCTTCGGGACGTAGTCGGTGGCGCCGGCCTCCAGGCAGTGCTCGGCCCAGCGCGGGTCGGTGTTGCCGCTGACGAAGATGAACGGCATGCCGGGCCGGCGCTGCCGGGCCACTTCGAGCGCCTGCAGGCCCTCGATGCCGGGGACGCGGTTGTCGGAGAGGATCGCGTCGAAGCGGGTGTTCTCGATCGCGTCGTAGAACTGCTCGCTCGAGCTGACGGTGACCCAGCGGGGCTGGATGTCGAGCCGCGCCACTTCGCGGTGGACGAGCTCCGCATCGAGCGTGTCGTCCTCCAGGTGAAGGATCTGCAAGCCTTCCATGTCGTGCACCTCCGTGATGTGCTGCCCGATGTGTGCGGCGTGTGCTGCCGTCGTCTGCGGATGGTAGCGAACCACGGCACACTGTGCGGCTTGCGTTGAGAACAATGCCGCACGAATTACGGAGGAAAACGATGATGCGCTGGCCCGAGGGATCCGGCCGCTGGGCCGCCTGGCGCCGGCGCTGGCGGGCGCGGCTCTCGCTGCGACCCGGCGACCTGCTGCACGACGCCACCTACCGCCGGCTCTGGACCTCCATCCTGATCAGCTCGTTCGGCGGCCAGGTCACGATGCTCGCGCTGCCGCTGACCGCCGCGGTGCTGCTGCATGCGTCGCCCACGCAGATGGGGCTGCTGACGATGATGGAGACGCTGCCGTTCGTGCTGTTCTCGCTGCCGGCCGGCGTCTGGCTCGACCGGGTGCGCAAGCTGCCGGTCTACATCCTCGGCGAATCCAGCCTGGCGGTGATCGTCGCGAGCGTGCCCTTCGCCTGGTGGATGGGCTGGCTGACGATGCCGTGGATGTACATCGTCGCGTTCGTGATCGGCACCGTCTACACCACCGCCGGCACCGCGGCGCAGATCGTGCTGACGCAGGTGGTGGCACGCGAGCGGCTGGTCGAGGCGCATGCGAAGAACGCGTTGGCCACCTCGGGCGCCGAAGTGGCCGGGCCGGGGCTGGCCGGCGCGCTGATCAAGCTGGTGGGCGCGCCGCTCGCGCTGCTGGTCGACGCGGTGCTGCTGCTGCTGTCGGCCGGCATCCTGCGCGGCATCCGCATCATCGAGCACCGCCGGCCGCGCGCCGATGCGCACTTCTGGCGCGACCTGCAGGCCGGCGTGCGCTTCGTGCGCAGCCAGCGCCTGCTGATCGCGCTGGCGGCTGCGGTGGGCCTGTGGCAGATGTGCCACCACGCGGCGCTGGTGGTGCAGATCCTGTTCGCGACCCGCACGCTGGGCCTCAGCGAGCAGGCGGTCGGGCTCAGCTACATGGGAATGGGCGGCGGCACCATCCTCGCGAGCATCTACGGCAACCGCATCAGCCGGCGCTACGGGCCGGGGCCGTGCCTGGTGCTGGGGTTCGTGATCTGCGGCGTCGGCTGGCTGGTGCTGGCGGTGGCGCCGGCCAATTCCTGGGGCATCGCGGCGTTCGCGGCGATGCTGCTGTGCTTCTCGGCCGGCGCGGTGCTGATCTTCATCAACTTCCTCGGGCTGCGGCAGGCGGTGACGCCCGAGCCGCTGCTCGGGCGCATGACGGCGACGATGCGCTGGCTGATCCTGATCCCGGCCGGGCCGGGGGCGCTGATCGGCGGCTGGCTGGGCGAGCACGTGGGCTTGCGCGCGTCGCTGGCGTTCGCCGGCACCGCGGTGCTGCTGGTGGCCGCGGTGGCGGGGCGCCACCCGGTGATCCGCAATGTGCGCGAGTTGCCGAAGCTGGAGAACGTCGAGGACTGGATGGGCGCCGAGGCCGACGTGCGGCCCGGGCCGTCGTCAGTCGTGGATCGCGCTGCCGGGTGAGAAGCGGTTCACCGCGTCGGTGATGATGCCGTCGATGCCCAGCCCCGCCAGCCGGCGCGCCTCGGCCGGGTCGTTCACGGTGTAGACCAGCGCGCGCAGCCCGGCGCCATGCACGCGGGCCAGCACCGCGGCGTCGACCAGCCCGTAGTGGGTGACGACGGCGACGCAGCCGAGCGACTGCGCCTCTTGCAGCCAGCCGTCGCGCAGGCTGTCGAGCAGCAGCGCCCGCGGCAGGGCCGGTGCGCTGTCGCGCGCGGCCGCCAGCGCGTCGGGCTTGAACGAGCTGAGCAGCGGCGGCACCGCCTCGCCGGCCCACAACCGGGCCGCCTCGCGCGCGACGACGCGGCCGGTCTCGGCCTCGTCGCCCGGCGTCGGCTTGATCTCGATGTTCAGCGCGAAGCCGTTGCGCAGGCAGTAGCGGGCGATCGCCTCGAAGCTCGGGATCGGCTCGCCGGCGAAGCCGCGGCTGTGCCAGCCGCCGGCGTCCAGCCGCGACAGCTGGTCCCAGCTGCGCTCCGACGCCTTGCCGCGCTCGGGTGTGGTGCGCTGCAGCGTCGCGTCGTGCAGCAGGAAGGGCACGCCGTCGGCGCTCAGCTTCACGTCGCATTCGAACGCGCGGTAGCCGTGGCTGGCGCCGACGCGGAACGCGGCCAGCGTGTTCTCAGGGGCGAGCAGCCCGGCCCCGCGGTGCGCGATCCACAGCGGGTACGGCCACGTGGTCATGTCGCGACCCGCTTGCCGCTCGCCGCATCGAACCAGTGCAGGTGCTCGGCCGACGGCTTCAGGTGCAGCGTGCTGCCGGGTGCTGGCGGCACCAGCGTGCCGTCGATGCGCAGCGTGAAGCCGTGGTCGGCGATGCGGCCGTGCACCAGGCGTTCGGCGCCGAGCATCTCGACCATCTCGATCGCGAGCGGCCAGCCGCCGTCGTGCGCGACGCTCGCATGGCCCAGGTGCTCCGGGCGCACGCCGAGGATCAGTTCGCCGTCGCGCGGTGCGGCGGCCGGCAGCGGCAGGTCGACGCCGCCGAACGCGAAGCGCGTGCCCTGCGCGCGGCCGGTCAGCAGGTTCATCGGCGGCGAACCGATGAAGCTCGCGACGAAGGTGGTGGCCGGCCGGGCGTAGACCTCTTCCGGCGAGCCGATCTGCTCCATGTGGCCGGCGTTCATCACGATCATGCGCTGCGCGAGCGTCATCGCCTCGACCTGGTCGTGCGTGACGAACAGCGAGGTGACACCGAGCTCGGCGTGCAGCTTGCGGATCTCCAGGCGGGTCTGGCCGCGCAGCTTCGCGTCGAGGTTGGACAGCGGCTCGTCGAACAGGAAGACCTGCGGCTGGCGCACGATCGCGCGGCCCATCGCGACGCGCTGGCGCTGGCCGCCGGACAGCTCGCGCGGCTTGCGCTGCAGCAGCGCGCCGAGTTCGAGGATCTTCGCCGCCTTGTCGACGCGGGTCTTGATGTCGGCGACCGGCACTTTCGCGATCTTCAGCCCGTAGGCCATGTTGTCGAACACGCTCATGTGCGGGTAGAGCGCGTAGTTCTGGAACACCATCGCGATGTCGCGCTCGGACGGCTCGACGTCGTTGACGACGCGCCCGCCGATCGAGATCGTGCCGCCGGAGACTTCTTCGAGCCCGGCCACCATGCGCAGCAGCGTGCTCTTGCCGCAGCCCGACGGACCGACGATCACGATGAACTCGCCGTCGCCGATCTCGGCATTGACGCCGTGGATGACCTGGTTCGCCTTCGGGCCGATGCCGTAGCGCTTGACGACGTTCTGGAGGGAAATGGCTGCCATGTTCTGTTCTTTACTTCTCGGTGTCCACGAGGCCCTTGACGAACCAGCGCTGCATCAGGATCACGACGACCGCGGGCGGCAGCATCGCAAGGATGGCCGTGGCCATCACGATGTTCCATTCGTTGCCGGAGTCGCCGCCGGCGATCATCATGCGGATGCCCACCACCACCGGGTACATCTGCTCGCCGGTGGTGGCGATCAGCGGCCACAGGTACTGGTTCCAGCCGTAGATGAACTGGATCACGAACAGCGCCGCGATCGAGGTCTTCGACAGCGGCAGCAGGATGTCCTTGAAGAAGCGCATCGGGCCGGCGCCGTCGATGCGGGCGGCCTCGACCAGCTCGTCGGGCACCGTCAGGAAGAACTGCCGGAACAGGAAGGTCGCGGTGGCCGACGCGATCAGCGGCACCGTCAGGCCGGCGTAGGTGTTCAGCATGCCGAGGTCGGACACCACCTTGTAGGTCGGGCTGATGCGCACCTCGACCGGCAGCATCAGCGTGACGAAGATCGCCCAGAACACCAGCCCGCGCAGCGGGAAGCGGAAGTACACCAGCGCGAAGGCCGACAGCAGCGAGATCGCGATCTTGCCGAAGGTGATGACCAGCGCGGTGACGAGGCTGACCCACATCATGCGGGCGACCGGCGCGTTCGAGCCGGCACCGCCGCCGTGGCCGTTCAGCGCCGCGAGGTAGTTCTCCCAGAAGTGCCCGCCGGGCGACAGCGGCATCGGCACCTGCAGGATGGCCTGCGAGGTGTGCGTCGACGCGATGAACGCGATGTACAGCGGGAACGCGACGATCAGCACGCCGAGGATCATCACGGCGTGGGCCAGGATGCCGAGGGTGGGGCGTCTTTCAACCATCAGTACTGCACCTTCTTTTCGACGTAGCGGAACTGCAGCACGGTCAGCGTGATGACGATCAGCATCAGCACCGTCGACTGCGCGGCCGAGCCGCCGAGGTCGCCGCCCTTGAAGCCGTCCTGGTAGACCTTGTAGACCAGGATCGCGGTGTCGCGGCCGGGGCCACCGTGGGTGGTGGCGTCGATGATCGCGAAGGTGTCGAAGAACGCGTACACCATGTTGATCACCAGCAGGAAGAAGGTGGTCGGCGACAGCAGCGGGAACTGGATGGTCCAGAAGCGCCGCCACGGGCGAGCGCCGTCGATCGCCGCGGCCTCGATCAGCGATTTCGGGATCGACTGCAGGCCGGCCAGGAAGAACAGGAAGTTGTACGAGATCTGCTTCCAGACCGCCGCGGTGACGATCATCGTCATCGCATGCGAACTGTTCAGCAGGTGGTTCCACTGGAAGTCGAAGACGTGGTCCAGCCCGTAGGCCACCACGCCGATCGACGGCGAGAACATGAACACCCACAGCACGCCGGTGACCACCGGCGCCACCGCATACGGGATGATCAGCATCGTCTTGTAGAACAGCGCGCCGCGCACGATGCGGTCGGCGAAGATCGCCAGCATCAGCGACAGCGCGATGCCCAGCACCGCCACCAGCAGCGAGAACACCGCGGTGACCTTGAAGGATTCGAGGTAGGCCGAGTCGTTGAACAGCGTCTTGAAGTTCTCCAGCCCGACCCATTCGGTCGACAGGCCGAAGCTGTCCTGCACCTGCATCGACTGCAGCAGCGCCTGGGCGGCGGGCCAGAAGAAGAAGACCGCGCAGATCGCCAGCTGCGGGGCGACCAGCATCCAGGGCAGGACCTGCGAATCGAACCTAACTCGCTTTTCCATGAGATTCAGAATGAATAAGGCGGCCGGGGTGGCCGCCTTCGTGGGGCGGCCGCGTCGCGCGCATTGTGCCGCGACGCGACCCCGTTTCAGCTCAAGGGGCGGGGGCCTTGTTCGCTTTTTCGAAGCGTTCGAGCTGCTCGTTGCCGCGCTTCACCGCGTCGTCCAGCGCGGTCTTCGCGTCCTTCTTGCCCGACCAGATCTGTTCGGTCTCCTCGTCGATGATCGTGCGAATCTGCACGAAGTTGCCGAGGCGGATGCCGCGCGACTTGTCGGTCGTCTTGCGGATCATCTGCGTCACCGCGACGTCGGTGCCCGGCTTGTCCTTGTAGAAGCCCGACTTCTCGGTCAGCTCGTAGGCGGCGGTCGTGATCGGCAGGTAGCCGGTGCGCTTGTGGCTGGCCGACTGCACCTCGGGGCTCGACAGGTACTTGAAGAACTCGGCGACGCCCTTGTACTCGGCCGGCTTCTTGCCCGACATCACCCACAGGCTGGCACCGCCGATGGCGGTGTTCTGCGGCGCACCGGGAACGTCCTGGTAGTACGGCAGCGGCGCCAGCCCGTACGCGAACTTCGCGCCCTTGCTGACGTCGGCGTACGAACCCGACGAGCCGGTGAACATCGCGCATTCACCCGACACGAACGACGGCACCGCGACGCTCGCGCGGCCCTTGTAGACGAACAGGCCCTGCTTGGACATGTTGGCCAGGTTCTCGAAATGGCGCAGGTGCAACGGCGAGTTGAACGCCAGGCGGGCGCTCGGGCCGCCGAAGCCGTTGTTCTGCGTCGCGAACAGCGTGTTGTGCCAGGTCGAGAAGCTCTCCAGGTGCACCCAGCTCATCCAGCTGGTGGTGTACGGGCACTTGACGCCGGCGGCCTTCAGCTTGGCGGCGGCCAGCGTCACCTCGGGCCAGGTGGTCGGGGCCTTGTTCGGGTCGAGTCCGGCGGCCTTGAAGGCGTCCTTGTTGTAGTAGAAGATCGTCGTCGAGCTGTTGAACGGGAACGACAGCATCTCGCCGTTCGGTGCGGTGTAGTAGCCCGCGACGGCCGGCACGTAGGCCTTCGGGTCGAAGCTGACGCCGCTCTGCTTCATCACTTCGCCGACCGGCTTGATCGCGCCCTTGGCCGACATCATCGTCGCGGTGCCGACTTCGAACACTTGCAGGATGTGCGGCGCGTTGCCGGCGCGGAACGCGGCGACCGCGGCGGTCATCGACTCGTCGTAGTTGCCCTTGAAGGTCGGGACGACCTTGTAGTCCTTCTGGCTCGCGTTGAACTGCGTGGCCAGGTCGTTGACCCATTCGTTGAGTCCACCGGTCATCGAGTGCCACCATTGCACTTCGACCTGGGCCTGGGCGGGGCCGGCGAGCGCCAGCGCGGCGAAGCCGGCAGCGGCGACGGCGGCGTATTTTTTCGTTGTCATGTACTTCTCCGGGAAAAGGGGCAGGGTTGGTTTTTGACCAGCCGCGCAGTGTGCTACGAGTTTGTGACACTCCGTTTATGTCGTGGTTGGAGGGCTGCGGCAACTGTGGATAACCCCTCTTGGGTCTTTGGTGCGTGCTCGAGGTGCTGGGGTACTCGGGGGCTGGACTGTCCCCCGCCCTCGGTCTGCCTCCCGGCAGACCGAGGGCTCCTCCTTTACGTCCTGCCCCCGAGCACCCCAGCACCTCGAGCCGAGACGTTTCCTCATGCGCGCGTTTCCGCAGCGTGTGGGTGGGGGAAGGGCGTGTGTACCGAGTTCTTCTCGCTCTTCGCACGAGACAACCCGGGCGCGGGATGGCGGGTGCTCCGGGGAGGGACGTAAAGGAGGAGCCGGTGGACTGCCGCGAGGCAGTCTGCCGGCGGGGGACAGTCCCGCCCCGGAGTGCCCGCCGTCCTGCGCCAGCGAAGCGAGCGAAAAGGGGCACTGAGGTACCATTTGCGACCAAGTGCCCCACAGGCGAGCAGGCTGCCTGGCCCCCATGAACGCACCCATCCCGCTGAACCAGATCGCCGCGGCGACCGCCGCGCACCAGGCCCCCCGCCTGCGCGAGATTCCGTACAACTACACCTCGTTCTCCGACCGCGAGATCGTGATCCGGATCCTGGGGTCGAGGGCCTGGGAACTGCTGGACCGCCTGCGCGACGAACGCCAGACCGGCCGCTCGGCCCGCATGCTCTACGAGGTGCTCGGCGACATCTGGGTCGTGCAGCGCAACCCCTACCTGCAGGACGACCTGCTCGACAACCCGCGCCGCCGCCGCCTGCTGATCGAGGCGCTGAACCACCGCTTGCGCGAGGTGCAGGCCCGCCGCACGCCCGATGGGGATGCGCAGCGCGACGCCTCGGTCGGCGAGCTGCTGGACGCTGCGCACAAGGCCGTGCAATCGTTCGCCGACCAGTTCGACGCGATGGACGCGCTGCGCCGCAAGGCCACCCGTGCGCTCGGCCGCCACACTGCGAAGGACAACATCAAGTACGACGGGCTGTCCCGCGTCTCGCACGTGACCGACGCGACCGACTGGCGCGTCGAATACCCGTTCGTCGTGCTGACGCCCGACACCGAAGCCGAGATGGCCGCGCTGGTGAAGGCCTGCATCGAACTCGGGCTGACCATCATCCCGCGCGGCGGAGGCACCGGCTACACCGGCGGCGCGGTGCCGCTGACCTGGAACAGCGCGGTCATCAACACCGAGAAGCTCGAGGCGATGACCGAGGTGGAGCACCTGCGCCTGCCCGGCATGGACCGCGACGTCGCCACCATCTGGACCGAGGCCGGCGTCGTCACGCAGCGCGTGGCCGATGCGGCCGAACGCGCGGGCTTCGTGTTCGCGGTCGACCCGACCTCGGCCGAGGCCTCGTGCGTCGGCGGCAACATCGCGATGAACGCCGGCGGCAAGAAGGCCGTGCTGTGGGGCACCGCCCTCGACAACCTGGCTTCGTGGCGCATGGTCACGCCCGACGCGAAGTGGCTGGAGGTGGTGCGGCTCGACCACAACATGGGCAAGATCCACGACGTCGACGTCGCCCGCTTCGAACTGAAGTACTTCGACGCCAGCGGCAAGGTCCTGGAACGCACCGAACGGCTCGACGTGCCGGGCCGCACCTTCCGCAAGGAAGGCCTCGGCAAGGACGTCACCGACAAGTTCCTCGCCGGCCTGCCCGGCATCCAGAAGGAAGGCTGCGACGGCCTGATCACCAGTGCGCGCTGGGTGGTGCACAAGATGCCGGCGCACACCCGCACGGTGTGCCTGGAGTTCTTCGGCAACGCGAAGGATGCGGTGCCGTCGATCGTCGAGATCAAGGACTTCATGTTCGCCGAGCAGAAGAAGCCCGGCGGCGCGATCCTGGCCGGGCTAGAGCACCTGGACGACCGGTATCTCAAGGCGGTGGGCTACGCGACCAAGAGCAAGCGCGGCGGCCTGCCGAAGATGGTGCTGGTCGGCGACATCGCCGGCGAAGACCCCGATGCGGTGGCCCGTGCCACCAGCGAGGTGGTGCGGCTGGCCAACGGCCGCGCCGGCGAAGGCTTCGTCGCGGTCAGCGCCGAGGCGCGCAAGAAGTTCTGGCTCGACCGCAAGCGCACCGCGGCGATCAGCCGGCACACCAATGCGTTCAAGGTCAACGAGGACGTCGTGATCCCGCTGCCGCGCATGGGCGAATACACCAACGGCATCGAGCGCATCAACATCGAGCTGAGCCTGCGCAACAAGCTGGCGCTGGTCGACGCCCTCGAAGACTTCTTCGTCGCCGGGCAACTGCCGCTTGGCAAGAGCGACGACGCGAACCAGATCGCATCGGCCGAACTGCTCGAAGACCGCGTGCAGCAGGCGCTGGCGCTGCTGCGCGAGGTGCGCGGGCTGTGGTCGCACTGGCTGTCGAACCTCGACCAGGTGCAAGCGGATCGCGGCGTCTCGCTGTTCGACGACCTGCAGGACCACACGCTGCGCGCGTCGTGGAAGGCGCAGATCCGCACGCCGTTGCAGGGCATCTTTGCCGGGGCCACGCTGTCGCCGATCGTCGACGCGTGCCAGAAGATCCACGCCGACGTGCTGCGCGGCCGGGTGTGGGTGGCGCTGCACATGCATGCCGGCGACGGCAACGTGCACACCAACATCCCGGTCAACAGCGACAACTACGAGATGCTGCAGACGGCGCACGAGGCGGTGGCCCGCATCATGAAGCTCGCGCGCTCGCTCGACGGCGTGATCTCCGGCGAACACGGCATCGGCATCACCAAGCTCGAATTCCTGACCGACGACGAACTGGCCGGCTTCACCGCGTACAAGCAGCGCGTCGACCCGGAGGGCCGCTTCAACAAGGGCAAGCTGCTGCGCGACGCGAGCTTCGGCGGCGTGCGCCTGAAGGCCGACCTGACGAACGCCTACACGCCGAGCTTCGGGCTGATGGGGCACGAGTCGCTGATCATGCAGCAGAGCGACATCGGCGAGATCGCCGCGTCGGTGAAGGACTGCCTGCGCTGCGGCAAGTGCAAGCCGGTGTGCGCGACGCACGTGCCGCGCGCCAACCTGCTGTACAGCCCGCGCAACAAGATCCTCGCGACCTCGCTGCTGGTCGAGGCCTTCCTGTACGAGGAGCAGACGCGCCGCGGCGTCAGCATCAAGCACTGGGAGGAGTTCGAGGACGTGGCCGACCACTGCACGGTGTGCCACAAGTGCCTGAGCCCGTGCCCGGTGAAGATCGACTTCGGCGACGTGTCGATGAACATGCGCAACCTACTGCGCAAGATGGGCAAGAAGAGCTTCCGCCCCGGCAACAAGATGGCGATGATGATGCTCAACGCCACCAACCCGGAGACCATCAAGCTGCTGCGCGGCGCGATGGTCGACGTCGGCTTCAGGGCGCAGCGCGCGGCCAACAAGCTGCTGCGCGGCCTCGCGAAGAAGCAGACCGCCGCGCCGCGCTCGACGGTGGGCACCGCGCCGGTCAAGGAGCAGGTGATCCACTTCATCAACAAGAAGCTGCCGGGCGGGCTGCCGAAGAAGACGGCGCGGGCGCTGCTGGACATCGAGGACAAGAACTACGTCCCGATCATCCGCAACCCGAAGGCGACGACTGCCGAGACCGAGGCGGTGTTCTATTTCCCGGGCTGCGGCTCGGAGCGGCTGTTCTCGCAGGTGGGCCTGGCGACGCAGGCGATGCTGTGGCATGCCGGCGTGCAGACGGTGCTGCCGCCGGGCTACCTGTGCTGCGGCTACCCGCAGCGCGGCTCCGGCCAGTTCGACAAGGCCGACAAGATCATCACCGACAACCGGGTGCTGTTCCACCGCGTGGCCAACACGCTGAACTACCTCGACATCAAGACGGTGGTGGTGAGCTGCGGCACCTGCTACGACCAGCTGCAGGGCTACCAGTTCGACAAGATCTTCCCCGGCTGCCGGATCATCGACATCCACGAGTACCTGCTGGAGAAGGGCATCGCTCTCGATGCGACGCAGGCGGCCGGCTACCTGTACCACGATCCCTGCCACTCGCCGATGAAGCTGCAGGAGCCGATGAAGACGGTGAAGGCGCTGGTGGGCGGAGACCGACCGGAGAGCGTGCTGAAGAGCGAGCGCTGCTGCGGCGAGAGTGGCACGCTGGGCGTCACGCGGCCCGACATTTCGACGCAGGTGCGCTTCCGCAAGGAAGAAGAACTGCGCCGCGACGAGGCCAAGCTGCGCGCGACCGGTGCGGTGGCGGCCGAGGGGCCGGTGAAGATCCTGACCTCGTGCCCGAGCTGTCTTCAGGGGCTGTCGCGCTACGGCAACGACCTGCAGAACGGGCTGCTGGAAGCGGACTACATCGTCGTCGAGATGGCCAACAAGATCCTCGGCGCGGACTGGATGCCGGAGTATGTGGAGATGGCGAACGATGGGGGTATCGAGCGGGTGCTGGTGTGAAGGCGCCCCGCTCAGCCCGAACGGTCTCTTGCCGGCGTTTCAGTCCGCGCTGAGCTTGCGCTCCCTGATCAGCGCATGCCAGAACCTCGTCTCCTGCTGAACGAACGCGGCGAGCGCCGGCCCGTCGGTCGGCGCGACCTCCAGCCCGAATTCCTCCAGCCGCGCCTTCACCTCCGGCGTCGTGATCGCCTTGTGCATTTCCTGCGTCAGCCGGGCGACGATCTCCGGCGGCGTGCCGTGCGGCACGAACAGCCCCTGCCACGCGGTCACCTCGAAGCCCTGGATGCCCAGCTCGCCGAGCGTCGGAACCTCCGGCAATGACGCGATGCGCTTCTTCGACATCACGGCCAGAGCCTTCACCTTGCCGCCCTTGATCTGCGGCAGCCCGGCCGCGGTGTCCAGCACCATCATCGGCACCTGGCCCGAGATGACATCCTGCACCGCGAGCGCCGTGCCGCGGTACGGCACGTGCACGACGAAGCTGCCGGTGCGGTCCTTCAGCAGCTCCATCGCCAGGTGGTGCGGGCTGCCGATGCCGGGCGACGCATAGCTGTACTTGCCGGGATTCTTCTTGATCGCATCCAGCAACTGCTGCGCGCTGGTGAAGCCGGCGTTCGGGTTCACCGCCAGGATCAGCGGGAAGCGCGCCATGAAGCCGATCGGCGCCAGGTCCTTCGGCTCGTACGGCACCTTCTTGTACATCGCCGAGTTGAAGACCATCGCGCCGTTGTCGCCGGTGACGATGGTGTAGCCGTCCGGCGGCGACTTGGCCGCGTTGTCGGTGCCGATCATGCCGGCCGCGCCCGGGCGGTTGTCGATGATGATCGTCTGGCCGAGCTGCTTGCCCAGCTGCGGCGCGAGCTGCCGCGCGAGGAAATCCGACCCGCCGCCGGCCGGATAGGCCACCACCCAGCGGATCGGCTTGCCGGGCCAGGTGTCGGCGGCGTGGGCCGTGCCTGCGGACGCGAGCGCGCCGGCAAGGGCGATGTTGAAGTGGCGGCGTGTGAGCGCAGTGGTCATGACAGCAGGTCCGTTCTCGGGAGAAGGCGCCGATGTTATCGGCGCGGCCGATAATGCGCGGATGCCCGCAGACTTCCTCCGCCCCGACCCACCCGCCGCCGGCTGCGAGCTGTGCCACGAGAGCGGCGGCACGCTGGTGTGGCAGGACGACGCCTGGCGCGTGATCCGCATCGCCGATGCGAACTTCCCTGGCTTCTACCGTGTCGTCTCGCGCCAGCACGTCGCCGAGTTCTCCGACCTCGACGACGCCGCCCGTGCGCGCGCGATGACGCTGGTGGCCGTTGTCGAGCGCGCGCTGCGCGAGACGCTCGCGCCGACCAAGGTCAACCTCGCCGCGCTCGGCAACATGGTGCCGCACCTGCACTGGCACGTCATCGCGCGTTTCGACTGGGACAGCCACTTCCCGCAGCCCATCTGGGGCGCGCGTCAGCGCGAGGTGCAGCCGCCTGCCGCCGAACGCTTGGCGCAGCGTCTGACAGGCCTCGACGAGCGCGTCGCCACGGCGCTGTCGCGCGCGTCCTGAACCCTCCTACACTCGGATTCCCCATGGCCGGCCTCACTGCCCAGACCCCGCAACCCACCGCGATCACGGTGCACGAGCAATCGCGCGTGCTCGAGGTGGCCTTCGCCGACGGCCGCAGCTTCCGCATTCCGTTCGAGCTGATGCGGGTCTACTCGCCGTCGGCCGAGGTCAAGGGCCACGGCCCGGGCCAGGAGACGCTGCAGACCGGCAAGCGCGACGTGACGCTCACGGCGCTCGAACCGGTTGGCAACTACGCGGTGCAGCCGACCTTCTCCGACGGCCACCAGACCGGCATCTTCTCGTGGGACTACCTCTACTTCCTCGGCTCGCAGGAGGCCGAGCTGTGGCGGCAGTACGAGGCGCGGCTACAGGCCGCCGGTGCCACGCGCGACACGCCGATGCCCGACAAGCCCGCGTCGGCCTGCGGCCACCACCATTGACTGCGACGGACGGACTGACCCCATGAGCAACACCCATTTCGGCTTCGAGACCGTCGACGAGACCCGCAAGGCCGAGCGCGTGCGCGGCGTGTTCGACTCGGTCGCGTCCAAGTACGACCTGATGAACGACGTGCTGTCGATGGGCATGCACCGCGCCTGGAAGGCCTACACGGTGGCCGTCGCGAACCTGCGCGAAGGCGATGCGGTGCTCGACATCGCCGGCGGCACCGGCGACCTGGCCGGCGCGTTCGCGAAGAAGGTCGGCGAGCGCGGCACGGTCGTCCACACCGACATCAACGAGGCGATGCTGCGCCACGGCCGCGACCGCATGCTCGACCAGGGCCTGGTGCTGCCGACGGCGATCTGCGATGCCGAGCAGTTGCCGTTTGTGAGCGATCGCTTCGATCTCGTCAGCGTCGCGTTCGGGCTGCGCAACATGACCCACAAGGACCGCGCGCTGGCCGAGATGTGCCGCGTGCTGCGGCCGGGCGGCCGGCTGCTGGTGCTGGAGTTCTCGAAGGTGGCCAAGCCGCTGGAGAAGTTCTACGACTGGTATTCGTTCAAGGCGCTGCCGCAGATCGGCAAGCTGGTGGCCGGCGATGCCGACAGCTACCGCTACCTCGCCGAATCGATCCGAATGCATCCCGACCAGCAGACGCTGAAGGCGATGATGAAGACCGCCGGTTTCGGCCACGTCGACGTGCACAACCTCAGCGCCGGCATCGTCGCGTTGCACGTCGGCATCAAGTGTTGACCCCCCCGAAGCGCTGACGCGCCTCCCCCCAGGGGGCGCCGCCAGCGGCCCGGCAAAGCCGGTTCCGCGGCGTCCGCTTGGATTGACAGGCGCTTCGCGCTGTCGTCAAGCGCGCGCAGGCCGCTGTGGGTTTCCCGCGACACGGCCTCTCAACACACGAGCCTACCCAGCGGACGCCGCGGAGCCGGCTTTGCCGGGCCGCTGGCGTTGCCCCCTTGAGGGGGAGGCGCGTGCGCGCCTCGGGGGTGGGTCATCCCGGGCCCCTTAAACACGGGGGGGTACCCTCGTTTAGAGGATTGGGGGCTGGTCCACCTGTACTGACAATCCGCGCCATCTGCTTGCATCCCGTGCAGCACGCCGAAGAGATCGGCGGCACCCCCGGGAGGCAGTTCTGAAGGATGAGCGTCATGTTGAAGGTGTTTCAGTTGCATGTCTCGGTGGCCACCCTGTTCGGGATGATCGCCGACGGACTGCTGTGCTTCTTCGCCATCGTGCTGGCCGCCTCGTCGGTTCACATCCTGCCCGGCGTGCAGGACGCGCCGGCCGGCCTGACGGTCCCCCACCTGTTCCTGTTCGCCAGCGGCTTCGCGATGGTGATGTCGCTGCTGTACGCCTTCGCCGGCCTGTACCGCCCGACCCCGATCGGCTTCGCCGCGATGCTGCGCCGCACGCTGGCCGCGCTGGTCGTCGGCGCCTACGTGACCTACCTGGTGCTCGACAGCATGGCCAACGGCGGCTATGCGGTGCAGATCATGACCTCGGCCGTGCTGTACCTGCTGGTCGGCCTGGTGCTGGTGCGCGGTGCGATGCACCTGATGAGCCGCATGGCCACCATCCCGAAGGTGCTGATCGTCGGCAACGGCGCCGAAGCGCAGAGCGTCGCCAGCGACCTGATGACGATGAAGCGCCTGCGCCGCAACGTCGCCGGCTTCTTCCCGACCGAATCCGACGCCGCCTCCGGCCTGCAGGTCGCCAGCCTGCGCGGCCACCGCGTGTTCTCGCGCGAGCTGTCGATCGAGGACATCGTGCGCGACCACCAGATCGACGAGGTGATCGTCGCGGTGCGCGAACAACGCGGCGGCGGCGTCCCGATGGACCAGCTGCTCGCCTGCCGCATCCGCGGCGTGCCCATCGTCGACTTGGCCGGCTTCTACGAGCGCGCCAAGTCCGAGGTGCCGATCGACAGCCTGAAGGCCAGCTGGCTGGTCTACGGCCAGGGCTTCGTGCAAGGCCGCCTGCGCATGGCGCTGAAGCGCATGTTCGACATCGCGAGCTCGTCGTTCCTGCTGCTGATCGCGTCGCCGGTGATGCTGCTGGCGGTGCTGGCGATCCGCCTCGAAGGGCGCGGCCCGATCATCTACAAGCAGGAGCGCGTCGGCCTCGGCGGCAAGTCGTTCATGTGCATGAAGTTCCGCAGCATGCGCACCGATGCCGAGAAGGACGGCGTCGCGGTCTGGGCCACCAAGAACGATTCGCGCGTGACCCGCGTCGGCGCCTTCATGCGCAAGACCCGCATCGACGAACTGCCGCAGCTGCTGTCGGTGCTGCGCGGCGAGATGAGCATGGTCGGCCCGCGCCCGGAGCGCCCGAGCTTCGTCAAGCAGCTGAAGGAACAGATCCCGTTCTACGACGTGCGCCACAGCATCAAGCCGGGCGTGACCGGCTGGGCCCAGGTGCGCTACAGCTACGGCGCGTCGGTCGACGACGCGCGCCGCAAGCACCAGTTCGACCTCTACTACGTGAAGAACAACTCGCTGGTGCTGGACCTGCTGGTCCTGATCGAGACCGTCAGCGTCGTGTTGTTCCGCGAAGGCGCGCATTGATGTCGCGCCACACCACCGCAGAGACAAAAGGGAATCCGAGAATGAATGTCAAGCAACTGTTGGGATGGGTCGGTGCAGTCGCAACGGCCGTGGCGCTGTCGGCCTGCGGCAGCCTGAGCGGCCTGCCGCCGGCGCCGAAGGTGGCCGAGACGCCGGACCACCGCTACCTGATCGGTGCGCTGGACAGCATCAACATCGTCGTGTGGCGCAATGCCGACCTGTCGTCCACCGTCACCGTGCGGCCCGACGGCCGCATCTCGACCCCGCTGGTCGAGGACGTGCTCGCCGCCGGCCGCAGCCCGGCCGACCTGGCGCGCGACATCGAGGCCAAGCTCGGCAAGTACATCCGCGACCCGGTCGTCACCGTCGTCGTCAACAACTTCCAGGGCTCGTTCTCGGAGCAGATCCGCATCATCGGCGAGGCGACCCGCCCGCAGTCGGTGCCGTACCGCCAGAACATGACGCTGCTCGACGTGATGATCCAGGCCGGCGGCCTGACCGAGTTCGCCGACGGCAATGCCGCGGTGCTGGTGCGCGGCACCGAGCAGGGCAAGCAGTACAGCGTGCGCCTGAAGGACCTGATCAAGCGCGGCGACATCTCGGCCAACGTCGACGTCAAGCCCGGCGACGTGATCATCGTGCCGCAGAGCTGGTTCTGATCGATCCGGTTCCGACCGGGGCCATTCCGCCGACGCCCGGCATCGCGGGTCGCCGGCCCCTCCAGAAGCTACAAGATGAATGAGTTGACCCGTCAGATCTCGATCGTGCTGCGCACGGTCTGGCAGCGCCGCTGGCTGGCGGTGGCCGTCGCCTGGGCCACCGCCGTCGTGCTGGCGCTGCTGGTGTGGGTGATCCCCAACCGCTACGAAGCCACCGCGAAGCTCTTCGTCGACACCCAGTCGGTGCTGAAGCCGCTGATGGCCGGCCTCGCGTTCCAGCCCGACCTCGACCAGCAGGTGCGCATGCTCGCGAAGACGCTGCTGTCGCGCCCGAACATCGAGCGCCTGATGAGCGACCCGGGCGTCGGCCTGGGCACGCTGACCGACCTGAAGCGCGAACAGGCGATCGACCGCCTGAGCTCGCGCATCAAGATCGAGCACAGCGGCGGCAACCTGTACCTGATCAGCTACCGCGACGGCGACCCGAACCGCGCGAAGGCGGTGGTCGACGGGCTGGTCAACCTGTTCATCGATTCCGGCAACGACTCGAAGCAGCGCGACTCGCAGGACGCGAGCCGCTTCATCGACGAGCAGATCAAGGCCTACGAGGTCAAGCTGGTCGAGGCCGAGAACCGCGTGAAGGACTTCAAGCTGCGCAACTTCGGCGTCTCCGGCGTGTCGGGGCAGGATTACTTCGCCCGCATGTCGGTGCTGACCGATGAAGTGGGCAAGCTGCGCATGACGCTGGCCGCGGCCGAGCAGTCGCGCGACGCACTGAAGCGCGAGCTGTCGAGCGAAGAGCCGAACGTGGCGGTCGACGCACCGGCACCGGCGGTGCCGATGGCGATGCAGACCGAGATCGATTCGCGGCTGGACACCCAGCGCCGCTCGCTGGACGACCTGCTGCGCCGCTACACCGACGCGCACCCCGACGTGATCGCGGCGCGCCGGATGATCGTCCAGCTGGAAACGCAGAAGCGCCAGCAGGAGGCCGAGCGCGCGAAGGCGGCGGCCAAGAGCGGCGGCCGCGTCGCGTCGTCGAACCCGGTGTACCAGCGGCTGCG
Source organism: Rhizobacter sp. Root1238 (assembly GCF_001425825.1). Lineage (GTDB taxonomy): Bacteria > Pseudomonadota > Gammaproteobacteria > Burkholderiales > Burkholderiaceae_C > Rhizobacter. Next base: position 290,824 of record NZ_LMDM01000047.1, read on the forward strand.
CATCGCGCTGGCCGAGGCCGAGGCCAACGTCGCGTCGCTGCGCAGCCAGCTCGGCGGCCAGCAGGAGCGCCTCGACCAGGTCAAGGCCACCGCCAGCCGCGTGCCGCAGGCCGAAGCCGAGCTCGCGCAGCTGAACCGCGACTACGACATCATGCGCAAGCAGTACGACATGCTGGTCTCGCGCCGCGAGGCGGCCTCGCTCGGCCTGAAGATCGACCAGTCAAAGAGCATGGCCGAGTACCGCCTCGTCGAGCCGCCCCGCGTGCCGGCCAAGGCGGCGTTCCCGGACCGCACCGCGCTCGCCGTGGTCGCGATGATCCTCGCGCTGGCCGCCGGCGGCGGTGCCGCATTCGGCATGGGCAAGCTCTACCCGACCTTCGACACGCAGGAGGCGCTGCAGGCCTTCGCGAAGCGCCCGGTACTGGGCACCGTGTCGCGCCATCTGTCGCTGGCCGCCGAGCGCGCGCAGCGCTTCGACCTCATCCGCCTGTCCGGCGCGATGGTGGTGTTCATGGCCCTGAACGTGACCTGGATCGTTCTGCTCGCGGGCGGCATCCAGCCCCACTAGATATGGACCACCCCCGAAACGCCTTCGGCGTCTCCCCCTCAAGGGGGCGCCGCCAGCGGCCCGGCAGAGCCGGTTCCGCGGCGTCCGCTGGATTTTCACAGCGGAGTGCGTCGGTGAAGACGTTTTGGCTCGCTGAAAACCGGATCACTGCCAGACCATGAGCATCATCGAACAAGCCACCCGCCGCCTGGAGGAACTGCGCCGCGCCGGCATCGACGTGCCGAGCTGGGCGCCGAACGCCACCGAGCCCGGCTTCGGCCCGGTCACCGGCGCAGGCACCGCGACGCTGCCGGCCGGCCTCGCGCCGCAGGCCCCGGCTGCCCGCACCCCGGTTGCCGATCCCATCGAGCTCGCGCCGCGCACCGTCGCCCGGCCGACGCGCGCCGACCGCGCGCCGACCAACGCCCGCTCGCGCGAGGTGCAGATCGACCTGCGCCGCCTCGCGGCCGAGGGCTACCTGACGCCGGACGATCCGCGCATGGGCCTCGCCGAGGAGCTGCGCGCCGTCAAGCGGCCGATCATCGAGCATGCGCAGGCGGCCCGCGAGGCCGGCAAGGCCGGCGGCAACCTGATCTTCGTGACCAGCGCGCTGCCGGGCGAGGGCAAGACCTACAACGCGATCAACCTCGCGATGAGCATCGCGATGGAAGTCGACCATTCGGTGCTGCTGGTCGATGCCGACGTGGTGCGGCCATCGGTGATGTCGCGCCTGGGCGTCGAAGCCGAACTCGGCATGCTGGACGTGCTGACCAAGCCGTCGCTCGACCTGTCCGAGGTGCTGATGCGCACCAACATCCCGAAGCTGTCGCTGCTGCCGGCCGGCCGGCCGACCGACCAGTCGACCGAGTTGCTGGCCAGCGTCGCGATGGAGCGGCTGCTGGCCGACCTGGCCGACCGCTACTCGGACCGCATCGTGATCTTCGACGGCCCGCCGCTGCTGGCCACCAGCGAATCGCGCGTGCTGGCGGCGCGCATGGGCCAGGTGCTGATGGTGGTGCAGGCGCAGAAGACCGCGCAGAGCTCGGTCGCGCGTGCGTTCGCCGATGTCGAGGCCTGCGAGACCGTGTGGTGCGTGCTGAACAAGGCCGCCAGCCAGCGCGCGTCGGCCGGCTACGAACGCTACCCGCAATACCGCCGGACTTGAACGACGTGCGCTCGAGCCGACGGACCCTTCGCACCACTGGCCCGGCCCGCGCGCTGCTGGCAGCGCCCCTGCTGGGCTGCGCATTCGGCGCGTGGGGCCAGTATTCGGGAGCGCCGGTGGCCGCGCCCGGCACGGCCACCACGGCGGCACCGGCCGGCACCGGCGCGTTCGGCAGCATCTCGGCACCGTCGGCCGCCGCCGCCGCGTCGGCCCCGGCCGGCCCGCCGCCCGCCACCCACGTCGTGTTCGCGATCGATTCACGCCTGGTCCACACCGACAACGCGACGCCCGACCTCGGCGTCAAGCAGGGCGACACCGTGCTCGAGGTGCAGCCGTCGGTGGTGTTCGAGCGCCGCGGGCCGCGCATCACGCTGAGCGGCAACGCGGCGGTCAGCAGCCTGAGCTACCTGAACGACAGCCAGCCGTCGCGCGTGCTGCCGCGCGCCCGCGTCGACCTCGCCTCGAAGGTGGTCGAGGACTGGGCCTACTTCGACGCCTGGTACCGCATCGACCCGACCTTCGACGACCCGTATGCGACGCGCCCCGAGGCCGCCACCTCGTACAAGCTGGAGCCGCGCCGCCGCTACGGGCTGAGCCCGTACCTGATGCACCGCTTCAACGAGCTGGATTCGATGCTGGCACGTGTCGACTACACGCATGCGCGCATCACCGACTTTCTGACCAAGCAGGTGCGCACCACCAAGGGACTGGACAAGCTCGTCACGTACGAGCACGCGCCGCGCAGCTTCGGGCTGCAGATCGAGGTGAAGGCGCACGACGAGAGCGACGACTTCACGCAGGGACAGACGCTCAGCACGCGCGAGGCGCGGCTGTGGCTGAACTGGCAACCGCAGCCGCAGCTGGTGCTGGGCATCGTCGGCGGGCGCGAGAAGACCTCGCTGCTGGCCGACACGCCGACCGACACGCTGTACGGCGGCCGCGTGACCTGGCGGCCCGACGAGCGCAGCAACCTGCGCGTGACGGTCGAGCACCGCTACTTCGGCAACGGCTGGGACGCCGTCTACGCCCACAACTCGGCGACCACGACGATCGGCCTGCAGGCCAGCCGCACGGTGTCGAGCCAGGGCATCCCCGACAACGGCGTGCTGCCGCCCGGTAGCGCGTCGCCGGTGCCGGTGGGCGGCGGCATCAACCCGGCCGCGCTGTATTCGGTGGTGGCGCAGCTGCGCGAGAGCGCCGGCTTCCAGGCCGCGCTGCAGGGCCGGCGCAACCGCATCTACCTGCAGGTCGGCTACCTGAAGCAGCAGGCGCTGCAGATGGCCGGCCAGACCAACATCCCCGACCCGTCGTACGACACCGAACAGAAATCGGCGTCGCTCGGCTGGGACTACAAGCTCGGGCCGCTGACCACGCTGACGGTGATCGGCGACGGCTCGCGCATCGAAGGGCTGGGCGGCACCAACCTCGGCCGCTACACGACGCAGTATTCGCTGCGCGTCGAGGGCTCGCGCACGCTGTCGCCGCACACCACGGCCACCATCGGCGCACGCCGCCTTACCGTCAAATCCAACAGCACGACGCTGACCTCGGTCGATCTCGACGGCGAGAAGGCCATCTACGCCGGGCTGCGCTACAAATTCTGAATCCGTCATGTACGAGTCCCACTTCGGCCTGAGCGGCCCGCCTTTCCAGCTGAACCCCGATCCGGCGTTCTATTTCGACAGCCGCGGGCACAGCAATGCGCTGGCCTACCTGAAGTTCGGCGTGCACCAGGGCGAGGGCTTCATCATCGTCACCGGCGAGATCGGCGCGGGCAAGACCACGCTGGTGCGCACGCTGCTCGAAGGGCTGGACGCCGACAACGTGGTGGCGGCGCAGGTCGTCAGCACCCAGCTCGAATCGGGCGACCTGCTGCGCGCCATCCTGACCGCTTACGGCGTGCCGACCGCGGGTGCGTCGAAGGCGCACCTGATCGCGAGCCTCGAAGGCTTCCTGACCGCGCTGGCCGCGAAGGGCCGGCGCGCGCTGCTGATCGTCGACGAGGCGCAGAACCTGAAGCACGAGGCGGTCGAAGAGCTGCGCATGCTGTCGAACTTCCAGCTCGGCAACCATGCGCTGCTGCAGAGCTTCCTGATCGGCCAGCCCGAGCTGCGCACGCTGCTGCAGTCGAAGTCGATGGAGCAGCTGCGCCAGCGCGTGATCGCGTCGTGCCACCTCGGCCCGCTCGACCAGACCGAGACGCGCGCCTACATCGAGCACCGGCTGCACCGCGTCGGCTGGAAGGACTCGCCGTCGTTCAGCGACGACGCGTTCGATGCGATCCACCGCTGGACCGGCGGCGTGCCCCGCCGCATCAACCGGCTGTGCAACCGGCTGTTCCTGGCCGCCTTCCTGTCGGGCAAGGACGCGATCGCGGCCGAGACGGTCGACCAGACCGCCGGCGAGCTGCGCAGCGAGATCGGTGAACTGGCCGACGTGCCGATGCTGATGTCGAACGCGGGTCATTCGACAAGGCCCGAGGTCACGATCCCGCCGAATCCGATGCTGCCGGTGCTGGACGCAGCGGTGGACATCGGCGCAGGCGTCGGCTCGAACGCCAGCCTCGGGGTCGTTCAGCGCTCGCGCAGCGGCAGCAAGCTGCAGCGCCCGCTGCTGTGCGTGGTCGACACCCGCACCGATTTCCTGAAGATCGGCGCGCTGTCGCGGGTGCTCGAGGAGTACGGCGACCTGCCGCCGGTGATGGCGGTGCAGCCGGGCACCGAAGAGGGCCTGGCGATCGGCGCGGCCGGTGCCGCGGTGCTGCCGCTGCCGAAGATGGAGATCCACCTCGGGATCGGCTCGATGGGCGTCGCGCACGGCTCGGCCGCGGCGCTGACGCGCTTCGACGAGGTGCTGGCCGAGTTCATGCCGAGCGCGGTGCTGGCGGTCGGCAAATCGGATTCGGTGCTGATGTGCACGCTGCTCGCCAACAAGCGCGGCGTGCCGGTGCTGCGGCTCGACGCCGGACAGCGCAGCACCGGCGGCAGCGCCAGCGCCGAGATGAACGGCGTGCTGATCGACCGCGTGGCCGATGCGCTCTACACCAACAAGCTGCTGACCTACTACACGCTGTACCGCGAAGGCATCCCGTCGGACCGGGTGCATTGCGTCGGCAGCCTCGCGGCCAACCTGCTGCACTTCGGGCTGCCGCACGCGGTGCCGCCGCTCGAATCGTTCGCCCGCGCCAAGCTGTCGCCGGTGGTGCTGAACGACCCGCGCGGTTTCGGGTTGGTGAGCCTCGCGCTGCAGCCGAAGGCGATGGACGAGCTGCTGCCGATGCTCGCGACGCTCGGCCGCGAGTTGCCGCTGGTGTGGCCGCTGCGCGAGGATGCGCTGGTCGCGCTGAAATCGACCGGGCAGGAAGCGCGGCTGGCCGATTCCGGCGTCATCGTGATGCCGGCGCAGGGCTACCTCGAAGAGATCGGGCTGCTGCAGCAGGCGCGCTGCCTGATCGCCGGCAGCGAAGGCGAACTGGTCGAAGAGGCGGTGACGCTCGGCGTGCGCAGCATCACGCTCGGCAACGACCGCAGCGGCACGCCGGTGGCCGATCCGTCGAGCATCGTCGTCGGCCGCAACGTCGATCAGGCGCTGAAGGCGGTGCGCGAGATCCTGCTGACCGAATCCGCACGCGTCGACGTGCCCGAGTACTGGGATGGCGGCACCGCCAGCCGCATCGCCAAGCACCTGCGCAGCTGGCTGCCGGCATCGATGCGCGTCTCGTCGACCGCGCGCGCTGCCGAATCCGTCCGCTGACCCATGAACAAGACCCCGATCACCAACGCCCTGACGGTCGACGTCGAGGATTACTTCCAGGTCTCGGCACTGGCGCCGTTCATCGCGCGCGACCGCTGGGATTCGATCCCGTGCCGCGTCGAGGCGAACGTCGACCGCTTGCTGAAGCGCTTCGACGAGAACGGCGCGAAGGCCACGTTCTTCACGCTTGGCTGGATCGCCGAGCGCTACCCGCAGGTGGTGCGCCGCATCGTCGCCGACGGCCATGAGCTGGCGAGCCACGGCTACGGGCACCAGCGCGCCAGCGAGTTGTCGCGCGAGGCGTTCGCGCAGGACGTGACCCGCGCCAAGCGCATCCTCGAAGACATCGCCGGCGTGCCGGTGATCGGCTACCGCGCGCCGAGCTTCTCGATCGGCGCCGACAACCTGTGGGCCTTCGACGTGCTGAAGGAAGCGGGCTACGTCTACAGCTCCAGCGTCTACCCGGTGCAGCACGACCACTACGGCATGCCGGACGCGCCGCGCTTTCCGTACCAGGTGCGCGACGGGCTGACCGAGCTGCCGATCACGACGGTGCGTGCGCTCGGGCGCAACCTGCCGGCGGGCGGTGGCGGCTACTTCCGTTTTGCGCCGTATGGCGTGTCGCGCTGGGCGATCGACCGCTTCAACCGCGACGAGAAAGCCCCGGCGATCTTCTACATGCACCCGTGGGAGATCGACCCGCTGCAGCCGCGCGTGCCCGGCCCGGGGCTGAAGACGCGCTTCCGGCACTACGTGAACCTGCACCGCACCGAGAGCCGGCTGGAGCGCCTGCTGGGCGATTTCCGCTGGGGGCGGATGGACAAGGTCTTCGGCATCGAGAAATCCGTTCGCCCTGAGCTTGTCGAAGGGGCGGACTGAGCTTGTCGAAGGCCTGGCGCGCTGTGGCACCGACCCTTCGACACGGGCCCTCGACCAGCTCGGTCCCTGCTCAGGGCGAACGGACACTCGCGGCCTTGCGAGGCTGACGCCATGCGCTCCGTCCTGACCGATCTGGTCCACCTGCTGCTCGCGATGCCGCTGTACCTGCTGCTCGGCCTCGCATGGCTGGGCGTGCGGGCCTGGCGCGCGAAGGCCGGGCGACTGCACCGCTGGCGGCACGGCATCGTGCTGCTCGGCGTGCTCGTCTACGCGATCTCGATCCCCGCGACCGCGAACACGCTGCTTGCGCACCTGGAAGCCTGGTGGCCGGTCCCCACCGACGCACAGCTGCAGGCCCTGCCCGGCGCCGACGGTCCGCGCATGCTGGTGCTGACGGCCGGCTGGTTCCGCAAGACCGACACCGGCTACCGCGTCGTGATGGGCGCGGCCAGTTGGGAGCGCACCGAGAAGGCCGTCGAGCTGCACCAGCGTTTCGGCGGCCGGCTGATGTTCACCGGTGCCCCGCTGCCCGACGGGTCGGACTCGGTCGCGCAGCACATGGCCTCGGCCGCGCAGCGGCTGGGCGTGCCGGCATCGGCCATCGGCGTCGAGACGAAATCGGTCAACACCCACGAGAACCTGCTGTTCAGCGAGCGCCAGTTCGGCCTGCGCGCGCAGGGCCGGGTGCTGCTGCTGACCAGCGCGATCCACCTGCCGCGTTCGGTGGCCGCGGCGCATGGCGTCGGGCTGGACGTGCTGCCGTATCCCTGCGATTTCCGCGCCGACACCGCGCTGAAGTGGCAGCATTTCGTGCCCAGCAACGAAGCGCCCGGTGCGCTCGAGGAGGTGCTGCATGAGTGGCTTGGCCTGGCGATGTATTCGCTTCGCGGGTGGCTGTAGCGCCGCGCTGATCGGGGCGCTGGTGGTCGCGGGCACCACGCACGCGCAGCCGCGCAGCTTCGTCGTCGCGCCCGACGGCACCGACCGCGCGGTCGGCACGCTCGAGGCGCCGCTGCGCACGCTCGATGCCGCAGTGCAGCGCGTGAAACCCGGCGACACCATCGAGTTGCGCGCCGGCACCTACGACGGCGCGGTCATCCGCAACCCCGGCACCGAAGACGCGTGGATCACGCTGCGTGCGCATGCGAAGGAGCGCGCGGTGATCCAGGGCACCGGCCGCGGGCCGGCGATCTACTTCTACCACCGCACCTGCGACGAGGAGGCGCCGAAGGGCACGGTGTGCCAGCCGATGTACTGGGAGGTGCGCGGCCTCGAAGTGCGCGGCAGTGCCGACGGGCAGGAGGAGGGCTACACGGTGAAGATCGACACGCCGCGGGTGCGCCTGGTCGACAACGACCTGTGCTGTTCGCGGGCCGACGTGGTGAAGCTGGTGCGCACCGCCGACGACGTGGAGATCCTGCACAACCGCATCCACCACCCGGCCGCGAAGATCGGCGACAACGCGCAGGGCGTCGACATCGTCGGTGCCGACCGCACGCGCGTGGCCTTCAACCATGTGCATGACATCCCGTCGATCGGCCTGTATGCGAAGGGCAATTCGAGGAACACGGTGTTCGAGTTCAACCGCGTCGAGCGCACCTGGTCGAACGCGATCATGCTGGGGCAGGAGACCGACGACGACCGGCTGGTCGACGGGCCGTACGAGACCTACGACGGCGTGATCCGCGACAACGTGGTCAGCGAGGTCGGCTGGGCCTGCCTCGCGACCTCGTCGTCGCTGCGCGCGCGCATCCACCACAACACCTGCTGGAACACCGGGCTGCTGACGCATGGGTCGGTGCTGGTGTCGAACGAGTCGGAGATCCACCAGGGCGGCACCGACGTGGCGATCACCAACAACCTGATCGTCGGCGGCTCGAAGCTGCCGTTCATCCGCATCACGTCGGACGCGATGAGCGATGCGCGCACGCTGGTGATCGACCGCAATGTCTATGCGACGCGCAGCGGTGCGCCGGGGCTGTTCAGCTGGGAAGACAAGCGGGTCGAGAAGGTCGGGCTGGAGCGTTGGCGCGACGCGACCGGGTTGGACCGGCACAGCGTCGTGCTGCCGTCGGTGGAGGGGTTGTTCGTCGACATGCAGTCGCTGCAGCCGAAGGCGGGCGGGGTGGCATGGGATGCGAAGCTGATCGCGGAGCCGGCGGTGGCGGGGTGCCCGCCGCGGGCGGTGGTGGGGGCGCGGGCGGCGTGTCCGGTGGAGGGGGTGGGGCCGCGGCCTTGAGATCGCCTGGGTGCTTCAGGCGGGAGGTGGCTCTGTCTTGATCACGTGCCCGAGGATCAACCGATCGTTCAGGATCGTCGTGAAGCTCCAGGCCGACTCCAGGCCGTCGAGCAGGGAGAGCCGGGCCGCGTCTGCTTCGTGTTCGATCTCTTCGGCCACGCGGTTGGAGTCGGGCCCGAAATCCTTGTCGATGCGGATCGTCTTGCACCAGGCCGAGAGTGCTGACTCCTTGGTGGCTGCGCTGGTCTGCGAGACATAGGTGCCGCCGCCGAATTCGAGAATGATGGTGTAGAGATTCATCGGTCGGCCTTCATGGAAGTTCTTGCGAACTGTTCATGGCATCCGTGCCTCGTCGATCACGATGCCGAGCTTGAGATACGCAAGGCAATAGCCTCTGAATGTTCAGCATCCACATTCCTTCAGGTTGACCACGAGCACGGAGTTCATGGGTCTCAATGTGGATCAGGATCGTTCCGTAGCACTTGAGTTGGGATCCGCTACTCTTTTCTGGTGCCCACGGACAGGCAAACGAGGATCGATGGCATCAGAATGCTCAAGACACCCAAGATGATCCATGAGGGATCGGCCCGTACCGTGAAGACGTAGCGGGCTGAGAACAGGAGCGCCGTTCCCGCTGCCAGTGATGCAATGCCCGTCGACCACCATATGGCCTTGCCACGGAGCGCCTTGACTGCGGCAGCGACGAGCGTCACGACAAAGACCAGCACTTCAAGGCCGAAGGCGGCAGCGCTGACGAAGAATCCGGTTTCCATGCTGTGCTCACATTCAATTCAAACAACTGCAGTTGCCGCTCTTGATGGCGTCAAGAATTTTCTGGACGGTAAGTCCTTTCAGTTCCGGCGTCAGGTGAGCGAGATCCTCAGGTGAGTTGTTCCCATGCTGATAGGGTTGGCTTTGCCTATTCAACACATCACCGGCACGAGGATCCCAGACTTGAAATCCTCTGTGCTGCGGTGACGTGGAATCCATGATCGGGTGCAGCGCTTGTCCCAATGAGTAGTAGGCGCTGAGTCGATTCTTGGCCACGGCCGAATCCTTGAGGGCGTTATAGGTCGCCAAGTTTCTACGGATGAACTCGCAGGCTCTCCCCCGGGCGTTTTCGATGCTTTCTCCCGGCCCCCGCATGGCGTGCATGTACGAGCCATCGCCCAATTGATTCGCGAGGCCATCAACTGCTTCGCTTCCACCCTTGATCTTCGCGAGAAGCAGCGGTGAGAGCCCGGGAAATGCAGCGTCAATGATCGCGCCATGCGCATCCGTTGCCCACAACCCATTGGGATCGACCCATGACAGAGGATTATTCTGGACATATGAGTACGCGCTGACACCTCCAGCCAAGCCGATCGGATCGCTCTGGACGTAGCCCCGGGACGGATCGAACTGTCGGAAGTAGTTGTAAAACAGTCCCGACTCCGCATCCGCATACTGCCCCGGGAAGCGCAGGTTCTGAGTGAAGACGCCCAGGCCGCTCGGATTGTTCGCCGGTGCCGTCGTCCCGAAGGGCTCGGCCAGCCAGTGCCAACGCACCCGGTTGCTGGTGTCCACCAGCACCCTCGGCGCGTTCAGGTGGTCGGCGTGGATGTAGGCAATGAGCGGCGGGCCGCTCGCGTTGGCCGGGTCCGGCATGAACATCGCCACCGGGATGTTGTCCAGCCACACGTATTCGCGGATCGCCTGGCCCGTCTGGTCGTATTCGCCCAGCAGTTGGCCTACAGCCAGTGCCAACGCACCCGGTTGCTGGTGTCCACCACCACCCTCGGTGCATTCAGGTGATCGGCGTGGATGTAGGTGATGAGCGGCGGGCCGCTCGCGTTGGCCGGGTCCGGCATGAACATCGCCACCGGGATGTTGTCCAGCCACACGTATTCGCGGATCGCCTGGCCCGTCTGGTCGTATTCGCCCAGCAGTTGGCCTTTGAGGTCGTACACGAAGATGATCACCTCGCCGCTGCTCGTCACCTTGCGGATGCGCCTTCTGCTTGCGTCGTAGTCGTAGCTGCCGGTCACGCCCGCCTTCGTGATGCTTGCAATCGAGCCGTTCAGGCCGTAGGTCGCCGTGTAGCCCGCGGTGTCAACAGTCGTGTTGCCGGCGTTGTCGTAACTGAAGCTGCGTGCCGGGTTCGTGATGCTGCTCAGCCGGTTGCTCGTCGCCTCGGTGTTGTAGGTGCTCGGGATGCCGTTCAGGCTCACGCTGGTGCGGTTGCCGTTCGGGGCTGCTCAGCCGGTTGCTCGTCGCCTCGGTGTTGTAGGTGCTCGGGATGCCGTTCAGGCTCACGCTGGTGCGGTTGCCGTTCGGGTCATAGGCGATCGACCAGCTTGCTGCCGACGTGACAATGCTGGTCAGCCGGCTGTTCTCGTCGTAAGCGAAGCCCTGGTTCAGCGCTGGCTGCGGCGTGCCGTCGCTCGCGAGCAGGTGCGAGAAGCCGGTGATGCGGTCCGCCGCGTCGTAGCGCACGTCGCGCAGCACGTTGCCCAGCGGGTAGCGCACGATGCGACCGCTCAGGTCGAACAGCCTCGTGTGGTTCACCAGGCCGCTGGCCATGTGCCAGTCCCAGCCGCTCACCGGCCCGAAGGGTTCCCACTTCACGTTGCTGATCAGCGGGATGGGCGTGCCGCCTGCGGTCTGCGCCAGSCTCATGCCGATGAGTTCACCCACGTCGCGCGTGAGGATCAGCTGCCGCCCCGACGGGTAGGTGATGCTCATCAGGTCGCCGTGCGAGTAGGCGTACTTCACCGTCGTCTGGATCGGCACCGTGTTCGCACCGGCCTTCGCGTTCACCGACTGCACGGTCTCGGTGATCCGGCCCCGCGGGTCGTAYCGGAAGCGGGCRAAGCCGCTCGGGTGATCGATCCGGCTCACGTGGCCRATGCTGTAGCTGTAGTCCGGGCTGGTCAGGTCCCAGCTCCACGTGGTGGTCTGGCA
>NZ_LMDM01000048.1 GCF_001425825.1 Rhizobacter sp. Root1238
GGAACCACTGATTTATTCGGGCAGATCTCGATGGCCGAATGAGCTGCGGACGGCGAGGATGGCGGCATGAAACAGACGAGCTTTGCGAGCCTGGAGTACGCGGGCAAGAAGCGCCAGACGAGGCGCGAGAAGTTCCTGGGCGAGATGGAGCGCGTGGTGCCGTGGTCGGCGTTGTGCGGGCTGATCGAGCCGCACTATCCGCGCAGCGGCCGTGTCGGCCGCCCACCGATCGGTGTGGAACGGATGCTGCGGATGTACTTCCTGCAGCAGTGGTACAGCCTGAGCGACGAGGGCCTGGAGGACGCGCTCTACGACAGCCAGGCGATGCGCGAGTTCGTGGGCGTGGATCTGTCACGCGAGCAGGTGCCTGACGCGACCACGCTGCTGAAGTTCCGCCGGCTGCTGGAGCAGCACGAGCTGACGAAGGCGATCTTCGAGAAGGTCAACGCGCACCTGGGCGAGCGCGGGTTGCTGATGCGCGAGGGAACGCTGGTGGACGCGACGATCATCGCGGCGCCGAGCTCGACGAAGAACCAGGACGGTGAGCGCGACCCTGAGATGCACCAGGCCAAGAAGGGCCAGCAGTACTACTTCGGCATGAAGGCACACATCGGCGTGGATGCCGACTCGGGCCTGGTGCACAGCGTGCACGTGACCTCTGCCAACGAGAGCGACGTGGTCAACACGCATGCGCTGCTGCACGGCCAGGAGCGCCGTGTGCACGGCGACTCGGGCTACACGGGTGTTGCCAAGCGAGAAGAGATCATCAAGGCGCAGGACGAGGGCCGCATCCGCGGTGACATCGCTTGGCTGATCGCGACCAAGCGCGGCGTGCTCGCTGCGATGGCCGACGGGGTGCACAAGCGCTTGGCAGAGTTGGTCGAACACAAGAAGGCGCAGATCCGGGCGCGGGTGGAGCACCCGTTCCACATCGTCAAGAACCTGTTCGGCCACAAGAAGGTCAGCTATCGCGGGCTGGCCAAGAACCGGGCGCGCATGTACAGCCTGTTCGCGCTGGCCAACCTGGCGATGGCCAAGAGGCCGTTGCTGAGGCCCGCCGGGGTCAGTGCGTCTTGAGGGCCAAGACGAGCTCGCCAATCGTTCAAAACCCGCGGAAACTCGCGCTCGCCGCGGTGCACCGGTGTTCGCAGAGAAGCTGTCGGCTCCAGAAATTGAATTGATCAGCACATCCCCAATCGTTCAAAACCCGCGGAAACTCGCGCTCGCCGCGGTGCACCGGTGTTCGCAGAGAAGCTGTCGGCTCCAGAAATTGAATTGATCAGCACATCCTTAAGGGTGAGTTCGAGGGCTGCGAGCACGGCAAGAGAATTCGGTTTGAGAACGGCATGAGTCTCGTTTGCGACTCCTACTCGTACATGTACGCCTACCAGCCTGACGCCGTAATCTTCACCAAAGGGGTGACGCTGAAAGGGAGGTCCTATGTGCTGATCAAGGTACTCATCGATGACGAATTCTTCGATATGCACATCGTGGCCGTGAAATAGGATAGTGCCCGGAGAGAGAGACTAGCTTGGGATGCTCAAAGCGCTCAATGGGCACTTTGCGCAGTGGAATTGATCCGCGGGCCGCCATTCGGAATCCAGATCACCGGAAGGTCCGGCAGCCAACGATGCCGAGTTCGTTGCCGTCGTGAGGGGCAGCAGCCGGGGACAGCCCACCCAACAGTTAACATAATATACATTGTCGCGCTTAAGGAGCAACCAGCCAGAAGCCTCGCCCGGCCGCCCATCGCCCCGGCTTCGCATTTGCCATCGCCCGTTCGCATGGGTCTGCTGCCGCATCTGCACCGGGCCGGACACTGCTGCCACGGCCGCGTCCGCGCCGCAAGCACTGAAAGGTAAACACGTGTTGCCAACGAATCCAGCCAATCCAACCCGGAGGGACCTCGTCCATGACTCGACTGACCCATGACCACCTGCTGGCGATAGAACGCCATGCCGACTTTGCGCCGGTGCAGCAGCTGCGGCTGCAGGTGATGCAGATCCGCGACGAACTGCAGCACCTGGTGGCCGACGAAGCCGACTACGCCCGTGCGCTGCTGATGAAGCTCGGCCGCATCGTCGACGAGCAACTGACGCCGCGCGTCAGCACGCAGCCGCCGCCCGCCTGGTTCGGCGACTGGCAGCCACCCACGTGGCTGACGCAGCCGATCCAGGTCACGGCTGCCGCCATCGCCACGCCACGCTCGATGCCGGCGATGCACGGCCGCATCGGCCGCCGACGACCGAAGACCGGTCCCACCCTGCCGCAGCGCGCGATCGGCGCGGGCACGGCCTGAGCCTTGCCCGGCAGCAGCCGCAGCGTCCCCGCACGCTGCGTGCTCTGCCTGGCATCGTTTGCAGCACCCGAAGTCGTTTCGACAACAGGGTGAACTGCACAATTTCTCCTCTTGTTGTGACTAGGGTCGCCGGTGCTCCACCGATCCGCAAACACATTCAGGAGGACTGATCATGAGCACCGACCTACTCTCGCAGCCGTCGACGCCGCACGGCAACAGCCCCGAAACCACCGCCCGCTACGCGCGCTGCATCGAGATCTCCAAGCGCGTGCGCTGGGAAATCGACCGCGACGTCATCCGCAGCCGCACCTTCGATTTCGACCGCAAGTTCCTGCCCGACGGGCTGACGCACCTCGAGCACCTGCACGGCTTCAGCACCGGCGAGAAACGGCTGCTGAGCCAGATCCAGGGCCGCACCTACGCCAACATGTTCGGCATGGTCGAGCGCTTCATCAACGCCAAGCTGCTCGAGGTGAGCCGCGAGCACTGGTTCGGCGACCAGGTCGCCCTCGAGGCGCTGATCCGCTTCAGCGACGAGGAGCTGAAGCACCAGGCGCTGTTCCGGCGGCTCGAACACCTGATGGCCACCGGCATGGCGCCGGGCTACCAGTTCGTGCCCGAGGCCGACCCCGTCGCGCGGCTGGTGCTCGGCAAGTCGACCTGGGCCGTGCTCGCGCTGACCTGCCACATCGAGCTCTTCACGCAGACGCACTACCAGCGCAGCATCCACGTCGACCCCGACCTGTCGGAGCTGTTCAAGGACGTGTTCCTGTTCCACTGGAAAGAAGAATCGCAGCACGCGGTGCTCGACGAACTGGAATGGCGGCGCGAAGACGCCAAGCTGACACCGCCCCAGCGCGATGCCGCCGTCAACGACTTGATCGAACTGATGCGTGCCATCGACGGCCTGCTGCTGCTGCAGAGCCAGGCCGACGTGCGGTACTTCGTCCACCTGCGCGGCCAACCGTCGCCGGAGCAGCTGGCCCGGCTGCACGCGGTGATGCTGAAGGCCTACCGCTGGCAGTACATCGTCTCCGGCATCGAACAGCCCCGCTTCTTCCAGCTGCTCACCGGCATGCTGACCGAGGAACAGGCCAGCCGCGTGACCCGCGCGCTGACGCCGATGATCAGCTGACCCATCAGCCAAGCGCCCACCGGAATCCCCGGGGCTCCCGACCGGCAAAACGCGGCATCATCCGCGCATGAGGATGGGGCATCACGAAGGTCCGGCGACTCCGGAAGCAGTAGCGGGGTCCGGCTCGGCACCGGCCGGGGAGCCCCTCGCCCCGCGCCGGCCCGGGCTGCGCCGCAGCCAGTCGGTGCTGGCGGCGGGGCTGGCGGTGATGGTGCTGACGCTGTCGGCCGCCGGCTTCGTCAGCTGGCGCAGCCGCCAGGATGCCCTCGACGACTGGCGGCTGTTCCTGTCGAAGCTGTCGACACTGGCCGTGCGCCACGCCGACCAGACGCTTGCAGCGGCCGATGCCGTGCTCGGGCGCGTCGTCGACGACATCCAGAAATCCCAGCCGATCGACGAAAGCGCGTTGCGCCGCATCGCCGGCCGGCAGGCGGTGTTCGACATGATGCGCGAGCGCCAGAAAGACCTGCCGCAGATCGACGTGATCTCGATCGCGACCACCGCCGGCGACCTCGTCAACTTCTCGCGCAGCTACCCGCCGCCTGACATCAACCTGTCCGACCGCGACTACCTGAAGACCCACCTGGCCAATCCGTCGCTGGAAGTCTTCCTGTCGGAGCCGGTCAAGAACCGCGGCAACGGCCGCTGGACCTTCTACCTCGCGCGCAAGCTGCGCAATCCGCAGGGCCGGATGATCGGCATCGCACAGGTCGGCATCGACAGCGAGTACTTCGAGCGCTTCTACCGGTCGATGAACTTCGACCAGAGCGACGTCTCGCTCGCGCTGCTGCGCGGCGACGCGACGCTGCTCGCGCGCCATCCGCCGCGCGAGGATTTCATGGGCCAGGTCATCAAGGGCAGCGCATCGTTTCGCGCGTTGTCCGAGGGGGCGCGGGCCGGTGGCACCGCCCTCTTCAACGATGCGCGTGCCACCGACCCGAGCGACTCGCGGCTGCGCATCGTCGCGCCGGCGGTGTCGCAGACCTACCCGCTGGTCGTCAGCATCATCGCGACCGAAACCGTCGTGCTGGCGCACTGGCGGCGCAGCACCTGGCTGGTCGCCTCGCTGGCGCTGGTGATGAACGCCCTGCTGCTGTGGCTGACCTGGTGGGTCTACCGCCTGCTCGAGCGGCGCGACCACATGCTGAGCGAACTGGAGCGCGCCCGCTCGGCGGCCGAAAGCGCGAGCCGCGCGAAATCAGCCTTCCTGGCCAACATGAGCCACGAGATCCGCACGCCGATGAACGGGGTGCTCGGCATGACCGAGCTGCTGTTGCAGACCGGGCTGACGCCGCGCCAGCGCGACCTCGCGACCGCCGCCTACGGCTCCGGCGAAACCATGCTGCACCTGATCAACGACATCCTCGACGTGTCCAAGATCGAGGCCGGCAAGGTCGAGCTCGAGGAGATCGACTTCGACCTGTCCGCGCTGGTGCACGACGAACTCGGCATGTACGCCGCGGCGACCCGGCGCAAGGGCGTCGCGCTGGCGGTGGAGATCGG
This sequence comes from Rhizobacter sp. Root1238, assembly GCF_001425825.1. Lineage (GTDB taxonomy): Bacteria > Pseudomonadota > Gammaproteobacteria > Burkholderiales > Burkholderiaceae_C > Rhizobacter. The sequence goes on from NZ_LMDM01000048.1 coordinate 4,938, forward strand.
CGGCGGCGTGCCGCAGGTCGTGCGCGGCGACCCGATGCGCCTGCGCCAGGTGCTGGCCAACCTGCTGAGCAATGCGGTCAAGTTCACCGAGCACGGCGAGATCGAGCTGAAGCTGGTCGCGGTGGGCGACGAGGCCTCCGGATCGCGCATCGAATTCAGCGTGCGCGACACCGGCATCGGCATCGACGACGCGGCCCGCGCGCAGCTCTTCCAGCCGTTCACCCAGGCCGACGGCTCGATGACCCGGCGCTACGGCGGCACCGGGCTGGGCCTCGCGATCACGCGGCAGCTGGTGACGTTGATGGGCGGGACGATCGCGGTCGAAAGCGCCAAGGGACGCGGCTCCACCTTCTGCGTGCGCATCCCGTTCGCCGCGGCGCAGGGCCTGCCCGCCCCGCGCGAGCGGCCGGCCGCGCCGGGCGGCCAGGGAACGCCGCTGGCCGGCCGGCGCGTGCTGCTGGCCGAGGACAACCCGGTCAACATGGAGGTGGCCGCGGCGATGCTGGAATCGCTGAACCTGCAGGTCGATCGCGCCAGCGACGGGCTGCAGGCCATCGCTCGCTGCCGCGAGCGCGTCTACGACGCGGTGCTGATGGACTGCCAGATGCCGGGCATCGACGGGCTGGAGGCGACGCGGCGCATCCGCGCCCACGGCGAACGCGACCTGCCGATCATCGCGCTGACGGCCAATGCGATGGCGGGCGACCGCGACGAATGCCTGGCCGCCGGCATGAACGACTACATCGCGAAGCCGTTCACCCGCGACGTGATCGAGCATGTGCTGCAGCGCTGGCTCAGCGCGCCGCCGCGCCTGGCGCCACAGGCGCTGGCCGAGCTGCGGGCCCGGCAGCGCCCTGGCATGCACGATCTGCTGCATTCGGTCACGTCGACCTTTCTCGGCGAGGCGCCGCGGTTGCTGCACCAGATGCGCGCGGCCACCCGCGAACCGGTGCAATGGGCCGAACTGAAGCGCGCCGCCCATGCGCTGGCCACCTCCGGGCGGCAACTGGGCGCCGAGCGGCTGGCCACGCTGTCGATGGCGCTGGCCGACAGCGTGCACACCGGCACGGCGGGCAACCTGGACGCGGCGCTCGACGAGATCGGCGCCAAGCTGGCACGCGTCGAGTCGGACGTGCGCGGCTTGTAGCGGTGCCGACGCGCCGCGGCCTGCAGGCCGCGTTCCTGCATGCGAACATCGGGCCGACACCTTTGCGACGGAGACCTCCATGGCAACCCGCGGATTCTTCGGCCGCCGCCCCGCCACCGACCTGGCGAAGCGGCTGCCACCGGGCCAGCACCTCACCGACGATTTCCCGGTGCTGTCGTACGGCCCGACACCCGATGTACCGCTCGCCGACTGGCGCTTCACGCTGCACGACGGCCCGCGGCCGCTGGCCAGCTGGTCGTGGGACGAATTCAACGCCCTGCCCCAGACCACCTGGCGCGGCGACATCCACTGCGTGACCACCTGGTCGAAGTTCGACACCGAATGGCAAGGCGTCACCATCGACGACCTGCTGCGCGCCGCCGGCATCGAGGCGCCGACGCCCTGGGTGCTGGCCCGCTCGTTCGACGACTACGACACCAACGTGCCGCTGGCCGACCTGGTCGGAGGCCGGGCGATGGTCGCGACGCGCTTCGGCGGCGCCCCGCTCGCCCCCGAGCACGGCGGCCCGGCGCGGCTGCTGGTGCCGCACCTGTATTTCTGGAAGAGCGCGAAGTGGCTCAAGGGCCTGCGCTTCACCGCGCGCGACGAAGCCGGCTTCTGGGAGCTGCGCGGCTACCACATGCGTGGCGATCCGTGGCGCGAGCAGCGCTACACGAACGATCCGTGATGGCCACCGGCACCTGGCAAGAGGTCGCGGTCGACGCGATCGTGCGGCGCACGCCGCGCGTCGTCAGCGTGTTCCTGCGGCTGCAGCTGCCCGCGTCGCTGGCCGGCCAGCACCTGGACCTGCGGCTGTCGGCGCCCGACGGCTACCAGGCGCAGCGCAGCTACTCGATCGCGTCGGCACCAGGCGCGGCGCCGGTCGAGCTGCTGGTCGAGCGGCTCGACGACGGCGAGGTCTCGCCGTGGTTCCACGACGCCGCCGAGGCCGGCGACACGCTGGAAGCGCGCGGCCCGATCGGCGGTCATTTCGTGTGGCAGCCGGCCGACGGCGGACCGCTGCTGCTGGTCGGTGGCGGCTCGGGTGTCGTGCCGCTGCTGGCGATGCTGCGGCTGCGGCACACGGCCGGTCGTGGCGTGCCGACGCTGCTGCTGTACTCGGCGCGCCGCCACGAGGAGCTGATCGCTGCCGATGAACTGGGCGCGATGGCATCGGCCGATCCATCGCTGCGGCTGGTCTTCATCACGACCCGCGAACCCGCCCGCCGGCCCGGCGACCTCGACCGCCGGCTGGACGACGCGCTGCTGCGCGAGGCACTGGCCGACTGGGGCCACGCGCCCGCGGCCACCTTCGTCTGCGGCGCGACGCCCTTCGTCGAGGCGGTGGCATCCGGGCTGCGCGCCGCCGGCCTCGATGCGTCGACGATCCGCACCGAGCGCTACGGCGGGGCCTGACGCCGGGCCGAGCGCCGGGCCGCCCCAAGCCGGCCCGGGTCCCCTCGGGGGACCGCCCGACGTACCCGTCGGGCGAGGGGTCGTCATCTCGGGAGACAATCGCCCGATGTCCCGCCCTGCCCTGCGCACCGTCTGCGCCCACCGCTACGTCACGCCGCTGCGCGAAGGCGGCTCGCTGCCCGCGATCATCGAGGCCGATGACGAAGGCCTGTACGTGCTCAAGTTCCGCGGCGCCGGCCAGGGCCCGAAGGCGCTGATCGCCGAGCTGGTGTGCGGCGAGCTGGCCCGCATGGCCGGCCTGCTGGTGCCCGAGATCGTGCTGGTCGAACTCGAGGCCGAACTCGCCCGCACCGAACCCGACCCCGAGATCCAGGACCTGATCCGCGCCAGCGCCGGCCTGAACCTCGCGCTCGACTACCTGCCCGGTTCGGTCACCTTCGATCCGCTGGTCGACCGGCCGGCCGCCGACATCGCCTCCGCCATCGTCTGGCACGACGCCTTCGTCACCAACGTCGATCGCACGCCCCGCAACAGCAACCTGCTGATGTGGCACCGGCGGCTGTGGCTGATCGACCATGGCGCGGCGCTGTATTTCCATCACTCGTGGGATGGCCACCTCGACCGCGCCGCCAGCCCTTTTGCGCTGGTGCGCGACCATGTGCTGCTGCCGTTCGCGGCCGCGTTGCCCGAGGCCGATGCGCGCATGCACGAAGCGATCACGCCGCAGGCGATTGCCGAGATCGTCGCGCTGATTCCCGATGCCTGGCTCGACGAGCCGGAGGTGTTCGCCGACCGGGCCGCGCACCGCCAGGCCTATGCCGACTACCTGACGCGCCGGCTGGCGGCGTCGCATGTCTTTGTCGAGGAGGCGATCCGTGCCCGCTCCCAGCTCCGCTGACCTCTGCACCTACGACTACGCGATCGTCCGCGTGGTGCCGCGGGTCGAGCGCGGCGAGTTCATCAATGTCGGGGCGATCGTCTCGTGCGCGCCGTCGGGCTTCCTGCAGGCGGGCATCGAGGTCGACGACGCGCGGCTGCTGGCGCTCGATCCGGGGCTCGACCTGGCCGCGATCCGCGCGTCGCTGGCCGCGATCCCGGCCATCTGCCGCGGCGGTGCGGACGCCGGCGCGCTCGGCCGGCTGCTGCCCCGCGAGCGTTTCGACTGGCTGGTCGCGCCGCGCAGCACCGCGATCCAGACCTCGCCGGTGCACACCGGGCGCTGCCGCGACCTGCCGGGCGCGCTCGAGCGGCTGCTCGACGCGATGGTGCGGCCGCGCCGCGCTGCCATCGCGGGCAGCGCAGAAGTTCAGCCGAGGTAGCGGCTTTCGAGGTGCCGCCGGAAATGCAGCGGGTTCAGCGTCTCGCCGCTCGCGCGCACCGACAGTTCGGCCGTCGTCCAGCGGCTCGCCTGCTGCCAGACCTGCTCGCGCAGCCAGTCGAACACCGGTGACAGGTCGCCGGCAGCGATGCGCGAATCGAGATCGGGGTGCTGGCGGCGCAGCGTCGCGAACCACTGCGCGGCGTACATCGCGCCGAGCGTGTAGCACGGGAAGTAGCCGAACAGGCCCTCGGGCCAGTGCACGTCCTGCAGCGGGCCGTTGGTGAAGTTGCCGCGGGTGTCGACCCCCAGCAGTTCCATCATGCCGGCGTCCCACAGCGCCGGGATGTCTTCCGCCTCGATCTCGCCTTCGATCAGCGCGCGCTCGATCCGGTAGCGCAGGATCACGTGCGCCGGGTAGGTCACCTCGTCGGCGTCGACACGGATGAAGCCCGGGTTCACCCGCGTGACCAGGCGGTACAGGTTGTCGGGCGCGAAGGCCGGTTGCGCGCCGAAATGCGTGGCCAGCATTGGCGCGAGCAGCTGCGTGAAGCCGCGGCTGCAGCCGAGCTGCATCTCGAAGCTCAGGCTCTGGCTTTCGTGGATGGCCATCGAGCGCGCACTCGACACCGGCTGGCCGAGCCAGCTGCGCGGCCGGTTCTGCTCGTAGCGGCCATGGCCGGTCTCGTGGATGGTGCCCATCAGGCTTTGCAGGAAGCCGTCTTCGCGGTAGCGGGTGGTCAGTCGCACGTCTTCCGGCACGCCGCCGGAGAACGGATGGGCGCTGGTGTCGAGCCGGCCAGCGTCGAAATCGAAGTCCAGCAGGTGCATCACCGCCTCGCACAGCCGGCGCTGCTGCTCGACCGGGAACGGCCCGGTCGGCTCGATGCAGGTCTCGCGGGACTGCCGCTCGCGCACCTGCGCGATCAGCCCGGGCAGCCATTGGCGCAGGTCGTCGAAGACGCGGTCGACCTCGACGCTGGTCATGCCGGGCTCGTAGCGGTCCATCAGCGCGTCGTATTTCGACAGGCCGGTCTGCTGCGACAGCAGGCTCGCCTCTTCGCGCCCGACGCGCAACACCTCGCGGAAATTGACGACGAAGCCGGCCCAGTCATTGGCCGGGCGCTGCGTGCGCCACGCGTGTTCGCAACGTGCGGTGGCCAGCGAGCGAGCCTGCACCAGCGATTCGGGGAGCGCGTTCGCGAGCTGCCATTCGCGGTGGATCTCGCGCAGGTTGGCGCGCTGGAAGTCGTCGAGCGGCTCCTGCCCGGCGCGTTCGAGTTCGCCGGCGGTCGACGGATCGGTGCGCAACCGATGCATCAGCGCCGAGAGCTCGGCCACCGCGGCGGCCCGGGCGTCGTTGCCCTTGGGCGGCATCATCGCGGCCTGGTCCCAGCCGGCGATGGCGCGAAGGTGATCGAAGTGGTGAAGGCGTTGGCTCAGGGCGGCCAGCGCGTCGTAAGCGGGTGTCTTGGTGGTCATGTCATCGATGCGTTGTGCATCGATGCTACGTCAGGCCGGCCTGGCCGGACCCGGACAGACCCCGAGGAATTCAGTCGGCCGAATCGGCTTCCGATTCGGGTTCCGCGTCGATCAGGTGATCGTAGGCGTTGATGTCGGACTCGACGCGCGGGATCAGCGGCTTGTCCAGCGGGCGGCAGATGCGGCGCTGCAGGCGTTCGAGTCGCTCGGAACGCTCCATCGCCTGGAACACTTCGGCCGGATTCATCATCAGAACGAAGGGGTTGCCAACGATCTCGGTGCTGTCGGTGCTCTGCATGGTGACGCTCCAGTGAACGGGGTGTATCGATGGAGTCACTGTAGGCGCCGCGTCCGCTTCCTCGTAGTCGGTACTGCTCCAAACGAGGGGTCAGAAGAACCCTGACATGCCTGTCGGTGGCGGAGCGAAGGAGCCGGTGATCCAGCTCCATATGAAATCATATTTATCTTTACAGATCAATGAACTGCATGCGTTACCTCATGCAAAACTTGAGATCTGAATGCTTACACCGGCGCCGGGGCAGGCAGGCGAAACAGCGCTTCGAAATTCCGACTGGTGTGGGCCGCGACCTCTTCCACCGTGCAGCCTTTCAACTCGGCGAGCTGCTTGGCGACGTAGGGCACGTACGCCGGTGAATTGGTCTTGCCGCGGTACGGCACCGGCGCCAGGTAGGGGCTGTCGGTCTCGATCAGGCAGCGGTCCAGCGGCACGTAGCGCGCGACCTCTTTCAGCTCGACGGCGCTCTTGAAGGTCAGGATGCCGGAGAACGAGATCAGGAAGCCGAGGTCGAGCGCCTCGCGCGCGACGGCCATCGTTTCGGTGAAGCAATGGAACACGCCGCGCGAGCGGCCGGCGCCCTGCTCCTTCAGCAGCGCGACGGTGTCGTCCGACGCGCTGCGAGTGTGGATGACGAGCGGCAGGTCGCGTTCGAGCCCGGCGCGGATGTGCACCCGGAAGCGCTCGCGCTGCCATTCCATGTCGGCGATGCTGCGGCCGTTCAGGCGGTAGTAGTCGAGCCCGGTCTCGCCGATCGCGACCACCTTGTCGCGTTGGCTCAGCGCCACCAGCGTCTCGACGCTCGGCTCGAGCACGTCCTCGTTGTCGGGGTGCACGCCGACCGAGGCCCAGAAGTTGTCGTGACCCGCCGCCAGCGCCTGCACGCCGTCGAACTCCTCGAGCGTCGTGCAGATGCACAGCGCGCGGTCGACCTGCGCGGCCGCCATCTCGGCGCGGATCTCGTCGAGGCGGGCATGCAGCTCAGGAAAGCTCAAATGGCAGTGCGAGTCGACGAACATGGGGAACGGCGGGAGCGGGAAATTGGCGTCGACGGGCCCGGCGCGGTGCGCCGGCAGGCGGGTTCAGATCGTCTGCGTCGGCTTGGACGACTGGATCGAGGTGCCGAGGATCTCTTCGATCTTCAGCTTCAGCACCCGCGTCTTCTCGTCGGTCGGGAAGCGCACGCCGACACCCTGGGTGCGGCCGCCCGAGGCGTTGGGCGGCGTCAGCCACGACACCTTGCCGGCGACCGGATAGCGCTGCGGATCGTCCGGCAGCGACAGCAGCAGGTAGATGTCTTCGCCGAGCTTGTACTCGCGGGTGGTCGGCACGAACAGGCCACCTTCGCTGAACAGCGGGATGTAGGCGGCGTACAGCGCACCTTTTTCGCGGAAGACCAGCTGGATGACGCTCGGCCGCGAGGCCGCGGCCGGTGCGACTGCGCGGGAGGGAGTGGCGGAGGAATCGCTCATCGGGCCGAGTGTACCGAAGGACCCTTGGCATGGCGTGCCGGTGCCAGCGCCTCGCGGGCCTGTTGCACCAAGGATTCCACCATCACCGGCTGATTCCACGGGTGTTCGCCATGCCGGCTCGCGGCCGACAGCGACGCCGCCCAGCGCGTCAGGCCGTACAGCGGCATCGCCGGTGGCAGCGAGGCCGGCGGAAAGTAGCGCGGCGGTGCACCGCACGCCAGGCACAGCGCGTCATGGCAGAGCTTGTGCATCGCCTCCAGCAGCCGCGGCAGCGGCCAGGCGGCCAGTTGACCCGCGTCGCCGGCCGCAAGCTGCTTCGGCAGGCGCAGCCAGGCCACCGCGTCGACGCCGTCCTGCGCCCAGTCGAGCGCCTGCAGCGGCTGGCCGCCGGCCGCGGCGAGCAGCACGTCCGGTTGCGCGATCTTGTGCTCGGCCAGCCAGCGGGTCGCCTGGTCGGTCGGCGGCAGCGCGAGCGGCAGCGCCTGGCAGCGGCTGCGGATCGTCGGCAGCAGCGAATCCGGCGAGCCGCTGCTGAGGATGAAGCGCGCCTGGCCGGGCGGCTCTTCCAGCGTCTTCAGCAGCGTGTTGGCCGAGATGCCGTTCATGCGCTCCGCCGGGTGCAGCAGCACGACCTTGCCGCGCCCGCGCGCCGAGGTGGTCTGCGCGAAGTTGACCGCGCCGCGGATCGCCTCGACCTTCAACTCCTTGCTCGGCTTGGCCTTCGAGGCCTTGGTCTCGCTGTCGCCGCCGTCGTCGGCGCTGTCCCAGCCCAGCGCTTCGCGCAGCGCCTCGGGCAGCAGCACCAGCAGGTCGGGATGCGAGCGCGCCTGCACCAGGTGGCAGCTCGCGCAACGCCCGCAGGCCGGCTTGAACTGTCCGGCCGGCACGGCCTCGCACAACCACGATTGCGCCAGCGCCAGCCCCAGTTCGAACTGGCCGATGCCCTGCGGCCCGTGGATCAGCAGCGCATGGCCGCGCTGCGTGCGCAGCGCCTCGTCGAGCGCCGTCGCCAGCCAGGGCAACGGCAGCTTTCCTTCGGGATCTACCACGGGTACTGCTCCAACGAGGCGAGAACTTGCTGCCAGACCTGCTCGCGCGGTGCGGCGGCATCGATGCGGACGATGCGATCCGGCGCGGCCTGCAGGCGCGATGCATACCCCGAGCGGACGCGCTCGAAGAAGGCCAAATCTTGTTGTTCGAAACGGTCCGGCGCCCGCACCGCGGCACGGCGTTCGGCCGCCAGCGCGGCCGGCAGGTCGAACCAGAAGGTCAGGTCGGGCTGCAGGTGGCGGTGCACCCAGCTTTCGAGCGTGGCGAGCACGCCGGCATCGAAGCCGCGCCCGCCGCCCTGGTAGGCGAAGCTCGCATCGGTGAAGCGGTCGCACAGCACGGTGCGGCCGGCGGCCAGCGCCGGTTCGATGACCTGCGCCAGGTGGTCGCGGCGCGCGCCGAAGACCAGCAGCGCCTCGGTCAGCGGGTCCATCGGCGAATGCAGCAGCAGTTCGCGCAACTGCTCGGCCAGCGGGGTGCCGCCCGGCTCGCGGGTCAGCACGACCGGCTGGCCGGCGCTGCGCAGGTGTTCGGCCAGCGCGTCGATGTGCGTGGACTTGCCGGCGCCGTCGATGCCTTCGAAGGTGATGAATCGTCCGCGCACGGGCACTGGTGGCTACTTCTGGTACTGGTTGACCGCGCGATTATGCTCGGCCAGCGTCTCGCTGAACTGGCTGCTGCCGTCGCCGCGGGCCACGAAGTACAAGGCCTTGGTGGTGTCGGGCCGCACCGCGGCCAGCAGCGAGGCCCGCCCCGGCATCGCGATCGGGGTCGGCGGCAGCCCGGTGCGCAGGTAGGTGTTGTACGGGCCGTCGGTGGTCAGGTCACGCTTGCGCAGGTTGCCGTCGAAGGCCTCGCCGAGCCCGTAGATCACCGTCGGGTCGGTCTGCAGCGGCATGCCGATGCGCAGCCGGTTCGTGAACACGCCGGCCACGCGGCTGCGATCGGCGGGCGTGCCGGTCTCCTTCTCGACGATCGAGGCCAGCGTCAACGCGTCGTCGGCATTGCGCAGCGGCGAGCTGGCGGCCCGCTCGGCCCAGGCCAGTTCCAGCTGGCGCTGCATCGCGCGGTGCGCCCGCTTCAGCACCGCGACATCGCTTGCGCCCTTGCTGTAGGCATACGTGTCCGGATAGAAGCGGCCTTCGGGCGACAGGCCGGCCGCGCCTATCGCGGCCATCAGCTGCGCTTCGGTCATGCCGGTGGTGGTCTGCTTCAGGTTCTCGGCCTTCGCGAGTTCGGCGCGGAACTGGCGGAAGGTCCAGCCTTCGATCAGGCGCACGGTGGACAGCACCTCGTCGCCGCGCACCATCTTGTCGAGCAGGCCGCGCGGCGTGATGCCGCGCGCGATCGCATAGCTGCCCGCGCGGATCTTGCGCGCCTGGCCCGACCAGCGGAACCATTCGTAGAGCAGCACCGGCGGCGCCTGCACGCCGGCCTGGGTCCAGGCCAGTGCGACCTCGCGCGGCGAGGTGCCGGGTTCGATCGACACCTCGACCGCATCGGCATTCAGCGGCAGCGGCTGCTGCAGCCACCACACCGTGCCGCCGACGGCCGCACCGACGACGAGGAGGCCCAGCACGAACACCAGCAGGACGAGACGGCGCAGGAATTTCACGGCGGGAAGCTCGAAAGAAGGCCCGGAGACCCCGGTCGGGACCCGATGACGGGCGCTGATGATAATCGGCACTTCCGCACGGCTTGTATCCAATGAGCACAACACTCTCCCTCGACGGCATCGCGACCCTGTCCCACTGGGGCGTGATCCGCGCGCGCGGCGCCGATGCCGCCTCTTTCCTGCACGGCCAGCTGACCAGCGACGTCGCGCAGCTGGGTGCCGACCAGGCGCGGCTGGCCGGCTACTGCTCGGCCAAGGGCCGCCTGCTCGCGAGCTTCGTGGTGTGGAAACCGGCCCCCGACGAGCTGCTGCTCGCCTGCAGCGCCGACCTGCTGGCGCCGACGCTGAAGCGGCTGTCGATGTTCGTGCTGCGCGCGCAGTGCAAGCTGAGCGATGCGTCGGCCGAGTTCGTGCTGCACGGTCTCGCCGGCGCCTCGGCCCGGGCCTGGCTCGGCAGCGCGGCATCGGCCGCGCCGTGGCAGCGCAGCGAGCACGCCGGCGCAAGCCTGGTGCGCCTGCCGGATGCCGATGGACACGAACGTTACCTGTGGGCCGCGGCCGCCGGCACGCCGGCCCCTGCCCTGCCCGTGCTGTCGCTCGATGCCTGGCGCGAAGGCGAGGTCGCGAGCGCGGTGCCGCGCGTCGAGGCGGCCACCGTCGACCAGTTCGTGCCGCAGATGCTCAACTTCGAGCTGGTCGGCGGCGTCGACTTCAAGAAGGGCTGCTACCCCGGGCAGGAGATCGTCGCGCGCAGCCAGTACCGCGGCACCATCAAGCGCCGCAGCTTCCTGTTCGAGTCGGCGGTGCCGGCGAGCGCCGGGCAGGAGATCTTCCACAGCGCCGATCCCGGGCAGCCGGCCGGCCTCGTCGTCAATGCGGCCGGGCCGCGCGTGCTGGCCGAGGTCAAGCTCGCGGCGCTCGACGGCGGCAGCCTGCACCTGGGCGCCGTCGACGGGCCGGTGCTGGTCCGCCAACCGATGCCATACGACGTCGACATCGACGTGACGGCCTGAGCGGCCGGGCTGCCTCGGGCATTCCAGGCACGACTTCACGGACCCGCATCGGCGGCGGCATCGTGCGCGAATTGTTCATCTACTATCGGGCGAAGGCCGGCGACGCCGAGGCGTTGTCGGCCGCGGTCCTTGCGGCCCAGGCGCTGTTGCAGTCGGCCTGGCCCGGGCTCCAGGCCCGGCTGCTGCGCCGCCCCGATTCCCGCGACGAACACCACACCTGGATGGAAACCTACGCCTTCGCGCCCCACGGCATCGACGACACGCTGGCGCGCCAGATCGAAGCGCAGCTCGCTGCCGTGCTCGCGCCGTGGATCGTTGGCCCCCGCCACTGCGAGGGCTTCGTGCCATGTGCCTCGTAGCGCTGGCGATCGACCAGTCGCGCCGCTTCCCGCTGGTGATCGCGGCGAACCGCGACGAGTTCTTCAAGCGCCCGACCGCACGCCTCGCCTGGTGGTCGCCGGGCGCCGACCGGCCCGACATCCTCGGCGGGCGCGACCTCGAAGCCGGCGGCACCTGGCTCGGCCTGACGGCCGCCGGGCGCCTGGCCTTCGTCACCAACGTGCGCGACCCGTCGCGCCAGGACCCGCTGGCGCCGTCGCGCGGCGACATCGTGCCGCGCTGGCTGTCGGGCGACCTGCAGACCGACCGCTTCTGGATGCGCACCGCGCTGGCCGGCTACAACGGCTTCAACCTGGTGGCCGCCGATTTCCAGCGCGGCGAATGCTTCTGGGCGTCGAGCCACGAGGTGCACCCGGTGCGGCTCGAACGCGGGCTGTTCGGCCTGTCGAACGGCCGGCTCGATGCGCCGTGGCCCAAGGTCGACCTGCTGAAGGCGCGCGTCGATGCGGCGCTGTCGGCGAGCGACACGGTCGACACGCTCGGCACCCGGTTGTTCGAGGCGCTCGGCGACCGCACGCTGGCCGAAGACGCGCTGCTGCCGTCGACCGGCGTGTCGCCCGAATGGGAAAAGCTGCTGTCGGCCGCGTTCATCCGCACGCCGGACGGCAGCTACGGCACCCGCTGCTCGACACTGGTCATCACCGAGCGCGTCAACAAGCGGCTGGTCACGCACGTGCTCGAACGCACCTACGCCGCCAGCGGCGGCATGGCGCTGCTGCGCCGCTCGACGCTGAAGGACTGGCCGCCGCGCTACAGCGAAGCGCCGCCGGCCGAGGCCTCCGCGCAGGGCAGCGTCGACGAGGCTGACGACCCGTCGGGCAGCAGCGCCGCCGTGCCGCGCAAGACGCGGGTGCGCAGCCTGCTGAAGCCGGAGCGGCCGCGCCGCAACCGGCCGGCCGGCGACTGAATCACACCGCGCTGAACCCGAGCGACTTCACGACGGCGCCCCAGCGTTCGGTGTCACGTCGCTGCAAGGCCGCCAGTTCGGCCGGGGACGACCCGGCCGGATCGAAGCCCATGCGGGCCAGCATCGCGACCACCTGCGCATCGTCGAGCGCACCGCGCAATGCGGCATTTGCGCGCTGCACGACCTGCGGCCCCGCACCGCCCGGCAGGTAGAACGCATACCAGCCGTCGGCGACGATGTCCTTCAGGCCTTGCTCGACGAAGGTCGGCACCTCCGGCACGAAGCGGCTTCGCCGTGCCCCGCAGACACCCAGCAGGCGGATCGGTCCGGCCTGCAGGTGCGGCAGCATGTCGCCCAGCGGTGTGCAGACCGCGGCGACCTGCCCGCCCATCAGGTCGACGATGGCAGGCCGGCTGCCGCGGTACGGCACATGGCGCAGCGGCAGCTGGCCGGCGCGGGCCAGCATCTCGCCGACGAAATGGGTCGACGAGCCGGTCGCCGGGCTGCCGAAGTTGGCCAGCTCGGGATGGGCCCGCGCCCAGGCGATGAACGCCTGCAGCGTCTGCACCGACGCATCGACCTGCGGTCCGACGGCGAACGCCAGGTCGAAGGTGCAGGCCAGCGACACCGGGGCGACGTCGCGCAGCGGGTCGTACGGCAGCTGCTTGTAGGTGTGCGGAAAGAGCGTCAGCATCGACGACGGGGTCAGCAGCAGCGTGCTGCCGTCCGCCGGCGCGGTCTTCATCGACAGCAGCGCCAGCTGGCCGCCGGCGCCGATCCGGTTGTCGACCAGCGCCGTGCGCGCATGCGTGCCATGCAGCGATTCGGCCACGCTGCGGGCGAGCAGGTCGCCGGAGCCGCCGGCCGCGAACCCGATGACGATGCGCAGCGTCTCGATCGGCGGATCGATCGGCACCGGCTTGTCGCCGGGCGGTCCGGCCTGCACGACGCCGCCGGCGAACCACGCGGCCCCGAGGGCGGCGCCGGCGTGGCCGAGGAACTGTCGACGCGTCGTGCCCATGGCAACTCTCCTGTCAGCGGTCCGCCTCGTTCAGCAAGGCCTGGATCCGCTTGAATTCGAAGCGCGCGGCCATCGCCGAGAGGGCCTCGGCGGTGTCGGCATCGCCGGGCCGGATCTGCTGCAGCGCCTGCTCGATGGACTGCGGGTCGCCACGATCGAGCGCGCTGCGCAGCCGGGCCAGCAGCGGCTGCGGCACCTGCGCGAGCCGTTGCCGGTCGAGCACCGCGTCGGCGGGCGCGGCAGGCGGCGCTTCATGCTCGTAGCGCAGGCCGAGGTGCCGGCCGATCATCTCCAGCAGCGCCTCTTCCTTGAACGGCTTGCCGAGGAAGTCGTCGCAGCCCAGGCGCAGGAACTCCTCGCGCTGTTCGTCGAAGCTGCTGGCGGTCAATGCGATCACCAGCGTGCCGCCGGGCCCGGCCTTCACCCGTCGCGTGGCGTCGCGCCCGTCCATCACCGGCATGCGCATGTCCATCAGGACCAGCTGCGGCGCCCATTGCTGCCAGAGTTCCACCGCTTCGCGGCCGTTGGCCGCCTCGCGCACCACGAAGCCCAGCGGCTGCAGCAGCCGCACCAGCAGCGCCCGGCCGTCGGCCAGGTCGTCGACGACGAGGATGCGCTGTTGCGGCGTGCCCGCGGCCAGCGCGACGGCCCGGCCGGGCGCCGCCGGGGCGTCCGCCGCCGCGCCTTCGTCGCGCACGCGCACCGGGATCTCGAACTGCGCCGTGGTGCCCCGGCCGGGTTCGCTGTCCATCCGCAGTTCGCCGCCCATCAGCTGCACGAAGCCGCGGCTGATCGCCAGGCCCAGGCCGGTGCCTTCGGCGGCCTGCCTGCCGGCCTGGGCCTGCACGAAGGCCTCGCCGAGCATGCGCAGTTCGGCCGCGGCAATGCCGACGCCGGTGTCGGTGACGCCGACCTGCAGCCAGCCGTCGCCGACCATCCGGACCGCCAGCGTCACGCTGCCCTGCGCGGTGAACTTGATCGCATTGCCCAGCAGGTTGACCAGCACCTGCCGCAGCTTCAGCACATCGGCCTCCAATGCGACGGCAGCCCCGGCGCGGCCTCCACCACGAGGCGCAGGCCCTTCTGCCGCGCACTCAGCGCGAACACCTCCTCCAGCTCGTGCAGCACCACCGGCAGGTTGAAGCCGACCGGCTTCACGCTCATGTGGCCGGCCTCGATCTTCGACAGCTCCAGCACCTGGTTGATCACCTGGTACAGGTGCTCGCCGCTGGACAGCACGACGCCCACGTCGCGGCGCGCGCGCTCGCCCAGGCTGGCGTCGCGCATCAGCAGGCGCGAGAAGCCGAGCATCGCGTTCAACGGCGAACGCAGCTCGTGGCTCATGCTCGCGAGGAACACGCTCTTCGCGCGGTTGGCGGCCGCCTCCGCGTCGGCGCGGCGCGCCTCGGCCTCGGCCAGCGCACGGTTGTGCTCGGCATCGGCCTTCGCGCGCTCCGTCTCGAAGCGCACCTGCATCGCCGCCGCCAGGTCGGTCGCCTTCTTCGACTGGATGCGCACGCGGGTCGCCATCGCGCGCCGCTCGAACGCGAGCGCCCGCGCCAGGTCGCCAGCGGCTTCGTACTCCCGCGACAGCTCGCTGCACAGCTCGTCGGACACCGTCTTGCCCTCGGTGCCTTCGTCGATCGCGAGCGCCTGTTCGAGGTAGTGGATCGTGCCGGTCGCCGCGCTCGATCCGGCCGGTGGCGGCAACTGGTGTTCGCGGGCGATCGTGGCCAGCGCCTGCAGGCAGGCGGCCTGCCGCCAGCGCACGCCGGCCTTCACGTGGATCGCGATCGCCTCCTCGATCGCGGCGACGGCCTCGCCGCGGCGGCGAAAGCGCGACAGCACCAGCGACTTGCCGCGCAGCGCATCGGCCAGGTACCAGGTGCTGCGGCCGGCCCGCCGCTCGATCTCCTCGCTGACCGCATAGGCATCGGCCGCCGCCGCGTACTCGCCGAGGCTGACGCAGACGTCGCCCAGCAGCGTCGAGGCAATCGTGTGGAAGTTGCCTGTGCGCGCGCCCGAGCCGGCCAGCGCCTCGTCCAGCAACGCGCGCGCCGCCTCCGGGCGCCCCATCCGGTGCAGCGCCATGCCCATCCACGACAGGCTCAACGTCAGCGTGGCCGGCCAGCCGGTCCTGCGGGCGAGCGCGACGGCGCGTTCCGCCCACTCCAGCGCCTGCGCCGGGTCGTTCAGGTTGATGAAGGCCCGGGTGACATTGCCGGCCACGATGATCGCCGTGCGCAATTGCCCGGCCACCAGCGCCAGCGAGAACGCGCGCTGGTTGAGCGCGATCTCCTGCGCCAGCTCGCCGCGGAACTGCGCGAACCAGCCGTTCGTCACCGCGATCCGCGCGTCCAGCCCGGCATGGCCCGACGGCGGCGCGGCACCGAGCACCGCCGCCCAGCGCGCGACCGCCGCCGCGGGCTCCTGCATGAACTGGCCGAGCGCCAGGCTGGCCTCGGCGCAGCGCAGGCGCAGCTCGTCGCCGGCGCTGCGGTAGGCGGACTGCGATTCGGCGAAGCAGGCGTTGGCGCGCGCCGGTTCGTCGGCATGGAACTGCAACAGCATGGCCAGCGCGAGCCAGGCGTCGCCGGCCCCGGTGGCATCGCCGATCGCGGCGAATCGCTCGCGCGCCTGCGAAAGAAGCTGTTGCGCCGGCGCCAGCTCGGCGAACAGCCACCGGGCTTCGCCCTCGACCAGCATCAGCCGGGCCTGGCAGCGGACCCGCTCGGTGTCGTCGCCGGCGGTCGCGTCCGGCGTGGCCGACCCTGTCGACCCGGTCGCGAGCAGCGCCTGCGCCTCGTGCACCAGCAGCAACGCGCGCCGCGTGTCGCGCTGGCGCAGGTACCAGGCCAGCGCGGTCAGGCCAGGCAGCCGCAACGGGCCGTCGACGACGGCCAGCTGCCGTTCAAGACCTTGAACGTCGTGATCCGCCCCGAAGTAGTCAAGGTCCATCGAGCGCCTGCCGGGAAACAACGGTCGAGGTATACCCGCCGGCGCCTTCGCTCACAACGGTGGATGCGCCGACATCCCCCCGGATCGGACGGCGCGCCGGCGTCTGACGGATGCCCGTCGACGCCGGCGTCAGAGCGTCCGCACCATCTCGATGTGCGGGATGTCGACCTCCTCGAACACCGGCCCGCGCGGGGCGAACCCGGCCCGCAGGTAGAACGCCTCGGCCGAGGTCTGCGCATGCAGCACGGCTTCGCGGTAGCCCTGCTCGCGCGCCGACTTCATCAGCGCATCGAGCACCGCGCGCCCGACGCCGCTGCCGCGCATCGCCTGCGTCACCGCCATGCGGCCGATCTTCGCGACGCCCGGCACGTGCTCCAGCAGCCGGCCGGTCGCGAGCGCCGCGCCGAAATGGTTGTAGGCGACGGCGTGCAGGCAATCGGCGTCGGCATCGTCCCATTCGCGTTCCGGCGGGATGCGCTGCTCCTCGACGAACACCTCGGTGCGGATGCGCTGGGCATCGCGCCCCAGCTCGGCCCAGCGGCCGACGCGCACCGCCACCATCGGCTTGCCGGCCTCGAAATCCTGCAGCAGCTCGCGCAGTTCCTGCGGCACCGGTTTCGAGGTGTGCGCGACCGGGTCGGCGAACACGTAGACCAGCTCGGCGCTGACCAGCAGCTGGTCCTGCCGGAACGCGGCCGCGCTGAACACCATCGACGAGGTGCCGATGCGCCCGCAGCGCACGCCGATGTCGAGCACGTCGTCGTAGCGCGCCGAGCCTTCGTACTCGACGGTGCTCTTGCGCACGAACAGGTCCCCGCCCAGGTAGTGCATCGTCGACGCGTACGGCATCGCCAGCGCCCGCCAGTAGCCGGCGACCGCGGTGTCGAAGTACATCAGGTAGTGGCCGTTGAAGACGATCTGCTGCAGGTCAACCTCGGCCCAGCGCACGCGCAGCCGTTCGAGGAATCGGAAATCGGTGCGTTTCATGCGAGCAGGGCTTTCTTCAGTGCGGCGGCGATGGCGTCCTGCGCGGCGACGGCTTCGTCGAGTTCGCGGGCCATCTTGATGAAATCGTGCGTCACGCCGCGGTACAGCTCGAGCTCGATGCCGACGCCAGCGGCACGCAGCCGGTCGGCATAGGCGACGCCCTCGTCGACCAGCGGATCGCATTCGGCCAGCACCACGCAGGCCGGAGCGACGCCGTCGAGATCGGGGGCATTCAGCGGTGCGAAGCGCCAGTCGCCGCGGTCGGCATGGTCGATGTAGTGGCCGAAGAACCACTCCATGCCGCGCGCGTCGAGCAGGAAGCCTTCGGCGAATTCGCGGTGCGACGGGGTGTCGGCGTAGGCCGTCGTGCCGGGCGTGATCAACACCTGAAGCGCGAGCGGCAGGCCGATGTCGCGCGCATGGATCGCGCTGACCGCCGCCAGCGTGCCGCCGGCGCTGTCGCCGGCGACGGCCAGGCGGCGTGCGTCCAGCCCCAGCGTCTGGGCATGCGCGGCCAGCCACGCGAGCGCGGCCCAGGCGTCGTCCACTGCGGTCGGGAAGCGGTGCTCCGGTGCGAGCCGGTAGTCGATCGCGACCACCGCGGTGCCGCTGCGCAGCGCGAACTGGCGGCACAGGCTGTCGTGGGTTTCGAGGTTGCCGATCGTGAAGCCGCCGCCATGCAGGTACATCGTCAGCGGCAGCCGGCCGGTCGACGGCGCGTAGAGCCGCGCGCGCAACGGCGTGCCGTCGGCGGCCGGCAGCGAGAAGTCCTCGACGCGCGCCAGCGACGCCCGCGGCGGGTCGATGGTTTCGGCGGCCGCGGTGTAGACCTCGCGGGCCTGCGCGACCGGCATGGTGTGGAACGGGGGGCGCCTGGCGCGGCCGATGCGATACAGCAGGCTGCTCATCGCGGGGGTCAGGGGATGCGAGCTCACGGGGGGCGAGTGTGCCAGAGCATACTGGCCCGTCCATCGCAACGTCCTGTTCAGCCATGGCCTTCATCTACTACCTCACGCAGATCCAGCTCGACTTCGGCGCGCTCGCGCTGCTGCCCGCCGAGTGCGAGCGCATCGGCATCCGCAAGCCGCTGGTCGTCACCGACGCCGGCGTGCGCGCGGCCGGCGTGCTGGACCAGGCGCTGGCGGCACTCGGCCCCCTGCCCCATGCGGTGTTCGACGGCACGCCGTTCAACCCGACCGAGGCGGCGGTGCGTTCTGCCGTGCAGGTCTGGCGCGAACACGACTGCGACGGGCTGATCGCGGTCGGCGGCGGCTCGAGCATGGACCTGGCCAAGGGCGTCGCGATCGCCGCGACGCACGACGGCCCGATGAAGACCTACGCGACCATCGAAGGCGGCAGCACGAAGATCAGCGACCGCGTCGCGCCGGTGATCGCGGTGCCGACGACCGCCGGCACCGGCAGCGAGGTCGCGCGCGGCGCGATCGTGATCGTCGACGACGGCCGCAAGCTCGGCTTCCACAACTGGAACCTGCTGCCGCGCGCGGCGATCTGCGACCCGGCGTTGACGCTCGGCCTGCCGCCGCTGCTGACGGCGGCGACCGGCATGGACGCCATCGCGCACTGCATGGAGACCTTCATGGCGCCGGCGGTGAACCCGCCCGCCGACGGCATCGCGCTCGACGGCCTGGAGCGCGGCTGGAGCCACATCGAGCGCGCCACGCGCAACGGCCAGGACCGCGACGCGCGCTGGAACATGATGAGCGCGAGCCTGCAAGGCGCGATGGCGTTCCAGAAGGGGCTCGGCTGCGTGCATTCGCTCAGCCACAGCCTGGGCGGCGTGAACCCGAAGCTGCACCACGGCACGCTGAACGCGATGTTCCTGCCGGCGGTGATTCGCTTCAATGCCGGTGCCGAATCGATCGTGCGGGAGCGCCGGCTGGCGCGCATGGCGCATGCGATGGGCCTCGGCGCCTGCGATGCGAAAGGCACCGAACTCGCCGACGCGGTGCGCGAGATGAACGCGCGGCTCGGGCTGGCCCCGGGCCTGCGTGCGCTCGGCGTCACCGAAGACCTGTTCGAGCGCGTGATCGACGGCGCGATGGTCGACCACTGCCACAAGACGAACCCGCGCCTCGCGACGCGGGACGACTACCGGGAGATGCTGGCAGCGTCGATGTAGCCGGCTGCATGCGTCATGCCATCAGGCCGTCAGGCCAACCTCAGGTCGTAGGTCCAGGGCCGCTCCTTCACCGCCCGGATCTGCGCGGCATCGGCATGCAGCGGATTGATCAGCACGTTGCACTCTTCCGGCACGATCACCGACGGCACCACCAGCAAGGCCGACGACGCGGTGCGCAGCCAGGCGTCGCCGATGTCGAGCGACACCTTGCCTTCGGGGATCGCGCTCCAGCCCACCGGCAGGTCGGCGGGCGCGAACAGCCGGCGCGACTGCCACACCGCCGCCGGCACCTCGATGCGCACCAGGAAGCGATTCAGCGGCAGTTCACCGGCATTCAGGTGCACCACCGTCTCGAGGCATGCCAGCGACGCCGTCGACGCGGCGTAGACGAGCGGCCGGCCGGGCCGGTTCCAGCGCCCGCCGGTCTGCTCGGCGCCTTTGCCGCTCAGGTCATCGGCCTCGTACTCGCGAGCGTCGGTGGCGATGCGCCACAACCGGTGCGCCCCGGCCCCCTCCTCCGTCAAGCGTAGGCTCCGCTGCGCATCCGAGCGACCAGCTGGGACACCAGCCCCTGCCCTTCGGCGGTGTCCATCAGCTCGGCGGGGCGCTGACCGCCCAGCGCTGGCAGCGGCCGGTCGAGCCACCCTGCGACCCAGGCCGCCGCATCGAAGCCCGCCGCGTCGCCGGACTCTTCGACCATTGCCTGCACCTGCCCCACCAGTCGCGCCATGCCCAGCACCTTCGAGCCTTCGTCGGGCGACAGCGGCTTGCTGTCGCGCGCCTTGCGATCGACGGTGGCGCGGGCCAGGCCGAGCGTCACGATCAGTTTTTCCTTCGGCATGCCCATGCGCCGAGCCATCGTGTCGATCACGCCGGCCGGCACGCCGCGCTTGACGATGCGCACGCGTTCCATCGCGTCGGCCTGGAAGGCCTGCAGGAAATCGGTCGAGACGGTGCTGCTGGCCAGTGGAACAGCCGCCCGGGCCGATGTCAGCTTGAGGGCGGGCTGGCTCGCTGTTGGGCGGCGCGGAGGGCGTGGGGTTCGAGACCTGCTCATCGGTGCATCCTTTGAGCGGATATTTTCACTCAAATGAGCAGCCTGCGCCAGCAGGTCTCTCCCGGACCGCTCAGGCGTGCTTGCGCTCGTCGAAGAACTGTTCGTCTTCGGTCGAGCCCTTCAACGCCGCCGTCGACGCCTCGCGTTCGATCGTCGTCGTCACCGCGTCGAAGTAACCGGTGCCGACCTCGCGCTGGTGCTTCACCGCGGTGAAGCCCTTCTCGGCCGCGGCGAACTCGGCTTCCTGGAGCTCGACGAACGCGCTCATGTTGTTCCGCGCATAGCCGTAGGCCAGGTTGAACATCGAGTAGTTCAGGCTGTGGAAGCCGGCCAACGTGATGAACTGGAACTTGTAGCCCATCGCGCCGAGCTCGCGCTGGAACTTCGCGATCGTCGCGTCGTCCAGGTTCTTCTTCCAGTTGAAGCTCGGCGAGCAGTTGTAGGCCAGCAGCTTGCCCGGGAACTTCTTGTGGATCGCATCGGCAAAGGCCTTCGCGAACGCCAGGTCGGGCTTGCCGGTCTCGCACCAGATCATGTCGGCGTACTCGGCATAGGCGAGGCCGCGGCTGATCGACTGCTCCAGCCCGTTGCGGGTGCGGTAGAAGCCCTCGATGGTGCGCTCGCCGGTGGTGAACGGCTTGTCGTTGTCGTCGACGTCGCTGGTCACCAGGTCGGCCGCTTCGGCATCGGTGCGGGCGAGCAGCACGGTGGGCGTGCCCATCACGTCGGCCGCGAGGCGCGCCGCCACCAGCTTGGCCACCGCTTCACGCGTCGGCACCAGCACCTTGCCGCCCATGTGGCCGCACTTCTTGACGGACGCCAGCTGGTCCTCGAAGTGCACGCCGGCGGCACCCGCTTCGATCATCGACTTCATCAGCTCGAAGGCGTTCAGCACGCCGCCGAAACCGGCTTCGGCGTCGGCCACGATCGGCGCGAAGTAGTCGCGGTAGTCGGCGTCGCCCGGGCCCTTGCCTTCGGACCACTGGATCTGGTCGGCACGCTGGAAGGTGTTGTTGATGCGGCGCACCACCATCGGCACCGAGTTCGCCGGGTACAGCGACTGGTCGGGGTACATCTCGCCGGCCAGGTTGGCGTCGCCTGCAACCTGCCAGCCGCTCAGGTAGATCGCCTTCAGGCCGGCCTTCACCTGCTGCATCGCCTGGTTGCCGGTCAGCGCGCCGAGCGAGTTGACGAAGGGCTCGGTGTTGACGAGGCTCCACAGCTTCTCGGCGCCGCGCCTGGCCAGCGTGTGCTCGATCTGCAGCGAGCCGCGCAGGCGCACGACATCGGCTGCGGTGTAGCCGCGCTTGATGCCTTTCCAGCGCGGGTTCTCGGCCCAGTCTTTTTCAAGGGCGGCGATCTGTTGTTCGCGGGTCGCTTGGGTCATGTCGGTCTCCGGAAGTGTGAGGGGGTGAAAAACGAGGACTTGATGACTTCAAGAATAGAAGCCATGCGTTCGTTCCGGAAGACTTGTGTCTTATATAAGACTAAAAATATTGTTCAACGAAATCAATGGCTTGCACTTTAAATTTCTGGATGTGAAACCAGCTCTTCCCATCTGGAAGAACGCAATCATGTCGACCCCGACGACCTCCCGCGATGCGAAATGATGTTTTCTTGATGTGGAAGCTGGTGCGTGCATCGGAACCGCCCGCCTTGGGCTGTCACCAACTCGAAATGCTGCGCGGACAAGATCGCGGGCTTTCGAGGAGTGCCTTCGTGTCGAACCGTCGTCTGTCGAGCCGCCGCCCTGCCCGGTGACCTACGCCCAGGTGAACACCGTGGCGCCGTTCGCGAACACCGTCGTCAAGGTCTCGGTCACCGGTGCCCAGCTGGTCCGCCTGCTCGAGCAGCAGTGGGAAGCCCCGAACTGCAGCGCCAAGTTCAACCCGGCGACGATGCAGTACGGCCGCCTGCTGCAGGTCTCCGGCGGGCTGACCTACAGCTTCGACAACAGCGTCAACGCCTGGACGTCCGGCGCGAGCCCGAACAACTGCGCGGACGCGGGCACCGGGCATCGCGTGGTGGTGTCGTCGGTCAAGGTCAACGGCGCGGCGCTGGACCTGGCCAAGACCTACGTCGTCAGCACCAACAACTTCCTGGGCCTGGGCAGCGGCGGCGACAACTTCACCGTGCTGGCCACCCAAGGCAGCAACGTGGTGGACTCCAAGGTGATCGACCTCGATGCGCTGATCGCCTACTTCCGCGAGAAATCGCCGGTCGCGCCGACGACGCCGCGGATCACGCGCATCAACTGATGCGGTCGCTGCCGACCTTCGGGCGTATCGGGGCGCTGGCTGGCATCGCACTGTCGTGTGCGCTGCCGGCCTGGCCTGCCAGCGCGTTCGACAAGGCGCGGTGGGACGCCTTGAACGAGGCCGTGCAGCAGACCTCGCAGGCCTGCCTGCACCAGATGCACCACGACACCGACGAGTTCTCGGCCTGTGTCGACGCGCGGCTGCTGCGCGCCGAGGGAAAGCCGGTCGAACAACTCGGCGCGGCCTACCTGGGCCTGGTCGGCTGCGTGTCGGCCGCGCGGATCGCGACCCTGCATTCCGACGTCTGCGCCCGCGGCTACCTCGCGCGGGTGGATGCATTGCGCAAGCCGCTGAAGCTGAGCCACGAGGCCCTGTGCCCCACGGTGGCCGGTGACTGCCGCAGCCGGTTGGCGCAGATCGAGGCGCTGCGCAAGGGCAGCAAGCCGAAGCCCTGAATCCACGAGAATTGCGGGATGAGCAGCTTCGCCTTCCTGTCGAACAACGCCTTTCTCAAGTCGCCCGCCGCGTCGGCCGACACGCCGTACGCGGTGGCCGGCATCGCCTGGGACGGCTCGGTGACGAACCGCCCCGGCGCGCGCTTCGGCCCGCGGGCGATCCGCGAAGCGAGCCACATGTTGTGCGACGGCATCCATCCGTTCTTCGACACCACGCCGGATGGCCAGCTCGGCGACGCCGGCGACCTGCTGCTGCCGAACACCAGCCTCGAGCGCATGCGCGCGGCGATGGGGCCGCAGGTGGCGCCGCTGATCCGCCAGCACCACATGGCCTGGCTGGGCGGCGACCATTCGATCACGCTGCCCTTGCTGCGCAGCTATGTCGAATGGCTGGGCAAGCCGCTGGCGGTGATCCATTTCGATGCGCACTGCGACACCTGGGAGGACCACTTCGGCGAGCCGAGCGGCCACGGCACCTGGGTCTACGAAGCGATCAACGAAGGCCTGGTGATCAAGGAATGCTTCACGCAGATCGGCATCCGCTCGGCCGGCCAGCGCGAGGCCCGCGAGTACGTGCGCGACCAGGGCGGGCAGATCTTCACCGCGCGCGACCTGCGCGGCCTCGACGGCGCGGTGCAGCTGCAGCCGGTGCTGTCGGCGATCCGCAGCCGGCTGTCCCGCCACGGCAACCCGCCGGTCTACCTGAGCCTGGACATCGACTGCCTCGACCCGGCCTTCGCGCCCGGCACCGGCACGCCCGAGCCTGGCGGCCTGACGACCACGCAGGTGCTGACGGTGCTGGAAGAACTGGCCGACCTGCCCTTCGTCGGGATGGATTGCGTGGAGGTCTCGCCGCCGTACGACCACGCGGAACTCACCAGCTATGCGGCGGCGAATTTCGTCTGGACCTACCTGTGCGGCCGGCTCGCTACACGGCCAGCGCGGTCGTCTTCTTGACCGTCCGCAGCACCAGCATCGAGTTCGATCGCACGACCCCAGGCAGCCGCTCCAGCACCTCGGTGTGGAAGCGCTCCAGGTCGCCGGCATCGCAGTAGGTGAAGCGCAGCAGGTAGTCGTTGGTGCCGGCCACGTAGAAGCAGTCGAGGATCTCGGCCACGCCGCGCACCGCCTGCTCGAACTCGGTCATCGCTGCCTGCGTCAGCTTCTCGAGGTTGACGATCGTGAAGCTGGTGCCCGGTTGGCCGACCGCCTTCGAATCGATCAGCGCGACGTACTGCGCGATCACGCCGCCGTCTTCCAGCGCCTTCACGCGCCGCAGACAGGCCGACGGCGACAGGTGAACCCGTTCGGCCAGGTCGACATTGGCCAGCTTCCCCTCGACCTGCAAGACCCGCAGGATCTGGCGGTCGATCGCATCGAGTTGCACCGTCGGCTTGCTGCTTGCCATATTCTTCGAATCCTTGAACGTTCCACCGCATGATATTGCTCGGCGGATCGAAATCGGGCTGCGTTGCGCAAGCAAATTTCGCGGCAGCCCGGCTAGACTGCGTGACGGAAATCACAAGCCATCTGGACCGCCTGTCATGGACAACACGCTCGACGCCCACTGGATGCCTTTCACCGCCAACCGGCAGTTCAAGCAGGCGCCGCGCCTGCTGTCCCGCGCCGAAGGCATGCACTACTGGACGCCCGAGGGCCGCCAGGTGCTCGATGGTGCCGCCGGCCTGTGGTGCGTGAACGCAGGCCATGCGCGGCCGAAGATCGTCAAGGCGATCCAGGCGCAGGCCGCCGAGATGGATTTCGCGCCGCCCTTCCAGATGGGCCACCCGAAGGCCTTCGAACTGGCCGAGCGCCTCGTCAAGCTCGGGCCGGCCGAACTGACCAAGGTGTTCTTCACCAACTCCGGCTCCGAAGCGGTCGAGACCGCGCTGAAGATGGCGATCGGTTACCACCGCGCCCGCGGCGAAGGCCAGCGCACCCGGCTGATCGGCCGCGAGCGCGGCTACCACGGCGTCAACTTCGGCGGCATCTCGGTCGGCGGGCTGGTCGCCAACCGCAAGATGTTCGGCAGCCTGCTGCCGGGCGTCGACCACATCCGCCACACGCACGATCCGCGCAACGCCTTCACGCAGGGCCAGCCGCTGCACGGCGCCGAGCTGGCCGACGACCTGGAGCGCCTGGTCGCGCTGCACGATGCATCGACCATCGCCGCGGTGATCGTCGAGCCGGTCGCCGGCTCCACCGGCGTGCTGGTGCCGCCGCAGGGCTACCTCGAACGCCTGCGCGCGATCTGCGACAAGCACGGCATCCTGCTGATCTTCGACGAGGTCATCACCGGCTTCGGCCGCCTCGGCGCGCCGTTCGCCGCGACGAAGTTCGGCGTCACGCCCGACCTGATGACGGTCGCCAAGGGCCTGACCAACGGCGCGGTGCCGATGGGCGCGGTGTTCGCGAAGCAGCATGTGCACGACGCCTTCATGAACGGCCCCGAGCAGGCCATCGAGTTCTTCCACGGCTACACCTACTCGGCGCATCCGCTGGCCTGCGCCGCGGCGCTCGGCACGCTCGACACCTATGCCGACGAAGGCCTGCTGACGCGTGGCGAATCGATGGCACCAACGTTCGAGCGCGCAGTGCATTCGCTGAAAGACCTGCCGAACGTGGTCGACGTGCGCAACCTCGGCCTGGTCGGCGGCATCGAGCTCGCGCCGATCGACGGCCAGCCCGGCAAGCGCGCGTTCTCGGTCTTCCTCGACTGCTGGGAGAAAGGCCTGCTGATCCGCACCACCGGCGACACGATCGCGCTGTCGCCGCCGCTGATCATCGAGAACAGGCACATCGACCAGCTGATCGGCACGCTGTCGGACGCGATCAAGCGAGCCGCCTGATCACCCCCCGTTCCTGCCACCGCACACCAGAGGGCCTTGCCTAGCGCCTACCGTATGAGCTTCCTGAGCGCCGACAGCGATCTCACCCGCCACTCGTACTACGCCGCGACCGTGCAGCGGACGCAGGGCTTTCCCACGCTGTCGTCGTCCCTCGAATGCGATGTCGCGGTGGTCGGCGGCGGCCTCGCCGGGCTGTCGGCCGCGATCGAGCTGGCCGACCGCGGCTACCGCGTCGCGCTGCTCGAAGCCCGCGAGGTCGGCTGGGGCGCCTCGGGCCGCAATGGCGGCCAGGCCATCGCCGGCCTGGCCTGCGAGCAGACGGTGATCGAGGACCAGCTCGGCCTCGATGCATCGCGCCGCGTGTGGACGATGACGCTCGAAGCGCTGGACCTGATCCACGCGCGCTGCAGGCGTTTCTCGATCGACTGCGACTGGCAGCCGGGCTACCTCAGCGTGGCCGTCAATGCCCGAAAGGCGCGCGAGCTGCACGACTGGCACGTGCTGATGCGCGAGCGCTACGACCACGACACCACCTGGATCGCGCCGGCCGAGCTGCCGCAGTGGATCGCGAGCCCGCGCTTCCACAGCGGCGCGCACGATGCGCGCTCGGGGCACCTGCATCCGCTGAAGTACAGCCTGGGGCTCGCGCGAGCCGCGGCCAGCCTCGGCGTGCAGCTGTTCGAGCAGTCGCCGGTCACATCGATCACGCCCGGCCCCACGGTGCGGCTGCGCACACCGCAGGGCGAGTTGCGCGCGAAGCACGTGCTGCTCGCCGGCAACGTCTACCTGCAAGGCCTCGCGCCGCAGCTCGAACGCCGCATCATGCCGGTCGGCACCTACATCGTGGCCTCGCGGCCGATCGATCCCTCACTCGCGCGCTCGCTGATCCCGTCGCAGTCCGCGGTGTGCGACACCAACTTCGTGCTCGACTACTTCCGCCCGACGCCCGACCACCGCATGCTGTACGGCGGACGCGTCAGCTACAGCACCAGCACGCCGATCAACCTCGCGGCCAGCATGCAGCGCCGCATGGCGCGCAGCTTCCCGCAACTGAAGGACACCGCGGTCGAGTTCTCGTGGGGCGGCTTCGTCGACATCAGCATGAACCGCGCGCCCGATTTCGGGCGCCTGCCCGCCGAGGGTGCAGGCGCAGGCTCGAAACCGCACCACGACAACATCTACTACCTGCAGGGCTTCTCGGGCCACGGCCTCGCGCTGACCGGCCTCGCCGGCCAGCTGGTCGCCGAGGCGATCGACGGCCATGCGGCCCGCTTCGACACCTTCGCGGCACTGCGCCACCGCCCGTTCCCCGGCGGCCCGCTGCTGCGCACGCCGGCCCTGGTGATGGGCATGGCGTACTACCGCCTGAAGGACATGCTGTGAGTGCCGCAGCGAGGTTCCTTCCGATTGACTTTGTGCCTCGTGGGGTCAAACTCACAGGCACGCTCATTGCTCCATGTCTGTTGACAGCAAGCCCAGTGTGCTGTCGCTCAACAAGCGACACGCAGCAAGCCCAATGAAAACACCCAACAAGCCGGTCGTCCTGGTCCCCGCGTGCAACCGACTGGTCGGCCTGCATCCCTTCCACATCGCGGGCAAGAAGTACATCGACGCGGTGCGCCTGGCCGGCTGCCTGCCGCTGGTGGTGCCCTCGTCCACCGCGGCCGAGATCGACGAACTGCTCGACGTCGCCGATGGCGTGCTGCTCACCGGTTCGCCGTCGAACGTGCACCCCAGCCACTTCGGCGAAGCGGTGCACGACCCGTCGCTCCCGCTCGACCCCGACCGCGACGACTGGACGCTGCCGATGATCCCGCGGGCGCTCGCGCGCGGCATCCCGCTGTTCGCGATCTGCCGCGGTTTCCAGGAGGCCAACGTCGCGCTCGGCGGATCGCTGTACCAGGCCGTGCAGGAGGTGCCCGGCCAGCGCGACCACCGCGGCGCGCCGCATCTGAAAGACGCGCCGCCCGAGGTGGTCTACGACTTCGCGCACGAGGTCACCGTGGTCCCCGGCGGCACGCTCGCCGGCATCGTCGAGAGGCCGTCGTTCCAGGTGAACTCGGTGCACGGCCAGGGCGTCAACAAGCTCGCGCCGGGGCTGCGCGTCGAGGCGCGCGCGCCCGATGGCCTGGTCGAGGCCTTCTCGATGGCCGAGGCCAAGTCCTTCAACCTCTGCGTGCAATGGCACCCCGAATGGCAGGCCGCGCAGAACCCGATCTCGCTGCGCCTGTTCAAGGCCTTCGGCGCCGCCTGCCAGTCGTTCCGCGACCGCCACCGGGAGCCGCACCGCGACCCCGACCGTTAGGTGCGTTCCACCCTGCCCTGACGCTCGACCCAACCGCAGGTCACTCCCGACCTGCGGCCAACGAATCAAACAGGTGATCCCATGGTGGACAAGAACAACTTCAATTTCAGCGACCTCGAACAGTGGCTCAACGACCGCCGCGTGACCGAGATCGAATGCCTGGTGCCCGACCTCACCGGCGTGGCCCGCGGCAAGATCCTGCCGCGCGAGAAATTCACCGAAGACCGCGGCATGCGGCTGCCCGAGGCCATCGTCGCGATCGGCGTCACCGGTGAGTTCCCCGAGGAAGGCCCGTACTACGACGTGATCCATGCGACCGACCGCGACATGCACCTGCGCCCCGACCCGAGCACGGTGCGCATCGTGCCGTGGGCGGTCGACCCGACCGCGCAGGTCATCCACGACTGCTTCGACCGCGACGGCAAGATGATCCCGTACGCGCCGCGCTCGGTGCTGCGCAACATCTGCGACCTGTACGCCGCCGAAGGCTGGGACCCGGTGGTCGCGCCGGAACTCGAGTTCTACCTGATCGAGCGCAGCACCGACCCGAACCAGCCGCTGCGCCCGCCGAAGGGCCGCAGCGGCCGCGCCGAGACCTCGCGCCAGGCCTATTCGATCGATGCGGTGAACGAGTTCGACCCGCTGTTCGAGGACATCTACGCCTACTGCGAGCAGATGGAGCTGAACGTCGACACGCTGATCCACGAGGTCGGCGCGGGCCAGATGGAGATCAACTTCTTCCACGACCACCCGCTCGGGCTGGCCGACGAGGTGTTCTTCTTCAAGCGCACGATCCGCGAGGCGGCGCTGCGCCACGAGATGTACGCCACCTTCATGGCCAAGCCGATGGCCAACGAGCCGGGCAGCGCGATGCACGTGCACCAGAGCATCGTCAGCAAGCTGACCGGCAAGAACATCTTCAGCAACGAGGACGGCTCGCCGTCGAAGGAGTTCTTCTGGTACATCGGCGGGCTGCAGAAGTACACGCCGGCGGCGATGGCGCTGTTCGCGCCGTACGTCAACTCGTACCGCCGGCTCGCGCGCTCGACCGCGGCGCCGATCAACATCCAGTGGGGCACCGACAACCGCACTGTCGGCATCCGCTCGCCGGTGGCGACACCGGCGGCACGCCGGGTCGAGAACCGCGTGATCGGGGCCGATGCGAACCCGTACGTGGCGCTGGCGGCCACGCTCGCCTGCGGCTACCTCGGCATCAAGAACCGGATCGAGCCGGCCGCCGAGTGCAAGGGCGACGCCTACCTGTCGGAGTACCAGCTGCCGCGCTCGCTGAGCGAGGCGCTGGGCTGGCTGTCGGACGAGAAGGACCTGCACGACGTGCTGGGCAAGCCGTTCATCACCGTCTACTCCGAGATCAAGGAGATCGAGCACGACGAGTTCATGAAGGTGATTTCCCCCTGGGAGCGCGAACACCTCCTCCTCCATGTCTGACCGGGAGATCAAGACCATGAGCAACCCGCAACGCAGCACCGCGCAATGGCAGGCCGCCGACGCGGCCCACTACCTGCACCCGTTCACCGACTACAAGTCGCTGTCGGCCAAGGGCTCGCGCATCATCACGAAGGCCGACAACATCTACCTGTGGGACAGCGAGGGCCACAAGATCCTCGACGCGATGTCCGGCCTGTGGTGCGTCAACGTCGGCTACGGCCGCCAGGAGCTGATCGACGCCGCCACCGCGCAGCTGAAGCAGCTGCCGTTCTACAACTCGTTCTTCCAGACCGCGACACCGCCGGCGATCGAGCTGGCCGAGTTGCTGGCGCAGGTGACGCCGCCGCAGTTCAAGCATGTGTTCTTCAGCGGCTCCGGCTCCGAAGGCAACGACACCGTGGTGCGCATGGTGCGCCGCTACTGGGACGTGCTCGGCCAGCCCGAGCGCACGGTGATCATCAGCCGCCACAACGCGTACCACGGCTCGACGATGGCCGGTGCCTCGCTCGGCGGCATGAGCGGCATGCATGCGCAGGGCGGGCTGCCGATTCCGGGCATCACCCACATCGAGCAGCCGTTCTGGTTCGAGAACGGCCAGGGGATGAACCGCGAGGAGTTCGGCATCCGCGCGGCCGACTGGCTGGAAGCGAAGATCCTCGAGGTCGGCGCCGACAAGGTGGCCGCCTTCATCGGCGAGCCGGTGCAAGGCGCCGGCGGCGTGATCGTGCCGCCGTCGAGCTACTGGCCGGCGATCCAGCGCATCTGCGACAAGCACGGCATCCTCGTCGTGTCCGACGAAGTCATCACCGGGTTCGGTCGCACCGGCCGCTGGTTCGGCTGCGAGACGATGGGCTTCAAGCCCGACCTGATGACTTTCGCGAAGGGCGTGACCTCGGGCTACATCCCGCTCGGCGGCGTGATGGTCGGCGACCGCATCGCGAAGGTGCTGATCGAGCAAGGCGGCGAGTTCAACCACGGCTACACCTACTCCGGCCACCCGGTGGCCTGCGCGGTGGCGCTGGCCAACATCCGGCTGATCCAGCGCGAGGGGCTGGTCGACCGCGTGCGCACCGAGCTCGGCCCGCACCTCGCGGCGCGCTTTGCCGAACTCGGCGAGCACCCGCTGGTCGGCGAGGCGCAGACCTGCGGAATGATGGGCGCGCTGCAGCTGGTCAAGGACAAGGCGGCCAACCGGGTGTTCGACCCCTTGCTCGAAGTGGGCATGGTGTGCCGCGGCCACTGCTTCGGCAACGGGCTGATCATGCGCGCCGTCGGCGACCGGATGATCGTCGCGCCGCCGCTGGTGATGACGATCGCGCAGCTCGACGAGATGGTCGGGCTGATCCGCAAGTGCCTCGACCTGACGCTCGCCGACGTGAAGCAGCGCGGCTGGATCTGAGTTCACGCCTCAAGTTTTCTCAACACGAAGGACATGACCATGAAGCAGATGTTCGGTGCATTGGGCTTTGCATTCGCCGCGACCGTGGTGGGCTGGAGTCCGCAGGCGCTGGCGCAGGAAGAAGACAAGGTCATCAACATCTACAACTGGTCCGACTACATCGCCGAGGACACGCTGGCGAACTTCGAGAAGGAGACCGGCATCAAGGTGCGCTACGACAATTTCGACAACAACGAAATCGTCCATGCGAAGCTGGTGGCCGGCAAGAGCGGCTACGACGTGGTGGTGCCGTCGTCGTACTGGGCCAAGCTGCAGGCCGACGGCGGGCTGCTGCGCAAGCTCGACAAGAGCAAGCTGCCGAACCTGAAGAACATGGACCCGCAGACCCAGGCGACGCTGGCGCGGCTGGACCCGGGCAACGACTACATGGTGGACTGGCTGTGGGGCTACACCACGGTGGGCATCAACGTCGACAAGGTGAAGGCTGCGCTCGGCAGCCTGCCGATGCCCGACAACGCCTGGGACCTGGTGTTCAAGCCTGAATACATCAGCAAGCTGAAGTCGTGCGGCGTGTCCTTCCTCGACTCGCCGACCGACATCGTGCCGGCCGCGATGCACTACCTCGGCAAGCCGGCGTTCTCGCGCAATGCCGGCGACTACCAGGCGGTGCCGGACCTGCTGAAGAAGATCCGCTCGTCGGTGACGCTGTTCAGTTCGTCGGGCTACATCAACGACATGGCCAACGGCTCGATCTGCGTCGCGCTCGGCTGGTCGGGAGACATCAACATCGCCCGCCAGCGCGCGATCGACAGCAAGACCGGGCAGAAGATCGAGGCGCTGATTCCGAAGACCGGCGGCGTGCTGTTCTTCGACACGATGGTGATCCCGGTCGATGCGCCGCACCCGGACAACGCGCACAAGTTCATCAACTACATCATGAAGCCCGAGGTGCACGCCTCGCTGACGAACAAGGTGTTCTACGCGAATCCGAACAAGGAGTCGCGCAAGTTCATCAAGCCCGAGGTGGCCAGCAACCCGACGGTGTTCCCGGGCGATGCCGACATGCAGAAGATGGCGCTGCCGGAGGCGGTGACGAACGACATCCGGCGCACGATGACGCGCATTTACACCAGCTTCAAGACCGGCATCTGATGACCCACCCCCGAGGCGCTGACGCGCCTCCCCCTCAAGGGGGCGCCGCCAGCGGCCCGGCAAAGCCGGTTCCGCGGCGGCCGCTTGATCTCAGCTCTTTGCGTGGATCTTCCCAATGACGGATACATCTCAAGGCGGCTTTCTTCGCATCGAGGATGTGGTGAAGGATTTCGGCGGCGGTGCCGTCGCGGTCAACCACGTCAGCGTCGACATCGCGAAAGGCGAGATCTTCGCGCTGCTCGGCTCGTCGGGCTGCGGCAAGACGACGCTGCTGCGCATGCTCGCGGGCTTCGAGACGCCGACCTCGGGCCGCATCGTGCTCGACGGCAAGGACCTCGCCGGCCTGCCGCCGTACGCCCGGCCGCTGAACATGATGTTCCAGTCGTACGCGCTGTTCCCGCACCTGACGGTGTGGGACAACATCGCGTTCGGCCTGCGGCGCGACCGGCTGCCGAAGGCCGAGATCGCCGAGCGGGTCGACGCGATGCTGAAGCTGGTGCAGCTGACGAAGTACGGCAAGCGCAAGCCGCACCAGCTGTCGGGCGGCCAGCAGCAGCGGGTGGCGCTGGCGCGCAGCCTGGCGAAGAAGCCGCAGCTGCTGCTGCTCGACGAACCGCTGGGCGCGCTCGACAAGAAGCTGCGCGAGGAAACGCAGATCGAGCTGGTGAACATCATCGAAGAGGTCGGCGTGACCTGCGTGATGGTGACGCACGACCAGGAAGAGGCGATGACGATGGCGTCGCGCATCGCGGTGATGAGCGAAGGCCGCTTCCTGCAGGTGGGCCCGCCGGCCGACATCTACGAGACGCCGGCGACGCGCTTCGTCGCCGACTTCATCGGCAACGTGAACCTGATGGACGGCGCGGTGACGGTGGACCAGCCCGACCACGTCGTGATCACCTGCCCCGACTGCACGCACTACGTGGGCCACGGCATCACCGGCACCGAGGGCATGGAGGTGACGGTGGCGCTGCGGCCCGAGAAGATCCAGCTGTCGCGCAACCCACCGGAGGGTGAGCACGGCCCGCACAACCGGGCCCGCGGCAAGGTGAAGAACCTGGCGTACTTCGGCAGCTTCACGGTCTTCCACATCCAGCTGCCGAGCGGCGCGATGCTGAAGGTGAGCCAGAACAACGCCGAGCGGCACCGCGACGACGTGCTCACCTGGGACGACGAGGTCTGGGCGCATTGGTCTCCCTCGGCTCACGTGGTGCTGACGCAATGACAGCCCCCTCACGAACCGCTCGCCTTGCGCGCGGCCTTCGACAAGCTCAGTCCGAACGGGGTCTTGCTCGGCCCGAACGGGGTCTTGCTCGACCCGAACGGGATGGTCTTGCGCGCTGCGACGGCGTGGTACTTCGACGAACACAAGCGGTTCGCGGGCTGCGGCAGGGGGACTGGGCTGGGGGCGATTTCTGGGGCGACGAAGAAGATCGGCTCCGGGGTCGGCGCGCTTGCGCGCTTCGTGAGACTGACTCGCCGCGACTGTCTGACCACAGCGAACGAAGTGAGCGGAGGGAGTTTCGCGGCGCGACCCCGGAGCCGATCTTCTTCGTGAAGTCGGCCCGCCAGGGCCGACCGACCCGGCATGAGCCCCCAGCCCAGTCCCCCTGCCGCAGCCTGCGCGCACAGCAAGAAGGAGCAAACCCATGAACGCTCCGACATGGTGGAGAGGAAGAAGCGCCGTCATCGGCATCCCGTACCTGTGGCTGCTGGTGTTCTTCCTGGCCCCGTTCCTGATCGTGCTGAAGTACAGCCTGTCGGAGATGGGCGCCGTGACGCCGAACGACATCACGAGCGTGGCCGACGGCGCGCTGAAGATCACGCTGAAGTTCGGCAACTATGTCTTCATGACCGGCGACGCGCTGTACTTCAAGGCATATGTCTCCAGCCTGAAGTTCGCGCTGATCACCACCGTGCTGTGCCTGCTGATCGGCTACCCGTTCGCCTACTTCATGGCCCGGGCGAAGCAGAGCCTGCAGCCCGCGCTGCTGATGCTCGTGATGCTGCCGTTCTGGACCTCGTTCCTGCTGCGCGTCTATGCCTGGAAGGGCCTGCTCGAGGAAAACGGCTGGGTGCACCGCCTGATCGTCGGGCTGCACCTCGACACGCTGCTCGTGCAGGCGCAGATGATCGAGGTGCCCGGCAAGCTGATGAACACGCCCTTCTCGCTCGTGATCGGCATGACCTACACCTACCTGCCGTTCATGATCCTGCCGCTGTACGCCAACCTCGCGAAGATGGACCTGCGGCTGCTCGAGGCCGCGGCCGACCTCGGCGCGACGCCGTGGCAGGGGTTCTGGCGCATCACCGTGCCGCTCTCGAAGGCCGGCATCATCGCCGGCTCGATGCTGGTCTTCATTCCCTGCGTCGGCGAGTTCGTCACCCCCGAGCTGCTCGGCGGCCCGCAGACGCTGATGATCGGCCGCGTGCTGTGGGACGAGTTCTTCAGCAACAACGACTGGACCATGGCGTCCACCGTCGCCGTCGTGCTGGTGCTGCTGATCGTGTTTCCGCTGGCGCTCTTCAACAAGTACCAGGTCGAAAGCCAGGAGCGCAGGCGATGAGCGGCACCGTGCACCCGAGGGCCGCCTGGTTCGGCCGCGCCTGGCTGGTCGGGGGCTTCGTGTTCCTGTACCTGCCCATCGTCACGCTCGTCATCTACTCGTTCAACGCGTCGCCGCTGCCCACCGTGTGGGGCGGCTTCACGCTCGACTGGTACGGCAAGCTCGCCCACGACCGCGAAATGCTGTCCGGCCTGTGGCTGTCGCTGAAGATCGCCTTCCTCAGCGCCTGCGGCTCGGTCGTGCTGGGCACGCTGGCCGCGTTCTCGCTCGTCAAGTACCGGCGCTTCACCGGCCGCACGCTGTTCAACGGCCTGGTCAACGCGCCGCTGGTGATGCCTGAGGTGATCTGCGGGCTGTCGCTGCTGCTGATGCTGGTGTCGGTGCAGAAGGCGGTCGGCTTTCCCGAGCGCGGGCTGATGACGATCTGGCTCGGCCACCTGCTGCTCGGCATGTCGTACGCCACCGTCGTCGTGCAGGCCCGGCTGCAGGACCTGAACCCGTCGCTCGAAGAGGCCGCGATGGACCTCGGCGCGCGGCCCTGGCAGGTGTTCACGCTGGTCACGCTGCCGATGATCGGCCAGGCGCTGGCCTCGGCCTGGCTGCTCACCTTCAGCCTGTCGCTCGACGACGTGGTGGTGTCGGCCTTCCTGTCGGGCCCCGGCGCCACCACGATGCCGCTGGTGATCTTCTCGCGCGCCCGGCTCGGGCTGAACCCGAGCGTCAATGCGGTCGCCACCGTGATCATCGTGATCGTCGCCATCTGCGTCGCGGCGGCCAGCCTCTGGATCGCGCGCGCCGAGCGGCGTCGCGTGCAGGAAATGAACGCGGCCCAGCGTGGCGCCTGACATCGCAACACCCCGAATCCAACCCCGAGGAGAAAACCGATGAAGTTCGCGAAGCTCTCGACCCTGGCGCTGGCGATCGCCGCCGCGTTCGCGGCCCCCGCCCAGGCGCAGTCGAACAAGGAGTTGATGGACGAGTTGAAGGCGATGAAGCAGCGCATCGCGGACCTGGAGAAGAAGCTGGCCGAGAAGTCGGCCCCCGAGGCCAAGCCCACTGAAAAGCAATGGGGCATGACCCCCGAGCAGGTGCAGGACTTCAACCGCATCGCGGTGAAGACCGAGGCGCTCGAAGACGCGATGGAAGCGCAAGGCCTGAAGGGCCTGAAGATCGGCGGCTACGTCGACCCGACCTGGATCTACAACAAGAACCAGCACAGCGCCGGCTTCCAGTTCCTGAACCGCGTCTCGGACGACGGCTACAACTACGACAACGGCTACTTCGGCGTGGTCAACCTCGATTTCCAGAAGGAGCTCGATGGTGGCACCAAGCTGCGCCTGACGCTGATGCCCAACCGCGGCGCCGGCTCCATCGCCGACCCCGACGGCAATTCGATCGTGCACGAGGCCTCGGCGTCGATCCCGATCGGCGACCTGCAAACCCGCTTCATCTTCGGCCAGATCCCCGACTGGTCGGGCTACGAATACGTGCAGGGCCCGTTGACCAAGCTGGTGACGCGCGGCCTGCTGCTCGATTTCACCGAGCCCACCGTGTACACCGGTGCCGGGCTGGAATTCATCCGCGGCAAGTGGGACATCAAGGGCGTGCTGGCCAACTACAACAAGACGAAGAACGGCGCGAACCACAAGGCGCCGGTGTTCGCCTACCGCGTCGACTACTCGAAGGGCGAGTTCAACGGCTTCGGCTTCGCCGGCGTGCACGGCAAGGTCGGCAACTTCTCCGAAAGCGCGATCGATCCGACGACGCTCGAGGTGATCCCGCAGGACGACACCCGGCTCGACCTGTTCGAGATCGACGGCTACTTCATCCGCGGCGACTGGACGGTGCAGGGCCAGGTCGGTGTCGGCCGCCAGCGCAATGCGTCGATCGTGCCGGCGGCCGACGGCAGCCTGCGCGACGCGAAGTGGTGGGGCCTGTCGGCGCTCGCCGCCTACAAGTTCCAGCCGCGCTTCGAGGGCGTGGTCCGCGCCGACTACATCAACAACAAGAAGAACGGCGGCGGGCTGCTGCAGTACTCGGTGGCCGACGACCGCAACGGCATCGGCCCTGACCCGGCACTGGGCTGCGCGCCGGGGGCGCTGGTCGACGGCTGCGACGAAGGCGCGAACCGCTATGCGCTGGCCGTCGGCTTCAACTACCTGATGACCCGCAACACGACCCTGAAGGCCGAATACCGGCTGGATCGCGCGACACTGCCGGTCTTCATCGACGCCAACGACGGCAGCTACAAGAAGAGCAACCACCTGCTCGGAGCCTCGGTGGTGTTGACGTTCTGACGAAGGAGACGACATGGCTTCCATCGACTGGATCGCTCGGGCCGCTGAACAACGATTCGACGGCCGCGCCTTCATCGGCGGCCAGCGCGTTGCGGCCCTCGCGGGCGAGACCTTCGGCTGCGTATCGCCGCTCGACGGCCGTACGCTGACGCAGGTGGCCCGCGGCCAGTCGGCCGACGTCGATGCGGCGGTGCAGTCGGCGCGCCGTGCGTTCGACGACGGCCGCTGGTCGCGCAAGGCGCCCGCCCAGCGCAAGAAGGTGCTGCAGCGCTTCGCCGAGCTGATCCTCGGCGCGAAGGAGGAGCTGGCGCTGCTCGAGACGCTCGACATGGGCAAGCCGATCAAGTACAGCCTGAGCGTCGACGTGCCGTCCACCGCGCGCTGCATCGCCTGGTATGCCGAGGCGGTCGACAAGGTCTACGACGAGATCGCGCCGACGCCGCACAGCGCGCTGGCGCTGATCACGCGCGAGCCGATGGGCGTGATCGGCGCGATCGTGCCGTGGAACTACCCGATGATCATGGCCTCGTGGAAGCTCGGCCCGGCACTTGCCGCCGGCAACAGCGTGGTGCTGAAGCCGAGCGAGAAATCGCCGCTGACCGCGCTGCGCCTGGCCGAGCTCGCGCTGCAGGCCGGCCTGCCCGAAGGCGTGTTCAACGTGGTGCCCGGCTACGGCCACGAGGCCGGCGAGGCGCTCGCACTGCACCCGCAGGTCGACGCGATCGGCTTCACCGGCTCCACGCGCGTCGGCCGCAAGATGCTGGAGTACGCCGGGCGCAGCAACCTGAAGCGGGTCTACAACGAGCTGGGCGGCAAGTCGGCCTTCGTCGTGTTCCCCGATTTCGACGACCTCACCCGCGCCGCGCAGACGGTGGCCGGCAGCATGTTCTTCAACCAGGGCGAGTCGTGCAATGCGCCGTCGCGGGTGTTCGTGCACGACAGCATCGCCGACGACTTCGTGAAGACGGTGACGGCCGAGGCGTCGAAGTACCAGCCGGGCAACCCGCTCGACGCCGGCACCGAGCTCGGCGCGCTGGTCGACGACACGCAGCTGCGCACGGTGATGGGCTACATCGATGCCGGGCAGAGCGAAGGCGCGCGGCTCGCCGCCGGCGGCCGGCAGTCGCGCCAGGACAGCGGCGGCTACTTCGTCGAACCGACGGTGTTCGACGGTGTCAGCAACAGCATGAAGATCGCCCGCGAGGAGATCTTCGGGCCGGTGCTGTCGGTGATCCGCTTCAAGACCGAGGACGAAGCGATCGCGATGGCCAACGACAGCGCCTACGGCCTGCAGGCGAGCGTGTGGAGCAGCAACATCAACCGCGCGCACCGCGTGGCCCGCGCGCTGCGCGCCGGCACGGTGCACGTCAACCAGTACGACGAAGACGACATCACCGTGCCGTTCGGCGGCTTCAAGCAGAGCGGCAACGGGCGCGACAAATCGCTGCATGCGTTCGACAAGTACACCGAACTCAAGACCACCTGGATACGGTTGGACTGACCGGAGAACCGCGATGAACCACTCGCAGAACGAACAGCTGATGGCCCGCAAGGCCGCGGCCACGCCGCGCGGCGTCGGCGTGATGGGCACGTTCTTCGCCGACCATGCCGAGAACGCCGAGCTGTGGGATGTCGAAGGCCGGCGTTTCCTCGATTTCGCCGGCGGCATCGCGGTGATGAACACCGGCCACCGCCACCCGAAGATCGTCGCGGCGATCGAGGCGCAGTTGAAGCGCTTCACGCACACCTGCTACCAGGTCGTGCCCTACGAGGGCTACATCGCGCTGGCCGAGCAGCTCAATGCGCTGACGCCCGGCCGCCACGCCAAGAAGACCGCGT
Organism: Rhizobacter sp. Root1238; assembly: GCF_001425825.1. GTDB lineage: Bacteria > Pseudomonadota > Gammaproteobacteria > Burkholderiales > Burkholderiaceae_C > Rhizobacter. Next base: position 43,785 of record NZ_LMDM01000048.1, read on the forward strand.
TCTTCAGCACCGGTGCCGAGGCGATCGAGAACGCGGTGAAGATCGCCCGCGCCCACACGAAGCGCGCCGGTGTCATCGCGTTCGGCGGCGCCTTCCATGGCCGCAGCCTGTTCGCGGTGGCGCTGACCGGCAAGGTGCAGCCGTACAAGGCCGGCTTCGGCCCCTTCCCGCCCGAGATCTACCACGTGCCCTTCCCCGCTGAAGGCACGAACCTGGCCGAAGTGCAGAAGGCGGTGCAGCACCTGTTCAAGGCCGACATCGAGGCGTCGCGCGTCGCGGCCATCGTGTTCGAACCGGTGCAGGGCGAAGGCGGCTTCAACGTGATCCAGGCCGACGCGCTGCGCTGGCTGCGCGCGCTGTGCGACGAGCACGGCATCGTGCTGATCGCCGACGAGGTGCAGACCGGGTTCGGCCGCACCGGCCGGCTGTTCGCGATGGAGCACTTCCCCGACGTGCTGCCCGACATCCTCGTCAGCGCCAAGTCGCTGGCCGCCGGGCTGCCGCTGTCGGCGGTGACCGGCCGCGCCGAGATCATGGATGCCCCCGCGCCCGGCGGCCTCGGCGGCACCTACGCCGGCAACCCGCTGGCGATTGCCGCCGCGCATGCGGTGATCGGCGTGATGCACGACGAGCAGTTGCCGGCGCGCGGCCAGGCGCTCGGCGACCGGCTGAAGGCGGTGCTGAACGAGCTGCGCGCTGCCGTGCCGCAGATCGCCGACGTGCGCGGGCTGGGCGCGATGGTGGCGGTGCAGTTCGACTGCCCCGGCACCGACGCGCCCGACGCCGCGTTCACGAAGCAGGTGCAGGCCGAAGCCCTGCAGCGCGGGCTGATCCTGCTGAGCTGCGGCGTCGATGCCAACGTGATCCGCTTCCTGTTCCCGCTGACGATCCCCGACGCGCATTTCGTCGAGGCGACCGCGATCCTGCAGGCCTCGCTGCGGGCGGCCGCGGCGAGCGCATGAAAGAACTCCGCGAGCGGCTGCAGGCCGAGGGCGTCCACACGCTGGTCGCGCAGTTCACCGACCTGCACGGCGTCGCGAAGGGCAAGTACGTGCCGCTCGCGCACCTGGAGAGCCTGCTGGCCGAGGGCGCGGGCTTTGCCGGTCCGTCGATCTGGGGCACCGGGCTGCCGCGCACCGGCCCGCGCGCGGAGTACTACGGCCGCGGCCAGCCCGAGACCGCGCGCGCGTTGCCGTGGATGCCGGGCTATGCGCGCATCGTCTGCGACGGTCATGTCGCCGGCGAGCCGTTCGACGCCTGCCCGCGCCAGGTGCTGAAGCGCCAGCTGGCGCGGCTGGCCGGGCGCGGCTGGACGCTGCGCACCGGCATCGAGCCGGAGTTCTTCCTGCTGCGCCGCACGGCCGACGGCGGCATCGCGCCGGCCGATCCGCACGACGCGCTCGACAAGCCGTCGTACGACCTGAAGACGCTGCCGCGCCAGGCCGCCTTCCTGCACGAGCTCGCCGCGGCGCTCACCGAATGCGGCCTCGACGTGTTCCAGGTCGACCATGAAGACGCGCACGGCCAGTACGAGCTGAACTTCCACCATGCCGAGGCACTGGCGAGCGCCGACCACCTGATGCTGTTCAAGCTGGCTGCGCAGGCGCTGGCCGAGCGGCACGGCAGTGTGTTCTCGATGATGCCGAAGCCGTTCGCGAACCAGCCGGGCAGCGGCATGCACTTCCACGTGTCGCTGTGGGCCGGTGGCGACTGCGTGTTCGCCGACCGGCAGCAGCCGCTGTCGACGCTCGCACTGCAGTTCATCGCCGGCGTGCTGGCGCATTCGGCCGCGCTGTGCGCGCTGGCCGCGCCGACCGTCAACAGCTACAAGCGGCTGGTGGTCGGCGAATCGCTGTCGGGCACCAGCTGGGCGCCGGCCTACGTCGCGCACGGGCCGAACAACCGCACCGCGCTGGTCCGCACGCTCGACGGCCGCTTCGAATGGCGCCTGCCGGATGCGTCGGCGAACCCGTACCTGGCGACGGCCGGGTTGATCGCCGCCGGGCTCGACGGCATCGCACGCGCGCTCGACCCGGGGCCGGCCTGCACCGAAGACCTGTTCCCGCTCAGCCTGGCGCAGGTCCGCGAGCGCGGCATCGGGCTGCTGCCGCAGAGCCTGGGCGAGGCGGTCGACGCGCTCGAGGCCGACGACGTGATCCGCGCGGCGCTCGGCGAGACCTTGTCGGCCGAGTTCATCCGGCTCAAGCGCGCCGAGTGGACCGACTACGCGCGCCATGTGAGCGGCTGGGAGATTGCGCGGTACGCTTCGGCGTTCTGAGCCCTCCCCCGTGCCCCCTCTCCTCCTTCTCGAATGAACTCTTCGTCTTCGGCCCCTGGGGCCGCCCACCGCGCGCACGCGCCGTGGATCGCCTACCTCTGCCTCGGCAGTTCGATGGCCCTGGTGGGCAGCTACGTGGGGCTGTCGAAGCTGCTGCTGGCGGTGTTCCCGGTCTTCCTGCTGGCCTGGCTGCGCTTCGGCATGGCAGCGGTCGCGATGGTCGGCTGGGTGAGGCGCCGGCCCGGCGAAGCGCCGCTGAGCCGGCACGACCGCATCCTGCTGTTCTTCGAATCCTTCTTCGGCAATTTCCTGTTCTCGATCTGCATGCTGTTCGGCGTCGGCCTCAGCTCGGCGCTGGCGGCGGGCGTGATCATGGCCGCGATCCCGGCTGCGGTGGCGATCCTGTCGCGGCTGTTCCTGAAGGAGCGCATCGTGCCGCGCGTGGCGGTGGGCATTGCGTGCGCGGTCGGCGGCATCGCGCTGGTGTCGGTGGTGGCGCACGGCGGCAGCGACCAGGGCGGCAGTTCGCTGCTCGGCAACCTGCTGCTGTTCGGCGCGGTGATCTGCGAGGCCTCGTACGTGGTGATGGGCAAGAAGCTCACCGGCAACGTGTCGGCCAGGCGCATCAGCGCGCTGGTGAACCTGTGGGGGCTGGCGCTGGTGACGCCGCTCGGGCTGTGGCAGGCGATGTCGTTCGACTTCGGCGCGGTGCAGCCGGGCTCGTGGTCGCTGCTGCTGTTCTATTCGCTCGCGGCCAGCATGGTCACCGTGTGGCTGTGGATGACGGGCCTGCGCCAGGTGCCGGCCTCGTCGGCGGGCATCTTCACGGTGCTGCTGCCGATCAGCGCGGCAGCGATCGGCGTGGTGTTCCTCGGGGAACGGATCAGCGCGACGCAGGCCGCTGCCTTTGGCCTGGCGATTGCCGGGGTGCTGTTCGCGACCTGGCCTGCCCGCAGCCCGGCCTGACGCCCGGCAGGGGAACCTACGGGAGCCGCGTCGTGCGGAGGGCAGGATCGCGCGCGATCTCGTCGTCGTGGAACGGGAAGCGCAGCCACGCGCGGCGGGCATGGCGTGCGACCGACGCCTCGGCCGCGCCCTCGCCCGCTTCGACCGCGCCGTCGCTCTCGCCATGCGCGAGCAAGGTGTCCGCCACCACGCCGCGCGGCCCGAAGCGCACCACCTGCAGGTAGCTGTTGGCAACCGCGTCCGGGCCGATGCCGTGCGTGTCGTCGCCATCGCAGACCACCGCGAAATAACCCGCGCCATGGCAGCCTCCGAACAGCGCGAGCTGCTGGCCACCACTGCGCACGAAGCGTCGCCGCCCCAGCGGCTCGTCGAGCGCCCAGCCGCGTTCGGCGAACGCCGCAACCGTGGCCGCGAGCGCCTGTGCAATGCGCGGATCGGAACCGTTCGGCGCGCGCGGGGTGTCCAGCGGCGACTGCGGCGAGAACGGCACGCCGAACAGCTCGACATCGGGCAGGCCTTGCAGGCGCGCCCAGAACGCATCCCACAGCAGCGCACCGCGCGCGTCGGGCTCTGCGCGACCGGACCAGTGCGCCAGCACCTCGCAGGCCCGGCCCACGTCGGCCGTCGCCGGCGCCGCGCAGGTCGGCGCCAGCAGCTCGCGCCTGAATCGCTCCGCCGCCCAGGCCCGCGGCGCGAGCACCGCCTGCTTCAGCCGGCCGGCCAGCGCCTCGGCCGAGCGCGACGGCGTCGCCGCCAGCTCCTGCGCGATCGTGTGGCCCAGCCGGGCGCGCAGCGACAAGGCCTGCCGCTGCGCACCGAGCACGCTCGGGTAGCCCTCCAGCGGCTGCTGCACGCTGAACAGCCAGTGGCTGTCGTTCATGTTCTCGACGTGGTCGCTGCGCAGCAGGCTCGGCAGCGCGGCCACCGGCATCGCACCCGGCTGCGGCGCCGCGGCATCGGCCGCCCAGTCGCAGTCCGCGCGGCTGCCGTCGAGGAACGGCGTGGCCGCATCGATCTGCGCGAAGCCGCGCGACAACGCGGTGCTGCAGCGCGCGCGCAGCGCATCGGGCACGTTCGGCACCGTGCCCACGTCGGCGATCCACACCCTGCCGTCGCCGCGCCCGATGGCCGCGGTGTTGACCCACGGCATGCCGGCCTCGCGGCGCTGGATCGCGATGAAGTCGTCCAGCGAGCGCGCCTGGTTCCACGCGAAGAAGGTGCGGAACACCCGGAAGTTGTCGGCATTGATGTCGCGCAGCGCCAGTGCATGGGCCGTGCCCCAGCCGAACGGCGCGGCGCGCCGCCCGAGGTCGGCGATCGGGCCGAAGCGCGTGCCGTACAGCCGGCGCGTCACCGGCTGCAGCGTGCCGTCGGCCGCGCGCACCTGCACCGTGACCTCGCGCGACTGCATCGCCTCGCTGGCGCCGTCGACCTGGTAGCGCGTCGGGTCGGCCGGGTCCAGCGCCAGGTCGAAGAGGCCGAAGCGGCGCGCGGCCGACACGGTGTGGCTCCACGCGATGCGGTCGTTGAAGCCGATCATCACCAGCGGCACGCCGAGGAAGGCGACCCCGGCCACGTCGACGCGGCCCGGAATGCTCAGGTGCATCTGGTAGAAGCGATCGGGTCCGCCCCAGTACCAGTGCGGGTTGCCGAACAGCACGCTGCCGGCTTCACCGGTGGCCTCGCGGCCGAACGCCATCATGTTGCTGCCGAGGCCGGCCTGCTCGCCCAGCGGGTGCGCGAGCTGGGCGCGCAGCGTGCCGTCGTCGGCTGCGTGGCCGACCTTCGCAGCGCCGGTCGCCGCGGGCCGCGCGTTGACGATCTCGGGAATGAAGCGCGCCTGCCCCGCGGCGACCTGCGCGGCGAACAGGCGGCGCAGGATGTCGTCGCCGCCGATCTCGTGCACCCACGGCTCGCGCAGGCAGGCCTGGCGCGGCGCGCCGGGTTCGCCACCGGCGCCGTTGCGCGCCTGCGCCAGGTAGCGGTTGTAGCCGTCCGCATACCCGTCGGCCGCGGCCAGCAGGTCCGGCTGCAGCGCGGCGCGCGAACGCGCGAGCATCGCGTCGTCGGCGAACGCGCGGAAGTAGAAGTCCAGCTCCAGGTTGGTCGGCCGGCCGAAGGTGGACAGCCGCGCCGGTCGCGCATCGGCGCCGAAGTGCTGCGATCGTTCGCCGCGCCAGGTGGTGAAGGCCTCGGCCAGCGTGCACAGCGCGTCCTGCGCCTGCGCATGGCCGATGCCGACGCCGAGCTCGCGCCAGCCTGGCGCGCGGATGTGCGGAATGCGGTCGGCGGTGCGGCGGATCTCGACGCCGCCCGGCTGAGCCGCGGAAGCCGTCGAGACCATCAGCGGTATCGACAGCAGCGGCGCGAACGCCCGCAGCAGGCCTCGGGTCGACAGTCTCATGACGGCTCCTTCGCCTGTTCGGCGAGTGTCGCGAGCCCGCGCTGCAGCGCAGGGAACAGGCTGCGGTGGAAGTTGTTCCAGCGCAGCTCGAGGATGGTGTCGGCCGGGTCGATCTCGGTGGCCAGCACGTCGACGATCACCTCGCCCGAATCGATGCCGTTGTCGACGTAATGGAACGACGCGCCGGTCTGCCGCACCGGCTCGACCGGCGTGCGCGCCATCGTGCGCCAGTCGATGCGTTGGCCCCGGGCACCGTGCAGCGCATCGAGCGTGGCCCACGCGCCGCGCCGCTGGTGCGGCGAGCCGTCGCGCGTGATGCCGGGGTGGATGTTGACGATGCGGCGGTGGAACGGCGCGCCCGGCCGCACCAGCGCGTCGAGGATGACCAGCAGGCCGTCGAGCACGACGATGTCGGCTCGCAGCGCGAGCAGCCGCGCCAGCAGCCGGGTTTCGAAATCGCGCTTGCCGGCCACGCGCTGCGCCGCGCCGAGCGGCAGCCGGCGGTAGTCGGACGGCACCGCTTCCATCAGCTCGACGAGCGGCCTGCCCTGCACCTGCAGCGCCGGCGGGAACGGCCAGCAGCGGCTCGGGTGCGGCGAGAAGCCGTAGTCCTTCAGCAGCTCGCGGTCGCGCGGGTTGCCTTCGTCGTCGTCGACGATCACCGCCTGCAACGAATACGCATCGCCGAGCGCGCTGCCGTTCAGCGTCTCGACGAGGAATTCGAGCGGCGACTTCATGTAGCGCTGCCCGCCCTTGAACGCGACGGGCTGCCCGGCGCGGTCGGCGGCCGCGTTGCGCAGCGACGCGATGTAGACGAGCCTGGCCGGTCTCTCCGGCGGTCTGGTTGACGGTTCCATGTGCCACATGACGAAGCACGGGCCGCGCTGTTCAGCGGACGACTTCGGCTGAACAAACCCACCGACCGCTCGTCATGGAGGCATGAACAGCGGCACCTCCCCACGATCCTCTCCCTCCCCTGCAGCACCGCGCTGCGTGAGCCATCCGTTCGGCCAGGCGCTGCAGGTGCAGCGCGACGGCGACCGGCTGGTGGTGACCGACCCGCAGCCGGCGCGCGCGGGCGACGCGCCGCGCGACCGCATCGGCCGCTGGCAGTGGCGGCACGGCGGCTTCGATGCCGGCCAGCTCTCGGAACTGCAATGGCTCGGCCCGTGCTCCGGCGAGCCTTCGGCCGCCCACCTGCTGGCGATCGTCGAGGCGGCGTTCACCTTCGAGCCGCGCACCGCCCGCCTGCTGCTGCAGCCGCCGTTCGCGTCGGCGCTGAACCTGGTCGAGCATGGCCTGGCCCTGCCGGCCACCGGCGGCGGATGGATCGTGCACCGCGAGATGTTCTTCCAGCACGCACCGATGTGGCTGCCGCAGGTGGCCTCGCCGATCCCGCTGCGCTATGCGCTGACCGGCGACCGCCGCCACCCGCTGCGCGCCGCCAAGCGCCGCGGCGTGCTGTACCAGCGGCACATCCCGTGGCTGGACCGCACGTTCTCGTTCCGCAGCCTGGACATCGAAACCGACCTGCCACGCTTCCACCGCTGGATGAACGACCCCGACGTGGCCCAGGTCTGGCAGGAAGACGGCGACCTCGCGAAGCACCGCGGCTACCTCGACGCCATCGCCGTCGACCCGCACATGCAGGCCATGATCGCCTGCCTGGACGGCGAGCCCTTCGGCTACTTCGAGGCCTACTGGGCGAAGGAGAACCGCATCGCGCCGTTCTGCGAGGCCGACGACCACGACCGCGGCTGGCATGTGCTGATCGGCGAGCCGGGCTTTCGCGGCAAGGCCTTCGCGACGGCCTGGCTCACGTCGATCTCGCACTACCTGTTCCTCGCCGACCCGCGCACGCGGCGCATCGTCGGCGAGCCGCGCGCCGACCACCGCCAGCAGCTGCGCAACCTCGACCGCTCCGGCTACGCGAAGGTCAAGGAGTTCGACTTCCCGCACAAGCGCGCGATGCTGGTGACGCTGCTGCGCGAACGCTTCTTCACCGACACGCTGTGGTGGCCGCGCGAGGACGAGCCCGCGCCCGTCCTCACGTCCGCCCCCCCCACCGCCCTGCAGGCAAGGACATGAGCATGCGCGTGCACGACCTCATCGGCATCGGCTTCGGGCCGTCGAACCTGGCGCTGGCGATCGCGCTCGACGAGCAGCGGCGTGCCGGCCGGCCGCTCGTCGACGCGCTGTTCATCGAGCGCCAGCCGGGCTTCGCGTGGCATCCGGATATGCTGCTGCCGCAGGCCCACATGCAGATCTCGTTCCTGAAGGACCTGGCGACGCTGCGCAACCCGACCAGCCGCTTCACCTTCGTGAACTACCTGCACCAGCAAGGGCGGCTGCAGGATTTCATCAACCTGAAGACCTTCTACCCGAGCCGCCGCGAGTTCAACGACTACCTCGGCTGGGCGGCGGCGCAGTTCGACGACGCCTGCGTCTACGGCGAAGAGGCGGTCGAGGTGCTGCCGCAGGCGCAGGGCCGCGAGGTGTCGCTGCTGCGCGTGCGCTCGCGCGACGCCGGCGGCCGGTGGCACGAGCGGCTCGCGCGCCACCTGGTGGTCAGCATCGGCGGCACCGCCCACATCCCCGAGGCCTTCCGCGCGCTGAAGGGCGACCCGCGGGTGATGCACTCCAGCGGCTACCTGGCCGGGATGGCGCGCCAGGCCGATGCGAAGCGCATCGCGATCGTCGGGGCCGGCCAGAGCGCGGCCGAGCTGTTCATCGACCTGCACGGCCGGCCGAACGCGCCACAGGTCGACCTGATCATGCGGGCGCGCGCGATCCGGCCGGCCGACGACAGCCCGTTCGTCAACGAGATCTTCAACGCCGGCTTCGTCGACCAGGTGTATGCCCAGCCCGAAGCGCAGCGGGCCGAGATGCTGGCGGCGTTCCGCCACACCAACTACGCCTGCGCCGACCTCGACCTGATCCGGCAGATGTTCGCGGTGTTCTACGAGCAGCGCGTCAGCGGCGACGAGCGGCACCGCCTGCTGCGGCGGCACGAGATCCAGAGCGTGCGCGCCGTCCCCGACGGCATCCACCTGAACCTGCTCGACGTCAACGCCTCGCGCGAGCGCAGCCAGCGCTACGACGCGGTGGTGCTGGCCACCGGCTATGCGCGCGAGCAGCACCATGCGCTGCTGGGCGAGCTGGCGCCGTGGCTTGGGCGGCTGGAGGTGGACCGCGACTACCGCGTGATCGCGCCGCGCGAGTTCCGCCCGGCGGTGTTCCTGCAGGGGGCCTGCGAGACCACCCACGGGCTGAGCGACACACTGCTGTCGATCACCGCGGTGCGCTCGAACGAGATCGCGACGAACCTTGCTACACTCAATGCGAACAATTCTCATTGAGCGAGGTGCTCTTCCAACGCATGCGCGAGCTGATCCAGGAACTGGTGGCCCATTGTGCGGACCTGCGACGGCAGCTGACGCGCGAGCTGCGCGACCCGCAGCATGCGGCGGACATCGCGCAGTCGAGCTTCGAGCGGGTCTATGCGCTCGCGCTGGGCGACGGGCCCCGGGCGTCGATCGCGGCGCCGCGGGCGCTGCTGTTCCGCGTGGCGCGCAACCTGTGCATCGATGAGGCCCGGCACCGGCAGGTGGTGCAGAGCTGGGCCGCGCAGCACGCCGGGTCCGGCCTGCAGACGACGGCCCCGTCGTGCGAATACGTGCATGCGCAGCGCCAGGTGCTGCGGCGCGTGATCGGCGTGCTGGAGTCGCTGCCGCCGTTGCGGCGCGAGGTGTTCCTGCTGTTCCGCGCCTACGGCTTCACGCGCACCGAGATCGCGGCGCGGCTCGCGCTCAGCGAGGCGGCGGTGGCCAAGCACCTGGTGCGGGCGGCGCTCGACTGCTCGCGCGTGTTTGCCGAGATGCAGGCGGAATTGATCGAGGCGCCGGCGGTGTCGCCGCGCAGCAGCTTCCGCGCGGCGCTGGCCGAGGAGGGGGCATGAGTCGCGCCGCGACCGCCGAAAAGCTGATCGAGCATGCGCTCGACCTGGTCGTCAAGAGCGAGGTCGAGCCTGAACCGGCCGCCGGCCGGGCGCTCGCGCGGCTGCGGCAGTGGATCGGCGAATCGCCCGACCATGCGGCCGCGGCCGACGAAGCGCGCCGGCGTTGGCAGATGCTGGGCGGCCTGTCGGAAGAGCTGCGCGAGCACTTCGACGAACCGGTGGCCGCCGGTGCCTTCAAGGGGCGGCGCAACCTGCTGTTGTCGGCGGCTGCGGTGCTCGGCGGCGCGGCGCTTGCCGGCCGGCTGGGGTGGCAGCACTGGCAGACGCCGGTGTTCACGGCGGCGTACCGCACGCAACCGCTGCAGCTGCTCAATGTCAGCCTGCCCGATGCCCGGCCGGGCACGCAGCTGGCGCTCGGCGCCGACAGCGCGGTCGACGTGCGGCTGCACCGGCAGCGGCGCATCGTGCGGCTCGACGGCGGTGAACTGCGCTGCGACGTGGCGCACGACGCCGCGCGGCCGTTCCAGGTGCTGACGCGCGACGCGCGCATCGAGGTGCTGGGGACGGTGTTCAGCCTGCGCGACCGCGGCGGTGCACTGACGGTGGGTGTCGAACGCGGGCGGGTGCAGGTCGCGCTGCGCGCCACGGCGGCCGACGGCGGCGGTGACCGCGTCGGCCCGCCGATCGAACTGGGCGCCGGCGAGCTGATCGACATCCGCCACGGCATCGCGCAGCCGCCGCGCCAGGGCGACGCGGCGGCCCTCGCCGGCTGGCGCGACGGCTGGCTCAGCTTCGAGAACACCCCGCTGCGCGAGGCGCTGGCCAGCGTCAACGCCTACCGCAGCGCGGCGATCGTCAGCACCGACCCGCGGGTCGACGCGATGCGGCTGACCGGCCGCTTCCCGGTGCGGGATGCGGCCGGGTTGCTGGCGGCGCTGCCGCAGGTGTTGCCGATCACCGTCCGCCCGCGGGCGGATGGCAGCGCCGAACTGTTCGCTCGCTAGCCATCGGATCGGGCCGGGCTGTCCTGCTTTGGGCGGCTCATCCGTCTAAGCCAGCAGGAAATCCCGAAAAACCTGACTGGAGTACCCCATGCGTTCCCTCCCCCGCCAACGCCTGCTTGTCGTCGCGTTGGCTGCCGCCTTCAGCGGCCCCTTCGCGCCGTCGCGCGCGCTCGCCCAGGCCGCCGTGCTGGCCGAAGCCGAGTTCGACGTCCAGGTGCCGGCCCAGCCGCTGGAGGCCGCGCTGAACGAGCTGTCGCGCCAGACCGGCGTGGCCGTCCTCGCGGCCGGTGACGCCACCAGCGGCAAGACCTCGCGCGCCGTGTCCGGCCGCTTCAGCGCGGCCCAGGCGCTGCAGCAGATGCTCGCCGGTAGTGGCCTCGAAGCCGCCCGTGCGCCGAACGGCGGCTTCGCGGTGCGCCAGGCGTCGGCCGCCGCAGCCGTGGCCGTGGCCGAGACCACGCTGCCCGCCCTCACCGTGCGCGCCCGCGCCGATGCCGATGCCGGGGGCTACGTCGCGCAGCGCGCCAGCGTCGGCACCAAGACCGACACGCCGCTCGCCGAGGTGCCGCAGTCGATCTCGGTCATCGGCAGCCAGGAGATCGACGACAAGGGCCTGGCGACGCTGACCGACGCGCTCGCGCAGACCCCTGGCATCACCGTGAACCCGTACGGCTTCGATTCGCGCGGGCTCGACTGGGTGCTGCTGCGCGGCTTCGACGGCTGGTACACCAGCAGCTTCCGCGACGGCCTCGCGCAGAACGTCGGCATCACCTTCCTCGGCGTGCAGACCGAGGTCTACGGGCTGGAGCGCCTCGAGGTGCTGCGCGGCCCGTCGTCGGTGCTGTTCGGCAAGGGCGACGTCGGCGGCGTCGTCAACCGCGTCAGCAAAGTGCCCGGGCCCGACGCAGTGCGCGAGATCGGCGTGCAGACCGGCCGCTACGACCGCAAGCAGGTGATGGCCGACGTGGGCGGCGCGATCGATGCCGACGGCCAGTGGCGCTGGCGTGTCGTCGGCCTGGGCCTGGACACCGGCACGCAGGACCGGTACCCGAACGGCGAGCGCATGACGCAGAAGCGCCAGTACCTCGCGCCGTCGATCAAGTGGCAGCCGACGCCGCAGACCTCGCTGACGCTGCAGGCCGAGGTGCTGCGCGACGACGGCTCCGACGACGTGCAGTTCGTCAGCGACTTCAACAGGCAACCCACCACCATCAAGGAAGGGGACCCCACCTTCAGCCGCATCGAGACCGGGTCGGACGCGCTCGGCTGGCAGTTCGCGCACCGCTTCGACAGCGGCTGGCAGCTGCAGCAGAAGGCGCGCTACGCGCACCGCACGTCGGACAAGCACCACATCCAGTCGTTCTTCGACACCACCCCCGGTGCCGATCCGAACCTGCTGCTGCGCCAGGCACGGCACGATGTCGAAGCGGTCGACGAGAACAGCATCGACACCTCGGTGCAAGGCCAGGTGGACGGCGGCGGCCTGTCGCACACGCTGCTGTTCGGTCTCGACGTCGACCGCAGCCGCGCCGAATGGCAGCGCTGGCAGGCCATGACGACGCCGCTCGACCTGAGCAACCCGGTCTACGGCGTGCCGATCGCCGAGCCGAGCTCCCAGTCCCGCGACAAGCAGGTGATCCTCGAGCAGGTCGGCCTGTACGCGCAGGACCAGGTGCGCTTCGATTCGCACTGGGGCATGACGGCAGGCGTGCGCCAGGACCGCGTGAAGACGCGCTACGAGAACCGGAGGGTCGGTCCCGTCGTCGCCGAGCGCACCGACAACGCCACCACCGGCCGGCTCGGCGTCAACTACCTGGTCGGCAACGGCTGGGCGCCGTATGCGAGCTACGCTGAATCGTTCGTGCCGGTGATGGCGGCGGATGAAGACCAACTGTTCGATCCGAGCCGCGGCCGGCAGGTGGAGTTGGGCGTGAAGTACATGCCCGAGGGCGAGGCGGTGTCGTTCACCGCGGCTGTCTTCAACCTCGTGAAGACCAACGTGGTCTCGTACGACCAGGTGAACTTTGCGCCGCACGCGATCGGCAAGGTGCGTTCGCGCGGGCTGGAGCTGGAGGCCAGGGCGGCCCTGACGAAGCAGCTGCGGCTGACCGGCTCGTTCACCGCGCTGGACATGAAGGTGCTGGCCAGCGCGATCGACACCGAGGTCGGCAACATGCCGATCCTGACGCCGAAGCGGACCGCGTCGCTCTGGCTCGACTACGCGCTCGGCGCCGGCGCGCTGCACGGCGTCAGCATCGGCGGCGGGCTGCGCCATGTCGGCAAGCGCTGGGACAACGGCGAGAACACCGAGTCGCAGCCGGCCTACACGCTGGCCGATGCCGCGGTGCGCTACGACAACGGCCCGTGGCGCTTCGCGCTGAACGTCAGCAACCTGTTCGACAAGGAGTACCTCGCCGGCCACGCCTACGGCAGCTACTTCCGCGGCAACGAACGCAACGTGGTGCTGACGGCGAAGTACCGGTTCTGAGTTCCGTCCGGGCTGAGCTTGTCGAAGCCCCGCTCGATGCGAGCAGGCCCTTCGACAGGCTCAGGGCGAACGGGAGGCGCAGGCAGCCTTATCCAGCCAACCCGGCGTAGACGTTCTGCACGTCGTCGCCGGCGTCGAGCGCGGTGAGGAAGCTCTCCACTTCCTCCAGCTGCTCGGCGGTCAGGCTCTTCGGGTCGACCGGGTTCTTCGGCTTGTAGCCGAGCTTGGCCGACAGCACCGTGAAGCCCTGGCCCTGCAGCGCGCGGCTCACCAGGTCCAGGTCGGCCGGATCGGTCAGGAACAGCGTGACGCCGTTCTCGTCGGCCGGCTCGAAGTCCTGCGCGCCGGCTTCGATCGCCGCCAGTTCCGGGTCGGCGCCCGGCGCCGCCGGCTCGGCCTCGATCATGCCGAGGTGGTCGAAGTCCCAGGCCACCGAGCCCGAGGTGCCGAGCTGGCCCTTGCGGAACAGCACCCGCATCTCCGACGCCGCGCGGTTCACGTTGTCGGTCAGGCACTCCACCATCACCGGCACGCGGTGCGGCGCGAAGCCTTCATACAGCGCATGCTCGAAGTGCACCGTCTCGCCGGTCAACCCGGCGCCCTTCTTGATCGCGCGGTCCAGCGTGTCCTTCGGCATCGAGACCTTGCGCGCCTGCTCGACCACCAGCCGCAGCCGCGAGTTTGCGGCCGGGTCGGCGCCGTGCCGCGCGGCCACCATGATGTCCTTGGCCAGCTTGCCAAACAGCCTGCTCTTGGCACTGGACGCCAGGTCCTTGTGATATGCCTTCCACTGCGCGCCCATGCTGGTGTTCCTTGATCGATGCCCCGGGCGACGTGCTCCGGGCCGACGATTCTAGGTTCGTTCAGCCGTCCAGCTCCTGCAGCGCTTCCCGCAGCGCCGCATGCAGCGGCGGGCGCCGGATGATGTCGAGGTGGCTCGCGCCGGCCACCACGCGGGTGGCGTCGACCGGCGCATGCGCCGACCAGTCGCGCAGCCTGCCGATGCCGGCCGCCGATGCGGCCACCGATTGCTCGGCCAGGAACACCTGCACCGGCGTCTCGATGCGGCCGTGCACCTGGCGCGCACCCTGCACGCGCTTGTCGATGGTCGCCCACAGCAGGCACTCGGCCGCGTCGTCGCCATCGCCATCCAGCGGCAGCGTCCGGTCACCGGACAGCACCTGCTCGGCCAGCCCGTCACGCTCGGTGTCGTCGAGCCGCGCGAACAGCTCGCGCCACGCGCCGGCCATCGTCGATCGGCCGACCCACGCGTCGATCTCCCGCCACGCCAGCGCACGTTCGGCCGCCGCGATCGGCCGCGACGCGCGCAGCGGCTCGGTTTCGAACACGTCGACCATGCCGAGAAAATCGACCGCGACCCGCCCCTGCAGCTGCCGCGCGACCTCGATCGCCAGGTCGCCGCCCGACGACCAGCCGAGCAAGGCGCAGCGCCCCTGCACCGCGGTGGCCTCGATGAAGTCCGCGTACTCGCCCGCCAGCGCCTCGACCGCAAAACCACGCCAGCGCCGGCGCGTGTAGACATGGCTGACGAAGCCGTGCACCGGCCGCGCGCCCTGCAGCGCGTCGGCCAGCGGCAGGAACTCGCGCGAGTTGACGATCATCCCCGGCAGGCAGTACAGCGGCACGCCGGCCCCACCCGCGTGCAGGCAGATCGCATCGTGCTGCTGCTCCAGCCGCTGCTGCAGCCGCCCGGCCAGGTCGCGCAGGCGCGTGGCCTGCATCAGCTCCGACAAGGCCAGCCCGGCGCCGCCCGGCACCTGCTTGCGGACGCGCGCGATCAGCTTCAGGCTGAGGATCGAATCGCCGCCGAGCTCGAAGAAGTCGTCGTCGCGACCGACCGCATCCAGCCCGAGCACCTCGCCGAAGAGGCGCGCCAGCGCCTGCTCGGTCGGGCCGCGCGGTGGCGCGATGGGGCGGCCCGGTGCCGATGGCGCCGGCCGCGGGAGCGCCTTGCGATCGATCTTGCCGTTCGGCGTCAGCGGCATCGCATCGAGCACGACGATCGCCTCCGGCAGCAGCCAGGCCGGCAGGCTGGCCTGCAGCGCGAGCCGCACCGCCGCCGCGTCCAGCGTTGCGCCGGCGCGCGGCACCGCGTAGGCCCACAGCACCGGGCTGCCGGTCTCGCCGTCGCCGGCCACCACCGCCGCATCGGCCACGCCGTCCATCTCGCGCAGCCGCGCCTGCAGTTCGCCCGGCTCGACGCGGAAGCCGCGGATCTTCAGCTGGTCGTCGTTGCGGCCGAGGAATTCCAGCGCGCCGTCGCCGCGCTGGCGCACGCGGTCGCCGGTGCGGTACAGGCGCTCGCCCGCCGACGGTGCGCCGAACGGCGACGCGACGAAGCGGCTCGCCGTCAGCCCCGGCTGCCCCTGGTAGCCGCGTGCGACCCCCGGCCCGCCGACGAACAGCTCGCCGGCGATGCCGGGCTGCACCGGTTGCAGCGCGTCGTCGAGCACGAAGGCCGACATGCCGGCGATCGGCCGGCCCAGCGGCAGCACGGCATCGTGCTCGCCGGCGACGTGCATCAGCAGGCCGACGCAGGTCTCCGTCGGCCCGTAGTGGCTGACGATGCGCAGCGCCGGCCGCAGCGCGCGCACCGTCGCCAGCAGCGCCGCATCGGCCGCCTCGCCGCCCAGCACCAGCGTGTGGGCCGGCAGCACGTCGTGCGGCCGCGCGGCGTTCAGCAAGCCCTTCAGGTGGCTGGGCACGATCTTCAGCACGTCGATGCGGTGGCGCGCCATCGCGTCGGCAAACGCGTCGGGGTCGAAGGCCGCGGCGCTGTCGAGCATCAGCAGGCTGCCGCCGGAGCACAGCGCGCCGAACAGCGCCGTGTGGCCCAGGTCGGCGGCCACGGTCGAGACCATCGCGAAGCGCAGGCCTTCGGGCAGCGGGCCTTGCGGACCCATCAGCCGCGCCAGCATCGCCTGTGCGTAGTTCGCGAGCGCGCCGTGCGAGACGACCACGCCCTTCGGTGCGCCGGTCGAGCCGGAGGTGTAGACGATGTACGCGGCCTGGTCGGGCCGCGGCAGCGCTGCGGGCGGCGGTTCCGGCGGGGGCAGCGGGCCTGCGACATCGAAGCCCGGCACGAGCACCGGCAGCGTGCTCCACGGCACCGGTCCGGCGGCCATCAGCGCATGGGCACCGCAGTCGCGCACCAGCGCCTGCAGCCGCGACGCCGGCAGCGACGGGTCCAGCGGCACGGCCACCGCGCCGGCCTTCATCACCGCCAGCATCGCCAGCACGAACGGGCTGCCGCGTTCGAGCAGCAGCGCCACGCGCGCCTCGGTGCCGATGCCGCGCTGGTTCAGCTGCGCGGCCAGGCCGCCGGCGGCGCGGTCCAGCTGCGCATGGGTGCGTGCGCCCTGCGCGTCGAGCAGGGCCGGCCGGTCCGCATGGCGCTCGAGCTGGGCGGCCCACAGCGCCGGAACGCTGTGCCACGGCCACGACGGCGTCTCGCCGTGCAGCACCGACGAGGCGCCGGGCAAGGTGGTCGACGCCAGCGTGCGCTGCGGGTCGGCGGCGACCTGTGCCGCGAGCTCGCGGAACGCGCTCGCCAGCCGGTCGATCGTCGCGCGCTCGAACAGGTCGGTCGCCCAGGCGAGCTGGAAGTCCAGGCCGCGGTCGCTCTCCACCAGGTCGAGGCTCAGGTCGAAGTGCACCTCGTCGACCGCGACGGCGTCGATGTCGATCTGCAGCCCGTGCGCTGCGTGCAGGTCCTGCACACCGCCGGCCGCCTGCGACGCGCATTTGACCTGGAACAGCGGATTCAGCCCGGCGCTGCGCTCGATGCCGAGCGCCTCGACCAGTTGGTCGAGCGGCAGATGCGCGTGCTGCCGCGCGGCCAGCAGCCGCTCGCGCACCTGGCGCAGCAAGGCCGCGAAGCCGGCCTGCGGATCGATGCGCAGCCGCAGCACCAGCACGTTGGTGAAGTGCCCGACCATGCCGGCCAGTTCGGGCCGGTCGCGGTTCGCCGACGGCACGCCGATGCACAGCTCGCGGTCGCCGCCGTAGCGGTGCAGCAGCAGCGCGAGCAAGGCCAGCGTCACCATCGCAGGCGACGCGGCAGCGCGGCGGGCCAGTGCGAGCAACGCCTCGCCGGTCGCGGGCGGCAGGCCGAAGGCCAGCAGCTCGCCGCGGGCGCTGCGCCGCGCGCCGCGCGGGCGGTCCAGCGGCAGCGTCGTGACCGGCGGCGCGTCGCGCAGCTCGTCGACCCACCAGGCCTGCTGGCGCGCCAGCTCGCCGGCGTCGAGCCAGCGCTGCTGCCATTGCGCATGGTCGGCGTACTGCAGGGTCGGCGGCTCGGCCGCGTTCCCGGGATCGCGCAGCAGCGACGACAGCTGCTGCAGCAGCAGCGCGACCGAGCCGCCATCGGCCGCGATGTGGTGCACGCCGAGCAGCAGCACCAGCACGCCGTCGGGCTCGCGGTGCAGCGCCGCGCGGAAGACCGGACCGTGCTCCAGGTCGAAGGGCTGGGCCGCGAAGTCGCGTGCATCGGCCTCGCTGCACGCGCCGTGCACCGACCAGCCGAATGCATCCGCCGCGTCGTCGATGACCTGCACCGCCTGCCCGTCGGCGTCCAGCGCGATCCGCGTGCGCAGCACCGCATGCCGCTGCACCAGCCGGCGCACCGCGACCTGCACCTCGTCGGCGCTGCACCCGCCGCGGATGCGCAAGCGCCCGGCCAGGTTGTAGGCCGGCGACTGCGGCGCGCGCTGCCAGGCCAGCCACAGCGCTCGCTGTGCCGGGGCCAGTGGCGCCGGCGTGCCGGGCTCGCGGGCGATCAGCGGCAGCGCATCGAAGCCGATGCCTTCGCCGCGCAGCCGCTCGATGAACGCCGCGCGCTTGCCGGGTGGCAACTGCACGAAGCGGCGCGACAGCGAAGCCAGTTCCATCGTCGTCATTCCGAGGTGTCTTCCAGTGAATCTTCCAGTTCAGCGAGCAGCGCGCCGAGCCGGTCCGCGGTGCGGGCGGTCGACGGGGTCGGCAGCGCGGCCGCCAGCTCGGCCAGCATCGGGTGATCGAACACGGTGCGCAGCGCGACCTCCCGCCCCAGGCGATGCCGCACTTCGGTGACCAGCCGCACCGCGAGCAGCGAATGTCCGCCGAGTTCGAAGAAGTGGTCGCGGCGGCCGACGCGCGGCACGCCGAGCAGCTCGCACCAGATCGCCGCCAGCGCCTGCTCGGTGTCGCCGAGCGGCGGCACGTGCCCGGCCTCGGCGGTGGCTTCGGGTTCGGGCAAGGCGCGGCGGTCGACCTTGCCGGCGGGGCTCAACGGCAAGGCCGGCAACTGCAGCAGCGCCGACGGCAGCATGTACTCGGGCAGCACGGCGGCGAGGCGCTCGCGAAGCTGCTGCGGCTCGATCGATGCGCCCGGTTGCAGCGACAGGTAGGCGACCAGCCGCGGCCCGGCCGCGGACGGCCGCGCCATCACGACCGCTTCGCGCAGCTCCGGCTGCGCGAGCAGCGCCGCCTCGATCTCGCCCAGCTCGATGCGGAAGCCGCGCAGCTTGACCTGGTGGTCCAGGCGGCCGAGGTACTCGATGTGCCCGTCGTCGTTCCAGCGCACCAGGTCGCCGGTACGGTACAGCCGCCCACCATGCGCATCGAACGGATCGGCGACGAAGCGCTCGGCCGTCAGGCCCGGACGGCCGAGGTAGCCGCGGGCCAGCAACGGGCCGCCGATGCACAGCTCGCCGGCCACGCCGACGGGGACCGGATGCAGGTCGGCGTCGACGATGCGCAGCGCACGGCCGGGCAGCGGCGTGCCGATGGGAACGGCGGTCGGCAGCGGCGCATCGCCGCGGACGAACGGCGTGCAATCCAGCGTCGACGCCGTGACGGTGGCCTCGGTCGGGCCGTAGCCGTTCAGCACCGTCACGTGCGAGAGCCCGGCGTCGCGCCAGGCTTGCAGGCCCTGCGGTGCCATCGCCTCGCCACCGACGATGACCCGGCGCAGCGGGCCGAGCCCGGTCGGTCGGGGCTGAGCCTGTCGACGCCCGGGTTCCCCATGCGCGGGCCCTTCGACAGGCTCGGGGCGAACCGGGAGCGCGAAATCCTGCGCCAGCAGTTGCCAGTACGCCGTCGTCAACGGCGCGATGCTGATGCGCCGCGCGATCACCTCGCGGCGGAACTGCGCGCTGTCCCACACCTGCGGGCCGCGCAGCACCACCGCGGCGCCGGTCGCCAGCGGCGCGAACAGCTGCTCGACGAACGCGTCGAAGTTCAGCGTTGCGAACTGCAGCACGCGGTCCTCGGGCACGAGGCTGAAGAACCCGGCCGCCACCTGCGCATGCCGGGCCAGCGCCCGGTGCGACACCCCGACCCCCTTCGGCCGGCCGGTCGAACCGGAGGTGTGGATCACGTACGCGAGCTGGTCGGGGTGCAGCGGCAGCTGCGGATCGCTCGCCGGCCGGTCCTTCAGCGCGTCGGCATCGAGCTGCGCCAGCACCAGCGCGATGCCGCTGTCCTCCACCATCGCCCGCCGCCGCTCGGCGGGATAGGCCGGGTCCAGCGGCACCCAGGCCGCGCCGGCCTTCAGCACCGCGAGCACCGCGACGATCATCTCCACCGAGCGCTCCAGCGCGATCCCGACGCACGACTGCGGCTGCACGCCCTGCGCGATCAGCTGGTGCGCGAGCCGGTTGGCCTGCGCGTTCAGCTCGCGCCGGCTCAGCTCGACGTCGCCGAACACCAGCGCCAGCGCGTCCGGTTGCGCCCGGGCCAGCCGCTCGATCGTGCGATGCACCGGCTCCGCCTCGCCCGGCGGTGCGTCCAGCGCGCGCTCGCCCTGTCGCAGCAGCCGCTCGCGTTCGCCGTCCGCCAGCATCGCCAGCGCGCCGACACATGCCCCCGGCGCGTCGACGAAGGCCGCCAGCACCCGCTCGAGCTGCTCCGCCAGCAGCGCGACGCCCGCCTCGTCGAACGCGGCGTGCGCGAAGCGCCAGTCGAAGGCCAGTCGCTCCCCCTGGTGCAGCGCCAGCGTCAACGCATAGTGCGTGTCGTCGCGCGTGCTCGATGCACCGACGCGCAACCCGCCCGGCGGCGCCTGGCGCAGCGCCGCGTCGATCGGGTAGTTCTCGAACACCAGCAGGCTGTCGAACAACGCCTGCCCGCCCTGCCCGGCCCAGCGCTGGATCTCGACCAGCGGCGTGTGCTCGTGCTCGCGCGCCGCCAGCGCCTGCGCCTGCAGCTCGCGCAGCCAGTCGCCGAGCCGCTGCGCCGGGCGCAGCGTCGCGAGCACCGGCAGCGTGTTGATGAACAGCCCCAGCATCTGCTGCGCGCCCGGCAGCTCGGCCGGCCGGCCCGCGACGGTGCTGCCGAAGCACACCGTGCGCTGGCCGGTGCAGCGCGCCAGCACCAAGGCCCAGGAAGCCTGCACCAGCGTGTTGACCGTCACCCGCTCGCGCCGCGCCGCGTCGGCCAGCGGCTGCACCGCCAGCGTGCGGCGCAGGCCGCCCCGGCCGGCCCGGGCCGCGGCCGGCCGGCGCAGCGCCGACGCGAGCTGCGTCGGCGCCTCCAGCCGGGCCAGCTGCGCGCGCCAATGCGCCTCGCCGGCCGACGGGTCGCGCGACTGCAGCCACGCGATGTGGTCGCGGAAGCGGCCGACCGGCGCCGGCAGCGGCGCGCCGTCGTACGCGCGCAGCACCTCGCCGAGCAGCAGCGAGCTGCTCCAGCCGTCGAGCAGCAGGTGGTGTGCGGTCCACACGACGTGGTGGCGGTCGTCGTGCGTGCGCAGCAGCGCGACACGCATCAGCGGCGGCCGCGTCAGGTCCAGCGGTGCCGCCAGTTCGGCCTGTGCGAACCCGTCGGCATCGGCAGCGCTGCGGCCGCGCCAGTCCTGCACCGACCACGGCAGCTCGACCCGGCGCGCCACCCACTGCAGCGGCGGCTGCGCGATGAAGCCGCTGCGCAGCACCTCGTGGCGCGCCAGCACCGTCGTCCAGGCAGACCGGAAGTGCGCGACGTCCAACCCGTCGAGGTCGACGCGCAGCTGCGTGCGGTAGGCGCCGCCGCTGTCGTCGACCATCGTCTGGAACAGCATGCCGGCCTGCATCGGCGACAGCGGGTACAGGTCGTCGAGGTTCTGCAGCGGCAGCGAAGACGTCACGCGATCCAGCGTGGCCTGGTCGAGACCCGCCAGCGGGAAATCCGACGGCGTGACGCCCATCGCCCCGCTGCTGCAATGCGCGCCCAGTGCCAGCAGTTCGGCGCGGAACGCGTCGACGAAGCGCTGCACCTCGGCCACGTCGTGACGCGCGCGGCTGAAGCGCACCGCGAGCGACAGCTGGCCGTGCAGCACCCGGCCGTCGACCGAGAACTCGTGTGCCTGCGGGGCGCTCTCGTCGACCGACGCGCCGGGGCGTTCATCGGCCGGCTGCCAGGCCGACTGCGCATCGACGCTGCCGTCGAACTGGCCGAGGTAGTTGAAGACCAGCTGCGCCGGCGGCAACGCGTGCAGCGACTGCCGGACCTCGGGCGGGCCCAGGTGCTTCATCAGGCCATGCGCCAGGCCGCGCAGCGGGACGCTGCGCAGGGCTTCCTTCACCCGCTTCAGCGCCGCACCGGGCTCGCCCAGCGGGTCCAGCACCACCGGGTACAGGCTGGTGAACCAGCCGACCGTGCGCGACAGGTCGATCCCGTCGCCGAGGTCTTCACGGCCGTGGCCTTCGAGGTCGATGCGGATGCGCTCGTGGCCGCTCCAGCCGCACAGCGCGCGGCCGAGCGCGGTCAGCAGCAGGTCGTTGACCTGGGTGCGGTAGGCGGCCGGGGCACGCTTCAGCAGCGCATCGGTTTGCGCGGGGTCGAGCTGCAGGTCGATGACGGTCTGGTGGCCCGCGGTGTTGTCGCCGTCGGGGTAGGCGCACGGCAGCCCGGATGCCAATCCGGGGTCGTCCTCCACCGCCACGTCCCGGATCGGCATCCGGGCGACGAGACTCTCGCTCCATTCCTGGTAGCTGCCGGTCTTCGGCGGCAACACCACCGGCTCGCCCGCCACGCATTGCCGATACGCCGTCTGCAGGTCTTCCAGCAGGATGCGCCACGACACCCCGTCCACCACCAGGTGATGGACCGCGAGCATCAGCCGCCAGCTGCCATCGGCCACCTCGATCGCGAGCCCGCGCAGCAGCGGGCCGCGCGACAGGTCGAGGCTGCGCTGCGCCTCGTCGCAAAGCGCCTCGACCTGGGCCGCATCGGCGGCCCGCCGCACCCACAGCAACTCGCGCTGCCGGGTCTCGTCGTACGGTGCATGGGCCTGGTGCCACGCCCCCTGCGCATCCTGCGTGAAACGCAGCCGCAGGCTGTCGTGATGCCGCAGCAGCGCCGCCAGCGCCTGCGCCAGCGGCGCCGGCTGCAGCGGATCGCGGCTGTGCAGCAGCAGCGACTGGTTCCAGTGGTGGCGGTTCGTCAGCGCCAACGCGAAGAACTCGTGCTGGATCGGCAGCAGCGGCACCGCGCCGGCCGGCTCGCGCATGGCACGCGCCGCACGGGGTGCCTCCGCCCGCGCCAGCGGCGCCAGCAACGCCGGCGTCTGCCGCTCGAACACCTGGCGCGGCGTCAGCGTCCAGCCCAGGCCATGCAGCCGCGCAACGATCTGCAGGCTCAGGATCGAATCGCCGCCCAGGTCGAAGAAGTTGTCGTGACGGCCGACGCGCGGCACGCCCAGCAGCTCGGCCCACAGCGTCGCCAGCGCCTGCTCGACCTCGCCTTGCGGCGCCTCGTACGCGTCGCCGTCGGCCTGCGCTTCGATCGTCGGCAGCGCCTGCCGGTCGACCTTGCCGTTCGGGTTCATCGGCAGCGCGTCCAGCACCGCGATCGCCGACGGCACCAGGTAGTCCGGCAAGCGCGCCGCGAGCTGCGCGCGCAGCTCGGCCGGCACCAGCACCGCGCCGGCCCGCGCGGTGACATGCGCCACCAGCCGCGCCCCGCCCGGCCCCTGCTGCACGCTGGCCACCGCCTGCGCCACACCGGCCAGCGGCATCAGCTGCGCCTCGACCTCGCCGAGCTCGATCCGGAACCCGCGCACCTTGACCTGCTGGTCGATGCGGCCGAGGTACTCCAACTGCCCCTCGCCGGCTGAATCGACGATCCAGCGCACCAGGTCGCCGGTGCGGTACAGCCGGCCGCCTGCCGCGTCGAATGGATCGGCCACGAAGCGCTCGGCGGTGAGCCCCGCGCGGCCCAGGTAGCCGCGTGCCAGCCCGGCACCGCCCAAGTACAGCTCGCCGGCCGCGCCGGGCGGCAGCAGGTTCATGTCGGCATCCAGCACGCGCGCCGTGCGGTCGCCGCAAGGCCGGCCGATCGGCACGTAGGCGGTGTCGATGGCGGCGGCATCGCCGCGCGCCTTCCACAGCACCGGCGTGACGACCGCCTCGGTCGGCCCGTAGCCGTTGATCAACAGCCGCGGCCGCAGGTGCTCGCGCACCGCCTGCAGCCCGGCGCGCGGCATCGCCTCGCCGCCGAACGACAGCAGGCGAAGTCCGGACTCCGTTCGCCCTGAGCCTGTCGAATGGTCGGGCCGAAGCGGATTCCCCCGTTGGGGCTGAGGCGGGTTCCCCTGTTCGGGCTGAGGCAGGTTTCCCTGTTCGGGGTGAAGCGGATTTCCCCGTTCGGGCTGAGCCTGTCGAAGCCCTGGTGCCATGCGCGCAGGCCCTTCGACAGGCTCAGGGCGAACGGGAATGGACTCAGTGCGCCCCTTCGACAAGCTCAGGGTGAACGGATCATCCTTCTCCTCGTCGGAGCGATCCCGCGCCAGCGCCTGCAGGTAGGCGGGCGGGAAACCGGCGTTCGTCACGCCGCGCTCGCGCATCGCCGCGAGCGTCTGCGCCGGCGTCCACAGCGCCTCGTCGCGCAGCAGCAGCGACGCGCCGCAGCCCAGCACCGTCAGCAGCCGCTCGTGCGCGCCGTCGAACGAGAACGACAGGAAGTGCAGCTCGCGGGTCGCGGGGCTCATCTCGTACAGCACCGCCGTCTCCCGGCAGTGCATCGCGAGCGGTCCGTGCGCCACCGCAACACCCTTTGGCCGGCCGGTCGAGCCGGAGGTGTAGATCACGTAGGCCAGGCTGCCGGCGTGCAGCGGCACGGCGGGGTCGCCGTCGATGGAGATGTCGCCTTGCGCCTCGAGTTCGCGCACCGACTCCAGCGTCAGCAGCAGCGCCGCGCCGCAGTCGTCGCGCATGAAGGCCAGCCGCTCGGCCGGGTGCGACGGGTCCATCGGCACGTACGCGCCGCCGGCCTTCAGCACCGCCAGCAGCGCGACGATCAAGTCGAACGAACGCGGCAGCGAGACCGCGACCCGCGTCTCCGGCCTCACGCCCTGCGCGATCAGCCGGTGCGCGAGCCGGTTCGCGCGGCGGTTCAGCTCGCCGTAGCTCAGCCTGCCATCGCCGTGCAGCACCGCCGGCGCATCGGGATGACGCAGCGCATGCCGCTCGAACGCCTGGTGCACCCACTCGCCACCCACCGGCTGCGGCGCATTGACGCCCCAGGCCTGCAGCAGCGCGCGCTCGGGCGCATCGAGCAGGTCGACATCGCCGAGCGCGGTCTCGGGATGGCGTGCCAATGCCGCCAGCACCGCGAGGTACTGCCGCGCCAGTCGCGCGATCGTCGCCGGTTCGAACAAGGCGTCGGCGTAGCTGAACACCGCCTGCACGCGGCCGTCCGGCTGCTCCAGCGTGTCCAGCGTCAGCTCGAACTGCGCGGCCAGCTCGTCCAGCGGCTGCTCCTGCACGCGCAAGCCGGGCAGTTGCGCCAGCAGCGCATCGCGGCCGCGCTGGTGGTTGTAGAGCACCTGGAACAGCGGATGCGTGCCGAGGCTGCGCTCGGGCTGCAGCGCGTCGACGAGCTGCTCGAACGGCAAATCGGGGTGCTCCTGCGCGCCGAGTGCGGCATCGCTCGCCTGCTGCAGCACCTGCGCCAGCGGCATGCGCGCGCCGACGACGTTGCGCAGCACCTGCGTGTTGACGAAGAAGCCGACCAGCCCCTCGGTCTCGACGCGCTGCCGGTTCGCGATCGGCACGCCGATCCGCACGTCGTGCTGCCCGGTCCAGCGCGCGAGCAGCACCTGCCAGCCGGCCAACAGGGCAGCGAACAGCGTCGCGCGCTGCCCCTCGGCGCGCTGGCGCAGCGATTTCACCAGCGCCGGCGGCAGCTCCACCGTGTGCTGCGCCGCGCGCAGCCGCGCCTCGGCCGAGCGCGGGCGGTCGATCGGCAGTTGCAGCACCGGGTGCCCGGCACCGAGCTGGGCGGTCCAGTACGCGAGCTGCCGCGCCTGCTCGCCGGCCGCCAGGCCGTGGCGCTGCCAGCGCGCGTAGTCGGCATAGCGGATCGGCAGCGCCGGCAGCGTGACGGCACGGCGCTCGACCTGCGCCTGGTACAGCGCGACGAACTCGCCGACGATCACCTGCAGCGACGCGCCGTCGGACACGATGTGGTGCATCACGACCGCCAGCACGTGCTCCTGCGGCGCGAGCCGCAGCAGCGCCAGCCGCAGCAGCGGCCCGTGCGCCAGGTCGAACGGCTCGGCGTTGATGCGCCGCAGCTCGGCGGCCAGCGCGGCTTCGTCGGTGTCGCGCTCGACCAGCCCGATCGCGGCGCGCGGCAGCACGCGCGGCTGCGCGAGCCCGTCCGGCAACGGGTCGAACACGGTGCGCAGCGATTCGTGCCGCTCGACCAGCGCGTCGAAGCTCGTGCGCAACGCCGCCACGTCGAGCCGCCCGCGCAGGCGCAGCGCGCCGGCGATGTGGTACGCCGTGCTCGCCGGGTCGAGCCGCCACAGGAACCACTGGCGGGCCTGCGCTGGCGACATCGGGTCGGGCTCGTCGCCCGCCGGCCACGGCACGATCGGCAGGCGGTCGAAGGCGATGCCCTGCTCGCGCAGCAGCGCGAGGAAGGCGCTGCGCCTGTCGGCCGGCAGCCGGGTGAATCGCTCGGCGATGTCGCGGGCGCGTGAGTTCATTCAGTTCTCCAGGGTGGACAGCAGGTCCGCCATGCGGGCCAGCGCCGAATCGTCATCGGCCGCCGCAGCCGGCTGCGCGGCCTGCACCGCGGCCGCCAGCGCGGCCAGCGAGCCGTGTTCGAACAGCGTGCGCAACGGCAGCGCGACGCCCAGCCGCTCGCGCAGCCGCGATTGCACGCGCAAGGCCGCCAGCGAATGCCCGCCGAGCTCGAAGAAGCGGTCCTCGCGGCCGACGCGCTCGACGCCGAGCACCTCGGCCCAGATCGCTGCGAGCACCGTCTCGGCCTCGCCCTGCGGCGCCTCGAAGGCACGCGCCGCCTGCGGCGCGGTGGCCGGCAGCGCGTTCCGGTCGATCTTGCCGTTGGCGTTCAGCGGCAGCGTGTCGAGCACCGCGATCGCCGACGGCAGCATCGCGTCGGGCAGGTGCAGCGCCAGTTGCGTGCGCAACGCCGCGCCGTCGAGCACCTGCCCGGGCTGCGCCGACACGTACGCGACCAGCGACTCGCCGCCGTGCGCGACCACCACCGCCTCGCGCACGCCGGGCTGCGCCAGCAGGCCGGCCTCGATCTCGCCGAGCTCGATGCGCATGCCGCGGATCTTCACCTGGTGGTCGATGCGGCCGAGGTACTCCAGCTCGCCGTCACCGCGCCAGCACGCCAGGTCGCCGGTGCGGTACAGCCGCTCGCCCGGCACGAACGGGTCGGCGACGAAGCGCTCGCTGGTCAGCCCGGGCCGCCCGAGGTAGCCGCGCGCAAGGCCGATGCCGCCCAGGTACAGCTCGCCGGCCACACCCGGCGGCACCGGCTGCAGGCCGGCATCGAGCACCAGCGTGCGGGTGGCCGAGATCGGCCGGCCGATCGCGACGCGCACGCGGCCGTCGTCCCGACAGCGCGACTGCGTCACGTCGATCGCCGCTTCGGTCGGGCCGTACAGGTTGAACAGGCCGGCCTGCGGCAGGCGCCGCAGCAGCTCGCTGCGCGCCTCAGCCGGCAGCGCCTCGCCGCTGCAGATCACGCGCCGCAGGCTGTCGCAGCGCTCGACCTCGGCATGCGCCAGGAAGGCCTGCAGCATCGACGGCACGAAATGCAGCGTCGTGACCCGCTCGCGCCGGATCAGCGCCGCGAGCCGCGCCGGATCCTTGTGCTCGCCAGGCGCGGCCAGCACCAGCCGCGCGCCGGTCGTCAGCGGCCAGAAGAACTCCCACACCGAGACGTCGAAGCCGAACGGCGTCTTCTGCAGCACGGTGTCGTCCGGCGTCAGTGCATGGGCCTGCTGCATCCACGCGAGCCGGTTGTGCAGCGCATGGTGGTGGTTCGCGGCGCCCTTGGGCCGGCCGGTCGAGCCGGAGGTGTAGATCACGTAGGCCAGGTGCCGGCCATGCAGCGCGACTGCGGGGTTCGTGTCGGGTTGATCGGCGAACGCATCGCCATGGACGTGAAGCACCGACAGCGACGGCCGGCCTTCGAAACGCGCTGCGAGGTGCGGCTGCGTCAGCAGCAGCGCGATGCCGCTGTCGTCGAGCAGGTACTGCAGGCGCTCGTCCGGATGCTCCGGGTCCAGCGGCACATAGGCACCGCCGGCCTTCAGGATCGCCAGCAGGCCGACGACCATCTCGACCGAACGCTCCATCGCGATGCCGACCCGCGTGTCGGGCCGCACGCCGTGCGCGATCAGCCGGTGCGCGACGCGGTTCGCGCGGCGGTTCAGTTCGCGGTAGCTCAGCGCCTGCTCGCCGAAGGCCAGCGCCACGGCCTGCGGATGCGCGCCGGCCTGGCGTTCGAACGCCCGGTGCACCGGTGCGTCGTACCGATGCTGCTCACCGTTGCAGCTCCAGCGCGCCAGCAGCGCCTGCTCGTCGGTGCCGAGCAGCGCGACCTCGCCGACGGCGCACTGCGGTTGCGCGACCAGCGCGCGCAGCAGCGCCACGTAGTGCGTGCCCAGCCGTTCGATGCGCACCGGATCGAACAGCGCGTCGGCATGGCGGAACGCGGCGCGCAGCCGGCCGTCGTCCAGTTCCTGCGTCTCCAGCGTCAGCTCGAACGGCGCCGCGCGCTCCGCCAGGTCGATGCGGGACACCTGCAGTCTCGGCCACCCGCCCGGCGAGCGCCCGCCCTGCCCGAGGTGGTTGAACATCACCTGGAACAGCGGCGTGACACCGGGCACGCGCTGCGGCCGCAGCGCCTCGACGAGGTGGTCGAACGGCAGGTCGGGGTGGGCCTGCGCGTCGATCGACGCATCGCGCACCTGCTGCAGCAGCGCCTGCAGCGGCAGGCGGCCGTCGACACGCGCCTGGATCGCCAGCGTGTTGATGAAGAAGCCGACGACCCGCGCCGTTTCCGGCCGGTGCCGGTTGGCCACCGGCACGCCGATGCGCACCACCGGCTGGCCGGTGTGCCGGAACAGCAGCGCATGGAAAGCCGCGACCAGCCCCATGAAGAGCGTCGCGCCGTGGACCGCGACCAGGCGCTTCAGCCCGTCGACCAGGTCGGCCGGCAGGTCGACGAGGTGCTGCGCGGCGCCGCTGCGCACGACCAGCCCGCGCGGGCGATCGGTCGGCAACGCGAGCACCGCGTCCGGATCGTCGATCTGGCGCTGCCAGTACGCGAGCTGGCGCGCGCCCTCGCCGTCGGCCAGCCAGCGCCGTTGCCAGGCCGCGAAATCGGCATAGCGGATCTCCGGCGCCGGCAGCGCCGCGCGGCGGCCGTCGCACGCAGCGGCGTAGCGCTGCGCCAGCTCGTCCAGCATCAGCTCGACCGACCAGGCGTCCGACACGATGTGGTGCATCATCAACAGCAGCTCGTGCTCGCCGGGCGCGCGCCGCAGCAGCACGCCGCGCAGCAGCGGGCCGCGGCGCAGGTCGAACGGCGTGCGCGCGATGCGCAGCGCCTCGTCGCGCCGGCGCGTCTCGCGCCGGTCGGCCGGCAGCGACGTCAGGTCGAGCAGCGGGATCTCGACCGCCGCGTGGTCCTGCACCACCTGCTCCAGCACACCGCCGTCGCCTTCGCGGAACACCGTGCGCAGCCCGTCGTGCTGCTGCACCAGCTCGCCGATGGCCTGCCGCAGCGCGTTCACGTCGAGCACGCCCGACAGGCCCAGGCCGCCGCCGACGTGGTACGCGGTGCTGTCGGGGTCGAGCTGCCACAGGAACCACTGGCCCTGTTGCGCCGGCGACATCGGCGCTACCGCGCCGGCCTGGCGCGCGATCGCGTCCGGCGCCGCCGCAGGGGCCTGCGCCGCCGGCGCACGATCGCGCACCGCCTGCGCCAGCGCTGCGACCGTCGGTGTCTTGAAGAACAGCGCCGGGTGCAGCTCGACCCCCTGCGCCTGCCGCACGCGCGACAGCAGCCGGATCGCCAGCAGCGAATCGCCGCCGAGCTCGAACAGGTTGTCGTGCACGCCGATCGGTGCGATGCCGAGCAGCTCGGTCCACAGTGTCGCGAGGCCTTCTTCCAGCGCGCCGTCGGGTGCGGTGAACGGCGTCGCCAGCACCGGCCGCGGGTGACCGGTGCGCACCGGCGCCACAGCCGCGGCCGATTCGGCGATCGCATCGAGCATCCCGCCGTCCAGCGGACCGAAGCGCTGCGCGAGCGGCGTGACCGACACCACCGTCTGCGGCAGGTCGGGCCCGTTGACGATGCGCTCGAACGCCGCGACGCCGCTGCGCTCGTCGAGGCCGATGCCGTCGGGCAGGTCCATGTCGACCGCGATGCCGACATCGCGCCAGGCATCCCAGTTGACGGAGAACAGCGGCGGGCCGTCGCCGCGGCGCGACGCATGGGCCAACGCATCGAGGTAGGCATTGGCGCCGGCGTAGTCGCTGCGGCCGAGCCCGCCGATCAGGCTCGCGACCGACGAGCAGAGCAGCACGTAGTCGAGCGGCTCGTCGCGCAGCACCGCCAGCAGCGTCTGCGTGCCGTGCAGCTTCGGCTCGAACGCCGCCTCGACCTGTGCGCGGCGGCGCTGCGCGATCAGCCCGCGGTCCGGGTGCACGACCGCATGCACGACGCCCTGCACCGGGCCGAAGCGCTGGTGCACCTGCGCCAGCGCCGCGCGCAGCTGCGCCGCGTCGTTGACATCGGCGGCGACCGTCATCAGCTCGGCGCCGGCCGCTTCGAGCGCGACCAGCTGCCGCAGCTTGCGGCGCAGCGCCAGCGGCTGCCGCGGGTCGTCGGCCAGCCGGGCCCAGTCGGCGCGCGGCGGCAACCCGGTGCGGCCGAGCAGCACCAGCTTCGCCTGCCAGGTGCTCGCCAGGTGCCGCGCCAGCGCGAGGCCGACGCCGCCGAGCCCGCCGGTGATCAGGCAGACGCCGCCACGGCGCAGCCGCTGGCGCGTCGGCAGGCCGGCCGGCAGCGGCTCGTAACGCCGCACCCAGCGGTGCGGGCCGCGCCAGGCGACGCCGGCTTCGGTGCCGTCGCCCAGCGCCTCGTCGACCAGCACGCGCGCCAGCCGGTCTTCGGCCTCGCTCTCGGGTGCCGGCAGCAGCACGTCGACGACGCGGCAGCGCAGCGACGGGATCTCCTGCCCCATCACCCGTGCGAGGCCGAGCATCGTCGCCTTCTCGGGTGCCAGCGGCTCGGTGCCGGTGACGTCTTCGACGCGGTCGGTGACGACGGTCAGCGCCAGCGGCGCGGCGGTGTGCGCTTCGACGGCCTGCGCGAATGCGAGCAGGCTCAGGTAGCCGGTCTCCAGCCGCGGTGCCTGCGGTGGGGCGGTGCGCGGGCCGTCGAGGCTCCACAGGTGCAGCACCTGGGTCAGCGGCCCTTGCTCGGCCTGCACCTCGCGCAGCAACGCGGCGAGGTCCTCCCGCTCGGCCGGGCGCACGCGGTACTGCTGCGCCATCGTGCGGGCGAAATGGGCGCCGGGCTGCGCGAAGCTGACGCGCGCGCCACGCCGGCGCAGCTCGCGCAGCACGCTGGCGCCGATGCTGTCGACCTCGCCGAGCACCAGCACGTGGCCGGCGGCGTCGTTCGCCGGCGATGGCGGCGCACGGCGCTGCCAGGCCGGTGCGTAGAAGCGCTGGTCGTCGCCCTTCGGTGCGGCGACGGGCGCGCCGGCCTCGACCCAATGGCGGCGCCGCTGGAACGCATAGGTCGGCAGCGGCACGCGCCGCCGCGCGGCGCCACCGCGCCAGGCCGTCCAGTCGATCGGCACGCCGGCCACCCAGGCGGCCGCCACCGTGTCGGCCAGTTGCTGCGCATTGCGCGCATGCTGCTGCGGATGGGCCTGGCTGGCCCACAGGCCGGCCGCGGTCGCAACGCCCGGGTGCTGGCGCGCCAACCCGCACAGCGTCGCGCCCGGGCCGACTTCGAGCAGCGCTCGCCCCGGCACCTCGAACACCGCGCGCAACCCGTCGGCAAAGCGCACCGCGCCGCGCAGGTGGCGGCCCCAGTAGGCCGGGTCCACCGCCTCGGCCGCGGTGATCGCGCGGCCGCTGGCATTGGAGATGAACGGCAGCCGCGGCGCCTCGCGCGGCACCGCGGCGATCGTGCGCTCCAGCGCGGCGACGACAGGCTCGACCATCGCCGAATGCGACGCGATGCCGACGTGCAGCCGGCGCGGCTGCTGGCCGGCCTCGCGCAGGCGCGCCTCGGCCCGCTCGACCGCGTCGACCGGGCCGGCGATGACGCACAGCTGCGCGGCATTGACCGCGGCGAGGTCGCAGCCGTCGCCGAGGTACGGCCGCAGCGCGTCTTCCGACAGCGCCACCGCCGTCATCGCGCCGGCCGGCAAGCCTTGCATCAGGCGGCCGCGCGTCGCGACGATGTGCAACGCATCCTCCAGCCGGAACACGCCGGCCACGCAGGCCGCGACGTACTCGCCGAGGCTGTGGCCGAGCATCAGCGCCGGCATCGCGCCCAGGCTGATCCACCAGCGCGCCATCGCGTACTCGATGACGAACAGCGCCGGCTGCTGCAGTTCGATGCGGGCCAGCCGCAGCTCGGCCGCCGCTTCGTCGGCCGGCGCCGGGAACAGCAGCTCGCGCAGGTCGATGCCGAGCTCGGGCTGCAGCCGCTCGCAGCAGCGGTCGACCTCGGCGCGGAACACCGCGCTTCGCCGGTACAGCGCTTCGCCCATGTGCACGTGCTGCGCACCGCCACCGGGGAACAGGAACACCAGCTCGGGCGGGGTGTCGACCGCGGGCATCGCGACGTCGGGTGCGAGCAGCCTCTGCGCGGCCAGCTCTGCGCGATCGGCCACCACCGCGCAGCGCTGCGCGAAGGCCCGGCGGCCCGATTGCAGCGTGTGCGCGACGTCGGCCAGCGCCTGCGCGGACTCGCCCTGCAGGTGCGCCGCCAGCTGCGTGCGCATCTGCTGCAGCGCGTGGCCGTCGCGCGCCGACAGCGGCAGCACCTGCCAGTCGCCGTCGTCGGGCAGCGTCGACGCCTCGGGGGCTTCCTCCAGCACCACGTGCACATTGGTGCCGCCGATGCCGAAGCCGCTGACGCCCGCCCGCCGTGGCGTGTCGCCGCGCGGCCAGGGCGTGGCGATGGTCGCGACGAAGAACGGGCTGTCGTCCAGCGCGAGCTGCGGGTTCGGCCGCTCGAAATGCAGGCTCGGCGGCAGCGTGCGGTGCTTCAGCGCCATCACCGCCTTGATCAGCCCGGCGACACCGGCGGCCGCGTCCAGGTGGCCGATGTTGGTCTTGACCGAGCCGAGCGCGCAGAAGCCGCGCCGCGCGGTGCCGGCCCGGAAGGCCTGCGTCAGCGCCGCGACCTCGATCGGGTCGCCGAGCACGGTGCCGGTGCCGTGCGCCTCGATGCAGCCGATGCTGTCGGGCGACGCATCGGCCAGCAGGTGGGCGGCGCGGATCACGTCGGCCTGGCCGCGCACGCTCGGCGCGGTGAAGCCGACCTTGTCGGCGCCGTCGTTGTTCGCGGCCGAGCCCTTGATCACGGCATGCACCGTGTCGCCGTCTCGCAATGCATCGTCGAGGCGCTTCAGCACCACCAGGCCCGCGCCGCTGCCGATCAGCGTGCCGGCGGCCTTCTCGTCGAAGGCGCGGCAATGGCCGTCGGGCGACAGGATCGCGCCGGCCTGGTGGCGGTAGCCGCCGTCCTGCAGCAGGTTCAACCAGACGCCGCCCGCCAGCGCCATGTCGCAGTCGCGGGCCAGCAGCGCCTGGCAAGCCGTGTGCACCGCCGTCAGCGAGGTCGAGCACGCGGTCTGCACCGTGACGGCCGGGCCGCGCAGGTTCAGCTTGTAGGCGACGCGGGTGCACAGCGAGCCGGGCGAATTGCCGCTCATCAGGCTCAGCAGCTCGGCGATCTGGCCGATGGCCTCGCCGCCCAGCGATGGCAGCAGGTGCTGGATCAGGTACAGGTTCGGTCCGTCGCCGGCGTACACGCCGACCGGCACGTCGAGCTGCCCGCTGGCGTAGCCGGCGTGCTCCAGCGCCTGCCAGGCGCATTCGAGGAACAGGCGCTGCTGCGGATCGAGCTGCTCGGCCTCGCGCGGCGTGTAGCCGAAGAAGCCGGCGTCGAAGTCGCCGATGCCGTCCAGCCGCACGCCGGCCTTCACGAAGCTCCCGTCGTCGAGCAACGCCTGCGGCACGCCGCGCGCGCGCAGCTCGTCGTCGCTGAAGCGGGTGACCGATTCGACCCCGTCGCGGATGTTGCGCCAGAACGCGTCGACATCGGCCGCGCCGGGGAAGCGGCCGGCCAGGCCGACGATCGCGATCTCGATGCCGTTCGATTCGGGGGGATGCATCAGGGGTTCCTCTCGGTGGGGCGCCGCCGCTGCAGCAGCGCGGCCCGTTGTTGTCGTGCGCGGTCGTCGACAGCCGTGCCGGCCGGCACGGCCGCACCGCGCTCCAGCCGCTGCGCGAGTGCCACCAGCGTCGGGTGCTTGAACAGCTCGATCAGCGGCACCGACGGATCGAGCCGCTGCTGCACCAGCCGGTGCACGCGGATCAGCAGCAGCGACTGACCGCCGAGGTCGAAGAAGTTGTCGTGCAGCCCGACGCGGGCGACGCCCAGCACCTCGCGCCAGATGCCGGCCAGCGCCTCGGCGACGCGGCCCTGCGGCGCGACGTGCGCGCGCTCGCCGTCGAACACCGGCTCGGGCAGCGCGCGGCGGTCGACCTTGCCGTTCGGCGTCAGCGGCAGCGCGTCCATCGCAACGATCGCGCTCGGCACCATGGGGTCGGGCAGCAGCTCGGCGAGCGCCTGGCGCAGCGCGGCGGCATCGATGCGCCGGCCGGCCTGCGGTGCCGCATAGGCCACCAGCCGCAGGCCCGCCGGACCGGGCCGGGCGACGACGACCGCATCGCGCACCGCCGGCTGCGCCAGCAGGCGCGCCTCGACCTCGCCGAGCTCGATCCGGACACCGCGCACCTTCACCTGCTGGTCGATGCGGCCGAGGTAGTCGAGCTGGCCCTCATGGTTCCAGCGCACCAGGTCGCCGGTGCGGTACAGCCGCCCGCCGTGTGGATCGAACGGGTCGGCGACGAAGCGCTCGGCCGTCAGCGCGGCCCGGTTCAGATAGCCGCGCGCCAGGCTGACGCCGCCCAGATACAGCTCGCCGGGCACGCCGGGCGGCACCAGGTTCAGGTCGGCGTCGAGCACGCGCGCGCTCGTGTCGCTGATCGGCCGGCCGATCGGCACCGCGGCGCCATCGGCGCGGCAGGTCCAGTGCGTCACGTGGATCGTCGTCTCGGTCGGGCCGTAGAGGTTGTACAGCGTCGCGCGCGGCAGCCGCAGCGCGACCTCCTTCTGCGCCTCGGCCGGCAGCGCCTCGCCGCCGACGATCACGCGACGCAGCGGGGCTTGGGTTCCCATGGCCTGCACCTGCGGCTGCTGCAGGAAGGCCTGCAGCATCGCCGGCACGAAATTCAGCGTCGTGATGCGGTGGCGCAGGATCAGCGCCGCGAGCCGCGCCGGGTCGCGGTGCTCGCCGGGTTCGGCCAGCACCAGCGGCGTGCCGGTGGTCAGCGGCCAGAACATCTCCCAGGCCGACACGTCGAAGCCGAACGCGGCCTTGTGCAGCACGGTGTCGGACGCGTCGAGGCGGTAGGCCTGCTGCATCCAGGCCATGCAGCTCGCGAGCGCACGGTGCCGCACCGCGGCGCCTTTCGGCGTGCCGGTGGAGCCGGAGGTGTAGATCACGTAGGCCAGCTGCTCGGCATGCACGGGAAGCTGCGGGTCGTGGTCGGGTTCGGTCGCGAGATCGACCGTGTCGAGGTCGAGCACCGGCGCGACCATGGCGGGCAGGCGCTCGCGCACCGCGCGCTGCGCCAGCACCAGCGCGACGCCGCTGTCGGCGGCCATCCATGCGAGGCGTTCGGCCGGCAGCCCGGTGTCCAGCGGCACGTAGGCGGCACCGGCCTTCAGCACCGCGAGGATGCCGACCATCATCGCGACCGAGCGTTCGAGCGCGATGCCGACGCGCGTCTGCGGACCGATGCCCGACGCGATCAGGCGGTGCGCCAGCCGGTTCGCGCGGCGGTTCAGCCCGGCGCGGTCGAGGGTCGTGTCGGCCACGTGCAAGGCGACCGCCGAAGGGTGGTCGCGCACCCGCTGCTCGAACGAACGATGCACCGGCTGCCAGTCGTCGAAGCGCTGCGGGTCGACGCCCCACGCCTCCAGCCGCGCCCGGTCGTCGGCGCCGAGCAGCGGCACGTCGCCGAGCGCCTGCGCCGGCCGCTGCGCCAGCGCCGTCAGCAGCGCAAGCAGTTGCGCACCGAAACGCGCGACGGTCGGCTGCTCGAACAGCTCGGCGGCGTAGACGAACGACAGCACCAGCGGATCGCCCGCCCGTTCGCGCACCTCGAGCACCAGCTCGAACTGTGCCGCCAGTTCGGGCAGCGGCAGCGATTCGACGTCCAGCCCCGGCCACTGCCGCAGGCCGCGCGGGTCTTCGGCGACATGGTTGAACATCACCTGGAACAGTGGGCTGGCACCGGGGCTGCGCTCGGGCTGCAAGGCCTCGACGAGGCTGTCGAACGGCAGCTCGGCATGCGCCTGCGCGCCGAGCGAGGCGTCGCGCGCCTGTGCCACCAGCTGCGCCAGCGTCGTGCGGCCATCGACACGGCTGCGCAGCACCAGCGTGTTGACGAACAGGCCGATCAGCGCCTGCGACTCCGGCCGCGCACGGTTCGCGACCGGCATGCCGACGCGCACGTCGCGCTGGCCGGTGCAGCGGTACAGCAGGCCCTGGAAGACGCCGAGCAGCAGCATCGAGAGCGTCGCGCCCTGCCCGTGCGCCACCGACTGCAGCGCGGCGCGCAACGGCC
Source organism: Rhizobacter sp. Root1238 (assembly GCF_001425825.1). Lineage (GTDB taxonomy): Bacteria > Pseudomonadota > Gammaproteobacteria > Burkholderiales > Burkholderiaceae_C > Rhizobacter. The sequence continues at coordinate 80,087 of NZ_LMDM01000048.1, forward strand.
CGGGCAGCGTGACGGCATGGCGTGCGGCGCGGTAGCCGGCCTGCGGGCGGCGCGGGTGGTCGGTGGCCAACGCGAGCACCGGTTCTTCAGCGCCGTCGTGCGCGAGTTCGGCACGCCACCACGCGAGTTGCCGCGCGGCCTCGCCGGCGGCGAGTTGGTCGCGCTGCCACAACGCGTGGTCGGCGTACTGGACCGCCGGCGCCGCGAGCGGCAGCGGCCGGCCGGCGAGCCGCGCGGCGTACCCGGCGGCCAGTTCGTCGGCGAACACCTGCATCGACGCGCCGTCCGAAACGATGTGGTGCATCACGACGACGAGCTGCTGCGCATCGTCCCGCACCCGCAGCAGGCCGACGCGCCACAGCGGGCCGCGGCGCAGGTCGAACGGGGTGTCGAGCAGCCGCTGCAGCACGGCCTGGCGATCGCCGTCGGGGCGGCCGCGCAGGTCGAACGGCTGCAGCACGACCGGCATCGATGGCTGGATGTGCTGGCGCGGCGTGCCGTCGTCGGCGGGCTGGAACTGCGTGCGCAGCGGCTCGTGGCGGGCCGCCAGCGTGTCGAGCGACGCCTGCAGCGCGGCCGCATCGACAAGACCGCGCCACTGCAGCCCGAAGCGCACGTGGTACGCGCTGCTCGCCGGATCGAGCTGCCACAGGAACCACTGGCGCTGCTGGGCGTGCGACAGCGGCAGCGGTTCGGTGCGGCGCACCGCGTCGAGCACCGGGATCGGCGTCCACGACGACGCACCGGCTTCGCAGGCCTGGCGCACCCGCGCCGCCAGGTCGACCAGCCGCGGCTGCGCGAAGACGTCGCGCGGCGCAAAGGCGATGCCCCAGCGCTCGGCGATGCGCGCCGCCAGTTGCACAGCGCCGAGCGAATTGCCGCCGCTCGCGAAGAACTGCGCGTCGCGCGGCGGCAATGCGGCGTGGCCCAGCACCTCTTGCCACAGCGCGGCGACGGCCTCCTCGGTGGCGTCGAGCGGCGTCGCGGGCGTGTCGCCGGCCGGGCTGCCGCCGCGCACGAAGCGGCCGTGCGCGAACACCGCGAAAGCATCCAGCGTGCCCTGTTCGAAGCCCTGCCGGCAGGCGCGCCGCTGCAGCTTGCCGCTGGAGGTCTTCGGCAGCGCACCGGGGTTCAGCAGCAGCGCGACCGACACCGCCTCGCGGCACGCATCGGCGCAGGCGTCGTTCAGCGCCTGCACCAGTGCCGCGGCCGGCACGCGCTTGCGCGTCGCGCGCGAGACCTCGACCGCAATGCCGATGCCCTCGCCGCCCCCGGGCAGGTCGACCGCGAACGCCGCGACGCGGCCGGCGCGCACCGCGTCGACCTCGGCCTCGATCGCTCGCTCGATGTCCTGCGGGTAGACGTTCTGGCCGCGCAGGATGATCAGGTCCTTCAGCCGGCCGGTGACGTGCAGCTCGCCGTCGCGCAGGAAGCCGAGGTCGCCGGTGCGCAGCCAGCGCTGGCCGCCGCGTTCGACGAAGGTCGCCTGCGTCTCGGCAAGTCGCTGCCAGTAGCCTTGCGCGATGTTCGGGCCGGCCGCCCAGATCTCGCCGACCTGGCCGTCGGCACAGGCCGCGAGCGTCTGCGGATCGACCAGCTCGACGCGCTGGCCGGCCGGCACGCGGCCGCTGCTGACCAGCGTGACGGCATCGTCGCCCGCGCCGTCTTGCGCCCGGCCCTGCGCCAACGCCGCGGCCGAGAACGCCTGCGCCCGCAGGCCCTGCCCGCGCGTGGCACCGCTGACGAACAGCGTCGCTTCGGCCAGGCCGTAGCACGGGAACAGCGAGCGCGCGTCGAAGCGCGCCGGTGCGAAGCGCTCGACGAAGGCCCGCAGCGTGTCGTGCCGCACCGGCTCGGCGCCGCTGAACGCGACCCGCCAGCTCGACAGGTCGAGCGCCGCGATCGCGCCCTCCTTCACCCGCTCGACGCACAGCCGGTACGCGAAATCCGGCGCGCCGCTGATGCTGCCGCGGTGCCGCGCGATCGCCTCCAGCCAGCGCACCGGCCGCTCGAGGAAGAACTGCGGCGTCATCAGCACCGCCGGAACGCCGCGGTGCAGCGGCTGCAGCAGCCCGCCGATCAGCCCCATGTCGTGGTACAGCGGCAGCCAGCTGACGAACACGTCGCCGGCACCGACCTCGAAGCCGTCGCCGATCGCGCGCTCGTTGGCCATCAGGTTGCCGTGGCTCACCATCACGCCCTTCGGCGTCGACGTGGAGCCGGAGGTGTACTGCAGGAAGGCGATATCGCCGTCGCGCGGTGCGTGCGGCTGCCAGGCGGCGGCGAGTGCGGCATCGTCGGCGGCATCGAACTCGTCGAGCGCGATCGGCTCGGCGTCGGCGAAGCCCGCGCCGATCAGCGCCAGCGTCGCGCGCGTCGCGAGCAGCGCCGCCGGCTGCGCATCGTGCGCGATGCCGGCCAGCCGCGCCAGGTGCTGCGGCCGCGCCGATTCGGGCGGGAACGCCGGCACCGCGATCAGGCCGGCGTGCAGGCAGGCGAGGAACGAGACGACGTAGCGGTCGTCGTTGTCGAGCAGCACCAGCACCCGCGCGCCGGGTGCGAAGCGGCGTTGCAGCCGCGTGGCCAGCGCGCGCACGCGCCGTGCGAGCGCGGCGTAGGTGATCGGCGTGTCGACCGCGAGGCCATCGACGGCGCCGACGATCACCAGCGCGGTGTCGTCGGGCCGGCCGGCCGCGAGCTGCTGCAGGTGCTCGACGAAATTCCGGGAGCTGCTCATCGGGACAGGTCCTGGTCGAGGTTGCCGTGCGGCTCGGCCATCGCGACCACCACCTTGCGCGGGCCCTTGAACGGCGCGCGCGCATGGGCGGCCAGCATGTTGTCGAGCATCAGCACGTCGCCGGGCTGCCAGCGGAACGACACCGTCTGCGCCTGCAGCACCGCGCGCACCTCGTCGAGCATCGCGTCGGGGATGGCCGAGCCGTCGGCGAAGCAGGCGGTGCGCGGCATCTGGTCGGCGCCCAGCAGCTCCTCGAGCGATTCGCGCACTTCCGGCGGCAGGTTCGAGACGTGGAACAGGTGCGCCTGGTTGAACCACACCGTCTCGCCGCTGCGCGGGTGCACCGCGGTGGCCTGGCACCGCTGCGTGGTGCGCAGGTTGCCGTCGGGCTTCCATTCGAAGCGGACGCCGGAGCGTGTGCACCAGGCCTCGACCTCGTCGCGGCGGTCGGTGTTGAAGACCTGCTGCCATGGCACGTCGAACTCGCCGTAGTTGCGCACGTACAGCACGCCGGGCGCGAAGCGGCGGCGGATCGCATCGGGCATCTGGCGCCAGATCGCGCGGCTGTCGGCGATCGGCGTCTCGCCGCCTTCGGGCGCCGCGGTGACGCAGTGGAACCAGATCTTCATCGGCCACTCGCGGGTGTAGGCCTGCTCGTTGTGCAGCGGGATGTGCTGGTGCGCCGGGTACTCGGTGGAGGTGTAGACGCCGCCGCCGACCGCGCTGCGCGGCGTCGAGCCGAACTCGTAGGCGAGCAGCGGGTGGCCGAACGATGCGGCGAAGGCGCGGAACGTGTCGACATCGGGCACCTCGAAGCCGCGCAGCAGCACGCCGCCGATGCGCGCGAGCAGCGCGTCGATGTCGCCGCGCAGCGCCGCGACGGCGTCGAGCAAGGGTTCGCCGGCGCGCGACGGCGTCAGCAGCGCCGGCAGCGCGGCGCGGGCCGGATTCAGCAGATCGGTCATGGGGATCCTCGTCAGGACGGCAACGGTTCCAGCCGCAGCGCCTGCATCTCGTGGACGAGCGCGGCCAGCAGCTGCGGCTCGCTCTCGCGGATGAAGAAATGCCCGCCGTCCAGCCAGGTCAGCGAGAACAGCGTGCGCGCCTCGCGGCGCCAGGCGGCCAGGCGCGCGGCATCGATGTCGTCGTGCCGGCCGCCGAAGGCGTGGATCGGCATCGCAAGCGGCGGGTGCGGCGTGTCGGCCACGCTGGCGCAGACGCGGTAGTCGGCACGCAGCGCATCGAGCGTGATGCGCAGCATCTCGGGGCTCGCGAACACCGCGTCGGGCGTGCCGCCCTGGCGGCGCAGGTCGGCGATCAGTTGCGCGTCGGTGTCCTTGTTCGCGAAGCGCTGCGGGTCACGCTGCGTCGGGGCCGGGCAGCCGCTGACGAACAGCGCCGCCGGGGCCGGCAGGCTGCGCTCGCGCAGGCGCTGCGCGATGCCCCAGGCCAGCAGGCCGCCCATGCTGTGGCCGAACAGCATGAAGCGGGCGCCGGGCCCGGCCATCGTTTCCGCATGGTCGTCGCAGAGCCTGGCGACCAGCGCCGCGAACGACTCGACGAAGGGCTCGCCCAGGCGGCTGCCGCGGCCCGGCAACTCGACCGGCACGACCTGCACCCACGACGGCAGCAGGCGCCGCCAGCGCAGGTACATCGTCGCGCTGGCGCCGGCGCACGGCAGGCACAGCAGGCGGATCGGCGGCGCGTGCATCAGCGCGATGCCGCGGCCTGCTCGTCCATCCAGCGGCGCAGCGACAGCGGCCGCATGTCGGTCCATGCCGCGTCGACGAAGGCCAGCACCGTCTTCTTGTCACCGCTGGCGCCGGGCACCGCGGTCCAGCCGGCGGGCACGGCCTTCCAGTGCGGCCAGATGGAGTATTGGTCCTCGTGGTTGACGAGGACGATGAAGGTGTCGTCGTCGCGGTCGAAGCAGCTGGTGGACATGGCAGGGCTCGTGGTTCGCGCAGTGGTGCGCCTTGCCTACCATGACGAGCCGGGGGCGCGTTTGTTCAGCGCCCCTCGTCCCGTTCGCCCTGAGCCTGTCGAGGGGCCGGGTTGAGCTTGTCGAAGCCTTGGTTCGATGCGCAGACCCTTCGACAAGCTCAGGGCGAACGGAGGAGTTCGGTGCTGTGCAGGCTGAACGCATCCCCCGTTCGGGCTGAGCTTGTCGAAGCCTTGGTTCGATGCGCAGACCCTTCGACAAGCTCAGGGCGAACGGAGGGAGTTCGGTGCTGTGCAGGCTGAACGCATACCCCGTTCGGGCTGAGCTTGTCGAAGCCCTGGTTCGATGCGCAGACCCTTCGACAAGCTCAGGGCGAACGGAGGAGTTCGGTGCTGTGCAGGCTGAACGCGCACCCCGTTCGGGCTGAGCTTGTCGAAGCCCTGGTTCGATGCGCAGACCCTTCGACAAGCTCAGGGCGAACGGAGGGAGTTCGGTGCTGTGCAGGCTGAACGCNCCGTTCGGGCTGAGCTTGTCGAAGCCCTGGTTCGATGCGCAGACCCTTCGACAAGCTCAGGGCGAACGGAGGGAGTTCGGTGCTGTGCAGGCTGAACGCGCACCCCGTTCGGGCTGAGCTTGTCGAAGCCCTGGTTCGATGTGCGCAGGCCCTTCGACAAGCTCAGGGCGAACGGGGGGAGTTCGGTACTGTGCAGGCTGAACGCATACCCCGTTCGGGCTGAGCTTGTCGAAGCCCTGGTTCGATGCGCAGACCCTTCGACAAGCTCAGGGCGAACGGAGGGAGTTCGGTGCTGTGCAGGCTGAACGCNCGTTCGGGCTGAGCTTGTCGAAGCCCTGGTTCGATGCGCAGACCCTTCGACAAGCTCAGGGCGAACGGAGGGAGTTCGGTGCTGTGCAGGCTGAACGCACACCCCGTTCGGGCTGAGCTTGTCGAAGCCCCGGTTCGATGTGCGCAGACCCTTCGACAAGCTCAGGGCGAACGGGGGGAGTTCGATACTGTGCAGGCTGAACGCGCACCCCGTTCGGGCTGAGCTTGTCGAAGCCCTGGTTCGATGTGCGCAGACCCTTCGACAAGCTCAGGGCGAATGGAGGGAGTTCGGTGCTGTGCAGGCTGAACGCACACCCCGTTCGGGCTGAGCTTGTCGAAGCCCTGGTTCGATGCGAACCGACCCTTCGCCAAGCTCAGGCCGACTGGGGAGCCGTCAGTGCGGCAACCCGTCGTCGTCGTGCGCCGGCGGCACCAGCCCGCTCAGCAGCCACAGCCGCGACGCCTGTGCATGGGCCGTGCGGTGCCGCGGGTCGGCATCGAGCCAGCGGTTCAAGGCATCGAGCTCCACATCGCCCAGCGGCTGCTCGTGCGCCTTCATCACCCACTCCCAGGCCGCCTGCATCGCGAGCTCCTGCGCGGGGTCTTCACGGTCCTGGTCGGAGCTCATCGGCGGGCGGCGCGCGGATGCGCGCGGGCTGGCTGTGGAAACCGCCGATTCTAGGAGGGCCTCACTCGGCTTCGAGCACGTGCCGGCAGCGCGTGAGGGCCTGGACCGCATCGCGGATCATCGTGTTGACCAGCGCCGCCGACACGCCCAGCCGCTCGCCGATCGCGCGCTGCGTCAGGCCGCCCACGCGGTACAGCTCGAAGGCCTGGCGCGTGCGCGCCGGCAGCCGGCCGAGCGCCTCGTCGACGATCACCAGGTTCTGCCGGCTGATCGCGTACTGCTCCGGCGTGCCCTGCGGCGCGGCAATGTGCTCGCCGCTCTCGCCCTCGGCGAACACGCCGGCCTCGAGCATCATGCGGCGCCGGCAGTCGATCGCCAGGTTGCGCACCACCTGGAAGCAGTAGCCGATCGGCTGCTGCACCGGCAGGCCGGGCGCCACGTCGGAGAGCTTCAGGAAGGCCTCCTGCACCACGTCTTCGGCCAGCTCGCGCCGGCCGGTGATCTTGTGGGCCAGGCCCTGCAGCTTGGCCCGGTGGGCCAGGAAAGCTCCGCCCAGCCCGACGGGCTCTTGGTTGGTGATCGACACGCGCGCTACCCCCTGATGATTTCGCTGTTTGTTGAGAATGATTCTTATTTTCTTGGCCTGCGTCAAGCGCCTTCGAATGACCTTGCGGCGGCCTGTCGGGGGCTTGATCCAGAATGCGAACCTCGTTCCTGACGCGAAGCCCTCGGGCCAATCCTGCGGAAACCAACCGATGCGCGTATTGCTGGTGGAAGACGACCGGATGATCGGCGCGGCCGTGCAGCAGGCCCTGTCCGACGCCGCCTATGCGGTCGACTGGGCCACCGACGGCGAGCAGGCGCTGGCCGCCGCGCTCGCGCAGGCCTACGACCTCGTGCTGCTCGACCTCGGGCTGCCGCTGCGCGACGGCATCGACGTGCTGCGCCAGCTGCGCGCGCGCAATGCGCATGTGCCGATCCTGATCGTCACCGCGCGCGACGAGGTCGAGGACCGCATCGCCGGCCTCGACCTCGGCGCCGACGACTACGTGCTGAAGCCGTTCGACGTGCAGGAGCTGCTCGCCCGCATGCGCGCGGTGGTGCGCCGGCAAGGCGGCTCGGCCTCGCCGCTGCTGACCAACGGCGCGATCACGCTCGACCCGGTGACGCGCGACGTCCGCTTCGAAGGCCACGCCGCCACGCTGTCGGGCCGCGAGTTCACGCTGCTGCAGGCGCTGCTGGTGCGGCCCGGCGCGATCCTGTCGCGCCAGGAGCTCGAGGAGCGCATCTACGGCTGGAACGAGGAGATCGAGAGCAACACCGTCGAGGTGCTGATCCACGGCATCCGCCGCAAGCTTGGGCCCACCGTGATCCGCAACGTGCGCGGCGTCGGCTGGCGCGTGGACCGCGGCGGATGAAGAACTCGCTGCAGTTCCGCCTGTCGCTGTGGATGGCCGTGCTGCTGCTGGCCACCGCGGTCGCGGCCGGCGCGGTGTCGTTCTTCTGGGCGCTGCACGAGGCCAACGAGCTGCAGGACGACCTGCTGGAGCAGACCGCCGCGCTGGTGCTGGCCGGCCAGCTCGCGATCAACCCGGTGGAGCCGGTGGCTGCCACCGGCGCGCCGCAGCCGAGCGTCGTCGTGGAGCTGGTCGACACGGTGGCCGGCCAGCCGCGGGTGATCGGCATCGGCCGGCTGCCGCCCGACCTGCCCGACGGCCTGGACACCCACGTCGCCGACGGCCGCCCGTGGCGCATGCTGCTGGCCCACCTGCCGGACGGACGCCGCTTCATCGTCGCGCAGCGCACCGACCGGCGCGACGACATCGCGCAAGACAGCGCGCTGGCCACGCTGGTGCCGCTGGTCGCGCTGCTGCCGGTGGTGGCGCTGCTGGTCCGCGTGGTGATCCGCAGCACGCTGCGGCCGATCGCGCAGGCATCCCGCCAACTCGACCGGCAGGGCGATGCGGCGCTGGTCGACGTGCCGGCCGGCGCGATGCCCGACGAGGTGCGGCCCTTCGTCACGTCGATCAACGCGCTGCTGCGCCGACTGACCGAATCGCTCGAACAGCAGCGCCGCTTCATCGCCGATGCGGCGCACGAACTGCGCTCGCCGATCACCGCGCTGACGGTGCAGGCCGAGAACCTGGAGCATGCCGAGATGTCGCCCGAGGCGCGCCGGCGCTTCGTGCCGCTGCGCGAAGGGCTGTCGCGTTCGCGCGCGCTGCTGGAGCAGCTGCTGTCGCTCGCGCGGGCACAGGCCCGGCCCGCGGGCGACGCCGTGCCGCAGCCGCCGGTCGCGCTGCACGAGGTGGTGCGCGAGGTGGTGTCCGACCTGGTCGCGATGGCCGAGGCCGGCAACGTCGACCTGGGCGTCACGCGGCTCGATGCGGTGCAGGTCGCCGGCACGCCGGTCGACCTGCACACGCTGGTGCGCAACGCGGTCGACAACGCGGTGCGCTACACGCCGCCTGGCGGACGCGTCGACGTCAGCATCGAGCGCGACGGCGCCCAGGCGCTGCTGCGCGTCGACGACACCGGCCCCGGCATTCCGCCGGACCAGCGCGAGCGGGTGTTCGACGCGTTCTACCGGGTGGTCGGCACGCAGCCGACCGGCAGCGGGCTGGGGCTGTCGATCGCGCGCGGCATCGCGCAGCGGCTGGGCGGGCAGATCGCGCTGGGCAACGCACCGGCCGGCGGACTGCGCTTCGAGTACCGGCAGGACCGCTGCAAGGACGGCTTGCCCGCCTCCTGAAAACGTGGGGGGTGGCGGGCGGCGTCCTCCACTTTCGGTATGGACGCGGCGGCTGGCGCCGCTACCGTGGCAACTCCTCATTGCCTCATCGGAGCACCCGCATGGCCCTGTACCGCAACGTCGGTGGCATCGTGACCCTCGCCCCCGGGGGCACGCACCACTGGGAATACGTGTTCGACGGCTTCGGCCGCGATGTCGGCGTCGCGGTCGCGGCGCCCAACATCCAGGAACCGCAGCTCAACGTCGAACTGGTCACGGTCAGCCAGGGCGTCGTCGCGCGCTCGAACGGTGAAACCGACGGCATCCACTACACCGTGAACATCCGCAACGCCGGCGCCGCGGCGATCCACTACAACCTCAGCATCGCCGAATGGAGCTGAACGCCATGCACACCGCCACCGTGATCACCGAGGCCGGCCGCGTGGTCGGCGTCCAGGTCGACCTGCCGGCCGGCTCGCGCCGCGTCGGGCCGGTCGCAATGCTGCGCGCCGGGCCGGCGCAGACGCTGCACCGCGTCGAGCTCGAACTGCCCGCGTCGCTCGCCACCACCGACGAGATCGAGCGTTTCCACGCCGGCATCGCGAAGCAGCTGGCGATGCCCGCCGCCGACAAGCGCAGCGCAAAACCCCCGAAGACGCGCAAGTAGCGCGCTGTCGCAGAATGCCCCCTCTTGCAGACAGGGGGCAGCGATGAAGGTGTGCATCTACGGGGCCGGCGCGATCGGCGGATTCATCGGCGCGCGGCTCGCGGCCTGCACCAGCGCGCAGGTCAGCGCGGTGGCGCGCGGCGCGACGCTGCAGTCGCTGCGCGAGCACGGCTGGCGGCTGCAGCAAGGCGGGCAGTTGATCACCGGCGCGGTGCACGCGACCGCCGACTCGGCCGAACTCGGCCCGCAGGACCTGGTCGTCATCGCCGTCAAGGGCCCGGCACTCGCCGCGGTGGCCGACCAGCTCGCGCCGCTGCTGGCACCGCACACCGTCGTGCTGCCGGCGATGAACGGCGTGCCGTGGTGGTTCGGTCGCGGCATCGCGGCGATCGGCGACGCGCCGCTCGAGAGCGTCGACCCCGGCGGCCGCATTGCCGCGAAGATCCCGCACCGGCAGGTGCTCGGCTGCGTCGTGCATGCCGCCACCACCAGCCCGGAGCCCGGCCTGGTCGAGCACAAGATGGGCCGGGGGCTGATCGTCGGCGAGCCCGGCGGCGGCGAATCGGCCCGTGCGAAGGAGATCGGCGCACTGCTCGCGCAGGCCGGCTTCGACGTCACCGTGTCGGCCGCCGTGCGCCAGGACATCTGGTACAAGCTGTGGGGCAACATGACGATGAACCCGGTGTCGGCGATCACCGGCGCCACCGTCGACCGCGTGCTCGACGACCCGCTGCTGCTGACCTTCTGCGCGAACACGATGCGCGAGGCCTCGGCCATCGGCGAACGCATCGGCTGCGCGATCGCGCAGACCCCCGAAGACCGCCAACAGGTCACGCGCAAGCTCGGCGCGTTCAAGACCTCGATGCTGCAGGACGTCGAAGCCGGCCGGGGCATCGAGCTCGATGCGCTGGTCGGCGCGGTGCGCGAGATCGCGCAGCGCCTCGGGCTCGCGACGCCGAACATCGATGCGCTGCTCGGGATGACGCGGCTGTTCGGGCGCGTGCGCGGGCTGTACCCCCAGTAACCCCCGACCGGACACCGTCATGACCCACCTTCCCCGCTTCCTCGGCGCCGCACTGCTGGCGCTGGCCGTCACGGTCGCCCACGCGCAGACCCCGACCCCGGCCCCGACGCAGCGCCTACGCGGCACCGTCGAATCCTTCGACAACACCACGCTGGTGATGAAGGAACGCAGCGGCGAGCTGCTGCGGCTGGCGCTGGCCGACAGCTTCGGCGTCAACGAGGTGGTGCCGACCGAGCTGTCCGGCATCGCCGCCGGCAGCTACATCGGCACCGCGGCGATGCCGCAGGCCGACGGCACGCTGCAGGCGCTGGAGGTGCTGGTGTTCCCCGAACAGGCGCGCGGCAGCAACGAAGGCCACTACCCATGGGACCTGCAGCCGGGCAGCACGATGACGAATGCGACCGTCGCCGACGTCGTCGGCCAGGCCAAGGGCCGCACGCTGCGGCTGCGCTACAAGGACGGCGAGAAGACGGTGCTGGTGCCCGAAGGCGTGCCGGTCGTCACCGTGAAGCCGGGCGACCGCGCGCTGCTGGTGCCGGGCGCGAAGGTGCTGGTCACCGCACAGCTGCGCGACGGCAAGCCGGTGGCGCTGCGGGCGATCGCGGGACGCAACGGGGTCGCGCCGCCGATGTAGCGGCCGGCCGTGTGAGCGCTGTCCGACTCGCCAAGCCGATGTCGTCCGGCAGATTCCGATGCACCCAGGCTCGACGATGCAGTATCTGATCTGCACGGAGACCCTCGATGGGCCTGACCTCCTTCCAGCGCTGGCTCGGCCGCACGGCGATGCCGTTCTTCCGCAAGGCGCTGCCCGCGATGGGCGACACCGAACGGGCCGCGCTCGAGGCCGGCACCGTGGGGTTCGAGGGACAGCTGTTCGCCGGCCGGCCGGATTTCGACGCGCTGCTGGCGATCCCGCCGAACCGGCTGACGCCGGCCGAGCACGCCTTCCTCGACGGTCCGGTGCGCGACCTGATCGGCATGCTCGACGAGTTCGCGATCGACACCGAAGGCGACCTGCCCGCCGCGGTCTGGCAGCACCTGCGACGGCACCGCTTCTTCGGGATGATCATCCCGACTGAACAGGGCGGGCTCGGCTTCAGCCACCATGCCCATGCCACCGTGGTGGCGCGCATCGCGAGCGTGAACGTGGCGGCGGCCGTCACGGTGATGGTGCCGAACTCGCTCGGGCCGGCCGAGCTGCTGCTGCGCTACGGGACCGACGCGCAGAAGGCCCACTACCTCGAACGCCTGGCCGACGGCCGCGAGCTGCCGTGCTTCGGATTGACCTCGCCCTATGCCGGCTCCGACGCCGCGTCGATCCCCGACCGCGGCGTGCTGACCGAGCGCGTGATCGACGGCCGGCGCGTGCGCGGCTTCAGCGTCACCTTCGACAAGCGCTACATCACGCTCGCCCCGGTGGCAACGGTGGTCGGGCTGGCCTTCCAGGCGGTCGACCTGACGCGGCCCGACGGCGAACAGGAGCTCGGCATCACCTGCGCGCTGCTGCCGGTGCCGACACCGGGCATGGAGATCGGGCGCCGCCACCGACCGATGGATTCCGCCTTCATGAACGGCCCGGTGCGCGGCGAGAACGTGTTCGTGCCGATGGACTGGGTGATCGGCGGCGAGCAGCAGGTCGGCCAGGGCTGGCGCATGCTGATGGAATGCCTGGCCGCCGGCCGCGCGATCTCGCTGCCGGCCATGGGCGCCGCGATGCAGCAGACCGCGCTGTTCGTGATGAACGGCTACGGCCAGATCCGCGAACAGTTCGGGCTGCCGATCGCGAAGTTCCATGCCATCGCCGCACTGCTGGCCCGCACCGCCGCCGACCTGTACGCCACCGACGCCGCGCGCCGCTACACCGCCGCCGCGCTCGATGCCGGCCAGCGTCCGAGCGTCGCCAGCGCGATCCTGAAGGTGCACCTGACGGAAGCCGGCCGGCGCGCGGTGGTGCACGGCATGGACGTGCTTGGCGGCAAGGGCATCATCTCCGGCCCGAGCAACCTGCTGGGCGCCGCGTACCGGCAGGCGCCGATCGCGATCACGGTGGAAGGCGCCAACATCCTGACGCGCTCGCTGATCATCTTCGGCCAGGGCGCCGTGCGTTGCCACCCGCATGTGCTGGACGAGATGGCCGCGGTGCAGGCCGATGACGCCCAGGCGCTGGGCGCCGCGCTGCTGGCCCACGGCCGGCATGTGCTTCGCAACCTGTGGTCGAGCCTGACCGGGGCCCCGCTGCAGGGCCGCGTGCCGAAGGGCCTGCAGAAGGAAGCGCAGCTGATCGCCCGGGTGTCGGCCAAGTACGCGTTGACCGCCGACCTGGCGATGGGGCTGCTCGGCGGCAAGCTGAAGCGCATGGAACTGCTGTCGGCGCGGCTGGGCGACGTGCTGTCGAACCTGTACCTCGCGTCGGCCAGCGTCTGGCGCTACGAGCAGGAGGCCGACCCGGCGCTGCTGCCGATTGCGCGCGCCGCGATCCGCGTGCAGCTCGACCAGGCGGCCGCGACGCTGCGCGACCTGTACGCCAACCTGCCGTCGGGCGCGCTGCGCATGCTGGCGCCGCTGCTGCTGAGCGGCACGCGGCACCTGGCGCCGCTGCGCGACCACGACCTGGTGGCGCTGGCCGAATCGCTGCGCGACGAGCCGGCGGTGCTGGCACGCCTGTGCATCGACGTCGGCACGCCGCGCTCCGGCGGCCTGCGCGACCTGAAGGACGCGCTCGACCAGGCGCGCGCCCTCGGCGACGAGGCCGCGCAACTGAACCAGGCGCTGCGCCACAACCCTTCGCTGGAAGACGTGGCCAGCCATTCGCGCAATCCCGGCGCGGCGCTCGCCTACCTGCGCGCCGCCGCGAAGGTGATCCGCGTCGACGACTTCCCCGGGCCTGCCAGGCCGGCACCGTCCGCTCCCCGTGTTCCCTCGCCCGCCGCCGCCGTCGCGGTGCCCGACCCTGTGGAGGTGCCATGAGACGGGCCGCCCCCAGGTCACCTATCGCAATGCGCAGCACGGAGGTATTCCAATGAGCCCGACCATCCACAAGGACATCCCGAACGCCGTCGAGAACCCGATCCGCAGCGACGGCGTGTTGCCGCCGGAGAACAAGATCTTCATCGCCTTCCGGCAGGCCGACGACCTGCAGGGCGCGCTGAATGCGCTGCTCGACGCCGGCTTCCAGGAAAGCGAGCTGCTGGTGTTCTCGCCGCAGCAGATGAGACGGCAGATGCAGACCAACATCGACCATGCCGGGCCGCTGGCCTCGATCGGCCAGGACATGAACCTGCTGAAGACCCACCTCGCGCTCGCCGAGCAGGGGCACGGCTACGTGGTCGTGCTGTGGCCGAAGAGCGACCACGAGGAGCTGATCACGCAGGTGGCCGTCCAGCACAACGCGGTGCGGGCGCAGAAGTTCGGGCGGCTGATCATCGAGGAGCTGGTGGAGCCGCAGCCGGGCCAGCAGCAGCATTTCGAGTCGCCCGACCGCGGGCTCGACCGCGAGACGCACCGCTGACCGGAGGTCGGTCAGAGGACCGCGTAGCGCCCCGGCTTGTGGTTGACCGCGATGAACAGGTTCATCACGACGGCCGCAAGCACCGACCACGCGACCCGCGCCGGGTCGACCACCGTCAGCGCGAGCAGCACGACGCTGCAGTCGACGACCATCTGCACCTTGCCCGCCCGCCAGCCGCGCGATTGCTGCAGGTACAGCGACACGATGGTGGCGCCGCCCAGGCTGGCGCGGTGTCGGGCCAGGAACAGGCAACCCGAACCGAGCAGCAGCCCGCCCAGCACTGCCGCGTACGCCGGGTGCAGCCGCTCGATCGCGAACAGCTGCGGCGACCATTCCGTCATCAGCGACAGCAGCGTGATCGCGACGAAGGTCTTCAGCGTGAACTCGCGGCCCATGCGCCGCCACGCGAACCAGTAGAACGGCAGGTTGATCGCGAAGAACAGCTTGCCCAGGCCGATGCCGGTCGCGTAGTGCAGCACGAAGGCCACGCCGGCGGTGCCGCCGGTGAGCAGCCCGGCCTGCGCGAACAGGATCAGCGCCAGCGAGACGAACAGCGTGCCGGTGAAGATCGCCTGCGCGTCTTCGAACGGCGTGTGGCGCTGGACCGGCGGCGGCTCGGCGTGGACGGGGGCGCTGGGGATGCTCATGGCCCCGGATGTTGCACGAAGCGTGCCGCGATCGGCCGCGGGCTGCGCGCGCGTCAGTGCCCGCCGCTGTCGCCCGAGCGGCCGGCCTCGAACAGGAACCACGTGCGGCGCTCGCTCTCGTCGATCCAGACCTCGATCAGGCTGGCGGTCGCGATGTCGTCGTGTTCGTCGCAGACGTTGTGGGCCTGGCGCAGCGCGGCGACCAGCGTCTTGTTGTCCTCGCGCAGCTCGGCCAGCATGTCCGACGGCTCGACGTAGTCGGCATCGTTGTCGAGGATGCGCTGCGAGCGCGCGATGTGGCCGATCGAGCGCAGCGTGGTGCCGCCGACCTTGCGCACGCGTTCGGCGATCGGGTCGGTCATCGCGTAGAGCTGGTCGGCCTGCTCGTCGAGCATCACGTGGTAGTCGCGGAAGTGCGGCCCGCTCATGTGCCAGTGGAAGTTCTTGGTCTTCAGGTACAGCGCGAACACGTCGGCCAGGATGCCGTTCATCGCGGCGGCGATGTCGCGTGTGGCGCCCGCCTTCAGGTCGGTCGGCGTGACCAGCGGCGCGCGCTGGCGTTCCTTGGCGCTGCGCGCGGGGGTCGGGGCCTTTTTCTTCATCGGGGATTCCTCCGGGAGTGGGACTTGCAGCATAGCCCTGAGCTGCGAGGGCCGCCTCGTCCGGAGGGGGCAGGCATGCTATCTTCGACGCCACTGCCGGCTCACCCAGGCCCGCGGCGCTGCGAGAGGAAGACCCGAATGAACGCCATCGTGATCGAACATGTGCCTGTTGCCGATCTCCCCGCAGAGTGGAGAGCCCGGCTCACCCAGCCGGTGCACGCCACGGTGACCGTCCGCATCGAGGAGGCGACCCACACGACCGCGCCCGAGGATGGGTTCGTCACCGACGACCCGGCATTCGGGATCTGGCGCGACCGTCAGGACATGCAAGACGTCGAAGAACATGTTCGCCAGCTGCGCGCTCCGCGCTACAACCGGGATGGCTCGCGCAACCAGCCCTGACCATGCTGGTCGACACCGATGTGCATCGCCAAGCCACCATCCTTCCCATCACCGAACCGATCACGCGACGTGCAACCGCTCTGATGGAATCACTGGTCCTCAGCCATGGGTTGCAGATGGGGGACGCATTGATTGCCGCAACAGCGCTGGAGCACGGACAACCCGTGTTGACTGGCAACGTCAAGCACTTCGCTGCCGTTCCACATTTGCTCATCGAAGGCTTCGCGATCTGAAATTCCTGAGGTCCGCAATGGCACCGCCGGACGCGCCGGTGTAAAAAAAAGGGACGCCTCGCGGCGTCCCTTCTCTGACGATCGAACGTCTGGCAATGAACGGAAGACCGATCAGCGCACGACGGCGATCTGCTCGCGCTTTTCACCCTTGTAGGTGTACAGCGTCAGCGCGCCGTTCTTGACGTCGCCCTTCTCGTCGAACGAGATCGTGCCCGTCACGCCCTTGTAGCCGTCGGTCTTGGCCAGCACCGGCAGGTACTTGGCCGGGTCGGCGGAGCCGGCCTTGACCATCGCGGCGACCATCACGTTGACAGCGTCGTAGACGTACGGCGAATAGATCTGCACCTCGGTGCCGAACTTCTTCTTGTAGTCGTCACGGAACTTGTCCATGCCGACCTTCTGCGTGCCTTCGACACCACCGGCTTCGGCGCAGACCACCTGGCCGTCGCCCATCGCGCCGGCGGCCAGCTTCGGCAGTTCGCCCGAGCAGATGCCGTCGCCGCCCATGAACTTGGCGTCGATGCCCAGTTGCTTCATCTGGCGGATCATCGGGCCGGCCACGGCGTCCATGCCGCCGTAGAACACGACGTCCGGCTTCTTCGACTTGATCTGGGTCAGGATCGCGGTGAAGTCGGTCGCCTTGTCGGTCGTGAACTGGTGCGAGACGGTCGTGCCGCCCGCGCCCTTGACGCCCTTTTCGAATTCGTCGGCGACGCCCTGGCCGTAGGCGGTGCGGTCGTCGATGACGGCGATCGACTTGCCCTTCAGTTCCTTGACGGCATAGCGGCCCAGCGTGCCACCCAGGTGCACGTCGTCAGCCACCACGCGGAACGTGGTCTTGTAGCCGTTGCGGGTGAACTTGGGGTTGGTGGCCGACGGGCTGATCTGCGGGATGCCGGCGTCGCTGTAGACCTTGGAGGCCGGGATCGACGTGCCCGAGTTCAGGTGGCCGATCACGCCGTTGACCTTGGAGTCGACCAGCTTCTGGGCGACCGCGGTGCCTTGCTTCGGATCGCCGGCATCGTCTTCAGCCTGCAGCTCGAGCTTGACCTTCTTGCCGCCGATCGTCACGCCCTTGGCGTTCAGTTCGTCGATGGCCATGCGCGCGCCGTTCTCGTTGTCCTTGCCGAGGTGGGCAATGCCGCCGCTGGTCGGGGCGACGTGACCGATCTTCACGACTTCCTGGGCGGACACCGCACCGGCGAACAGGGTCACGGCGGCGGCGACCAGGACATTGAGTTTGTATTGCATTCAAAAACCTCCGGGGTTTGAAAAAGACTGGAATAACGAGTGAGGAGTCAGCCTCAGCGGGCGCAACGTTACCCCAAAAAAAACCGCCTCCATTGCGGGAATCCTCGGGGCTCGTTGCGCGATGTCCTCAGCAGGGACAGGGGGTTGGGCTCGCTGGGCATGGCGACTCAACGAGCAAGAACCGGGCCGCGTTGATAGGGTTTCCAACTAGGGCCTTGCCGCGGAGCAGGCAACGGCACGCCCGACATCAACGGCCGCGGTTGCGATGCAGTTCCTGCGCGACCGCGCGGGTGACCACCTCGCGCAGCGTCGTCGCGAGCTCGTTGCGGGTGTCGCGGATCAGCGAATCGGCGATGCGCGCGAGCGCCGGCGTCAGCAGCTCGCGCAGCTTGTATTCGAAGACGAGGTCGAGCTGGCGCTGCACGTCGGTCAGCACGCGTTGCACGATGGCTTCTTCGCTGAGCGGGGGCGCGACCGGTGCCGCTGCCGGGGCGGCCGTCGGGGCCGCCGTGTGGGTCGCGGCACGCGGGGCCGGCGGAGGCGGCAGCGGCGACAGGGCCGACGGCGCGGTGGCTGCGAACGCCGGTGGCGCCATCGGCGCCGGTGCGACAGGTGCGCGCGGCGGCGGCGGCTCGACCACCTCGGCGACCGGCGGCGGCGCGCTGCGGGCGCTCGGCACGACCTCGGTCAGCACCGGCAGGCGGTGCGGCTGCTGGCGCGGGGTGGTGCTCATGACAGCCCCTCGGTCCACGAGTACATGACCCGATCCCCCGAGGGGATGCGGGCCGCCTTGGGAACGGCCCGGCGCTCGGCCCGCTTCATTCGCCCTCCTGCGCCACGTCGTGCCGGACGATCGGGTAGCCGCGGTCGGCGTAGTGCTTCCAGCGCGCGCGGCCCGACGGGCGGTCGTCGCCGTCGCGCGAGACCAGCTCGATCACGCGCGCAAAGCTCTCGAAGCCCTCGGCAGTTTCTTCACCGAGGTTCAGCAGCACGTCATGGTGCGGTGCATCGGCCAGGCGCTCGACCAGCCACACCGGCGTCGGCGCGAGCCGCGGCGCGATCGGCTGGCCGGCGCGTGCATGCACATGGGGCACGAAATCGGTCGGCTCGAACACCCACAGCTGCTTGTCGAGGCGCCCAAGCACCGGCGCGGGGCCTGCGACCACCACCCGTGCACCGCGGCGAGTCGCCTTGCGCAGCAACCTGCACGCGTACGACAGCCGATCCGGCACGTTGAAGTGGAAGCTGACCTCTGTCATCGCCTGGCTGGTGTTACTTGGCCTGCGACAGCACGAACTGCGTCAGCAGCGGCACCGGCCGGCCGGTCGCGCCCTTGGCCGCGCCCGACTTCCAGGCGGTGCCGGCGATGTCGAGGTGGGCCCAGCGGTACTTGGCGGTAAAGCGGCGCAGGAACATCGCCGCGGTGATCGCGCCGCCGGCGCGCGGGCCGACGTTGCCCATGTCGGCGAAGTTGCTCTTCAGCGCGTCGTCGTACTCCTCGTCCAGCGGCATGCGCCAGGCCGGGTCGAGCGCGCTCTGGCCGGCCGCGAGCAGGTCGGCTGCCAGCGCGTCGTCGGCAGTGAACAGGCCCGAGTTGTGGTGGCCGAGCGCGATCACGCAGGCACCGGTCAGCGTCGCGATGTCGACCACCACCGCCGGCTTGAAGCGCTCGGCGTAGGTCAGCGCATCGCACAGGATCAGCCGGCCTTCGGCGTCGGTGTTCAGGATCTCGATCGTCTGGCCCGACATGCTGGTGACGACGTCGCCCGGCTTCACCGCCCGGCCGCTCGGCATGTTCTCGCACGACGGGATGATGCCGATCAGGTTCAGCTTCGGCTTCAGTTCGGCCACCGCGCGCAGCGTGCCGAGCACGCTCGCGGCGCCGCCCATGTCGTACTTCATCTCGTCCATCTCGGCGGCCGGCTTGATCGAGATGCCGCCGGTGTCGAAGGTGATGCCTTTGCCGACCAGCACGATCGGCGCCTGCGTCTTGGCCGCACCTTCGTAGCGCGCGATGATGAAGCGCAGCGGCTCGTCGGAGCCCTGGGCGACCGCGAGGAACGAGCCCATGCCGAGCTTCTCGACCGCCTTGCGGTCCAGCACCTCGACCTTCAGGCCATGGTCCTTCGCGAGCTTCTTCGCCTGCTCGGCGAGGAAGGTGGGCGTGCAGTGGTTGCCCGGCCGGTTGGCGCATTCGCGCGCCAGTTCGACGCCGGCACCGATCGCCTCGCCGACCGCCAGGCCCGATTGCACCGCCTTGGCCTGCGCCTTGTCGCACACCAGCGTGAGCTTCGCGATGGGCGATGCGGCCGGGGCGCTGGGCTTGGTGTGGCGGTACAGGTAGGTGGCATCGCCGGCCGCGGCGACCAGCGCCTGTGCGTGCGCGGCGCCGAGGTCGCCGGCCGAGGCCAGCGCGACGGCCACGTGCTTCGCGCCGCCGCCCTTCAGCTGGGCCAGCCCGTTCGCGACCGCGGTCTTGAAGGCCTTCGCGGTGCTGGACGCAGCCGCGGCCACCACCACGCGGGGCGCCTTGACGCCGGCCACGCGGTGCAGGTACAGCGCGCGCCCGGCCTTCAGTGCGAAGTCGCCCTGGGCGATCGCTTCGTTGATCGGGGCCGCGAGCTTCGCGTCGAGCGCCGAGTCGACGGTGTTGCCGCCGGCGGAGGCATCGACGATGACGAGCAGTGCGTCGGCCTGCAGGGCAGCCAGGCTGCCGGAAGAAGAAACCTGATGCTTGAAGTCCATAATGCGAGCCAGTCCAGAATCCAACGATGTTATTCGATTCCTCCCTGCGGCGAGACCTCGCCCGCACATTCGGCGCCACGCTGGTGGTGATCCTCACCATCGTGCTGACGATGATGCTGATCCGCACGCTGGGCCAGGCCGCGCTGGGCCGCGTCGCCCCGCAGGATGTGGTGCTGCTGCTCGGCTACGTGGCGCTCGCCCAGCTGCCGACGATGCTGAGCCTGTCGCTGTTCATCGCCACCGTCTCCACCATCACCCGCATGTACCGCGACAGCGAGATGGCGATCTGGTTCGCCAGCGGCATCGGCCTGTCGCGCTTCGTGCGGCCGGTGCTGCGCGTCAGCTGGCCGGTGCTGCTGGTGGTGGCGCTGCTCGCGCTCTTCGTGTGGCCGTGGATGAACGCGCGCAGCGCCGAGCTGCGCGAGCGCTTCGAGCGGCGCTCCGACCTGTCGCGTGTCACGCCGGGCCAGTTCCAGTCGTCGCGCGACGGTCGCCGCACCTTCTTCATCGAGCGCGACAGCGAAGACGGCCGCACCGGCCGCAACGTCTTCATCCTGACCGCGCAGGCCGACAAGGAATCGGTCACGTCGGCGCGCAGCGGGCACATCGAGAACACCGACGACGACCGCTTCCTGGTGCTCGACAGCGGCCAGCAGAACGAGCAGAACCTGCGCAGCGGCGACAAGACGCTGGCGCGCTTCGAGACCTACAAGGTGCAGGCCGGCGACCGCGTGCTGAGCAGCGCGGACGCGCCGCCGCCGAAGGCGCGTCCCACCATCGACCTGATGAGCGAGCCGACG
This sequence comes from Rhizobacter sp. Root1238, assembly GCF_001425825.1. GTDB lineage: Bacteria > Pseudomonadota > Gammaproteobacteria > Burkholderiales > Burkholderiaceae_C > Rhizobacter. The sequence continues at coordinate 100,827 of NZ_LMDM01000048.1, forward strand.
CCGGCCGCGCAGGGCGAGCTCACCTGGCGGCTCGGCCTGACGCTCGGCGCGGCCAACCTGCTGCTGCTGGCGATCGGGCTGTCGGCCACGCAGCCGCGGCGCGCCAGCAACTGGAACCTGCTGTTCGCGCTGCTGAGCTTCGTCGTCTACTACAACCTGATCAACCTGTCGCAGGCCTGGGTGGCCGGCGGCAAGGCCGGCATGGGCGCGATCCTGGTCACGATGCACGGCGGCGTGCTGCTGCTGGCGATCGCGCTGCTCTGGTGGCGCGACAACGGCACCCACTGGAGCCTGCGTCGGCACACCGGCCACGGCGCCGATGACAGCGGCAAGAGCGGCGGCAAGAGCGGCGGCAAGGGTGGTCTGAAGCAGCGCATGCAGGAGGCCTGCAAGAAATGAGTCTCCGATGAAAACCGTGCGCCGGCTGCTCTATGCCGACATCGTCTCGTCGGTGGCCTTCGTCGCGGTGGCCTTCCTGTCGCTGTTTTTTTTCATCGACTTCGTCGACGAGCTGGCCGACATCACGAAGACCTACACCGCGCTGCACGCGGCGGTGTACTCGCTGCTCGAGCTGCCCGGGCACCTGTACGAGTTGTCGCCGATCGCGGTGCTGATCGGCACCATCTATGCGCTGTCGCGGCTCGCGCAGTCGTCCGAGTTCACCGTGCTGCGCACCGGCGGGCTCGGCCCGGGCCGCGCGCTGTTCCTGCTGACCGGCCTCGGCATGGCCTTCGGCGTGCTGACCTTCGTGGTCGGCGACTACCTCGCGCCGCTCAGCGAGCGCGGCGCCGCGCAGCTGCAGGCGCGCTACAAGGGCGGATTCAGCCTCGGCGTCACCGGCGCCTGGCTGAAAGACCACCGCGTGACGCCGGACGGCGAGCGCTCGTATTCGGTCAACGTCGGCAGCGCCGCGGCCGGCGGCGAGCTGCTGAACATCCGCATCTTCGAATCCGACGGCAGCGGCCGGCTGCTGCGCCGGATCAGTGCGGCGCGCGGGCGGGTCGGCAGCGACGACAACTGGATGCTGCAGGACGTGAACCTGACCGACTGGCGCGATGCCGCGACCGGCGGGCTGGTCAACTCGCAGCAGATGCCGGTCTACACCTGGCCGAGCACGCTGCCGGCCAACGTGGTGGCGGCCGCGGTGCTGCCCGAGGGCTCGATGTCGACGCTGGAGCTGTTCCGCTACATCACCCACCTGTCCGACAACGAGCAGACGGCGCAGCGCCACGAGATCCAGTTCTGGAAACGCGCGCTGTACCCGCTCGCCTGCCTGGTGATGGTGGCGCTGGCGCTGCCCTTCGCCTACCTGCACGCGCGCGCCGGCGGCGTCAGCCTGAAAGTGTTCGGCGGGATCATGCTGGGCATCAGCTTCGTGCTGCTGAACAACGTCGCGGCGCACCTGGGGCTGCTGCAGAACTGGACGCCATGGATCGTCGCGGCGACGCCGAGCGCGATCTACCTGCTGCTGTCGCTGGCGGCCTTCAGCTGGCTGGTGCGCTACCGATGACCCGCGGCCTGCTGCTGTTCGCGCACGGCGCCCGCGACCCGCGCTGGGCGCTGCCGTTCGAGGACGTGGCCCAGCGCGTGCGAGCGGCGCATCCCGGCGTGCCGGTCGCCCTCGCCTTCCTCGAGTTCATGGCGCCCGACCTGCGCGAGGCCGGCCGCCAACTGGCCGCACAAGGCTGCACGCGGGTCGACGTGCTCCCGCTGTTCCTCGGCGCCGGCGGCCATGTCCGCAAGGACCTGCCGGAACTGCTCGACGACCTGTCGGCCACGCATGCCGGCGTGCGCTGGCAACTGCACCCCGCCGTCGGCGAACTCGATCCGGTGATCGCCGCGATGGCCGACGCCGCCGGCCGACTGATCATCGCTTCCACAGACACGAAGTGATTTAATCCGTGCAATCCACAGATTGCAACGGAATATGAACCTGCACCAATTCCGGTTCGTCCAGGAGGCCGTGCGCCGCAACCTGAACCTGACCGAGACGGCCAAGGCGCTGTTCACCTCGCAGCCCGGCATCTCCAAGGCCATCCTCGAACTCGAGGACGAGCTCGGCGTCGACATCTTCGCGCGCCACGGCAAGCGGCTGCGCCGCGTCACCGAGCCGGGCGCCGAGGTGCTGAAGTCGATCGAGGTGATCATGCGCGAGGTCGGCAACCTGAAGCGCATCGGCGAAGAGTTCTCGAAGCAGGACGCCGGCACGCTGTCGATCGCGACCACGCACACGCAGGCCCGCTACTTCCTGCCGGAGCCGGTGTCGCAGCTGCGCAAGCGCTTCCCGAAGGTCAACATCAGCCTGCACCAGGGCGCGCCGGCGCAGGTGGCGCAGATGGTGATCGAGGAAGTGGCCGACATCGGCATCGCGACCGAGGCGCTCGCCGAGCACGACGAACTCGTCAGCCTGCCCTGCTACGAATGGCAGCACGCGCTGGTGATGCCGGCCGGCCACCCGCTCGCGCAGCTCGAACGCATCACGCTCGAAGACCTGGCGCAGCAGCCGCTGGTGTCGTACCACCCGTCGTTCAGCGGCCGCACGCGGGTCGACCAGGCTTTCGCGGCGCGGCGGCTGAAGCCGAACATCGTGCTGGAGGCGATCGACGCCGACGTCATCAAGACCTACGTGCGCCTGGGCATGGGCATCGGCGTGCTGGCCGAGATCGCGGTGCGCGACGACCCGCCGAACGGCGACCTGGTGTCGCGCCCGGTCGGCCACCTGTTCGGCGCCAACGTCACCCGCGTCGCGTTCAAGCGCGGGGCCTATCTGAGAAACTTCGTCTACGCGTTCGCCGAGATGCTGTCCGACCGCCTGAACCGCGGACTGGTCACCCGCGCGATGAGCGGCGATGCGGCCGACACCGGCCACGACTACCAACTCTGATTCGCCAGTTTCGAGCCACGAGCCCACCATGCGAACCCCCACCCTCGAAAGCCGCCTGCCGCAGGTCGGCACGACCATCTTCACCGTGATGTCGGCGCTGGCGCAGCAGCACGGCGCCGTCAACCTCGGCCAGGGCTTCCCCGATTTCGACGGCGACCCGAAGCTGCTCGACGCGGTGACCGGCGCGATGAAGCGCGGCCTGAACCAGTACCCGCCGATGGCCGGCGTGCCGGCGCTGCGCGAGGCGGTGGCCGCGAAGATCGCCACGCTGTACGGCCACGCCTGCGACCCCGGCACCGAAGTGACCATCACCGCCGGCGCGACGCAGGCCATCATCACCGCGATCCTCGCGATCGTGCACCCCGGCGACGAGGTGATCGTGCTCGACCCGTGCTACGACAGCTACGAGCCGAACATCGTGCTGGCCGGCGGCACCGCGGTTCACGTGCCGTTGACGCCGCGGACGTTCCGGCCCGATTTCGAACGCATCCGCGCCGCGCTCACGCCGCGCACCCGCGCGATCATCGTCAACACGCCGCACAACCCGAGCGCGACCGTCTGGAGCGCGGCCGAGATGCAGCAGCTGGCCGAGCTGCTGCGCCCGACCGACGTGTTCGTGATCGCCGACGAGGTCTACGAGCACATGGTGTTCGACGGACAGCGGCATGAAAGCATCGCGCGCCACCCCGAGCTGGCTGCGCGGGGCTTCATCGTCTCGAGCTTCGGCAAGACCTACCACGTGACCGGCTGGAAGGTCGGCTACGTCGCGGCGCCGGCGCCGCTGACGGCCGAGTTCCGCAAGGTGCACCAGTTCAACGTGTTCACCGTCAACACGCCGGTGCAGCACGGGCTGGCCGCGTACATGGCCGACCCGGCGCCCTACCTCGACCTGCCGGCGTTCTACCAGCGCAAGCGCGACCTGTTCCGCGCGGGCCTGGCGACGACGCGGCTGAAGCTGCTGCCGAGCGCGGGCAGCTATTTCCAGAGCGTCGACTATTCGGCGGTCAGCGAGCTCGGCGAGGAAGGCTTCTGCCGCTGGCTGACCAGCGAGATCGGCGTCGCGGCGATCCCGGTGTCGGTGTTCTATGCCGGCGGTTTCGAGCAGAAGCTCGCGCGCTTCTGCTTCGCGAAGAAGGACGAGACGCTGGAGCTTGCCCTGGAGCGCTTGGCGAAGCTGTAGCCCGGCTGGGTTCAGCGCGAGCCGCTCGCCTTCGGTTTGCGGGTGGTGTCGAGTTCGCTCAGTTCGCTGAGGTCGAAATCGAGGCCGGGGCGCGAGTCGCCGGCGTCGTTCGGCGCCGCGGTGGGCCCCGACAGCCGCGCCGGATCGGTCGAGATGTCGAGGTCGAGCGACAGCCGCTCGACCTGCGGGAGCGACGGCGTCGGGCCATCCGGCGGCGGCATCACGGCGGCATCGGGCCGCGGGGCGGGCGAATCGCCGGTCGCCGACAGGTCCAGCGTGATGCCCACCGATTCGATGGGCAGCAGCAGGTCGACGCCTTCGGGGCGCACGTCGCGTTCGGCCAGGTCGCGCGCGATGCCGTACAGGAACAGCAGGTCGCGGTACGCCGGCACGTCGAACGGCGGGCCCTGGTTGCGCCGGAACAGCGCGCCGTCGAGCGCGGCCATCGCCTCGCCCGGCGCCGACCACAGCGATTGCACGCGGGCCAGCACGTCGGGGAAGCCTTCTTCGAGGTCGCGCTCCTTCGACGGATCGTTTTCGTCCCATTCGACCGCATAGGCGTTGAAGCGGCGGTTGAAGCGCTCGCGGATGCGGTCGTACGGATCGCGCTCGTCGCGGCGGCGGTAGATCTCCATCAGCTTCAGGTACGGCAGCGGGCTGACGCCGCCGGTGCTGCGCACATGGCCCATCAGCAGGTCGACCGCGGCGTCGTCCTGGCCCAGCACGACGAAGAACTCGACCTGCTGGTCGAGGTCGATCAGTTCTTCGGCCGACATCGGCCGGTGCGGTTCCAGCGCATCGGGGTCGATGTCGGTGCCGGGCTCGGTCGCCCTCGACAGCGTGGCCTGCATCGCGGCGACCGCGCGCGGCGTCAGCGTGACGTCGGACATCGGCGACAGCGGCGCCGGCGCGGCGGGCCGCTTGCGCACCGGCGGCGGCGTGTCGACCAGCACCGCGCCGCCGGCGAACGGCTCGGGCGACATCGCCGCCGGAATGGTGCGCGGTGGGTCGGCCGGCGTGGCGGCCGGGGCCGCGGCGGATCCCGGTGCCGGCGGCTCGACCCACCAGGCGGCAGCCTGGCGCTCGCGCCAGCGCTGCCACACCAGGAAGCCGAGGCCGGCGGCGAGCAGCGCGCACAGCACCGCCAGCGCATAGACCAGCGGGTTCGCGTAGCGCGCCGACTGGGCCTGCTGCACCTTCGCCTGCAGGTCGGCGATCGACTGCTGGCGCGCCACGCCTTCGGCGCGCAGCTGGCTCATCGAGGCTTCGAGCGCCTTCAGGCGATCCTGCGCCTGCAGGCGCTCGACCAGTTCGGGGTCGATGAAGCGGTACGGCGACGAGCCGGCCGCCTGTGCGGCCTCGGCCAGCGGCGTCAGCTGGGAGCTCATGCGCAGCGACGGCGAGATCAGCGCATCGGTCTCGACCGGATCGAGTTGCAGCGTCGGTCCCTTCGGACGCACGGGCTCGGCGGCCGGCTTCTGCGAGCGCGCGGCCTTCCTGGCCGCGCCGGCTGTCGCGGCGGGGCGTGTCGCCGGCGTTTCGCTGGCCGCGGCGCGCGGGCGTTGCGCCGCCGCGCCCGGGGCGACGCGCGGCAAGGTCGAACGCACCGGCGGCTCGCCCTGCGGCGAGATCACGCTGGCCAGCGGCGAGGCCGAGAGATCGGGTGAATCGGCGATGTCCGGCAGCGCATGGGCCGGTGCTGCCGCGCTGGCCGACGGCGGATCGGCAAACACCATGTAATTGCGCGACAGCCGCGTCGGACATCCGACATTCAATGCAATGGCCACCACCGGCTCGTCGACCGGCACGGTGGTGGTGACACGCAGCCGGCGGTCGGCGCTGCCGGGCCGGCCTTCGATGCGGACCTGCACCGACAGCGAGGACAGCGGGCGGTCGCCGATCGACACATCGGCCTTGATGCAGGAGGCCTCGATGCGCTCGTCGGGCTCCAGCCGCAGCATCACGCCGAAATTGAGCGGGTGGCCCAGCGTGGTGGCGCCGAGCGTGTTGCCGAACCCCATCGCGGTCGCTCGGCCCATGGGCAGGAGGCCCAAAGCGAGACTGATCGCGAGCAAGTTCGAGAATCTCTGCATTCGGCTGAGCAGTTGATTGATCGTTTTGACTCTAGCATGAACGTTCCTGCGGCGATCTCCGCAATAACGGGCAGAAACGGGCCCGGAACGGAGCGTCCGGCACCCCATGCCACAATCGCGCGCCATGCGCCTGGCGCTGTCTGACGAATGGGATGGCCATGCCTTCTGAATTGCGTGCCGAACGACGTGACGGCGCCCTGGTGCTGACGATCAGCGACCCGGCTTCGCGCAACACGCTCTCCGAACAGGTCTTCACCGCCGGCATCGAATCGCTGGGCGTGGCCGAGTCGGATCCCGACGTGCATTGCGTCGTGCTGCGCGGCGATGGCGAGCATTTCTGCGCCGGCGGCAACCTGCAGCGGCTGCTCGCGAGCCGCGAGGCGCCGCGCGAGGTGCAGCGCGAGATGCTGGAGCGCTTCCACGAGTTCGTCGAGGTGTTGCGCGTGTTCCCGAAGCCGGTGATCGCGGCGGTCGAAGGCGCGGCCGCCGGCGGTGGTTTTTCGCTCGCATTGGCCTGCGACCTGATCGTCGCGGCCGAGGATGCGCGCTTCGTGATGTCCTACGGCCGCATCGGCCTGTCGCCCGACGGCGGCTCGACCTGGCAATTGATGCAGCGCCTGCCGCGCGCGGTGGTGCTGCAGATGCTGTGGCTGTCCGAGCCGATGGGCGCGGCGCAACTGCAAGCCTTGGGCCTTGTCAATTGGGTGACAGACAGTGGCCAGGCGCTGACCCAAGCTCTGGCGGTGGCCGAACGGCTGTCGCACCTGGCGCCGAACGCGGTCGCCAGCGTGAAGGAGCTGGTCAATGCATGGCCCGAGCGCAGCCTCTCGCAGCAGATGGCATCGGAGCGGGATCACTTCCTTGAGAACTTCTTTCATCGCAACGGCGGCGAAGGCCTGCAGGCCTTCCTGGACAAGCGCACGCCGCGCTTCGAGTAGCGCGGGGGCGGCATGAGCCGCGCGTTGCCGCGGCGTCGACGCATCTATCTGATGCGACACGGCTCCGTCGACTACTTCAGGGAAGACGGCAGCGCGGTGCCGCCGGACACGGTGCCGCTGAATGCCGTCGGCCGCGACCAGGCCGATGCGGCGGGTCGCCTGTTCGCGCAATGCGGCGTGCAATTCGACAGCGTGCTGGCCAGCGGATTGCCGCGCACCGTCGAAACCGCGACGCGCGTGCTGGCCGCCGCTGCGCAGCCGGCCTTGCAGGTGCTGCACGAGCCCGCGCTCGAAGAGATCCGTCCCGGCCGCCTGGCCGACATCCCGAAGCACGAGATCGAAGCCGCCTTCCTCGGCGCGTTCCGCACCGGCCCGAACGTCCAGTCGCAGCGCTTTCTCGGCGGCGAATCGGTCGGCGAACTGCTCGACCGCGTGTTGCCGGCCTTTGATGCGCTGCTCGCGCGCGACGACTGGCAATGCCTGCTGATGGTGATGCACGGCGGCGTGAACCGAGCGCTGCTGTCGCGCGTGCTGGCCGGCGAGCGCGCCTTCTTCGGCCGGCTCGAACAGGCACCGGCCTGCATCAACGTGATCGACGTCGGCGCGAACGACCAGATCGTGCGTGCCGTCAACCTCGCGCCCACGCAATGGCTGCACGAGCGCGAGACGATGACGACGATGGAGAAGCTGCTGGCGCAGTACATGCGCCTGTAATCCGGATGCCAATCCGGGATTCAACCCCATTTGTTCGCTTGTCACACCCGAAGGAGCGGAGCGCTGCCCGAAGGCGCGTCCGGCGCGCCACGGCCTCGCCCCACGCGCCTTTCGCGCCACCACAAGAACGACAGCAACCTACGTCCGATACCCCCCATCGATCCGATCCAGCCGCCGCAGCAACCCCGGCCACGTCAACGCCCCCGCCCCCATCCCCCGCGTCGCCACCCTCGCCTGTTCCGCCGCGGTCTGGATGATCTGCGGATCGATGTGGATCAGCGGCGCACCACCCGCCATCGCACGGACCTGGATCGTGCACACCGTCTCGAAGAAGTACATCGCCAGCACCGCATCGGCCACCGTCGGCCCGACCGTCAGCAGCCCGTGGTTGCGCAGCATCAGGTAGGTCGCGCGGCCGAGGTCCTTCACCAGCCGCGGCTTCTCGTCGTCGCGCAGCGCGACGCCTTCGTAGTCGTGGTACGCCAGGCTCGACAGGATGAAGATCGACTGCTGCGACAACGGCAGCACGCCGCCCTTCTGCGCCGACACCGCCAGGCCGTTCAGCGTGTGCGTGTGCAGCACGCATTGCGCATCGTGGCGCGCCGAATGGATCGCGCTGTGGATCGTGAAGCCCGCAGGGTTCACCGGGAACGGCGTGTCGTCGAGCTTGTTGCCCTGCAGGTCGATCTTCACCAGGCTCGACGCGGTGATCTCGTCGAACATCAGCCCGTACGGGTTGATCAGGAAGCGGTCATCCTCGCCCGGCACGCGCGCGGTGATGTGGGTAAACACCAAGTCGTCCCACTTGAAATGCGCCACCAGCCGATACGCCGCGGCGAGGTCCACGCGGGTCTGCCATTCGGCATCGCTGACGCGGCCCTCGCGGCTCGGAATGTCCAGCACTCGATCGCCCATGCGCGCTCTCCTCGTGAAGGGAATTCGCGCACTCTTTCAGCAATCGCCTTCATGGACAATGAGGTCGCACCCTGTCACGTCAGAGACAAAACATGAATACCCCCGTTCTTACAATCGATGAGCAGGCCAACATCGAATCGGGTTCGTGGTTCTCCAAACTCTCGCAGCCATTGCGCAATGCCATCCTCTCGCGGGCCGTCGTGCGCCGCGTGCACGACGGCGCCCTGCTGTCGTCACGCGGCGAAGCGGCCGACGAATGGTGCGGCGTCGCGAAGGGCGCGGTGCGGGTCAGCTCGGTCTCGCTGTCCGGCAAGCAGATCACGCTGACCTACGTGGAGCCCGGCCTGTGGTTCGGCGACATCTCGCTGTTCGACGGCCTGCCGCGCACGCACGATGCGAACGCCCATGGCGCGACCACGCTGCTGGTGGTGCGCAAGGCCGATTTCCGCGAGCTGCTGTCGCAGCACACCGAACTCTACGAAGCGCTGCTGAAGCTGAACTGCCGCCGGCTGCGCCTGATGTTCGACGTGGTCGAAGACCTCAACACGATGCCGCTCGCGGCGCGGCTGGCCAAGCAGATCCTGCTGCTGTCGCGCAGCTACGGCATCGAGCAGGGCCAGGAGATCCGCATCGGCCTGCAGCTCGCGCAGGAAGACCTGGCGCAGCTGCTCGGTGCTTCGCGCCAGCGGGTCAACCAGGAGCTGAAGGGCTTCGAGCGCGACGGTGCGGTGCGCATCGAGCCGACGCGGCTGGTGGTGCTGTCGAAGGACAAGCTGCTGGCGATCTCCGAACGCTGACTTGCGAAGGCTGACTGGACCGCATGGACGCCTACACCGGAACCAAACCCGTCGCCGACTCGCACGCCTTCGACGCGGGCGCGCTGCAGGCCTGGCTGCAGGTCGCGCTGCCGGGCTTCGCCGGGCCGCTGCAGGTCGAGCAGTTCAAGGGCGGCCAATCGAACCCGACCTACAAGCTGGTGACGCCATCGCGCTCGTACGTGATGCGCACCAAGCCCGGCCCGGCCGCGAAGCTGCTGCCGTCGGCGCATGCGATCGAGCGCGAGTTCCGCGTGATGCGCGCGCTGCACGGCAGCGCCGTGCCGGTGCCCGAGATGCTGCTGCTGTGCGAGGACGAATCGGTGATCGGCCGCGCGTTCTACATCATGGAGTTCGTGCAGGGCCGCGTGCTGTGGGAGCAGTCGCTGCCCGGCTTCGATGCGGCCGAGCGCGGCCGCCTCTACGACGAGATGAACCGCGTGATGGCGGCGCTGCACCAGGTCGACGTCGCGGCCGCGGGCCTGGGCGACTACGGCAAGCCGGGCAACTACTTCGAGCGCCAGATCGCGCGCTGGAGCAAGCAGTACCAGGCCTCGATCACGCAGCCGATCGACGCGATGGACGAGCTTGCGCGCTGGCTGCCGGCCCACATGCCGGCCAGCGCGCGCGACGAATCGCAGGTGTCGGTGGTGCACGGCGACTACCGGCTCGACAACCTGGTGTTCCACCCGAGCGAGCCGCGCGTGCTGGCCGTGCTCGACTGGGAGCTGTCGACGCTCGGCCACCCGCTGGCCGATTTCAGCTACCACTGCATGTCGTGGCACATCCCGCCCGGCGCGTTCCGCGGCATCGGCGGGCTCGACCTGGCCGCGCTCGGCATCCCCGACGAAGCGGCCTACGTGCGCCGCTACTGCGAGCGCACCGGCCGCGCCGACCCGCAGGCGGTGATAGCCGACTGGAACTTCTACATGGCCTACAACCTGTTCCGCATGGCCGGCATCCTGCAAGGCATCGCGAAGCGGGTCGAAGACGGCACCGCGTCGAGCGCGCAGGCGCGCCAGGCCGGCGCCGGCGCGCGGCCGCTGGCCGAGATGGGCTGGCGCATGGCCCGGCACGGCACCTGATCACCCCCCGGAGACCCCAGCATGGACTTCAGCTACTCCCCGCGCACCCAGGACCTGCAGGCCCGGGTGGCTGGTTTCATGGACCAGCACATCTTCCCGGCCGAGGCCGCCTTCAACGAGGAGATCGAGGCCAACACCCGCGCCGGCAAGCGCTGGACGCCGCTGCAGCTGATCGAGGGGCTGAAGACGAAGGCGCGCGCGCAAGGCCTGTGGAACCTGTTCCTGCCCGAGAGCGAGCTCGGCGCGGGCCTGACGAACCAGGAGTACGCGCCGCTGGCCGAGCTGATGGGCCGCGTGCCCTGGGCGAGCGAGGTGTTCAACTGCTCGGCGCCGGACACCGGCAACATGGAGACCATCGTCCGCTACGGCACGGCCGAGCACAAGAAGCGCTGGCTCGAACCGCTGCTCGACGGCAGGGTCCGCAGCGCGTTCGCGATGACCGAGCCCGACGTGGCCTCGTCGGACGCGACCAACATCGAGTCGAGCATCCGGCGCGACGGCGACGACTACGTGATCAACGGCCGCAAGTGGTGGATCTCGGGCGCCGGCGACCCGCGTTGCGCGGTCTACATCTTCATGGGCAAGACCGACCCCGAGGCGCCGCGGCATTCGCAGCAGTCGATGATCCTGGTGCCGGCCGACACGCCGGGGGTGAAGGTGGTGCGCCCGCTGCCGGTGTTCGGCTATGACGATGCGCCGCACGGGCATTGCGAGATGACGTTCACCAACGTGCGCGTGCCGGCGAGCAACATGCTGCTCGGCGAAGGCCGCGGCTTCGAGATCGCGCAGGGCCGGCTCGGGCCGGGCCGCATCCACCACTGCATGCGGCTGATCGGGCTGGCCGAGCGGGCGCTGGAGCTGATGTGCAAGCGGGCGTCGTCGCGCGTCGCGTTCGGCCGCAAGGTGGCCGAACAGGGGGTCACGCGCGAGCGCATCGCCGAGGCGCGCTGCAAGATCGAACAGGCGCGGCTGCTGACGCTGAAGGCCGCGTGGATGATGGACGTCGCCGGCAACAAGACCGCGAAGGCCGAGATCGCGATGATCAAGGTGGTGGCGCCGTCGATGGCCTGCCAGGTGATCGACTGGGCGATGCAGGTGCACGGCGGCGCCGGCATGTGCGACGACTTCCCGCTGGCCTACTTCTACACCGCGGCGCGCACGCTGCGCTTCGCCGACGGGCCGGACGAGGTGCACCGCAATGCGATCGCGAAGATGGAGCTGGGCAAGTACGCTTGACGCCCCTCCCCGTTCGCCCTGAGCCTGTCGAAGGGTCAGGCTGAGCTTGTCGAAGCCTTGGTTCGATGCGCAGACCCTTCGACAAGCTCAGGGCGAACGGAAGGGAGTTCGGTGCTGTGTGGGCCGAACGCACACCCGTTCGGGCTGAGCCTGTCGAAGCCCCGGCTCCATGCGGGCAGGCCCTTCGACAGACTCAGGGCGAACGGGTTGGATGAGGCTCAGTGCCTCGACGGGTCCTTCGGATCGTCCGGCCCCAATTGCGTCTGCCACGCGGTCGACGACGTGCTCGGCCAGCCGCTGGCCGCGCCGCTGTCGCCCGCACCCATGCCACCGGCCACCCGCACCGCCTGCAGCACCGCCACCTCGAACAGCCCGATCGCCTGCTTCACCGACGCGAGGTCGGGGCTCGCCAGTTGCAGCCGCAGGTAGACCCGCCCGCGCAACAGCATCAGCACGAACGGCGGTTCGTGCGCCAGCAGATTGCCGGCCGCCTCTTCGAGTTGCCGCGCCAGCGCACCTTCGACCCACGACGCCGCCGCCTGCGGCGTGTTGCCGACCAGCCCGAAACGCATGCGCACCGCTTTCGACGCAGCGAACGTGACCTTCGCGAACATCGCGAGCCAGCGCATCTCTTCGGGCGTGGCGCCGTCGATCACCGTCTGGGTGCTTTCGGTGAAGCGCTCGAAGGTCTGGCGCTCGAGCGTCTCGCGCAACGGTTGCGACAACAGCAGCACCTGCAGGTTCGGCGGCAGGCCGAGTTCCATGCGCAGACGCAGCTCATGGCCTTCGATGTAGAAGCGCTGCGGCGCGCCCCATTCGAGGCGCCACGGCTTGCTGTCCATGCCGCCGTCGATGACGAAGCCTTCTTCTTCGCGCACGCGCTTGAAGGCCATCTTGCTGTCGCGCGCCCATTCCGACACCGCCCGCCAGTCCGGGCCGTCGGGCCTGCCTGAGATCAGTCGTTTGAGCGCGTCGAGCATGAAGGCCGTGCTTGAACTAGAGTCGCAATCCACACAGCACGCCCGTGCTGCAGAAAGACGACCAGAGGAAAACAAGATGATCGAAGTGTATTCGTGGGCCACGCCCAATGGCCACAAAGTTCACATCATGCTCGAAGAGTGCGGGCTGCCGTACCGGGTGACGGCGGTGGACATCGGGGCCGGCGATCAGTTCAAACCCGAGTTCCTCGCGATCAGCCCGAACAACAAGATCCCCGCGATCGTCGACCCCGACGGGCCGGACGGTCAACCGATCTCCCTGTTCGAATCGGGCGCCATCCTGATGTACCTCGCCGGCAAGACCGGCCGCCTGCTGCCCACCGGCACCGCCGCGCGCTACGAGGTGCTGGAGTGGCTGATGTTCCAGATGGGCGGCATCGGCCCGATGCTCGGCCAGGCGCATCACTTCCGCATCTACGCGCCCGAGAAGATCGAGTACGCGATCAACCGCTACACCAACGAGGCGAAGCGCCTGTACGGCGTGCTCGACAAGCGGCTCGCGAAGTCGAAGTACGTCGCCGGGCCGGAGTACAGCATCGCCGACATCGCGATCTTCCCGTGGCTGCGTTCGTGGAAGAACCAGGGCATCGACTGGGCCGACTACCCGCACCTGAAAGGCTGGTTCGACGAGATCGCCGCCCGCCCGGCGGTGCAGCGCGGCGTCGCCGTGCTGGCCGAGCACCGCAAGCCGCTCAACGACGAGAAGGCCCGCAACGCGCTCTTCGGCAAGCAGCAGTACGAGCGACGCTGAGCACTCTATCTGACGCAGTCATTTCTCGATGGTCTTGTTCCAGCGTGCGTTCCAGGCCGGCCGGTTCGCGTTGATGCTCTCCCAGTCGAGCGTCACCGCGTTCTTCATCCACTGAGAGATCTGCGCGACCTGGGCGGCGCCCTCGCCCACCGCGGGTGCTTTCGGGTTGGTCGGGATCTGGCTGCCGTACTGCAGCACGTTGGCCTGCGCCAGCGGGCTCAGCAGGAACTCGGCGAGTTTCTGCGCCAGCTCGGGTTCGCTGTTGTTCGCGATCACGCACTGGCCGACCATCAGCACCACCGAGCCTTCCTTCGGCTGCGCGTACTCCACCGGGATGCCCTTGACCTTCAGCGCGGCCACCGCGGTCGGCGTCAGCGGGAACAGCGCCGCCTCGCCGGTCTGCACCATCTCGGACAGCTTGGCCGAACTCGGGATGTACTCGAGCACGTTCGGCCCGATCTTCTCCGGCCAGGCCTTGAAGCCGGGTTCGACGTTCTTGTCGTTGCCGCCCTGGATGCGGTTGAACATCAGGAAGCCGTGCAGTCCGAACGACGATGACGAGACCGACTGGAACACCACCTTGCCCTTGAACTTCGGGTCGGCGAAATCCATCCACGAGGTCGGCGCGGCCCAGCCCTTCTCGGTGAACATCTTCTTGTTGTAGGCGATGCCGGTCATGCCCAGGCTGACGCCGCTGGCCATGTCGCCCTTGAAGCGCGCCGCGGGGTAGATCTCGTTCAGTGCCGGGCTCGGCCGCTGCTTCTCGCACAGTCCCATGCCGATCGCGCGCACCATGATGCCGTCGTCGAGGAACATCACGTGCATCTGCGGCTTGTCCTTGTTGGCCTGCGCCTTCGCGAGAATGTCCGACGAGGTGCCCGGCACCACGACGACCTTGGCCCCGTACAGCTTCTCGAAGGCCGGGAACACGTACTGCGTGTACGCCTTCTCCATCGTGCCGCCGTTCATGCCGATGTAGATCGTCTTGGCCTGCGCCTGTGCGGTGCCGGCGGACAGCAGCGCGGCCGCGGCGGCCACGGCCCCCAGCCAGTGACGGTGCGTGCGGAGCGGGAAGGTGCTTGGCATGGTCGATCCTTTCAACGGTGGGACAACACGGGAAGCGAAGTGGGAGCTGAAGCGGGGAGTGAATCGGGAAGCATCGCGGCAGCCACGGGCGCTGCCGATGCGGCCGGCGCCTGCGCTGCGCCGGCCTGGGCCGCGAAGCGCTCGATGCCGAACGCGCCGATCGGCGTGCTGCTGCGGCCGTCGCGGGCCAGCTCGGCCAGCACCTCGCCGACGGCCGGCCCGATCTGGAACCCGGCGCCGGCGAAGCCGAAGCCGTGGATCAGCCCCGGCATCGTGCGGCTGCAGCCGAGCACCGGCTCGCGGTCGGGCAGGTAGCCTTCGGTGCCGCTCCAGGTGCGGATCAGCTGCGCATCGCGCAGCGCAGGGATCAGCTCGACGGCCTGGCGCGCCAGCACCGAGATCGCCTGCCGGTCCGAGCGCGCGCGGTCGGCGTCGAGCGCCACGCCGGAGCCGCCGCCCAGCACCAGGTTGCCGCGCGCAACCTGCCGGCAGTAGATGCCGCCGCCCTCGACGCCCAGGCTCCAGTCCATGAAATGCGGCATCGGCTCGGTGACCGCCATCGCCGGGTGGCCGGAATGCATCGGCACCGGCTCGCCGAACTGCGCCGCCAGCCGGCCGGCCCACGCCCCGGCGCAGTTCAGCAGCAGCGGCGCGCGCACCTCCAGCGCGCTGCCCGACGTGTCCCGGCAGCGCAGCGTGAAACCGGCGCGGTCGCCGATCACCTCTTCGACCGGCGTGCGTTCGAACACCAGCGCGCCGGCGCGCTCGGCGGCACGCGCGAACGCCGGCGACACCAGCCGCGGATTGGCCTGGCCATCCGCGGGGCACAGCGAACCGCCGACCGCCTTCGCGCCCAGCCATGGGCAGCGCTCACGCAGGCGCTCGCCGGAGATCAGCTCCAGGTCGAGGTCGAAGCCCTCGCTCAGCGCGCGGTAGCGTTCCAGCGAGGCCATGTCGGCCGCACTGCGCGCGATCTTGAAATGGCCGCTGCGCTCGTACTCGCCGTCGGTGCCGATCAGCTCGGGCAGCCGGCCCCACAGTTCGTGCGCGCGTTGCGCGAGCGGCAGTTGCGACAAGGGCCGGCCCTGCCGCCGCACGCCGCCGTAGTTGACGCCGCTGGAGCGCGAGCCGCACAGGTCGCGTTCGAGCAGCACCACCTTCAGCCCCATGCGGCGCAACGCGAGCGCGGCCGAGCTGCCGACGATGCCGCCGCCGACGATCGCGACATCGGCGACGCAGCGCCGGGCCGTCATGCGCTGGCCTCCGGCTCGGGCACGGCCGACGGCGCGGACGACAACGCGGATGACAACGCGGACAAGGGCACCGGCTTGATCGGCGCCTGTCCGCGCAGCCGGCCCACCTCGCCGACTGGCCGGCCGCAGGCCTGCGCCAGGATCTCGGTCGCCGCGACGCCGCACATGCGGCCCTGGCAGCGCCCCATGCCGACGCGCGACAGCGCCTTCAGCCGGTTGATGTCGTCGGCGCCGGTCTCGCGCACGGTGCGGCGCAGTTGCCCGGCGCTGAGGTGCTCGCAGCGGCACACGATGAGCTCGTCGTCGGCGCGCGCCGCCCAGTCGGTCGGGAACGGGAACGCCCGTTCGAGGCCGCGCCGGAACGGCCGGATGCCGGCCAGGCGTTGCTCCAGTGCGCGCGCCCGCGCGGCGTCGACCGGCAGGCCGCGGTCTTCGAGCAGCGCCAGCGCCGCGCGCTCGCCGGCCCACTCGGCCGCATCGGCCCCGAGGATGCCGGCGCCGTCGCCGGCCAGGTACAAGCCCGGCACGCTGCTGCGCCCTGCCGCGTCGCGCAGCGGCAGGTGCGCGCGCTGCAGATCGTCGAAGGCAAAGCGGCAGCCGAGCAGGTCGGCCAGCTGGGTTTCCGGGCGCAGCGCATGGCCGATGCCGACGGCGTCGCATTCGATCGTCCGCGTGCCCTGCCCGTCGCCGTGTGCGCCCTGTTCGAACGCCACGCCCTCGACCCGCTCGCCGCCGAGGATCCGCAGCGGTCGCGCACCGCGCACGACGGGCACGCCGTGCGCCCGCAGCCACGCGACGTACCACGCGCCCTTCATCAGGATCGACGGCCGCGTCAGCATCAGCGGCAGCGCCGCGACCTGGTCGGCCAGCCGCGCGCTGTCGAGCACCGCGACGACGCGCGCCCCGGCCTTCGCATACTGGTACGCGACCAGGTACAGCAGCGGCCCGCTGCCCATCAGCACCACGCACTCGCCGATCGCACAGCCCTGGAACTTCAGCGCCACCTGCGCGCCGCCGAGCGTGGTGACGCCGGGCAGCGTCCAGCCCGGCACCGGCAGCACGCGGTCGGTGGCGCCGGTCGCGACGATCAGCCCGTCGTACGGCAGGCGTTCGATGCGGCCGCGGTGCAGCACGTCGAGCACGCCGTCCTGCGCGTTCCACACCAGGCTGTCGGGCCGGTGGTCGATGCGGTCGGCGAGCGCGTCGGCCGCGGCATGCAGTGCGACCGCGCGCGCCGCCTCGCTGCCGTACAGCTCGGCCGGCGAGCGGCGGAAATGCGCCGGCGGGCGACGGTAGATCTGGCCGCCGGCGCGCGGCGCCTCGTCGACCAGCACCGGCCGCAGGCCGTGCGCCGCGAGCGCCTGCGCGGCGCGCACGCCGGCCGGGCCGGCGCCGACGATCACCGGCGGCGTCATGCCGCGCCCTCCCCGCTCAGCAAGGCCATGCCCGGCGCGATGAAGGTCGAGCAGGCGCGCAGCCGCTCGCCGCCGGCGGTCGCGATCCAGCAGTCCTGGCAGGCGCCCATCAGGCAGAAGCCGGCGCGCGGCGCGCCGCTGAACTCGTTGCGGCGCAGGCGGTCGTGCTGCGTCAGCACCGCGGTCAGCACGGTGTCGCCTTCGAGCGCGGCAGCCGGCGCGCCGTCGAGCGTGAAGGCCACGCGCGCGCGACCGGTCTCGGCCAGGCGCACCAGCAGCGGTCGGCGCGGTGTCGGTGCATCGGTCATCAGCGTCGTCCCACCAGCACGCGGTCGAGCCCGTAGACGCGGTCGAGCAGCACCATCGCGAGGGCCGTCACGCCGACCATCAGCGCCGACACCGCGGCCATCAGCGGGTCGATCGATTCGGTCGCATACATGTACATGCGCACCGGCAGCGTCACCGTGCTCGGCGCGGTCACGAAGATCGACATCGTCACCTCGTCGAAGCTGTTGATGAAGGCCAGCATCCAGCCGCCGGTGACGCCGGGCAGGATCATCGGCAGCGTGATGCGCCGGAACACGGTGAAATGGCCGGCACCGAGCGAGGCCGCCGCCTGCTCGGCGCTGCGGTCGAAGCCGACCAGCGCCGCCACCACCAGGCGCAACGTGTACGGCGTGACGATCAGCGCATGCGCGAACACCAGGAAGCCGAAGCTGCCGCTGCCGCCGACCAGCGCGAACAGCCGCAGCAGCGCGACGCCGAGCACCAGGTGCGGAATGATCAGCGGCGACAGGAACAGCCCGTTCAGGAACTCCCGCCCGGCAAATTGGTGGCGCGTGATCGCGAGGCCGGCCGGCACCGCCAGCAGCGTCGCGAGCGTGGCCGAACCGAGCGCCAGCCACAGGCTGTTCCAGAACGACTGCATGAAATCCGGGTGCTCGAACACCGCGCGGAACCAGCGCAGCGAGAAGTGGGTGGTCGGCAGCGTCAGCGTGTTCTCGGGCGTGAACGCGACCAGGCACACGACGACCAGCGGCGCCAGCATGAAGGCGATCACCAGCGCGTTGAACGCGAGCGCGAGCGGGCCGTTGCGGTTCATCGACGGCGCCCCCTCAGCCCAGCGCGCGCCGGTAGCGGCCTTCGACCAGCCGGTTCCAGCCCAGCATCACCGCGAGATTGGCGGCCAGCAGCGTCAGTGCCACCGCGGCGCCGAGCGGCCAGTTCAGCTCGTGCAGGTACTCGTCGTAGACCACGGTCGCGACCATCTTCAGCCGCCGCCCGCCGAGCAATCCGGGGATCGCGAACGAGCTGGCGGCGAGGCCGAACACGATCAGGCTGCCCGACAGGATGCCCGGCATCACCTGCGGCAGCACGATGCGGCGCAGCGTGGTGAACGGCGAGGCCTTCAGCGACAGCGCGGCGTCCGCGATGCCGGGGTCGAGCTTCTGCAGCGAGGTCCAGACCGGGATCACCATGAAGGGCAGCATCACGTGCACCAGCGCGATCACGACCGCCGTCTCGGTGTACAGCAGCTTGAACGGCCCGAGGCCGAGCACGCCGAGCGCCGCGTTGACCAGGCCCTCGGGGCCGAGCAGCATGCTCCAGCCGAAGGCCCGCACCACCACCGACACCAGCAGCGGCGCCAGCACCACCAGCAGCATCGCCGAGCGCCACGGGTTGCGCATGCGGCTCAGCACCCAGGCCTCGGGCGCGCCGACCAGCACGCAGATCAGCGCCACCAGCGCCGAGATGCGGAAGGTGCGCCAGAAGATGCCGTGGTAGTACGGGTCGCCGAACACCATCGCGTAGTGCGCCAGCGTGAACTCGCCGGCACGCGCGCCGGTGGCCGGGTCGTAGACGTTGAACGACAGCACCGCGGTCAGCGCGAGCGGCACCAGCAGCAGGCCGGTGAAGAGCAGCAGCGCCGGGCCGCCGAGCCACCACGGGGCGAGCTTCAAGGCGCAGCCTCGACCGCAGCCGCGGTGGCCGGGGCTGCGGCGCCCTGATCGACCGGCAGCAGCCGGCTGCAATGCACCGGCCAGTCGACGCCTGCACGCTGCCCGGTCTCGAGCGCGCTGCGGCCGTCGTTCGGACACAGCACCGCCAGCGCGCCGACCGCGGTGTCGACGCGGTACAGCCACTGGCTGCCGAGGAAGAAGCGCTCGGCGACCTCGCCGTCGAGCCGGCCGCTGCCGGGCGGCACGAACTGCAGCTTCTCCGGCCGCACGCTCAGCAGCACCGCGGCGCCGGGACGCAAGCCGGTGTCGTCGACCACCACGCGCAGCGGGCCGACATCCACCGCGCCTTCGCCGTTGACGCGGCCCTCCAGCAGGTTGGCCTTGCCGACGAAGGTCGAGATGAAGCGCGTGCGCGGGTGGTCGTAGAGGCGCTGCGGCCGGTCGACCTGCGTTGCGCGGCCCTGCTCCATCACGACGACGCGGTCGCTGATCGACATCGCCTCGCCCTGGTCGTGCGTGACCATCACCGTGGTGGTGCCGACCTGGCGCTGGATGCGGCGCAGCTCGAACTGCATCTCCTCGCGCAGTTGGGCGTCGAGGTTGGACAGCGGCTCGTCGAGCAGCAGCACCGGCGGCTCGATCACCAGCGCGCGTGCCAGCGCCACGCGCTGGCGCTGCCCGCCGGACAGCTCGCGCGGGTACTTGCCGGCATGCGCTTCCAGGTGCACCAGCGCCAGCGCGGCGCGCACGCGCTCGAGCCGCTCGGCGCGCGGCATCCTGCGCATCTCGAGCCCGAAGGCCACGTTCGCGCTGACCGTCATGTGCGGGAACAGCGCATAGGTCTGGAACACGATGCCCAGCCCGCGGGTGTTGGCCTTGGCCTGCGTGATGTCGCGGCCGTCGAGCTCGATGCGGCCGCGCGTCACCGGCTCGAAGCCGGCCACCATCTGCAGCGTGGTCGTCTTGCCGCAACCCGACGGCCCGAGCAGCGAGACGAACTCGCCCTTCTCGACCGACAGGCTCAGGTCGGCGACCGCGCAGGTGTCGCCATAGAACTTGGTCACGCCGGTCAATTGCAGGAAAGACATCGATGGCCCTGGCTTGCCGAATCCGCTGGAAGGATGCTTCCGGCGGCTCGCAATTTGCGGGCCATCTTGACCCGAGAATTCCAATGAATCAAATACTCCATTTCCCTATTTCGTTTGATGGAATACTGAAGGCTTGCGTGACACGCCGGATTCCACAGGATCGAGCATGAGCGATGACAGCCCCTCCACCGCGGCGGCCAGCCGCTTGTTTGCCGTGATCCGTGCGCTGGCGCAGGGGCCCGCCGATGGGGGGCGGGTCACGCAGATCGCTCGCAGCGTGGGCCTGACGCAGGCGACGACGCACCGCCTGCTGCAGTCGCTGGTCGCCGAGGGCATGGTCGAGCAGGACGCGCGCAGCAAGCTCTACCGGCTGGGCATCGAGTTCTTCGCGCTGGCCGCGACGGCCGGCAACCCGGCCGACCTGCGCACGCTGTGCCGGCCGGCGCTGCTGCGCCTGTGCGCGAGCCTGGGCGACAGCATCTTCCTGCTGGCGCGCAGCGGCTTCGACGCGGTGTGCCTGGACCGCAGCGAAGGGCCGTTCCCGATCCGCTCGTTCACCGGCGACGTCGGCGGGCGTGTCGCGCTGGGGGTCGGGCAAGGGGCGCTCGCGATCCTCGCATTCCTGCCCGAGGCCGAGCGCGAGGAGGTGATCCGCTTCAACCTGTCGCGGGTGCGCGAGTACGGCGTGTACGACGAGGTCTACCTGCGCACCGAGATCGATCGCGTGCGGCAGACCGGCTTCGCGGGGCGCAACACCGGCCTGCTGGAAGGCATGGCAGGCGTCGCGGTGCCGGTGCTCGACCGCGAAGGGCGCGCGGTGGCCGCGCTGTCGGTGGGCACGATCTCGGATCGCCTGAACGCCGATCGCATGCCGACGGTGGTCGAGTTGCTCAAGCGCGAGGCGGCAGCGATCGGTCCGCGTATCCATCCGTTCGACCCGAGCCTGCGGCGGCCGGCGCAGAGCCTGGCGTCGCGCTGATTCCGTGTAGGAGGACCGTCCGTCGGATACACGGGCGGCAACCAATTGGGGGTTGCGGCTCGCGGCGGCGCGTTCTTCAATGGGCGATTTCCGGAAGTGGATCCGGCAGGGAGAACCCAGATGAAGATGGCGTGGATGATCGCTTCGGCCTGTGCGCTGAGCGTGTGCGGTGCGGCGCAGGCGGGAGGGGATTCGACACCGGGCTCGTCGCCGGGTTCGGCCTCGGCGACCTTCACGCTCGGCACGCCGACCGGGCTCGACACCGGCGAGCCGGGCCACTGGCTGGCGGACAACGGCTTCCAGGCCTCGCTGGTCACGGCACACGAGGTGCCGGGGCCGAACGACGTGCAGTCGTTGAACATCAAGTCGCGCCTGCTCGATGCGTCCGCACGCGCCGGCACACCGTTCGGCGAGGCGGCCATCGACTTGCCGAAACCGCCGAGCGAGACGCTGTCGGCCCAGGCCTCGATCGGGCACGGCAGCGTGTCGACCGGCTTTCATGTCGATCGGCACGACGACGAAGCCAGCGCAACGATCAACTGGCAGCGCCCGTTCGTGCTGAACCCGTTCGCGTCGGTGACCTTCTCCGGCATCGCGATGCTGACGAATTCGATGGGGTCGACGCCGCTGCCACGCTTCACCGAAGACAGCACCCGGCCCGATTCGTATGTGCACCAGGCGGCGCTGATCTTCCGCGACGAGGCCTTCGCGAGCAACGGCGTGAACCTGATCGCGAACATCTTCAACGAGAACCCGACGGCACCCGGGGGCGCGGTGCAACAGCGGCTGCCGAGCTTCGACGACTTCACCTACAGCGCCGACCCGCTCGGCAATCTGTCGCTGACGGTGCACAACCACTCGAACCAGCTGCTGTTCGGCAGCTTCGAGCTGTTCGCATACAGCTGGAACAACACCGCGCCGGTGCCCGAGCCGGCGACCTGGGCGTTGATGGTGCTGGGGTTGGCCGGGATGGGCGCGGCGAAGCGGCGCAGCGGAGCGGGTCACATCGGCAGCACGCGAGCACGTGCCATCCCTTCGACGTGAGGCGTCGACGGCCTACACGGACGAGCTTCGAGAGAAGCGAATCACGTAGCGGTCGCCGTCGAGTTCCATCACCTCGCCGACAAGACTCGTTCTTGCATCGAAGTCTTTCTTGACCTTGCTGGCATCTGCACCGCTTTGCACATGCAAGGTTTCGACGGTGCTCGCGACCACCAGGCGGACCTGGCTCCGCTGTGCGAAAGCTTCTGCGATGTTGCGACGAAACTCGGTGTTGCCCGGCCCGCCCCACCGTGCCAGCGAGTCGACATAGTCGACCGTGCCATCCGGTCCTTTTCGGCAGTGATGTGCCCAGAGGCTGACCACAAGGGATCCGTCCGGCGTCCAAGCCGAGACAGACCACTGCACGTTGCGCAGCGCGGCGCCGTAGATCGCGAAGGCTTGCTTGATGCCCAGGTGTGCCATGTCGGTCGATGAGAAATCTTGAATTGATCGTGTCCCTGCCACGGGCCACATCGATGAGCACCAGCACCGCGCACTGCAGCCTGCCGAGCCTGATCTTCGGGAAAGCACGTCCTCAAACCGACGGACGAGCGACCGGCGTCATGAGCGGGACACATCGCGTCCCTAGAGTCGCAGCTTCCAAAATCGGCTGTCACTCCCTCGACCATGATGTCTCGCTTCGCCCTGCGCCCGCTCTGCCTCGCCCTGTCCACCACCTTGCTGCTGAGCGCCTGCGGCGGCGGGGACAGCGGCGGTGACGACACCGCCCCGGGCTACACCGTCCCCGTTGCCCCGACCGGGCTCGGCAAGACGGACACCGCACCGGTGGCCGACGAAAGCACGGTGCTGCCGTTCGTCGACAACGCCTTCACCAACCAGCGCGGCGATGCGCGCTATGCGACGCTCTCGACCAATGCCGGCGTGCGCGTGGTCGGCGGCTTCCTGGCCCTGTGGAAACCGACGACCGCCGTCGTCGATGCCGGCGTGACGGCCGCGGCCAACGGCAGCTTCCCGGCCGTGGCCGCGTCGACCTGGAGCGGCATCCCGGGCGACGCCACCGACGGCACGGTGCTCGACGCCACGGTGCACGGTGCCAACATCCAGTACGTGATCGATGCGACCACCCGGCGCACGGCCGCGCAGGAACTGGCCGCCTACCTGGACGACCGCCGCGGCAAGGCCTACAGCGTCAGCGACGGCATGGGCCCGCTCACCGCGGCATGGCGCAGCGCCGCCCAGCAGGTGACCTCGATCACGGCCATCGCGGGCGACGCCACCACGGTGCTGTACAACGACAGCGGCAACAACACCGGCGTGGCCAGTGCCGCGGGCAACACGAACTTCGGCGTCGTCGTCGACTTCGTCAACGGCATCGGCGAGAACGGCTCCACCGAGCCGGCCAAGCGCTTCTTCAAGTACGCACGCCCGTGGCGCTGGAGTTCCAGCGTGAAGGTGGTGCCGGCGCTGGAGCCGGCCAAGAGCACGACGCCCACCACCGACGGCGGCTTCATCAGCGGCCACTCGGCCGAGGCGACGCGCGACGCCGTCGCGATGGCCTACGTGGTGCCGCAGCGCTTCCAGGAGATGCTCGCGCGCGGCGCGGAGCTTGGCGAGAACCGCATCCTCGCCGGCATGCACTCGCCGCTGGACGTGATCGGCGGGCGCGTGCACGGCCAGGCCGTTGCGGCCGCGGCCATCGCCACCGGCGCCAACTCGAAGATCCGTGCGGCGGCCTACACGCAGGCGCAGGCGGCGCTGATGGCCGCGGCGGGCGCGAGCAGCGCGGCCGAGCTCAACGCGTTCGCGCATGCGCAGGGCAGCAGCAGCGACCGCTTCGCCGACCGGGCTGCCGCGAAGGCCGACTACCTGCGGCGCCTGACGTACGGCTTCGCGCAGAACGGCGACAAGACCAGGGCGGCCGTCGTGCCCAAGGGCGCCGAGGTGCTGCTGGAGACCCGCCTGCCCTACCTGAGCGCCGAGCAGCGCCGCGTGGTGCTGAAGACCACCGCGCTGCAGTCCGGCTACCCGGTGCTGGACGATGCCGAAGGCTGGGGCCGCCTGAACCTGTTCGATGCGGCCGATGGCTACGGCGCCTTCAACGGCGACGTCAGCATCGTGATGGATGCCAGCCTTGGCGGCTTCAACGCGTCGGACAGCTGGAACAACACCATCGGCGGCGCCGGCAAGCTCAGCAAGTCGGGCACCGGCACGCTGGCCCTGACCGGCAGCAACCGCTACAGCGGCGGCACCGCGGTGCAAGCCGGGGCCTTGCGCGCCGACAGCGCGCTGGCGCTCGGCAGCGGCGACGTGCATGTGAGCGGAGGCAGCCTGGTCAGCAATGGCGGCACGGCACTCCATCTGCTCGGCGCCTACACCCAGCTGGGCGGCGGCACGCTGCAGCTGAACCTGGGCGCCGCCGATGCGGGGCGACTGGTCGTCGACGGCACGGTGACGCTGGATGGCGGCACGCTGACGCTGCAGTTCCGCAGCGGCTTCGCGCCGGTGGTGGGCGACACGATCCGGGTCATCAGCGCGTCGAAGCTGCGCGGCCGCTTCACGACGATCACGCTCCCGGGTCACACGGTGACGCCGACCTACACCGACACCGGCTTGTCGCTGCACATCGACGCCTGAGCACGCGTCGAAAAACCGTCGTCATCGAGAGCGCCTCGGCCACGGGGCGTTTCCTCGATCACTTCGTCTCCTTCACCGGCTTGAACCCCAGCCGCTGCATCGCCTTGCCGATCGCCTGCTTCGTCGTCCAGTAGTCCTTCCACGGGTCTTCGCGTTCGAACGACAGGTGATCGAGCGCGGTCCTGATGGTCCACTGGTTGCCGCCCTTCAGTTCGTCCAGCGCCTCCCACGGCACCGGCATCGAGACGCCCAGCCCCGGCCGCGCGCGCGCCGAGAACGCGGCCGCGGTCGTCGCGTTGTGGCCGTTGCGCAGGTAGTCGACGAAGATCTTGCCGACGCGATTGGTGGGCCCGCTTTTCGCGACGAAACGCTCCGGCACCACCTGCGCCATGTGCTGCACGATCGCCTGCGAGAAGCCCTTCACCGCATCCCAGCCGTGCTGCGGCTTCAGCGGCACCACCACGTGCAGGCCCTTGCCGCCGCTGGTCTTCAGCCAGCTCTCCAGGCCCAGCGCCTGCAGCAGCGAGCGCACCAGCGCCGCCGCCTCGCGCACCTTCGCCCACTCGACGCCTTCTCCCGGGTCCAGGTCGAACACCATCCGGTCGGGCTTGTCGATGCGGCGCGCGAGTGCATTCCAGGTGTGGAACTCGATCACGTTCATCTGCGCCGCGCCGGCCAGCGCGGCCGCGCTCGGCACCTCGAGCAGCGGCTCGTGTTCGGGCCACAGCGCCGGGTCGAGCTCGCGCATGCCGGGGAATCGCATCTTGCCGGCGTGCTTCTGGAAGAACTGCTCGCCGCCGACGCCTTCCGGCGCGCGCACCAGCGCGCACGGCCTGCCCTTCAGGTGCGGCAGCATCCGCTCGGCCACGCCCTCGTAGTAGCGCACCAGGTCGAGCTTGGTCAGCCCGGTGCTCTTGTCGATCACGCGTTCGGGGTGCGTCACCTTGGTTGTTGATGCGGACTTGGCCACGGATTTTTCCTTCACCTCGACGGCACGCTCGCGCGTGATCCGCTTCGCCGGCTTGTCGGTGCGCAGGCCTTCGAACGACGCATGGCGGATCTGCCCGTCGGGCGTCCATTCGCCGAAGCTGACCTCGGCCATCAAGGTCGGCTTGACCCAGCGGCGCTCGCCCTCGGCACCGCGCGGCCCGCGCCCGGGCTTCGGTGCCCTGACGAACGGCGATGCCTCGGCCTGCAGCTTCACCAGCTTCGTCTTCAGCTCGGCGGCCATCGCCGAATCCCAGCCGGTGCCGACGCTGCCGACCGAGCGCAGCGTGCCGTCGTCGTCGTGCACACCCAGCAGCAGGCTGCCGATGTGCGCGCCATCGCGCTCGCCGCGCCGGTCGGTGTAGCCGCCGATCACGAACTCCTGGCGCTGCTGGCACTTCAGCTTCAGCCAGTCCTCGGTGCGGCGCGACACGTAAGGCGCATCCTGCCGCTTCGCGATCACGCCTTCGAGCTTCAGCCGGCAGGCCGACTGCAGCACGCTGGCCGCATCGGCCGGAAAGTCTTCGCTGAAGCGCAGCGGCCCGCTGCCCTTCGCCTCGAGCAGCTGCTTCAGCAGCCGGCGGCGTTCGCGCAGCGGCAGCTCGCGCAGGTCGTGCCCTTCGAGGTACGGCAGGTCGAACAGGAAATACGCCACCTGCGCGGTGTTGCCGCCGTCGAATGCGTTCTGCAGTCGGTTGAACGCCGGCAGGCCGTCGTCGCCGAGCACGACGATCTCGCCGTCGAGCCAGGCCGACGTCACGTCGAGCTTGCGCAAGGCGGCCACCAGCGTCGGCAGCCGGTCGCTCCAGTCGTGCCCGCCGCGCGTGATCAGCACCGGCTTGCCGCGCTGGATGCGCGTCATGATCCGGTAGCCGTCGAACTTGATCTCGAAGCCCCAGTCGCCGTCGGCCGGCACGCCGCTCGCAAGCGTCGCGAGCTGCGGGGTCATCGTCGCCGGCAGCGGTGCCTTCACGGCCTTCGCGGAGCGGTCGTGCTGCGCGGGCTCCGGCCTGGCCTTGCCGTCCCCCGGACCCACGCTGTCCGGCAGCGCGCTGACGACGTCGTACTCCGCATGCGGCCGGGCGAAGCCGTCCTTCTTCTTCAGCAGCAGCCACGGCGGCTGCTTGTCGCTGCCGGCGCCGCGCATGCGCACCAGCTCCCAGGTGCCGTGCAGCTTCTCGCCGTCGAGCGTGAACGCGATCTTGCCGGCGGCCAGGCCCTTCTTCGCGTCGCCCACGGGCTGCCAGGTGCCGCGGTCCCAGATGATCACGTCGCCGGCGCCGTAGTGGCCTTCGGGGATGCGGCCCTCGAAGCTGTTGTACGACACCGGATGGTCTTCGGTGCGCACCGCGAGCCGCTTTTCCGACGGGTCGAAGCTCGGCCCCTTCGGCACCGCCCACGACAGCATCACACCGTCCAGCTCGAGCCGGAAGTCGTAGTGCAGCCGCGTCGCATCGTGCTTCTGCACGACGAACGCCAGCGCGTCGCCGGCCGAGGCCTGCTCGCCGCGCGGCTCCGGCGTCTGGCTGAAATCGCGCTTGCTCCAGTAGGTGTGCAACGGATCGGCTGCCGTCGAGCCGTGTGCGGCATGCGAGCTGTGCGCCATGGCCGTGCGCTCAGGCTCGCTTGCGGGCAGGCGACTTGCGCGCCGCCGGCTTGGCCGCTGCAGCCGCCTTGCCCTTCAGGCTCTTCGCGAGCAGCTCGGTCAGGTCGACCACGTTGCTCGGCCCGGTCGAGCCGCTCTCTTCCATCGGCTCGACCTGCTCGGTCTCGCCGCGCTCGACGCGCCGGGCCACCAGCGCGTGGATCGCTTCGGTGAAGCGGTCGGAATACGCCTCGGGTTTCCACGGTTCGGTCATGTCGCCGATCAGCTGCTGCGCCATCTTCAATTCGGCCTCCTTCAGGTTCACGCCCTTCCTGCCTTCGGGCGGCAGGTTGATGTCGGCCCACGGCCGGATGTCGGCGGCCCAGCGCAGCGTGTTCAGCATCAGCGCGGGGCCGCCCGGGATCAGCGCCGCCAGGTGCTCCTTGGTGTGCATCACGACGCGCGCAATGCCGATCACGCCTGCGGCGAGCATCGCCTCGCGCAGCAGCGCATACACCTTCTCGCCCTTGGCCAGCGGCTCCAGGTAATACGGCCGGTCGAGCAGCGTGAACGGGATCTCGTCGGCATGCGCGAACGATTCGATCTCGATCGTCTGGGTCGTCTTCGGGTACGCGGCCTTGATCTCGTCGTCGCTCAGCACGACGTAGTCGCCGCCCTCGACCTTCACGCCCTTCACGATGTGCGACTTGTCGATCTCGCGGCCGGTGCGCTTGTTGACGCGCTTGTAGCCGACCGGGTCCATCGAGCGCTTGTCGAGCCAGTCGAAATCGACGCCCGATTCCGACGCCGCCGGATACAGCGCGACCGGCACGTGCACCAGGCCGAAGCTGATGGCGCCTTTCCAGATGGCGTGGGGCATGGCGAAACTCCTTGAACGGCATTCGACGACGGTCCCAAGCCTAGGGTCGGCCTCAACCGCCTCGCCACCGGCGGATGGCGCACGCGGGTGTAGGAAGACGCCGGCTTGCAAAAGTTTTCTATCCGACTGGACGACCCGTGCGCTTCGGGAGTTCAATGGCGTCGCAGTACTTGGAACCGGTTCCAATGACCGCAGTACCCAGGGACCGTTTCTGCCATCCACACGAGGAGACGACATGAAACAGGTCCCATCACGCGGGTCGGGCCGCGCCTTGGCTTCGCGCATCGGGGGGGCGGCGTGCTTGCCGGCCCTGCTGCTCGCAGGCTGCGGCGGCAACGACGCTTCCGCCCCTTCTTCCGACACCAGCGGCAGCGCCTTCAAGGAGCAGTCGATGGCGGTCGCGGCCGGTCGGTACGCGTTGCAGAGCGTGTCGACCGGTCAGTGCATCGGCATCAATGGCGGCGGCAACGCCAGCGGCACGGCGCTGCAACTGCAGGCCTGCAGCAGCGTTGCGACCCAGCAGTTCGACCTGGCGCAGGTGACGACCGGCGTCTACAAGCTGACGGTCGCGGCGAGCGGCCTCGCAGTCGACGTGCAGAACGCGTCCGCCAGCGACGGCGCGCCGCTGCAGCAGTGGACCGACAACGGCACCAATGCGCAGCGCTTCCAGCTGACCGAGCCCGGCGCCGGCGTCGTCGCGCTGGTCAACGTCAACAGCGGCAAGTGCGTGCAGGCGGCCGATGCGGCCACCGTGCGCCAGTACGCCTGCGCCGCCGGCAGCGCGCCGCAGCAGTTCAAGCTGGTCGGCGGCAACGCGAACCCGCCCGACCCGGTCGGCCTGGTGCCGCTGTTCCCGCAGGGCACGCCGATCACCGAGCCGATCCAGACCGTCGAGGCCGACGGCACGCTGGTCACCTACATGGGCATGCGGCCGACCGAGCGCCACGCGCGCGAACGCGGCGAGGCCTGGGACGCGCCCGACCAGGGCCCGGGCCGCTACCTGACCTTTCCGTCGTTCTACTTCCAGAACCGCAGCTTCGGGCTGGTGATCCGCGACGAGGTGCCGGCCGGCCGCTCGAAGATCACCTTCACGCTGCGCGTCAACGACGGCACCTTCGACGGCACCACCTTCAGCCTGTTCCGCAACGCCAGCGACCCGAACGTGCGCGACTACGGCTGGGCGCTGAACTACGGCTTCGGCAACCCGAAGTTCCTGAACCAGGACCACTACCCGCTGCCGATCTGCATCGCCGGGCAGCCGGATGCCGACTGCCAGTTCTCGGTCGACACCAACTGGCGCACCGACCCGCACAGCACGCTGAAGGTCGGCGACCCGGTCGAGCTCGCACCGGCCCCGCGGCTGAAGTACAACGCCGACGGCAGCGCGGTGATCGACGGCGGCGGCGCGCGCTACTACTCGTTCGAGCAGCTGTACGTGGCGGGCGTCGGGCTGCGGCCGTGGTACGGCATCGCGCCGAACCTCGACTCCGCCGCGCTGCCCGCCGACACGCTGTCCGGCGGGCAGACCAGCCTGTCGTACAACTATTCCGAAGAGCCGATGCGCGTCTTCCAGCAGATGGCCAACAACATCGGCATCCAGAACACCAGGCGCTTCGTCGAAGGGCGGCGCCTGTTCCACACCTCGTTCGTCGACGGCCGGCATTCGGAGCATCCGGAGAGCAACCCGGTGTTCAGCGCGCATGCCGGGCAGCTGGGGCCACGCTACAACCAGGTCAGCTGCATCGCCTGCCATGCGATGAACGGGCGCACGACGGCCCCGGCCGCCGGCACGCCGTTCGCCGGCACGGTGCTGACCGGCAGCGCAGGCAGCGACGGCAAGCGCGTGCCCGATGCGACCTACGGGCTGAACGTGCTGCAGAAGGCCGGCGCCGCCGGCGCGGCGGACTACGGCGTCAACGTTCAGGCCTACACGACGACGGTGCGCACGCTGGCCGACGGCGAAAAGGTCGAGCTGCAGAAACCGGTGTATGCGTTCAAGGGCCCGGTGCCGGCGCAGTTCTCGGCGCGCCAGGCGCCGCAGGTGATCGGCGTCGGGCTGCTGGAGGCCTTGCCCGAGAGCACCGTGCTGGCGCTGGCCGACCCGGGCGATGCGAATGGCGACGGCATCCGTGGCGTCGCCAACCTGGTGATCGATCCGGAAACCGGGCAAACGCGGCTCGGCCGCTTCGGGTGGAAGGCCGCGAAGGCCAGCGTGCGCCACCAGGCCGCCGAGGCGCTGGTCAACGACATGGGCGTGGTGTCGCCGGTGTACCCGTCGCGCAGCTGCCAGCGCGCGGCCACCGACTGCCGCAGCAACCCGCAGGGCAGCGGCGTCAACGAGCAGGAGCTGCAGCGCGTCGTGCAGTACCTGGAGCTGCTGGCGGTGCCGGCCCAGCGCAGCCTGCGCAGCGCCTTCCCGGCGGGCGTGCGGGTGTCGCCGGAGCACGAGGTGAATCCGGCCCAGGTGGCGCGCGGCGCGCAGCTGTTCACGCAGGTCAACTGCGTCGGCTGCCACACGGCGACGCTGAAGACCGGCACGACCCACCCGTTCGCGGAGCTGCGCGACCAGACCATCCACCCGTACACCAACCTGCTGCTGCACGACATGGGCGCCGGGCTGGCGGACACGGTGGCCGAAGGCAAGGCGCAGCCGTCGATGTGGCGCACCGCGCCGCTGTGGGGCATCGGCTCGCTGCCGTTCGTGCAAGGCGCGGCGCAGAACGTGCGCTACCTGCACGACGGCCGGGCCCGAACGCTGATGGAGGCGATCGGTTGGCACGGCGGAGAGGCCGACAACAGCCGCCAGCGCTTCGAGGCCTTGTCGAAGGACGACCGGGCGGCGGTGCTGGCCTTCCTCGCCACGCTGTAGCGGCCCGGGGCTGTGCGAAGCCTCCTACAGGCGGTCGCGCCGGTGGACGATGGCACCGGCGCGGCGCCTGGGTACGCTCGACGGCGATGGACACCGCCGCCCCGCTCCCCTCCCGCTGGCCAGGCCTGCGCGCCTGGTGGTCGCTCGTGAAGCAGGCCGGCAATGCGTGGATCGACGACTACGCGCCCAGCATGGGCGCGGCGCTGTCCTACTACAGCATGTTCTCGCTGGCGCCGCTGCTGCTGATCGTGATCGCGATCGCCGGGCTGGTGTTCGGCGAGGACGCCGCGCGCGGCGAGGTGTTCGGCCAGATCCGCGGGCTGCTCGGCACCGAGTCGGCGCAGGCGGTCGAAGCGGTGCTGGCCAGCCTGCACAAGCCGGCCGAGGGCACCGCGTCGGCGGTGCTCGGCGTCGTCGTGCTGCTGGTCGGCGCCACCTCGGTGTTCGGCGAGCTGCAGGATGCGCTCGACCGCATCTGGCGGGCGCCGGCCCGCGTGCGCGCGAGCGGCTGGTGGAACCTGCTGCGCGCGCGGCTGCTGTCGTTCGGCATGATCCTCGGCATCGCGTTCCTGCTGATGATCTCGCTGGTGCTCAGCGCCGCGATCTCGGCGCTCGGCAAATGGTGGGGCGGCGCGTTCGGCAACTGGGCCACGCTCGCGCAGGGGGTGAACCTGGCGGTCGGCCTGCTGATGACGACCGGCGTGTTCGCGATGATCTACAAGCTGATGCCGCGGGTGGACGTGCGCTGGCACGACGTGTGGCTGGGCGCGCTGCTGACGGCCGTGCTGTTCACCGTCGGCCGCTACCTGATCGGCGCCTACATCGGCCGCAGCGGCGTGGCCTCGGGCTTCGGCGCCGCCGGCTCGCTGATCGTGATCTTCGTGTGGGTCTACTACTCGGCGCAGATCTTCCTGATGGGGGCCGAGCTGACCTGGGTCTATGCGCGCAGCTTCGGCTCGATGCGGCAGCTGCCGGCCCCGCCCGCGCCGACGACCTCGGGCACCGCGAGTGGAATTCCTACAGCGGGTTCTTGAGCGCACCTACACCAGGGAGATCGGCTCGTCCTTACAGTCTCTCCATCGCCAGGGAGAAAACACCATGCGTTCGCTGCACCTCGCCGACCTGTCGCACCGCTCGTTGCCGGTGGCCCGCAAGCTGCTCCCCGGCGTCGGCGTGGCCGTGCCGGTGGCGGTGGCGCTCGCGGCGCTGGCGATCGGCCTGCCGGTGACCGAGCGGGCCGACCGCAATGCGTTCGCCGCCGACATCCTGCTGATGGCGGCCGCGGTGCCGGCGGCAGCGGCGAGCGCGGTGCCGGTCATCAAGCGCGAGGTCAGCCGGGCGCGGGGCCTCGGGCCGTCGCTGGAGTCGCCATCCGGGCGATGACCCAGTCGACGAACACTCGCACCCGCGGCGACAGCTGCCGGCTGTGCGGGTACAGCAAGGACACCGGCATCGGCGCCGGACACCACGCCGCCAGCACCTCCTGCAAACGCCCGTCGGCCAGTTCGGCCTGCACGCGGTAGCGCGGCACCTGGACCAGGCCCTGGCCGGCCAGGCAGCAGGCCAGATAGGCATCGGCATGGCGCACTGACACGCTGCCCTTCATCGACACCGCTTGCGGCTGGCCGTCGACGATGAAATCGAACGGGACGCGCCGGCCGGTCGCACTCGACACGAAGTTCACCGCCCGATGCTGCGGCAGGTCCGCCAGCGAGTCCGGCACGCCGTGCTTCGCGAGGTAGGCCGGGCTCGCGCAGGTGAGCTGCGGGTTGTCGGCCACATGCCGCTGCACCATCGACGAATCGCGCGGGCTGCCGGCGCGCAGCACGCAATCCACACCCTCGCGCACCAGGTCGACCAGCCGGTCGCCCATGCCGACCTCCAGTTCGATGTCGGGGTAGCGGGTGCAGAACTCGCCGAGGTGCGGCAACAGGAAGTGGCGCGCGAGCGTTTCCTGCAGGTCGACGCGCAGCTTGCCCTTCGGGCTGGCCAGCGACTGGCCGAAGGCCGACTCGGTCTCGTCCAGGTCGGCCAGCAGCCGCACGCAGCGCTGGTGGTAGGCCTCGCCGTCGGGCGTCGGCTTCACCTGGCGGGTCGTGCGCTGCAGCAGCCGGGTGCCCAGGCGCTTCTCCAGCGCCTGGATCGCATGCGTCGCGGTCGCGCGCGGCAGTTCGAGGTCTTCGGCGCCCTTCGTGAAGCTGCCCAGCTCGACGATGCGCACGAACAGCTGCATGGTCTGGAAACGGTCCATCCGGTGTTCCCTGGTTGTTGTTTTTGGTTGAACAGTGATGGCAATTCTTGCCCATTTATTGATTTCCATCGAGCAACCAGACTTCCGTCCATCGCAACTCACTCCCAGGAGCTCACCATGACCCAGCCAGTCGCCATCGTCACCGGCGCATCCCGCGGCATCGGCGCCACGGTCGCCCGCCGCCTCGCGGCCGACGGCTTCGCCGTCATCGTCAACTACGCCGGCAACGCCGCTGCGGCCGCCGAGGTGGTCGCTGAAATCGCCGCGGCCGGCGGCCAGGCCACCGCGGTGCAGGCCGACGTGGCCGACCCGGCCGCCGCCCGCACGCTGTTCGACGAGGCGGTGCGCGCCTACGGCCGCGTCGACGTGCTCGTCAACAACGCCGGCGTGATGCCGACGAACATGCCGGCGCTCGTCGACACCGACGACGCGACCTTCGACCGCCTGTTCCACATCAACGTCAAGGGCAGCTTCAACACGATGCGCGAAGCCGTGAAGCGCCTGCAGGCGGGCGGGCGCATCGTCAACTTCTCGAGCAGCGTGGTCGGGCTCGCGACGCCGGGCTACGCGGCCTATGCGGCCGGCAAGTCGGCGATCGAGACGATGACCCACATCCTCGCGAAGGAGCTGCGGGGTCGCCAGATCACCGTCAACGCCGTCGCGCCGGGACCGACCGCGACCGACCTGTTCCTGAACGGCAAGAGCCCCGAGGTGATCGAGCGCCTGGCCCAGGCCGCGCCGCTGGAGCGGCTGGGCACGCCGCAGGACATCGCGGGCGTCGTGGCCTTCCTCGCCGGTCCCGACAGCGCGTGGGTCAACGGCCAGACCCTGCGCGCCAACGGCGGGGTGGTGTGACCCACCCCCGAGGCGCTGCGCGCCTCCCCCTCAAGGGGGCGCCGCCAGTGGCCCGGCGAAGCCGGTTCCACGGCGTCCGCTTGATCACTTCCTTCCAACTCGGAGAGCTTTCATGAAAAAGATCATCGTCATCACCGGTGCGTCGAGCGGTTTCGGCGCCCTCTCCGCGCGTGCGCTGGCCGACGCCGGCCACACCGTCTACGCCGGCATGCGGGCCATCGCGACGCGCAATGCGAAGGCGGCACAGGACGCCGCACGCTACGCGACGGAGCGCCGCGTCGACCTGCGCAGCATCGAGCTCGACGTCGGCTCGCAGGCGTCGGTCGATGCGGCGGTGGCCCGCATCGTCGACACCCACCAGCGGCTCGACGTCATCGTGCACAACGCCGGCCACCTGGTGACCGGCCCGGCCGAGGCCTTCACGCCGGAGCAGATCGCCCAGGTCTTCGACGTCAACACGCTGGGGACGCAGCGCCTGAACCGCGCCGCGCTGCCGCAGCTGCGCCGCCAGCGGCACGGG
Organism: Rhizobacter sp. Root1238; assembly: GCF_001425825.1. Lineage (GTDB taxonomy): Bacteria > Pseudomonadota > Gammaproteobacteria > Burkholderiales > Burkholderiaceae_C > Rhizobacter. Next base: position 135,801 of record NZ_LMDM01000048.1, read on the forward strand.
CTGGTCGTGTGGGTGTCGAGCTCCAGCGTCAAGGGCGGCACGCCGCCCTTCCTCGGGCCGTACTTCGCGGCCAAGGCGGCGATGGATGCCCTGGCAGTCAGCTACGCCGGCGAACTGGCGCGCTTCGGCGTCGAGACCAGCATCGTCGTGCCCGGCGCCTTCACGTCGGGCACCAACCACTTCGCGCACGCCACGCACGCGGCCGACGCCGACGTGGCCCAGGCCTACGACGCGCTGTACGCCGGGTTGCCCGAGCAGGTCGGCGAGGCGCTCGCGAAACTGGAACCGGCCGATGCCGACGTGGCCGATGTCGCACGGGCGATCGTCGCCGCCGTCGACGCGCCGTACGGCCAGCGGCCGTACCGCTTGCACGTCGATCCGAGCGACGACGGCTCGGGGATCGTCAGCGCGGTGGCCGACCGGATGCGCGTGCAGTTGTTCGAACGCGCCGGGCTGTCGGACCTGCTGAAGGTCGTGCCGACGGTCGCTTGAACCGTCGTGCAGGGCCATCTCGCAGGCCGCCGTCACCATCTTCATTTGCGATGGCGACCTCCGCATTCGCTGCACATTCGCGGCAGCCAATGGCCGGGGTTCCACCGGATCCACCGGTGGACGGCAACCACGGACACAGGCATGACGACGAAGGGATCGAACGAAGAACATGACGCGTCGCAGGCACCGCCGGCGCAGCTGCTGCTCGCGCTGCGAGACGCCTGCGCGCTGTGCAGCGACGACGCGCAGTTCGCCGCGATGGTGCGGCAGCAGCTGCAGCCGGTGCTGCCGCACGGCTCGCTGGTCGCAGCGATCGTGCGCATCGGGCCGCAGCAGCTTCGGCTGGTGCATGCGATCGGCGTCGACCACCCGGCCGCCGCGATGGCGAAGCTGCCGCGGCAGCTCGACCTGGACGACCGGCCGGCACTGAAACGCTGGCTCGACACCCGCGAGCCGCAGATGCTGAAGATGCCCTGCGATGCCGAGCGGGTGTCGGCGCTGGAGCGCCGCGAAATCGATGCGCTGGGCATCCGCCGGCTCGCGCTGCACGGCCGCATCGACCTCGGCGGCATCGTCGGCAGCTGCTTCAGCTTCTGCCACCTGAACGAAGACATCAGCCCCTCGCAGACGCTGGAGATCCTGCGCCTGGTGATCCCGCCGCTGCACGAGGGGCTGATGCACGCATGGCGGCACGAGCGGCAGGTGCTGCGCCGCCCGCTGGCACGCTGACCGGCCGACCGACGCGGTTCGAGGCGTCGCGTCAGCTCAGCGCAAGCGCTCCAGCGCGTTCGCCAGCTGCTGCACCGTGCGGTCGACACGCCCCAGCTTGTCGAGCCCGAACAGGCCGATGCGCCAGCTGCGGAAATCCGCCGGCTCGTCGCATTGCAGCGGCACGCCGGCGGCGGTCTGCAGGCCGAGCCCGGCGAACTTGCGGGCCGACTGGATCTCGGGGTCGTCGGTGTAGCTGACCACCACGCCCGGTGCCTCGAAGCCGGTCGCCGCGACGCTCTTGAAGCCCTTCTGCGCCAGCAGCGTGCGCACCTTGGTGCCGAGAAGCTGCTGCGCGTTGCGCGCCGCGTCGAAGCCGAAGCGGTTCGTTTCCTGCATGACCTCCCAGGTCTTCGTCAGTGCATCGGTCGGCATCGTCGTGTGGTAGCCGAACGCGCCGGCCTCGTAGGTCTCGGCGATCTGCAGCCACTTGCGCAGGTCGCACGCGAAGCTGGTGCTCTGCGTCTGCGCCATGCGGTCGCGCGCGGCCGCGCTCAGCATCACGAAGGCGCTGCCCGGCGAGCCGCTCCAGCCCTTCTGCGGCGCGCTGATCAGGATGTCGACGCCGGTGGCCTGCATGTCGACCCACATCGCACCCGACGCGATGCAGTCGAGCACGAACAGCCCGCCGACCGCATGCACCGCATCGGCCACCGCCTTCAGGTAGTTGTCGGGCAGGATGATCCCGGACGCGGTCTCGACGTGCGCCGCGAACACCAGCGCCGGCGATTCGCGCTGGATCGTCTGCACCACCTCGTCGATCGGTGGCGGCGCGTACGGCGCCTGGTAGCCCGAGCCGGTGGGGCGTGCCTTCAGCACGGTGGCGGCCGACGGGATCGAGCCCATCTCGAAGATCTGCGTCCAGCGGTAGCTGAACCAGCCGTTGCGGATCACCAGCACGCGCTGGCCGGTCGCGAACTGCCGGGCCACCGCCTCCATGCCGAAGGTCCCGCTGCCGGGCATCACGATCGCCGTCGGCGCGTGGTAGGTGCGCTTCAGCGTGTCGGTGATCCCGCGCAGCACGCCCTGGAACTTCTTCGACATGTGGTTCAGCGCGCGGTCGGTGTAGACGACCGAGAACTCGAGCAGGCCGTCGGGATCGACCTGGGGAAGCAGTCCGGGCATGGGAGTCTCCGTCAAGGTGTTGTGGGGCGCAGCGTAGCACCGGTCGGATCCCTGCCATCATCGCGCGCATGCGATTCCACCTCGGCCTGTGTTGTGCCGCCGCCGTGCTGCTGGCGGGTTGCGTGCATTCCCCCACGCTTGCCCCGGTCGTGCTGCTCGGCGAGGTGCATGACAACTCCGCGCAGCACGCGCTGCGGCTCGCCGAGTTCAGGACGCTGCTCGACGCCGGCGCGCGCCCGGCCTTGCTGATGGAGCAGTTCGACCGCGATCGCCAGCCCGAGATCGACCGGTTGCGCGCCGCGACGCCGCCCCCGACGGCCGAGGCCCTGGTCGCCGCGGTGGCTGGAAGCGATTCCGGCTGGAACTGGCGTTTCTACACGCCCTTCGTGCAGCTGGCGCTCGACCATGGCCTGCCGATCGTCGCGGTCAACGTGTCGCGCGCCGAGAGCCGCCAGGTGATCGGCAAGGGCCTGGCCAACACCGGCTTCTCGGCCGACGTGCCGGAGGCGATCTGGTCGGCCCAGGCCGGCGACATCGAGGCCAGCCACTGCGGGATGATCAACGCCGCCACTGCCCGCCGCATGGCCGGCGCGCAGGTCGCGCGCGACCAGTTCATGGCCCGCAGCATCGAGGTGCATGCCTACCGCGGCGTGGTGCTGCTGGCCGGCAACGGCCATGTGCGGCGCGATGTCGGCGTGCCGCGCTGGCTGGCCGAGCGCACCCGCGCGCGCAGCCGCAGCGTCGGCTACCTGGAAGGCAACGACGTGCCCCCGCCGGGCGCCTACGACCGCGTCGTCGTCACGCCGGCGCAGCCGCGCGAGGACCCGTGCGCGGCGATGCGCCAGCCCCCGGCGCCCCGTTCGCCCTGAGTCAGCCCCACGCCTCCTGCACCGCCGCGCGCACCGCCAGCGTCGCCGGCGACAACCGGTTCTCCGGCGGCGATGCGAAGCAGATCCAGGTGTGCGCCCGCCAGTGCTTCCAGATGCGCAGCTCGCCGTGGCGCTCGGCCTGCTCGGCCTGGTCCAGCCGCACGACGCCGACGCCCATGCCGCTGGCCACCATGCTGCGCACCACGCCCTCGGTGCTGGCCGAGGCGCCCTCTTCGCGGTACTCGCGGCCACCGGCAGCGAACAGCGCATCGATGTGGGTGCGCAGCACGCAGCCGGCCGGCGTGCCGATCCACGGCTGCGTCATCAGGTCGACCAGCGACGGGTCGGGATGAGCCTCGGCGAACGCGGTCGGCAGCGCGACCACCAGGTCGACCGTCGCGAGCCGCTGCAGCTGCAAGCCCGGCACGTCCTCGTGGTCGGTCATCACGTAGGCGCAGTCCAGCTCGCCGCGCTGAAGCATCAGCAGCATCTCGGACGACAAGCCCTGCTGCAGCTGCAGCGTGACCTGCGGGTTGCGCTGCGCGAGCCGCAGCAGCGCATCGCCGAGCCGCAGCGCGATCGGGTCGCTGACGGTGCCGAAGCGCACCACGCCCTGCGCCGCGCCGCGCAGCTGCGCCGCCGCCGAACGAAGCCGCCCGGCCGAGGCCAGCGTGCGCTCGGCGTCGTCGAGCAGCCGGCGGCCCTCTTCGGTCAGCACCATGCCGCGCGGCGTGCGGTCGAACAGCCGCACGCCGAGTTCGTCCTCCAGCGCCTTGACCTGCGCGCTGACGGCCGGCGGGCTGGTGAACACGCGCTCGGCGGCACGCGTCAGGTGGCCCTCCTGGGCGACCGCGACGAAGGTCTTCAGTTGATACAGCTCCATGGCAGCGGATTGTGGCCATGGGGTGCCGGGCTGTCAGTTCGGATTTCCTGAGGCCCCGGTCCGAATTCGCGAATGGCCTTGCAGGCCTGCGCTGCCGAGACTGGCGCCATCGCATCCGTTTCCGTGGAGCCCGCCATGACCCTTCCCCGTTCTCCAGCCGTCGGCATCGCCGGGCTGCTGCTCGCGACCACCGCCTGGGGCAGCCTGTTCCTTGCCAGCAAGCCGGTGCTGCCGCACGTCGACCCGGTGTGGTTCACGCTGCTGCGCTACAGCATCGCGACGCTGGGCTTCATGGCGGTGCTGCGCCTGCGCGGGCCGGTGCCGTGGATCGCGCTGCGGCAGCACGGCGCGCGGCTGGCGGGGCTCGGCTTCATCGGCTATGGCGTGTTCAGCGCGATGGTGCTGGTGGGCCTCGCGCATTCGCTGCCGTCGCACGGCGCGGTGATCATGGCGACGATGCCGATCACGACGCAGCTGGTGCGCTGGGCGCTCGACGGCCAGCGGCCGACCCGCAGCGCGATCTTCAGCACGCTGCTGGCGCTGGTCGGCGTGGCGATGGTGTCGGGTGCGGTGACGCAGGCGACGTCCGCGCAAGCCTCGACGCTGGTCGGCGACCTGACGGCACTGGCCGGCACGCTCGGCTGGATCGCCTACACCCGCGGCGCGGCGCGCTTTCCGGCGCTCGACGTGATCGGCTTCAGCGCGTTGAGCGCCCTCGCCTCGTGGCCGCTGCTGCTCATCGCCACGCTCGCGCTGACCGCCTTCGGGCTGGCGCCGGTCCCCACCGCCGAGGCCGCGTGGAACGCGGGGCCGGCGCTGGTCTACATCGGCCTCGTGCCGACGGTGTTCGGGGTGTTGGCGTACAACTTCGGCGTCAGGACGCTGGGCGTCGTGACCAGCACCGCGTTCCTGAACGTCGTTCCGGTGTCGGTGCTGCTGATCGGGGCCGCGATGGGCTCACGCCCGGCGCTGCATGAGCTGGCCGGGGTGATGCTGGTGGTGTCGGGCTTGCTGGTCCACACGCTGTCGCAGCGTGCGGCCTCTCGCAAGCAAAGCGGGAAGGACGCTCAGCGGCCGGTGCCGGCCGGCGACATCGACAGGAACGCGCTGGTGTGCAGGTCGCCCCGTCCGCTGCGGCTGTTGTCGATCGCGCGCATGCGGCGCTCGAGTTCGTAGATGTCGTGGGATTCGGCCAGCCAGGCCTCGTCGTAGCCGCGGGGCTGGGTGCCGCCGGCGAATGCGTTGCGCATGGCGCTGGCGATGGCATTGATGAAGTTCATGTTCTATCTCGGTCCGTCTTGTGGTCGGTTTTTTCTCAGTCGGTGTGCCCGTCGTGCGGGTTAACACCTAGTACCTAGTGTAAACCCTGACGCATGTCCTGTCTGTGACGGAAACCGCTGACCCCCTGTGAATCGGGGGCCACGAAAATGATCGCTTCGCCCGTGCGGCCGGAGGACCCGATGAAGACGCTGCGATGCCGCTGCCTGGCCGGCCTGCTGTTCACGTTGCTCGCCAGCGCCCATGCGGCAGCCCGGGCTCAGGCCCCCGATGCGTACCGCGGGCTGTGCGATGCATCGGCCGCCATCGCGCTCGATGCCCGGCATTTCGTCGTCGCCGACGACGAACACAACACGCTGCAGGTGTTTCGCCGCGATGCGCCGGACGCCGTCGGACGAATCGACCTCGACGACTTCCTCGGCACCGCGGGTGGCCGCGAATCCGACCTCGAAGGCGCGGCCGAGACCGGCGGCGTCATCTACTGGATCGCCTCGCACGGCCGCAGCAGCGCCGGCAAGAAGCGCGACGAGCGGCACCGGCTGTTCGCGACCGAGCGCGTCCCCGGGGCGGTGCCGCCTTCGCTGCGCCCGGTCGGCCAGCCCTACACCCGCCTGCTCGACGACCTGCTCGATGCGCCGCAGCTGAAAAACTACCGGCTGAAAGACGCGTCGAAGCGGCCGCCCGAGGCAGAGGGCGGCCTGAACATCGAAGGCCTGGCCGCGACGCCCGGCGGCGCGCTGCTGGTCGGGCTGCGCAACCCGTTGCCGCGCGGGCGGGCGCTGGTCGTCGCGATCGACAACCCGGCGCAGGTCGTGCGCGGCCAGCGCGCGACGATCGGCAGCGTGACCGAGCTGGCGCTCGGCGGCCGCGGCATCCGCAGCCTCGAACGCGTCGGCAGCGGCTACCTCGTCGTCGCCGGGCCGCCGGCCGATGACGGCAGCTTCGCGCTGTACCGCTGGTCCGGCAACGCCGGCGACGCGCCGGTGCCGGTGACGGCGGTCGCGTTCGGCAGCCTGCGGCCGGAGGCGCTCTTCGCATGGCCGGGAACCGGCGAGGTGCAGGTGCTCAGCGATGACGGCGGCGTGCGCACCGCCGGCGTCGAATGCAAGGCGCTGCCGGCGGCGCAGCGTGCGTTCCGCAGCCTCGTCGTCAAGCCGTGACGCTCACAGCGCCCGCGTCAACGCCCAGACGCCCTGCACCACCTGCGCCATGCGGCGGTAGTCCAGCGTCTCCCAGCGGTCGCCCGGCTGGTGGTAGTGGTCGTTGCGCAGGAAGGCGGTGTCGGTGACCATCAGCGCGGGCATGCCGAGCGCCCAGTAGCTCAGGTGGTCGGAGAAGTCGATGCCGTCGAGCGCGGTCGGCGCATTGATCGTCTGCACGCGCAGGTCGGTGGCACCCGCCATCACCGCCTTCACCCGGCGCGTGAGGCCGAAGCGTTCGAGGCGGCCGACGACCGCGATGAAATCGCCGCGGTCGCCATACAGCGCCGACAGGCCCGACACCGGGTAGCGCTGCGAGCCCGGCTGGTCGGAGAAGGTGCCGATCATCTCCAGCGCCAGCATCAGGCGCGGCTCGCGGCCGCTGGCGCGCAGCGACTGCGCATGCACCGCGCTGCCCATCCCGGCCGTGCGGAAGTACGGCGGCTCCTCCAGCGTGTAGGCGACGAGCTCGACCGGCCGTGGCGACGGATCGCGGCCGAGCAGCCGCGCCAGTTCCAGCAGCCCGGCGACACCGCTCGCGTTGTCGTCGGCACCCGGGGTCGCATCGCCGGGGTCGCCGCCATGCGCGTCGTAATGCGCGCCGATCACCAGCGGCGCACCGTCCGCCGGCCCGAAGCGCGCGACCAGGTTGCGATGACGGACCTCGCCGGCGCCGACCTCCTGCGTGCTCACCGCGCCGCCGGATTCGCGCAGCACGCCGGCCACGTAGTCGGCCGCCGCCTCGAGCCGCCCGGATGGGCCGGCCACGCGCGGATGCAGGTCGACCGACAGCCGCCACACATGCGCCTTCAACCGCTCGGCGTCGACTTCGGGCGGGTGCGCCACGAGTGGCACCACCCACGGCTGCGCGACGGTGATCCAGGCCGCGATCAAGACCGCGAGCACGGCCGCGAGCAGGCCGACCCAGGCGATGCGAAACCCTCTTGTCATGCGCGATCCCTCGACGATTCGATCGTCGCATCGTGCCCACGGCGCGCGACCCCGTGGGGCGGCATCCGACGATCGACCGGTTCGAGGCCGCGAAACTCAGCCGGTCGCGATCCGGCCGCCGGCCGCGCGGCGGAAGCGCCCCGGCGTCACGCCCGCATGCCGCGCGAACGCGCGATTGAACGCCGCCTCGGAGCGGTAACCCACCGCCTCGCCGACCGACGCGCTGTCGTGGTTGCCTTGCGCGAGCAGCCGCGACGCAAGCTCCATCCGCAGCGTCGTCAGCAGCTCGATCGGGCCGCAGCCCGCCGCTTGCTGGAACTGGCGCGCGAAGGTCGCGCGCGACAGGTGGCAGCGGCGCGCCATCTCGTCGACCGTCCATGGCCGCTGCGGCTCGGACAGCATCGCCTGCAGCGCCGGCGCGAGGCGCTCGCGCACCATCAGGCCGAGCACGCCGCGCTGCTGCGGCTGCTGCGCCAGGTGCGCGCGCAGCGCCAGCGTGAACAGGGCGCCGCACAGCCCGGCGACGATCGCGGCCGCGCCCGGCTGCTGCTGTTCGATCTCGTGCGCCATCATGCCGACCAGCCCGCGCAGCCAGGCCGCGCCCGGCGCCGCCTCGAAGGGCGCGACGATGTGCGCCGGCAGCGCATCGAGCACGCTGCTGCGGCGCCGCCCGGCGAACTCGAACTCGCCGCACAACAGGTCGAGTGCGGCCGCCTGCGGCGACGCGAGGTTGGTCTTCAACGGCAGCACCGGGCCGTCGTCGGTGCGGATCGCCGGACCGCGCCGGGCCGACACGCCGCGCACCACATGCGCGTCGCCATGCGGCAGCACCAGCAGGCTGCCCTGCCGCAACGCGATCGCGCGCCGCTGCGCCGGCAGCCACACCTCGCACTCGCCCGCCAGCACCACGTGGAACGGCGCCCGCCACGGCCCGATCGCGGCGTGCGGCACCGAGAAGCCGGGGCCGAACAGGCATCGCAGGTCCATGCGACCGCGCAGCTCGAGCGTGGCGACCAGCTGGCTCAAGGCATCCATCGGCAGGTTCCCGGTTGAGACGATGGAGCAATTATCGGAGACCCGCCGGCATTCACCATCGCATCGGGCGTGCCTACAGTCGGGTCATCGACACACCGTCGCCGTGATGGACCCCGCCATGAACTCCCCACGCTCCACCATCCCCGTCTCGTTCTTCAGCATCGCGGTCGGCCTGCTCGCGCTGGGCGCGGCCTGGCGCGTTGCCGTCGGGCTGTGGGCCTTGCCGGCCTGGCTGGCCTCGGCCGTCACCGCCGCAGGCCTCGTCGCGTGGCTCGCGTTGCTGGTGCTGTACGCGCTGAAGTGGCTGCGGCACCGCGAGGCGGCGCGCGCCGAGCTGCAGCATCCGCTGCAGTCGGCCTTCCTCGCGCTGGTGCCGGTGTCCAGCCTGCTCGCTGCCGTTGCGCTGCAGCCGCTGTCGCGACCGCTGGCGTTCGCGGTGTTCATCGTCGCGCTGCTGGCGTCGCTGGCCATCGGCGCGTGGCTGTACGGCCGCGTCTGGCAAGGCGGGCTGACGCCGGAGCTCGTCACGCCGGCGATCTACCTGCCGGTGGTCGCGCAGAGCTTCGTCGCCGCGCTCGCATCCGCCAGCTTCGGCTGGATGCAGGTGGGCCTGTGGTTCTTCGGCGCCGGCCTGCTGGGCTGGCTCGCGATCGAGTCGACCATCCTGAACCGGCTCGGCACGCGCGGCCCGCTGCCGGCCGCGATGCGGCCGCTGCTGGGCATCCAGCTCGCACCGCCGGTGGTCGGCGGCGTCGCATGGATGGCGCTCGGTCACGAGTCGCCCGACTGGGTCGGCCAGGCCCTGCTCGGTTACGGGCTGTATCAAGCACTGTTGCTGGCCCGGCTGCTGCCGTGGATCCGCGAACAAGGTTTCACGACCTCGTACTGGGGCTTCAGCTTCGGCGTGGCGGCGTTGCCGACGCTCGCGATGCGCCTGGCCGCGCAGGGCACGCACGACAGCGCGGTGCACTGGCTCGCGCCGATCGCGTTCGCACTGGCCAATGCGATCGTCGTCGCGCTCGCGGTCGGCACGCTGCGCCTGTGGGCGGCCGGCCGCCTGGTCCCGGCCATGCCGTCGACGGCCGCACCGGCCGCCCCCACCCATCCGGGGGTGTCCCTGCCCGTCTGACGCCTTGGGGTGACTTTGGTCGAGCGGCGCGGCAGGGTCCGGCCGCAATAATGGCCCGATGCCCGCACGACGAGATCACGCCCGCCCGCCACGACGATCGACTGCCGCCCCCCGGGTCGGCGTCGGCCTGCTGGTGCTGGCGGGCCTGTTCGCCGGTTGCGGGCCGGCCCACTCCAACGACGGCGGCAACGGCATGATCTTCGGCCTGTTCAAGAGCAAGTTCACGACGAGTATCGGTCCGCAGGTCGGCGCTTCGCTGGTGCGCGAAGCGGCCTGGCCCGCATCGATGCCGGCGCCGCCGGCAGCGTCGTACCCGCCGATCCGCAACGTCAGCATCGACGGCGGCCTGCCGCCGGCCGGCACGCTGGCCGCGACGCGCACCGAGCACCCGGCCGCCGAGGCCTTCGTCATCGACGCGGCGGCGGGCCAGCCTGCGCTGGCCGTCGTCAACACCTACGACCCGGAGCGCCGCACGCAGCTGTGGCAGCTCGACGCCCGCGACGCGCGCCGCTTCGACAAGCAGCGCAGCGCCACCTTCGATGCGGCGCAGGCGAAGTGGCTGATGTACAGCGCCGAATCGGTGCTCGCGCTGCCCGGCAGGCAACTGCTGATCCAGCTGAAATACCACAAGCCGCAGGCGGCCGACGGCCTGTTCGTCTACGACGCCGAGGCCAACCGCATCCGAAGCTTCGGCAACGTCGAACCCGACTGGTCGCGCGGCCTGCCGTTCAGGTTCGTCGACAGCCTGCAGCTGCGTCCCGATGCCGTGCTGGTGCGCTACCAGACCGACAAGGAACGGCTCGGCCCGCAGCGCTACGTGAACCACTTCGAGCACCTGGTGCTGTTCTCGCCGCGCCACCGCGACGGCCTCGAACTGGTGAAGCTCGGCCTCGACGACGGCAGCGTCCGCCGCTGGGGCCTGTCGGGCAGCAAGCTCTGGTTGCAGACCGTCGACGAGCGGGCGTCGCCGCCGCGCGAATTCGTCTGGTCGCTGGACCTCGCCCGCGCGCTCTGACGTTTCAGTGACACGCCCTTCATACGCACACCGCGAACCCCCATGTCGACACCGATCAATGAATACCTGACGCCGCAAGAGGCGTCGTACATCGCGCACAACTCGTACTTCACGCTGAAGGACTGGATCAGCGGCCAGCCGACCATCGGCATGGAGACACGCGCCAACGTGCGCAAGATGGTCACCGGCGACGGGCTCGGCGCCGCGGCGCAGGCTGGCGGCGCCAACACCTCGCTGAAGACCACCGAGCTCGGCGGCGCGAAGCTCGACCGGGTGTTCGCCGGATCGACGGCCGGCGTCACCACCGGCTTCGGCTACGTGCTGAGCTTCAACCGGGCCGGCAGCAAGCAGGTCGTCATCGCGACACGCGGCACGCGGGCCGAGCATTCGAAGGCCGACCTGCTGACCGACCTGCGCGCGTCGATGACCGGCTTCGGCGATTTCGGGCTCGTGCACCAGGGCTTTCGCAACACCTTCGACAGCGTGAAGACCTGCCTCGCGCGCGACGACACGCGGATCATGGATGCCGACGTGGTGCACTGCGTCGGCCACAGCCTGGGCGGTGCGGTCGCGACGCTGGTGGCGGCGCATTTCTCGTCGCGCGGCAAGGCGGTGAAGCTCTACACCTTCGGCTGCCCGCGCGTCGGTGCGCTCGGGGCGCAGGGGGCGATGGAGCAGTCGCTCGGCAAGCACAACATCTTCCGCGTCTCGCACGACCTCGACCCGGTGACGATGGTCGGCCCCTACCCCTACGGCCACCTGAACGGCCAGCCGGAGGATGCGAACAACATGATGCTGGTGTCGCCGACCGGCAAGCTGCTGAGCGTGGCCAACCACGACATGACCGAGTACGTGCGCAGCGTCGGCGGCCTTGAAATGAACTGGCAGGCGGTGCGTGCGCTCGGCGGCGCGGTCGAGCGCGACAACGCGGTGCTGGCGCGCTGGCTGCTGCGCAGCTCCGACAACCCCGGCTGGCTCACGCAGACCGCCGCGCAAGGCCTGAGCTACCTGATGAAGGCCTTCTCGCACCTGCTGCGCCAGCTCGGCTTCGTGACGATCTCGGGCCTCACCGGCATCGACCTGTTCTGCGTGGTGCTGGCGTCGAACATGACGAAGATCGCCGAGATGAATTCGCAGCTGATGGACTGCATCCTGCAGGCCGCCCGCTGGGCGCGCGTCGTGGTGTCGAACGCGGCGCAGCTGACCGCCACCGTGATCCGCGCGATCCTGAACGCGATGTTCAGCGTGCTGCGGCCGATCGCGGTGAACGCGCTGCAGACCGTCGGACGCTCGGGCGCGCCGCTGCCGCTGCTGCTCGGCGGCGCGAGCGCGCTGGCCGGCGCTCTGATCGGTTGACCCCGATGGACCGCGACGCCTTCGAGCACCTGTACCTGCACGCCCACACGCTGGCCGAGTTCGGCTTCATGCGGGCGATGGCGGGCCTCGCGACCACCGACATCGCTGCGCTCGCACCGGAGCAGCGTGCGGCCAACGAGGCCGATGCGCAGCAGATGCTGAACCTCGACGCGGCCAGCTTCGACTGGTCGGCGCTGGAGGGGGTGGACGCGTTCGGCGCCGACGCCGATGCGCTCGATGCGGCACCGGCGGCGAGCTACGACGGCCCGACCTTCACCGAAGCGCTGGCGATCGACGACGAGGTCGGCGGCGACGCGCTGCCCGAGCTCGCGACGTACCTGGCGCGCGCGCAGGCGGCGCGAACGCTGCTCGCCGGGCGCATTGCGCATTCATGGGCCGCGGTGGACCAGCAGGCGCTCGACGACGCGCTGGCCGCGCTGCCGCCCGGCCCCGTGCCGCTGACCCGTCCGCTGAGCGCCGACGAGCTCGCGCCCTGGCTCGCGCTCTACGAGCAACGCCACCCGGCGCTGGATGCGCTGGTGCAACAGATCCGGCGGCTCGAGCCGTTCTGAACCCTAGGCCTGCGCCGGCATCAGCCGAACACCGGGCAGCGTGCGCAGCGAGGTCTCGCGCATCACGCGCACGAAGTCGGCCACATAGGGCCGAACGCCCAGCCGCTGCGGCACCGCGGCATACAGCCGGCCGGTGAGCCCCTGCGGCCCGATGCGCTGGCTCGCGACATAGCCGCGCTCCAGGTAGCCGGCCACCGCCCACAGAGGCAGCGCCGCCAGCCCGCGCCCGCTGGCCACCAGCTGCAGCATCGCGACCGTCAGCTCGGTGGTGCGCCGCGCCGGCGCGATGCCGGCCGGCTGCAGCACGCGCCGCACCAGGTCGAGCATCTCGTCGGGCACCGGGTAGGTGATCAGCGTGCGGTCGGCGAAATCCGCGGCCTCCAGCCACGGCTTGGCCAGCAGCGCATCTCCCTTGGGCAGCAGCGCGACCATCTCGAACTCGAACAGCGGGTGCACCACCACGCCGGCTTCGTCGTCATCGACGTCGGACACGATGGCGAGGTCGGCGCGGTCCTGGTGCAGCAGGCCCACCGGATCGGCCTGGAAGCCGGAGACGATGTCGAGTTCGACCTCGGGCCAGCGCTCGCGCAACGCATCCATCGCCGGCATCAGCCAGTCGAAGCAGGTGTGGCACTCGACCGCGATGCGCAACGCGCCCGCCGCCCCGCTGACCAGCCGGCTCACGTCGCGCTCGGCCTCGTCGATCAGCGGCAGCACCGCATCGGCCAGCCGCAGTAGCCGCTGGCCGGCGACGAAGAAACTCACCGGGTTCGATTTGCGCTCGAACAGCGGCGTGGCGTAGTGCTCCTCCAGCGCGCGCAGCTGGTACGACAGCGCCGACTGCGTCAGGTTGAGCAGCTGCGCGGCGCGCGACAGGTTGCCGGTCTCGCGCAGCGCCTGCAGGGTCTTCAGGTGGCGCAGTTCCAGCGGCGTGGTCGGCATGGCGGTCTGCATGAATGCAGCTCAGGATGATTTGGAAAAAGTTTCGTTTGAATCATAGAAGCGGTGTGCCGATCATTGCAAGCTGAATTCATCAACATGCATCGACTCCATGATTCGTACTCATACCCTCGGCTTTCCGCGCATGGGCGCGCACCGCGAGCTGAAGCTGGCGCTCGAGCGCCACTGGCGCGATGACCTGCCGCTCGCCGCGCTGGAACAGGCGGGCCGCGACCTGCGGGCACGCCACTGGGCGCTGCAGCGCCAGGCGGGGCTCGACATGGTGACCGTCGGCGACTTCGCGTACTACGACCATGTCGCCAACCACATCCAGCTGTTCGGCTGCGAGCCGGCACGCTTCGGCTTCAGCGGCGACGAGCCCGAGCTGGCGCGCTACTTCACGATGGCGCGCGGCGTCGCCGACGAACACCGGCACGTGCACGCGGACGACTGCCAGCACGCGCACGACGACGGCACGTTCGCGCTGGAGATGACCAAGTGGTTCGACGCCAACTATCACTACCTGGTGCCGGAGTTCACCGCGCAGACGAGCTTCAGGCTGGCGTCTCGCCGCTTGCTCGACGAGGTGGCCGAAGCACAGGCGCTCGGCCACACGGTGAAGCCGGTGCTGCTCGGGCCGCTGAGCTTCCTGTGGCTCGGCAAGGAGAAGACCGCCGGCTTCAACCGCCTCGACCTGCTCGACGCGCTGCTGCCGGTGTATGTCGAACTGCTGTCCCAACTGGCGGCGCGCGGCATCGCGTGGGTGCAGGTCGACGAACCGATCCTCGGCCTCGACCTGCCGGGCGACTGGACGCTGGCCTTCGAGCGGGCCTACCACGCGCTGCAGGCGGCGAAGGTGTCGATCCTGCTGGCCACCTACTTCGCACCGCTCGAAGACCACCTGAGCCTCGCCTGCAAGCTGCCGGTGGCCGGGCTGCACATCGACGCGGTGCGCGCCGGCCATGAACTGCAGGCGGTGCTCGACTGGCTGCCGCCGCAGCGCGTGCTGTCGATCGGCATCGTCGACGGCCGCAACATCTGGCGCACCGACCTCGACCGTGCGCTGGCCCGCCTGCAGCGCGCGCTGGACAAGCGCGGCGACCGGCTGTGGATCGCGCCGTCATGCTCGCTGCTGCACGTGCCGCTGACGCTGCGCGACGACGCCGCGCTCGATGCCGAGCTGCGCAGCTGGCTGGCCGGTGCGACCGAGAAGCTCGACGAGCTGAACCTGCTGAAACGCATGCTGACCGAAGGCGAAGCCGCGGTGCGCGGCGAGATCTTCGCGGCGCGCGCCGCGGTGGCCGCCCGCGCTGCCAGCCCGCGCGTGAAGAACGCCGCGGTGGCGAGCCGCGTCGCCGCACTGCCCGCCGATGCCGACCGGCGCGGCCAGCCCTTCCCGGCCCGCCAGGCGCTGCAGCGCGAGCGCTTCAGGCTGCCGGCCTTCCCGACCACCACGATCGGCTCGTTTCCGCAGACCGCCGAGATCCGCGGCGCGCGCGCGGCCTTCCGCAAGGGCGCGCTGAGCGAGCAGGCCTACCGCGACACGATGCAGCGCGAGATCCTGCTGGCCGTGCGCAAGCAGGAAGCACTGGGGCTGGACGTGCTGGTGCACGGCGAGGCCGAGCGCAACGACATGGTCGAGTACTTCGGCGAGCAGCTGGAGGGCTTCGCGTTCACCGCCAACGGCTGGGTGCAGTCGTACGGCTCGCGCTGCGTGAAGCCGCCGGTGCTTTTCGGCGACGTGTCGCGCCGGAACGCGATGACGGTCGACTGGACGGTGCATGCGCAGTCGCTGACGAAGCTGCCGATGAAGGGCATGCTGACCGGCCCGATCACGATCCTGCAGTGGTCGTTCGTGCGCGACGACCAGCCGCGTGCCGACACCGCGCTGCAGATCGCGCTCGCGATCCGCGACGAGGTGCTCGACCTGGAGCAAGCCGGCATCGGCATCATCCAGATCGACGAGCCGGCGATCCGCGAAGGCCTGCCGCTGCGCCGCGCGCAGTGGCGCGACTACCTGCAGTGGGCGGCGCGCGCCTTCCGCGTGTCGGCCAGCGGCGTGGCCGACAGCACGCAGATCCACACCCACATGTGCTATTCGGAGTTCAACGACATCCTGCCGGAGATCGCCGCGATGGATGCCGACGTGATCACCATCGAGACCAGCCGCTCCGACATGGAGCTGCTGCGCGGCTTCGGCGAGTTCAGCTACCCGAACGAGATCGGCCCGGGCGTGTATGACATCCACTCGCCGCGCGTGCCGTCGCAGGCGGAGATGGCGCGGCTGCTGGCCAAGGCCGCCACCGTGATCCCGCCGGAGAACCTGTGGGTCAACCCCGACTGCGGGCTGAAGACGCGCGGCTGGCCGGAGACCGAAGCAGCGCTGCGACACATGGTGCAGGCCGCTCGCGAGTTGAGAGTCGCCGGCGCCCGCTGACCCGCGTCAATACATGTCGCCCCCGCCGCCTCCGCTGCCGGGGGCGAGGTTCTCGAACTTCGTCAGCGGCTTCAGGAACGCGAGGCGCACCGTGCCGGTCGGGCCGTTACGCTGCTTGCCGATGATGATCTCGGCGACACCGGGGTCCTTGCTCTCGTCCTTGGTGTAGTAGTCGTCGCGGTAGATGAACATGATGACGTCCGCGTCCTGCTCGATGGCGCCCGATTCGCGAAGGTCGCTCATCATCGGCCGCTTGTCGGTGCGGGTTTCGACGCTTCGGTTCAGCTGCGACAGCGCGATCACCGGGCACTTCAGTTCCTTGGCCAGCGACTTCAATCCGCGCGAGATCTCGCCGATCACGGTGGCGCGGTTTTCTTCGCTGGCCCCGCCGCTGCCGCTCATCAGCTGCAGGTAGTCGACGACGATCAGGCCGAGCTGGCCGCATTGGCGCGCCTGGCGGCGGGCCCGGGCGCGCAGTTCGCTCGGCGACAGTGCCGAGCCTTCGTCGATGAAGACGGCGGCCTTGCCGAGCTTCTCGACCGCCTCCGACAGGCGGCCCCATTCGTCGTCGCGCAGCTTGCCGGTGCGCAGGTTGCTCTGGTCGATGCGGCCCAGCGAGCCGACCATCCGCAAGGCGAGCTGCGCGGCGCCCATTTCCATCGAGAACACGACGACCGGCAGGCCTTCGTGCACTGCGACGTTTTCGGCGATGTTGAGTGCAAACGCGGTGTTGTGCGTGACGACGTCGTCGTCGGTGACGTACAGCCGCTGCGGGTGCGACACCGAGATGCACTGGCACGGCGCGCGGCGCGACGGCTCGATCGCGCTGATCGTCAGCCGCTTCTGGCGCTGCCAGCGCTCCGGCGCACGCGCCTGCTTCTGCGACAGCAGGAACAGCGAGCGCGGTTCGGGGTGCGAGATGTGGCAGACATGGGCCGGCAGGCCCGCAACGCGCATCCCGGCGACGTTGGTGAAGTGCGGGGCCTTCTCGCTGATCGAGCACCAGCCACCGAGCGAGCGCACCAGCGCGGCGACATCGTCCGCCAGGCGGCGGCTCGAGGTGCTGAAGCGGACACTGCCCCAGCGCTCGACCCAGCCATCGGTGTCGAGCAGGCCACGCAACAGGTCGAGCCGGCGCTCGCGGCTGGCGGTGAGGTAGGACTCGGGGATGAACTTCTGGTCGCTCGACAGGCCCGACAGGCCGAGCGCTTCGAGCGCCACGCGCAACGGGTTCGGCTGCGAGCCCATCAGGCCCGGCACGCGGCCACGGTCGGTGCGGACGATGCGGTAGTCGTAGCGCCCCGCGTGCGTGAGCTCCATGCCGTCACCGGCGCGGGCTGAGACGCGCTCGACCATCTCGGCATCGCCGGTCGAGAAGCGGACCGTGCCGGTGCCGGTCAGGTTGCCGTCGCCAATCAGCGCACCCAGCAGCCACGGGTCCACCGGCAGCGCATCGAGGTGACCGAAATCGCCGGTCGCGCAGTCGATCCAGAGCCGGCCCTGGTAGCGTGCCTTCTGCAGCATCGCCTGCAGGTCAGCGGTGCTCAGCACGCGCGGCTCTTTCCAGCCGCGGAAATGCACGCGCCACAGGTGTTCGTCACAGCATTCGGCAGAGCGCCCGTCCGAGAAACGAACGCGCCAGACCTCTTTCTCGCCCTGCGGGTAGACGCCGGTGACGATCGACGGCCGGCCGTCGACCGATGCGACCGCGTCGCCGACTTCGAGCTCGCCCATGCGCTTCCAGCCGGACAGCGTGCGCACCCGCGCGTCGAGCGGCTGTGCCTTGCCCATCGACGGTCTGGCCGCCAGCACGATCAGGTCGCCCGGCTGCAGCCCGGCGGTCATGCGGTCCATGTCGAAGAAGCCGGTGCGAACGCCGGTCACTTCCTCGGCGCCGTTCTCGTGCAGCTCGTTGACGCGGTCGATCAGCTGCACCACCAGCTGGTCCATGCTGATGAAGCCCTGGCGCGAGCGCGAGCCTTCTTCGCCGATCTTGAAGATCTTGCTTTCGGATTCGTCGAGGATCTGCGAGACCGGCCGGCCCTGCGGGTTGAACGCCGCCGTCGCGATCTCGTCGCTGACGGCCACCAGTTTGCGCAGCACCGCGCGCTCGCGGACGATCTCGGCATAGCGGCGCAGGTTGGCCGCGCTCGGCACGCTCTGCGCGAGCGCGTTCAGGTAGGTCAGCCCGCCGCAGTCGGCGGCCTTGCCCAGCCCTTGCAGCTGCTCGAACACGGTGATCACGTCGGCCGGCTTCGAGCCGTTGATCAGCCCGCCGATCGCGGCATAGATCAGCTTGTGCTCGTAGCGGTAGAAGTCGGTGTCCTGCAGCAGGTCGCCGCAGCGGTCCCAGGCGCTGTTGTCGAGCAGCAGGCCCCCAATGACGCTCTGCTCCGCCTCGATCGAATGCGGTGGCACGCGCAGGCGCGCCACCTCGTCATCACCGCTGCTGCCGTGGGCATCCGACCCGAACTGCGGTGGAAGATTGAATACGGTGGACATCAGTCGATCCTAAGCGCTGGTGCGCGACAGCCTGTGGGTAAGCCTGTGGACTTCCGGTGAGGAAGCTGCGGAAAAGATGTAAGGGTGCCGACGTGAGGTGCCGGAAAATGAAAAAGGCCGGCGATGCCGGCCTTTCAATCGGGGAGCGAAGCGACTTCAGTCGGTTTCGCCAACCACCACAACCTTGACATCGACGACGACATCGGTGTGCGGCGCCACCGAGACGACGTGCTCGCCGACGGTCTTCAGCGGACCGTTGGGCAGGCGAACCTGCGCCTTGGCGACCTTGAAGTCGATGCGCGTCAGCGCTTCGGCGATGTCGTTGTTGGTCACCGAGCCGAACAACCGGCCGTCCACACCCGCCTTTTGCGTGATGTGAACGGTGCGGCCGCTCATCTTCTCGCCCAGCGCTTGCGCGGTGGCGAGCTTCTCGGCGGCGGCCTTTTCGAGCTCGGCGCGCTTGGCTTCGAATTCCTTGATCGCCACCGGCGTCGCACGGCGTGCGGACTTGGTCGGGATCAGGAAGTTGCGTGCATAACCGTCCTTGACCTTGACGACGTCGCCCAGGTTTCCGAGGTTGCCCACTTTTTCGAGCAGGATCACTTGCATGCTGTTGCTCCTCAGACCTTGTGCTGGTCGCTGTACGGCAGCATCGCCAGGAAGCGCGCGCGCTTGATGGCGGTGGTCAGCTGACGCTGGAAGAACGCGCGCGTGCCGGTCAGGCGTGCGGGCGTGATCTTGCCGTTCTCACCGATGAAATCGCGCAAGGTGTCGATGTCCTTGTAGTCGATTTCCTTGACGCCGGTCACCGTGAAGCGGCAGAAGCGCTTGCGGCGGAACAGCAGGGATTGTTGGTTGCGCTTGGGCTTGCGGTCCTTCGAGAACCGACCTTTACCACGTGGCGGGGGCATGTTTCACCTCACTCTTGAATATCCGGACAAACAGGTTGAGCACGAAGCTCATTCGAATTCGGTCACATGGAACAGCGTGCCGCGACCGCTGCGCATGGCTGAAAGAAAGCCGGCGAAGGTGCCTGTGCTTCCGATCGGCAATGCCTGCAGGCGCCGTGTGATGTCACCGATGGCCACGGCCCGGATCTCCAGGGAGACTCGGCGGACCTGACCGGATTCGCTGACCTGCGATTCGTGCTTGAGGCTCAAATCGAAGGCCGGCAGCCCGGCCGGTGTGTACCTCATGGCGCCCCGCTCCACCACTTGCGCTGCCAGAACCAGTCGGTTCATGCAACGCCCGGGTGACAGCCGCGGGACTTCACTGTTCTCAGGCTGCAGCTTCCTGCGGTGCCTTGCGGGACTCTTCCTTCTCGACGGCCTTCATCATCACCGACGGACCGGTGTCGGCTTGCGGCCGGACGACGGTCAGGTGACGCAGCACGGCGTCATTGAAGCGGAAGCCCGTTTCCAGCTCGCCGAGGACTTCCTTGCTGCATTCGATGTTGATGCAGAGGTAATGGGCCTTGGCCAGCTTCTGGATCAGGTAAGCCATCTGGCGACGGCCCCAATCTTCCACACGGTGGACCTTGCCGCCGCCGGCGGTGATCACACCCTTGTAGCGTTCCAGCATGGCCGGAACCTGTTCGCTCTGATCCGGATGGATGAGCAAGATGATTTCGTAGTGACGCATTGAAGCTCCTTTTGGGTTTGCATCCGCGGCCTGATCGGCTTTGGACACGGAAGCCACCCCAAGCGTCGTCTGGGTGTGGCAAGGCGAACCCGGGATTCTACTCAGAAAAATGGTGAGTGGACATTTTTCTGCCAGGGCTCTTCAGGGAGAACGCAAGCGATCGAGGAACTCCCGCGTCTGCGGCCCCGGCGCCGGGGTCAACAAGCTGACGATCACCGTCGCGGCAAAGCCCGCCGGCACGCCGAACACGCCGGCCGAGATCGACTGGATGCCGAACCACAGCTGCCCGGGCGCCTGCACGCCGAGCAACCCGCGCATCCAGGGCTCGTTGCGCGCCATGTAGTACAGCGTCACCGACAGCCCGACCAGCATGCCGGCCACCGCGCCCTGGCGGTTCGCGCGCTGCCAGAACACGCCCAGCACCAGCGCCGGGAAGAAGGCCGAGGCCGCGAACGAGAACGCCGCCGACACCAGGAACACGATGTCGGCCGGCTTCTGCGTCGCAAGCGCTGCCGCTGCCAGCGCGACCACCAGCAGCATCACCTTCGACAGCATCACCCGCAGCCCGCCAGGGGCTTTCGGATCGAGCGTGCGGTAGTAGACGTCGTGCGACAGCGCGCTGGAGATCGTCAGCAGCAGCCCGTCGGCCGTCGACAGCGCGGCCGCCAACCCGCCGGCCGCCACCATGCCGGAAACGACATACGGCAGCCCGGCAATCTCCGGCGTGGCCAGCACGACGATGTCGGCGCCGATGCGGATCTCGCCCAGCTGCAGCACGCCGTCGCGGTTGAGGTCGGCGACCGACAGCAGTGTGGGATCCACCTTCGCCCAGTTCGAGATCCAGGCCGGCAGCTGCTCGAACGGCGTGCCCACCAGCGACGTGAACAGCTCGTACTTCACCAGCACCGCGAGCGCCGGCGCCGACAGGTACAGCAGCAGGATGAAGAACAGCGACCAGGTGACCGACTGCCGCGCCTGCCGCACCGACGGCGTCGTGTAGCAGCGCACCAGGATGTGCGGCAGCGCGGCGGTGCCGATCATCAGGCAGAATACCAGCGCGATGAAGTTGCGGCGCGAGTCGTCGAAGGCCGCCCGCTCGACCGGCGTGCCGTCGGGGTCGCCCGCGAACGGCGTGCCGTGCGGCGGCATGCCGCCGAGCGGATGCGCCCGCGCCTCGTTGGCCGCCTGCGATTGGGTCCATGCGATGCGCGCCGCGGCTTCGTCGGCCGGCAGCGCCAGCAGCCGCTTCTCGGCGGCCTGCAGCTCGGCCAGCGAAGCACCGGCCTGGCGCAGCTCGGCCAGCTGGCGCCGCGCATCGGCACGCTCCGCGGCGAGCGAGCCGGCCACGTCGCGCAGGCGCGCCGCATCGGCTTCGGCGCGCGCCTTGTACAGCGCGATCACCTGCAGCTCGCGCGGGTCTTGCGCGAGCGCCTTCTCGCGCTCGGTCAGCTTCTGCAGCTGTGCGCCGTAGATCGCCTGCGGCACCGGCACGCCGGTCTGCTTGACCGACAGCCAGACCACCGGCACCAGGTAGGCCACCAGCAGCACGATGTACTGCGCGACCTGCGTCCACGTGATCGCGCGCATGCCGCCGAGGAACGAGCACACCAGCACGCCGCCCAGCCCGAGGAAGATGCCGACCTCGAAGGCCACGCCGGTCAGCCGCGTGGTGATCAGCCCGACGCCGTAGATCTGCGCCACCACGTAGGTGAACGAGCACAGGATGGCGGCCGCCGCGCCGATCAGCCGCGGCGCATGGCCGCCGTAGCGCGCGCCGAGGAAATCGGAGATCGTGAACTCGCCGAACTTGCGCAGGTACGGCGCCAGCAGCAAGGCCACCAGGCAGAAGCCGCCGGTCCATCCCATGATGAAGGCCAGCCCGCCGTAGCCCTGCAGGTACATCGTGCCGGCCAGGCTGATGAAGGAGGCGGCCGACATCCAGTCCGCCGCGGTCGCCATGCCGTTGTAGACCGCCGGCACGCGCCGGCCGGCCACGTAGTACTCGAGCGCATCGGTGGTGCGGCTGACGATGCCGATGCCGGCATACAGCGCGACGGTGGCCAGCAGGAAGATCACGCCGATCCAGCGCTTGGGCAGGCCGGCCTGCTCGGCCGCGGCCAGCGCCGCGATGAACGCGAGCAGGCCCACGGTGTAGAGCCCGTAGACCTTGTTGAGCCGGCGAAGGAAACGGCGCTGCTCGCCGGGGTCACTCATGGCCGGGATGGTCGCCGTCCGGCTGCGCCGCGTCCATCCGGTCCATCACCCACGCGTAGACGCCGATGATCGCGAGGAACACCAGCAAGGCGCCCTGCGCGCCGACCCAGAAGCTGAACGGCCAGCCGAAGAAGACGAAGCCCAGGTCGCGCGCGAACCACGCGACGCCGAAGCCGACCGCGAACCACACCAGCAGCAAGCCGGCGACGATGCGCCGGTTGCGACGCCAGTAGGCGGTGGTCGGCTCGGCCGGCGTCACATGCAGCTCAACGTTTGGAGAGGCGTTGCCAGGTGTCGACCACGGTGTCGGGGTTCAGCGAGATCGACACGATGCCTTCCTGCGCCAGCCAGTCGGCGAAGTCGGGGTGGTCGCTCGGCCCCTGGCCGCAGATGCCGATGTACTTGCCGACCGCGCGGCAGGCCACGATCGCGCGCGAGATCAGCGCCTTCACGGCCGGGTCGCGTTCGTCGAAATCGCGCGCCAGCAGCTCCATGCCCGAGTCGCGGTCCAGGCCCAGCGTCAGCTGCGTCAGGTCGTTCGAGCCGATCGACATGCCGTCGAAGTGCTCGAGGAACTGGTCGGCGAGCACCGCGTTGCTCGGCACCTCGCACATCATGATGATGCGCAGACCGTCCGTCCCGCCGGCCGAGGCCCGCTTCAGCCCGTGCTCGGCCAGCATCTCGACGACCCGCTTCGCCTGCCCGACGGTGCGCACGAAGGGCACCATGATCTCGACGTTGTCGAGCCCCATGTCGTTGCGCACGCGCTTGAGCGCCTCGCACTCCATCGCGAAGGCCTCGCCGAAGCTCTCGCTGACGTAGCGCGACGCGCCGCGGAAGCCGAGCATCGGGTTCTCTTCTTCCGGCTCGTAGCGCGAGCCGCCGATCAGCTTGCGGTATTCGTTGCTCTTGAAATCGCTCAGCCGCACGATCACCGGCTTGGGCCAGAACGCCGCCGCGATGGTGGCCACGCCCTCGACCAGCTTGTCGACGTAGAACGCGCGCGGCGACGCATGGCCGCGCGCCACCGACTCGACCGCCTTCTTCAGGTCGAGGTCGATGTTCGGGTAGTCGAGGATCGCCTTCGGGTGCACGCCGATGTTGTTGTTGATGATGAACTCGAGCCGCGCGAGGCCGACGCCGCTGTTGGGCATCTGCGCGAAATCGAAGGCCAGCTGCGGGTTGCCGACGTTCATCATGATCTTGACCGGGCAGTACGGCAGCTCGCCGCGCTGCACCTCGCTGACCTCGGTGTCGAGCAGGCCTTCGTAGATGTAGCCGGTGTCGCCTTCGGAACAGGCCACCGTGACGAGCGCGCCGTCCTTCAGCGTCTCGGTCGCGTCGCCGCAGCCGACCACCGCCGGGATGCCCAGCTCGCGCGCGATGATCGCGGCGTGGCAGGTGCGCCCGCCGCGGTTGGTGACGATCGCGCTCGCGCGCTTCATCACCGGCTCCCAGTTCGGGTCGGTCATGTCGGTGACGAGCACGTCGCCGGCCTGCACGGTGTCCATGTCGGCCAGGCTGTGCACGATGCGCACCGGGCCGGTGCCGATCTTCTGGCCGATCGCGCGGCCTTCGGCGAGCACGGTGCCGCTGCCTTTCAGCCGGTAGCGCTGCTCCGCCTTGCCCTTGGCCTGGCTCTTCACCGTCTCCGGGCGGGCCTGCAGGATGTAGAGCTTGCCGTCGGCGCCGTCCTTGCCCCATTCGATGTCCATCGGCCGGCCGTAGTGCTGCTCGATGATCAGTGCGTAGCGCGCCAGCTCGGCCACGTCGGCGTCGATCAGCGAATAGCGGTTGCGCAGCTCGGTGGCGGTATCGGTCGTCTTCACCAGCTTGCCGGATGCGGCCTTCTCGGCCGGCGTCGAGAACTCCATCTTGATCAGCTTGGAGCCGAGGTTGCGGCGGATGATGGCCTGCTTGCCGCGCTGAAGTGCCGGCTTGTGCACGTAGAACTCGTCGGGGTTCACAGCGCCCTGCACCACCGTCTCGCCGAGGCCATAGCTGGAGGTGATGAAGACCACGTCGGGGAAACCGCTTTCGGTGTCGATCGTGAACATCACGCCGGCGGCCCCGAGGTCGGAGCGCACCATGCGCTGCACGCCGGCCGACAGCGCGACGTCGGCATGCGCGAAGCCCTTGTGCACGCGGTAGCTGATCGCGCGGTCGTTGTAGAGGCTCGCGAACACCTCTTTCATCTTGTGCAGCACCTCCTCGATGCCGATCACGTTGAGGAAGGTCTCCTGCTGGCCAGCGAAGCTGGCGTCGGGCAGGTCTTCGGCGGTGGCCGACGAGCGCACGGCGAACGACGCGCCCGGGTGGTCGGCCGTCAGCCGTGCGAATTCGGCGCGGATGGCGGCTTCCAGCTCGGGCGGGAACGGCGTGGCCTCGATCCAGGCGCGGATCTGCGCGCCGGCCTCGGCCAGCGCCTTCACGTCATCGGTGTTGAGGGTGGAAAGTCGATCCTGGATGCGCGCGGCCAGGCCGTTGTGCGCGAGAAACTGTCGGAACGCATGCGCCGTGGTGGCAAAACCGCCGGGCACCCGCACGCCGGTGGCCGCCAGCTGGCTGATCATTTCGCCGAGGGAGGCGTTCTTGCCGCCGACCGCCTCGACGTCGGTCATTCTCAGATGTTCAAACGGTGCGACCAGGGCGGTCGCCAGGTTCGGAAGTGACATGGGAAAGCTCCGTGATGTTGAGAAACCGGTGCTTCCCGCCCTGACCGCGAACCCGAGCAATGCTCCGAGGGCTCCAGCAGGCGACGCGCGGTCCAGCGCTTGAGGTGTTCGAGTGGTGGCATGGACCTTGGGGGGCGTTTGGGGGCGATTTGGAAGGTTGGGGGCGATTTTAAGGGCCTTCCTGCCTATCATCGATGCCTCAACGCCCCCCTGTTCACATGGCCAATCGCACTGTCTACTTCGTCTCCGACGGCACCGGGATCACGGCCGAGACCTTCGGCAACTCGATCCTGGCCCAGTTCGCGATCAAGCCGCGGCACGTGCGGCGGCCGTTCATCGACTCCGAGGACAAGGTGCACCAGGTGGTGCGCGAGATCAACCATTCGTTCGACATCGAGGGCCGGCGGCCGATCGTGTTCGTGACGCTGGTCAACCGCGAGATCCTGAACATCCTGAAGGCGAACAGCCGCGGCATGGTGCTGGACATGTTCAACACCTTCATCGAGCCGCTGGAGGCCGAGTTCGAGATGACCTCGAACCACCGGGTGGGCCGTTTCCCGGACATCTCGAAGAGCCAGGAGTACACCGACCGCATCGAGGCGATCAACTTCTCGCTGGCGCACGACGACGGCCAATCGTCGAAGAACCTGGCCGAGGCCGACGTGATCCTGGTCGGCGTGAGCCGCAGCGGCAAGACGCCGACCTCGCTGTACCTGGCGATGCAGCATGGCATCAAGGCCGCCAACTACCCGCTGATCCCGGAAGACTTCGACCGCATGGTGCTGCCGGTGGGCCTGGCGCCGCACCGGCGCAAGTGCTTCGGGCTGACGATCGCGCCGGAGCGGCTGGCCGAGATCCGCCATGAGCGCCGGCCGAACAGCCCGTATTCGAGCCTCGAGAATTGCCGGCACGAGGTGTCGGAGGCCGAGGCGATGATGCGGCGCGAAGGCATCGCGTGGCTGTCGTCGACGCACAAGTCGATCGAGGAGATCGCGACGACGATCCTGCGCGACATCCGGCCGGATCGATTGATGTATTGAGCGTTGCGTGCTTGCGCGCAGGTGGCGGCTGGGGGGCTGGGCCGGCAAAGGCGCGGGTGGGGAGGCTGTGGCGCGCCGTCGGGGGCGGTCCTCGGCCCCTGGGGGCCGAGGACTTCCCTCCGCTGGCTGGTTTCATGGCCCGTCGCCGAAACTCCCTCCACTCACTTCGTTCGTTGTGGTCAAACAGTCGGCGACAGTCAGTCCACGAAGCGTGCTGCGCACGCGGGCCNTTCATGGCCCGTCGCCGAAACTCCCTCCACTCACTTCGTTCGTTGTGGTCAAACAGTCGGCGACAGTCAGTCCACGAAGCGTGCTGCGCACGCGGGCCACGAAGCCAGCCAGCTCCGGCGCCCCCTCCTTATTGGCGCTCCACAGCCTCCCCACCCGCGCCTTTGCAAGCGCCAATAGAGTCAGGCCCTCTGCCGCGCAGATTCGTAGAGGCACACCGCCGCAGCCGCGGCGACGTTCAACGATTCCTCGCCGCCCGGCTGCGGAATGCGCAGCGATTGCGCGCAGCGCGCCATCAGCGCCGCCGACACGCCCTGCCCTTCGTGGCCCAGCACCCAGGCGCACGGCCAGGGCAGCTTCGCGCGATGGATCTCGTGCGGCGTGTGCGAGCTGGTGGCCAGCAACGGCACCGTCAACGCCTGCAGCGCATCGGCGTCGAGGCCTTCCACCAGGTGCAGCGCGAAATGCGCCCCCATGCCGGCGCGCAGCACCTTCGGCGACCACAGTGCCGCCGTGCCCTTGATCGCGATCACCTGCGTGAAGCCGAAGGCCGCCGCGCTGCGCAGCACGGCACCCACGTTGCCCGCGTCCTGCAGGCGATCCAGCACGACGCTGGGCGCGCCCGGTTGCAGCGTGCCGCCGCCCAGCCATGGCAGCACGAACACCAGCGGCGGCGGCGACTCCAGCGTGCTGAGCCCCGCCATCAGTGCGCCAGGGATCACCGCGACCTGCGGCGCCTGTTCGGCCAGTGCGCGCAACGCCGGCTGCTGCCAGCCCGCCTCGGTGATCACGGCATGCGACGGCTGGCCGCCACGCTGCAGCAGCGCCGAACCGAGGTGATCGCCTTCGAGCAGCACCTCGCCATGCTTGCGGTAGCCGCCCGGATCGGCCGCCAGCTTGCGCAGCCGCACCAGCAGCGGGTTGTCGCGCGAACTGATCGCCTTGACCGCGGCGCCCGTCACTCGGCACACACCGCAGCGACGGTCGCCGGCACGCCAAGCAGTTCCAGCGGGTTCAGCGGCACGAGCGGCGGCACCAGCACCTCGCGCACCGGCGCGAACGAGCGACGGTGGTGCACGCAGGCGCCATGCTGCTTCAGCGCGGCCAGGTGCATCGGCGTGCCATAACCCTTGTGCTCGTCGAAGCCGTACTGCGGATGCTGCTCGTGCAGCACGAGGCACAAACGGTCGCGGTGCACCTTCGCGAGGATCGACGCCGCCGAGATCGACTGCACCAGCGCATCGCCCTGCACGATCGCCTCGGCCGCGATCTTCAGCACCGGCAAGCGGTTGCCGTCGACCAGCACCTTGGCCGGCTTCAGCCGCAGCCCCTCGACCGCACGGCGCATCGCGAGCATCGTCGCCTGCAGGATGTTCAGCGTGTCGATCTCTTCCACCGTGGCCTCGGCCACCGCACAGCACAAGGCCTTCGCGCGGATCTCGTCGTACAGGCGCGCACGCACCGCGGCCGTCAGCTTCTTCGAATCGTCCAGGCCCTTGATCGGGCGCAGGTCGTCGAGGATCACCGCCGCGGCGACCACCGGGCCGGCCAGCGGGCCGCGGCCAGCTTCGTCGACACCCGCCACCAGGCCGATCGCCTCGAAGCGCAGGCCGAGTTGCTCAGGGGTGGAGGACTTTCTCGATCGCATCGGTGGCAGCCTGGGCAGTGTTGCAGCGCAGTCGGTGGTGCAGTTCGGTGAAACGCCGGGCGATGGCAGCGGATTCGGCCGGCTTGTCCAGCCACGCGAACCCCGCAGCCGCGAGTTTCTGCGGCGTCGCGTCGTTCTGCAAGAGCTCGGGCACCGCAAATTCGCCGAGCAGGATGTTGGGCAGCCCGACCCACGGCTGGTACCCCATGCGTTTCATCATCTGCCAGCTCAGCCAGTTCATCGCGTAGGTGATGACCATCGGCCGCTTGAAGAGCGCTGCCTCGAGCGTCGCGGTGCCGCTGGCGATCAGCGTCACGTCGCAGGCCGCCAGCGCCTCGTGCGACCGGCCGTCGAGCAGCTCGACGCCGACGCCGGCCGCGTGCTCGGCCACCATCGGCGCGACCAGCGACTGCAGCCCCGGCACCACCGGCAGCAGGAAGCGCAGCCCGGGGCGCTGCCGCTTCATCAGCGCGGCCGCGGCCAGCAGCCGCGGCGCGATGTACTGGATCTCGGAGCGCCGGCTGCCGGGCAGCAATGCGACGACGGTCTCGTCGGGGCCGATGTTCAGCGCGCGGCGGGCGGCGTCGCGCGGCACCTCGATCGGGATCGCATCGGCCAGCGGATGGCCGACGTAGGTGGCGGCGATGCCATGCCGCTCGTACAGCGCCGGCTCGAACGGGAAGATGCACAGCACGTGGTCGACCGCAGCGCCGATCTTCTCGATGCGCCCGCCGCGCCAGGCCCAGATCGACGGGCTGACGAAATGGATGCTCTTGATGCCGCGCTGTTTCAGCCGCGTCTCGAGGCCGAGGTTGAAATCGGGCGCGTCGACACCGATGAACGCGTCCGGCGGCTCGCGCAGCAGGCGCTCGGCGAGCTGCTCGCGAATGCCGGAGATCTCGCGGTAGTGGCGCAGCACTTCGACGTACCCGCGCACCGCGAGCTTGTCGTGCGGCCACCAGGCCTCGAAGCCCTGGGCGGCCATCTTCGGCCCGCCAATGCCCGCTGCCTGCAAGTGCGGCCAGCGCGCCTTCAGGCCACCGAGCAACAGGCCGGCGAGCAGGTCGCCGGAAGCTTCGCCGGCCACCAGGGCCAGCCTTGGCGAACCGGGATTCGTCATCGGCTGTTTATCTCGCGATGCCGCGGGTCACGGCGGCAAGGAAGTCGTTCATCATCGCCACGTCGCCGGCGGCCTCGGGCACCGAATCGGCCAGCGCCGCGATCTCGTCGCGCGCTTCCTGCAGCGTGCGGCCGCTGCGGTACAGGCTGCGGTGCATCTGCTTGACCGCCGCGATGCGCTCCGCGCTGAAGCCGCGGCGGCGCAGGCCTTCGATGTTGAAGCCGCGCACCGCGAGCGGGTTGCCGTCGACCATCATGTACGGCGGCACGTCCTGCGAGATCGCGCTGGAGAAACCGACGAAGGCATAGGCGCCGATCTTCACGAACTGGTGCACGCCCGACAGCCCGCCGATCGTCACCCAGTCGCCGACCTGCACATGGCCCGCCAGCGTCGCGTTGTTGGCCAGCACCGTGTGGTTGCCCAGCTGCACGTCGTGCGCCAGGTGCACGTAGGCCATGATCCAGTTGTCGTTGCCGACGCGCGTGATGCCGACGTCCTGCGCGGTGCCGGTGTTGAAGGTACAGAACTCGCGCACCACGTTGCGGTCGCCGATGTGCAGCTGCGTCGGTTCGCCGGCGTACTTCTTGTCCTGCGGCACCGCGCCGAGCGACACGAACTGGAAGATCCGGTTGTCGCGCCCGATCGTCGTGTGGCCTTCGATCACCGCGTGCGGGCCGATCGTCGTGCCTTCGTCGATGCGCACATGCGCGCCGATCACCGCGTACGGGCCGACGCTGACCGTGGCACCCAGCTGGGCGCCCGGCGCGATCACGGCGGTGGGGTGGATGGTGGCCATCGCGTTGCTCCCCGGCTTCAGCTGACCTTGCGCATCGTGCACATCAGCTCGGCCTCGACGGCGAGCTCGCCGCCGACCGAGGCGCGCGCCTTGTACTTGTAGATGCCGGCCTTCACACGGTCGACCGCGACGTCGAGGATCAGCTGGTCGCCCGGCTCCACCGGCCGCTTGAAGCGCGCGCCGTCGATGCCGACGAAGTAGTAGACGGTGTCGCTGTCCGGCGATTCGCCGATGGTCTCGAACGACAGCAGCGCCGCCGCCTGGGCCAGCGCCTCGAGCATCAGCACGCCCGGCATCACCGGGCGGTGCGGGAAGTGGCCGGTGAAGAACGGTTCGTTGATCGTGACGTTCTTCAGCGCCTTGATGCGCACGCCCTTTTCCATCTCCAGCACGCGGTCGACCAGCAGGATCGGGTAGCGGTGCGGCAGCTTCTTGAGGATCTGGTGGATATCCATCGTGTCCATGGTCATGCAATCTTCTTTTCAAGGGCACGCAGACGTTCACGCAGGCCGTGCAGGTTGCGCAGTGTCGCGGCGTTCTTTTCCCAGGACGCATTGTCGTCGATGGGGAACACGCCGCTGTAGGTGCCGGGCTGCAGGATCGAGCGCGTGACGACGCTCGCGGCCGAGATGTTGACGCGGTCGCCCAGCTTCAGGTGGCCGAGGATCATGCCGGCACCGCCGATGGTGCAGTTGGCGCCGATCGTCGTGCTGCCGGCAATGCCGACGCATCCGGCGATCGCGGTGTTGCGACCGATGCGCACGTTGTGGCCGATCTGGATCTGGTTGTCGAGCTTGGCCCCGTCTTCGATGACCGTGTCGGCCAACGCGCCGCGGTCGATGCAGGTGTTGGCGCCGATCTCGACGTCGTCGCCGATGCGCACCCCGCCGAGCTGCTCGATCTTCTCGTAGCGGCCCTGCGTCGGCGCGAAGCCGAAGCCGTCGGCGCCGATCACCGCGCCGCTGTGCACGATGCCGCGCGCGCCGATGTGGCAGTCGCCCATCAGCGTGACGCGCGGTGCGAGGCGGGTGCCGGCCCCAAGGCTGGCCCCGCGGCCGATCACGCAATGCGCCCCGATCACCACGCCCGGTCCGATGCGGGCACCGGCCTCGACCAGCACGAACGGCCCGATGCTGGCGCTGGGGTCGACCGCCGCGCCCGGGTCGACGACCGCGCTCGGGTGGATGCCGGCCGGCACCGGCGGGCGCGTGCGCGCCGCCCACCACTGCGTGAGCTTCGCGAAGGCGAGGTAGGGGTCGTCGCAGACCAGCGTGGCACCGCGGGCGACTGCCGCGTCGCGCATCGCCGGCGAGACGATCACGCAACCGGCGGCGGAGGCCGCCAGCTGCGAGGCGTAGCGGGGATTCGAGAGGAAGGAGATCGTGCCGGGCGTGGCGCCCTCGAGCGGGCCGATGCGGTCGATGCGCAGCGACGCGTTGCCGATCAGTTCGCCGCCGAGCTGCGCGGCGATGTCACCGAGTGGAACCTCATCCACGGATCACTTGCCGCCTTGCTGGGCGTTCAGCGCCTTGATCACCTTGTCGGTGATGTCGATGCGCGGGCTGGCGAAGACGACATCCTGCAGGATGATGTCGTATTTCTCGGTCTCGAAGATCTGCTTGATGACCTTGTTGGCGCGCTCGACCACCGCGGCCAGCTCCTCGTTCTTGCGCTGGTTCAGGTCTTCCTGGAATTCGCGGCGCTTGCGCTGGAATTCGCGGTCCTGGTCGAGCAGGTCGCGCTGGCGACGGCTCTTCTCGGATTCGGCCAGCGTCGGCTGGTCTTTCTCGAACTTGTCGCCGGCCGCCTTCAGGCGGTTGCCGATCTCGTTCAGGTCTTTCTCGCGTTTCGAGAACTCGGCTTCCAGCTTGGTCTGCGCCGCCTTGGCCGGCAACGCGTCGCGCAGCACCTTGTCGGTGCTGACATAGCCGATCTTCAATTCCTGTGCTTGCACGCCCAGCGCAGCGGACGCCAGGGATGCGGCAGCCAGCAGGAGGCGCAGAGACTTCAAGGTGGAGCTATTCATTAGAACGCGGTCCCGATCTGGAATTGCAAACGTTGAATTCTATCTGTTGACTTGTAGCGGATGGGCTCGCCGTAGCTGAGCTTCAGCGGACCCACCGGCGACACCCAGCTCAGCCCGATGCCGGCCGAGGCCCGCATGCTGTCCCAGGTCGGCGTCTCGTTCTCGCCCCACACGTTGCCGGCGTCGACATAGCCGAAGATGCGCAGCGTGCGGTCGTTGCCCGAGCCCGGCACCGGCAGGTACAGCTCGCTGTTGATGTTCACGCGCTTGGAGCCGCCGCTGTACGAGCCGACCACGTCGACCGGGCCGAGCGAGCCCTGGTCGAACGCCCGCACCGTGCCCAGGCCGCCGCCATAGAAGTTCTTGAAGATCGGGTAGCGCTGGCCGTTCAGGCCCTTGCCCCAGCCCAGCTCGGAGTTGAACGCGAAGGTGTACTTCTTGGTCAGCGGGATGTACAGCTGGTACTGCGTGTTGGTGCGGACGTAGCGGGTGTCACCGGCCGCGCCCCACTCGACGTTGATGCGCTTGAAGCTGCCTTCGTTGGGCACCAGCGCACTGTCGCGCTGGTCGCGCGACCAGCCGATGGTCAGCGGCACCGAGGTGCTCGCGTCGCCATAGCGCAGCCGGTACAGGAAGTAGTTGTTCGGCAATGCGCTCGCGCCACGGATCTCGGTGCGCTCGATGCCGATGCCGAAGAACACCGTGTCGTACTCGCTGAACGGCACGCCGAAACGCACCGACGCGCCCGGCGTCACCAGCTGGTATTCCTCGCCCTGGCTGTTCAGCGGCTTGACGGTGCGGTAGTACACGTCGAGCGCGCGCGAGATGCCGTCGATCGTGAAGTACGGGTCGACCGCACTGACGTCGAGCGTGCGGCTCGAGCGGCTGGTGTTCAGCTCGATGCCGAGGTAGTTGCCCGAGCCGAACACGTTGTCCTGGCGGATCGACGCGTTCAGCGCCAGCTTGTCGGCACTCGAGAAGCCCGCGCCGACGATCAGGTTGCCGGTCGGCTTTTCCTTCACGGTCAGCAGCAGGTCGACCTGGTCCTGCGAACCCGGCACTTCGTTGGTCTCGACATTGACCTCGCTGAAGTAGCCCAGGCGGTCGACCCGGTCGCGCGACAGCTTGATGCGGCGGCCGTCGTACCACGACGATTCGAACTGGCGGAACTCGCGGCGCACCACCTCGTCGCGGGTGCGGCTGTTGCCGGCGACGTTGACGCGGCGCACGTACACGCGGCGCTGCGGATCGCCGACCAGCGTCAGCACGACCTGGCCGGTGGCGCGGTCGATGTCGGTGCGCGGCTCGACCCGCGCGAACGCGTAGCCAAAGCTGCCGAAGCGATCGGTGAAGGCCTTCGTCGTCTCGGCGACCGCTTCGGCGCGGTACGGCTCGCCCGGCTTCACCTTGACGAGCGTCTTGAAGTCTTCTTCCTTGCCGAGGTACTCGCCCTCGAGCTTGACCGCCGTCACGGTGTAGGGCTGGCCTTCCTTGATGTTGACGGTGATCGTGATGTCCTGCTTGTCGGCCGAGATCGCGACCTGCGTCGACTCGACCTGGAACTCCAGGTAGCCGCGGTTCAGGTAGTACGAGCGCAGCGTCTCGAGGTCGGCCGTCAGCTTGGCGCGCGAGTAGCGGTCGGCCTTGGTGTACCAGCTCAGCCAGCCGCCGTCGTTCAGGTCGAACAGCCCGAGCAAGGTGCTTTCGGAAAAGGCCTGGCTGCCCAGGATGCGGATCTCGCTGATGCGCGCGGCCGAGCCTTCGGTGACCGTGAAGGTCACGTTGACGCGGTTGCGCTCCTGCGGGGTCACGGTCGTCACGACCTCGGCACCATACAGGCTGCGCGTCAGGTACTGGCGCTTGAGTTCCTGCTCGGCGCGGTCGGCCAGTGCCTTGTCGAACGGCAGGCCCTCGCCGATGCCGAAGTCCTTCAGCGACTTGGTCAGCGTGTCCTTGTCGAACTCCTTCAGGCCGACGAAGTCGATGTTCGCGATGACCGAGCGTTCTTCGACGATCACGACGACGACGCTGCCGTCGATCTCGATGCGCACGTCCTTGAACAGGCCGGTGGCGAACAGCGCGCGCAGTGCGGCCGCGCCCTTCTCGTCGTTGTAGGTGTCGCCGATGCGGAACGGCAGCGATGCGAACACCGTGCCGGCGTCCGACCGTTGCAGGCCCTCGACGCGGATGTCCTTCAGCTCGAAGGGGGTCACCGCCCAGGCCGATCCTGCATGCAATGCCGCCGCCAGCGCGATGCTGAGGACAGTGGGACGCAGGAAACGGGGGTGGACGGGAGGGAACTGCAGAACGAGGGGATTGCGCATGCGGTGATCAGTGCAGGCCCAGTTGCCGGGCCACATCGTTGTAGAGAGCGAGCGACATCATCAAGAGCATGATCGCCACCCCGCCCCGCTGCAGCCGCTCAAGCCACACGTCCGAGAGAGGCCGCCCCGTCACCGCTTCGAAAAGATAATACATCAGGTGCCCCCCGTCGAGGATCGGTAGCGGCAGCAGGTTCAGCACGCCGAGGCTCACGCTGACGGCCGCGATGAACGCGAGGAAATAAGCCGGGCCGAGCAGCATCGACTTGCCGGCGTAGTCGGCGATCGTGATGGGGCCGCTCAGGTTCTTGATCGAGGCCTGGCCGATCAGCATGCGGCCGAGCATCTTCAAGGTCAGCACCGACGAGTCCCAGGTGCGCTGCACGGCCTGCGTCATGCCGCCCCACACACCGTAGCGGACCGTCACCATCTCGTAGGACGCCGCGATGCCGGCACCGATGCGGCCGACGCGCTGGCCGCCGTCCATCTCGACGGCCGGGCGCACCGTGAGGTCGAGCACCTGGCTGCCGCGCTGCACCCGCCACGGCACCGCCACCGATTCGCCGTCGGCGCCATTCGCGCGGATCATCAGCAGCATGCGGTTC
Source organism: Rhizobacter sp. Root1238 (assembly GCF_001425825.1). GTDB lineage: Bacteria > Pseudomonadota > Gammaproteobacteria > Burkholderiales > Burkholderiaceae_C > Rhizobacter. The sequence continues at coordinate 170,665 of NZ_LMDM01000048.1, forward strand.
GCGTCGGGCACCGGCTCGCCGTCGATCGCGAGCACGCGGTCGCCGCTGCGCAGCCCGGCGCGGTCCCCGGCACCGCCCGGCGTCATCTTCCCGAGCACCGCGGCGCTGAGCGGCGCGACGCCGATGCGCGCCATCGTCTCGGGCGTCACGTCGTAGGTGTCGAGCGTGTCGACATCGAGCGTCACTGCATGCGCGCCGTGCCCGCGCGAATCGGCCACCCGCAACTGCAGCTTCTCGGTGCGCAGCAAGGCCTGCGTGAGCTGCCAGTTCAGGTCGTTCATCGACTGCACGTCGTCCCAGTCGTTGCCGTCCCGGGAGATCGCCGACACGGTGTCGCCGGCGCGCAGCCCGGCGCGTTCAGCCAGGCTGCCGGCCGGCGGCGTCGCGAGCACGGCGCGGGGTTCCTCGACGCCGACCCAGTGGGCCGCCGAATAGAACACCACCGCGAGCAGCAGGTTGGCGATCGGCCCCGCCGCGACCACCGCGGCGCGCTGCCACAGCGGCTTGCGGTTGAAGGCCTGGGACAGCTCGCCCGGCGCCACCGGGCCTTCGCGCTCGTCGAGCATCTTCACGTAGCCGCCCAGCGGCAGCATCGACAGCACGAACTCGGTGCTGTCGGGCGTCGCCTGGCGGCGCCACAGCACCCGGCCGAAGCCGACCGAGAAGCGCAGCACCTTGACGCCGCAGGCGCGTGCCACGCGGTAGTGGCCGTACTCGTGGATGACGATCAGGATCCCGAGCGTCACGACGAAACCGATGACCTGCGAGGCGGCGAGGCTCATGCGCTCATCCTCGCCACGGCGGCGCGGGCGACGCGTCGCGCCTCGGCGTCGAGCGCGATCAATCCGTCGAGCGAGCGGCAGGCATCGTGTTCAGGGCTCATGGCGTCGAGGGTGCTGACATTGACGCTGTGAATCTGATCGAAGCGGATGGTTCCTGCCAGAAACGATGCGACACCGATCTCGTTGGCCGCGTTGAGGATCGCGGTGCTGCCCTCGGGCCCGCGCAGCGTGTCCCATGCGAGTTTCAGGCCAGGGTAGCGCACGAAATCGGCTTCTTCGAAACTGAGCGCCGACATCTTCAGGAAATCGAGCTGCGACGCGCCCGACTCGACGCGCTCGGGGAACGACAGGCTGTAGGCGATCGGCACCCGCATGTCGGGCGTGCCGAGCTGGGCCAGCACCGAGTTGTCGCGCAGCACCACCATCGAATGGATGACGCTCTGCGGGTGCAGCACGACGCGGATCTGCTGCGGCGCGAGGTCGAACAGCCAGCGCGCCTCGATGACCTCGAGCGCCTTGTTCATCATCGTCGCCGAGTCGACCGAGATCTTGCGGCCCATCACCCAGTTGGGGTGCGCGCAGGCCTGGTCGGGCGTGACGTCGCGCAGCGTGGCCGGGTCGCGGGTGCGGAACGGGCCGCCCGAGGCGGTGAGCAGCAGGTGGTCGATGCGGGCCGGCCAGGTGCTGCGGTCTTCGGGCAGGCACTGGAAGATCGCCGAATGCTCGCTGTCGACCGGCAGCAGCGTGGCGCCGCCGGCCCGCACGGCGTCCATGAAGAACGCCCCGCCGACGACCAGCGCCTCCTTGTTGGCCAGCAGCAGCCGCTTGCCGGCGCGCGCCGCAGCCAGGCACGACGGCAGCCCGGCGGCACCGACGATCGCCGCCATCACGCTGTCGACCTCGGGGTGGGCGGCGACCTCGTCCAGCGCGGCCGCGCCCTCGAGCACCTCGGTGGCGGCGCCGGCCTCGCGCAGCGCGGCGCGCAGGCGCTTCGCGTGCGCGGCGTCGGTCATCACCGCGAAGCGCGGCTTCCATTGCAGGCACTGCGCGAGCAGCTCGTCGCTGCGGCTGTGTGCCGACAGCGCGAACACCTCGAAGCGACCGGGGTGGCGCGCCAGCACGTCGAGCGTGCTGGTGCCGATGCTGCCGGTGGAGCCAAGGATGCACACCCGTTGGCGGGGAGACGAGACTTCTGACATCGGTGGGCCTGGCTGGAAAGGTGACGTGGCGCCGGGGGTGCGGCCGGGGCGGGCTGCTGGTGCGGACAGCTACAGCGAGCTGAGCGCCATCGCGATCGGGAACACCGGCAACAGCGCGTCGACGCGGTCGAGCACGCCGCCATGGCCCGGCAACAGGCCGCTGCTGTCCTTCGCGCCGGCCGCGCGCTTGACCAGCGACTCGACCAGATCGCCGACCACGCTCATCGCCGACAGGAACACCAGCGACAACACCAGGCCGATGACCCCGAAGCGCTGCAACAACAGCGTGTAGAGGCTGGCCGAATCGGGCTGGATCGAGCGGTCGAGCGCAATCCACGCGCCGGCCAGCACCAGCACGCCGAGCATGCCGCTCCAGACGCCTTCCCAGCTCTTGCCGGGGCTGATGGCCAGAGCGAGCTTTCGGCGGCCGAAGGCCTTGCCCCCGAAATAGGCGGCGATGTCGGCGGCCCACACCAGGCACAGCACCGACAGCAGGTAGTTGACGCCGATGGTCTTGGCGCTCGCGAGTGCGAGCCACGCCGTCCACAGCGCGGCGAAGCCCAGGACCCAGCGGGCCACGGTCGGCAGTTGCGGCCAGGCCGACGGTCCGACCCGCAGCGCCAGCGCGCCGCCCAGCACCCACACCGCGAATGCCAGCCACCAGGCCGGGCTCGCGCCCGGGTGCACCCAGCCGGCCGCCATCGCACCGGCACAGGCGGCGGCCAGCAGCACGCCGAAGCCGATCGCGAGCGCCGACCCGGCCGCATTCAGGCGCGCCCATTCCCAGCCGGCCGCACCGATCATCAGCAGCGTGATCAACGCGAACGGCCAGGCCATCGGCGCGAACATCGCCGGCAGCAGGATGATCAACAGCACGACGGCCGTGATGACGCGTTGCTTCAGCACGTTCAGGCCCCGGCCTCGGCCGCCACGTCGGCACTGTTCACGCGGCCGAAACGGCGGTCGCGGCTCGCGTAGTCGGCCAGCGCGGCATCGAGCTGCGCGACGCCGAATTCCGGCCACAGGCAGTCGCTGAACACCAGCTCGGAATACGCCACCTGCCACAGCAGGAAGTTGCTGATGCGCACCTCGCCGCCGGTGCGGATGAACAGGTCGGGATCGGGCGCGAAATTCATCGCCATGTAGCTGCCGAGCTTCGCCTCGTCGAGCTCGTGCGCCGGCACGCCGGCCGCGATGGCCTGCTGGCAGGCCTGCACGATGTCCCAGCGGCCGCCATAGTTGAACGCGACCGACAGCGTGATGCGCCGGTTGTCGGCGGTGGTGCGCTCGGCCTCGTCCCAGGCGGCACGCACCTTGTCGGACACCTGCGAGCGGTCGCCGACGATGCGGATGCGCACGCCCTCGCCGGCCAGCTTGGCCAGGTACTTCGACACCGCGACCAGCACCAGGCTCATCAGCCCCGACACCTCTTCGGTCGGGCGCTTCCAGTTCTCGGACGAGAACGCGAACACGGTGAGGTACTCGATGCCGCGGTCGGCGCAGGCCTCGACGGTGCGCACCAGCGCATCGACGCCCTGCTTGTGGCCGAAGAAGCGCGGCATCAGCCGCTTCTTGGCCCAGCGGCCGTTGCCGTCCATCACGATCGCGACGTGGCGCGGGACGCGGGGAGCGGCTTCCACGGCAGGCGCTCTGGAGAAAAGCGAAGAAACGATGCTGGTGTTCATGGCCACGTCGTCAGACGGCCATGATCTCCGCTTCTTTGCCGGCGATCAGCCGATCGATCTCGGCGATCGTGCGGTCGGTCAGCTTCTGCACCTCGTCGAGCGAGCGGCGCTCGTCGTCTTCGGTGATCTCCTTGTCCTTCAGCAGCTTCTTCGCGTGCTCGTTGGCATCGCGGCGCAGGTTGCGGGTCGCGATCTTCGCGTCCTCGCCGGCGTTGCGCACGACCTTGGTCAGGTCGCGACGGCGCTCTTCGGTCAGCGCGGGCATCGGCACGCGCAGCAGGTCGCCCTGCGACGACGGGTTCAGCCCCAGGTCGGACTCGCGGATGGCCTTCTCGATCTTCGCGCCCATGCCCTTTTCCCAGGGCTGCACGGTGATCGTGCGCGCGTCGAGCAGGGTCACGTTGGCGACCTGGCTGATCGGCAGCATCGAACCGTAGTAGTCGACCTGCACCTGGTCGAGCAGGCCGGGGTGGGCCCGGCCGGTGCGGATCTTCTGCAGTTCGCCCTTGAACGATTCGATCGTCCGGCCCATCTTCTGCTCGGCCGTCTTCTTGATGTCGGCGATGCTCATGTCGGTTTCCTCACACGCTCACACGTGGACGAGGGTGCCCTCGTCCTCACCCATCACCACCCGCTTCAGCGCGCCGGCCTTGAAGATGCTGAACACCTTGATCGGCAACTTCTGGTCGCGGCACAGCGCGAAGGCCGTGGCATCCAGCACCTGCAGGTTGCGGGTGATGGCCTCATCGAAACTGATCTGACTGTAGCGCGTTGCGCTCGGGTCCTTCTTGGGGTCGGCACTGTAGACGCCATCGACCTTGGTCGCCTTCAGCACGATCTCGGCGCCCATCTCGGCACCGCGCAGCGCAGCGGCCGTGTCGGTCGTGAAGAACGGGTTGCCGGTGCCGGCCGCGAAGATCACGACCTTGCCTTCCTCGAGGTACTGCAGCGCCTTCGGCCGCACGTACGGCTCGACGACCTGCTCGATGCTGATGGCCGACATCACGCGGGCGGTCATGCCTTCCTGGCGCATCGTGTCGGCCAGCGCCAGCGAGTTCATCACGGTGGCCAGCATGCCCATGTAGTCGGCGGTCGCTCGGTCCATGCCGACCGAGCCGCCGGCCACGCCGCGGAAGATGTTGCCACCGCCGATCACGACGGCGACCTCGCAGCCGAGCTGCGTCACCTCTTGCACCTCGCGCACCATGCGGACGATGGTGGCCCGGTTGATCCCGTAGGCGTCGTCGCCCATCAGGGCCTCGCCCGAGAGCTTGAGCAGGATGCGCTTGTACGCCGGCATGCGATTTTCTCCCCGTGTTGCCCAGGCCTTGCGGCGCTGAAGTCTAACCACCGCGGCGGGAGGCCTCGTGAGCCCCCTGCCGCGTCATGCACCAGGCGTTCAGCCGCCCTTGGCAGCAGCGACCTGCGCCGCCACTTCGGCCGCAAAGTCGTCGACCTTCTTCTCGATGCCTTCGCCGACGACGTACAGCGTGAAGCCCTTGACCGCGGTGTTCGCGCCCTTGAGCATCTGCTCGACGGTCTGCTTGTCGTTCTTGACGAAGGTCTGGTTCAGCAGGCTGACTTCCTTCAGGAACTTCTGCACCGAGCCTTCGATGCGCTTCGCGACGATCTCGGCCGACTGCACCGGCTTGCCGGCGGCTTCAGCGGCCTTCGCGTCTTCGGCAGCCTTGCCGGCGGCCACGGCGCGTTCCTTCTCGATCAGCTCGGCGGGCACTTCCGACGACGCCAGCGACACCGGCTTCATTGCGGCGATGTGCATCGCGACGTCCTTGGCGGCGGTCTCGTCGCCTTCGAACTCGACCAGCACGCCGATGCGGGTGCCGTGCAGGTAGCTTGCGAGCTTGGCGCCTTCATAGCGCTTGAAGCGGCGGATCGTCATGTTCTCGCCGATGGTGCCGATCAGGCCCTTGCGGACGTCGTCGAGCGTCGGGCCGTAGCCGTCCTGCGCGTACGGCAGCGCCGCCAGCGCGGCCAGGTCGGCCGGGTTCTTCTCGGCGGCCAGCTGCGAGCAGGCCTTCGCGAAGTTCAGGAACATGTCGTTCTTCGAGGTGAAGTCGGTTTCGCAGTTGACTTCGACCAGCGCACCGGCGCTGCCGACGACGGCCGCGGTGACCACGCCTTCGGCGGTGATGCGCGAAGCGGCCTTGCCGGCCTTGCTGCCCAGCTTGACGCGCAGCAGTTCTTCGGCCTTTTCCATGTCGCCGCCGGCTTCGGTCAGCGCCTTCTTGCATTCCATCATCGGGGCGTCGGTCTTCGCGCGCAGTTCGCCGACCATGCTTGCAGTGATTGCAGCCATCTTGAATCTCCGTTTGCTGGGACGCCCCGCCGAAGGCCGGGCGCCTGAATCATCTCGGGTGGAAAAAAAGGGGCTGCGAAGCCCCTTTGTGTGCTCGCCTTTCAGCGGGCGGGGGCGTCGCGATCAGGCGTTTTCGCTGACTTCCACGAACTCGTCGCCTTCGGCCGACACGGCTTGCACCACCTCATTGGTGGCATTGGCCTTGCCGTCGAGGATGGCGTCGGCCACCGCCTTGGCGTACAGCGCCACGGCCTTCGACGAGTCGTCGTTGCCCGGGATCACGTAGTCGATGCCTTCGGGCGAGTGGTTCGAGTCGACGATGCCGATGACCGGGATGCCGAGCTTCTTGGCTTCGGCAACGGCGATCTTGTGGTAGCCGACGTCGATCACGAACATCGCATCGGGCAGCGCGTTCATGTCCTGGATGCCGCCGATGTCCTTCTCGAGCTTGGCCAGGTCGCGCTGGAACATCAGCGCTTCCTTCTTGATGCGGATTTCGGTGCCGGCCTCGATCTGGGCCTGCATGTCCTTCAGCTTCTTCAGCGAGCCCTTGACCGTCTTGAAGTTGGTCATCATGCCGCCCAGCCAGCGCTGGTCGACATAGGGCATGCCGGCGCGGCGGGCTTCCATCGCGATGACTTCGCGGGCCTGGCGCTTGGTGCCGATCATCAGGATGGTGCCGCGGCGTGCTGCCAGCTGGCGGATGAACTTCATCGCGTCGTTGAAGAGCGGCTGCGTCTTCTCGAGGTTGATGATGTGGATCTTGTTGCGATGGCCGTAGATGTACGGTGCCATCTTCGGGTTCCAGAAGCGGGTTTGGTGGCCGAAATGGACGCCGGCTTCCAGCATCTCACGCATGGTGATGGTCATGTGAACTCCAAAGGTTGGTTCTAGAATCCGACTCGAATTGCAAGGTCCCGTCACTCTGTGACAACAGCCTTCGCAACACCTTTCAACAGCCGGATTCGCGATTTGTTTTCTGCTGCACCCTTTTGCTCTTTCAAAGAGATCAAGAGTGCATTCAGATAAACCCGTAGAGTGTAGCACGGCCTCCTCCCCTCCCCATGCCTCCTGACCTCTCCGCTGCCGTCAGCGACATCCAGCAGCGTCGCTCGACCGCCGTCGGCGCCCTCGCGCTCAGCCAGGCCGCGGCCGACCTGCCCGTCAACCGGCACACCTTCATCCGACGTTTCGCCGGCGCGCAGGCCGTGGCGGCCGGCATCGACGCGCAGGCCGCTGCCGGCCTGCCGCTGCCGCCGCTCGCGGGCCTGGCCGTCAGCGTCAAGGACTTGTTCGATGTCGCTGGCCATCCGACAACCGGCGGCTCGCGCGCGCTGGCCGAGGCACAACCCGCCACGCGCGATTGCACCGCCGTATCGCGCTTGCGCGCCGCCGGCGCCGCGCTGGTCGGCCACACCAACCTGACCGAGTTCGCGTTCTCCGGCGTTGGCATCAACCCGCACCACGGCACGCCGCTGAATGCCGCCACCGTCGCGCTCGATGCGCAGCCGCGCATTCCCGGCGGCTCGACCTCCGGTGGCGCGACCTCGGTCGCGAGCGGCGCCGCGTGGGCCGCGCTCGGCTCCGACACCGGCGGCTCGATCCGCATCCCGGCCGCACTGCAAGGGCTGGTCGGCTTCAAGAACACCGCGCGGCTGACGCCACTCGACGGCGCGATCCCGCTGTCGACCTCGCTCGACACCGCCAGTGCGATCACCCGCTCGGTGCGCGATGCGGTGCTGCTGCACGAGATCCTGTCGGCACGCCGCGTCGTGCTGGCGCAGCGGCCGGTCTCCGCGCTGACGCTCGCGGTGCCCGGTGGCGCCTTCCTCGACGGCCTCGACACCGCGGTCGCATCGGCCTTCGAGCGCAGCCTGGCCGTCCTGAGCCGCGCCGGTGCCCGCCTGCACGAGATCGCGCTGCCCGAGGTCGACGAACTGGCCGCGATCAACGCCGCCGGCGGCCTGCCCGCTGCCGAGAGCTGGGCCTGGCACCGGTCGCTGCTGGCCACCCGCGAGGCCGACTACGACCCACGCGTCGCGCTGCGCATCCGCCGCGGCGAACGCATGAGCGCCGCGGACTACATCGCCGTGCTGAACGCCCGTGCCGGCTGGATCGCCCGCATGACGCCGCGCCTCGCGCCATTCGACGCGCTGCTGAGCCCCACCGTGCCGATGCTCGCGCCCCCGGTGGCCGACCTGGCCGGCGACGACGCCTTCTTCGCGACCAACGCGCGCCTGCTGCGCAACCCGTCGGTGGTCAACATGCTCGACGGCTGCGCGCTGTCGCTGCCCTGCCAGCGCGCCGGCGAGATGCCGGTCGGCCTGATGGTGTGGAGCAGCGCGTTGCGCGACGACACGGTGCTCGACGCCTCGCTCGCGATCGAGCGCGCACTGCAAGACGCGGAGGCCGCCTGATGCGCGTCGCCGTGATCGGCGCCGGCATCGTCGGTGTCACGTCCGCCTACGAACTGGCCGCCGACGGCCACGACGTGACGGTGTTCGAACGCCGCGGCAGCGTGGCCGCGGAAACCAGCTTCGCGAATGCCGGCGTGATCGCGCCCGGCTACGTGACGCCGTGGGCCGCACCGGGCATGCCGGGCAAGGTGTTGCGCCACCTGTTCAGCGCGCATTCGCCGGTGCGCGTGAACCCGGCGCTCGACCTCGCGACGCTCGGCTGGATCTGGCGCTGGTGGCGTGCCAGCAGCCTGCACAGCTTTCGCGCCAACCGCGCGCGCATGCAGCGGCTGGCGTTGTTCAGCCGCGACCGGCTGCACAAGCTGACGGCCACGCTGCAGCTCGAGTACGAGCGCACCGACGGCTGCCTGGTGCTGTGGCGCGGCGCGCGCGACGCAGCCCACGCGCAGGCCGGCATCGCGATGCTGCACGACCTGGGCATCCGCTTCGAGACGCTCGATGCCGCGCAATGCCGCCGCGTCGAGCCCGGCCTGAACCCCGACACGCCGCTGCACGGCGGGCTGTACCTGCCGCAGGACGAAGTCGGCAACTGCCGCCAGTTCGCCGGGCTGATGCGTGCCGAAGCGCAACGGCTGGGCGCGCGCTTCAACTTCCATTCCACCGTCAGCCGCATCGAGCCGGGGCTGCGGCCGCAGCTCACGCACCTGCAGCTGTCGGCCGACGAATCGACGCTCGCGACGCCGAACAGCGACAGCGGCCGCCGCAGCGCGCCGCCGGCCATCGCCGAACCGCAGACGCAGACCTTCGACGCGATCGTCGTGTGTGCCGCGATGGGCGCGCCGCAGCTGCTGTCGCCGCACGGCCTGCGCCTGCCGCTCGCGCCGGTCTACGGCTACTCGGTGACGGCGCCGCTGCGCCACCATGAAGCGCACCCCGATGTCGGTCCGCGCTCGGCCTTGATGGACGAGCGCTTCAAGGTCGCCGTGACGCGCATGGGTGCCCGCGTGCGGGTGGCCGGCAGCGCCGAGTTGGGCGGCTCGCCGCAGGCCTGGAACAAGGGCTCGCTCGACACCTTGTACAAGGTGCTGAACGACTGGTTCCCGGGCGCGGCGCGCATGAGCCAGGCGCAGCGCTGGAAAGGCGCGCGGCCGATGCTGCCCGACGGGCCGCCGGTGCTGGGCGCCAGCGGGCTCGCCGGCATCTGGCTGAACCTCGGCCACGGCTCCAGCGGCTGGGCGCTGGCCTGCGGCTCGGCCCGCGTGCTGGCCGACCAGGTCGCGCAACGCGCACCGGCGATCGACGTCGACGGGCTGGGCATCGAGCGCCTGCGGCGCTGAGTGGTCGTGATGCTGCAGCGCATCGATGCCATCACCGGGCCGCGGCCGCTGCACGGACTGGCACGCACGCGGGAGATCGAGGCCGCGGCGCTGCAATCGGTGCCGCCGTTCACGCTGATGCAGCGAGCGGGCGATGCCGCGGCGCGCCTCGCCCGCGCCATGGCGCCGCACACGCGGCGCGCCTGGGTGGCAGCAGGCCCTGGCAACAACGGCGGTGACGGACTGGTCGCCGCCATCGCGCTGCGCCGGGCCGGCATCGAGACCTTCGTGACGCTGTCGGGCGATGCCGCGCAGCTGCGTGGCGATGCGCAGCAGGCCCATGCGCTGGCGCTCGGCGAAGACCTGCACTGGGTCGACCAGCCGCCCGACGGCTTCGGCCGCGCCGGCGACCTCGCGCTCGACGCGCTGCTGGGCATCGGCGCGAGCCGCGCCCCCGCAGGCCGGCTCGCGGTGCTGATCGACGCGTTGAACGCCCTCGCCTGCCCGGTGCTCGCGATCGACATGCCGTCGGGCCTCGGTGCGGACACCGGCCAGCCGCATGGCGAGGCCTGTGTGACCGCAACGCACACGCTGTCGCTGCTGACGCTGAAGCCCGGCCTGTTCACCGGCCACGGGCGCGACTGCTGCGGCGAGGTCTGGCTCGATGGCCTGGCCGTCGACGCCGGGCCGGCCGATGCCTGGCTCGGTGCGTCACCGTCGGCCACCGGCTGGCAGCGCGCACACGCGCAGCACAAGGGCAGCTTCGGCGACCTGGTCGTGATCGGCGGCGCTCCGGGCATGGCGGGCGCGGCCTTGCTGGCCGCCCGCGCCGGGCATGCCGCCGGCGCCGGTCGCACCTACCTGAGTTTTCTCGACGACGCCGGCCCCGCGCTCGACGGCGAGCACCCCGAGCTGATGATCCGGCGCGCGCTGTGGAAGGACGACCTGCTGCGCGAGGCCACCGTGGTCTGCGGTTGCGGGGGTGGCGACGCGGTCCGCGGCGTGCTGCCGCGGGTGATCGGCCAGGCCGGCCGCCTCGTGCTGGACGCCGATGCGCTGAACGCGATCGCCACCGACACCACGCTGCGGCAGTTGCTGGTCGCACGCGGCGACAACGGCCGGCCGGCGGTGCTGACGCCGCACCCGCTGGAAGCCGCACGGCTGCTCGGCAGCGACACCGCCGGCGTGCAAGCCGATCGCCTGCGCGCCGCGCAGACGCTGGCCGACGGGCTGAAAGCGATCGTGCTGCTGAAGGGATCCGGCAGCGTGATCGCGGCACCGGGCTGCACGCCGCAGATCAACCCGACCGGCAATGCCGCGTTGGCCACCGCCGGCACCGGCGATGTGCTCGCGGGCTGGATCGGCGGGCGCTGGTCGGCCGCGGACGCCTCGTCGATCGCCGACGTGCTGCAGACCGCCAGCGCCGCCGCCTGGCAACATGGCCGGGCAGCCGACCTGTCACCAACGACGCCGCTGCGGGCGTCGGACCTGATCGCCGCGCTGCACGCCCAGCTGCGACGCGGCTGACGCGCCTTTCAGCGCCGGCGCGCCGTCTTCGCAGCCGTCTTGCCGCCGCCCTTGCGCGCCGCGGTCTTGGCCGCCCGCACCGGATGCGCCGCCCTGCCCTTCGCCGCCTTCGTGCCGGCCTTGGCCGCGCGGTCCGCGCCCTTCACCGACGCCAACTCGGCAGCCGCGCCGCTGGTCTTGTCGACCACCTTGCGTGGCCGTGCCGGAATGCCGTCGTCGGCCCCCTCGTGCACCATGCGGAAATCGATCTTGCGGCCATCGAGGTCGACACGGCTGACCTGCACCCGCACGCGCGCACCGACGGTGTAGCGAACCCCAGAGCGCTCGCCGCGCAATTCCTGGCGCGCCTCGTCGAACTTGAAATACTCGCCGCCCAGTTCGGTGATGTGGATCAGGCCTTCGACATACAGCCCATCGAGCGTGACGAACAAGCCGAAGCTGGTAACCGCCGTGACGGTGCCGCCGTATTCCTCGCCGAGGTGCTCGCGCATGAAGCGGCACTTGAGCCAGGCCTCGACATCGCGCGAGGCCTCGTCGGCGCGGCGTTCGTTGGCGCTGCAATGCGCGCCCACGACCTCCCAGGTTTCGTCCTCGGTGTGTGCGCTGCGCCTGGCCTTCGATGCCGGCTCGATCGCACCGGTCACGATGTTGTAGCGCTTGCCGTGCAGCAGCGCCTTGATCACGCGGTGCACCAGCAGGTCGGGGTAGCGGCGGATCGGGCTCGTGAAGTGCGTGTAGGCCTCGTATGCCAGGCCGAAGTGGCCGCTGTTGATCGGCGTGTAGATCGCCTGCTGCATCGAGCGCAGCAGCATCGTGTGGATCTGCATCGCATCCGGCCGGTCCTTGGTGGCCGCGGCGATCGCCTGGAACTCGCCCGGCTTCGGGTCGTCGCTGACGCTCAGCCCCAGGCCCAGCGCCTTCAGGTAGTTCTGCAGCAGCGTCTTCTTCTCGGGCGTCGGACCTTCGTGCACCCGGTACAGCGACGGGTGCTTGTGCTGCGCGATGAAATCGGCCGAGCAGACGTTGGCGGCTAGCATCGCCTCCTCGATCAGCTTGTGCGCCTCGGTGCGCGTGCGCGGCACGATCTTCTCGATGCGGCCGTTGTCGTCGCAGATGATCTGCGTCTCGGTGGTCTCGAAATCGACCGCGCCGCGCTTCGCGCGCTCCTTCAGCAGCGCACGGTAGACCTCGTGCAGGTGCAGCAGGTGCGGCACCAGTTCGCTGCGGCGCGCCGCCTCGGGGCCGCGCGTGTTGCCGAGGATCGCGGCCACCTCGTTGTAGGTGAAGCGCGCGTGCGAGCAGATCACCGCCGGGAAGAACTGGTAGGCGTGGATCTCGCCGCCGGCGGTGATCAGCATGTCGCACACCATCGCGAGGCGGTCCTCGTTCGGGTTCAGCGAGCACAGGCCGTTCGACAGCTTCTCCGGCAGCATCGGGATCACGCGCCGCGGGAAGTAGACCGACGTGGCGCGTTCGTACGCATCCTCGTCGATCGGCTCGTTCGGCTTCACGTAGTGGCTCACGTCGGCGATCGCGACGACCAGTCGCCAGCCGTCGAACGCGGTCTTGCCGCGGCCGAGCTTGACCGGCTCGCAGTACACCGCGTCGTCGAAGTCGCGTGCGTCCTCGCCGTCGATCGTCACCAGCGCGACGTCGGTGAGGTCGATGCGGTCCTTGCGGTCGACCGCGCGGATCTTGTCCGGCAGGCCAGCGGCCTGCGCCAGCGTCTCGGGCGAGAAGCGGTGCGGCACCTCGTACTTGCGCACCGCGATCTCGATCTCCATGCCGGGGTCGTCGATCTCGCCGAGCACCTCGGTGACGCGGCCCATCGGCTGCGAGTACAGCGACGGCGGCTCGGTCAGCTCGATCGCGACCACCTGGCCCGCGCTCGCGTTCGCGATCGCGTTCTTCGGCACCATGATGTCCTGGCCGTAGCGCTTGTCTTCGGGGGCGACCAGCCAGATGCCGCTCTCGTGCAGCAGGCGGCCGATGATCGGCGCCTTCTTGCGCTCGATGATCTCGAGCACGCGGCCTTCGGGCCGGCCCTTGCGGTCGTAGCGGATCACGCGCGCCTTCACGCGGTCGCGGTGCAGCACCGCGCGCATTTCCTGCGGCGAGAGGTAGAGATCGGGCTGTCGGTCGTCGCGGACCAGGAATCCGTGGCCGTCGCGGTGCCCTTGCACCGTGCCCTCGACTTCGCTCATCAGTTCGTTGCCGACTTGCGTTGCGTTTGAGAAGTTGTTGTTTTTGATGATATAGTCCAAGACTTCCTGAAATGCCCAGGTGGCGGAATTGGTAGACGCACTAGTTTCAGGTACTAGCGGGTAACTCCGTGGAGGTTCGAGTCCTCTCCTGGGCACCAAGAATAATCAATAAATAGAAGATTTGAAGCAAGGCCAGCACGAAGGTGTTGGCCTTTTGCTTTTGTAGAGAGAGATGAAGTTTGCGAATCGAATGAGCCCCAAAGCTCATGCTATAGTCGCAGGCTTCCTGAGATGCCCAGGTGGCGGAATTGGTAGACGCACTAGTTTCAGGTACTAGCGGGTAACTCCGTGGAGGTTCGAGTCCTCTCCTGGGCACCATCAACGGAAGAATGGATTCAAGCAAAGCCAGCACGACCTGCTGGCTTTTTGCTTTTCTGGCGATGAAGAAACCCGTACCGCAAGCGCCGATCAAGCGGCCGCCGCGGAACCGGCTTTGCCGGGCCGCTGGCGGCGCCCCCTCGAGGGGGAGGCGCGCAGCGCCTCGGGGGTGGGCCATCAAATCGCGAATTTCTTTGCGAGGCCGTCCGGGCGGAGTTCGTCGTACTCCTCGAACGGCTGGTGGATCCACGGGCTCGTCGGCAGCAGCTCGACGTAGTAATCCGGCGTGTAGCTCGACACGCCCTTGGTCCAGATCACCGCCGAGCGCAGCTCGGCGATCGCCGGCATGCCGCGCAGCCGGTCGACCACCGCGCGCAGCGTGACGCCCGAATCCGCCAGGTCGTCGACCAGCAGCACGCGCCCCGCCAGCTCGCCCTTCGGCAGCGTGATGTACTTCGCCATGTCGAGCCGGCCCTGGATGGTGCCGGCCTCGGCCCGGTACGAGCTCGTCGACATGATGCCCAGCGGCTTGTCGAACACGCGCGACAGCACGTCGCCCGGCCGCATGCCGCCGCGCGCCAGGCACAGGATCTGGTCGAACTCCCAGCCCGAGGCATGCACCTTGAGCGCGAGGCGCTCGATCAGCATGTGGTACTCGTCCCAGGACACGTAAAGGTGTTTGCCGTCGTCGGTCAGCATGTTCAAGGCTCCAGGCGTCAGGCTTGATACGGGTGGCGCAGCAGGATCGTGTGCTCGCGGTCGGGGCCGGTCGACACCATGTCGATCGGGCGGCCGATGAACTCCTGCACACGCTCCAGGTAGCGCCGCGCGTTCAGCGGCAGCGCATCCCATTGCGTGATGCCGGCGGTGCGCTCGGTCCAGCCCGGGAAGGTGTCGTAGACCGGCTTGCAGGCGGCGATGTCGTCGGCATCCAGCGGCAGGATGTCGATGCGCTTGCCATCCAGTTCGTAGCCGACGCAGACCTTGATCTCCGGCAGGCCGTCGAGCACGTCGAGCTTGGTGATGCACAGGCCCGAGATGCCGTTGATGATCATCGAGCGCTTCAGCAGCGCGGCATCGAGCCAGCCGCAGCGGCGCGGGCGGCCGGTGACGGTGCCGCGCTCCTGGCCGACGGTCGACAGGTGGTGGCCGACCGTGCCGGGCACATCCATGTCGAGCTCGGTCGGGAACGGACCGCTGCCGACGCGCGTGGTGTAGGCCTTCGTGATGCCGAGGATGTAGTGCAGCAGGTCCGGCCCGACGCCGGCGCCCGCCGCGGCGTTGCCGGCCACGCAGTTGCTGGACGTCACGTACGGGTAGGTGCCGTGGTCGATGTCGAGCAGCGTGCCCTGCGCGCCCTCGAACAGGATGTTGGCGCCGTCGCGGTGCTTCGTGAACAGCGTGTAGCCGACGTCGGCCAGCATCGGCTTGAGCTGCTCGGCAACCTTCATCGCCAGGTCGTAGATCGGCTGGAATTCCAGCGGCTTCGACTTCAGGTAGCCGCCCAGCGCCACGTTGTGCAGCTCCAGCAGCTCGCGCAGCTTCTTCGCGAAGCGCTCCGGGTGCTTCAGGTCCTGCACGCGCAGCGCGCGGCGGGCCACCTTGTCTTCGTAGGCCGGGCCGATCCCCTTGCCGGTGGTGCCGATCTTGCCGGCACCGCTGGTCTCGCGCAGCGCCTCGCGCGCCTTGTCGACCTCAACGTGGAACGGCAGGATCAGCGGGCACGATTCGCTGATGAACAGCCGCGAACGCACCTCGAGCCCGATGGCTTCGAGCCGCTCGATCTCGCCGAGCAGGTGCACCGGATCGACCACCACGCCGTTGCCGATGTAGCAGGCGACGCCCTCGCGCATGATGCCCGACGGAATCAGCTGCAACGCCGTCTTCACGCCCTTGATCACCAGCGTGTGGCCGGCGTTGTGGCCGCCCTGGAAGCGCACCACCGCCTGCGCGTGGTCGGTCAGCCAGTCCACGACCTTGCCCTTGCCTTCGTCACCCCACTGGGTGCCGACCACGACCACGTTGTGGCCGCCGCGTGTCTGTTCCATGTCTGTCCTGTCCAATGTCTCGAATGGGGGGATCGGCGGGCGGCGTCAGAGCGCTCGCACCTGCCACTGGCCGGCCTGCGCGACCAGTTCGCGGTCGCAGTCGAATTCCTGGCCTTCGTGTTCGTGGCCCGGCAGGATGCAGACGACCGACTCGCCCTGCTCCCTCAGCTGCCGGATCGCCGCGCGCAGCGACGCGTCTTCGCCCCACGGCGCGCGGATTGCCGGGCGCATCGCACGCGGCGGCGCGATCAGCACCAGCTCCTTCAGGTCGATCAGGCTGAAGCCGACCGCCGGACGCGTGCGGCCGAACACCGCGCCGACCTCGTCGTAGCGGCCACCGCGGGCCACCGCATCGCTGGAGCCGGCGGCGTACACCGCGAAGCGTGCGCCGCTGTAGTAGTCGTAGCCGCCCAGGTCGGCCAGGTCGAAGCCGATGCGCACGCCCGGGTGTGCCTGCCGCAGGTGCTGCGTGAGCCACTGCAGGTCGTCGAGCGCCGCGGTGAGCATCGGCAACGCCGGCAACTGCGCGCGCGCCGCGGCCAGCACCTCGTCGCCGCCATACAGGCGCAGCAAGGCCAGCAGGCCGTTGCGCGACGGCTCGGGCAGCGTCGACGTGAGCTCGGCCACGCCGGGCTGGTCCTTCGCGGCGAGTGCCGCGTAGAGCGCGGCGACCGCCGCTTCCGGCAACCCGCTGCCGGCCAGCAGCGCCCGCACGATGCGTGCATCGCCCATGTCGAGCGTCAGCTGGCTTGCACCGGCCCGCTGCAGCAGGTCGAGCGCGAGTTCCTGCACTTCGAGGTCGGCCTCGAGGCCGCGGTGCCCGTAGATCTCGGCACCGAATTGCAGCGGTTCGCGCGTCACGTGCAGCCCGGCCGGGCGGGTGTGCAGCACCGGGCCGCAATAGCACAGCCGGGCCACGCCCTGGCGATTCAGCAGGTGCGCATCGATGCGAGCCACCTGCGGCGTGGTGTCGGCGCGCACGCCGATCGTGCGGCCGCTGAGCTGGTCGATCAGCTTGAAGGTCTTCAGGTCGAGCTCGCGACCGGTGCCCGACAGCAGCGACTCGATGTGCTCCAGCAGCGGCGGCATCACCAGCTCGAAACCATAGCTGCGAGCCCCGTCGAGCAGGTCTCGACGCAGATCCTCGATGCGCCGCGCCTGCGCAGGCAGGACGTCGGCAATGTGCTCGGGCAGGAGCCAAGCAGACGACATGTGAATCACCGGGGGTATTAAAACCAGGATTGTACCGGCGGCAGAAGCTGCCACCGACGCCCGGTGACCGCCTCAGGTCCAGAAGATCAGCAGCGTCAGCAGGCCGGCCAGCATGCTGCTCAACCCGAGGAAGCGGATCTGCCCGTCAGACAGCTGCGTCGCCCGTTCGAACACGCGGCGCCACGCGCCGGGGCTCAGGAACGGCAGCACGCCTTCGAGCACGAGCATCAGCGCCAGCGCCGCCAGCAGGGTGTCCCACATGACGCGCGGGGATCACTCGGCAGCGGCAGACGCGGCGTGCTTCTTGGTGCGGGCCGGCGCCGAGGCCGATTCGCGACCCGGGCCGCGCATCGCCTTGAAGAATTCGCCCGACGGGTCGATCACCATCACGTCGGACTTGCTGCGGAAGGTCGCGCGGTAGGCCTCGAGGCTGCGGTAGAACTGGGCGAACTGCGGATCGCGGCCGAACGATTCGGCGTAGATCGCCGACGCCTTCGCATCGCCATCGCCCTGCACCTTCTGGGCATTGCGGTAGGCCTCGGCGACGATCACCTCGCGCTGGCGGTCGGCGTCGGCGCGGATCTGCTCGCCTTCGGCCGCACCGGTCGAGCGCAGCTCGTTGGCCACGCGCTTGCGCTCCGATTCCATGCGGCTGTAGACCGAGCTGGTCACGTTGGCCGAGAAATCGACACGCTTGATGCGCACGTCGATGATCTCGATGCCGAAGGCCTTCGCTTCATCGGTCAAGCGCACCCGCACACCCTGCATCACGCGGTCGCGGTCAGTCGCGAGCATCGCCTGCACCGTGCGCTTGGTCACCTCTTCGTTGAAGGCGGCCTGCACGATCGGGCTCAGCCGGTTCTCGACATTGCGCATGTCGGTGCCGTTGTTGCGGATGAACTGCTTCGGATCGATCACGCGCCACTTGACCAGCCAGTCGATGACGAGGCTCTTCTTCTCGGCCGTGAAGATCGGGCGCGTCTCGGGGCTGTCGAGGGTCTGCACGCGGCGGTCGAGGAAGACGACGTTCTGCAACGGCGGCGGCAGCTTCGCCTTCAGGCCCGGTTCGGAGATGACCTCCTTGATCTCGCCCAGCGCATAGATGACCGCGAACTGGCGCTGGTCGACGATGAACAGGACGGAAGACAGCAGCATCAGTGCCACCAGGGCACCGGCGACAAGCATGGCGATTCGATTCATGGTGAGCTTTCTGCGGTTCTCTTCGCCGTCGGATCAGCGGCCGTCGCGATCGCGGGTGCGTTGGCCTTCTCGCGAGCGGATGTCGACGCTGCCGGTTGAGCTGCCGGGCGCTTCTGCCGGCGCGGCCGGCGCCACCGTGGCTGGCACGGCACCGCCCACCTGCTGCATCAGCTTGTCGAGCGGCAGGTACAGCAGGTTGGAGTTCTCGCGGGTGTCGACCATCACCTTGCTGACACTCGAATAGACCTGCCGCATCGTGTCGATGTACATGCGGTCGCGGGTGACGCCAGGCGCCTTCTGGTACTCGGCGAAGACCTGGTTGAAGCGCTGCGCGTCGCCGTCGGCGGTGGCGACGACGCGGGCCTTGTAGGCTTCGGCCTCTTCGCGCAGCCGCGCGGCCGTGCCTTGCGCCTTCGGGATCACGTCGTTCGCATAGGCCTGCGCCTCGTTCTTCGCGCGCTCGCGGTCGGCACCGGCGCGGAACGCGTCGTCGAACGCGGTCTGCACCTGCTCGGGCGCCTGCACGCTCTGCACGTTGACGTTGACGACCAGGATGCCGGTGCGCAGCCGGTCGAGCTGGGTCTGGATCGACTTGACGAGCTCGATCGCGATCGCGTCGCGCTGCTCGTACAGCACCGAGTCCATGTTCGACTTGCCGACGATCTCGCGCACCGCCGATTCGGCCGCCTGCTCGACGACGATGTCGTCGGGGTTGCGGTTCTCGAACAGGTACGAGCGCGCGTCCTTCAGCCGGTACTGCACGCTGAAGCGGATGTCGATGATGTTCTCGTCCTGCGTCAGCATCGACGAATCGCGTAGCCCGGTGGCCTGCACCACGTTGCTGCGGCCGATCTCCTTGGTGCGCAGCTGCGTGACCGGCACCGTCTCGTGCGCCTGGAACGGGTACGGGAAGCGCCAGGTGAAGCCGGCGTCGACGGTGTGGCTGTACTTGCCGAACGACGTGACGACCGCCTGCTGGCCTTCCTGCACGATGAAGAAGCCGCTGAAGGCCCAGATCAGCACGACCACGCCGGCGATCAGGCCGACGCCGATGCCGGCGCTGCGCATGTCGGGGCCGCCCCCGTTGCCGCCGTTGCCACCGCCGCCCGAACCGTTCGACCGCGAACCGCCCTTGCCGCCGAACAGGCCGCTCAGCTTGCGGTTGAAGTCGCGCCACAGTTCGTCGAGGTCGGGCGGGCCGTCGCCACGGCCGCCGCCGCTGTTCAGCACCGGCGCCTGGATGCCGGAGCGCACGCCCGGCAGGTGCGCAAAGGCGGCGCGGCCCAGGCCGGACAGCAGGGCCTTGACTGCCTGGACCACGTCACGAACCTGCGAGGCGGGGCCGGCAGCAGGCAGATGGGGGATGGGGCTCATGGTCATGTGGTGTGCAGAAGAATCTGGCTCAGTACTCGGGGCTCGGCGGGGCCCAGGCCGCGGCGTCGGGCAATTCGGAGGAGTCGGGCTCATCGGAAGCGTCGGGCTCATCGAATTGATCGAGTGGATCGGGATCATCGGTCGCCGGATCGGCCGGCACCGGTTGGTAGCCCAGCGGCAGAGTTGAGGACGAATGCATCGCGTTCAAGTCGTCCTGCAGCGTGCCGGACGCCGCAGCCGACAGGATGCGACGCAACTCCGGCAGGCCGCGGCCGTCGAGCGCGCTGACGAAGACGCGTGGGACACGCACGCCGCCATCAAGTTCCAGCACATCGGCGTGATGGCGCGGAAGGTGTGCGAACTCGAGCCTGTCGAGCTTGTTGCAGACCAGCACCTGCTGGATGTCGGCCGCGCCGATGTCGCCCAGCACGCGCTGCACCTCGGCCATCTGCTCGGCCTGCACCGGGCTCGCGGCATCGATCACGTGCAGCAGCAGGTCGGCATCGGCCGCCTCCTGCAGCGTCGCCTCGAAGGCCTCGACCAGCTTGTGCGGCAGGTCGCGGATGAAGCCGACGGTGTCCGAGAGCGCGGCCGAGCGGCTGGCGCCTTCGAGGTAGAGCTGGCGCGTGGTGGTGTCGAGGGTCGCGAACAGCTGGTCGGCCGAATAGCTCTTCGCATTGACCAGTGCATTGAACAGCGTCGACTTGCCGGCATTGGTGTAGCCGACCAGCGAGATGCGGAAGGTGCCGCTGCGCTCGCGCGACTTGCGCTGCGTGTTGCGCTGCTTCTTGACGCGCACCAGCCGTTCCTTCACGGACTTAATGCGCTCGCCGATCATCCGGCGGTCGAGTTCGATCTGCGCCTCGCCGGGGCCGCCGCGATTGCCGATGCCGCCGCGCTGGCGCTCCAGGTGGCTCCAGCGGCGCACCAGGCGGGTCGACAGGTATTGCAGCCGGGCCAGCTCGACCTGCAGCTTGCCCTCGTGACTCTGCGCGCGGGCGGCGAAGATCTCGAGGATCAGCATCGTGCGGTCGGCGACCGCCACGCCCAGGTGGCGTTCGAGGTTGCGCTGCTGCGCGGGCGACAAGGCCTGGTCGAACAGCACCGCTTCGGCCTGATGGCCGAGCACCAGGGCCTTGATCTCGTCGGCCTTGCCCGAGCCGACGAACAGCGCCGGGTCGGGCGACTTGCGCCGTGCCGTGATCCGGGCCACCGGCACATCGCCGGCCGATTCGGCCAGCAGCGCGAGCTCGTCGAGGCTCGCATCGAAATGCGAGCCACCGCCGTGCGAGCCACCGCCGAAGTCGACGCCGACCAGGATCGCGCGCGGCAAGTCCGACTGCGTGGCGGCACTGGAGCCGGCGGCCGTCATGCGGGGCTCCGCCTCGGGAGTTGGTGGCGCACCCACCCGGACGGCCTCAGCGGTCTCAGGTCTGCTCCGGCGCCTCGGCGGCGTGGAAATTCACCGCGCGGCCGGGCACGACGGTCGAGATCGCGTGCTTGTAGACCATCTGCGTCACGGTGTTGCGCAGCAGGACGACGTATTGATCGAAGGATTCGATGTGGCCCTGCAATTTGATGCCGTTCACCAGGTAGATCGACACCGGAACATGCTCTTTGCGGAGCAGGTTCAGAAATGGGTCTTGTAGAAGCTGCCCTTTATTGCTCACGATATGCTCCGTGATGGAAAGTGATGGAGGTCGTCACGTTAACACAGCGCCGTGCTGCATCGCAGCGCAGGTCGCCAAATGACTCAATCTTTGTCGGCGAACGGATTGCTCGACGATCGCATCTCGATGCGCAGCGGCGTGCCGACCAGCTTGTAGTGTTCGCGGAAGCGCCCTTCGAGGAAGCGCTTGTAGACGTCGGTCACGTGCTCGAGCGAATTGCCGTGGATCACGATCAGCGGCGGGTTCATGCCGCCCTGGTGGGCATAGCGCAGCTTCGGGCGGAACGCACCGGCGCGCTTCGGCGTCTGGAGCTCCACCGCCTCGTGCAGCAGGCGGGTCAGCACCGGCGTCGTCATCTTGCGGGTGGCCGACGCATGCGCATCGGCAATGCCCTTCCACACCGGGCCGAGCCCCTGGCGCTTGATCGCCGAGATCAGCAGCACCGGCGCGAACTTCAGGAACGCGAGGCGCTGCTCGATCGAGCGCTCGAGCGTCTGCTTCTGGTAGTCGTCGACCGCATCCCACTTGTTGATCGCCACCACCACCGCGCGGCCGCTCTCGAGGATGTAGCCGGCGATGTGCGCGTCCTGGTCGGTCACGCCCTGGGTCGCGTCGAGCAGCAGCAGCACGACGTTCGCATCGGCGATCGCCTGCAGCGTCTTGACGACCGAGAACTTCTCGATCGCCTCGAACACCTTGCCCTTGCGGCGCAGTCCGGCGGTGTCGATCAGCTCGAACTTCTGGCCATGGCGTTCGAACGGCACGGTGATCGCGTCGCGCGTGGTGCCCGGCTGGTCGAAGGCCACCAGGCGCTCTTCGCCGAGCCAGGTGTTGATCAGCGTCGACTTGCCGACGTTCGGCCGGCCGGCGACGGCCAGGCGGATCGGGGCGCCCTCTTCCGGTTCTTCAGGCTCGTCGTCGAACACGAAGTCTTCGAGCGCGGCCTCGGTCAGGCTGCGGATGCCCTGGCCGTGCGCCGACGAGATCGGGTGCGGCTCGCCCATGCCGAGCTCGTAGAACTCGCCGAGCAGCGGCGAATCGACCATGCCTTCGGCCTTGTTGACGGCCAGCAGCACCTTCTTGTTGACCGAGCGCAGGTAGCGGGCGATGTCGTGGTCGTGCGCCGACACGCCGGCGCGCACGTCGACGACGAAGATCACCGCATCGGCTTCGGCAACCGCCTGTCGCGTCTGCTTGGCCATCTCCTTGACGATGCCGGTGGTGCTGTCGGGTTCGAAGCCGCCGGTGTCGACGACGATGAACTCGCGGTCGCCCAGTCGGCCGTCGCCGTAGTGGCGATCACGCGTCAGGCCGGCGAAGTCCGCGACGATCGCGTCGCGGCTCTTGGTCATCCTGTTGAACAGGGTCGACTTGCCCACGTTGGGGCGGCCGACAACCGCGATCACAGGTTTCATCGAAAGTCTCTCAATCTCACTCGGGGCGGAAGGCGAACAGGCCGCCGTTGCGCGTGGTCACCAGCAGCGTGGTGCCGCTCAGCACCGGCTTGCCGACCACCGGGCTGCCATCGGTCGGCAGGCGCAGCTTGAAGCTGCCGTCGGCGGTCGAGATCCAGTGCACGTAGCCCTCGACATCGCCGAACACGGCCATCTTGTTGACGACGATCGGCGACGACAGGCCGCGGTACAGCAGCTTCTCGATGCTCCAGGCCACCTCGCCGCTGGCGGTACGCCACGCGGTGACGCGGTCGCTGGCATCGGCCGCGACGGTCACGTCCTCGTCGGCGGCGACGCCTTGCAGGCCGCCGATGTTGCGGGTCCATGCGAGGCTGCCGCGCTCGGCGTTGACGCAGGCCACCGCGGCCTGGAAGGCGCGCGCGCAGACGTTGTCGCCGACGCGGGCGGCCGGCGCGACCAGGTCGGCCAGCCGCTCGATCTCGTTGGTGCCGCGCGGCGATGCGAGCGACACCTCCCAGCGCACGGTGCCGCGCAGCGGGTCGAGCCCGGCGAGCTTGGCGCCCTGCCCGACCAGCAAGGTGTCCTTGAAGGCCATCACGACGCCCGGCTGCGACAGCGTCAGCGCGTCGCCCGG
Source organism: Rhizobacter sp. Root1238 (assembly GCF_001425825.1). Lineage (GTDB taxonomy): Bacteria > Pseudomonadota > Gammaproteobacteria > Burkholderiales > Burkholderiaceae_C > Rhizobacter. Next base: position 194,043 of record NZ_LMDM01000048.1, read on the forward strand.
GCGCTGGAAGGTCCAGAGCTTGCGGCCGTCGAGCACGTCGAAGGCCTGCACGACGCGGTCGACGCTCATCACGAAGACGCGCTCGCCGGCCACCAGCGGTGCGCTGCTGACACGTGCCGGCAGCTGCTTGCGCCAGATTTCCTTGCCGGCATCCAGCGTGACCAGCTGGTTGTCGCGGGTCACGACGCTGGCGTAGCGGCCGTCGCTGCCGACACCGGCGCTGAGCCGGCCGTCGGCCGTGCCGCGCCAGGCTTCCTGGCCGTTGTCGGCCCGGTAGGCGTAGACCGTGCCGTCATCGCCGGCCACGATGAAGTTGCCGCCGGCCGCGACGACGGCCATCGGGAACTTCAGCGTGCCGATCGATTGCGTCCAGACCTGGCGGCCGGCGATCGACGGCGTCAGCTCCTCGAGCACCGTCGGGTCGGGGCGGGTCGACTTGCTCGCGCAGGCGGCCAGCACCGCGACCGCCATGCCCAGCGCGAGACGGGTCAGTCCCCTCATGGGCCGACCTTCTTGACGGCCGCGGCATCCGCGGCCGCACTGGCCGCAGGAGCGGCGCCGAGCGCCGTCAGCTTGGCCTCGACCAGCTGGCGGTAGTCGACCGCGCTGTCGAACGACTTCCAGGCCTGGTTGTAGGCGGCCTTCGCTTCGTCGGCCTTGCCCTGCGCCAGCAGCACGTCGCCGCGGCGGTCGGCCACCAGGCCTTCGAAGCCGGGCGTGGTGGCGGCGTCGAGGGCCTTCAGCGCTTCGTCGTACTTCTTCTGGTCGAGCAGCAGGCCGGCCAGCCGCAGGCGGGCGATGGTCTGGTACTCGGCCTCGCTCGCGTTCTCGCTGGCCCAGGTCAGGCTGGCGCGGGCGGCGTCGGCCTGGCCCTTCTCGAACTGCAGCTTGGCGGTCAGCAGCGCGGCCTGCTGCGCGAACGCGGTGCGCGGGAAGCGCTCCTTCATCTCGCCGAAGACCCGGCCGGCCTGGTCGGTGTTGCCGGCGCTCACGGCCTTGTCGAGCTCGTCGAACAGCATGCCGGCCTTGGCCGACTGCTCGCGCTGCCAGTAGGTCCAGCCGTTCCAGGCAGCGAAGCCGCCCAGCGCCAGGATCAGCACCCAGGTGATCAGGTTGCCGTACTGGTTCCAGAACGCCTTCAGCTGGTCGATCTGTTCTTGTTCTTCGAGGTCGAGGTGGGTGGCCATGGGGATCGTTGGAAATTTCGGACGAAGCCGGGATTATGCGTTGCGCAGTTCAGCCGCCCATTCGGACACGCCGGAGAGCGGCAAGTTGCGTTGTGTGACAGCCGGGTCACGCAATGACTTCAGCGCCACCTCGCCGGCCGCCAGTTCCGATTCACCGAAGATCAGCGCCCAGGTGGCGCCGCTCTGGTCGGCCTTCTTGAACTGCGCCTTCATGTTGCCGCCGCCGGCGTGCATCTGCACCGAAACGCCGGCCGCGCGCAGCGCCTGCAGCGTGCTCATCGCCTGCGGCAGCACCGCGGGCGACATCAGCACCGCATAGGCGCGCGGTGCCGCCGACGGCACCGGCAGCTTCAGCTCCTGGATCAGCAGCAGCAGCCGTTCGATGCCGAGGCCGAAACCGACCGCCGGCGCCGGCTTGCCGCCGAGCTGCTCGATCAGCCCGTCGTAGCGGCCGCCGCCGCACACCGTGCCCTGCGAGCCGAGCAGGTCGGTGACCCATTCGAAGACGGTGAGGTTGTAGTAGTCCATGCCGCGCACCAGGCGCGGGTTGACGCGGTACGGCAGCCCGGCCGCGTCGAGGATCCCGCGCACCGTGTCGAAGTGCGCCAGCGACGCCTCGCCGAGGAAGTCCATCAGCTTCGGGGCCGCTTCGATCAGCGCCTGCAGCGCCGGGTTCTTGCTGTCGAGGATGCGCAGCGGGTTGCTGTGCAGGCGGCGCTTCGAGTCGTCGTCGAGCGCGTCGGCATGCTGCTCGAAGTACGCGACCAGCGCGTCGCGGTGCGCGCGCCGCTCGTCGGGCTGGCCGAGGCTGTTCAGTTCGAGCCGCACATGCTCGCCCTCGACCAGGCCGAGCTCGCGCCACAGCAGGCGCGTCATCAGGATCAGCTCGGCGTCGACATCGGGGCCGGCGAAACCGAGCGCCTCGACGTCCAATTGGTAGAACTGTCGGTAGCGGCCCTTCTGCGGCTTCTCGTGGCGGAACATCGGGCCCAGCGTCCAGATGCGCAGCGGGCCGTTGTACAGCGCGTTGTGCTCGACCATCGCGCGCACGATGCCGGCCGTGGCCTCCGGGCGCAGCGTCAGGCGGTCGCCGTTCATCGAATCGGTGAACGAGTACATCTCCTTCTCGACGATGTCGGTCACCTCGCCCAGGCCGCGCACGAACAGCGCGGTGGGCTCGACGATCGGCGTCAGCAGGTACTGGTAGCCGTGGCGCGCCAGCACCGAGCGCACCGTGGTCTCGAACCACAGCCACAGCCCGGCGTCGGGCAGCTTCTCGGTGCGCGGCACGCTCGCCGGCAGGATGTCGTTCATGCCCTTCACGGCCTGGAGGGCGGCTTGCTTGGTGTCAGCCATGGAAACCTTGGATCGATGGATGGAAGAGCCGCCCGAGGGCAGCTGCGGCAACGCGGTGGCGGCGACCGGCGACGCGCGCAGGGGCGCGGTCAGGCGGTCGCGGTCGAATGCTGGGCGGTGGCCGAGCCGAAGCGCTTCTCGATGTAGTCCTCGACCAGCGTCTGGAACTCCTGCGCGATGCGCTCGCCGCGCAGCGTCAGCGCCTTCTCGCCGTCGATGAAGACCGGCGCGGCCGGCGCCTCGCCGTTGCCCGGCAGGCTGATGCCGATGTCGGCATGCTTGCTCTCGCCCGGGCCGTTGACGATGCAGCCCATCACCGCGACCTTCATCTTCTCGACGCCCGGGTAGCGCGCGCGCCACACCGGCATCTGCTCGCGCAGGTAGTCGTCGATCTGCTTGGCCAGTTCCTGGAAGGTGGTGCTGGTGGTGCGGCCGCAGCCGGGGCAGGCGGTGACGCTCGGGTTGAACGCGCGCAGGCCGAGCGACTGCAGGATCTCGAGCGCGACCACCACCTCTTGCGTGCGGGCTTCGCCGGGCTGGGGCGTCAGCGACACGCGGATCGTGTCGCCGATGCCCTGCTGCAGCAGCAGCGACAGCGCCGCGGTCGACGCGACGGTGCCCTTGGTGCTCATGCCGGCCTCGGTGAGGCCCAGGTGCAGCGGGTAGTCGCAGCGCTTCGCGAGCGCCTGGTAGACGCTGACGAGGTCCTGCACGCCGGACATCTTGCACGACAGCACGATCTGCTCGCGCCGCAGGCCGATCTCTTCGGCGCGCTTCGCGGATTCGATCGCCGACGTGATGATCGCGCGGTACATGATCTGCTGCGGCTCGAACGGCTCGGCGCGGCGGCCGTTCTCGTCCATCATCTGCGCGAGCAGTTCCTGGTCGAGGCTGCCCCAGTTGACGCCGATGCGCACCACCTTGTCGTGGCGCGCGGCGGCCTCGATCATCTGCGCGAACTGCCGGTCGCGCTTGTCGCCCTTGCCGACGTTGCCGGGGTTGATGCGGTACTTCGACAGCGCCTCGGCGCAGGCCGGGTGCTCGGTGAGCAGCTTGTGGCCGTTGTAGTGGAAATCGCCGATCAGCGGCACGTCGATGCCCATGCGGTCGAGCTGGTCGCGGATGTGCGGCACCGCGGCTGCCGCTTCGGGCGTGTTGACGGTGATGCGGACCATCTCGGAGCCGGCCACCGCCAGCTCCTTCACCTGGATCGCGGTCTCGATGACCTGCACCGTGTCGGTGTTGGTCATCGACTGCACGCGCACCGGCGCGCCGCCACCGATCGTCACGGTGCGCGCACCCCAGCGCACCTGCGCCTGCACGGTGGCGCGCTGCACCGGACGGGCCGGCTCGATGAACTCGTCGTCCAGCAGCGAAGCCGACAACGAAGCCGACGAGGAAGAGATGGCGGTCATGGCTTACTCGAGATCGAACTTGGCGATGTTGTCACGCGTGGGCGTCATCGACACCGCGCGACCGCGGTAGGTCACGCTGGTGGCGGAGACATTGCCGATTCTGACGTGAAGCGGGGAAGCCCCGTCCAGTCCCAAGGACTCTCCGGGCTGCAGCAAGCGCGACACCAGCACGGTGCCGCGGCCGTCGATCACCTCGACCCAGGACTCGGCGCTGGCCTTCAGCAGCAGCGCGCCGGAGGTGGTGCGCGGCGCGGGCGCCGAGGCCGCCACGGGCGCCGTCGGAGTCGACTGCACGGGCGCCGGCGCGGGCACGGGCAGCGCGGCAGGTGGCACGGCCGGCGTCACCGGCGACGACCCGGCGGGCGCCGAAACGACCGGCAGCGTCACCGTCTCGACCACCGTGTTCGGCGGCAGCGTCGGCGGCATCAGCGCCGACGGCTCGGACGCGCCGGCATCGGCCGGTGCCGGCGACGGCGACGACACCGCCTCGGAGACGCGCGGCAGGTTGGACGCGATCCAGCCGCTCGGCAGCAGGTAGACCGCCGCGGCGGCCAGCGCCAGCAGCACCGCGCCGATGACGCCCGGGTTCTTCAGGAAGCTCAGGTCGGTCGGCACGCCACCCAGCGGCTTGTCGCGGAACGGCGCATTCAGGCCCTGGCTCAGGTGGTCCAGCCGGTGCGCCTGCGGCTGCGGCAGCAGCGCGAGCACCGGCGCCGCATCGATCTTCAGCGTGCGGCAGACGGTCTGCGCCAGCGCGCGGGTGAACGTGGCATCGGGCAGCTCGTCGAAACGGTCGGCCTCGAGCATCTCGAGCTTGCGCGGCGCGACCTTGATCGAGGTCGCCAGCGCGGCGATGTGCAGGCCGCGCGCCTGGCGGGCCTGGCGCAGCAGCATGCCGGCGGTCACCGTTTCGGCGGCCGGGGCCGGCGCCGCTGCGGGTTCCACCGCCGGCGTCGCGTCAGCGGGCGCGGCGCCTTCGGGGTCGGGTTCAGCCGGCACCGGATCACTCATCGAACTGCCCCCGCTCGAACGCCGACGATTCGCGCGATTGCGGGAAGCGGTCGCGCAACTGGCGCCCGAGGTCGACCACGCCCTGGCGGTTGCCGAGCTTGTTCTCGATGCGTGCGGCGAGCCACAGCGTCTGCGCGCTCGACTGGTCGGCCACCGCATTGACGCGGCGGATGTAGAAGCGGGCGCGCTCGAAGTCGCCGCGGCGCAGCAGCACCTCGGCCAGGTTGACGCCGGTGGCCGGGTTGGCCGGGTCGAGCTCGTAGGCGCGCAGCAGCGTCGCCTCGGCCTCGGGCCACTGGCCGGCGCGTGCCTGGCACACGCCCTTGGCCAGGATCGAGCGGACGCTGCCGGTGTACTGCGGTGCCGTCATCGCCTGCTCGAACAGCGGGAAGGCCTCGTCGTAGCGCTTCTGCTGGCACAGGTACCAGCCGTAGTTGTGCAGCGTGTCGCCGTCGCGCGGGCTCAACTGCAGCGCGCGGCGGAAGCTTTCCTGGGCCAGCACGTCGTCGTTCAGGCCGGCATAGATCAGGCCCCGCAGGTTGTAGCCCTCGACCATGTCGGGCTGCGCCTGCAGCGCGAGCTTCACTTCGTCGAGCGCGGTGGTCAGCTGGCCGCGCGCGAAATACGCGCTCGCGAGCTCCATGCGCACGCGGGCGCGCTTGCCGGCCTCGGTCTCGTCGGACGACGTCGTCCGGTCCCGGCTCGACTGCTCGACACCGTTCACGGTGGTGGTGGTGGTACAGCCCCCGATCAACGCGGACAAGGCCGCAACGGCCAGCGTGATCGACAAGCAACGACGTCCCCAGGTCATGAACGGCCCTCCTTCGAGCGTGATGTGATGTCTGCAGATTCGGAGGCAGGCCGGTGCACGCGGATCGGTGCACGGGTCATGCGCTTGTGGGCCTGGGTGCGGTCCTGCACCTCGCCGGCGAGCTGGCCGCAGGCGGCGTCGATGTCGTCGCCGCGCGTCTTGCGCACCGTCGTCACGACACCGGCGTCCTGCAGCACCTGCGCAAAGGCCGTCACGCGCTCGCGCGGCGAACGCTTCAGGCCGGACTGCGGGAACGGGTTGAACGGAATCAGGTTGAACTTGCACGACACCGCCTGGCTGATGCGCACCAGCGCACGGGCATGCTCCGGGGTGTCGTTGACGCCGTCGAGCATGCAGTACTCGAAGGTGATGAAGTCGCGCGGCGCCTTGTCGAGGTAGCGGTTGCAGGCCTCGAGCAGTTCGGCGATCGGGTATTTGCGGTTCAGCGGCACCAGGTCGTCGCGCAGCGCGTCGTCGGGCGCGTGCAGCGACACCGCCAGCGCCACCGGACAGTCGTCGCGCAGGCGGTCGATCATCGGCACGACGCCCGAGGTCGACACCGTGACGCGGCGGCGCGACAGGCCGTAGCCGTGGTCGTCGAGCATCACGCGCAGTGCCGGCACCAGCGCCGAATAGTTCTGCAGCGGCTCGCCCATGCCCATCATCACGACGTTGGTGATGGCGCGGTCGCCGGCGGCCAGGTTCAGGCGGCGGCGCAGGTGGTGTTCGGCGAACCACAGCTGGGCGACGATCTCGCCGGCGGTGAGGTTGCGGCTGAAGCCCTGGTGGCCGGTGGAGCAGAAGCGGCAACCGACCGCGCAGCCAGCCTGCGACGAGATGCACAGCGTGCCGCGGTCGTCTTCGGGGATGAACACCGTCTCGACGGCATTGCCGCCGCCGACGTCGAACAGCCACTTGATGGTGCCGTCGGAGGACGCCTGCTCGCTGACGACCGCCAGCGGGGTGACGCAGGCGACGCCGGCCAGCTTGTCGCGCAGCGACTTCGCGAGGTCGGACATCGCATTGAAGTCCGACGCGCCCTTCTGGTGGATCCAGCGAAACAGCTGGGTCGCGCGAAACCGCTTCTCGCCGAGCCGCTCGCAGTAGGCAGCGAGCCCGTCGAGGTCGAATTCGAGGAGGTTGGTGAGACTCATGCCAGCCTCCATCGTCAAGGACGTCGCTCGCGCCGCTGTTGGCTCAGTCGCCCGCTTATCGCGAGTAGACGTTCATGCCGGGGAAGAAGAACGCGATCTCGACAGCCGCCGTTTCCGGGGCGTCCGAGCCGTGCACGGCATTGGCGTCGATGCTGTCGGCGAAGTCGGCGCGGATCGTGCCCTTCTCGGCCTTCTTCGGGTCGGTGGCGCCCATCAGGTCGCGGTTCTTGCCGATGGCGCCTTCGCCTTCCAGCGCCTGGATCATCACCGGGCCGGAGATCATGAAATCGACCAGGTCCTTGAAGAACGGACGGGCCTTGTGCACCGCGTAGAACGCTTCGGCTTCGCCGCGCGACAGGTGGGCCATGCGCGCAGCCACGACCTTCAGGCCCGCGCCTTCGAAGCGGCTGTAGATCTGGCCGATCACGTTCTTCGCGACGGCGTCGGGTTTGATGATGGAAAGAGTACGTTCGATCGCCATGATTTTTTCTCCTGAATCAAGCACTTGGCAAAGCTTCGGATTGTATCGCTTGAAGCACCGGCGGCGACTGCCGCCCGGTGCCTGGAACGGTCTTGTCGCGCCGTGGACTCAGCGGCCGCCGCGGCGACCACCGCCACCGCCGCCGCCATAACCTCCACCACCGCCGCCCCCGTAGCCACCACCGCCGCCGCCACCACCACCGCGATTGCCGCCCCGGCCGCCGCCGCCGCCCTTGCCGCCACGGCGGTGGAAGGCATCGGCTCCGAGGTAGCCCATCGAGGTCTGCAGCGGATCCGGCTCACGCGGGCCACCCCCCTTCTTCGGCGCGTTCGGCCGCGGCGGCGCACTGCCGCCCGGGCCGAAGCCGCCGCCGCCGCGGCCGAAACCGGCACCGCCCGCGGGCGTGCGCGGCTTCTGCACGAAGCGCTTGTCGAAGGTCTGCTCGAGCGGATTCGGGATCTTCGACGGGTCGAAATCCAGGCCTTCGTCGTCGCGGTCGAAGTCGTCGGGCTGGCGCTCGCGCGCCTGCGCCGGCATCTGCTGCGGCTGCGGTTGCGAATGCCCTTGGCCCGGCGCGTTGCGGTTGCCGCGCGGCCCCCGGTCCTGGCGATCGTTCGGACGCTGGGCGTCGCGGTCGTTGCGCGGCCGGTTCTGGCCGGCGTTGTTGTTGCCACGGCCTCGGTCGTTGCCGCGGTTGTCGTTGCCGCGGTTGTCGTTGCCGCGACCTTCATTGCCGCGGCTGTCGCCGCGGTTCTCGCCACGGCTCTCGCCACGGTTGTCCTGGCGCCCCTGCGGCGGGTTGCCGTCGCGCCGCTGGCCGTCGCCGCCTCCGGCAAGGCGGCGGATCGTGCGCACGTCGCTGTCTTCGAGGTCGACCCAGACGCCGCGCTTCAGCCCGCGCGGCAGCACCACGGTGCCGTAGCGGATGCGGATCAGCCGGCTCACGGTGAGGCCGACGGTGTCGAACAGCTTGCGCACCTCGCGGTTGCGGCCTTCGGTGATGACGACGCGGTACCAGTGGTTCGCGCCCTCGCCGCCGCCGTCGACGATCGACTTGAAGCCCGCGACCTGGCCCTCGACCATCACGCCTGCCAGCAGCTTGGCCTTGTCGCCCTCTTCCAGCGTGCCGAGCACGCGCACCGCGTACTCGCGCTCGACGCCGAAGCGCGGGTGCATCAGCTGGTTGGCCAGTTCGCCGGAGTTGGTGAACAGCAGCAGGCCTTCGGTGTTCAGGTCGAGCCGGCCGACCGATTGCCACTTGCCCTGCTGCAGGCGCGGCAGGCGGCGGAACACGGTGGGGCGGTGTTGCGGGTCGTCGTGCGTGACGACCTCGCCGACCGGCTTGTGGTACGCGATGATGCGCGGCGCCGGCGGCACGATGCGCACGCGCACCGGCTTGCCGTCGACCTTGATGCGGTCGCCGAACGAGATGCGCTGGCCGGTGTGGGCCGGCTGGTCGTTCACGGTGACGCGGCCGTCGGCGATCATGTCTTCCATGTCGCGGCGCGAGCCGACGCCGGCCTGGGCCAGCACCTTGTGCAGCTTCGGCGCGTCGGGGTCGGCCTGCAGCACGCGCTTGCGCTCGGCAGCTTCCTCGGGGGTGATCTCCGCAGCTGCCTCATCGCCGGCCGCCTCTTCGCCGTCATCGGCATCGTCGCCTTCGTCGGCGCCGTCGGCAGCGCGCGATGGCTCGGCCGGCTCGTCGTTCGGCAGGCCCTCGGGCTCCGGGACTTCGGCATCGAAATCGCCGGACACGACGGTCGCGAACAGATCGCCCGCGTCGGGCATCGCCGGCGCGGACAGGTGCGCCTCGGCAACGCCGAGCACCGCGTCTTCGCGGCGACGGTCCTTGCGGCCGCCGCGGCGGCGGTTGCGCGACGCCCGCGTCGGCTGGCCGTTCTCGTCGACCTCGCGCTCGAGGCCGGGCGGATCCCAGTCGGGCGGCAGCTCGGCACCGGGCTCGGTGACGACCGTGAAGACCGCCGGTGCATCGGCACCTGCAGCCGCGGCCGCCGCCTGCGATGGTTCAGCGGCGGCCTGGGCCGGCGCCGCGTCGGCAGCCGCCTCGACGGGCTTGCGCGGCCGCTTCGTCTCGACCTGGATCATCGGCTCGGCCGATGGGACAGCAGCCGTGGCAGCCCCCTCACCGGCTTCGGCTTCGACCTTCACCGCCGACTTGCGCTTGCGGGCCGGCTTGGCCGCGGGCTCGGCCGCGTCGGCTGCTGCAGCGTCAGCCGGTCCGGCTTCGGCCGCTGCCTCGGGGGCTTCGGTGGCCGCAGCCTTGGGAGCGCGTCGACGCTTGGGCTTCGCGGCCGAAGCCTCGTCGCCAGGGGCGTCGGCAGGCAGGGTCGTCGAAGAGTCGTCAGCTTGGTTCATGCGGTGTGTCCTCGGAGGCGGCATCGGCCGCTGGCTCGGAATGGGAAGAAGAAGGGGGGGTTGGATCGGCGACGCTGTCGGCGCCGGGTTCCATGGCAGGTTCCGGCGCGGGGTCACCAGCGGAGTCGCTGGTGGGATCGGCCACCGGGTCAAGCGCGGCGTCGGCGTCGGCTGCCGGTTCGGCCGCGGTGTCGGCCGCGGTGTCGGCCGCGGTGTCGGCCGCGGTATCGGCGACGGTTTCGGCGAGGGCTTCGGCCATGGGCGCCGCTTCGGCATCGGCCGGCAACGACACCTCGATGGCCAGTTCGCCGTCGAGCGCCAGTGCGCCCTGCTCCGGCTCGAGCAGCGACGGCTGACCGGCCAGCGCCTCGGCCATCGCACCGGGATTCAACGCCGAGCTTTCCAGCATCGGCAGCTGCTCCAGGCTGGCGAGCCCGAGGTCGTCGAGGAACTGCCGGGTCGTCGCGTACAGCGCCGGGCGGCCGGGGGCCTCGCGGTAGCCGATCGCGTCGATCCAGCCGCGGTCTTCGAGCTGCTTGACGATCTGGCTGCTGACGGTGACGCCGCGGATGTCCTCGATGTCGCCCCGCGTGACCGGCTGGCGGTACGCGATGATCGCGAGGGTCTCCATCACGGCGCGCGAATACTTCGGCGGCTTCTCGGGGTTCAGGCGGTCGAGGTACTCGCGCATCTCCGGCCGGCTCTGGAAGCGCCAGCCGTGGGCCAGCGCCACCAGCTCGACCCCGCGCTCGTCCCAGTCGCGCATCAGCTCGTCGAGCAGCGCGCGCAGGGTGTCGGGGCCGAGTTCGTCGGCAAACAGCGCACGCATGTCCCGCAAGGGCATCGGCTGCTGGGCGCAGATGAGCGCGGTCTCAAGGACGCGCTTTGCATCCTGTGTATTCATTGACGTTCGATCACATCCTCGGCCGGCTCAGCCGGCAGGCATTCAGGGGGCTGGCTCCGTTCGCATCAGCCTTCGCTCGAATCCCGCGGCGCACCGGTGAAGCAGCTGGAGGGCTGGGCATCGGGGCGTCTGGACGTCATTGGCGAAGGCTGTCGAGCGCTTGGAGCGTCGGATTCGAGGCGTCCGCCTTGACAGCATCCATGGACGACCTCTGTGCAGCAATCCGTGCTGCGCGCCATTCACGTTGGCGCCGTCGCTTCCTGGGGTGGGAGCGATTGTGCGCCATTGTATAGGCCCTCCGGCAAGCCTGTCACCTGGGTTCTACAGGGCTTTCTCCGAGGCCTCGACGACCTGCTGCCAGGCGCGGGCCAGGTCGGCCGGCGGCGCGGCCTCGAACTGCATCGGCTGCCCGCTCGCCGGGTGCGCGAAACCGAGCCGCGCCGCATGCAGCGCCTGGCGCGTCAGGCCCAGCCCCGGGCGCCCGCCGTACAGCGCGTCCGACAGCAGCGCGTGGCCGCGTGTCGCCAGGTGCACGCGGATCTGGTGGGTGCGCCCGGTGTGCAGCTTGCAACGCACCGCACTCACCGCGCCCTCGTCGAACTCCGCCAGCGCGACGCGGCTGACATCGGTCTGCGCCGGCTTGCCGCTGCCCACCACGGCCATCTTGACCCGCGACTGCGGATCGCGCGCGAGCGGCGCGTCGATGCGGAACGGCTGCGACGGCACCCGCCCGTGCACCAGCGCCTGGTACTCGCGCTGCACCTCGCGGGCGGCGATCGCCCGCACCAGCGCCGTCACCGACTGCAGCGTCTTGCCGACCACCAGCAGCCCCGAGGTGTCCTTGTCGAGCCGGTGCACGATGCCGGCGCGCGGCAGCGTCGCCGCGGCCGGGTGGTGCGCCAGCAGCCCGTTCAGCAGCGTGCCCGACCAGTTGCCGGCCGCCGGGTGAACCACCATGCCCGGCGCCTTGTCGATGATGATCAGCGACTCGTCCTCGAACACGATCGGCAGCGCCATCGCTTCAGGGCGGAACGCGCGGCTCTCGGGCGTCGGCACCAGTTCGACCACCAGCTGCTGGCCGGCCGACACCTTGCGCGAGGCCTGCGTCATCGGCCGCTCGTCGACCCACACATGGCCGCCTTCGATCAGCGTCTGCAGGTGGTTGCGCGAGAACTCGCCGGCCATCGCGACCAGCGCCTTGTCGAGCCGCACGCCGTGCAGGCTGCGGTCGATCAGCGCGACGCGGCGCTCGGGCGCATCGGCAACGCCGGCCTCCAGCGCTTCGTCGCCCGCCTCGGTGGCGTCGATGCCCTGCACGGACTCAGGGGGGAGCGACAGGTCGCTGGAGGGGTGAACCATATAATCGCCGCTCTTCTTTCGACAGGAAGCGCCGCAGCGGTGGCGCCACGAGGCTCATGAATGTGATTCGCTTGGTTGGCCGGTGGTCGGCCCTGGCATCGGTGGCCGTGCTGGCCGCGCTGCTCACGGCCTGTGGCTCGACCCCGAAAGACGAAACGGCCGGGATGACCGTCGAGAAATTGTATGCAGAGGCGAAGTCCGAAGCCGATGCCGGCAGTTACGAACGTGCGCTGAAGCTCTACGAACGCCTCGAAGGCCGTGCCGCCGGCACGCCGCTCGGGCAGCAGGCGACGCTGGAGCGAGCCTACCTGAACTACAAGACCGGCGAGAAGGCGACCGCGCTGTCGATCCTCGAGCGCTTCCTGAAGCTGCACCCGACCAGCCCCGCCTTCGACTACGCGCTGTACCTGCAGGGCGTCGTCAACTTCAACGACAACCTCGGCCTGTTCAGCAGCATCGCGCGGCAAGACCTGTCCGAGCGCGACCAGCAGGCGTCGAAGGACTCGTTCCAGTCGTTCAAGCAACTGGTCGACCAGTTCCCGCAGTCGAAGTACACGCCCGACGCACAGGCGCGCATGCGCTACATCGTCAACTCGCTGGCGTCGTACGAGGTGCACGTGGCCCGCTACTACTACCGCCGCGGGGCCTACGTGGCCGCCGCGAACCGGGCGCAGCAGACGGTGCAGGAATTCCAGCAGAGCCCGGCGACCGAAGAAGCGCTGCACCTGATGGTGATGAGCTACGACAAGCTCGGCTTGGTCCAGCTGCGCGACGACGCGGGCCGGGTGCTGCGCCAGAACTACCCGAACAGCGAGTTCATCGCGTCCGAACCCGTGCCGGCGACGGCGCAGTAGAACGCTAGAACGGCAGCGCCTGCGCCTGCAGGCCTTCGAGCCATTCGAGGGCGTCCGACTCGGCCATCACCCGCGTCATCGGCGGCAAGGCATCGCGCAGCCGCTTGCCGTAGTTCATGCCGGCCATGCGCGGGTCGCAGATCACCAGCAGCCCGCGGTCGGTCTCGCTGCGGATCAGCCGCCCCGCGCCCTGCTTCAGCGACACCGCCGCCTCGGCGATGAAATACTCGGCGAACGGATTGCGACCCTCGCTCTCCAGCCGCTTGACCCGCGCCTCGACCAGCGGATCGGTGGGCGGCGGGAACGGCAGCTTGTCGATCATCACGCACTGCAGCGCATCGCCGGGGACGTCGATGCCTTCCCAGAAGCTCTGCGAGCCGACCAGCACCGAGCGCGGCTGCGCGAGGAACTGCTGCAGCAGCTGCCGCTTCGGCATCGAGCCCTGCATCAGCACCTGGATGTTGTCGCCCTCGGTCTCGAAGGTGTCGCGCAGGCGGTCGCCGACCGTCTGCAGCGCCCGCAGCGTGGTGGTCAGCACGAAGGTGCGCCCGCCCAGCGCCCGCGCGCAGCGCGCGGCCAGCGCAGCCACCGCCGGCGGATGCGCCGGCTCGTTCGGTTTCGGGAACGCGGCCGGGATGTACAGCCGCGCATGCGCCTGGTAGTCGAACGGGCTGCCGACGCGCAGCGTCAGCGCGTCGTCGAGCCCCGCCGATTCGGTGAACCACGACAGCCGCTCGTCGTCGCCGAGCGTCGCCGACGTGAAGATCCACGCGCGCGGCGCCGCGTCCATCTGCTCGCGCAACGCGTCGCGGATGTCGAGCGGCGACTCGACCAGCCGCGCCTGGTGCGGCGACAGGTCGATCCAGCGCACCTTGCCCGGTGCCGCCTCCTGCTCGAACTGCGCGGCCATGCGGCGGAAGTTCTGCGCCCGCTCCATCAACTTCGAAAAGTCCGGGGCGATCTCGCTGACGGTGTCCAGCCCCAGCTGGGCCGCTTCGCACGCCTGCGCGACGCCCTGCAGCGCGGCGCCGAAATCGGCACGCCCGGCGCGTTCGTCCCAGCGCAGCTTCAGGCTGCCGCGCACCTCGCGCATCGGCCCGGCCGCGGCCATGCGCAGCTCGCGCGCGGCCTTGTCGCAGGCGGCGGCCAGGTCCTGCCACGGCGCGAGGCCGCGCGCCAGCTGCAGGCCGGCGCCGAGCATGTCGCGCGCGAAATCGATCACCTGCCCGGTGCCGAGCATCGTGCCGAGGAAGGCGACGCCGGCCTCGGCCAGCTGGTGCGCCTCGTCGAAGACCGCCACCTCGACGCTCGGCAGCAGCTCGGCCACGCCCGAATCGCGCAGCGCCATGTCGGCGAAGAACAGGTGGTGGTTGACGACGACCAGGTCGGCCGCCATCGCGTCGCGCCGGGCCTTCATCACATGGCACTGGCGGTAGTCGGGGCACTCGCTGCCGAGGCAGTTGTCGCGGGTGGAGGTGACCAGCGGGATCACGCTGGAGCGTTCGTCCAGCCCGTCGAGCTCGGCCAGGTCGCCGCTGGCGGTCGAGCGCGACCAGGTCTCGATCTTGGCCAGCGTGCGCACCGCCCAGCGGTCGGGCAGCTGGGCCGACTGGCGCGCCTGGTTCATGCGGTGCGTGCACAGGTAGCTGGCGCGGCCCTTCAGCAGCGCGATCGTCACCGGCAGCCCGAGCGCATCGCGCAGCCGCGGCAGGTCGCGCAGGAAGAGCTGGTCCTGCAGGCTCTTGGTCGCGGTGCTGATCAACGCCCGCGCGCCCGACAGCAGCGTCGGCACCAGGTACGCGAAGGTCTTGCCGACGCCGGTACCGGCCTCGGCGACCAGCGCATGCCGCCCGTCGATCGCCTGCGCCACCTGCTGCGCCATGCGCTGTTGCACCTCGCGCTCGACATAGCGCTCGTCGGCCTGCGACAGCGCGCCGCCCTGCGCAAAGGCTTCGGCCACGGCCTCTTCGAGCGGTGTCAGATCAGGCGGGTTCGGGAGGGTCAAGCTGGGCTTCCAGTTTCGAGATCTGGTCCCGCAGGGCCAGGCGCCGCTTCTTCAGGCGGCGCATCATCAGTTCGTCGCGCGGAGCGTCGTCGCCGGCCAGGTCGATCAGGCTGTCGAGGTCGGCGTGTTCCATCCGGAGCTCGATGAGGCGGCGCTGCGGCGAGTGCAGGTTGTCGTCCATCGAGGAGAACGTCGCGGAGTATTGCAAGTGAATGTGAGGGCAAAGCGATTATAGTTTTCGCCCATGAGCACACCCCCAGGATATCGGCTGAATGCCGCCACCGGCATGCACCGTGGCGACCGAGCCTACCAGCAGGACCAGGTCGAGATCCTGCCCCACCACCGGGTTCCCGGGTGTGCCCTCGCAGTGCTGGCCGACGGCATGGGCGGCAAGAGCGGCGGGCGCAAGGCCGCCGACCAGGTGGTGCTCACCGCGCGCCAGCTGTTCGAGCGCTACAGCCCGAACCAGGACGATCCGTCGGAGCTGCTGAAGCAGCTGGTGCTCGAAGCCCACCTGATGATCAAGCTGACCGCGATCACCGCCGAGGAAGAACCGCACAGCACCGCGGTGGCCTTCCTGATCAGCCCGTCGCGCGAGTGCGACATGATCCACGCCGGCGATTCGCGCTGCTACCACTTCCGTGGGCCCGACATGGTCCGCCGCACCATCGACCATTCATTCGTGCAGCGCCTGGTCGACGAAGGCCAGATCAGCGAGGACGAGGCCAACACCCACCCGCAGTCGAACCTGCTGACCGGCTGCCTCGGCACCTACCAGGACCCGCCACTGACGCTGCACCACATCGACCAGTTGCAGGTCGGCGATTCGGTGCTGTCGTGCAGCGACGGGCTGTGGCATTACTTCACCCCGAAGGAGCTCGGCGCGATCGTGCACACGCTGCCGCCGCGCGAGGCGAGCGAGATGCTGGTGACGAAGGCACGCCAGCGGGCTCGGGGGACGGGGGACAACCTGTCGCTGGCTCTCATCCGGATCGACGCGCTGGGCTGACGCGCTCCCCGGATCGGCATCCGGGCGACATGGCATTCACGGGGACGACGCGGCGGGCATCGGCAGTGCCGGCTTGCGCTTCGCCGCCCTGTCGCGGTTGCGCTTCTCGATCTCTTCCTTGTGGGCCTGCGCCTCGCGCTGGCGAGCCTCGAAGCGCTCGCGCGCCTGCTGCTCGTCGGCGCTGCGGTCGACCGGTGCCGGCCGCGACGCGGCCGATGGCGGCAGCAGCGGCTTCGCCTCGCGCTGCTTCGGCACGCGCGGCGCACGCGGCTCCGGCGGCGGCTTGTTGATCTCGTCCCAGGCCTTCGCCTCGCGCCGGCGGCGGTGCTCGGCACTGCGCTGCTGGCGCTCCACCTCGTCGAGCGCGATCTCCTGCTGGTGCAGGTTGTCGAGCGACTGGCGCCGGTCGGCACGCGCCTGGTCGATGCACGAGGTCACGACGAAGCGGCGCTTGCACTCGGCCTCGCGCTGCGCGTACTGCACCTCGGCCGCTTGGCGCTGCTTCGCGATGCGCTCGCGCTCGGCCTGGCTGGACGGCTCCGCGGCACAGGCGCCCACTGCCGCGAATGCAGCCAGACAAGAAGCCAGCACGCCAGACCAGAACGATCCAGCGGACGCCGCGGAGCCGGCTCTGCCGGGCCGCTGGCGGCGCCCCCTTGAGGGGGAGGCGCGAAGCGCCTTCGGGGGTGGGTCCATCATGTCAGCCGAGTATCCACGTCCCGGCGTTCGAGCGACAGGAATTCCTTCGACTGCATCTCGTTGAGCCGCGACACCGTGCGCGGGAACTCGTGCGCCAGCGGGCCGTCCTTGTACAGCTCTTCCGGCGGCACCGCGGCCGACAGGATCAGCTTCACACGGCGGTCGTACAGCACGTCGACCAGCCAGGTGAAACGCCGCGCCTCCGACGCCAGCCGTGGCGGCATCTGCGGCACATCCGACAGCAGCACGGTGTGGAACTGCGTCGCGAGTTCCAGGTAGTCGTTCTGCGAACGCGGTCCGCCGCACAAGGTCTTGAAGTCGAACCACACCACGCCGCCGGCCTTGCGCCGCGCATGCAGCTCGCGGTGCTCGATGTGCAGCACCGGCGGCTCGTCCCTGGCTTCGGCCAATTGCGTGAAGGCGTCGGCCATCGCGGCATCGGCCTCGGGGCCGAGCGGCGTGTGGTACAGCGTCACCTGCTCCAGCGTGCGGCGTCGGTAATCGGTGCCGTTGTCGACGCTGATGACCTCGAGCTTCTGCTTCAGCAGCTCGATGGCCGGCAGGATGCGGTCGCGGTGCAGCCCGTTCGGGTACAGGTCGTCGGGCTTGAAGTTCGAGGTGGTGACGATGCTGACGCGGTTCGCGAACAGGCTGTCGAGCAGCCGGTGCAGGATCATCGCGTCGGTCACGTCGGCGACGTGGAACTCGTCGAAGCAGATCAGCCGGTGGCGCCGCGAGATGCGCGCGCCCAGCTCGTCGAGCGGGTTGACGACGCCCTTCAGCTCGGCGAGCTCGCGGTGCACCTCGCGCATGAACTCGTGGAAGTGCAGCCGCGTCTTGCGCTGCAGCGGCACGGCGTTGAAGAAGCAGTCCATCAGGAAGCTCTTGCCGCGCCCCACCCCGCCGTGCATGTAGACACCGCGCGGCAGCGGCGGGCGCACCAGCAGCTTCGTGATCGCGTTGCTGCGCCGCGCCTTGTAGGCTTCCCACTCGTCCTGGCAGCGCTGCAACGCGGCGACCGCGGCGAGTTGCGCCGGGTCGCTCTGGTAGCCGCGCTCCGCGAGCGTCTGCCGGTACAACTCGGTGACGGAGACCATCGACAGCGGCAGCGCCCGATCAGAAGTTGAGGGTGCGCTTGTCGATGGCCAGGGCGGCTTCCTTCGTGGCTTCGCTCAGCGACGGGTGCGCATGGCAGATGCGCGCGATGTCCTCGGCCGAGGCCTTGAACTCCATCGCGACCACCGCTTCGGAGATCAGCTCCGACGCCATCGGCCCGACGATGTGCACGCCGAGGATCTCGTCGGTCTTCGCGTCGGCGAGGAACTTGACCATGCCGGTCGTGTCGCCCAGCGCACGCGCCCGGCCGTTCGCGAGGAACGGGAAGGTGCCGGCCTTGTAGGCCCGGCCCGCGGCCTTCAGCTGCTGCTCGGTCTGGCCGACCCACGCGATCTCCGGCGAGGTGTAGATCACCCACGGGATCGTGTTGAAGTTGACGTGCCCGTGCTGGCCGGCAATGCGCTCGGCCACCGCGACGCCCTCTTCCTCGGCCTTGTGCGCCAGCATCGGGCCGCGCACCACGTCGCCGATCGCCCAGACGTTCGGCAGGTTGGTCTTGCAGTCGTCGTCGACCACCACCGCGCCGCGCTCGTCGAGCTTCAGGCCGACGGCTTCCGGGTTCAGGCCGATGGTGTTCGCGACACGGCCGATCGAGACGATCAGCTTCTCGACCTCGAGCGTCTGCGCTTCGCCCTTCGCGTTGGCGTACGCGACGGTGACACCCTTCTTGCCGGTCTTGACTTCGCTGATCTTGACGCCCAGCTCGACCTTCAGGCCCTGCTTGTTGAAGGCCTTCTGGGCCTCCTTGGCGATCTGCTCGTCGACCGCGCCGAGGAAGGCCGGCAGCGCTTCGAGCACCACCACCTCGGCCCCGAGGCGGCGCCACACCGAGCCCATCTCCAGGCCGATCACGCCGGCGCCGATCAGGCCCAGCTTCTTCGGCACCGCGGGGATGCGCAGCGCGCCGTCGTTGCTGAGGATCAGCTCCTCGTCGAACGGCGCACCGGGCAGCGCACGCGGGTTGGAGCCGGTGGCGACGATCACGTGCTTCGCGACGATCGATTCTTCAGCGGCGCCGGCGACCTTGATCTCATAGCCGCCCTCGGTCGCCTTCACGAACGAGCCGCGACCGTGGAAGAACGACACCTTGTTCTTCTTGAAGAGGTACAGGATGCCGTCGTTGTTCTGCTTCACGACCGCGTTCTTGCGGCCCAGCATCTTGCCGATGTCGATGCTGAGGTCCTTCAGGCCGATGCCGTGGTCGGCAAAGGCATGGCCGGCATGCTCGAAGTGCTCGCTCGACTGCAGCAGCGCCTTCGACGGAATGCAGCCGACATTGGTGCAGGTGCCGCCGGGGGCGGGGCCGCCCTTCTCGTTCTTCCACTCGTCGATGCAGGCGGTGTTGAAGCCCAGCTGCGCCGCGCGGATCGCCGCGATGTAGCCGCCGGGGCCGCCGCCGATGACGACGACGTCAAATGATTTGCTCATCGTGGTTCCTGTTTAGATGTCGAACAGGAGGCGAGCCGGATCTTCCAGCGCGTCCTTCATCGCGACCAGGCCCAGCACGGCTTCGCGGCCGTCGATGATGCGGTGGTCGTACGACATCGCGAGGTAGTTCATCGGGCGGATCACGATCTGGCCGTTCTCGACCACCGCGCGGTCCTTCGTGGCGTGAACGCCGAGGATGGCCGACTGCGGCGGGTTGATGATCGGCGTCGACAGCATCGAGCCGAAGGTGCCGCCGTTCGAGATCGAGAAGGTGCCGCCGGTCAGCTCGTCGAGCGACAGCTTGCCGTCCTTGGCCTTCTGGCCGAAGCCGGCGATGGTCTTCTCGATGTCGGCAAAGCTCAGCTGGTCGGCATTGCGGATGATCGGCACCACCAGGCCGCGCGGCGAACCGACCGCGATGCCGATGTCGAAGTAGCCGTGGTAGACGATGTCGTTGCCGTCGACGCTGGCGTTGATCACCGGGTACTTCTTCAGCGCGGCGACCGCGGCCTTCACGAAGAAGCTCATGAAGCCCAGCTTCACGCCATGCTCCTTCTCGAACTTCTCCTGGAACTTCTTGCGCATCTCCATGACCGGGGCCATGTTCACTTCGTTGAACGTGGTCAGGATGGCGTTGGTGGCCTGCGACTGCAGCAGGCGCTCGGCGACACGGGCGCGCAGGCGGCTCATCGGCACGCGCTGCTCAGGACGATCGCCCAGGTTTTGCGAAACCGGTGCGGCAACCGACGGCAGCGGCTTGGCCACCGATGCGGCGACGGGCGCTGCCACCGGTGCGGCGACGGCCGGCTTCGCGCCGGCGGCGATCGCGCCCAGCACGTCGCCCTTGGTCACGCGGCCGTCCTTGCCGGTGCCGGCCACCGAGCTGGTCGACAGGTTGTTGTCGGCCAGCAGCTTGGCGGCCGCGGGCATCGCGACATCGCCCTTGCTGCCACCAGCCGCGGGCGCCGCGGCGGCAGCAGGCGCGGCCGCAGGTGCCGGCACCGCCTTGATCTCGAGCGGGCTCACCTGGGCAGCGGCCTCGGTGTCGATCCGGGCGATGACTTCATCGCTGGTGCAGCTCTCGCCGTCGTTCTTGACGATCTGCGCGATCACGCCGGCGGCCGGCGCCGGCACTTCGAGCACGACCTTGTCGGTCTCGATCTCGATCAGGATCTCGTCGATGGCCACGGCTTCGCCGGGCTTCTTCTTCCATTGCAGCAGGGTGGCTTCGGCCACCGATTCGGACAGCTGCGGAACTTTGACTTCTACGATTGCCATGAGGTTCTTTCTGGGTGTTCAGCACGGTTGCAGCCGCGCCGGCCACCGGGCCGGCAGGCTGCACCACGACTTGCTTATTTGGTGAGGACGAAGCCCTTGAGCTTGGCGAAGGCCTGGTCGAGCAGCGCCTTCTGCTGCTCCTGGTGCAGGTGCGCATAACCCACCGCCGGCGAAGCCGATGCCGGGCGACCCGCATAGCCCAGCCGCTGGCCGTCGACCATGTTCTCGTGGATGTAGTGCTGCACGAAGAACCACGCACCCTGGTTCTGCGGCTCGTCCTGGCACCAGACGATCTCGGTCGCGTTGGCGTACTTCTTCACCTCGGCCGCGAAGGCCTTGTGCGGGAACGGGTAGAGCTGCTCGACGCGGATGATCGCCACGTCGGTGGCCTTCTTCTCGGCCCGGGCCTTCACCAGGTCGTAGTAGACCTTGCCGGAGCACGCGACGATGCGCTTGACCTTGTCGGCCGCGATCTCGGCATTCGCCTCGGGGATCACCGTCTTGAACTCGCCCTTCGTGAACTCGACGAGCGGCGACGTGGCGTCCTTGTTCCGCAGCAGCGACTTCGGCGTCATGATCACCAGCGGCTTGCGGAACATGCGCACCATCTGGCGGCGCAGCACATGGAAGATCTGGCTGGCCGAGGTCGGCTGCACGATCTGCATGTTGTTGTCGGCGGCCAGTTGCATGAAGCGCTCCAGGCGTGCCGACGAATGCTCCGGGCCCTGCCCTTCGTAGCCGTGCGGCAGCATCAGCGTCAGGCCGTTGGCGCGGCCCCACTTGACCTCGCCGGACGCGATGAACTGGTCGATCACCACCTGCGCGCCGTTGACGAAGTCGCCGAACTGCGCTTCCCAGATGGTCAGCGTGTTCGGGTCGGCGCTGGCGTAGCCGTATTCGAAGCCGAGCACCGCTTCTTCGGACAGCAGCGAGTCGATCACGACGAACGGGGCCTGGTTGTCGGCCACGTGCTGCAGCGGCGTCCAGGTGCCTTCGTCCCACTTCTCGCGGTTCTGGTCGTGCAGCACCGCATGGCGGTGCGTGAAGGTACCGCGGCCGCTGTCTTCGCCGGACAGGCGGATCGGGTAGCCGCTCGCGACCAGCGATGCGAAGGCGAGGTGCTCGCCCATGCCCCAGTCCATGTTGATGTCGCCGCGGCCCATCGCGGCGCGGTCGGCCAGCACCTTCTCGACCAGCGGGTGCGGCTTGAAGTTCGCCGGCACCGTCGTGATGCGCTCAGCCAGGCGCTTGACCTCGGCCAGCGGCAGCGCGGTGTCGGCCGAATCGGTCCACTTCTTGTTCAGGTACGGCGACCAGTCGACCGCATACTTGCTCTTGTAGTTGGTCAGCACCGGGTCGATGGTGTGCTTGCCGGCGTCCATCGCGGCGCGGAATTCCTTGACCATCGCGTCCGGGCCGTCGGCCGGCAGCACGCCCTGGGCCACCAGCTTGTCGCCGTACAGCTTGCGGGTGCCCGGGTGCTGCGCGATCTTCTTGTACATCAGCGGCTGCGTCAGCGCCGGCGTGTCCTGCTCGTTGTGGCCGAGCTTGCGGAAGCAGACGATGTCGACCACCACGTCCTTGTTGAACTCCTGGCGGTAGTCGAGCGCGAGCTGCGTGCACAGCACGACCGCTTCGGGGTCGTCGCCGTTCACGTGCAGCACCGGCGCCTCGATCATCTTGACCACGTCGGTGCAGTACAGCGTCGAGCGGGTGTCACGCGGGTCGCTGGTCGTGAAGCCGATCTGGTTGTTGATGACGACGTGGACGGTGCCGCCGGTGTAGTAGCCGCGCGTCTGCGCGAGCGCCAGCGTTTCCATCACGACGCCCTGGCCGGCGAAGGCCGCGTCGCCGTGCACCAGCACCGGCAGCACGGTGTCGCCTTCCTTGTCGCCGCGGCGGTCGAGGCGGGCCTTGACCGAGCCTTCGACGACCGGGTTGACGATCTCCAGGTGCGACGGGTTGAACGACAGGCTCAGGTGGACCGGGCCGCCGTCGGTGGTGACGTCGCTCGAGAAGCCCTGGTGGTACTTCACGTCGCCCGAAGGCAGGTTCTCGGGCGCGGTGTGGTCGAACTCGGCGAACAGGTCCTTGGGCATCTTGCCCAGCGTGTTGACCAGCACGTTCAGGCGGCCGCGGTGGGCCATGCCGATCACGATTTCCTGCACGCCCTTCTCGCCGGCACGCTGCACCAGCTCGTCCATCGACGCGATGAAGCTTTCGCCGCCTTCGAGCGAGAAGCGCTTCTGGCCGACGTACTTCGTGTGCAGGTAGCGCTCCAGGCCTTCGGAGGCCGTCAGGCGGTTCAGGATCTGCTTCTTCTGCTCGGCCGTGAAGTTCGGCTTCGAGCGGATGGCTTCGAGGCGTTGCTGCCACCAGCGCTTTTCAGGCTGGTCGGTGATGTGCATGTACTCGGCGCCGATCGAGCCGCAGTAGGTTTCGCGCAGCGCCTGCACGATCTGGCGCAGCGTCATCTGCTCGGACGTGCTGAAGTAGGTGTTCGTCGCGCTGAACGTGATGTCCATGTCGGACTCGCTCAGGTCGTAGAACGCCGGTTCCAGCTCGGGGATCTTCGGGCGCTCGACGCGCTTCAGCGGGTCGAGGTCGGCCCAGCGGGCGCCGAGCACGCGGTAGGCGGCGATCAGCGACTGGACATGGACCTGCTTGCGGGCGACCGCGAGGTCGGCGCTGCTGGCCTTGTTGCCGAAGGCGTTGGCCTTGGCGCGTTGAGCGAATGATTCGACGACCGGTGCATGCGGTACGTCGGCAGCCGACGAACCGTCGGCGGCAGGAACGTGCTGGAGCGCGTCGAAGTAGGCGCGCCAGTTGTCGGGCACGGAGCCCGGGTTGTCGAGGTAGGCCTCGTACATCTCTTCGACGTAGGGCGCATTGCCCCCGAACAGGTACGAGTTCGACCTGTATTCCTGCATCATTTCGCTCACCTTTCGCACTGGTTTCCAGCGCTGTAGTGGGTTACAAACCTTCCGCGACACGGCTAGACCGACTGGCGGATTGCGACCCGCCTTGACTGCTCAACCAGCAAGGGGACGGGAAGGACCTGAAGTCACGGCCGGGACTGTAACACCGTTGGAATTCTGCGGTCCACGTCGTGGGATCGGCGTGTTTCGTGCGGACGACAATCGCGTGACTCCTTTGGTGGATTCATCCGCCCGACATGCGCCGCACCATCGAAATCCACCCCGCCGCGCCACCCAAGCCGCCGCTCGGCCAGCCCTGCAACGGCTGCGGCGTGTGCTGTGCGAGCGAGCCCTGCCCGGTCGGCGTGCTGATGAGCCGGCGCCGGCACGGGGCCTGTGCGGCGCTGGTGTGGGAGGAACAGGGCGGTTACCGCTGCGGCGTGCTGCTGCGGGCGCGCGCGTTGCGCGGGCCGGCCTGGCTGCGCCGCGTGGCCGCCCGGCTGGTGGCGCGGTTGATCGCCGCCGACCAGGGTTGCGATTGCGACTACGAAGTCGAACCGCACCGCTGATCGGCGTCGCGACGTCAGAACGCCTCGTCGCGGCTGGAGTGGGCCCACAGGTCCAGCCCGCCGTCCTGCGCATGGCGGTCGATCTCGGCCAGTTCCTGCGCGCTGAAATCGAGCCGCGCCAGCGCCGCGACGTTCTCGCGCAGCTGCTCGGGCCGGCTCGCGCCGATCAGCGCCGTCGTCACGCGCGGGTCGCGCAGCACCCAGGCCAGCGCCATCTGCGCGAGCGACTGCCCGCGCTTCTGCGCGATCGCCCGCAGCCCGCGCACCCGCTCCAGGTTGGCGTCCGACAGGTGCTCCGCCTTCATCGAGCCGCCGCCCGGCTTGTTGATGCGCGCATCGGCCGGGATGCCGTTCAGGTACTTGTCGGTCAGCAGCCCCTGGGCCAGCGCGCTGAAGGCGATGCAGCCTGCCCCTTCGCTGTCGAGCGTGGCGAGCAGCTCGCCTTCGATCCAGCGGTTCAGCAGGCTGTACGACGGCTGGTGGATCAGCAGCGGCACGCCGCGCTCGCGCAGCAGCCTGGCCATCTCGGCAGTCTTGCCCGCCGAGTACGACGAGATGCCCACATACAGCGCGCGCCCCGACTGCACCGCGGTGGCGAGCGCCGATGCGGTTTCCTCGAGCGGCGTCGCGGCATCGAAACGGTGCGAATAGAAGATGTCGACGTAATCGAGCCCCATGCGGCGCAGGCTCTGGTCGAGGCTCGCGAGCACGTATTTGCGCGAGCCGCCGCCCTGCCCGTACGGGCCCGGCCACATGTCGTAGCCGGCCTTGGTGGAGATCACCAGCTCGTCTCGATAGGGCTTGAAGTCCTCGCGCAGCACGCGGCCGAAGTTGCTCTCGGCGCTGCCATACGGCGGGCCGTAGTTGTTGGCGAGATCGAAATGGGTGATGCCCAGGTCGAAGGCGGTGCGCAGCAGCGCGCGCTGCTCGGTGAGCGGCGTGGCATCGCCGAAGTTGTGCCACAGGCCGAGCGACAGCAGCGGCAGCTGCAGGCCGCTGCGGCCGCAGCGGCGGTAGGTCATGGTCTCGTAGCGGTTGGCCGCGGCGGTGTAGGTCATGGTTCCCGGGTCGTCATTTGACGAAGTCGTACAGCGGGGCATTCTTGTCGACGACGTGCACGGTGAACAGCTTCAACGGCACGTCGCCGACCACCTTGAAGCTGCCGTGCTGCACGTCGCGCAGGTTCAGCCCGGTCAGGCCGGTCGGCATCATCGCCGCGTCCTTGCCCGGCGCCTGCACCATCGCGCCCTGCAGCACGTGGAAGGCTTCGACGCCATGGTGCACGTGCAGGTTGCTGCTCTGGCCCGGCTTCAGTTCGACGATCGACGCGATCACCTCCATGTTGGGCGTGCCGCTCAGGTCGGCGCGCTTCTGCTCCGCGCGCTGCGGTGAATCGGTCAGCGTCTGCGCCGTCAGGCCGGTGGTGAGGCCGAGTGCGAACAACAGCGCACCGGACAGCGTGAGCGTCAGCCGGGAAGTCTTCATGGTGTCGGTCTCCTCGCGCGACATGCGCCGCGGCACTGTGCGCGCGGGTGCCGGGAGCGTCAATCGGGGTTGACGCCGCGCATCCAAGGCTTATTTGGGGCCGCTCGCGAAGAATCCACATTGACTGCAAATTCGGCGTCCAGATTGTCAGCCTCCCAAGCCATCGGCAGGCCGCAACGTGACGACAAGAGATGTTCGACGCTCCGCTTTCCAGCATGCCGGCGCGGCATGCTTCATGGGGTTCGCAGCGTCGTGGGCCCTCGCGGCGCCCGATGCCGGGCAGCTGTCCAACGAGATCCACCCGCCCGCCACCCAGCGGACCCAGCCGACCGCGCTGCCCGAGCCGCCGGAAGACCGGCCGGCCCTGACACTCGACGCGGGCCCGCGGGTGCTCGTCAGGCGCATCGTCGTGACCGGCAGCCAGGCGGTGCCCACGGTCGAGCTCGATGCCTTGCTCGCCGATGCCGTCGGCAAGACGATGTCGCTGCCCGAACTGCAGGAGCTTGCCGCCCGCGTGACGCGCCGCCATCGCGAAGCCGGCCTGCTGCTGGCCCGCGCCTACCTGCCGGCGCAGCGCATCGACGAGGGCCGGATCGAGATTGCCGTGCTCGAAGGCCGGCTGGGCCGGCGCCAGGTGGCGAACGACACGCCACTCGCCGAAGCACGGCTCGGCCTGCTGCTGGGCATCGGATCCGAAGGCGACTCGCTGCGCGGCGCACCGCTGGAGCGGGCCTTGCTGCTGTTGGGCGACCTGCCGGGCATCGACGTTCAATCGACCTTGCGGCCCGGTGCCTCCGTCGGCACCACCGACCTGGATGTCCGCCTCACGCGGGGCGCGCGCGCCGGTGCAGACCTCGGCGCCGACAACTTCGGCAACCCGTCGACCGGCAGAGCGCGCTACGGCGCGGGCGCGCAATTGAACAACCCCCTGTGGCTGGGCGATACCTTGTCGCTGCGCGCGCTGACGTCGGACGGCGGGCTCGGCTACGGCCGCATCGCGTACCAGCTGCCGGTCGGTGCCGCCGGCACGCAGCTGGGGGCCGCCTGGTCGGACATGCGCTACCGGCTCGGCGGAGACTTCCTGGCATTGCAAGCCAGCGGCACGGCCCGCATCGCCAGCGCCTACCTGCTGCACCCGTTGCAGCGCAGCCGGGACACCAACCTGAACCTGCAATTGCTGCACGACCGCAAGCAGCTGCATGACAGCGTCGGCAGCATGGCCACGTCGGCCGACAAGCGGGTCGCAGCCACCACGCTGGGCCTGTCGGGCGACCGCGGCGACGCGGGCACCGGATCGATCACGCAATGGAGCGTCAGCTGGACCGAAGGCCGTGTCGCGCTCGATGCCGCCAGCGCCGAGATCGATGCGGCGGGCTATCGCACCCAAGGCCGGTACCACAAGCTCTCCGGCCAGTGGAGTCATCAACGCCCGCTCAATCCGGACCTGCTGCTGGCGTTGCGCGCCAGCGGGCAGGCCGCCACCGAGAACCTCGACAGTTCCGAACAGATGGGCCTCGGCGGCTACGGCGGCGTGCGAGCGTACGGGCCCGGCGAGGCTTCGTCCGACGAGGCGGCGCTGCTGACGATCGAACTGCGCCACCCGCTGTCGGCCACCTGGCAGCTCGGCGGCTTCTTCGATGCCGCCTTCGGCCGCGCGCATCACCAGGCGCTGCCGAACGATGCACGCAACGTGCGGCACCCGTCCGGCGTCGGCGCGCTGCTGAGCCATCGGACCACGGCGGGCCTGAACCTGAACGCCTGCATCGCGGTGCGAGCCGGCGACACCAACCAGTCCGACAGCGAGCGCGGCCCGCGTTGGTGGTTGCAAGCCACCCAAGCCTTCTGAAACCGGAGTTGCCATGAACAAGCTCTACAAATTCACGGTCGCCGCGGTGTCGGCCTTCGGCGCGATGCCGGCCACGGCTGCACCGAGCGGCGGGCAGGTGGTCAGCGGCAGCGGCAGCATCACCGGCGGTGGCACGGCCACCACCGTGTCGCAGGCGAGCGACCGGCTGGTGATCGACTGGCGCAGCTTCAGCATCGCCGGCGGCGAAAGCGTCAGCTTCGTGCAGCCGTCTTCGTCGTCCATCGCGTTGAACCGCGTGACCGGCGGCGAAGCGTCGGCCATCTTCGGAAGCCTGCGTGCCAACGGCCAGGTGTTCCTGGTCAACCCGAACGGCGTGCTGTTCGGTGCCGGGTCGCAGGTCAACGTCGGCGGGCTGGTGGCGTCCACGCTCGACCTGGCCAACCACGATTTCATCGCGGGGCGCTACCGCTTCAGCGGCACGGCCGGCAGCGTCGTCAACCGCGGCAGCATCACCACCGCCGACGGCGGCTATGCCGCGCTGCTCGGAGGCCAGGTCAGCAACCAGGGCAGCATCCGCGCCACACTGGGCCAGGTCGCCCTGGGCGCGGGTTCGGACATCACGTTGGACCTGGCCGGCGACAGGTTGCTGGGGATCACCGTGAACGCCGGCGCGATCCGGGCGCTGGCCGAGAACCGCGAACTGATCCAGGCCGACGGCGGCCAGGTGCTGTTGACCGCACGCGCCGCGGATGCGCTGGTGCAGGCGGTGGTCAACAACACCGGCGTGATCGAGGCTCGCACGCTGGACGACAGCACGGGCTCGATCCGCCTGCTGGCCGATGCCGGAAACGGCACCGCGCAGGTTGCCGGCACGCTGGACGCATCGGCGCCCGACGGTGGCGACGGCGGTTCCATCGAGACCAGCGGCCGGCAGGTGCAGGTGGCCGATGCCGTGGCCATCACCACGCGGGCTGCGCAGGGGCGCACCGGCACCTGGCGGGTCGACCCGACCGATTTCACCGTGAGCGCCGGCAGCGCGGCGCAGTCAAGCAGCGGCATCGGCGCCGACACGCTCGGCGCCGCGCTCGCGAACTCCAGCGTGACGCTTGTCACCGACAACAGCAGCGGCTCGGGCCAGGGCGACATCCTGGTCAATGCGCCCGTCAGCTGGAGCGCCGACACGACGCTGACGCTCAATGCGTACCACGACATCCAGGTGAACGCGGCGATCACCGCAACGGGCAACGCCGCCGGGCTGGTGCTGAACCACGGCAACTACGCAACCACGGGTGCCGTCGCCACCGGCACCGACTACAACGTGCGCGCGCCGATCACGCTCGGCGGCAACGCTGCGACGCTGAGCATCAATGGCAACGGCTACACGCTGCTGCGCAGCCTCGCCGCGCTGGAGGCCATCGACACCACCGGCCTCGGTGGCCGCTACGCGCTGGCGGTCGACCTGGATGCGAGTGCGGTCCCGTACACCGCCGCACCGGTCGCCGATGTGTATGCGTTCACCGGCACCTTCACCGGCCTGGGACATGACGTCAGCGGCCTGACGATCAATCGTTCCGGTCGGTTCGCGAATGTGGGCCTGTTCGGCCACACATTCTCAGGCGCGACGTTGCGCGACATCTGGCTGTCACGGCTGACCATCACCAGTTCGGGGACCGACGTTGTCCTTGGCGGACTGGCCGGCAACATGTACGACAGCAAGATCATCAACGCGCACGTGAGCGGGAGCATGTCCGGATCGGTTTCTGCCGCAGGTGGCCTGGCAGGCCTGGCCGACAACACGGCGATTTCCCGATCATCGACCAGCGTCTCCGTGTCCGTGAATGGCAAGGACGCCGGAGGCCTGGTCGGAGCGGGTACCGGATTGCAGATCGCCAGCAGTTTCGCCACCGCCAATGTCTCGATCGGCAACGGCAACGCCGGTGGGCTGGTGGGCACCCTGTCCGGAAGCGTCGTCGACAGCTATGCCACCGGAAACATCACAGGCTCTTCCAGTTCGAACGTCGGTGGCTTGGTGGGTGCGTCCGACGGCGGGGCCATCCAGGGATCCTTTGCCGCCGGCAGCGTCAGCGGTGCGAGCACGAGCAAGGTGGGCGCTCTCGTCGGCTTTCAGATAGGCGGCAACATCAAGAAAAGCTTCTGGAAGGCAAGCCAGGGACCTGCAGCGGCCACGGGTTCCGGCAGCTCACGGGACAGCGTGACCCGAGCGCTGACCGACGGAGAATTCGCCACGCTGTCCACCTTCACCAACGCCGGCTGGAGCATCAGCGCCACCGGCGGCGGCACCACGTGGCGCTTCTACGAAGGCAGCGGGCCGCTTCTGCGCACCGGCCTGGTCCCGCTGACCGTCACGATCCAGCCGAGCGTCAAGACCTACGATGGCTCCGTGGCCACCG
The DNA here is from genome assembly GCF_001425825.1 of Rhizobacter sp. Root1238. GTDB lineage: Bacteria > Pseudomonadota > Gammaproteobacteria > Burkholderiales > Burkholderiaceae_C > Rhizobacter. The sequence goes on from NZ_LMDM01000048.1 coordinate 223,676, forward strand.
GCACGGCCTATGCGTCGTCAAATGCCGCGGCCACGCTGCAGGGCAGCCTCAGCTTTGCGAGCACCAGCGCCAACGCCGGCAGCTACAGCACGACGGATGGCAGCTTGCAGATCTCGTCGACGCTGTACTCCTCCGGGGGCGGCTACGACATCAGCTATGCCGATGCCGGCATCCGCATCGATCCGGCCCCCGTGACGGTCGCCACCACGGCGGCAAGCAAGACCTACGATGGCACTGCCGCCGTCGTGCTCAACGGCGCGCTCAGCGGTGTCATCACCGGCGCCCAGGTGAGTCTGCTGCAAGGCGGCAGCTTCACCGACAAGAGCGTCGGCACCGGCAAGACCGTCAACTACACCAGCACGCTCGCCGGCACCGACGCGGCCAACTACGTGCTGGTCTCCAGCACCGGCAGCACCACGGCCGACATCACGCCGGCCACGCTGAACGCCACCGCCACCGCAGCCGGCAAGGTCTACGACGCCACCACCGCGGTCTCGTTGAGCGGTAGCCTCTCCGGCGTGATCGGCGGCGAGAGCGTCAGCCTCTTGCAGCACGGCAGCTTCGCCGACAAGAACGTCGGCACCGGCAAGACGGTGAGCTACACCAGCACGCTGTCGGGCACCGACGCAGCGAACTACCAGCTCGCTTCCAGCACCGGCACCACCACCGCCGACATCACGCCAGCCCAACTGACCATCACGGCGGCCGACGCGCTGAAGATCCAATACGCCACGCTGTGGCCGACCCGCTACTCCGTCAGCGGCCTGCTCGAAGGCGATGGTCTCAGCGGCCTCACGCTGAGCAGCGCCGGCAGCCCGGCGAGAGCCGCGGCGGGTACCTATGCGATCACACCCGGTGCGGCCCTGGGGTCGGGCCTGGGCAACTACGACATCGCCTATCGCGACGGGCGCTTGTCGGTGGTGCCCGCACCGATGGACTCACCCGCCTTCCAGGCGGCGCTGCAGGCCGTCCACTCGACGGACCTTGGCGACAGCCCCCGCAAGAGAACGTTCCAGGACCTCCGCCTGCGTGTCCTCGACAACGGCCTGCGCCTTCCGCCGGGGGTGCAGGCAGAGGGCGATCTCGCCCCCTGGCAGTGAAGCCGTGGAAACCCTGATGCCGCGCCGCAATACCTACCATACAGTAGGTAGCCATGAAGACAGGAACGACCCGCGAAAAGCTGTTGAACGAAGGGCTGAGAATCGTCCAGAGCAAGTCGTACGCGGGTCTCGCATTCGATGAACTGGCTGAGCGCGTGGGTATCCGCAAAGCCAGCATTTATCACCACTTCGCGGACAAGGAAACATTCGGAGTCGAGATCCTCAATGCGACTTGCGAAGAAATCGGAAATTTCTTCGATTCGCAAGCCGAGCCCACGGCACGGGGCCGGCTCGTGGCCTACGTCGAATCCATGGGGGCGGTGATAGGGGCCGGCGAGCGGCTGTGCCCGGGGCTGGCGATGACAGCGAACTGGGGGGCGCTGCCAACCCGCGTGAGGTCCGGTCTCGAACGCCTGGCTGAGGTTCATTTGCAAGGTATTCGACGTATTTTCGAGAGAGGCATCGCCGATGGGTCCCTGCTTTCCAGCGCCGATTCGGAACTGCGGGCGCAGATGCTGGTATCGGCAGTGCAAGGCGCGTTGATGCTTGCACGAACGAAAAGCGATGCGAAGGTTTACAAGAACGTCATGGATCACCTGATCGCCAGCCTGTGATTTTCCACGGGCTTTTTTTTGCCCAACGAGACTACCAAACGGTTGGTAGCTTCATCAAACCATCCACCAACAACGAGTATGAGCATGAAGACCTTGATTTACCTGCTCGCAGCCATGCTGTCCGGGCTGACCGGTTGCGCCAACCTGTCCCAGAGCACGCCGGTATGCGATCCACCGAATATCCGCGCGGAGCTGGGCAATTCGGCATTGAATTGCAAGCCAACATGAGAAATCAGGTGCTTCTCCGTTGCGCAGGACTGGCAGCCGCGTTGGCTGGCGGTACCAGCGATGCCACCGCGCAATCATCGCAACTCGTCATCTACGGCAACATCGACACGGCCGTCGACGCCTCGTACAAGGGCGCCGGCAGCGCCGGGTCTGCAGGGGGCCCGTCTGCTGCGCTGATATTCCCGCCCGGGAGTGCCGGCAGAAAGATCCGCGTGACGCAAAGCCTGTCGCGCACCAATACCTTGGGCTTCAAGGGGCGCGAGGACCTGGGCGGCGGTTACGCCGCCGGCTTCGTTCTCGAATCTCAGCCAGGCAGCGATGACGGCAGCTTGTCGCAGGACGGTCGGTTCTTCGGGAAACAGGCCCACGTCGACCTGACGACACCGATGGGCGAGCTTCGCCTCGGCCGGCAATATGCCCCGATCTTCTTCACCTTCGCCACCAATACGCCGGACGGCATGGGGGGCACCGACTTGTTCACGGCAGGCCTCGTCACCAACACCTTGCAGATTCGCCAGGACAATCAAATCAGTTACTGGGCTCGGACGGGAGGTTTCGCCTTTGCCGCATCGGCGAGCCCGAACGCAGGCGTGTCGCGAATGGTCAGTCCTGCCAGAGGAAGCACCGCATCGGCGGCGACGGGATCGATGCTGGGTGCAGCCGATGCAGGTGCGGAAACCTCGGGGTCGGAGCCGGGCGCAGGGCGGGGGCGTTCCGGCGGCTTGTTCCTGAGTTATTCGGATCCGACCTACAGCGTCAGCACGGGCTTTCATTACAACAAGTTCGGCGTGCCGGTCCTGTCCCAGGGCGGGTCGATCTTCGAGCTCGACAAGTTCTGGGGCCTGGCATTCTCCGGTAAATACCTGGTGTCGCCGGGAGGACTTTCTTTCCACGCGGTGTATCACACGGCGCGTTATCAGGACGGCGATACCCTGAATCTGCCCGGCCAGGCTCCGATCCGGATGCCAGGCGCCGGACAGCTGAAACCGAGAATCGACACCCTGGTGCTGGGCGCCCGCCTGCCCACCGGCAACCTGGTGTGGATTGGAGAATTCGGCGAGAGCCGGTTCACGAACTTCACGCGCGGCAAGAACATCGGCGCTTTGCTCGGCGCCGACTATGAGTTCTCCAAACGCACGGTCCTGTATTCACGGCTGGCGGTCGCGGAGGATCGCCAGAGGGACCTTCTTCCGATTCCTGGCGTGACGGCCGCCGGGCTGCGGCCGATCAACGTGGCGGGGGGCCCCGATGCCGTCCTGACCGCGCTGGGGTTGCGCGAGACGCCGGCCTTCAACGGCATCGGCATTTCCCCTGGAGGCAGGACCAGCCTTCTGGCCCTCGGCATTCGCCACAGCTTCTGACCGGGTGCGCGGTGCGGTGCCGGAGCCGCACCGGTGCAACAGGTGCAGCCAACTGTTTCGCTTCTGGCGTTGTCGGCGACCTTGCATGACAGTTCCTTCGCGCCACCAAGGCGCGCACAAGGGGGACACCATGCAATCGCCAGACACGACGGAACGCCGCCACCTCAAGACGCTGCTGATCGGCAGCCTGCTGGCCGCAGCGCCTCTGATGGCCGCGGCCCAGGGCAACTACCAGCAGCAGCACACCGGCCAAGGCACCTTCTACGGATACGGCGGCGGCGGCAACTGCTCCTTCCCCCAACCCACCGGCATCCTCACCGCGGCCATGAACACGGCCGACTACAACACCGCCCAGGCCTGCGGTGCGTGCATCGAGGTGACGAACCTGAACACGCAACAGTCGACCGTCGTGCGGGTGGACGACCGCTGCCCCGAGTGCGCACCCGGTGACGTGGACCTGTCGCAGGAGGCCTTCGCGAAGATCTCGCCGCTGGGGGCCGGGCGCATTCCGATCAGCTGGAAGTACGTCTCGTGCACGCCGCCGGCGGCGAAGCTGTACTTCAAGGAAGGCTCCAGCCAGTGGTGGGCCGGCGTGCAGGTGCGCGACCACCGCGGCCCGGTCGCGTCGCTCGGCTACCGGGCCAGCGGCAGCGGCGGCACGTTCACGTCGCTCGGCCGCGAGATGTACAACTACTTCATCGCCCCCAGCGGCATGGGTGCGGGGCCGTACGACATCCAGGTCACCGACGTGTTCGGCCAGCAGATCACGGCGACGGGCGTGGCGCTGGCGGTCACGACGGAGATCGATCTCGGCCTGCAGTTCCCGCAGGTCCTGCCATCCCCCGGCAGTCCATCAGGCGGAGGCGGGAACACCGGTGGCGCCGTGCCTGCCACGACAGCCATCGGCGTGGACAACGACTGGGGCCAGGGCTATTGCAGCACCGTCACCGTGACCAACCCGAACCCGACGCCGTTGACCTGGACCGTGTCGTTCCCCGTCGCCGGCACGACCTACACATCGTGGAATGCCGCCGTGTCGCAAAGCGGCGGCACCGTCACGGCGAGCGGCGTGTCGTGGAACCAGGTGCTGCAGGCGGGGGCGAGCACGTCGTTCGGGTTCTGCGCCAATCGCTGAGAGCGTGCCGGCGGCCCGCGGCGGCGCGCTCGAATTCACCGCGGCCGCTCAGGCGGCCAGCAAGCGCCCCTTCGCCGCCGCATATTCAGCGCCCAGCCGCTCGACCAGCACCCGCGTCGGCAGCACCTTGTCGATCGCGCCGATGCCCTGCCCGCAACCCCAGATGTCCTTCCAGGCCTTGCGCGCATCGCCGCCGAAATTCATCTTGCTCGGGTCGCTCTCCGGCAGGTTGTCGGGGTCGAGCCCGGCCTTCACGATCGAGCCCTTCAGGTAGTTGCCGTGCACGCCGGTGAAGAGGTTGCTGTAGACGATGTCGTCGCTGTTGCTGCCGACGATCATCTGCTTGTAGTCGTCGCTCGCGCGCGCCTCGTCGGTCGCGATGAAGGCCGAGCCGATGTAGGCCAGGTCGGCACCCATCGCCTGCGCCGCGAGGATCGCGTCGCCGCTCGCGATCGAGCCGCTCAGCGCGAGCGGGCCGTCGAACCACTGGCGGATCTCCTGCACCAGCGCGAACGGGCTCTTCACGCCGGCATGGCCGCCGGCACCGGCCGCCACCGCCACCAGGCCGTCGGCGCCCTTCTCGATCGCCTTCTTCGCGAAGAAGTTGTTGATGACGTCGTGCAGCACGATGCCGCCCCAGGCATGCACCGCGTCATTCACGTCGGTGCGCGCACCGAGCGAGGTGATGACGATCGGCACCTTGTACTTCGCGCACAGCGCCATGTCGTGCTCGAGCCGGTCGTTGCTCTTGTGCACGATCTGGTTGATCGCGAACGGCGCGGCCGGGCGTTCCGGGTGCGCGCGGTCGTGCGCGGCCAACGTCTCGGTGATCTCGGCCAGCCAGTCGTCGAGCAGTTCGGCCGGGCGCGCATTGAGCGCCGGCATCGCGCCGACGATGCCGGCCTTGCACTGCTCGATCACGAGCTTCGGGTTGCTGATGATGAACAGCGGCGAGCCGATCACCGGCAGCGGCAGGTTCTGCAGAACGGGCGGAAGCGACAAGGCAGGTCTCCGGTGGTCTTGTGGTCGTGATCGATCAGAACGCGTCCATCGGCAGCGCCATCACGCTGTCGGCACCCTCGAGGATCGCGTCGCGCTGGCCGGGCACGCGGCTCAGGAGGTGCTCGGCGTAGAAGCGCGCGGTGGACAGCTTGGCGTTCAGGAAGCCCGCATCGCCCTCGCCCGCCTTCAGCTGCGTCTCGGCCACCAGCAGCGCGCGCGCGAGTTGCCAGCCGGCCATCAGGTTGCCGGCCAGCATCAGGTACGGCACCGAGCCGGCGAACACCGCGTTCGGGTGCGCCTTGGTCGAGCCGGCGACGAACTCGACCACCTGCACGAAGGCCCCGCGGGCCGCGGCCAGGTGCTTGCGCACCGCGCGGGCGGCCGCGCTGTCGCGGGTGGCGAGCTCGGCCTCGGTCTTCTCGATCTGCGCGGCAATCGCCTTCGCGGTCTGGCCGCCGTCGCGCGCCGTCTTGCGGCCGACCAGGTCGTTCGCCTGGATCGCGGTCGTGCCTTCGTAGATGGTCAGGATCTTCGCGTCGCGGTAGTACTGCGCCGCACCGGTCTCCTCGATGAAGCCCATGCCGCCGTGCACCTGCACACCCAGGCTGGTCACCTCCAGGCTCATCTCGGTGCTGTAGCCCTTCACCAGCGGCACCATGAACTCGTAGAAGGCCTGGTTCTGCTTGCGCACCCCGGCATCCGGGTGCGCATGCGCCGCGTCGTAAGCCGCCGCGGCCGTCAGCGCCATCGCACGGCAGCCTTCGGTCAGCGCACGCATCGTCATCAGCATGCGGCGCACGTCGGGGTGGTGGATGATGCTGGCGCTGCCGGCCACCGAGCCGTCGACCGGGCGCGACTGCACGCGGTCCTTCGCATAGGCCACCGCCTTCTGGTAGGCCCGCTCGGCCACCGCGATGCCCTGCATGCCCACCGCATAGCGCGCGGCGTTCATCATGATGAACATGTACTCCAGGCCGCGGTTCTCCTGGCCGATGAGTTGCCCGACGGCGCCGCCGTGGTCGCCGAACTGCAGCACCGCGGTCGGGCTGGCCTTGATGCCCAGCTTGTGCTCGATGCTGACGCAATGCGCATCGTTGCGCGCACCGAGCGAGCCGTCGGCGTTGACCATGAACTTCGGCACCAGGAACAGGCTGATGCCCTTCACGCCCTCCGGCGCACCGACCACGCGGGCCAGCACCAGGTGGACGATGTTGCCCGCCATGTCGTGCTCGCCGTAGGTGATGAAGATCTTGGTGCCGAAGATCTTGTACGTGCCGTCGGGCTGCGGCTCGGCGCGCGTGCGCACCAGCGCCAGGTCGGAGCCCGCCTGCGGCTCGGTCAGGTTCATCGTGCCGGTCCATTCGCCGGAGATCATCTTCGGCAGGAACAGCGCCTGCTGCTCCGGCGTGCCGGCCGTCAGCAGCGCCTCGATCGCGCCATCGGTCAGCAGCGGGCACAGCGCGAAGCTCATGTTGGCGCTGTTGATCATCTCGATGCAGGCCGCGCCGATGGTCTTCGGCAGGTTCTGCCCGCCGAAATCCGACGGGTGCTGCAGCCCCTGCCAGCCGCCCTCGGCGAACTGGCGGAAGGCCTGCTTGAAGCCCGGCGTCGTCGTGACCTGACCGTCCTTCCACGACGACGGGTTCTTGTCGCCCTCGAAGTTCAGCGGCGCGAGCACCTCCTGGTTGAAGCGCGCGCATTCCTCGAGCACCGCCTGCGCCGTCTCCAGCCCGGCGTCTTCGAAGCCGGGCAGTTGCGCAACGGCTTCCAGGCCGGCCAGTTCCTTCATGCAGAACAGCATGTCCTTCACAGGCGCGATGTAGCTCATGACAACCCCTCGTCCGATGAATACATCAGCCGATCCCCCGAGGGGATGCCGGCCGGCTTGGGAGCGGCCCGGCGCTCGGCCGGCCGCGCGTTCAACGGCATTGACATGCGTGTCTCCTGGTTGTTGTGGGCATGAAAAAGCCCGTTGCTGCGCGTGTCGAGCGAACGGGCTTGCGGTGCGGCGCCGGCCGGCTTACAGGGCCTTGACCAGCTCCGGCACGGCGGTGAACAGGTCGGCTTCGAGGCCGTAGTCGGCCACGCTGAAGATCGGCGCCTCGGGGTCCTTGTTGATCGCGACGATCACCTTCGAATCCTTCATGCCGGCCAGGTGCTGGATCGCGCCGGAGATGCCGGCGGCGATGTACAGCTGCGGCGCGACGATCTTGCCGGTCTGGCCGACCTGCCAGTCGTTCGGCGCGTAGCCGGCATCCACCGCGGCGCGGCTCGCACCGAGCGCGGCGCCGAGCTTGTCGGCCAGCGGCGTCAGCACCTCGTTGAACTTGTCGCTGGAGCCGAGCGCGCGGCCGCCCGAGACGATGATCTTCGCGGCGGTCAGCTCGGGGCGGTCGTTCTTCGCGATCTCGGAACCGACGAAGCTGCTCTTGCCGTTGTCGGCCGCGGCGGTCGTGCTCTCGACCGCGGCCGAACCGCCGCTGGCGGCGGCCGGGTCGAAGCCGGTCGTGCGCACCGTCAGCACCTTGACCTTGTCGCTGCTCTGCACGGTGGCGATCGCGTTGCCGGCGTAGATCGGGCGCTCGAAGGTGTCGGGGCTGTCGACCTTGGTGATGTCGCTGACCTGCGCGACATCGAGCTTCGCCGCCACGCGCGGCGCGATGTTCTTGCCGCTCGCGGTGGCGGGGAACAGGATGTGGCTGTAGGCGGAGGCCACGGCCAGCACCTGCGCCGCGACGTTCTCGGCCAGGCCGTGCGCGAACTGCGGGCCGTCGGCATGCAGCACCTTGGCGACGCCGGCGATCTGCGCGGCGGCCTGCGCGGCCCCCGCGGCATTGCTGCCGGCGACGAGCACGTGCACCTCGCCGCCGCACTGGGCCGCGGCGGTCACGGTGTTGAGGGTGGCGCCCTTGATCGAGGCGTTGTCGTGTTCAGCAACTACGAGTGCGGTCATGATCAGATCACCTTGGCTTCGGTCTTGAGCTTGGAGACGAGGGTGGCCACGTCGGCCACCTTGATGCCGGCGCTGCGCTTCGGCGGCTCGCTCACCTTCAGCGTCTTCAGGCGCGACGTCACGTCGACACCCAGGTCGGCCGGCTTCAGCACCTCGAGCGTCTTCTTCTTCGCCTTCATGATGTTGGGCAGCGTCACGTAGCGCGGCTCATTGAGGCGCAGGTCGGTGGTGACTATGGCCGGCAGCGTGACCTTCAGCGTCTCGAGGCCGCCATCGACCTCGCGCGTGACGGTCGCGGCGCCATCGGCGATCTCGACCTTGCTCGCGAACGTGGCCTGCGGCAGGTCGGCCAGCGCGGCCAGCATCTGCCCGGTCTGGTTGCAGTCGTCGTCGATCGCCTGCTTGCCGAGGATCACCAGCCCCGGCTGCTCCTTGTCGACCAGCGCCTTCAGCAGCTTGGCCACCGCCAGCGGCTGCAGCTCTTCGGTGGTCTCGACGAGGATCGCGCGATCGGCGCCGATCGCCATCGCGGTGCGCAGCGTCTCCTGGCACTGCGTGACGCCGAGCGAGACGGCGATGACCTCGGTCACCGCGCCCTTCTCCTTCAAGCGGACCGCTTCTTCGACGGCGATCTCGTCGAACGGGTTCATGCTCATCTTGACATTGGCGATGTCCACGCCGCTGCCATCGCTCTTCACCCGCACCTTGACGTTGTAGTCCACAACGCGCTTGACCGCGACCAATACCTTCATTCGCACGCTCCTGATGACTCTGAAAGGGTTGATCGATTCTAGTGGCGGGGCCTTGGAGCCCCCGCGTGCCGCACCGGGGGAGACCCTGCTGCGGCATCGAAATAGAACGATCGTGCTTTTTTGATTCTCGCACAGGTCGGGGCAGTTTCGGCGTCGCCTGCGAGACGTTCGCGTCGAATGCGTTGCTAGACTGCGCCGCCATGCCCGAGCCCCAGCCTGCCGAGTCCCCTGCCGTCGCCTGCATCGGCGTGTTCGATTCGGGGCTCGGCGGCCTGTCGGTGCTGCAGGCGCTGCGCCGGCAATTGCCGCGGGCGCCGCTGCGCTACCTGGCCGATTCGGCGAATGCGCCGTACGGCGACCGCAGCGAGGCCTTCATCGTCGAACGCTCGCAGCGCATCGCGCAGCACCTGGTGGCGCATGGCGCGACGCTGCTGGTGGTCGCGTGCAACACCGCGACCGCCGCGGCGGTCGCCCGCCTGCGCGAGCGCTGGTCGGCGCTGCCGATCGTCGGTGTCGAGCCGGGGTTGAAGCCTGCGGTGGCCGCGACCCGCAACGGTCGCATCGGCGTGCTGGCCACCACGAGCACCTTGCGCAGCGAGAAATTCCGCCAGCTGCTCGCACGGCAAGGCGACGCGGTGCAGATCGTCGTCCAGCCCTGCCCGGGCCTGGTCGACCTGATCGAACGCGGCGCACTCGACACGCCCGAGTTGCGGGCGATGGTCGAGCGCTGCTGCACGCCGCTGCGCGACGCGGAGGTCGACACCGTCGTGCTCGGCTGCACGCACTACCCGTTCGTGCAGCACCTGATCGCCGCGGCGATGGGGCCGCAGGTCCGGGTCATCGACACCGGCGACGCGGTGGCGCGGCGCGCGGCCCAGCTGTGGCAGTCCACCGGGGCAGCATCGGCGGCCGCTGACGTGGTGGCACTCGAGACGACCGGCGATCCGGCCGCGCTGCAGTGGGTGGCCGAGCGCTGGCTGTCGTTCCGCTGCGCGGTCGGCGCAGCCGAGGTCTGATCGGCGGCGAATCACGCGACGAACTGCGCGTAGGCCTGCTCCGACGCATCGTCCACCGCAAACATCGTCTCCAGCCGCAGCTCCTGCGACGCGGCCGCCTGCGGTGTACCGACCGTGGTCACCAGCGAGAACAGGCTGATCGCGGCACCGTCGCGCGCGAAGGTGATCGGCACCATCGGCAGCGCGGAGGCGGCCGCGTCCACCAGCAGGGCTTTCGTGTGCTGCCACGCCGGATCGATGCCGGGATAGGCCAGCAGTCGGGACAACAGCGCCTGCGTCTGCAGGTCGACGACGCGCTCCGTCGATTCGCGGTGCACGCGCTGGATCAGGCTGCGGCCCACGTCGTCCCAGTTCGCGATGAATGGGCGCATGCCGTCCGGATCGAACATCAGGTGCAGCAGGTTGCGCGGCGAGGCGCGGCGCGACAGGTCGACGAAGCGACCGAAGAACCGCGGCGCCGCATCGTTGGTCATCAGCACGTTCCAGTGGCGGTCCATCACCACGGCCGGAAACGGTTCCTGCTGCCGCAGCATGCGCCGCAGCGCCCTCTCGATGCCCTGCATCTCGGCCGCATCCCACGGCGATTCCGAATACAACGGCGCGAAGCCGGCGGCGAGCAGCAAGGCGTTGCGCTCGCGCAGCGGCACGTCGAGCGTCTGCGCGATCTGCAGCAGCGTCTGGCGACCGGGCGCGCTGCGGCCGCTCTCGATGAAGCTGATGTGGCGTTGCGAGATGCCGGCTTCCAGCGCGAGATCGAGCTGGCTGCGGCCCCGCACGGCGCGCCAATGGCGCAGCAGGGGGCCGAGGTCGGCTCGTTCGCTTCGAGCGGAGGAACTGGGCGGGCTCATGGCGCAGAGGGTATCGCGGCGGTTGTCCGCCTCAACGACCTCGCAGGTAATTGCCGCGTGCAGAGGCCCTGCCTAACCTGCCGCTTCATGCGAACACATCCGTTCGTCAACTGAAAGGCAGCCTCCATGTCGAACTTCACCCTCCATTCCCCGCAATCCGCCCCCGAGGCGTCGAAGGCGCCGCTGCGCGCGCTCGACGAGGTGTTCGGCTTCGTGCCGAACCTGGCGCGGGCGATGGCCGAGTCGCCGGTCCTGATCAAGGGCTTCGTCGGCCTGTTCCAGAACGTGCATGCCGGCAGCTTCAGCGAGGCAGAAATCCAGGTGCTGCTGCTGACGAATGCGCTGACCAACCGCAGCCGCTGGGCCATCGGGTTCCACACGCACCTGGCGCTCTCGCAAGGCGTGTCCCAGGCCGATGTCGACGCGCTCCGGGCGCATCGGGCACCGGCCGACAGCCGGCACGCGGCGCTGTCGGCGGTCGCCAGATCGTTGATCGAGAACCGGGGACAGCTCGACGCAGCCGCCCGGGCCGGTTTCGACGCGGCGGGCTACCGGCCCGACCAGCTGCTGGAACTCATCGGCGTCGTCGCCGCGTCGACGCTGACGAACTACGCAGGCAACGTCGTGCACCCGCCGCTGGAAGACTTCCTGCAGGCCACCGAAGCTACTGCTGCGCCTGCAGCATCGCGCCCATCTTCTGGTGAATCAGATTGATCGCCTTCAGCGGCCGGATCAGCACCTTGAACTCGACGATCCGGCCTTCGTCGTCCCACTTCAGCATGTCGACGCCGTTGACGGCGATGCCGTCGATGTCCACCTGGAACTCCAGCACGGCATCCCGTGGGCCGACGATCTCTCGCACGTACTTGAACGTCTCGTTGAAGAAGACGTGGAAGGCCGCGCCGAGGTACTGCGCCGTGACGGCCTTGCCGACCTGCGGCGTGTGCACCACCGGCGAGTGGAAGACCACCTGGTCCGAGAGCAGTGCTCCCAGGCCCTTCGCGTTGCGCGTCGCGACGAGCTCGTGCCAGACGGCCAGCGTGTCGATGCTCATGGGTGTCCTCTCGATGGGTCAGGGAATCTGCATGTCCTCGCGGGCACGGCCGTTCGCGATCTGGTCGCGGAACCACTGGGGCGGCTTGCCCAGCCCGACCCAGGTCTGCGTCGGGTCGGCCGGGTTCGCGTACTTCGCCTTGCGCTCATCGCCGGGGGCCGACGGCGCCTTGGCGGCCTTCGCGGGCAGGTAGGGCTTCAGCGCCTCGATCCCTTCGGCGATGCTGAAGCCGCCCATCTGCAGCTTCTTGGCATAGCCGTCAGCCAGGACTTTCAGCTCCTCGGTGCGTTTCGACGCCAGCGCGGCCTCGGTTTCTTCCAGCAGAGCGCGGAGCTCGGCGTACGACATACCCTTCAGTTCGGTCATCTCGATGGTCCTGACGTGGATCGGAAAATGGGATGACCGGTAGTCTATGTGCCGATGGGCTGTTTTTTGGAGGCCGGACCCGTCCGCGGGCCGCGAAGCCATGATCTTCTCGCCAAGCCCCCGGCGACGGCCGCCGTGTCAGCCGCCCTCCGCGAGCGCCGCCGCGGCGTCAGCGCCGAGCCCCCGTCCCTCTGCGGCCAGGGCGGCCGCCACCTCGGCGCCCAGACGCTCGCGCACCGCGACCTCCGCCTGCGCGAGCCGGGCCCGCTCGTCGCGGTCGGGCGACGCACCGCGCAAGGTCCACAAGCGGCTCACATGCCCCACCAGTCGACCGGCGACCTCGAACCGCTGCTGCTCCAGCAACAGCAGCAACACGCCCTGCCAGGCCACCGTGGTGCCGAAGCGCCGGGCCGCCGCCAGCGACCGCGGCACCAGCGCCCGGGCCTCGGCCGCCTGGCCGAGCAGCACCCGCGCTTCGATCAGCACGTTCAGGGCCCAGGGCAGGCTGCCGTTGGTGTCGCCACCGTCGGCGTCGATGCGCTGCAGCAGCGCCTGTCCCCGCGTTGCCGCCTCGGCATGCCGGCCCAACGCGACCAGCGCCGCGCAGACGTTGCTCTCCGCCGCCTGCGCCATGTCGCCCCAGCCCAGTTCGCGCGACATCGCAAGCTCCTGCTCGCGGCAGGCCAGCAAGGCCTGCATGTCGCCCCGCAGGCGCGCCGCTTCGGCCAGCGCGCCGTTCGTGCGCAGCCGGGTGCGCGGCGAATCCGCGACCGTCGCCGCGGCCTGCTGCAACGCGGCGCACGCCTCGTCGAGCTCGGCGCCCGGCTCGGTGATCGCGCGCACCCAGTTCGCGAGCGCCGCCTGCAGCCGGTCGGGTTCGTCGAGCTGCTGCCACAGCGACACCGCATGCCTCGCGGCGACGCGGCCGGCCGGGTCGCGGCGCACGTTCAGGACGTAGGTCAGCATCGACCACCAGAACGCCCGCACCGGCAGCGGCAAGGCCTCGCCGGCCGCCTGCTGCATCACCGGCTGCATCGACAGCATCCACTCCGTCACCTCCTGGCGCCAGATCGTGAAGCCGACCTCGTGGGCCGCCCACGCGCTCAGCTGCACCGCCATCGCCAGCTCGTTGTCGCGCGCCCACAGGAAGGCTTCACGGGCGTTGTCCATCTCGGCGAGGCACTGCGCGTCCTGCTCGCCGCGGGTGAACAGCGCCAGCACCGCCGACGCATGGCGCCGGCGCAGCGACTGGCCCTCGCCGGGCCCCCCTTCCGCGGACGACGACGCCAGCTTCTCGATCGCATGCGCGCGCATCGTCTCGAGCAACCGGTAGCGCGGCGGGTCTTCGCCGCTGACGGTGACCAGCGAGCGCTCGACCAGCGTCGCCAGCCCGTCGACCACGTCCCAGCGCATCACATGCTCGTCGGCGGTGAGCGTGACCGCCAGGTCGAGCGTGAAGCCGCCGGCAAACACGCCCAGCGCGCGAAACAACTTCTGCTCCGGCGCCCCCAGCAGGCCGTAGCTCCAGTCCAGCGCATCGCGCAGCGTGCGGTGGCGCGCCGGCGAATCGCGGCGGCCGCGCGACAGCAGCGCGAAGCGCTCGGCCAGCGCGTCGTGCACCGCCTGCAAGCCCATCAGCGGCACGCGCGCGGCCGCCATCTCCAGCGCCAGCGGAAGGCCGTCGAGCTGGCGGCACAAGGCCTCCAGCAGCGGCCAGTTCGCCGACGCGATCGGGAAGCGGCGGTCGGCCGCGCCGATGCGCTCGATCAGCATCGCCAGCGCACCGTCGGGCGACGCGGCCGAGCCGGCCGTCGCGCCCACCTGCAGCGGCTCCAGCCGCAGCACCTGTTCGCCTCCCACCGCCAGCGGCAGCTGGCTGGTGACCAGCAGGCGCAGCTGCGCCACGGCGCGCAGCTCGGCCGCACACCCGGCACAGTGCTCGATCAGGTGCTCGGCGTTGTCGAGCACCAGCAGCCAGCGCTCGCCCTGCGGCACGAAACCCGGCAACTGCGCGGCGAGGTCGCCGTCGCCCGCCTGGCCGTCCAATGCACGCGCGATGGCGCCGGCCACCTGGCTCCCATGCGTCAGCGGCGCCAGGTCGACCCAGGCGCTGCGGCCCGGCCAGCGGGCCCGCGCCACGCGCGCCAGGCTGCTCTTGCCGACGCCGGGCATGCCGGCCAGCGTAATGCAGCCGCCATCGGTTTGCAGCAGCGCCTCCAGCCGGGCGAGGTCGGCATCGCGGCCGAACAGGTGTGGCGAGGCGGCACCTGCCGCCGCCGGCGACTCGGCTGCCTGCACCGCAGCGGGAGCAGCCTGTGGCCCTGCCTGCACGGCGACACTGAAACGATAGCCGCGCCCCGGCACCGTCGCGATGACGTCTTCGCCGAGCAGTCGGCGCAGCGTGTTGACCTGCACCCGCAGGTTGTTCTCTTCGACGACCAGCCCGGGCCAGACGAGGTCGAGCAGTTCGCCCTTGGTCAGCAGCTGGCCGGGGCGCGTGGCCAGCGCCATCAGCAGGTCGAGCGCGCGGCCGCCCAGTGTGGCCGGCTGGCCGTCCACCAGAAGCCGGTATTCGGCGGGCCGCAACTCGAAGCGGCCGGCAGGCCCGAAGCGCAGCGGCTGCGCCAGCGCGGCGGTGCGTTCGGTTCGTGCCAACTCGGTCCCTTCCCTGTGTGGTTGCGGCCGAAGCTTAAGCCAGCGCCGCGCCGACCCGCGGCTGCCTGTTTAACAACTTTGAAGATGCGCTGAAGGACTTCCGGCGCGACGATCCCCAGAATCCATTCCATCGAAACCACGCACCCCGAGGAGCCCGACATGACCGAACCCGACGTCTCCGTGCCGGCCGTGATGCGCAACTACCACGAGGTGCTGCGCAACGACCTGGCCAAGGTGCTGGCGCCGCTCGCCGGATCAGGCGACCTGGCCGGCTTCGCGACCGCGTGGCAGGCCTACACCGCGGCGATCGCGGTGCATGCCGCGATGGAAGACGGCGTGCCGGGCGCCGGCGGCGGCAGCGCGGCGATGCTGGACTTCCATTTCAACGGCGCCGCCGGGGCGGCAGCGTTCAAGGACGAGCATGTGCGGGAGCATGCGGCGCAGCATGCCGTGACCCAGGCCCTGCACGACGGCGCCGCCGCGGTGCTTGACGCCTTCATGGCCTACCGCGCGTTCGCCGAGTTCCACCTGCTGCACGAGGAGGACATCATGATGCCGCTGGTGGCCCGCCTGCCGGCGCCGAAGGCGCCGCTGTTCGCGAGCTGGTGCCTGTCGGCCGGCATCGCCCACGGCGGCTTCGAACACTTCGTGGCCCATGGCGTGCAGTCGCTGGCCACCTTCGGCAGCGCGAAGAACACCCCGGTGGGCGCCACGCGGGTGTTCCTGCATTCGCTGAAAACCCTCTGCACCCCCGCCCAATGGGCGCAGTACCTGCCGGTGGCGCGGCGTGCTGCGCCGCCGCAGGTCTGGGCGGGCGTGCTGACCGACGTGCCCAGCCTCGAGGCGGGCACGCCCCTGCCCGCATGACCTGCATGAGCTTGCTTTCCCACCCTGCCCCACTTTTCAAACGGAGATCACCATGAGCTTGCGCATCAACGACATCGCCCCCGACTTCACCGCCCAGACCACCCGCGGCACGATCCGCTTCCACGAGTGGATCGGCGACAGCTGGGCCATCCTGTTCTCGCACCCGAAGGACTTCACGCCGGTCTGCACCACCGAGCTCGGCTACATGGCGCGCATCGAACCCGAGTTCACGAAGCGCAACGCCAAGCTGATGGGGCTGAGCGTCGACTCGGTCGACAACCACGCGAAGTGGGCCGCCGACATCGAGGAGACCCAGGGCCACCTGCCCCGCTACCCGATGATCGGCGACCACGACCTCGCGGTGGCCAAGCTCTACAACATGCTGCCGGCCGACGAAGAAGGAACCTTCGAGGGCCGCACCGCGGCCACCAACGCGACGGTGCGCTCGGTCTTCATCGTCGGCCCGGACAAGCGCATCAAGCTGATGCTGACCTACCCGATGACGACCGGCCGCAACTTCGACGAGATCCTGCGCGTGCTCGATTCGATGCAGCTGACCGCGAAGCACAAGGTCGCGACGCCGGTGAACTGGCAGCCGGGCGACGACGTGATCATCGTGCCATCGGTCAGCGACGAAGACGCGAAGGCGATGTTCCCGGGCGGCTGGAAGGCGGCGAAGCCCTACCTGCGCGTCACGAAGCAACCGGGCTGACGCGCCGGATCAACCCGCCGCCGTCCGGCGCGGCGCGCGCGCGACCTTGATCGGCTGCGCGCGCGGCGCCAGGCCCAGCAGGCCGGCCGCGACGGTGGGCGCGGAGATCGCGTCCTTCAGCGTCATCGCATCGAGCTCGGCCATGAACGCACCGACCGCCCGCGCGAGGCCGCGCTTCAGGTTGCAGGCCGCGAAGATCTGGCAGCCGTGCGCCACCGAGGTGTCGTGGCAGGCGACGACCGAGAAATCCTTTTCGGCCATGCGCACGATGTCGCCGACCGAGATCTCGTCCGGCGGCCGGGCCAGCGTCGCGCCGCCGGCGCGGCCGCGCGTCGTCACGATGAAGCCGTTCAGCCCCAGCTCGTGGACGATCTTGGTCAGGTGGTTGCGCGAGATGTCGTAGGCCCCGGCGATCTCGTCGATGGTCGAGACGCGACCCGTCGGCCACGCCACTGCGAGGTACATCATCACGCGCAGCGTGTAGTCGGTGTAGACGGTCAGGCGCACAGCACGTTCCAGCAAAAAAGGCACGTGAAGTTTACTTTAGGGTGGGACAAAGTGGCATACCCGCCTGGCTTGCCAGCAGCGGATCGCCGGCTTTAAGATGCTTTTCAAATGCATTAATAAGCCCTGCCGTGGCGGTGTTCGACGTGCCTGGATGGCCAGGACCGCTGATGCGCACCCCACCTCCGAGGAGAGCCCCATGAGCACCGTCGCCATCCTGTTGTCGGCCTTCGTCCTGTCGGTCGTCGCGCTGCTGGTCTTCATCTGGAGCCAGCGCAGCGGCCTGCTCGACCAGAACGCCCGCGGCGCCGAAGTGATCTTCGCGCCTGGCGAGATCGGCTCGCCCGAAGACCCGTCGCTGAGCGCCGCCCAGCGCGCACGCATCGACCAGGCGCCCACCGCCGACTCGGCCCTGCCCGAGCTGGCCGACCGGCTGAAGGCCGATGCCTCCACCGCGCCGCTGGTGTTCTTCTTTTTCTGCTGCGCGTTCGCGTGGCTGCTGGTCGCGTCGGCGGCCGGCCTCACCGCATCGATCAAGCTGCACGAGCCGGACTGGCTGGTGTCGCAGGCCTGGCTGACGTTCGGCCGCATCCGCACCATCCACCTGAATGCGGTGGCCTACGGCTGGGCGCCGATGGCGGGCCTGGGCATCGCGCTGTTCGTGATCCCGCGGCTGCTGAAGACCGAGCTGGTCGGCGCGCGCTACGCCTTCCTCGGCGCGGCCTTGTGGAACGCCGCGCTGATCGCCGGGCTCGGCAGCATCGCGGTGGGCGTCAGCGACGGCCTCGAATGGCTGGAGATCCCGTGGCAGATCGACATGCTGTTCGTCGCCGGCGGCGCCCTGGTGGGTGTGCCGCTGGTGCTGACGCTGCTGCGCCGCCGCGTCGACCACCTGTACG
This sequence comes from Rhizobacter sp. Root1238, assembly GCF_001425825.1. Lineage (GTDB taxonomy): Bacteria > Pseudomonadota > Gammaproteobacteria > Burkholderiales > Burkholderiaceae_C > Rhizobacter. The sequence continues at coordinate 241,742 of NZ_LMDM01000048.1, forward strand.
TCTCGGTCTGGTACATGGGCTGCGCGCTGTTCTGGTTCCCGGTGCTGTTCTTCGTCGCGAACGTTCCGGGCCTGCACCATGGTGTCGAGCAGGCGACGATGAACTGGTGGTTCGGCCACAACGTGCTGGGCCTGTTCTACACGCCGCTCGCACTGGCGTCGGTGTACTACTTCCTGCCGAAGATCATCGGCCGGCCGGTGCAGTCGTACAACCTGTCGCTGCTGGGCTTCTGGGGCCTGGCATTCTTCTACGGCCAGGTCGGCGGCCACCACCTGATCGGCGGGCCGGTGCCGGGCTGGATGGTCACGCTGTCGATCGTGCAGAGCGTGATGATGGTCGTGCCGGTGGTGGCCTTCACCGTCAACCAGCACCAGACGCTGAAGGGCCACCTGCAGGCGCTGCGCTGGTCGCCGACGCTGCGCTTCATCGGCTTCGGCGGGCTGATGTACACCGCCAGCTCGATCCAGGGCTCGTACGAGGCGCTGCGCAGCGTCAACGTCGTCACGCACTTCACGCACTACACGGTGGCGCATGCGCACCTCGGGCTGTACGGCTTCGTGACGATGGTGTTCTTCGGCGCGATCTACTTCATCGTGCCGCGCATCACCGCGAAGGAATGGCCGTCGCCGGCGCTGATCGCGGCGCACTTCTGGCTGTCGGCGATCGGCATCACGGTGTACTTCGTGTCGCTGAGCATCGGCGGCTGGCTGCAGGGCAAGGCGATGCTCGATGCGAGCCGGCCGTTCATGGAATCGGTGGCGCTGACGCTGCCCTACCTGAAGGGCCGCAGCATCGGCGGCGCGCTGATGGTGGCCGGCCACCTGGTGTTCGTGCTGCATTTCGTGCGGCTGCTGATGGACCGGTCGCCGCAGCGCGGCGCGCCGGCCCGCCTGGAAATCGCCTGATGCCCTCTGCAGCACCTCAACGGACAACGCCATGAAGAACGAAGTCAGCCTGCTCGCCGGTGGCATGACGATGCTGGGCATCGCGACCAGCGCGCTGGTCGTGATCCCGTACATGACGGTGCGCGACGCACCGCCGGTCGCCGGCCTGAAGCCCTACACCAGCGCCCAGCTGCGCGGCCGCGAGGAATACATCCGCAACGGCTGCGTCTACTGCCATTCGCAGCAGCCGCGGGCCCGCGAGTTCGCACCCGACTTCCAGCGCGGCTGGGGCCGCGCGACGGTGGCCGGCGACTATGCCTACGACGCGCCGCACCTGCTCGGCACGATGCGCACCGGCCCCGACCTGATGAACATCGGCGTGCGCCAGCCGAGCGACCAGTGGCACCTGGGGCACCTGTTCCAGCCGCGCGCCTATGTGCGCGGCAGCATCATGCCGAGCTACCCGTTCATGTTCGAGCTGAAGGACAAGCCCGAGCCCGGCGATGTCGAGGTCCGCGTGCCGGCCGGCTATGCGCCCGGCGGCAAGGCGGTGATCGCGAGCAGGGAAGCGCTCGACCTGGTCGCGTACCTGAAATCGCTGGACCGCAGCTACCCGGTGCTGGCGGCGCCTGCACCCGCGGCCTCCGCAACGACCCGCTGACGAGGAGGACAGCCATGGACTCGAACACGCCCCCCCAACAACGGCGCGAGAACCCCGACCCGCACGAGGAGCGCAACCCGATCCCGTGGCCGCTGCTGATGCTGGTGACGCTGCTGGTGGGCTTCGGCGTCGTCTACATCGCCGGTTCGCACATCGACACGCCGTCGGCCTGGGGCGATGGCCGCAGCCGCGCCGACCTCGAAGGCGAGGCCAAGACCGCCGGCGCCGCGGTGGATGGCGGCGCGCTCTATGCGTCGCTGTGCGCCGCCTGCCACCAGCCGACCGGTCTCGGCCTGCCCGGCGTGTTCCCGCCGCTGGCTGGCAGCGAATGGGTGGCCGGCAAGGACACGACGGCCGCCGCGATCGTGCTGCACGGCATCACCGGCGCGGTGACGGTGAAGGGCACGGTCTACAACGGCGCGATGCCCGCCTTCAAGGCCCAGCTGAGCGACGCGCAGATCGCCGCGGTGCTGAGCCATGTGCGCAGCCAATGGGGCAACAGCGCGGCGGCCGTGACGGCCGCCACCGTGGCCCAGGTGCGCGAACAGACCCAGGCCCGCAGCGAGAGCTTCGCGGGCGACAAGGAGCTTCCCCCTCATGAGTGAAGACCTGAGCGCCCACGCGCTGGACCGCGCCGGCGTCGAGACCCTGGTGCACGACTTCTACGCCGACGTGCGGCGCGACGACCTGCTCGCGCCGGTGTTCAACCGGGTGATCGGCGACGACTGGAGCGTGCACCTCGATCGGCTGGTCGAGTTCTGGAGCACGGTGATGCTGGGCACGCGAACCTTCCGCGGCAACGTGTACGGCAAGCACATGGCGATCGACGGCGTGCGGCCCGAGCACTTCCTGCGCTGGATCACGCTGTGGCACCGCCACACCGACCGGCTGTTCTCGAGCGAGGTCGCCGAAGAACTCCAGCGCACTGCGCACGGCATCGGCCGCAACCTGTTCCACGGCTTCTTCGGCGAGTTCCCGAAGTTCGTGATGCGCGACGGCGTGGCCATCGGCCATGAGCCGGACGTGTGGGTCGCACCCTGAGCCGGCGTGGACGACGGACGTGAACGGCCCCGCCCCTCCCCTCGCCCCGCACCGGCCGCTGTGGCCCACGCTGCTGTGCTGCAGTGTGCTGCTGGCGCATTTCATCGGCGCGATCGCACGCATCAGCAACGGCTTCGAGCTGTGGACCTTCGAATCGCTGCGGCGCGCGCAGGCGCAGCAGGGCCTGCTGCAGGCCTCGCCGCTCGCCGCGACGCTGAGCGACGGCAGCCGGCGCACGCTGTGGGCGCAGGGCGCGGCGCCGCGCGCCTTCCTTGTCGATTTCATCTACACCCGCTGCCCGGGCATCTGCCAGGCACTGGGTTCGGAATACCAGCGCATGCAGGAGGAACTGGCGCGCAGCGAAGCACCGGTGCAGTTGCTGTCGTTGTCGTTCGACACCGCGCGCGACGACGTGCCCGCGCTGGCCGGCTACGCCACGCAGCACCACGCCGCGCCGGCGCAGTGGTGGATCGGCGTGCCGGCAGCCGCCGATTCGCAACGCCTGCTGGGCGAGCTCGGCGTGGTCGCGGTGCCTGACGGCTTCGGCGGCTATGTGCACAACGGCGCGATCCACCTGCTCGACGGCAATGGCCGGCTGCGCGAGGTGTTCGATTACGACGACTGGCCGCAGGCGCTCGCGGCGGCACAGCGCCTGGCAGAGGCCGCACCGTGAACCAAGCGCCGAACATCTCTCGCATCGCGGTGCTCGCCGTGGCGGTGCCGCTGCTGCTCGCGCCGCCGCTGCGTCACCTGCTGGAAGCGAGCATGGCGCTGCACATGCTGGTGGAGTTTCCGCTGCTGCTCGCCGTCGGCTGGGCCGCCGCCGCGCAGCGGCCGCGCGCGGCAGGCCGCGATTCACGCTGGGATGTCGAGGGTTTGTCGAGCGCGGTGCTGGTGATGCTCACCAGCGCGCTCTGGATGCTGCCGGTGGCGCTCGACCTGGCGCTGCTGGACCCCTGGATCGCACTCGCGAAGGCGCTGAACTGGCTGGCGGCCGGCGCCGTGCTGGCGCGTGCGCTGCAGCGCTGGCCCCGCGAGCTGCGGCTGTTCGTGCTGTTCAACCTGGCCTGGATGATGGCGACCGCCGGGCTGCTGTACCGCGAGAGCGAGAGCCGGCTGTGCGTGAACTACCTGGTCGACCAGCAGTGGTGGGCCGGCACCGGGCTGCTGGGCGTGGCGCTGCTGCTCGGCGCGCTCGCGATCCGCATGGCGATGGATGAGCCGGCGAGCGCTCCCGCAGGGCGGCACAATGCCGCCGCATGAGTGAGCTGTCGCCAAGCCAGGACCCCGAGCTGCTGCGCCGCCTGCTGCGCGCGAAGGACCGCATGGACGCCGCGTCGCACGAGGCCTGGCCGGTGGAGCGGCTGGCCCGCGTCAGCGAGGTCTCCGAGGCGCATTTCGCGCGCTCGTTCAAGCAGGCCTTCGGCACGCCGCCGCACCGTTACCTGCTGACGCGGCGCATCGAGCGGGCGACCGCGCTGCTGCGCGAGACCGAACTGCCGATCACCGAGATCGCGTTCCAGACCGGCTGGGAGAGCCTGGGCACCTTCGGACGGACCTTCCGCGACATCACCGGCGAGAGCCCGAGCGCGGTGCGTTCGCGCGCGCGGGCGGCAGTGCAGGAGCCCGGCCGCGTGCCCGCCTGCGTGCTGGGCGCGGCGCACCGGCCGGACCTGACGATCGCAGTTTCGGAGAAGCGGCGGCGGGAGGTGGCCGCTATAAACGACGCCTTCAGCAACAGCTCCGGCGAAAAGGAAGTTCCATGACCCAAGGCATCGAGGTGGTCAGCCTGTATGTGCGCGACCAGGATGAAGCGCTCAAGTTCTATGTCGACAAGATCGGCTTTCGCGTCCACACCGACGTGCGCAACGGCGACTACCGCTGGCTCACGGTGCAGCACCCGGACCAGCCGTCGTTCCAGCTCGGGCTGAGCGTGCCCGGCGCGCCGGTGCACGACGCCGAGACCGCGCAGGCACTGCGCGCGATCGTCGCCAAGGGCGGCATGCCGCCGCTGGTACTGAAGGTGGACGATTGCCGTGCCGCCTATGACCGCATGCTCGGCCGCGGCGTGGAGTTCACGCAGGAGCCGATCGAGCGCTACGGCACGGTGGATGCCGGCTTCCGCGATCCGTCGGGGAACGGCTGGAAGATGATCCAGTCGCGCGGCTGAGGGCCGTCAGGCCTCGCTCAACACCAGCCGGACCCGGCGCCGGCCATCGGGTTCGGGATCCGACAGCACGACCTTGAACACCGCCTTCGACGCCGGGATCGCCTGCCCCTTCGGGCTCGGCGCGAAGTCGCCGTTGCGGCGGCCATGCCGGACGTAGCGCACCACCTTCCCGTCCGAGACGAAGGCCAGGCTCATGATGCCGTCGTCGACCGACTCGAACGGGACCACGCTGGCGCAGTCGCCGGCCGGCACCGCCAGCGCCTGGCAGACGTAGGCACGCGGCGCGTAGGCGTCGAACACGAGCATCGTGTCCCACTTGAAATCGGTGATCGACGCGATGCGGATCTCCTGCGCGTGCTCGGCACGCGCCGCTGCGCCGATCGTCGCGGACACCCGGTCCTCGAAAGGCGAGCACGCTGAAGCGAGAAGCGCCGTCAGCACGGCGAGCGCGTGGGCTGCTTTCATCGGCAGCATTGTCAGGGAACCGCGGCAGCCTCCGGCCGCTTCCCGCCGATGAAATCGACGAACGCGCGCAACGGCGCCGGCAGGTAGCGCCGGCTCGGGTAGTAGAGGAACGGACCGGTGAACGACGGCCACCACGGCTGCAGCACCGGTTCGAGCGCGCCGCTGTCGAGCGCCGGCCGCAACCAGTCCTCGAACAGGTAGATCACGCCGGTGCCGGCCACCGCGGCGTCGACCGCCAGGTCGGTGGCCGCGCCGAGGCGCACGACCAGCGGACCGGTGGGGTCGACCTTCAGCAGTTCGCCGTCGCGCTCGAACTCCCACGGCGGCATCGCGCCGCTGCTGAAGCGGCCGCGCAGGCAGGCGTGGGCCAGCAACTCGCGCGGATGCTCGGGGCGGCCGCAGCGGTCGAGGTACGCCGGCGAGGCCGCCGCCGCGAAGCGCTGCACTCGCGGGCCGATCGGCACCGCGATCATGTCCTGCTCGAGCCGCTCGTCGTAGCGGATGCCGGCGTCGCAGCCGGCGGCCAGCACGTCGACGAAGCTGTCTTCGGCCACGATGTCGAGGCGGATGTCGGGGTAGGCCGCGAGGAACGCCGGCACGATGCGCGGCAGCACCAGCCGCACCGCACTGATCGGCACGTTCAGCCGCAGCGTGCCGGCCGGCCGGTCGCGAAAGCCGTTGACCACGTCGAGCGACGCTTCGACCTCGACCAGCGCCGGTTCCAGCCGATCGATCAGCCGCGCGCCGGCTTCGGTGGGCGCCACGCTGCGGGTGGTGCGGTGCAGCAGCCGCACGCCGAGCCGGGTTTCGAGCCGGCGCACGGCCTCGCTGAGGCTCGACGCGCTGCTGCCGGTGGCGCGCGCCGCGTCGCGGAACCCCCCTGCCCGCGCAACGGCCAACAAGGCCGTGAGATCACCGAGGTCGACCGCCATTGTTCGAGATTCCGTACAGCCTGTGCCGATTGAGCCATCTTATCGTTGCAGTCGATGGCCGATAGATTCGTGGTCACACGAAAGGAAACGACCATGACCGACATCAACAAGGCAGGAACATTCAAGCTCGGCACACGTGCCGTCACCCGCTTGGGCTACGGCGCGATGCAGCTCGCCGGCAAGGGCGTCTTCGGTCCGCCGAAGGACCGGGCCGGCGCGGTCGCGGTGCTGCGCGCCGCGGTGGACAGCGGCGTGAACCACATCGACACCAGCGACTTCTACGGCCCGCACATCACCAACCAGATCATCCGCGAGGCGCTGCACCCGTACCGCGACGACCTGGTCATCGTCACCAAGGTCGGCGCGCTGCGCGGCGACGACGGCTCGTGGAACCCGGCCCTCTCGCGCCAGCAGCTGACACAGGCGGTGCACGACAACCTGCGCCACCTCGGCCTCGATGTGCTGGAGGTCGTCAACCTGCGCAGCATGCTCGACGTGCACGGGCCGGTCGAGGGCTCGCTCGAAGAGCCGCTCAGCGCGCTGGCCGAATTGCAGCAGCGGGGCCTGGTGCGCCACATCGGCCTGAGCAACGTGACGCCGACCCAGGTGGCCGACGGCCGGAAGGTCTGCACGATCGCCTGCGTGCAGAACCTGTACAACCTCGCGCACCGCGACGACGACGCGCTGGTCGACGAGCTGGCGCGGCACGGCACCGCCTACGTGCCGTTCTTCCCGCTCGGCGGCTTCAGCCCGCTGCAGTCGACGGCGCTGTCCGAGGTGGCGAACGCCCTCGGCGCGACGCCGATGCAGGTGGCGCTCGCGTGGCTGCTGCAACGCGCGCCGAACATCCTGCTGATCCCGGGCACGTCGTCGGTCGGGCACCTGCGCGAGAACCTGGCGGCGGCCGAGCTGCGCCTGCCGAACGACGCGGTGGCGACGCTCGATCGGATCGCCGGCGGGACGTCGCCGCGCTAGCCGGGCTGTCGCCGGTCCCTCAGTCCGGCGACAGGCTCCGCAGCAGCATCGGCAACGCGGCTTCCAGGTCCTGCGCGAAATCGCATTGCAGGCCAGCGATCAATTGTGTATGATGATCGTCATGCGAAATTCGACGACCAGCGCCCGAGCCGCCGCCAAGGAGGCCACGCACGAGCGCATCGTGGCGGTGGCCGCCCGTGCCATCCGCCGCAGCGGCTATGACGGCACCGGCGTCGCCGACATCATGAAAGAGGCCGGGCTGACGCACGGCGCGTTCTACGCCCACTTCGCTTCCCGCGAAGCCATGCTGGCCGAAGCGTCGGCGCAGGCCTGCGCGGAGTCGTCCGCGGCGGCGGCCGACGTGGTGGCCAGCGTGCCGGCCGACCTGGCGCTGGCGTCGATGCTCGGGGCCTATCTTTCCAGCGAGCACCTGGAGAACGCCGAACGAGGCTGCCCGCTGGTCGCGCTGGGGTCGGAGACCTCGCGCCAGGCGCCGGAAGTGCGTCGCGCGACCACCCGGTACATCAAGGAAATGATCGACCTGCTGGCGCGCCAGTTGCCCGACTGGGGACAGCCCGCGGCCCACGAGCGCGCGCTCGTCACCATCTCGACGATGGTCGGTGCCATGCTGCTGGCCCGCGCCGTCGATGACCCCGCGTTGTCTCACGACCTGCGCCAGACGGCGCTGAAGCGACTGAGCCCTTGAGCCCCGTCGGCAGATGGATCCGCACGCGGGTCCGGTTTTTTTCGCCTGAACACATGATGATCGTCATTCGAAATTCACTGCAAGGAACCCCATGAAAGCATTCATCCTCGAGCGCTACGGCAAACAGCGCGCCCTGAAACTGGCGGAACTGCCGACCCCGGCGCTGCGCGACGACGAAGTCCTGGTCGAGGTCCATGCCGCCGGCGTGAACCTGCTCGACGCCAAGATCCGCGACGGCGAGTTCAAGCTGATCCTGCCGTATCGGATGCCGCTGGTCCTCGGCCACGACGTCGCCGGCGTCGTGGTCAAGGTCGGACCGCGGGTGCGGCAGTTCAAACCGGGCGACGAGGTCTATGCGCGCACGGACGATTTCCGCATCGGCACCTTCGCCGAGTTCGTGCCGGTCAAGGAAGCCTCGTTGGCGCTCAAGCCCCAGGGCCTGACGATGGAGGAAGCGGCGTCGATCCCGCTGGTGGGGCTGACCGCGTGGCAGGCGCTGGTCGAGAAGGCCTCGCTCAAAAAGGGGCAGAAGGTCTTCATCCAGGCCGGCTCCGGCGGCGTCGGCACCTTCGCGATCCAGTTGGCCAAGCACCTCGGCGCGACGGTCGCGACCACGACGAGCGCGGCGAACATCGCGCTCGTGAAGAGGTTGGGCGCCGATGTCGTCGTCGACTACAGGACGCAGGACTTCGAAGACGTGCTGCGCGAGCAGGACGTGGTGCTGAACAGCCAGGACGGCAAGACGCTCGAGAAATCCCTTCGGGTGCTGAAGGCCGGCGGCAAGCTGATCTCCATCTCCGGGCCGCCCGATCCGGAGTTCGGCAGGGACATCGCGGCACCCGGTTTCGTGAAGCTGGTGATGCGGCTGTTGAGCTTCGGCGTCCGGCGCCGGGCGAAGGCGCGCGGGATCGGCTACGCCTTTCTCTTCATGAAGGCCGATGGCAGCCAGCTGCAGCAGATCACCCGCCTGATCGAAGCCGGCGCCATCCGGCCGGTGATCGACAAGGTCTTTCCGTTCGCCGCCACGAACGACGCGATCGCCCATGTCGTGTCCGGTCGGGCCAAGGGAAAGGTCGTCATCAAGCTGAAGTGACGGCCTTGTCGACCATGTGGTGCGCCAGCGTGTCGTAGAGCGGCCGGCTGATCATGCGCGACACCAGGCTGGCCAGCATCGCCGAGGCCATCAGGCTGAGCACCATCGAGTGGCCGTCGACCATCTCCATCACGATGATGAAGGCGGTCAGCGGCGCCTGCGTGACGGCAGCCAGGAAGCCGGCCATGCCCATCGCGATCAGCGCCGGCCCGAGCTCGCTGCTGGCCAGCCGGGCCACCGCATCGCCGATGCCGGCGCCGATGGCCAGCGACGGCGCGAAGATGCCGCCCGGCACGCCGCACCAGGCGGTCAGCCAGGTGGCGATGAACTTCAGCCCGGTGTACAGCGGCGTCAGTTCGTCGTGCCCGTTCAGCATCTGCTTGACCGCCTCGGAGCCGGCGCCGAACGTGACACCGCCGCACACCAGCCCGATGACGGCCACCGCCAGCCCGCCGGCGGCCGCGAAGCGCACCGGAAAGCGCGCCCGCAGCGCATTCAGGCGGCCCGGCGCACCGGTCAACGACGCGATCAGCAGCCGTGCGAACAGCCCGCCGGCCGCGCCGCTCAGCAGCGTGACCAGCAGCCCGGGCCACAGCGCATCCCAGCCGAGCCGCGGCACCCTGATCACGCCGAAGTAGCTGGCATTGCCGAACACCGACACGCCCACCAGGCCGGCCAGCACGATGGCGGTGATGATCAGCCCGCTGGAGCGCGCTTCGAGCCGGCCCGACAGCTCCTCGATCGCGAACACCACGCCGGCCAGCGGGGCGTTGAAGGCCGCCGCGATGCCGGCCGCGCCGCCGGCCACCAGCAGCGCGCGGCCGTCGATCGCCGTGCCGGGCGAGAGCCAGCGCCGGGCGTCCTGCATCACGCCGGCGGCCACCTGCACCGACGGCCCTTCGCGGCCGATCGACAGGCCGGCCGCGAAGCCTGCGACGCCGAGGCCGATCTTGGCCACGGTCAGGCGCAGCGACGCGAACAGCGCGCGGCGCTCTTCAGGCAGCGCCGGGTCCAGCGCCGCCTTGATCTGCGGAATGCCGGACCCCGAGGCGCCCGGGAACCAGCGGATCGTGAGCCAGACGATGCCGGCCGTGAGCAGCGGCGTCGTCAGCAGCACGGCCCACGGCCAGCCGCGGTGGTACTGCAGAAACAGGCCGGAGACCGCGTCGCTCGCGAGCGTGAAGGCCACGACGGACAGGCCGGCAGCCACCGCGTAGCCGAGCACGATGGCGCGGTCGAACCAGATGCGACCGTTCGACAGCTCGGCGCGCAGGTGGTGAAGGAAATCGGGTTCGCTGTGTTTCATCGCCTGAACCATACCTGCTGTCGGCCGGTCAGGAACGCCGCTTGCCCGATTGCGGCAAGGGCCGCCCACGCCGGGTGGCCTGCAACCTGCGAGGGCACCGCATGAACCAGGACCGCACCCCTTCCGCGCGCAAGCCGCCGCGGGCCGAACCGCTGCAACCGGACAAGCCGGGCAGCGGCGACGAACTGACCAGAGCGCCAGGCGAGACCGCGCAAGACGGCGACGCGGCACGCGACAGCGCACGCCGGCAGAAGGAGCAAAGCGATACCGCGCTGGACAACGTCCGCCAAGGCCATGACTGACGGCAAGACCGGGGGCGACCCCGCGCAGGACATCGAAGGCAAGGCCATGACATTGCGGCCGGCCGCACACCCCGTGGGCAACGGCCGCTGGGAGGCTGAGCTGACCGCGTGGTGGGACCAGGGCGAAAACACCTACGAGCGGACGATGCTGCTCGAGGGCGAGTTTCCGTCGGAAGATGCCGCGTTGCAGCATGCTGCTCACGAAGCCCGGCCGCTTGCCGCCATGACCGAGGTGCCTCCGGCCTGGCTGGCCTGACGGGCCCGCAGCGATGCCCCGGGCGTGGCGTGGGCCTGCGGCTGGAACGCCGGGCTGACCGCCGCCTTCAGCACGCGTTCCATGTGGCCCAGCGCGTAGCTCGCGGCCTCGGCCGTTTCGCTGGCGACGCAGTCCGATGGCACCCACAGCTCGTAGCCGCGCACATACGCATCCATCGCGGTGAACAGCACGCAGCTGTCGGCGGCGAGGCCGGTCACGATCAGCCGCTTGCACCGGACCTGGCGCAGCAGGATGTCGAGCGGCGTCTCGTAGAACGCCGAATGGCGCGGCTTCAGCACGGTGCAGTCGCCGGGCTTCGGCTTGAGGATCCGCGCCATGCGCCCGGCTTCTCCCGGCATCCGCGAGCAACGCAGCCACAAGGCCTTGAAGTCGGATCGCCAGACGCCGTAGTTGTCGTTCGCATAGATGCACAGCGGCATGCGCTTGCTGCGCGCCGCCAGTTCGCGCCGCAGGCGCGCGGTAGCGGCCGCGGCACGCAACGCGCAGGGCGCGAGCTGCTCGGCGCCGTCGAACGACAGCGGGTTGATGAAGTCCACCATCAGCAGCACGGTCGGGCTCGCCTCGACGGACGGCTCCGAGAGCTTGCCGGTGCGCTTGCGTGGGGGGGTCGTGGTGGCCATGGTGCGAGGGATGTGTCGGTCGATTCACTGCGAGCCGTGCGCCGCACCGATCCTGCATGCGGGGTTGAACTCTCCTACCCGCAGACGCCCATCCGCCTGACTCACAGGCCGGGCACCGAGGCCGAGCATGGCGCACTCGTGTCCTTGTTCAACAGGAGTCGCCATGACCACCACCCTCGCTCATCCCCTCGCCGTCGTCACCGGCGCATCGTCCGGCATCGGGCTCGAACTCGCCAAGCAGTGCGCGAAGAACGGCCACGACCTGATCCTCGCCGCCGACCGCGATCTGCAGCCGGCATCCGACGCCGTGCAGCGGCTCGGCGCCCAGGTCACCACCGTGCAGACAGACCTGGCCACGCGCGCCGGCGTCGAGACCCTGCTGTCGGCCATCGGCGGCCGGCCGGTCGACGCGCTGCTTGCCAACGCCGGCCACGGCCTGGGCCGCGCCTTCCTCGAGCAGACGCTGGACGACATCCGCAACGTGATCGACACCAACATCACCGGCACCGTCTGCCTGATCCACGAGGTCGGCGTGCGCATGAGGGAAGCCCGCCGCGGAAAGATCCTGATCACCGGTTCGATCGCCGGCTTCATGCCCGGCACCTTCCAGGCGGTCTACAACGGCAGCAAGGCCTTCATCGATTCGTTCTCGTGGGCGCTGCGCAACGAGCTGAAGGACACCGGCGTCACGGTGACCTGCCTGATGCCCGGCCCCACCGACACGGAATTCTTCGCCCGCGCCGACATGCTCGACACCAAGGTCGCGACCGACAGCAAGGCCGATCCGGCCGACGTCGCGAAGCTGGGCTTCGAGGCGATGCAGGCCGGCGAAGGCGATGTCGTCGCCGGCTGGAAGAACAAGGTGCAGGTCGCGCTGGCCGGCGTCACGCCCGCATCGGTGCTCGCGGAGCAGCACCGCAAGATGGCCGAGCCGGGCAGCGCGCATTGACGGCAAGCTCCGTGAAGCCCTTCGGCTACCTGAGGGGCTTCACGGTCTGCTGGAACTCGCCGACCAGCTCGCCCTTCGCCAGCACGTGCCCCTTCATCGCCGCCAGCAGCGTGTCGCGGTCGGCTCCCGGCTGCACCTCGAGCGTCGAATCGAGTGCGAAGACCTGGACGTGGTAGTGGTGCGGCGGGTCGCCCACCGGCGGCCGCGGCCCGTAGTAGCCCGGTGAACCGCGGCTTGTGCGCCCTTGCAACATGCCGTCCGGATCGGTGAGGCGCGGCTGCTCCTGCAGGCCTTCGGGCAGCATCAGCGTGCTGGCCGGGATGTTCCAGGCGAGCCAGTGAACGAAGGGCGTGATCGGCTTCGCGTCGGGGTCTTCCATCACGATGGCGTAGGACTTCGCGTTCGGCACCGGCGTCCATTGCAGGTGCGGCGAGAGGCCGTCGGCGTACTCGCTGTGCTTCAGTGGCACCGCAGCACCCGGGCCGAAGCTCACGGACGACACGGTCATCGCTGCCGTGGCGCGGGTTTCATCGCGGTCTTTCGCGAGCGGCACGCCGATGCCGCGCGTGGCCTGGGCCCGCATCGGCCCGTCGGGAGGCGTCGCCGCCGCAGCAGCGGCCGATGACGCGCCCGTGTAGGCGATGCGGTACAGCACGCCATTCGCATCGTCGGCCATCAACAGCGCGCCGTCCTTCGCCACCGCGAGGCCCACCGGCCGGGCGATGTGCGTCCTGCCGCCGTCGGTCAGGAAGCCGGTCGCGAACGGCTCGAAGCGCTGCGGCGCGCCGTTCGAGAAGCGGATCCGCACGATCTCGTAGCCGGACGCCGGGTTGCGGTTCCATGAACCGCGCATCGTGACGAACGCATCGCCGGTGTACTCCGCCGGGAACGAGCCGCCCGGGTAGAACACCATCTGCATCGGCGCCGCATGTGCCGTGTAGCCCATCGCCATCGGCGTGCTCAGCGCCTTCCATTGCGCCTTGCCGATGTCGCCGACCGGCGTGCTCTGCGGGTTGAACTCGCCCGCGCCCCAGACGTGCGGCCAGCCGTATTGCCGGCCAGCCTCGATCCGGTTCAGTTCCTCGGGCTGCACCTCGTCGCCGAGGAAGTCGATGCCATGGTCCATGCCCCACAGCTCGCCGGTGGCGGGATGCCAGCCGAAGCCGATGGTGTTGCGCAGGCCGGTCGCGAAGATCGTGCGGCTCCTGCCGTCGGCCGACGCCCGCAACAACGTGGCGTTCTCCGGGTTGCTCTCGTTGCAGGCATTGCATGTGGAGCCGACGCTGATGTACAGCATGTTGTCCGGCCCGAACGCGATCGTGCGGTTGGCATGCTGGCCGGCATCGGGCAGGTCGCCGACGATCATCTCGACCGCGCCGAGCGTGCCGTCGGGCTGGATCGGCGCGACGAAGATCTCCTTCACCGTCGCGAGGTAGAGCTTGCCGTCGTGGATGGCCAGGCCATGCGCGCCCGGCCGGCTGGCCACCTTGACCGGCGGGCCATCGGCATGGCCGTCGCCGTTGGCGTCCTTCAGCATCAGCACGTCGCCCTGGTCGCGCCGGCTCAGGTAAACCGTGCCGTCAGGCGCGACCGCGACGATGCGGGCGTTCTTCAGCCCATCGGCGAATACCGACACCTTGAAGCCCTTCGGCAGCTTCAACGCGGCGATGCGATCCGGCGTCGCGTTGACCTTGGCGGGCTTGAAGACGTTGGCGCGGATGCGCTCCTGCGTGCCGTCGCCTTGCTGGGCCGGGGCGGAAACTGCGGCAACGGCGGCCGCAAGCAACGCGAGAAGACGTGTGAAGTGAAGCGAATGCATGGCGCAAGTCCCTGGAGTGGCGCACCGGGCGACCGGTGCATGCGATGCGGCGGCAACCGGTGTGCCCAGCCATTGACGGTGCCCGGGCATTGACGTTCAAATCGCGGCCATCCGAAGCATGAGAGGCGGTCGCGATGAGCGGGATTCGAGGTGGATGCCGGTGCGGCGCAGTGCGCTACACGCTCGCGCTGGACGCGCTTCCGCCGACGTATGCCTGCCACTGCAGCGACTGCCAGACCTGGAGCGGCAGCGCCTTCAGCCAGCAGGCCTTCGTGCCCGAGGCAGCGCTGGACGTGACCGGTCCGGTAGTGATCTTCGAGTTCACGACGCCCAGCGGCAGGATCTCGACGCAGCGGATCTGCGGCACCTGCCACACCCGCATCTACAACTCGAACAGTGCCCGGCCGGGCATCGCGGTGGTGCGCGCTGGCACGCTGGACCGAAGCGATGAACTGCACATCGCTGCCCACATCTGGGTGAAGCGGAAACAGCCGTGGCTGACGCTGCCCGAGGGCGTGCCGACCTGGCCCGAAGCCGCCCCGCCAGCAGACCTGGCGCAGGCGCTGGCGGCGCGCTGATGCCGGCCTGAACCGGACAGCGATCAGGCCTTCGGGTTCATCGGGTCCGGCTCCCCCGGCTCCGCGTCAGCGTGATCCACGCGGGCGCGTGGTCGCTGGCCTTCGGCAAGCCGCGCAAGGCCCGGTCGACGCCGACCGCCTTCAGCCGCTTCGCCGCGCTGGCGTTCAGCAGCAGGTGGTCGATGCGCAGCCCGGCGTTGCGCTGCCAGTGCTGGCGGAAATAGTCCCAGAAGGTGTACAGCGGTTCGCGTGGGCGCTTCTTCGCGAGCGCGTCGGTCCAGCCCTGGTCGAGCAGGCGGAAGTAGGCCGCGCGGCTCTGCGGCTGCAGCAGCGCATCCTTCAGCCACGAGCGGGTGTTGTAGATGTCGTTCACGTCGTCGGTCGGCACGACGTTGTAGTCGCCTGCGATGACCACGGGTTCGGCCCGGTCGACCAGCGATGCCGCATGCTCGATCAGCCGTTCGAACCACGCCAGCTTGTAGTCGAACTTCGGCCCGGGTTGCGGGTTGCCGTTCGGCAGGTAGAGGCAGGCCACCAGCACGCCGTTCACCGCCGCCTCGATGTAGCGGCTCTGCACATCCTTCGCGTCGCCCGGCAGGCCGCGGCGGGTCTCGATCGGCTGCTCGCCCTTCGCGAGGATGGCCACGCCGTTGTACGCCTTCTCGCCGCTCCAGATCGCGCCATAGCCGGCCGCTTCCAGTTCGGCGCGCGGGAACGTGGCCTGCGAGGTCTTCAGCTCCTGCAGGCAGACGACGTCCGGCTGATCGGACGCCAGCCACGCCAGCAGCGACGGCAGGCGCCCGCGCACGCCGTTGATGTTGTAGGTCGCGATCTTCATCGCGCGAGTCTTGCGCGGCGAGCAGCCCCTGGTTGTGGGAGCACGGCCCTTCGGTCTGTCGGACGATGCCGTCACGCGATTGCGGCCTTGTCCTGCGCCGTGCAGCCTCGTCCTTGACCACCATGCAGGCAATGTCCCGGCGTTCGGGCGTGGACAGACCAGGAGCACACATGGCTGACGACAAGAGCAAGGCGGGCGGGCAGGATCGCACCCGCATCAACGTCAACGAAGACTACGAACTGCGCGACTGGGCGAAGAAGCTCAACGTGAGCCCGGACCGGCTGAAAGCCGCGGTGAAGGAAGTCGGTACCGCCGCGAAGGACGTGGAGAAGCACCTGAGCGCGAAGCCGCGTTGAGCGGCAGGCTGCACCGCCATGGCGCACCTCGTCATGGTCATTCGCCATGCCGAGAAGCCCCGGCCCGGCGGTGACGAGACCGCGGTTGACGAGCGCGGTATGGCCGACCCCGCGGGGCTGTCGGTGCGCGGATGGCAGCGCGCCGGCGCCCTCGTGCCCTACTTCGCGTCGCGGACGAGTTCGTCGCGACAGCCCGGCATCGCGCCGCCGGCCAGCATCTTTGCCGCGGCGTCGCACAGCCGCACCCGGCGCCCTGCCCTGACCGTCGCACCGCTCGCCGCGGCGCTGCGCATTCCGGTGCAGTCGGAGCATCGCTCCGACGGCGGTGAACACGAGGTGATCCGCCGCGCGCTCGCCGTCGACGGGCCGGTGCTGCTCTGCTGGCGCCACGAGCAGATCCCGGTGCTGGCGGGCGCATTGGGCGTGGCCGAAGCGGCAACGCGCCGCTGGGATGAAGACTGCTACGACGAGGTCTGGGTGTTCGCCCGCGACGACGACGTCGGCTGGCGCTGGTCGGTGCAGCACCAGTCCTTGCTCGCGGGCGACGCGTAGATCTGCGCCGTCAGGCCGTGTCGGTCGAGCGCGTCAGCGCTTCATGGCGGGCCAGGCTCGCCTGCATCGCCTCCAGCTGCGAGCGCACCAACCCGAGCGCATCGCTGCCCAGCAGCAGGTGCACCGGCGGTTCCGGCATCTCCAGCAGTGCGAGGATCGCCGACGCGGCCTTGTCCGGGTCGCCCGGCTGCCTGCCGCTCTTGTCGATGCGCGATTGCCGGATCGGATCGAACAACGCGTCGTAGTCGCCGATGGAACGCGCGCTGCGTTGCATCGAGCGGCCGGCCCAGTCGGTCCGGAACGAACCCGGCGCGACGGCTGTCACCGCGATGCCGAAGCCCTTCACCTCTTTCGCCAGCGTCTCGGAGATGCCTTCGAGCGCGAACTTGCTGCCGCAGTAGTACGCGATCCCGGGCATCGTGATGTAGCCGCCCATCGACGTGATGTTGACGATGTGGCCGCGCCGGCGCTGCCGCATGAAGGGCAGGAAGGCCTTGATCACCGCGACCGCGCCGAACACGTTCGCGTCGAACTGGTGGCGCATCTCGTCGAGGGACGATTCCTCGAGGATGCCCTCGTGGCCGTAGCCCGCGTTGTTGATCACGACGTCCACCGGCCCGATCTCCGCCTCGATGGCCGCGGCGAGTGGTGCAGCCGCGTCGAACTGCGTCACGTCGAGCAGCCTCGCATGCGCCTTGCCGTGGAATTGCCGTTCGAACTCGGTCGCCGCCTGCGCGCTGCGCACCGTTCCGACGACCCGGTGGCCGGCCTGCAGCGCAGCGTTGGCGAGGGCACGGCCGAAGCCGCTGCTGACGCCGGTGATGAAGAATGTCCTGGTGTTTTGCATGGGTGGATTCTGGAATCGGGCGGCCGGCGGAGCCAGCCGCAATCCTCTGCCATGCTTGCCTGTTCCTATGAGCAGGCCGCGGCTGCCGATGGCAGCTTCGACCTGGTTGATGCACAGTACGCTGCATGGGGATATCACGCCAGGCCCGCATGGTTGCGCTGTTGAAACGACTCGCCCCTCGCGAGGGCTACACGCTGACGGCCCTGCCGGACGTGCGCCTGCTGCGCTCCGATCGCCCGCTGGCCTCGACCCCGGTGCTGTACGAGCCCGGGATCGTCATCGTTTGCCAGGGGCGCAAGCGCGGCTACTGGGCCGAGCAGGTCTACCTCTACGATGCGCAGCACTACCTGGCGGTGTCGGTGCCGGTGCCGTTCACGATGGAGACCGACGCCAGCGCCGACGAGCCGCTGCTCGCGATCTACTTCAGCCTCGACCTCACCGTGCTGGCCGCCCTCGCGTTGCAGGTCGACGAACTCACCGCAAGCCCACGGTCCGCGCCGGTCGGCATGTTCTCGACGCCGATGGACGATGCGCTGGCAGGGACCGTCCTGCGCTTCCTCGAAGCGATGAGCTCGCCGGTGGAGTCCGTGCTGCTCGGGCCGGCGATCGTGCGCGAGATCTACTTCCGGGTTCTCACCGGAGAACAGGGGGCGTCGATGCGCGCCGCGCTGGCGAGCCAGGGCCAGTTCGGCAAGATTGCCAAGGCGGTGCGGCGCATCCACGCGTCGTTTGCCGAACGCCTGAGCGTCGACCGCCTGGCCCGCGAGGCAGGCATGAGCATCCCGACCTTCCACGCCCACTTCCGCACCGTCACGCAGAGCTCTCCGGTGCAGTACCTCAAGTCGGTGCGCCTTCACCAGGCACGCCTGCTGATGCTGCGAAACGAACTGACGGCGGCGGCGGCCAGCGTCGCGGTCGGCTACGAAAGCGCGTCGCAATTCAGCCGGGAGTTCAAGCGCTTCTTCGGGCTCAGCCCGCGCGCCGAGGTGGCGCGGCTGAAATCGAGCTTCGCGATGCCGCCGCCACCGCGCGAGCCGGCCTGGGTCACGTCGCACTGACCGGCCGTCACGGCGCCTTCTTCTTGCGGCGCGGCCGGTCCCGGTACTGCTGGCCCACCGCATGCAAGCCCGCCAGCGCGAACGCATGCAGGTGGGCCGCCAGATCGGCCGATGAACCGCTCAGCACCGGCCGGATCGGCCCCGGCAGGCCGTTGCCGGCCACGAGCAGCATCAGGCACGGCGCCGCCACGCTCACCATGCAGCGCAACAGCGCCGGGTCGCCGAGCGGGATGCCCGACACCTCGCTCAGCACGCCCTGCACCACGACCAGCTTCGGCTCGATCTCCGCATCCAGCAGCAGGCGGGCGTTCGACGTCGGCGCCAGCACCTCCCGCGCCAGCACGCGCGCAGGCCAGCCATGCTCGCCGGTCGTGGCGGCCAGCAAGGTGTCGATCAGCCGCGCCAGCTTGTCTGACGCCGGCAGGCCGCTGCCGGCGATGTCCTGCAGCGTGTCGAGCCGGATCAGCCGCCGATGGGCCTCGGCCAGCACGGCCTGGTACAGCCCGTTGCGGCTGCCGAAGTGGTAGTTGATCGACGCGACATCGGCGCCGGCGGCGGCGGCAATCGACTTGCTGGTCGTCTCGGCGAAACCGGTCGCCGCGAACAGCGGCCCCGCGGCTTCGAGGATGCGGGCGTAGGTCTGGTCGCCGTCGACCCGCGTGCTGCGACGTGGTGGCGTCTTCGTCATGGCGTCGGCTGCGGCCCTTGAAGCAGCATTGAATTTAGTCTAAATTGCATTTAAAGTAAGCCCGTTCCGGTCAGCCTGTTCCTCTTGCCGTGGCCACACGCCGATGAAGAAGCCGCTCATTCTCGTTGCCATTCTGGCCGTCGCGCTGCTGGCCGCCGGCCTGTGGTGGCGGCATCACCGCCCGGCGCGCGACAGCGGGGTGCTGGAGCTGCATGGCAACGTCGACATCCGGCAAGTCTCGCTCGCGTTCGACGGCAGCGGGCGCGTCGCCGAGCTGCGGGTCCAGGAAGGCGATCGCGTCCAGGCCGGCGCGGTGCTGGCGCGACTCGACGTCAGCACGCTGCGCCTGCAGGCCGACCAGGCCGAAGCGCAGATCGACGCGCAACAGCAGAACCTGCTGCGCCTGCAACGCGGCGCGCGCCCGGAAGAAGTCGCGCAGGCCCGCAGCCGCGCGACCGCCTCGCAGGTCGGCGCCGCGCGTGCCGAGCAGGAACTCGTGCGGCTGCAACAGGTCGCGGCGTCGACCGAGGGGCGCGGCGTCAGTGCGCAGGACCTGGATCGCGCCAAAGCCGCCGCGCAGGTGGCGCGGGCCCGGTCGAACGAACAGGCGCAAGCGCTGCAGCTGGTCGAACGCGGCGCCCGCCAGGAAGACGTGGCCGCCACCGCGGCGCAGTTGAAAGGCGCACGGGCCCAGCTGGCGCTGCTTCGACACCAGATCGACCTCGGCGAGTTGAAGGCGCCGGCCGATGCGGTGGTGCGCTCGCGCCTGCTCGAAGCCGGCGACATGGCGACGCCGCAGCGGCCGGTCTTCGCGCTGGCGCTCGGCGGTCCCAAGTGGGTGCGGGTCTACATCGGCGAGCCGGACCTCGGGCGGGTGCGCCCCGGCCAGCCCGCACGCGTGCTCACCGACAGCCAGCCGGGGCAGGCCCTGCAGGGGCAGGTGGCCTTCGTGTCGCCGATCGCGGAGTTCACGCCGAAATCGGTGCAGACCGAGGAGCTGCGCACCAGCCTGGTCTACGAAGTGCGCATCCGGATCGACGACAGCGCCGACGTGCTGCGCATGGGGCAGCCGGCGACCGTGCAGTTGTCGGTCGCCGCGACGCCGCCATGACCGACGGCCGCGTCACGGTGGCCGCCCAGGCCTTGCGCAAGACCTTCGCCGCGCCGGCGGGCGGCCGCATCGTCGCGGTCGACGGCCTGGCGCTGCAGGTGCACGCGGGGCAGCTCACCGCGCTGGTCGGGCCCGATGGCGCCGGCAAGACCACCTTGCTGCGCATGGTGGCCGGCCTGCTGACGCCCGATGCGGGAACGCTGCGCGTGCTCGACACCGACGTGGTCGCCGACCCGCAGTCGGTGCAGGACCGCGTGAGCTACATGCCGCAGCGCTTCGGCCTGTACGAAGACCTGAGCGTCCAGGAGAACCTCGACCTGTATGCCGACCTGCACGGCGTGCCGGCGGCGGTGCGCCGCGCGCGCTTCGCGCGCCTGCTGGCGATGACCGACCTCGCCCGCTTCACCGACCGCCCGGCCGGCCAGCTGTCGGGCGGCATGAAGCAGAAGCTCGGCCTGGCCTGCACGCTGGTCCGCTCGCCGCAGCTGCTGCTGCTCGACGAGCCGAGCGTCGGCGTCGATCCGCTGTCGCGGCGCGACCTGTGGCAGATCCTGCAGCAGCTGATCGACGAAGAACGGCTGAGCGTCGTCGTCAGCACGGCCTACCTGGACGAGGCCGAGCGCTGTGCCCAGGTGTTCGTGATCCACCAGGGGGTGGTGCTGGCCGAGGGGCCGCCGGATCGCCTGAAGGAGCGCGCGACGGGATTGACCTTCCTCGCGGCACCGCCCGCGGGCGTCGCTGCGCGCGACCTGCAGGCGCGCCTCATCGATGCGCGCGACCGTGTCGTCGATGCGGTGCCCGAAGGCGACGGCGTGCGCTTCATCCGCCAGCCCGGGGCCGACGCCGACGCCCTCGGCGACCTGCTGCAGGGGGCGCAGGTGCGAACGCGTCCGCACGAGCTGGAAGACGCCTTCATGATGATGCTGGCGGCGCAGGCGTCGTCGCCCGCCCGCCCGCGTGACGCCGCTGCGGTCGCGCCGCCTCCGGCGCTCGTCGAGCGGCCACCGGCACAGGCGCCAGGCCGGCAGGCGCCGGTGATCCAGGTGCGCGATCTCGTCCGCAGGTTCGGCGATTTCACCGCCGTCGCCAGCACCTCCTTCGAGGTCGGTCGCGGCGAGATCTTCGGACTGCTCGGCCCCAACGGTGCCGGCAAGACCACCACCTTCCGCATGCTGTGCGGCCTGCTGCCGGCCACCAGCGGCCAGCTGCAGGTGGCCGGCGTGGACCTGCGGCGCGCCCGCGCGCAGGCCCGCCAGCGCATCGGCTACGTGTCGCAGAAGTTCGCGCTGTACGGCAACCTCAGCGTGCGCGAGAACCTGGAGTTCTTCGCCGGCGCCTACGGCCTGCGCGGCCAGGCCCTGAGGCAGCGCGTGGCCACGCTGCTGGCCCAGTTCGGCCTCGACGCCGCCGCCCGCAGCGGCGACCTGCCCAACGGCTACAAGCAGCGCCTCGCGATGGCCGCAAGCCTGCTGCACGAGCCGGAGATCCTGTTCCTCGACGAACCCACCAGCGGCATCGACCCGCTGGCCCGGCGCGCGTTCTGGCGCACGATCACCGGGCTCGCCCAGCGCGCCGTCACCGTCGTCGTCACCACGCATTTCATGGAGGAGGCCGAGTACTGCGACCGCATCGCGATCCAGGACGCCGGCCGCGTGCTGGCCCTCGGCACGCCGCAGCAGGTGCGGGACCAGGCCGGTACCGGCCATGGCAGCGACATGAACGAGGCGTTCATCGCGATCGTCGAACAGGGCCGTCGACGGCAGGCGTCAAGCGCGGCGGCCGCATGAGCGCGCTCTCGACTCCGACGCCGGCAACGGGACGCAACGGCTTCCTGCGCCGCTTCACCGCGCTGCTGCGCAAGGAAGCGCGGCAGATGCTGCGCGACCGCAGCAACCTCGCGGTCGGCCTGCTGCTGCCGGTGATGCTGATCCTGCTGTTCGGCTACGGGCTGTCGTTCGACGTGAAGAACGTGCCGCTGGCCGTGGTGATGGAGGACAGCTCCCCGACGGCGCGCGATGTCGTCGCCGGCCTGAACGGCTCGCCGTACCTGTCGCCGGTCTGGATGACGAGCGCCCCGGCGGCCGAGCAACGCCTGCGCGACGGCCAGGTCCAGGCCATCCTGCGCGTGCCCGCCGACTTCTCGCGGCAACTCGCCGTCGGCCAGGCGCGGCTGCAGCTGGTGCTCAACGGGGTCGACTCCAACACCGCCGCGTCGGTCGAAGGCTACGTCGGTGGCGCCCTCGGCCAATCGGCGCTGCTGCAGGCCGCGCGCAGCGGTGCCAAGGCGACCGGCGGGCCGGGGAGCATCGAGCTGGTGCAGCGGATGTGGTTCAACGAGGCATCGACCAGCACCTGGTACCTCGTGCCGGGCCTGATCGTGCTGGTGATGACGCTGATCGGCGCCTTCCTGACCTCGCTGCTGATCGCCCGCGAGTGGGAACGCGGCACGCTGGAATCGCTGTTCGTCACGCCGGTCAGGCCGCTCGAGATCGTGCTGGCCAAGCTGGTGCCCTACCTGGTCGTCGGCGCAATCGACCTGGCGATGTGCCTGCTCGCGGCGCGCTACCTGTTCGAGGTGCCGATCCGCGGTTCGCTGGCGGTGATCGTCGCGTCCTCGATGCTGTACCTCACGGTCGCGCTGCTGCTCGGGCTGTTCATCTCGGGCGTCACCCGCAACCAGTTCGAGGCCAGCCAGATCGCGATGCTCGCGAGCTTCATGCCGGCGATGATGCTGTCGGGCTTCGTCTTCGACCTGCGCAACGTGCCGGTCGTCGTGCAGGTCATCAGCCAGCTGCTGCCGGCCACGCACTTCATGGGGCTCGTCAAGACGCTGTTCCTGGCCGGCGACAACCGGGCCATGATCCTGCGCGACGGTTCGATCCTGGCGGTCTACGCCATCGTGCTGCTGCTGGCCACGCGACGCCTGCTGCGCAAGACATTGGACTGAACACCATGCACGACTTCATCGCCGCGCTGGTGCGCATCGGCTTCCTGTGCCGCAAGGAGCTGCTGGCACTGCTGAAGGAGCCCAGCAGCCGGGTCATCCTGATCGCGCCGGCCTTGATGCAGGCCCTGCTCTTCGGCTATGGCGCCACCTACGACCTGACCCACGCGCCCTATGCGGTGCTGGACCCGAGCCGCGGCGCCACCGCCGCCGCGCTGCTGGACCGGCTGGACGGCACCGGCGTCTTCCAGCGCGACGCGGTGCTGGCCTCGAGCCGCGACATCGCCCGCGCGATCGACGACGACGGCGTGCTGCTGGTGCTCGTCTTCCCGTCGGACTTCGAGCAGAAGCTGGCCGCGGGCCAGGCGGCGCCGCTGCAGCTGATCCTCGACGGCCGCAATTCGTCGACCGCCGGCGCGGCGGCGGCGCAGGTCGGTGCCATCGTCGCGCAGATGAACCAGGCGCGCGGCGCCGCGGCCGCCGTCGGCATCGAGCGCCGTGCCTGGTACAACCCGAACCTCGAATCGCGGTGGAACATCATGCCGGGCCTGATCGCCGCGCTGAGCATGATGCAGACCCTGCTGGTGGCGGCGCTGTCGGTGGCCCGCGAACGCGAGCAAGGCACCTTCGATCAACTGCTGGTGACGCCGTTCACGCCGATGCAGCTGCTGGTCGGCAAGGCGCTGCCGTCGATGCTGGTCGGGCTGCTGCAGTCCACCCTGATCTTCGGGGTCCTGGTGTTCTGGTTCCGCATCCCGATGCAGGGCTCGGTCGCGCTGCTGTACCTGGGCCTGGTCACCTTCACGCTGGCGGCGGTGGGCATCGGGCTGTCGATCTCGGCGCTGTCGGTCAGCATGCAGCAGGCGATGCTCTACACCTTCCTGCTGATCATGCCGCTGATGCTGCTGTCGGGCCTGCTGACCCCGGTGCGCAACATGCCGCCGGTGCTGCAGATCGCCACCTATGCCAACCCGCTGCGCTTCGGCATGGACCTGGTGCGCCGCGTCTACCTCGAAGGCGCCGGCCTGCACGAGGTCGCGTTCGACTTCGTGCCGATGCTGGCCGTGGCCGCGGTGACGCTGCCGCTGGCGGCCTGGCTGTTCCGCAACCGCCTGTCCTGATCCTCGGAGGTCCTGCGATGTGTCCTGCTCCTGCGAGCTGCTGGCTGCCGTCGATCGCGCTGGTGCTGGCGCTGGTGCTGGCGGCTTGTGCCGACGCGCCGGTCCACGTCCCGCCCGAGACGCCGACACCGTCGGACTGGCGCCAATGGCGCAGCGGCGATGAAGCGCTCCATCCGCCGGTGGCCACCGACCAGGCCTGGCCGCTGGCCTGGTGGTCCGTGCTCGGCGACCCGGTGCTCGACGAACTGGAGCGACGCGCCGTGACCGCCAGCCCCGACCTGCGCACCGCGGCGCTTCGCTTCGCGCAGGCGCGCACCCAACGCGGCGCGGTCGAAGCGCAGGCGGGCCCGCAGCTGCGGGCCAATGCCGGCGTCGTTCGCCAGCGCCAGAGCGAGTTCGGTGCCGGCACACGGCTGCTGGACGCGATCGGCGGCGACCGGGACCACCTGGCCGGGGTGCTCGGCGAGCCCTTCACGCTGTACCAGGCCGGGTTCGATGCGTCGTGGGAGCTGGACCTGTGGGGCCGCGTCAGCCAGGCCGTCGACGCGGCGAACGCGGACGTCGCCACACAGGCCGCGCTGCTCGGCCTGGCCCGGCTGAGCCTGGCCAGCGACGTGGCCCGCCACTACCTGGACTTTCGCGCGGCGCAGCAGCAATCGCAGCTGCTGGGCGACGACATCGCGGCGCAGCAGCAGCGCATCGACCTGCTCGACGCGCGGGTCCGCGCCGGCGTGCTCGATGCGCTGGCGCTGGAACCGCTGCGTGCCGACCTCGCCGCGAGCCAGGGGCAAGGGCCGGCGCTGCTGGTGCAGCAGGCGGCCGCCGCCGGCCAGGTCGAGCTGCTGCTGGGCGAGCGCCCCGGCGCGCTCGGCGCGTTGCTTGCCACCCCGGCGCCGCCGGCGAGCGCCACGCTACCCGAGCTGGCACTCGGCCTGCCGTCGGCCGTGGCGCAACGCCGACCGGACATCCAGGCCGCCGAAGCCCGGCTGCGGCGCGCCACCGCGACCATCGGCGTCGCAAAAGCCGATCTCTACCCCACGATCCGGCTCGGCGCCAAGGTCGGCACCGAGTCCTACCTCGGCAGCGAATTCGCGAGCTGGGGCAGCCGCACCTGGTCGGTCGAGCCGACGCTGGACCTGCCGCTGTTCGACCGCGGGCGGCGCCTGCGGGTGGTGCAGTTGCGCGAACTCGAACAGCAGGAAGCCGCGGTGGCCTACCAGCGCACCGTGCTGCAGGCCTGGCACGAGATCGACGACGCGTTGAATGCCTACGCGGCCGAGCGCCAGCAGTGGCTGCAGCTGCAGGAGCGCGAGCGCAGCCTGCGGCAGGTCCATGCGCTGGCGACGGCCCGGTACCGCAGCGGCACCGTCGACCACATGTCGGTGCTCGACGGTCAGCGCGGCCTGCTGCAGGCCGGGCGCGAGCGGGTCGCCAGCGAAGACCGGTTGAAGCTGCGCTTCGTCGCGCTCAACAAGGCGATTGCCGCGGTGCCGGTCGACTGACGCCCCGTCCCGTCGCGCCGCTCAGCCGGCGTTGCGCTTGCGCGTGGCGGCGGCCTTCTTCGCCGACGCCGACCGTTCGGCCGCGGTGCGGCTGGCCGCCGCTGCGCCGCCGAGCCGCCCGCCCTTGCGCGCCGGCTCGTGGTTCTCGGGCTCGCCACGGCCGGAGCCGGATTTCTTGCCGCCACCGGTCTCCTTGTTGACCGTGGCCCAGGCCCGGCGCTCGGCCTCGTCCTTCGCGACGCCGCGCTGCTCGTAGCCCTTCTCGATGTGCGCGGCCTCGCGCTTCTGCTTGTCGGTGTACGACGACTTGTCGCCTCTGGGCATGATCGCTCCTTGAAGTCCAGGCACCCACCATGGCGCCTGCGAGCGACTCCGTCAGCCGGACGATGCAGCGAGCGCGTGTCGGTCGATTCGCACACGCCACGATCGCACCGCGTGGGCACCGCCTAGGCGGCGCCCGACCGCAGGCGCTGCGCGTCTTTCGCCGGCGGCATGCCGAACACGCGGCCGTAGTCGCGGCTGAACTGCGACGGGCTCTCGTAGCCGACCTGGAAGCCCGCGCTCGCTGCGTCCATCGCCTCGGCCACCATCATCCGGCGCGCCTCCTGCAGGCGCAGCTGGGTGCGGAACGCCAGCGGGCTCATCGAGGTCACGGCCTTGAAGTGGGCGTGGAAGCTCGAACGGCTCATGCCCGCGACCGCAGCCACCTCGTCGATGGTCCAGGCTTGTGCATAGCGCCCGCGGATCCACGCGATGGCCCGCGCGATCTGGTTCAGGTGGCTGTCGGCCTGCGCCATGTGGCGCACCAGGCTGTTGCCCGGCCCGGTCAGCAGCCGGTACAGGATCTCGCGCTGCACCAGCGGCGCCAGCTCGGCGATGTCCTGCGGCGCGTCCAGCAGCGCGGCCAGGCGCACCGCGGCACCCAGCAGCTCGGGCGTCGTCTGGTTGAGGGCGATGCCACGCGGCGACAGGCCGCTGCCGGCCTCGGGCAGCGGGTGGCGCAGCGCCAGTTCGCCCAGGCGGGCCATGTCGAGGTCGAGCACCAGGCACAGGTAGGGCCTGGCCACGCTGGCCTCGATCACCGTGCCCACCACCGGCAGGTCGACCGACGCGACGAGGTGCTGCGCCGCGTCGTACACGTAGCGGGTGGCACCGAGCATCGCGCGCTTGCGCCCCTGCGCGACCAGGCACAGCGTGGGCTCGTAGACCACCGGCATCGGCATCGTCGGGGCCGAGCTGCGGACCAGGCTCACACCCGGGATGGCGGTCGCGTGCACGCCGTCGGTGATGGTGTGGCGGTCCAGCAGGTCGACCAGCATGGCGGGGTGCGAAGGCATGGCGGCCATTGTCAGCCCGTGGCGGCCCACCGTCGCCGCGGGCTGGACGATCGTGCAAGAACGGCGGACGAAGCGTCTACAGGCTGCAGGCGGGCCGCGACCAGAATCCTTTCCAGACAACTTGCCTCGAAAGGACTTCTCGATGAGCACCGCCCTCGCACTCGACCACTACCGCCTGCTCGGACGATCGGGCATGCGCGTATCGCCCATGGCCCTGGGCACGATGACCTTCGGCACCGACTGGGGCTGGGGCGCCGACGGTGCCGAAGCCGGTCGCATCTTCGACCTGTACGTCGACCGCGGCGGCAACTTCATCGACACCTCGGTCAACTACACAGGGGGTGCGTCCGAGCGCATCCTGGGCGGCCTGATGCAGGGGCGGCGCGACCGGCTGGTGCTGGCCACCAAGTTCACGATGGCCCGCGACCCGGCCGATCCGAACTCCGGCGGCAACCACCGCATGAACCTGCTGCGTTCGGTGGAGGCCAGCCTGCGCCAGCTCGCCACCGACCGCATCGAACTGCTCTACCTGCATGCCTGGGACTTCACCACCTCGCCCGACGAAGTGATGCGCGGGCTCGACGACCTGGTGCGTTCCGGCAAGGTGCTCTACATCGGCATCTGCAACACGCCGGCATGGCAGGTTGCGCGCCTGCAGACGCTGGCCGACCTGCGCGGCTGGGCACCGCTGGTGGCGCTGCAGATCGAATACAGCCTGGTCGAGCGCACCGTGGAGCACGAGCTGATCCCGATGGCCGCCGAGCTGGGCCTGGGCGTGCTGCCGTGGTCGCCGCTGGGCGGCGGCCTGCTGGCCGGCAAGTACACCCGCAGCGACCTGGCGCAGCAGGCCGAGGCCGGGGTGTCGGCCTCGCGCAAGGGCGTGATCGCGTCGTCGGGCCACATGACCGAACGGGCGCTGGACATCGCCGACGCGGTGCAGGAGGTGGCTCGCGAGGTCGGCGCCAGCGCGTCGCAGGTGGCCATCGCGTGGACGCTGGCCAACCCGGCCGTGACGGCGCCGGTGATGGGGGCGCGCACCGTGGCACAGGCGCTGGACAACATCGGCGCGCTCGGCCTGCAACTGACTGCGGCGCAGCGGTCCCGGCTCGACGACGCCAGCGCCATCGCCCCGATCTTCCCGGCGCGCTTCATCGACATGCCGATGCCGCAGCGCCTGATCTTCGGCGACGCGAAGGTCCGGCGCCGCGCGTGAGCGGCCGGCGTGTTCCCGTCAGGCCAGCGTCACCGTGCCGCCCGCCGAGAACGTGCACGTCGTGCCGGGCCGCGCCGCCTTCCAGCACCGGCGTGGCCAGTCGCAGCGAGACGTCGAACGAGTTGGTGACGACCGTCAGCCCGCGCAGCGACGCCAGCTCTTCGGCCAGCAGCGACACCGTGCTGCCGGCATCGATGAACAGCGTCGCATTTTGGGTCCATCGCTTCATAGGGTGTGCGCCACATGATCGAATGCCTCCAACCGGCGGCAGACCGTGCGAGCGGCATGACGGGACATGGTGAACCTGACGATGGGAAGCGTGGACGACTGAGAGGCGCCTCAGAGCTCTGACTTCAGGCCCTCGAAGGTCTCGCGCAGCAGCTTCGCCATCGGCCTGCGCGGACCGGGCTGCTCGTTCCAGGTCTGGGTCGTCACGCGCATCGCCCCCATCGACACCATCGCCACCATGCGCAGTGCCGTGCGGCGCTCCGGCTGGCGCCACACCTCGCACAGGTGCGCGAACAGCACCTGCTCCTGCTCCGCATAGAAGGCCTGCTTGCGCGATTGCAGCGTCGCACTCGAGCGCATCAGCGTGTCGATGGCCACCATCTCCTCGGTGGTGTAACGCGCCATGTACTTCACCATGATGTCGCGCACCGCCTCCAGCGGAGACACGTCCGGCGAGGTCTTCAGCAGGTCGTCGTACATGGCCCGCCAGTGCGCGTCTTGCGAGAACAGCAGGATGTCGTCCTTCGACTTGAAGTACGAGAAGAACGTGCGCCGGGAGATGCCGGATTCGGCCGCGATCACGTCGAGCGTCGTGCCGTCGAAGCCATCGGCGAGGAACAGGCGCAACGCCGTCTCGGCGATGCGCTGGCGGGTCTCGCGACGCTTGCGGTCCCGCAAACCTTCGGCGGACGCGTCATCGGTGGGACGGGAATTTGCGGACATGGGAAGTCTCTTGCGTTTTCGCACCGGGTGCATCAATAATTGCACTCAGTGCATGTTTTATGCATTCAGATTCTACCGACGAGGACCCATGGCGCACTGGACAGCTTCCGACATCCCTTCGCAGAGAGGCCGCACCGCGGTCGCGGCACGCGGCGCGCTGCCCACGCTCTTCGCGGCCACGGCGCCACAGGCCGAAGGCGGCTTCTACTACGGGCCCGACCGGCTCGGCGAGACGCGCGGCCACCCGGCAGCGGCCCGGATCCCGATCCAGGCGCTGGACAGGAAGGATGCGCAGCGGCTGTGGGACGAATCGGCCCGGCTCACCGGAGTGCGCTTTTGAACGCGGGTCTCGCAAGCCCGGCGAACCCGGCAAGCCCGGCGAACCCGCAGCGCCGCCGCTTCAATGCGCTGCTGCTCGCAGCCGCACTGCCACTCCCACTGTCGCTGCCGAACCCGGCACGCAGCCAGCCTGCGACGCCGCCGTATCGGATGCTCGACTTCGACTGGATCGACGCCGCCCGATCGCGCCCCGTGCCATCGCGCCTGTACTGGCCGGCGGACCTGCCGACACAGGCGCAGGTTCCGCTGGTCGTGTTCTCGCACGGCATCGGCGGTTCGCGGCAGGGCTACAGCTACCTCGGCCGGCACTGGTCGTCCCACGGCGTTGCCAGCCTGCACGTGCAGCATGCGGGCAGCGACGCCGCCGTCTGGCGCGGCAACCCGTTCGGCATCGTCGGCCGGCTGCAGGCTGCGGCACAGGAAAGCGAAGCGATCGCGCGGGCTGCCGACGTGCGCTTCGCGCTCGACCGGATGCTCTCGGACGAAGCCGGCGCCCTCGGTGCCGCCGTGGACCGCCGACGCCTTGTCGCGGCCGGTCATTCGTACGGTGCGAACACCACGCTGCTGACGGTGGGCGCGCAGGTGGTCCGACAAGGCCGCACGGTCCATTGCCAGGACAGCCGCTTCTCGGCGGCCATCGTCATCTCGGCGCCGCCGTTCTACGGCGAGACCGACCTCGCGGCGGTCCTCGCCCCGGTGTCGGTGCCCACCGTCCACGTGACCGCCACCGACGACGTCATCGAGATCCCCGGGTACCGCTCGGGCGCGAAGGATCGACTGGCCGTGTTCGACGCCATCGGCGATCCGCGAAAGCTGCTCGCCGTCTTCCGCGGCGGCTCTCACAGCATCTTCACCGACCGGCCCCTCACGGGCGGCACTTCACTGAACCCCCAGGTGAAGGCTGCCACCGCCGAGCTCGCCATCGCATTCCTCGACCTGGCCTTCGGTGGCGACGACACCGCCCTCACGCGATGGCGCGCCGACTGGCGAGCCATCCTGGCGCAGGAGCCGGGAGCCGGGTTCCCTCGCACCGCATCGTGACGCCCCTTCCTGGAGACCCCATGACCTTGAGCAAGTACCTCGTCTACGCCAGCTATGGCTGGCTCGCACTGAGCGGCACGCTGCACTTCCTGATCGACGTGGTGTCGCACGCAGTGCGCGGCAAGCACCCGCCGGGCCCGGAGACGACGCTCTACTACGGTTTGAACACCGCGTTCTCGCTGGGCCAGGTGGCCTTCGGAGCCCTCGGCCTGTACCTCGCATGGCGCGCCATGGAGATCGTGACCGAGCCCGCCGTGCTGGTCCTCACGCTGCTGGCAGGGCTGGGGTGGTTGGCGATCACCTTCCTGTCGATGAGCTACTGGGAGCCGAAGGTCAACGTCGGCATCTTCTGCGCGCTCGCACTGGCCGTCCTGGTGACGCACATCGCGCCGGGATGAGCTGCGCCGCCGGTTCTCCGGTGGTCGATGGTGGGCGTCCGCTTTCGGCTCCCGATGCTGGTGCCTGGAGCGTCCGGTGGTCGCCTCGCGCTTCATCGCCAGTGGGCCTGTTCCGCTTCGAGGTGTCTGGCAACGGCATCGATGAAGGCGCGCGACTTGGCCGCCAGCGTTTTACGACTCGTGTAGACCGCGTGGACATCGACCACCTCTGACGTGAAGTCGGGCAGCAGTCGCACCAGTTCGCCGCGGCGGACGGCGGGCGCCGCGAGAAAGTCCGGCAAGCGCCCGACCCCGCAGCCGTTCGCCAGCAGGGGCAGCAGCGCCGCAACGTCGGGAATGACCGTGCGCGGCGCGACGGCGATGTCGATCGGCTCGCCCGTCGGCGCGGTGTAGCGCCAGTGCGCCAACTGGTTGACGCGCGAGACAAGCCGATGGCCCTCCAGATCGCCGGGGTGCGCGGGCTGGCCGCGCTCCTTGAGGTAGGCCGGGCTCGCGCACGTCCACAACGCCATGCTCGCCAGGCGACGCGCCACGAGCTCGGAGTCGGGCAACGCGCCGACACGGATCGCCAGGTCCGCCTCCGCGGCCGCCAGGTCGATGCGTCGGTTGTCGACATCGAGCACCACCTGCAGCTGCGGGTGCCGCTTGATGAAGTCGGCCAGCATCGGCGACAGCAGGCCGGCTGCGAACGCGAACGGCGCGTTCACCTTGAGGGTGCCCTTCGGAACCTCCGAAAGGTCGTCCAGCGAAGCCTGCGCCTCGGCGGCTGCGTTGAGCATCCTCACTGCATGCGGGTGCAGCACGTTGCCCGCATCGGTCAGCCGGATGCGACGACCGCTGCGATCGAGCAGCGCGGCACCGACGTCGCCCTCCAGCCGCGTCAACGCACGGCTGATCGACGACTTCGGCAGCCCGGTGAAGCGTGCCGCGGACGACAACGATCCGGAGTCGACTACCCGGACGAAGATGCGCAAGTCGGAGAGTTCCATGCCTGAAATCGTTCCACAACTGGAACGAATCGTCCAGCCCGCGTGCCTATCGACGGCATCGCTGGATGCCTAGGATCGCGCTGTCATCGATTCAGGGAACCGACATGGAACGTGTTGTCGCAGTCGCCGGAACCACCGGGCGGCGAGAACCGGAACGTCGACCTGACCTGCTCGCCAACCTGCTGAGGAACCCTGCATGACCGCTCACGACATTCGCCGCTACACGATCGCCGTTCCACAGGAGCAGCTCGACGACCTGCGTGCGCGCCTGGCCCGTACCCGCTTTCCGGACAGCGAGACCGTCCCCGACGTGTCGCAAGGCGTGCCGCTCGCGCGCCTGCGCGCGCTCTGCGACCACTGGCGCACGGCTTACGACTGGCGCCGAGTCGAGCGCCTGCTCGATGGCTTCGGGCAGTTCGTGGCCTGCATCGAGGGTCTCGACATCCACTTCCTGCATGCGAGGTCGTCCGACCCGGACGCCCTGCCGCTGCTGATGTGCCACGGCTGGCCCGGTTCGGTGCTCGAATTCCAGAAGCTGATCGGCCCGCTGACCGCTCCCGCGGCGCATGGCGCACCCGGTGCGCAGGCCTTCCATGTCATCGCGCCGGCGATGCCCGGCTTCGGCTTCTCGGGCAAGCCGACCGCGCCGGGCTGGGGCCTCCCGCGCATCGCCGACGCCTGGATCGAGCTGATGTCGCGCCTCGACTACGGCACGCGCTGGGGCATGCAGGGCGGCGACATCGGTGCAGGCGTCTGCGACGCCATCGCCCGGAAGAAGCCGGCGGGGCTGGTCGGCATGCACCTGAACTTCGCGATGTTCATGACGACGCCCGACGAAGCAGCAGCGGCCACGCCCGAAGAAAAAGAGATGCTCAGGAGCGCGGGCCATTTCTGGGATCGGCTCTCCGGCTACGCGAAGGTGCAATCGACGCGGCCGCAGACGATCGGCTACGCGCTCGCCGATTCCCCAGCCGGCCTGGCCGCCTGGATCTACGCGATGTTCCAGGACACCGGCGGCACGCCAGGCGACGCCGAAGCGACCTTCTCGAAGGATGAGATCCTCGATGAGGTGATGATGTACTGGCTGACGAACTCCGCGGCATCGTCGGCCCGCCTGTATTGGGAAATGGCGCGTGCAGGCGGCCCAGCGGGGGGCCAGCCGGCCGGCCCCATCTCCGTGCCCAGCGGCTTCACGATGTTGCCGAACGAGCATGTGCGCAAGTCACGTCGCTGGATCGAACGACGGTACGCGAGCGTCGTCCATTTCAACGAGGGCACGGCGGGCGGACACTTCGCCGCGTTGGAGCAGCCGGAGATTCTCGCGGCGGACATTCGAAGCACTTTCGGGCGAGTCGCCTGATCCTGGAGCGTCTGGCCTGCTGCGACAGTTGCTTCCTGGCGTTGACGGCTAGCCGGCGGGCGACCCGAAGAAGCCAGCGAGCGCGCCGGCCAGTTCGTCGGGCGCCTCTTCGGCCATGTGGTGGCCGCAGTCGACGGGCCCCCCACGCACGTCCTTCGCCCACGTCGCCCAGATCGCACGGGGATCGCCGTGCAGCTCGGCCAGGTCGTCGCGACCCGACCACAGGCACAGCAGCGGGCACCGCACCAGGCGGCCCGCCGCCCGGTCCTCGGTCTCGAGCCGCCGGTCGATGCCGGGGCCGGCGCGGTAGTCCTCGAGCATGGCCCGCACGGTCGCCGGGTCGCGCGTCGCGGCCAGGTAGTCGGCCCACGCCTCGTCGCACCCCATCAGCGCGCGCTTCGTGTCGTTGCTGCCGTACCAGGCGTCGGGATCCGCGAGGATCGCCCGCTCCGGCTTGTCCGGTTGCAGGAAGAAGAACCAGTGCCACCACGCGCTGGCGAACCGGTCGTCGCAGCGTTCCAGGTGCTCGACGACGGGCAGCGAATCGAGGATCGCGAGGCGCCGCACCCGGTCCGGGACATCCAGCGCCAGCCGCAAGGCCACCAAGCCGCCGCGGTCGTGCCCGACCACGCCGTACTCGCGGTGTCCAAGGCGTTCCATCAAGCCGGCGCAATCGGCGGCCATCGCGCGCTTGCTCGCCTAGGCATGGTCCGGTTGCGGCGCCGGCTTCGTCGACTGCCCGTAGCCTCGCAGGTCGGGACACACCACCGCGAAGCGCTTGTCCAGCAGCTTCGCGACCCGATGCCAGGTGGCGTGGGTGCGCGGGTGCCCATGCAGCAGCAGCAACGCCGGGCCGTGTCCACCGTGCCGGACACGCAGCGTCACGTCGCCGACGTCGATGAACTCGAGTTTGAAGCCGTCGAACATCCAGTTCTCCCGGGTGATGTCAATGGCACGCCGACCACGCGCCGCGAGTGCCTGCTCATCCTCAACCTGGAGGTTGCCGCCCGCCTGCGGTGCCCGCAGCATCCAGCGCTTTGGACCGCGCATGCCCAATCAACCAAGTCTTGCAACTGCCCTCTTCCTCGCGCTCGGCGCCCTCCACGGCCACGCCTCCGCCGGTGGGGCAAACGACGCGCCCACCTTCACCGAAGCCCGCCGCGCCGTCCATGCCGGCAGCAGCATCGCGTTCACGCCGGTGGTGCAGGACCCGGACTGGTGGGACCGCCACCACCACTTCGAGCTGCTGTCGGCCCCCGTGAGCGGCTCGGCCTCGGTCACGGCCGACGGCCGGCAGCTGCTGTACGCCGCCCCCGCGACGCGAGGTGCCGACAATTTCGCGTACCGCGCGAAGGACCACCGCGGCCTCGGCGTCGATGGCGTCGCGCGGCTGGTGGTGTACGACGACGCGATGCTGGCCACCTGCCGGCAGAACAGCACCGTCACGCCGGCAGGCGTGCTGGCCACCCGCACCAAGTCGAACGGCTGCGCGTTCTACGGCCAGACCACCACCCGCACCACCGCGAACGGCACGCCGGTGACGATGGACTACTTCGTCAACTGGCCGTCCAGCGGCACCGCGCCGAAGGCGGTCGTGGTGCTGCTCGGCGGCGGCGACTTCAACATGGCGATCCGCGGCGACCTGGCCACCGGCATCGGCGACATCACCGGCGGCGCCAACAACTTCGTCGTGCGCACCGCGCAGCTGTTCGCCGACGCCGGCTACCTGACGGTGGCGCTGGACCGGCCGGAACCCGGGCCGCTGGTACCGCCGGGGTCGACCGATATCGTCACCGCCACCGACCTGTACCGCGTGTCGGTGGACCATTCGGTCGACATCCTCGCGGTGCTGAAGTCGCTCGACCCGCGCGGACTGCCGGTGTTCCTGGTCGGCACCAGCCGCGGCTCGATGTCGGTGATCGCGCAGAACCGCATCGCGACCGGCATCTCCACGTCGAGCAGCGCCACCCGCGACGCCGGCGACCAGGGGCGCCACCTCTACGTGGGCCGGCCCGACACGCCGAACCTGCTGCCGACCTTCGTGCAGCGGCCGACGCACGTGCTGTGGCATGCGCAGGACGCCTGCTTCGGATCGTGGCCGACCGGATCGCGCGCGCTGTACGACAGCCTGGTGGCGGCCGGCGTCGATACGGCGTTCCACATCGCCACCGGCGGCGTGCAGGTCACGGCACCGGGCAACGGCTCGACACCCGACGTCTGCGGGCCGCTGAGCGCCCACGGCTACCTGGGCATCGAGAACGACACGATCGGGCAGCTGACCGCGTGGCTCGACGCACGCATCGCCGCACTGGGGCACAACAGGCTGCCGCGTGCCGCGTTCGCCGACGTCGCCACGCCCGCCGACACGCCGCGGCGCATCCACCTGTCGGCCCTGGCCCACGACCGCGACGGCTTCGGCCTGGCCTTCGAGTTGCCCGGCAGCGCGACGAGCCTGGGCGGGCAGGCGGTGCTGAATGGCCGCACCGTGACGTACACGCCGCCGGCGGGCGTGACGAGCGGGATCGACTACTTCGTGTATGTCGCGACCGACCGGCGAGGCGGCGTCGCGGCGGCCGTGGTGTCGGTGAAGATCGGGGGCTGAGGTTCGAGCGCGCGACGCGAGCGCGTCGGTGGTGCCGGCGGCGGGACTTGAACCCGCATCTCCGTGAAGAGGAGGGATTTTAAGTCCCTTGCGTATACCGATTTCGCCACGCCGGCAGCGGGCACGTCAGGCGCTGGATTATCAATGCATGCGTCGCGGTCGGGCCACCTCGGCCATGATCCAAGCCTCCCCTCCTCCTGCGACACGCCCCATGCCCGCGACCCGCCTCGAACACGACAGCCTCGGCGACATCGCCGTCCCCGCCGACGCCCTCTACGGCGCGCAGACCCAGCGCGCGGTGCTGAACTTCCCCGTCAGCGGCGGCCGGCTGCCGGCAGCCTTCATCCGGGCGCTGATCCAGCTGAAGCTCGCGGCGGCCCGCGCCAATGCGCGCCTTGGCACGGTCGAGCCCGACACCGCGCAGGCGATCGAGGCGGCCTGCCGCGAGCTGCTCGACAGCGACTTCATGCAGCACTTTCCGCTCGACGTGTTCCAGACCGGCTCGGGCACCAGCTCCAACATGAACGCCAACGAGGTGATCGCGACCCTCGCGACGCGCCGCCTCGGCCGCCCGGTCTCGGCGAACGACCACGTCAACCACGGCCAGAGCAGCAACGACGTGATCCCGAGCGCGATCCACCTCAGCGCCGGCGTCGTGCTGGCCGAACAACTGCTGCCCGCGCTGCACCACCTGTCGAAGGTGACGCGCGACAAGGCGCGCAGCGTGCACCAGCACGTGAAGACCGGCCGCACCCACCTGATGGACGCGATGCCGGTGCGGCTGAGCCAGGCGCTCGGCGGCTGGGCCTCGCAGGTCGATGCGCAGATCGCGCGGCTCGAGGCGCTGCGGGCCGACCTGGCGCAGCTCGCGCTCGGCGGCACCGCCGTCGGCACCGGCGTCAATGCGCACCCGGATTTCGCGCGGCTCGCCTGCGAGGAACTGACCGGGCTCGTGCGCCAGGTGTTCCGCCCGGGCGACGACTACTTCGCGCTGATGGGCGCGCAGGACACCGCGCTCGCCGTCTCGGGCCAGCTGAAGGGCCTGGCCGCCAGCCTGATGAAGATCGCCAACGACCTGCGCTGGATGAACTCCGGCCCGCTGGCCGGGCTCGGCGAGATCGAGCTCGAAGCGCTGCAGCCCGGCTCGTCGATCATGCCGGGCAAGGTCAACCCGGTGATCCCCGAGGCCACCACGATGGTCGCGGCACAGGTGATCGGCAACGACACCGCGATCACGATCGCCGGCCAGTCCGGCAACTTCGAGTTGAACGTGATGCTGCCGCTGGTCGCGCGCAACCTGGTCGAGAGCCTGGAGCTGTTGGCCAACGTCAGCCGGCTGCTGGCCGACAAGGCGATCGCCGGCTTCACCGTGAGGGGCGATCGTTTGCGCGATGCGCTGTCGCGCAACCCGATCCTGGTGACCGCGCTGAACCCGCTGATCGGCTACGCGCGCGCCGCCGAGATCGCGAAGCAGGCCTACCGCGAAGGCCGGCCGATCATCGATGTGGCCGACGAGCAGACCACGCTCGGCCGCGCCGAGCTCGAGCGGCTGCTCGACCCGTCACGCCTGGCCGATGGCGAGGGCGAAGGCGGCGGTGGCGGATGAGCGCCGCGGCGCTCACATGCGGAAACACTCATGCATCGAAAAACGGCATGTCGTCCTACAGATTGGGCCTATGGGCGGCGATAGAGTATCGACCACGGAGCCGCAGTTACCTCCTCCCTCCTCCCAATGACACTGCGGCTTCTTCAGGCGGATGGTGCTTGCACCATCCGCTTTTTCTTTGGGCGTCTCTTTGGGGGGTCCGGGTTCTTCAGCAGTGCGCCAGCCGCGACGGCTCGGTGTGCGCGATCTCCCGACCCACCGACGCGGCATACGACAGCGCCGCATTGCGCGAGATCCAGCGGTGGCCGCCGGCCAGGCAGGTGTCGCGGTACACCTCGCAGGGCGTGTTCATCGCGCCGCGCACCCGGCTCACGACGACGGCGGCCGTGTAGCCGCGGCCGCGGCCGGTGTCCGAGGCCGCCACGTAGATCCTGAAATCACCCTCGTTGAACTGCTGATCGAACTGCATCTCGCGCTCCACGCCGGCAACCGCTGCCGCGAGGCGAGACTATGTTCGATGCGATGCGGCGAATCCATCCACCCGATTGATGCCCTCTTCGGGGGGCCGTGTCGGATCGGCGCGCCGGATCACAGCGCCTGCAGGATGTCCTTGCGCTTCTGCTTGTACTCGTCGTCGGTGATCAGGCCCTTGTCGCGCAGCTGCTTCAGCGCGGTCAGGCGGCGTTCGATCTCGTCGGCCTTCGCATCGGCCGGCTGGACGATCGGCGCGGCCGGTGCCGGCACCGGTGCCGCGACCACCGGCGGCGCGGCCGGCGGCGTCGCGAAGGTGGTGGCCGCCGCCGGCGGCGCGGCCAGCACCAGCGGCGGCGGTGGCGGTGCCACCGGCGCGGTGGTGGCCGTGGTCAGCGGCACCGTGAGCCAGTCGCTGCGGCGGTTGCCTGCACCGGCACTGGCCAGCTTCACGTCCGACGCCTTGGCGCGCGAGCCGGAGATGAAGTTCGGCGACATGCTGGTCGAGCGCACGATGTGCACGAAGTCGAAGGCGCTGTCGTGGGCGATGAAGTTCAGGTTGCCGCCTTCGATGAACAGCCGCGCGGTGACGGCCGTGGGCGGCGCCAGGAATCCCTCGCGCCGCGCGCTCGACACCAGCAGCACGTCATCGCCGGGCTCGGCGTTCGCGAAGGCCTGGGCGATCGGCTCGCTGATCTCGGCCAGTTCGTCGGCGTCGAACAGCGCCTGCGGCTTGCCGCGCGAATCGATCGCCTTGAACTGGCCCAGCGCCAGCCGCAGCGCGTCGACATTCAGCCGCACCGGGTGCTGGTTCTCCGGGGCGCCGGCCTCGCGCGCCAGCAGCTGCACGGTGGTGAACTCGCGGATGCGCCACAGGCGCCGCTTGGCCTGCGCACTGGCCGTGTCGGCCTGGGCGCCCAGCACCGAATCGAACAGGCCGGCCGCCTGTGCCGATTCCAGGTTGCTTGCGACGATGGCTGACACGACACCCAGCTTCAGCCAGAGAGATGCTCGTTTCACGGTAGGTCGGTCCTTGGAATGCGAGGGAAATCGGCGCGTTGCCGGTGCGTTGCCGAGGGGCAACGCCGGCGGCGCGGGTCGCATTGTAGTTTTGCAACAGGATCCCGCGCCTACGCGTTTGTCCGCGTCTGTCCCAGGGATTCCAGCGACTGCAGCCGCCGGTGCGCCCGCCCGTCCGCATCGAACACGTGCAGCGCCTGCGCCGGCGCGCACCAGGCCGCCCGGTCCCCCGGCCGGGCGCGGGTCAGCGCGCTGCCGCGCATCACCATTTCCTCGCCGCCGTCGGTGCGCATGTAGACCAGGTGCGACTCGCCGAGCTGCTCGACCAGCACCACGTCGCCTTCGAAGAAGACGCCGTCGCCGTGCCGCGCGGCGCCGGCCATCGCATTCGGCGCGACGGCGGTGAAATGCTCCGGCCGGATCCCGATCTCCACCGCCTGCCCGATGCGCAGCCCCTGCGCGTCGACCCGCGCCTTCGCCTGCGCTCCGCGGGCCAGCGCCAGCACCAGGCCGTCATCGCCGCTGGCCGACACGGTGGCCGGCAGCAGGTTGATCGACGGCGAGCCGATGAAGGTCGCGACGAAGCGGTTCGCCGGCTGCTCGTACAGCTCGACCGGCGTGCCGGCCTGCTGCACCCGGCCTTCGTGCATCACGACGATCTTGTCGCCCAGCGTCATCGCCTCGACCTGGTCGTGCGTCACGTAGACCATCGTCGCCTTCAGCTCGCGGTGCAGCCGCGCCAGCTCGACGCGCGTCTTCACGCGCAGCGACGCGTCCAGGTTCGACAGCGGCTCGTCGAACAGGAAGAGCTTCGGGTCGCGCACGATCGCGCGGCCGATCGCCACCCGCTGGCGCTGGCCGCCCGACAGCTCGCGCGGCAGCCGCTGCAGCAGGTGGTCGATGTGCAGCGCCTTGGCCGATGCCTCGATGCGCCGCTTGCGCTCCGCCCGGTCGGCGCCGTGCAGCTTCAGCCCGAAGGCCATGTTGTCGAACACGCTCATGTGCGGGTACAGCGCGTAGCTCTGGAACACCATCGCGATGCCGCGCTGCGCCGGCGGCAGGTGGTTGACGACCTGGCCGTCGATCGCGAGCTCGCCGCCGGTGATCTCTTCCAGCCCGCACATCATGCGCAGCAGCGTGGTCTTGCCGCAGCCGCTCGGGCCCACCAGCACGACGAATTCGCCGTCGGCGATCTGCAGGTCGACGCCCTGCAGCACGACGGTGTCGCCATAGGATTTCGAGACGTTGGTCAGCGTGACTTGGGTCATGGATTCATTTCACTGCGCCCGCGGTGATGCCGCGGATCAGCTGCCGGGAGAGCAGCGCGTAGACGACGAGCACCGGCAGCACCGCGAGCGACAAGGCCGCCAGCACCGCGTTCCAGTCGGTCGCGAACTGCCCGATGAACTGCTGCACGCCGAGCGTCAGCGTCTGCGTGCCTTCCGACGGCGCGAGGATCAGCGGGAACCACAGGTCGTTCCAGATCGGCACCATCGTGAACACGCCCACCGTCGCGACCGCCGGCCGCACCAGCGGCAGCACGACGCGCAGGAAGATCACGTACTCGCTGACGCCGTCGCAGCGTGCCGCATCCTTCAGCTCGCCCGGCACCTGGCGGATGAACTCCGACAGGATCAGGATCGCCAGCGGCAGCCCCTGCGCGACGTACACCAGCACCAGCGCGGTCAGCGTGTTGACGAGGTCCAGCGCGACCATGGTCTGCAGGATCGAGACCGAGCCGAGCCGGATCGGCACCATGATCCCGAACGC
Source organism: Rhizobacter sp. Root1238 (assembly GCF_001425825.1). Taxonomy (GTDB): domain Bacteria; phylum Pseudomonadota; class Gammaproteobacteria; order Burkholderiales; family Burkholderiaceae_C; genus Rhizobacter. The sequence goes on from NZ_LMDM01000048.1 coordinate 282,634, forward strand.
GAGGAACAGCGCGAGCAGCCGGTTGCCGGGGAACTTGTATTCCGTCAGCGCCCACGCGGCCATGGCGCCGAACAGCAGGATCAGCAGCAGCGAGCAGCCGGTGACGATCACGCTGTTGGCGAACATGCTGCCGATGGCCGCATTGCCCAGCACCTTGCCGTAGCCGACGACGCTCAGCGTCGCGGCGGTCGGCAGCCCGAGCGGGTCGTCGAAGATCGCGCGCCGCGTCTTGAACGAGTTGATCAGCACGATCACGATCGGGAACAGCACCAGCAGCGAGTAGCCGGCCAGCGTCAGGTGCACGAACACCGAGCGCGCGAGGCGCGACGGCTCGACCCGGCGGGCGGGCGTCGGCACGGCCGTCACAGCGCATACCTCCGCAGTCGCCGCTGCACGAAGAACAGGTACACCGACACGCCGGCCAGGATCACCAGGAACATCAAGGTGGCCAGCGCCGCGCCCATCGTCGCGCTGCCCGGCTGCGACTGGTAGCCGAAGAAGGTGCGGTAGAACAAGGTGCCGAGCAGGTCGGTCGAGAAGTTGGGGCCGGCCGACGCGCCCTTCACCGCGTAGATCAGGTCGAAGGCATTGAAGTTGCCGACGAAGGTCAGGATGTTGACCAGCCCGAGCGTCGGCAGGATCAGCGGCAGCCGGATCGCCCAGAAGATGCGCCACGGCCCCGCGCCCTCGACGGTGGCCGCCTCGACGATGTCGTCGGGAATCGCGATCAGCGCCGCGTAGATCAGCATCATCGGGATGCCGACGAACTGCCACACCGACATCAGCGTCAGCGTCGGCAGCGCACTTTCTTCCATGCCGAGCCAGGGCTCGAACCAGTGCTGCAGGCCGACGAAGCCGAGCAGCTTCTCGCTGACGCCCCACAGCGGCGACAGGATCAGCTGCCAGCTGAAGCCGATGATCACCACCGACAGCAGCGTCGGCAGGAACAGCACCGTGCGGTAGGCCGCCGCGCCGCGCACGCCGCGCAGCGACAGCAGCGCCGCCAGCACCAGCGCCACCGGGTTCTGCACCAGCGAGTGGATGACGAAGAACTCGACGTTGTTCACCATCGCGTTGCGGAAACTCTCGAACCACTGCGGATCGAGCAGCAGCGTGCGGAAGTTCTGCAGCCCGACGAACGACACCGCGCCGTCGGGCCCGGTGCCGTACGCGCTGAGCCGCAGCGTGTCGACCAGCGGCCAGGCGCTGAACGCGGTGTAGACCAGCACGGCCGGTGCGAGGAACACCAGCACGTGCCAGGGGAAGCGACGTCTCATCAGATCACTTCTGCGGGGCGTACCACTTGGCGAAGCCGCTCTGGATGCGCTGCGCCGCATCCTTCGGCGCGAGCTTGCCGTTGATGACCTGCGAGTTCACCGTCCACAGCTCGTTCTCCATGCTCGGCTCGCCGCGACTCATCACCTGCGCGTTCAACCGGATGGTCGACTTGCACTGCGCGCGCCAGCCGATCATCTGCCGCGCCACCGGGTCCTTCACGTCGACGCTGTGCTTCGCCAGCGAGAAGAAGCCGGTCGCCTTGTTGGTGTACAGCTCGGCGAACTCCTTCGACGCCAGCCAGGTCAGGAACACCTTCGCGTCGGCCTGGTTCTTGCCGGCCTTGTTGATGCCCATGCCGATGTCGGTGTGGTCCGAGATGTAGCAGGCGTCGCCGGCCTTGCGCACCGGCGGCGGGAAGGCGCCGAACTCGAAGCCGGGCTCCTTCTCGAAGTACGCGATGTCCCACGAGCCGGTCGGGTAGATCGCGGCCTTGCCCGAAGCGAACAGGTTCTGCGAATCGCCATAGGTCTCGGCCTGGTAGCCCTTGGGCAGGTAGGCGGCCCACCTGGCCATCGTCGCCCACACGTCGACGAACTCCGGGTCGGTGAACTTCTTCTTGCCGGCGATCAGTGCGCGGCGGCCTTCTTCGCCCTTCCAGTAGTTCGGGCCGATCCCGGTGAAGACGATCTGGCTGGTCTCCCACTGGTCGGCGGTGCCGAGCGCGATCGGCGCGACCTTGCCCTGGCCCTTGATCTTGTCGAGCACCGCGAAGAACTCCGCCTCGGTGGCAGGCGGCGTGACGCCGGCATCCGCGAAGATCTTCTTGTTGTAGAAGAAGCCGTGGATCACCGACGCCATCGGCATGCAGTAGGTGTCCTTGCCGTCGTCGGTCTGCCACGCGACCTTGGCCGAATCGGGGAAGTTCGCAAGGCCCGGTTCGCCGTCGAGCTTCGCGAGGCGGCCCTTCTTGTACAGGTCGAGCGCGACGTCGAACGGGCGGCAGGTGATCAGGTCGCCGGCGCTGCCGGCCGACAGCCGCGCGCTCAGCACCGAGTTGTATTCCGGCGGCGCGGTCGGCGAGTACTTCACCGTGATGCCGGGGTGCGATTTCATGAAGGCCGGCAGCAGCACCTCGTCCCACAGCGCCTTGTCGTCGGTGCGCCAGCTTTCGATGACGAGCGAGCCGGCCTGGGCGCTCGCGGCCAGGGCCAGTGCCGTGCAGGCGAATGCAGTTCGGGCAGTGCGTTTCATGAGCGGTCTCCTTCGGTGGATGAGCGTGTCGTGCAGGTCGAAAGGTCAAGCGGGGCGCAAGGTACCATCGGCCGCCGTGTGACACGAGGCCTGCCCGAGGGTCCGCGCCCGGCCCCGCCGCACGCGGCCAAGTGCTTGTCATTGCAGGGATTTCCCACCATGAGGCGACATCGCGCGCTCACTGTTCCTTACGCTGCCCTGCGCGCCTGCGCAGGGGCCGCGAAGGACCGTGCCGCGACCCTCGCCTTACACAACATTGCAATTCGTCGGCATTCGACAGGCGCGCTGCGCGGGTTTGCCCTGAGCTTGCTGCTGGGCTGCACCGCGCTCGGCGCGCAGGCGCAGACGCTCGACGTGCTGCACTGGTGGACCTCAGCCGGCGAGCGCCGCGCAGTCGACCAGCTGGTGCTGCAGCTCGACAGGCGCGGCATCGCCTGGCGCGACGCCGCGATCCCCGGCGGCGGCGGCGGCGGCGCGATGAAGGTGCTGAACAGCCGCGTGCTGGCGCGCGACCCGCCGGACGCCGCGCAGGTGATCGGCCGCACGCTGGCCGACTGGTCCGACCTCGGGCTGGTGCTGCCGCTCGACGAGGTGGCGCAGCGCAACCGCTGGAGCCAGTCGCTGTTCCCCCTGGTGCAGCGCGTGATCACGCACCGCGGTCGCATCGTCGCGGCGCCGCTCGGCGTGCACCGCATCAACACGCTGTTCTTCAACCAGCGGGTGTGGGCGCAGCTGAAGCTCGGCGCGCCGAAGACCTGGGGCGATGTCGAGCAGGCGGCGGCGGCGCTGCGCCGCGCCGGCATCGCGCCGTTCGCATGGAGCGACGAGCCGTGGCAGATCGCCACCGTGTTCGAGACGCTGCTGCTGTCCGAAGGCGGGCCGGTGCTGTACGCGGAGCTCGCTGCCACGCAGCGCTGGCAGGCCTGGCAGGACCCGCGTGTCGCGAAGGCCCTCGAGCGGCTGCGCTGGCTGCGGCGATTGAACGGCGAAACGGTGATCGAGCAGCGCTGGACCGCGTCGGCGCGCCAGCTGTTCACCGGCGACGCCGGCATGTTGATCATGGGCGACTGGACCGGCGGCGAGCTGACGGCCTGGGGCGCGCAGCCCGGCCGCGACTACGGCTGCGCGCCGGTGCCCGGCACCGCCGGCATGCACCTGTACAGCATCGACACGCTGGCGATGCTGGTCGGCACGAAGAAGCGCGAGGCCGAGCAGGAACGCATGGCCGAGGTCGTGGTGTCGCCGGCGGCGCAGCTCGCCTACAACCAGGCCAAGGGCTCGGTGCCGGTGCGCGACGACATCGACCCCACGCAGCTGGACGAGTGCGCGCGCGACTCGTGGCAGACGCTGAAGCGCGCCGACAGTCCGCTGCTGCCGAGCATCGCGCACCGCATGGCGGCCGACGAGGCCACCAAGGACGCGCTGGCCGATGCGCTGCACCGCTTCGTCAAGGACCCGGCCGTCACGCCCGCGCGGGCGCAGGAGCGCCTGGCGGCGCTGATCCGCAGCGCGGCGCGGGCGACACCTTCCCAGTGAATCGAGTGCCATGAACCTCGCCCGCAAGCGCACCATCCTCGCCGTCGACGACGACCAGAAGACCCGGCAACTGCTGAAGCTGTACCTGGAGAAGCACCAGTACGTGGTGCAGCTCGCGGCCGACGGGGCCAGTTTCCGCAGCGGCTTCGAGCGCTACCGCGACGAGTTGAGCCTGGTGATCCTCGACGTGATGCTGCCCGACACCGACGGCTTCGCGCTGTGCCAGATGGTGCGGCAGCGGGCGCCGACGCTGCCGATCATCATGCTGACCGCGAGCGCCGACGACACCGAGCGCATCGTCGGGCTGGAGCTCGGGGCCGACGACTACATCGGCAAGCCCTACAACCCGCGCGAGCTGCTGGCGCGCATCAAGGCCATCCACCGCCGCGCCGGCCAGGCCGAAGGCGGAGCGGCGGCCCGCTACCTGCGCTTCGCCGGCTTCCGGCTCGACCGGCTGGAGCGCACCGTGACCGGGCCGGACGGCCAGGCGCTGGCGTTGACCGCGATGGACTTCGACCTGCTGCGGCTGCTGGCCGAGCATGCCGGCGAGGTGATGGAGCGGGCGCGGCTGATGGAGCAGACGCGCGGCCGCGACCTCGGCCCGGCCGACCGCTCGCTCGACGTGCAGGTGAGCCGGCTGCGCCAGCGGCTGGGCGACGACGGCAAGCAGCCGGCGCTGATCAAGACGGTGCGCAGCAGCGGCTACGTGTTCTCGGTCGAGGTGCTGGCGTCGCATGACTAGGGTCTCGCTGCAGCGGCTGCTGCCGCGCACGCTGCGCGGCCGGATCATGCTGGTGATGGTGGCCGGCGTGCTGCTGAGCCAGCTGCTGGGCACCGCGATCTGGGCCTGGCAGCTGCGCGCGAATGCGCTGCGCGACGCGCGCGATGCCGCGCAGCAGACGGCGCAGAGCGCGGCCGGCGCGATCCGCTTCTTCCGCGACCTGCCGCCGCAGTACCGGCCGCTGCTGATCGAGCAGCTGCGCACGATGGGCGGCACGCGCTTCTTCGTCAACGTGAACCATGCGCGCGTGCCGACCGGTGCGTTCGCGCCGTCGAGGCTGTCGGAGACGGTGGTGCGCGGCGTGCGCGAGCGGCTGCTGGCGCAGGTGGGCGACACCACGTCGTTCGAGGCCGCGTTCGCGTGGCCGGACACGCTGGTGGTGGCCGACGACGGCCGCACCTTGCGCGAGCTGCCCGAGAGCTGGGTCGAGGCCTCGCTGCTGCTGCGGCCGCGGCCGGCGCCGCTGCTGGTGATCCAGGCCGAGATCGAGGCGGGCGGCTGGCTGTTGCTCGCGACGACCTTGCCGGACCCGTATTTCCTCGACAACGCGAACCCGTTGAGCAGCGACCGGCTGCTGCTGCAGGGCGCGACGCTGGTGACGGTGCTGCTGCTGGTGCTGCTGGTGGCACGCAGCCTGACGCGGCCGTTGTCGCGGCTGGCGCAGGCGGCGAGCGAGTTCGGCAACGCGATGCACCCGAACCCCGTGCCCGAGACCGGCACGGTGGAGCTGCAGCGCACCGCGAGGGCCTTCAACGAGATGCAGGCGCGCATCCAGCGTTTCGTCGAGGACCGCGAGCGGCTGTTCGGCAGCATCTCGCACGACCTGAAGACGCCGATCATGCGATTGAAGCTGCGCACCGAGCTGCTGGACGACGATGCGGTGCGGGCCGATTTCCATGAAGACCTGGACGAGCTGGACATGATGGTCAAGGGCGCGTTGCAGAGCGTGAAGGACAGCGACGTGCACGAGAACCTGGCCGAGGTGCGGCTGGACCGGCTGGTCGAGCGGCTGACCTCGGCGGCGCTCGCGTCGGGCGCGAAGATCACGGTGTCGCTGCCGCCGATCGCGGTGACCGGGCGGCCGCTGGCGCTGAAGCGTGCGTTGGGCAACCTGATCGACAACGGGCTGCGCTACGGGCGCGAGCTCGAGGTCGGTGCCGAGCTGGGGGACGGCAAGTGCTCGGTGCTGGTCCGCGACCATGGGCCGGGGTTGCCGGAGGATTCGCTGGAGGAGATCTTCGAGCCGTATGTGCGGCTGGAGCACGGGCGCCAGATGCATGCCGACGGATCGGGGCTGGGCTTGTCGATCGCGCGTCGCATTGCGCGCGAGCACGGCGGAGATGTGCGGCTGCGCAATCATCCGGATGGCGGGCTGGTGGCGGCGTTGAGCTTGCCGGCTTGAGCCTGTTTTCTTGCGCTTCGTTCTTTTGATGCGCGCGTTGGAAGCCGGCTTCGACAAGCTCAGCCCGAACGGACGGTGGGTTCAGCCGACCGACGAACACACTCGGTTCGTGCGTGGGGCGGCAGGGGGACTCCGGCTGGGGCGATTTCCGGGGCGACGAGAAGTGCGGTGACCGAGGGCGGCGCGCGCCAGCGCGCTTCGTGGACTGACTCATCGCCACTGTTTGACCACAGCGAACGAAGTGAGCGGCGGGAGTTTGGCGATGCGCCCTCGGGCACTGCGCTTCTCGTGGAGTCGGCGCCCCGCGCCGACCGCCCCGGCATGAGCCCCAGCCGGAGTCCCCCTGCCGTCCCACGCACGCGACCAGCACAAACACTGGCATCATCCCGACCCCATGACCCGTCCATCGATCGCCACCGACACGCGTCCCCTCTGGCGCATCTTCCTCGCCTTCCTCGGCCCGATGATCGTCGGCAACGTGCTGCAGGGCCTGTCGGGCACCTTCAACGCCGTCTTCGTCGGCCAGATGCTCGGAACAAGAGCCCTCGCCGCCACCGCCGCCGTCTTCCCGATCGTGTTCTTCTTCATCACGCTGGTGATCGGCATCGGCGCCGGCGGTTCGGTGCTGATCGGCCAGGCCTGGGGCGCGAAGGAGACGCACAAGGTCAAGGCCATCGCCGGCACGGCCATCACGCTCGGCTTCGGTGTCGGCCTCGTGATCGCGGTGTTCGGCGGCGTGTTCACCGAGCACCTGCTGCATGCCCTCGGCACGCCCGCCGACGTGGTCGACGATGCCATCGGCTACGCCCGGCTGATGATGCTCGCGATGCCCGGGCTGATGGTGTTCATCCTGATCACGCAGCTGCTGCGCGGCGTCGGCGATACCGTCACGCCGCTCTACGCCTTGCTGCTGTCGACCATCGTCTCGTGCGTGATGACGCCCGCCTTCATCCGCGGCTGGGGCGGCCTGCCGCAGCTCGGCGTCACCAGTGCTGCCGCCGCGTCCATCGTGTCGTTCATCGCCGCCCTGCTCTACCTCGGCGTGCACCTGCGCCGCGCCAAGCACCCGCTGTCGCCTGACCTGGAGCTGCTGCGCGCGCTGCGCATCCAGCCGCAGCTGCTGAAGCTGGTGCTGAAGATCGGCATGCCCACCGGCATCCAGATGGTCGTCATTTCGCTGGCCGAGATCGCGCTGCTCGCGCTCGTCAACGGCTTCGGCTCGGACGCCACCGCGGCCTACGGCGCCGTCAACCAGGTCGTCAACTACGTGCAGTTCCCGGCGCTGTCGATCGCGATCACCGCGTCGATCCTCGGCGCCCAGGCCATCGGCGCCGGCCGCACCGACAAGCTCGGGGCGATCACCCGCACCGGCGTCATCCTCAACCTCGCGATCACCGGCACGCTGGTCGTCATCGGCTACCTGTTCTCGCGCCACCTGATGGCGCTGTTCATCACCAGCCAGCCGGTCATCGAGCTCGCGCAGAGCCTGCTGCACATCATGCTGTGGAGCAGCGTCGTGTTCGGCTGCGCGTCGGTCGTCAGCGGCGTGATGCGCGCGTCGGGCACCGTGCTGGTGCCGATGTCGATCTCGATCTTCTGCATCGTCGCGATCGAGGTGCCGGCCGCCTACGGGCTGTCACGGCACATCGGCCTCGAAGGCGTCTGGTGGTCGTACCCGATCACGTTCGTCTCGATGCTGGTGCTGCAGTCGGCGTTCTACCGGCTGGTGTGGCGCCACGCGAAGATCCAGCGGCTGGTGTAGCCCCGGTCAGGGGGTCGCGGGCAGGCGCTTCGCGACCGAGGCCACCAGCGGATGCGCATGGAAATGCGCCAGCAGCCGCGACTTCTGCATCGCCGTCAGCGACGACGCCGCGATCATCGCCGGCCACTGCGTGCAGGCCGCCCGCACCGCGAGGCGGATGGCCGTCGCGGCCGGCTTCTCCGGGATGCGCAGCGCCGCGCAGAAGGCCCGCACCAGCGCCGGCGACAACTGCTGGCGCGGCCGCGGCCGGGCCTTGCCGGCGGGCGGGGCCAGCGCCGCCGGCAGCAGCGCCAGCGCATGGCCCTGGTGGCCGCTGTAGGCCGCGTACGCGACGATGTCGTAGGCGGGGCCCAGCCGCGGGTGCACGCCATCCGGGTAGACCAGCCCGATGTTCTTCAGGTGCATGTCCGGGTTGCCGAGCATCTCGTTGACGACCAGCCGCCGCAGCAGCTCGTGCACCGCCGGCTCGCCCAGGCTGTCGAAGCCCATCAGCACCGCGGCCACGTCGAGGCCGGTGCGCGGGCCGGCCTCGCCGCCGGTGCCGTACTTGTCCTCCGGCATCACGCCCAGCACCTGCGCGAAATCCTCGCAATGCACGCGGCCGGTGTCGCTGCGGTCGTAGCGGCGCACCGCGAGGAACTGCGTGCGCGCATCGGCATCGCCCAGGTCGTAGCCGTGCCGCATCGCCAGCTTCTCCAGCGGCTCCAGCCACGCCTCGCAGACCTCGACGCCGGCCGCCGCGGCCAGCCGCAGCGACAGGTGCTCCACCTCCGGCAGCAGCGGCTGCGCCACCACCGGCAGCTTCGCGATGATGTGGGTGTCGTGGTCCTTGGTGCGGGCGACATAGCGGTCGCCGTCGCGCATCGCGCCGACCTTCGGCTGCACGCCCGACAGCGACACGCCGTCGTCCAGCGGATCGGCCGTCACCGACATCTCCAGTGCGTCGTGCTGCTGCGTGACGTAGCGCGCCAGCTCGTCGCGCGACAGCGCCACCGGCAGCGCGTACAGAGCCCCCGGCAGGTCGCGACCGCAGGCGGCGAGCATCTCGAAATGGTCGCGCGGGTCGCAGCCGCGCAGCTCGGCCACGCGGTCGCGGAACACGCCCTCGGGCAGCAGGTTCTGGAAGAACGCCGGCAGCAGCCAGCCGTTGCGGCTGGAGTGCCGGCCGTTGAAGTCGACCGAGCGCACGTCGCGCCACAAGGCCTGCTGCTGCACCGGCGAATCGGCCCACCACGCCGCCGACACGGTGGGCTGCGGCGCCGACTGGATGAAGCCTTCGTCGGCGACGAAGCGCGTGACGACCGCGTCGGCCGCCAGTTCGTAGCGGAACAGCACGCCGATGCGCAGCCCTTCGCCGCAGTGGATGCCCAGCGCCTTGACGTTCATTCGCGCGCCGGTGCCTGCACCGCCTGCAGCGCCGCGGCGACCCGCGACCTGACCTGCGGCGCATCGGTCTGCCCGGCATCGACCGCGGCGGCGGCGCCCTTCGGCACCAGCAGCAGCTCCAGCCCGAGCCGGTCGGCCAGCGCCAGCAAGGTGCTGAGCTTGAAATCCTGCCGGCCGCCGAGCACGTTGGTCAGCGTGCGCTGCGACAGCCCCGCCTGGGTGCGCAACGCGGCCTGCGTCCACGGCGAAGCGGCCAGCGCCTGGCGAAGAACGGCAGCGACTTCATCGGTGGATTTCATGGCATCAAAGTAGTTCAATACCCTTTGAAGGTACTTTGATGCCATTCTGGTGTCAAGGAAAATGGCAATCAATTGCCATTTTTATACAATAAACTACTTTAGTGCCACTTTCGATGCTCAGGCGGTCAAGCTCCCACCCGCGGCGTCCGTCACTGCCGTCAACGCCGACTGCAGCACCTGCTGCGCCGTCACGGCCCGCGCGCACGGGTGGCCGACCGGGCACGTCGCATGGTCGCAGGGCCGGCACGGCGCGTCGGCCCAGTGCACCTGGTGCCGGCTCGCATCCTGCGGCGCCCAGCGCGCCACGTCGGCACCCGCGCTGACGACGATGCTGCGCACGCCCAACGCGGCCGCCAAGTGCGACACGCCGGTGTCGTTGCACACCAGAAGGTGCGCCCGCTCCAGCAGCGCGCCCAGCGTCCACAGCGTGGTCCGGCCGACCAGGTTGATCGCCGGCCGCGTCATCGCGGCCGCGACGTCGTCGACCAGCGACGCCTCGCCGGCGGTGCCGGTCAGCACGATCCGGTGCCCCTGGCGCGCCAGGCCGTCGGCGACCAGCGCGAAACGTTCCGGCATCCAGCGCCGAGACGGCAGCTGCGCCCCCGCATGCACGCAGACGAACGAGCCCGCGTCGTCGACACCGGGCCAGGCCTCGCGCAAGGCCTGGCGGTCGCCGTCGCACAACGGGAACTCCAGCGCGCTGCCGCAACGCGCCACGTCCAGGTGGTCGACCAGGCTCAGCAGGCGCTCGATCTCGTGGCCGGCGGTCGGCCACGCCGCGTGCAGCAACGGCTCGGCGCAGTAGGCGCCCCGTTCGACGAAGCCCGCCAGGTGCTGCGCGCCACAGGCCGCCAGCAGCGGGTTCACGATGCGTCCGCTGCCGTGCATCTGCAGCAGCAGGTCGAAGCGGCGTTGCTGCATGGTTTGCAGAAAGCCCGGCAGCGCCGACAGGTCGGGGGTTCGCTCCGGCAGGCCCGGGTAGCCCGGGAACTCGATGAAGTCGTCGATCCAGCGGCAACGCTGCGCGAACTCGCGCGCCCACGGCAGCCCGATCAAGGTCAGTTCGCTGTCGGGGCAGGCCGTCTTCAGCGCGCGCCACGCCGGCACCGCGCACATCAGGTCGCCGAGCACCAGGGCCCTGAACACGCCGATGCGCCGCGGCGCGATGGCGTGCAGGTTCAGCCGCATCGCCGCGCTCACTGCACGACCGTCCACGGCGCCTGTGCCGCAGCCGCTGCCGCGCGCGGCAGCGGCCGGCCGTCGCGCATCAGCTCGCAGGCGGCCTCGGCCACGCGCTCGGGTGGCACCTTGCGCAGGCAGTCGTGGTGCAGCTGCGGGCAGCTGCTCTTCAGGCAGTCGCGGCACGGCACCTCGTGGTTCAGCACGCGCGACTGCGCCTGCCACGGCGTGTGCTGCGGATTCGTCAGCGCGTACAGCACCACCACCGGCGCACCGACCGCCGCCGCCAGATGGGCCGGCCCGCTGTTGTTGCACAGCAGCACCTGCGACTGCGCGATCAGCGCCGACAGCTCGCCGAGGTTCAGCGCACCGGCCAGCGACACCGCCGATGCGCGCAGCGGCGCAGCGAGCCCGCTCTCGACCAGCGCCAGCAGCGGCCGCTCGTCGGCCGAGCCGGTCAGCACCACCTGGCAGCCGGTCTGCGCGACGATCGCCGTCACCGCCTGCCCGAAGCGCTCGGCCGGGTAGCGGCGCGACGGCGCACTGGCACCGGGATGCACCACGAGGTAGGGCCGGTCCGGGTCGCCGCCGGCCTGCAGCAGCTTGCGTCGCATGGCCTGCGCATCGCCCGGCCGCTCGTGGAACACCAGCCCCCGTTCGCGCTCCCGCTCGTGGAAGCCGACGCTGTGCACCAGGTCGAGCTGGCGCTGCACTTCGTGGCGCATGCCGGTGCGGCAGACCTCGGTGTCGGGCACCCAGTCGCTCAGCAGCTCGTACGGGTTCTCGCGGCAATGCGCCAGCCGCAGCGGGATGCCGGCGAGCCGGCACATCAGCGCTGCCGGCAGCGCACTCTGCGTGCACACCGTGAAGATCACCGCGGCGTCGAAGCCGCCGCGCGCCAGCGTCGCGAGCAGCCGGCGGTCCGACAGCGCGCCCGCTGCCGGCGCTCCGCCTTTCATCCACGGCGCGTCGTAGACGATGACCTCGTCGATCGCCGGCACGTAGGGCCGCAGCGCCGCGCCGGCGCGCGAGCCGAGCAGCGTCAGGTGCATGCCGGGCGCCGACCGGCGGATGGCGGTCAGCGCCGGCGTGGTCATCAGCACGTCGCCGAGGTTGTCCAGGCGCACCGCGAGCACCTTGCGCGCGTCGCGCCAGCCCGGGGCCGTCACAACGCGCCCGCCACGGTGGCCGGCGCCGCGGCACGGCAGGCCGGCGACAGCGCGACGATCTGCCGCGCCGCGTCCAGCAGGTCGGCGGCGACGCAGGTCGGCTCGCGCCACGGCGACGCCCGCCACACCGTCTCGTTGCCGACGTCCAGCAGCACCGTGCGGCAACCGGCGCGGGCGCCGGCCTCGACGTCGTCGAGGATGTCCCCGACCATCCACGAGGCGGACAGGTGGATGCCGTGCCGGCGCTGCGCCTGCCGCAGCAAGCCCGGCTGCGGCTTGCGGCAGTCGCAGCCCGGTGCGTCCGCGGACGTCGCCGGCGCATGCGGGCAGGCGAAGAAGCCGTCGAGCACGACGCCGTGCTCCGCCAGGCGTGCGCACAGCGCCTGCTCCAGCCGTTCGAGCGCCGCCGCGTCGAAGCGCCCGAGCGCGATGCCCGGCTGGTTCGTCACGACGATCAGCCGCCAGCCGTGCGCGGCCAGCAGCCGCAGCCCGTCGATCGCATTCGGCGTGAAGCGCAGCAGCGCCGGGTCGACGTTCCACGGCACGTCCTCGACCAGCGTGCCGTCCTTGTCGATGAACACCGCGCGTTGCGCATCAGCCATGGCGAACTCCTGTCATGACGTCACGCAGCGCAGCGCATCCACCCAATCGGCGACGAAGCGCTCGATGCCGAAGCGCTGCCGTGCGGTCTCGCGCCCGGCCGCGCCGAGCCGCCGCGCTTCGCCCGGGTCGGCCAGCAGTTCGTGCATCCGGAAGATCAGCCGGTCGATGCGGGTGTCGATCACGCCGTTCTCGCCATCGCGCAGCACGCTCACCAGCTCGGTGGTGGCCAGCGCGACCACCGGCACGCCGATCATCATCGCCTCGATCACCGCGAGCCCCAGGCTGGTGTAGCGGATCGGGTTGAAGAAGAAGCGGTGCGCCGCCATCGTCGCCGGCAGCGCACTGTTGGCCACCTCGCCGAGCCCGCCGCAGCGCTGCGAGCCCATGCCGACCAGCGACAGCGGCACGTGCTGCGCCACCTGCCGGTACACGTCGTGGCCGAGCCGCCGGCCGCGCCGGTCGATGTCGTTGACGACCACGATGCCGCGCGCCAGCCCGCCGGTGTACGGCACCTCGCGCAGCGGCAGCACGCCGTGCTCGATCACGCGGTGCGGCGTGCTGCCGTTGTCCCACATCAGCGCGTTGAACGGCGTCACATGCACCAGCATCACGTTCGGGTCGGCGACCCAGTGCCGCGTGTCGGTCGGGTGCTGCTGCGGCGGGTCGTGCTCCAGGTAGAGGCGTGGCAGCCGGCGCTGCGCCGGGCTGAGCAGCTCGTGCTGCTCCTCGTCCCACGCACGGCGCGACTGGAACAGGATCGCGTCGAAGGGCATGTCGCGGACCTGCTCGACCGGCGCCTCGTGCACGTTCGCGCCCCACGGCAGCGTGCCGCTGCGGCCGCTGCGGTGCGTCGAACGGGCCGCGTCGGTGACGAGGTAGAAGTCGTGCGGCACCTGCGTCAGGTAATACAGGTAGTTGCCGTGCACATGCCAGGTCAGGATGCGCAGCGGTCGGTCGGTGCGGACGGTGGGCGCTGTCATCGGTGCCTCACAGGAAAAAAGTGCGGAAATGCAGCGCACCGCGCAGCCGCCAGTACACCGACAGGAACGGGATCAGCGCCGAGGTCGCCAGCATCTCCAGCACGTGCGCCGGCGCGCGGCTGGTGCCGGCCAGCCGCCGCGCGGCCACCCACAGCACCCCCAGCAGCGCGAGCGCGCCGGCCACCGCGGCGAGCGTGCGCTGTTCGCGCCAGGCCAGCAGCGGCGCCGCCAGCGCCGCCAGCACGATCAGGTAGTAGTGCCACGGCGGCACGCGCCGGATGCGTTCGCGGTAGCGCAGCGGGTGCTTCTTGTAGAGCAAGGCGTCGAAGAAGGTGTTGCGCTGCTGGCCGAGGCTGACGCCCCAGCCGACCTCGCGCACCGGGTGCGTGACCACCGCCTGCGGGCAGCGCAGCACCGGGCCGGCCTCGTCCATCAGCCGGAACTGCAGGTCCGAATCCTCGCGCCACGCACGCGCGAAGCGCTCGTCGAAGCCCCCTACTTTCTGCAACGCCGAGCGCCGCACGAACGCGTTCGCGGTGACGAACTCGGCCCGCGCCAGGCCCTCGGTCATGCGGGCGTGATCGGTCACGCGCAGCGGCATCGGCACGCGCACCGCGCCGGCGACGGCGGCGGGCGCCGGCCGGCCGCGCATCGCCCGCTCGCCGTGCGACAGCCAGTCGCGCTCGGGCACGGTGTCGTCGTCGGTGAACGCGACGATCTCGCCGCGCGCAGCCTGCCAGCCGGCGTTGCGTGCCACCGCCGGGCCGCGGCCGTGCGGCGGCCGGATGTAGTGCACCGGCACCCGGCGCGGCGCCTGCCCTGCCAGCGCGGCGACACACGCGCGCGTCGCGTCGTCGTGGCCGTCGTCGACCACGATCACCTCGAAGCTGCCGTCGTCGATGTCCTGGTCGAGCACCGCCCGCAGGCAGCGCGTCAGCAGCGGCACGCGCCGGTAGGTCGGGATCACGACCGACAGCCGCGGCCGCAGCGGCGCGTGCACGGCGGCCATCAGTGCGCGCCCGTCGGGGCGCCGGCCACCAGGCGGCGGTCCTTCAGCGCCTGCGCATGCGCGCCGCGCGAGATCGCCCGCAGGTTGGCCGCGATGGTGGTCGCGAAGGCCTCGTCCCACCAGGCCTCGGCGCCGCTGACGCCCACCGTGATGCCGTCCAGGCACACCGCGCCGCTCAGCAGGCTGTCGCCTTCGCGCAGCCGGTGCGCCATGCCGTACTGCAGTCGCTGGCCGTCCTGCCCGTGGCGCCAGCACAAGGCCGCCTTCGCGCGGGCGAACGCGGCGTAATCGGCATCCCACTGCGTGCGATCGCCGATCGCGTGTTCGACCAGGATCGCGTCGTCGAAGCGGCACTCGCCGGGCAGGATGCCGGGGTCCATCACCACCACGTAGAGGAAGCCGCTGCCGCACACCTGCGGGTTGCGCATCGCCTGCACGATCGCCGGCAGCGCCTGCTCGATCGCGAGGCAGGCGGCGGCGGCGTTCGCGAAATGGCTGCCGACCACGGGAGCGGCAAGGGACGGGCTGGCGACAGGCGGCATGGACGGCTTTCCGGAAGCGTTGGCGATGTCCGCTTCACGGCAAGCGGTGTGCCGCCGCCGCACGCGCGGTCGAAGGCGCGGAATGCCGATTGCCGCGTGAGCCGCGCAACGGCGCCCATCGGTGCCCGACGGAGACCCCATGAAAGCTCTCACCTACCAAGGCGCGAGGAACGTGCGCGTCGAGAACGTCCCGGATCCGGCGATCGTCGACCCGGACGACATCCTGCTGCGCGTCACCGCGACCGCGATCTGCGGCTCGGACCTGCACATCTACCGCGGCAAGATCCCCGGCATGGAGGACGGCGACATCCTCGGCCACGAGTTCATGGGCATCGTCGAGGATGTCGGGCCGGCCGTCACGCGTCTGCGCCGCGGCGACCGGGTGGTGGTGCCGTTCACGATCTCGTGCGGCGACTGCTTCTTCTGCAGCCGCTCGCTGTTCTCGGCCTGCGAGACGACCAACCCCGGGCGCGGTGCGATCCTCAACAAGAAGAGCACCCGGCCCGGCGCCGGCATGTTCGGCTACAGCCACCTGTACGGCGGCTATGCCGGCGGACAGGCGGAGTTCGTGCGGGTGCCGAAGGCCAACGTCGGGCCGATCGTGATCCCCGATTCGACGCTGCCGGACGAGCAGGTGCTGTTCCTGTCCGACATCCTGCCGACCGGTTTCCAGGCGGTGGTCAATGCGCGCACCGGCCCCGGCTCGACGCTCGCGATCTTCGGCGCCGGCCCGGTCGGTCTGATGGCGGCGGCATCGGCCCGCATGCTGGGCGCCGAGCGCATCTTCATGGTCGACCACCATGCCTACCGGCTCGCCTTCGCGGCCGAGACCTATGGCGTCGAGCCGATCAACTTCGACGAGGTCGAAGACCCGGCCGCGCTGATCGTCGAGCGCACCGCGAACCGCGGCGTCGATGCATCGATCGACGCGGTCGGCTTCGAAGCCAAGGGCAGCGCGCTGGAGACGGTGCTCACCACCGTCAAGCTCGAAGGCTCGAGCGGCGCGGCGCTGCGCCAGGCGATCGCCGCGACGCGGCGCGGCGGCACCGTCAGCGTGCCCGGCGTCTATGCCGGCTTCATCCACGGCTTCCTGTTCGGCGATGCGTTCGAGAAGGGCCTGCACTTCGCCAGCGGCCAGACCCACACCCAGCATTTCATGCCGCACCTGCTGGACCGCATCTCGAACGGCCAGCTGAACCCGGCGGTCATCATCTCGCACCGCCTGTCGCTCGACGACGCGGCGCGCGGCTACGAGATCTTCGAGGCCAAGCGCGAGCAGTGCCGCAAGGTGGTGCTGCGGCCGTCCGTCAGCTGACGCCGCCGGCCCCTCGCGGGGCCGGTGCGCGGCTCAGAAACTCGCCCGCACGCCCAGCGTCAGCGAATCGACGCGGTCGCTGCCGGTCGGGAAATCGAAGCGGTACTGGTCCCAGTCCAGCACCACCGCCCACTGCGGGTTGAAGCGGTAGCCGACGCCGACGCCCCAGGCCGGCTTCCATGCGGTGCCGGTGCCGGCGTACGCCGGATTCACCGACTCGTTCTTCGTGCGGCCGTAGATCGTGCCGACCCGGCCGGTCAGCAGCAGCGGGCTGCTCATCGGCAGCTGGCCGACCAGGCTGATGTTGACGCCGTGCGCGCGCACCACGCCGCCGTTGCGGTCGACCTCGCCGAGGTGCACGTAGCCGAGTTCCAGCCCGACCACGTCGTTGAACATGCCGCCGACGAAGATCTTCGCGGCGGTCTCGGTGTCGTCGCAGCTCAGCCCCGGCGCGCAGCCGGCGTGGTAGTCCGAACTGCCGACGTTCAGGCCGATGTAGCTGCTGGTGGTGTACGGGATCATCGAACCGCCGCTGCGCGAACCCTGCGCCTGCGCGCCCAGCGCCAGGGCCAGGCACGCCAGCGCGGCGGCGGTGCGGACGGGACCGCGGAAGGAAAGGTGGGTCATGGCTGCCTCCATCGAGAAAGTGGTGCCCCTCCCCGGCAAGCGGCGTACCGAACGACGG
Organism: Rhizobacter sp. Root1238; assembly: GCF_001425825.1. Taxonomy (GTDB): domain Bacteria; phylum Pseudomonadota; class Gammaproteobacteria; order Burkholderiales; family Burkholderiaceae_C; genus Rhizobacter. Next base: position 299,811 of record NZ_LMDM01000048.1, read on the forward strand.
CGGGCCGGCCGGCAGCGTCGATTGCGGCAAGTTTCACCGGCGGTCGGCATCGCGACCGCGTTGCGCACCGGCCGGGAGAAGTGCGGCATGCCGGCTGCTCCTGGTGCAGGCCCTTCCCTTCACCTTCACAGGAGAACCGTCATGCCCTTGTCCCAAACCACCGCCTCGCCCGTCGCCGACTACCGCAGCACCGGCACCACGCTGAACGGACTCGACTGGGTCGCGCTGGTGCTGATGATCGTCGGCGGCGTCAACTGGGGCCTCGTCGGCCTGTTCGGCGTCGACCTCGTGGCCACCTTGTTCGGCCCGATGAGCACGCTGTCGCGGGCGGTCTACGTGCTGGTCGGCCTCGCCGCCCTCTACGGCATCGTGCTCGCCGTCAAGTGCGCCCGGAAGACCTGAGTGCTCCGCGCGGGCCGGCCGATCTGGATCACCAGCAGGCCGCGCCCGCGCCAGTCGTCGCACGGCAGGCAGTTGCGCCCGTCGAACACCACGCCGTCGGCCAGCGCGGCGCGCACCGCGGCCGGGTCGCTGCCGATGAACTCCTGCCACTCGGTCGCCACCGCCAGCGCATCGGCGCCCTGCAGCGCGTCGGTGGCACTGTGGCACCAGCGCCGGCCCGGGCGCTCGCCGAGCAGGCGCCGCGCCACCGGCACCGCCACCGGGTCGTAGGCCGCCACCTCGGCCCCGGCCGCCTCGAGCTGCTGCAGCAGCGCCAGGCTCGGCGCCTCGCGCAGGTCGTCGGTGCCGGGCTTGAACGCCAGCCCCCACAGCGCGATGCGCTTGCGGCGCAGGCCGGCCTCGCCGCGGTAGTGGTGGGCCATCTTGTCGAACAGCAGCCGCTTGTGGCGCTCGTTGGTGGCGGCCACGGCATCGAGCATGCGGGCCTCCAGGCCGTGCTGGCGCGCCAGGTGCGACAGCGCCCGCACGTCCTTCGGGAAACACGAGCCGCCGTAGCCGATGCCGGCGCGCAGGAAGTCGGCGCCGATGCGCCGGTCGCTGCCGACGCCGGCACGCACCTCGTCGATGTCGGCACCGGTCGCATCGGCGATCTGCGCCATCTCGTTCATGAAGCTGATGCGCGCGGCCAGCATGCCGTTGGCCGCGTACTTGCACAGTTCGGCGCTGCGCGGGCTCATGCACAGCAGCTGCGCGCCGGCGTCGACCAGCGGCGCATAGACGCTCAGCAGCAGCGCGGCGTCCTGCTCGTCGTCGGCCCCAACGACGATGCGGTCCGGCCGCAGGAAGTCGCCGATCGCGGTGCCCTCGCGCAGGAACTCCGGGTTGTTGAGCAGCACGACGGGCGCCGGTGACCGCTCGGCCAGCGCGCGGCGCAGCCGCTCGTGCGTGCCGACCGGCACGGTCGACTTCAGCACCATCGCGACCGGCCCCTGCACCGCGGCCGCGGCAGCGAACACCGCCGCCTCGACCGCCCGCAGGTCGCTCGCCCCGTCGCTGCCGGTCGGCGTGCCGACCGCGATGAACACCAGGTCCGCGCGCCGCACGGCATCGTCCAGCCGCTGCGTGAAGCGCAGCCGCCCGGTCGTCCGGTGCGCCGCCACCAGGCCTTGCAGGCCCGGCTCGAAGAACGGCATGCCGCCGGCCGCCAGCGCGCCGATGCGCGCGGCATCGGTGTCCACCGTCGTCACCGCGTGGCCGAGCTCGGCCAGGCAGGCCGCGCTGACGAGGCCGACGTAGCCGGCACCGACCACCGCGATGCGCAGACGCGGGCCGCGGTTCACGAGGCTGCTCTCGCGCCGCCCACCGCGGCACGGCCGCCGGCGCCGCCCACGAGGTGCAGGCTGGGCCAGGCCGCTTCGGCCGGCAGGTTCGCGCTGCGGACCGCGCGGTACACCTCGAGCAGCTGGTCGGTCACGCGTTCCCAGGTGAACATCGAGCGCGTGCGGCGAATGCCGGCGCGGCCGAGCGCACGCGCCAGCGCCGGGTTGCCGTGCAGCTGCGCGAGCCGCGCGGCGAGCGCCTGCGGGTCGTGCGGCGGCACCAGGAAGCCGGTCACGCCGTCGCGCACCGAATAGCGGATGCCGCCGACCGCGCTGCCGACCACCGGCGTGCCGCAGGCCATCGCCTCCAGCGGCGTGATGCCGAACGGCTCGTACCACGGCGTGCTGACGAACACGTCGGCCGCGGTGTAGCAATCGCGCAGCTCGGCGCGCGTGCGGTGGCCGAGGAAGCTCACGCGCTGCAGCACGCCCAGCTCGCGCGCCAGCCGGCGCAGCCGGCCGATCTCCGGCGTCCGCATCTCGTCCGGCTCGCGCGACTCGCCGCCCACCACCAGCAGCCGCGCCGGGATCCCCGCCGGCAGCTGCGCCAGCGCGCGGATCACGTTGTCGACACCCTTGCGCGGCACCATGCGGCCGAGCTGCAGCACGATGAACTCGTCCGGCTGCAGGCCCAGGCGCGCGCGCGACAGCGCACGGTCCTGCGGCGCGAACTCCGCGGGGTCGAAGCCGCACGGCACCATCGACAGCCGGCGCGGGTCGGCGTCGTACAGCCGCGCCAGGTCGGCGCGGTCCTGCGGGCATTCGGCGATCACCGCATCGGCGCGCCGCACCAGTTCGCATTCGATCTCGATGCGCTGCGGCGGGAAGGCATCGGCCTCCTTCTGATGCTCGCGCCGCACCAGGCCGAGTGCATGGAAGGTCATCGCGAACGGCACGCCGAGCGTCTCCTTCAGCCGCAGGGCGACCAGGCCGGACATGAAGAAATTGGCATGCACCACGTCGTACGGCACGCTGTGCCGGAACAGCTGCTCGGCGGCGCGCGCGAAGTCGGGCATGTGGCGCAGCAGCTGCTCCTTCGGCACGAAGCTCGGCGGGCCGGCATCGATGTGGACCACGCGCACGCCGGGCCGCAGGTCGACGACGCGCGGCAGCGCCGCGTCGTCGCGCCGCGTCAGCACGTCGACATGGTGGCCGGCGCGCGCCAGGCACTGCGCGACGTGGCTGACGTAGATGTTCTGGCCGCCTGAATCCACGCCTCCCAGCGTGGCCAGCGGCGAGGCGTGTTCACTGATCAGCGCGATGCGCATCGAATCGTTCATGGCGTACTCCGGTTGGCCGAGGTGTTGTGGCGGCTTCAGCAAGCGGTGTTCCGCTGCCCCGCGCCGGCACCGCGCACTTCAACCGGGTTCAAGCAGAGCGCGACGCCATCCGACGGAACGGCGCTTGCCAAGAAGCGGTACGGGCCGGACACGCCGGACCGAACCATTCATGGAGCTCTTGAAAGGACACCCACATGAATCAGCGTGACCAGCAAGGCCGTCGCGACGGCGGCTACGGGTATGGAGACGACAACCGCGGTGCCTCGGGCGGCCAGCGCAGCGAGGCCGGCAGCAACTACGGCGACTTCCACCGCGACAACCAGTACGAGCAGTCGGGTGGCCGCGGCGGGCAGCAGTCGGGCGGCTATGGCGGTGAATCCGGCGGCTACGGCGGCAACTTCGGCGGCAGCCGCAACCAGGAAGCGCGCAGCTTCGGCGGCGGCGGGCAGCAAGGCGGCCAGGGCGGCTACGAAGGCAGCCAGGGCGGCTTCGGCGGCCAACAAGGCAGCAGCTACGAGCGTGGCGGCTTCGGCAGCCAGGGCGGCAACCAGGGCGGCTATGGCGGGTACGGCGGTGGCCAAGGCAACTTCGGCGGTGGACAAGGCAGTTTCGGCAGCCAAGGCAGCCAAGGGAGCTATGGCAGCCAAGGGGGCCAGGGCGGCTACGGCAGCTACGGCGGCCAGGGGGGCCAGGGCAGCTACGGCCGCAACGAATTCGGCAGCGGCCAAGGCAACCAGAGCAGCAGTTTCGGCCAGGGCAGCCAGGGCGGCTATGGCGGCTACGGCGGCAGCCAGGGCAGCCAAGGTTCGTCGGGGCATGAGCAGTTCGATCCCGACTACCACCAGTGGCGCACCGAGCAGCTGAGCAACCTCGACAACGACTACCGCAGCTGGCGGCAGGACCGCTTCAAGAAGTTCTCGGACGAGTTCAACACCTGGCGCAGCAGCCGCAGTGGCGGCAGCGGCGGCGGCAGTGGAACGAGCGGCAGCAGCAGCTCGGGTGGCACCGGCAGCAGCAGCACCAGCGGCAGCGGCAGCACCTCGTCGTCGAGCGACAGCAGCCCGTCGAGCAGCAGCACCAGCGGCAGCAGCCTGAGCGGCAGCAAGAGCAAGTGACACCCCTCGCCGCAAGGCAGACGCCCCGCCCGCCGGGGCGTTTTTCTGCAGACCTCCTGAAGGAGCCACGATGACCGCTTCCGTGCTGCGCTCGTTCTGGATCGGCGGCTTCGAAGGCGCCGACCACGTGAACGGCGCCGGCGAGCCGCTCGACATGGCGGCCGCGACGGCCCACCTCGAGTTGCTCAACGGCGACTACCTGCGGGCGCGCGAGCACGGCCTGCTGACGGTGCGCGAAAGCATCGGCTGGCGCCTGTCCGAACCGGCACCGCACCGGCACGAGCTCGCGCGTGCGGTGCAGGTCGCCACCGCCGCGCGGCGCCATGGCCTGCAGGTGGTGTGGACCTTCATGCACTACGGCACGCCGCCCGACGTGAGCCTGTTCGACGACGGCCTGGTCGAGCGTTTTGCATCTTTTGCCGCAGCCGCCGCCCGCGCGCTCGCGCCGCTGCACGACGAGCCCCCGGTCTACAACCTGATCAACGAGATCGGCTACGTGGCCTGGGCCGCGTCGCACACCAACCTGATCCACCCGTACGTCGGCGATCCGCAGGGCCTCGGCGAACACACCGAGGCGAGCGGCTACGACGTCAAGCGGCGCCTGGTGCGCGCGGTGCTGGCCGGCATGGACGCCGTGCGCGCCGTTGACCCGCGTGCGCGCTTCCTGCATGTCGAACCGCTGGTGCACGTGGTCGCACCGCACGAGCGGCCCGACCTGGCCGACCTCGCCGAGCGCATCGCCGGCTACCAGTGGCAGGTCTGGGACCTGATCGCCGGCCGGCTCGAACCGCAGCTCGGCGGCCACACTGGCGCGCTCGACCTGGTCGGCGTCAACCACTACCACAGCGGCCAGTGGGAAGCCGGCACCGAGCGGCGGCTGCGCTGGCATGAAGGCGACCCGCGCCGCCGCCCGTTCGGCGCGCTGCTGCAGGCCGCGTGGGAACGCTACCGCCGTCCGCTGATCGTCGCCGAGACCAGCCACATCGGCGTCGGCCGCGCCCGCTGGCTCGACGAGGTCGCCAGCGAGGTCGCGAACGCACGCGCCGCCGGCATCCCGGTCGAAGGCCTGTGCCTGTACCCGCTGGTCGACCGCCACGACTGGGGCGATCCCGCGCACTGGCACCACAGCGGGCTGTGGGACGTGGACCACGACACCCCGCTGCCGCGCCATCGCCGGCTGGTGCCCGACTACGCGGCCGTGCTGACCCAGTGGCAGGCGCGCCTGCCCGGGGCGCCGCCGCTGCCGATCGCGCCGCCCGTTCCCGAACCCCTCCCCGAATCCCGAGCCAACGGAGTCGTCCCATGCACCACCTGATCGTCTTCTCGCACCTGCGCTGGAACTTCGTCCACCAGCGGCCGCAGCACCTGCTGTCGCGGCTCGCGAAGCAGTTCCACGTCGTCTTCATCGAGGAGCCGCTGCACGAAGCCGGCACGCCGCGGCTGACGGTGCGCCAGGCCGGGCCGAACATCGACGTGGTGGTGCCGCACACGCCGATCGACGCGACCGGCTTCCACGACGACCAGCTGCCGCTGCTGAAGCCGCTGCTGGCGGACCACCTCGCCCGTCACCGCATCACCGAGGACGTGGTCTGGTTCTACACGCCGATGGCGCTGCCGCTGCTCAGCGACCTGAAGCCGCGCGTCGTCGTGTACGACTGCATGGACGAGCTGACCGCCTTCAAGGACGCACCGCGCCAGCTGCGCCAGCGCGAGACCGCGCTGCTGCGGCAGGCCCGGCTGGTGCTGACCGGCGGGCCGCGGCTGTACGACGCGAAGCGCGCATTGCACCCGAACGTGCACTGCCTGCCCAGCTCGGTCGATGCCGCACATTTTTCTCCGCGCCACCTGCCTCGCGCAGCGGCCGGCCTGGAACGAGCCGACCCGCAACGCCCGCGGCTCGGCTTCTTCGGCGTGATCGACGAGCGCTTCGACCACGCGATGCTGGCCGCGCTGGCCGACGCGCGGCCCGACTGGCAGTTCGTGATGGCCGGCCCGGTCGTCAAGATCGACCCGGCCGCGCTGCCGCGCGCCGCCAACATCCAGTGGCTCGGGATGCAGCCCTACGAACGCCTGCCGCTGCTGATGGCCGGCTGGGACGTCTGCCTGATGCCGTTCGCGATGAACGAATCGACGCGCTTCATCAGCCCGACCAAGACGCTCGAGTACATGGCCGGCGAAAAGCCGGTGGTCAGCACGCCGGTGCACGACGTGGTCGCGCTGTACGGCGACCTGGTGCGCATCGCCGCGACGCCGGACGAGTTCCTGACCGCCTGCGAAGCGGCGCTGGCCGAGACGCCGGCGCAGCGCGCGGCCCGCATCGACGCGATGCGCCAGCGCGTCGCGCAGACCTCGTGGGACCGCAGCGCGGCGAAGGTGCTGCAGCTGCTGTCCACCGAACTCGCGGCACGCGAGGCCGGAGCGGAACCGGTGCGCGTGCCGGCGGTGCACCGGCTGCCCGCCGGCCGCCGCGCCGCCTAGGGCGCCCGATGCTGATCGACGCCCACCTCCACTGCACCGGCCGGGAGACCACCAGCGACGTGCTGCGCTCGCTCGACGATGCGCGCATCGACGTCGGCGTGCTGCTCGCGCCCTTCCTCGGCGACGGCTACTCGCTCGACGACGCCGCCTCGCTGCGGCGCGCCAACGCCCACCTGTCGCAGCTGGTGCGCCGCCATGCCGGCCGGCTGGTCGGCTTCGCGGTGGTGGACCCGCGCTCGCCCGACGCCGCGCAGGACCTGCGCCATGCGGTCGAGACGCTCGGGCTGCGCGGCGTCAAGATGGTGCCGACCGGCTGGTACCCGTACGACGCACAGGTGCAGCCGGTGTTCGCGGTGGCCGCCGAGCTGCAGCTGCCGGTGCTGTTCCACAGCGGCATCTTCATCGACGGCCGCTCCGGCCGCTTCTGCCGGCCGGCCTTCTTCGAGGTGATGCGCGACCACCCCGGCACGCGGGTCGCGCTCGCCCACCTCGGCTGGCCGTGGACCGACGAGGCCATCGCGGTCGGGCTGATCGACCGCATCCACGGCGTGCCGCCGGAGCGCGCGCAGTTCCGCTTCGACATCTCGTTCGGCCCGCCGCCGCCGTACCGGCGCGAGGTGCTGCAGCGCGCGCTCGAGGTGCTGGGGGCCGGCGCGCTGCAGTTCGGCAGCGACTGCTTCCTGCCCTGCCCCGGCCACGAGATCGCGACGCGGCGCGGCTGGGTGCAGGACCTGCTCGACGAGCTCGGCGTCGACCCGGTCGCGCGCGCGCAGATCTGGTCCGGCACCGCGGCGGCCTGGCTCGGGATCGAGGTCGAACCCCGGCTCGGTCCGGACGCGGCGCCCCCTTCCCCTTCTTCCCCTTCCCCGTCCCGCGCAGCCGGCCATGGCGCCGGCTGGCTGGGCGGCTCGCGCCCGATGGCGCCTCTTTGCTGCTGACACCATGGGCACGTCTGCCAACCTCCATTCCGTCTCGTCCTCGCTGTCGACCCCACCACCCGCCGGCGGCCCCACCCGCGTGCTCGAAGTCATCGGCAACGCGATCGTCGGCGGCATGGAGAACTGCGTGCTGCGGCTGATCGAGCAGCTGCCGCGCGAGCAGTTCAGCGTCACCGCGCTGTGCCCGTGCGAAAGCCGCTTCACCGAACGGCTGCGCGCGCTCGACATCGACGTGCTGACCGCGGCGATGCCGGAGGACCCGTCGTGGGGGTCGATCCTGACGACCAGCGCGTTCGTGCGGGCCGCGTCGATCGACGTGCTGCACGCCCACATGCCGAACGCCCACCTGCTGGCGGCGCTGGTCGGCAAGATGTGCGGCAAGCCGGTCGTCGCGACGGTGCACGGCCGCCATGCGACGCCGATGGACCTGGAGCTGCACCGGCTCGTCGGTTCGCACCTGAGCGTCGTGTGCCGGCACAGCTACCTGCATGCGCTCGGCGTCGGCGTGGACGCGGCGCAGCTCAGCTGCATCCCGAACGGTGTCGACACGCAGGCATTCCGCCCGCGCGACGGCCGGCACGACGCCGACGGCGACCTGCGCCGGCATTTCGCGCTCGCCGATGGCGACCCGCTGATCGGCTTCGTCGGCAGGCTCTCGCCCGAGAAAGGCCCCGAGGTGTTCCTGCGCGCCGCGTTGCTGCTGCGCACGACGCTGCCGCGGGCCCGCTTCGCGCTGGTCGGCGACGGGCCGCTGCGCCCGTCGGTGCAGCAGGCGATCGAGCGCCACGGCCTCGGCGATGCGGTGCTGCTGGCCGGCGTGCGCGACGACATGCCGGCGGTCTGGCACCAGCTCGACGCCGTCGTCAACACCTCGCAGTCCGAAGGGATGCCGCTCGCGCTGATGGAGGCGATGGCCTGCGGGCTGCCGGTGGTCGCGAGCCAGGTCGGCGGCGTGCCGGACCTGGTCGAGAGCGGCAGCACCGGCTGGTTGACCGGGCCGCGCGACGCCGAGGGCGTGGCGTACCACCTGGCGCAGCTGTTCCAGACGCCCGGCCTCGCGGCCCGCATGGGCGCGCGGGCCCGCGAGCGCGTCGTGGCCCGCTTCGGGCTGGCCGACAGCGTGCAGCGCACCGCCGCGCTGCTCGCGCAGCTCGGCTCGGGCGCGCGCGGCCCGGGCCTGCGCCACGCGCTCGCCGCGAAGGTGGCGCCATGACCGCGCCGCTCGCCCTCGTGACCGGCGGTGCCGGCTTCCTCGGCAGCCACCTGTGCGACCGCCTGCTGGCGCGCGGCGAATCGGTGCTGGTGCTGGACGATTTCTCGACCGGCCATGCGTCGCACCTGGCGCACCTGGCGGACTCGCCGCAGCGCGACCGCTTCAGCCTGCGGCAGCACGACGTCACGCAGCCGTGGCCCGCCGACCTGCCGCCGCTGCGCCGCATCTACAACCTCGCGTGCCCGGCCAGCCCGGCGTACTACCAGCAGCACCCGGTGCAGACCACGCTGACCAGCACGCTCGGCCTGTGGCATGCGCTGGAGGCCGCGCGGCGCCATGGCGCGCGCCTGCTGCAGGCCTCGACCAGCGAGGTCTACGGCGACCCCGAGGAACACCCGCAGGCCGAGACCTACCGCGGCCACGTCAACCCGCTCGGCCCGCGCGCGTGCTACGACGAAGGCAAGCGCGTCGCCGAGACGATGTGCATGGCCTGGCACCGCGAGCACGGCACCGAGGTGCGCATCGTGCGGCTGTTCAACAGCTACGGGCCCCGGCTGCGGCCGGGCGACGGGCGCGTGGTCAGCAACTTCGTCGTGCAGGCGCTGCGCGGCGAGCCGCTGACGGTGTATGGCGACGGCCGCCAGACGCGCAGCTTCTGCTACGTCGACGACACCGTCGAAGGCCTGCTGCGCATGATGGACAGCGCGATCGAGGGGCCGATCAACCTCGGCAACCCGGTCGAGTACAGCGTGCTGGAACTGGCCGAGCAGGTGCTGCGGCTGACCGGCAGCCGCTCGGCGATCGAGCGGCGGCCGCTGCCGCCCGACGACCCGAAGCGGCGCCGGCCCGACATCGCCCGCGCCCGCCACCACCTGCTGTGGTCGCCGCAGGTGTCGCTGGAGGACGGGCTGCGCGAGACGATCGGCTACTTCCGGCGCCTGCCCGACCTCGACGGCGTTCAGCCCTTCTCGACGATGAACGACCCGATGGCCAACGCATCGAGCGAGGTGCTGTAGAAGGCCTCGATCGCCGCGCGCGGCGTGCAGACGATCGGCTCGCCGCGCACGTTGAACGAGGTGTTGACCAGCACCGGCACGCCGGTCAGCTCGCCGAAGGCCTTCAGCAGCGCATGGAAGCGCGGGTTGGTGTCGCGGTCCACCGTCTGCACGCGCGCGGTGCGGTCGGTGTGGCAGGCCGACGGGATGCGGTCGCGCTGGCGCGGCAGCACGTCGTAGGTGAACAGCATGAACGGCGAACGCCCGCCGTTCGCCTCGGCGGGCGCGAACCACTGCGGCAGGTCCTCGACCGGAATGGCCGGAGCGACCGGCCGGAAATCCTCGCGGTCCTTCAGCTCGTTCAGCCGCGCCTGCATCTGCGGCGTGATCGGCGACGCGAGGATCGAACGCGCCCCGAGCGAGCGCGGGCCGAACTCCATGCGCCCCTGGAACCAGCCGACGATGCGGTTGTCGGCCAGCAGCCGCGCCACCTCCTCGGCCAGCGCGTCGCTGCGACGGTACGGCAGCTTGGCCCAGGTCAGCAGCGCCTCGATCTCGTCGTCCTCGTAGCCCGGGCCGAGGTAGACGTGGTCCATCTGCCAGCGCCGCGGCGCCATCGTGTTGATCTGTTGCAGTGCGGGGTCGTCGGACTGCTCCGGCGCCAGCCCGCGGCGCTCGCGCGCATCGGTCCACAGCGCGGCGCCGAGCGCGGTGCCGGCATCGCCGGCGGCCGGCTGCACCCACACCGAATCGAAGATGCCGCTGTCGCGCAGCCGCGTGTTCATCACGCAGTTCAGCGCGACGCCGCCGGCCATCGCCAGCTGCCGCTCGCCGCTCGCCTCGCGCAGCCAGCCGGCCAGCGCGAGCACGGTGTCTTCGAGCACGTCCTGCAGCGACGCGGCGAGGTCGAGGTCGCGCTCGGCGAGCTCGCTGCCGGCTTCGCGCTTCGGGCCGACCAGCGCGTGCAGGTCGATCGGCGCCACCGCATAGACGCCGTTGCGGCCGATGTGCACATGCTCGCGCAGCGCGCCGGCGTAGCGCGGCGTGCCGAGCGCGGCCAGCGCCATCACCTTGTACTCGTCGCTCGAATGCAGGAAGCCCAGGTGCGTGGTGACCTGCTCGTAGAGCATGCCGAGCGAGCTCGGCATCAGCACCTCGCCGAGCGGCTCGTAGCGGCTGTCGCGGTGGCGGCCGTAAGTGGTGGTCGCATGCTCGCCGCGGCCGTCCAGCGTCATCACCGCGCAGCGCGCGAACGGCGCCGCGAGGAACGCGCTCGCCTGGTGGCACACATGGTGGTTGACGAAGTGCCAGCGGTACGGCGCGTCGTCGGCGCGCACGCCGGCGAGCCGCCGGCGCAGGTGGTGCGGCGCGCCGTCGGCGAGCTGGCGCGGCGCGTTGACGATGTACGCGGCGAACAGCGGGTCCCAGGGGTTCTCCCACTCGCCGCTTGGCGCCAGCGACGGCTGCATCGGCAGCGTCAACCGGTCGGCGGGACGGTCGCCGAGGAAATGCTCCGGGTCGTAGCTGTAGGCCACGTGGTCGACGTCGCGCAGCGTGACGCCGGACTGGCGCAGGCAGAAGTCGATCGCGTGGTACGGCAGCTCCCAGGCCGAGAACGGCACCGGCCGCTTGCCGTGCTTGATGCGGGTGAAGCGTTCCTCTTCGGCGGCGGCGACGACGATGCCGTCGACCACCAGCGCGGCGGCGGAGTCGTGGAAGGCGGCATTCAGGCCGAGCGTGATCATCGGTGCGCCTCCGTTCACGGCCACGAGGTTTCGCGCATCGGCAGCACGGTCACTTCCGGCACCACCGTCTCGTCCGGCTGGCTCAGCACGAAGCGCACCGCGTTGGCGACGTTCAGCGGGTCCTGCAGCACGCCGGGGTCGATGTCCGGGAAGCGGTCCAGCAGGAACGGCGTGCGCATGCCGCCGGCCACCACCGCCGACACCTTGATGCCCTGCGGCCGCAGCTCGGCATGCAGCGCATGCGACAGCCCGAGCAACCCCCACTTGGTCGCGTGGTACGCGGCGGCGTTCGGCCACGCCCGCTTCGAGGCGGTCGACGCGATGTTGACGATGTGCCCGCCGCCGCCGCTCGCGGTCTTCGGGCCCATGATGGCCGCCGCATGCTTGGCGACCAGGAACGGGCCGGTCAGGTTGGTGCGCAGCACGCGCTCCCAGTCGTCGGCGGCCAGTTCGGCGATCGGCACGGTGATGTCGATCGCGGCGTTGTTGATCACCGCGTCGAGCCGGCCGAAGCGCTCGCGCACCTGCGACAGCATCGCGTGCACCTGCGCGTCGTCGCCGACGTCCAGCGGCATCGCGACCGCCTCGATGCCGGCATCGGCCAGCACCGCGACGCGGTCCTGCGCGCGTTCGATCGCCAGGTCGGCGATGACCGGCCGCATGCCGGCCTCGCCCAGCACCTGGGCGATGGCCGCCCCGAGGCCGCGCGAACCGCCGGTGATCACGACCACCTGGCCGTGCAACGAAGGGATGGAAACGGAAGACGTCATGGGCTCTCCTTGAAAATGCCGCTGCCCCGACGGGGCACATGGCGTGCCGCTGCTGCCGACCCGGCGGGCGTCCTACGCCGCGGCCTGCGCCGGCCCGCCCCGGCCGGCCAGCGTGTACAGCGCCACCACCAGCTCGCGCGGCTCGACCGGCTTCACCAGGTGCACCTGGAAGCCGGCCATCAGCGCGCGCACCCGGTCGTCGGGCTGCGCGAGGCCGGTCAGCGCGATCGCGGGCATGCGCTGCTCCAGCGGCACGCGGCGCTGGTCCTCGAGGTGGCGCACGCTGCGCATCACCGCATAGCCGTCCTCGTCGCCGAGCACGATGTCGCAGACCATCGCGGCCGGCCACAGGCTGGCCGGGTGGCGCCCCAGCCAGTCGAGCACCGCGCTGCCGCTGTCGAACAGCAGCACGTCGGCGCCCTCCACCTCCAGCACCATGCCGAGCGACTCGCGCGCATCGGCGCTGTCGTCGATCACCATCACCCGCAGCCCGGCCAGCGGCTGCGGCGCCAGCGGCACCACCGGCTGCGTCGGCACCGCATCGGCGACGATCGCGCGCAGCGGCAGCTCGACCCGGTAGCGCATGCCGTTCAGCGCGCCCGGCGGGTCGATCGAGAAGCTGCCGCCCTGGCGCTCGATGGTCGAGCGCAGCTGCATCGGGTCGAGCGGCGTGTCGGTGCCGTGCGGCAGCGGCAATTCGTCGTTGGCGGCGGCCGGCAGCCCGTGGCCGACCGCATGGCGGCCGTCGGTCACGCTCAGGCAGGCACTGCCTTCGCGCCGCTCCAGCTTCAGCTCGATGCGCCCGCCGGGCGGCGTCGCCTGCACCGCCCACATGCCGAGCTCGCGCAGCACCTGGGCCAGCGTGCTCGGGTCGCCGGTGATGCTGGCGTTGTCGATGTCGATGTCGGTGTAGAGCCGCACCTGGCGCGCATCGATGGCGGTGCGCAGCCCGTCGATCGCGTTCGCCACCAGCGCCACCAGGTTGACCGGCTGGCGCGCCATCTGCCGTTCGAGCCGTTCGAACTCCTGCTGCTGGCGCTGCAGGTTCCACAGCTGCGCATACAGCCCGTCGCGCGCCAGCAGCGCGTCGTGGCGGCCGCGCTCGACGATGCGGCCCTTGTCGAGCACGACGATCTCGTCGGCATTCACGACGGTCGACAGCCGGTGCGCGATGACCAGCGTGGTGCGGCCCTGCGCGATGCGGTCGAGCTCGCCCTGGATCGCCCGCTCGGCCCGCGTGTCGAGCGCCGACGTCGCCTCGTCGAAGATCATGATCGGCGGGTTCTTCAGGAAGGCGCGCGCGATCGCGATGCGCTGCTTCTCGCCGCCCGACAGCTTCATGCCGCGCTCGCCGACCACGGTGTCGTACTGCTGCGGCAGCGACAGGATGAACTCGTGCACCTGCGCCGCCTTGGCCGCCTCGACCACCTCGGCGATGCCGGCGCCCTGCCGGCCGTAGGCGATGTTGTAGGCAATGGTGTCGTTGAACAGCACGGTGTCCTGCGGCACCACGCCGATCGCCTCGCGCAGCGACCGGAGCGTCAGCGCGCGCAGGTCCTGGCCGTCGATCGAGATCCGCCCGCCGTTCACCTCGTACAGCCGCAGCAGCAGCCGCGCGAGCGTCGACTTGCCGGAGCCGCTGCCGCCGACCACCGCCACCGTGCTGCCGGCCGGCAGCACCAGGTTGACGTCGCTCAGCACCTGGCGGCCGGCCTCGTACGAGAAGTCGACATGCTCGAAGCTGATCGCCCCGCCGCGCAGCTGCAGCGCGCTGCTGCCGATGCGGTCCTCGATGTCGGGCTTCTCGTCGAGCAGCGCGAACAGCTTCTCGGTGTTGACCAGCGCATCGCTCGCCTCGCGGAACACGAAGCCGAGCGCGTTCAGCGGCAGGCAGACCTGGATCACGTAGGCGTTCAGCAGCACCAGGTCGCCGACCGTCATCAGCCCGCGCACCGTCTGCTGGCCGGCCAGCAGCATCACCGCGGCGACGCCGGCGGCGATCACCGCGCTCTGCCCGATGTGCAGCGCCGACAGCGTGCGCTGGTTGGTGATGGTGCCGGCCACCCACTGCGCGCAGATCGCGGCATAGCGCTCGCGCTCGTAGCCTTCGCGCGCATGGCTCTTGACGGTCTCGTAGTTCAGCAGGCTGTCGACCAGCCGGCCGCTGGCGCGCGAATCCATCTCGTTGACGCGGCGCTGGCGCAGCTCGCGCTGCTGCGTCAGCAGCGTGGTCAGCGCCGCGTAGACGACGAAGGTCGCGACGATGATCAGCGTGAACCACCCGCTGTAGTTGAAGGCCAGCACGCCCAGCACCGCGACGAACTCGGCCAGCGTCGGCACCACGGTGAACAGCCCGGCGCCGAGCAGGAAGCCGACGCCGCTGGTGCCGCGCTCGACCTCGCGGATCAGCTGCCCGGTGTTGCGCTGCACATGGAAGCGCGGGCTCAGCGACATCAGGTGCGCGAAGCTGCGCTCGGACACCGCGGTGACGGTGCGCTGCGTGACCGGCGCGAACACCAGGTCGCGCAGCTCGGTGAACAGCGTGCCGAGGAAGCGCAGCAGCGCATAGCCGAGCAGCAGGAAGACCGGCACCACCAGCACCATCGGCGGGCCGGTGGCCGGCAGGCCCGCCGACGCGGCGGCCGACGCCGCGGCCGCGGCCACCGGCGTGCTCGCCGGTTCGGCCAGCCCGTCCGGCCGGCTGAACTGGTCGACGATCGCCTTCAGCACCAGCGGCACCACGACGCCGGCGGCCTTCGCGAGGACCAGCAGCCCGAGCGCCAGCGCCGCGCGGCCGCGGTACTGCCAGGCCGCCGCCCACAGGCCGGCAAACACGCGGCGCCGGTCGAAGCTGGCCGCCATCGCCGCGGCCGCTCAGGCGGCCGCGCCGTCGCGCGCCGCCTCCATCTCGTCGGCGCGCCGCCGCCCGACCGAGTCGACCCGCAGCTGGTGCCGGTACTTCGTGACGGTGCGCCGCGCGACCACCAGCCCCTGCCGCGCGAGCCGCCGGGTGATCTCGGCATCCGACAGCCGCTGCCCCGCTTCCTCGTGCTCCAGCATCTCCTTGATCAGCCCGCGCACCGCCGTGCCGGAGTAGGCCTGCCCGCCGTCGCCGGCCGTCATCGCACGCGAGAAGAAGTACTTCAGCTCGAACACGCCGCTCGGCGTCGCCATGTACTTGTTGCTCGTCACCCGCGACACGGTCGACTCGTGCACCCCGACCTCGTCGGCGATCTCGCGCAGCCCGAGCGGCTTCATCGCGGCCGGGCCGTAGTCGAAGAACAGGTGCTGGCGCTTCACGATCGCCTGCGCGACGCCGAGGATGGTCGCGAAGCGCTGCTCGACGTTGCGCAGCGTCCAGCGCGCCTCGCGCAGCTGCTCGGCCATCTGCGGGTGCGATTCGTCGCGCTGGCGCGAGAACAGCTCGGCATACACCCGGTGCAGCCGCACGCGCGGCACCACCGCGGGATTCAGCAGCACCAGCCAGCGCGACTGGCCGCGCCGCACGATGACGTCCGGCGTCACGTAGCGGATGTCGGCATGGCCGAGCCGCCAGCCGGGCCGCGGATCGAGCCGGCGGATCGCGGCACAGGTGTCGGCCACCAGCGGCAGCGGCCGGTCGAGGAGGCGCGCGAGCGACACCACGTCCTTGCCGGCCAGCGCGTCGAGCCGCTCGCTGATGATGAGCCGCGCCAGCGCGCGCTGCTGCGGGCAGGCAATGCCGTCGAGCTGCAGCGACAGGCACTCGACCACGTTGCGCGCACCGACGCCGGCCGGTTCGAGCGACTGCACGCGGCGCAGCGCGATCTGCAGCTCGTCCGGCGAGGCCGGCGGGTCGAGCGCGGTCACCGCGACCAGTTCGTCCAGGTCGTCGAGCCGCAGGTAGCCGTCGTCGTCGAGCGAATCGACGATGGCCTTGGCCAGCACCAGGTCGCGCGGCGGCAGCGGCAGCACGTTCAACTGGCCGTGCAGCACATCGGCCAGCGAGGTCGGCGCGGCGACGCGGTTCATCGGCGACGATTCACCATCCTCGGGACGTGGGGAATCGCCGCTGGCGCCGGCGCTGCCCGACAGGTGCCAGTCGTCGTGCTCCTCGGCCGCATCCGGCCCGCCGACGGCGGGCAGGCCGCCGTCCGGATCGATGCCTTCCGCGGCATCGCGGTCGCCCGCCGCGAGCACGTCGCCGACGGCCGGCGACGGCAACGCCGCCGACAGCGGCACCTCATCCGACAAGGCCGGGCCATCGTCCTCGGCCGTTTCGAGGAAGGGGTTGCTGTCGAGCGCCTGGCGCACTTCCTGCGCAAACTCCATCGACGACAGCTGCAGCAGGCGCACCGCTTGCTGGAGACGGGGTGAAAGAGCTTGATGCTGCCGCTGGTCGGCACGCAATATCAACGCAGACATGGGACGCAGCCTCCGGTCTCGTGTGAGTTTCAGATGCACTGAAAAGGCAAGGCCCATGCCGCCCACCGGAATCGAGACTGTTTTTGTTGCGCTGCCTGCGGGGAAGGCGGCTTCGGCCGTCGCCGCCGCCGCCGCGACACCCGCACGCCGGTTTCCGCTTCCAGCACTTTTTGCTGCAATCGGCGTGCCGCAACCGGACGGGCCGCCGCGATGACGCTGCTGCCCGTGCCGGCCCTGCGCCGCCGCCTCGACACGCTGCGGCTGTCGCTGCGCAGCATGCTGCTGCTGGTGCTGCTGCTGGCGGCGGTGCCGATCGCCGCGCTGATGTCGTGGCAGATCCTCGACGAGCTGCGCAGCGACGAGGCGCGGCGGCAGGCGCGGCTCGCGGCGGCGTCGACCGCGCTGTCGAAGGCGGTCGAGCGCGAACTCGAATCGTCGATCGACGCGCTGAACATCCTCGCGCTGTCCGACAGCCTGCGCAACCGCGACCTGGTCGCCTTCGAGCGCGGGCTGGCCGCGGCCGGCCAGCTGCGCGCCGCGTGGCAAGGCGCCTTCATCGCCGACGCCGACGGCACGCTGCGGCTGGACACCGCGTCGCCCGGCCGGCACGGGCGGCTGCGCATTCCGGACCTGCAGCGCGTCGGCCCCGGGCTCGGCGCGGTCGTCTCCGACCTCGTCACCGATCCGGTCAGCCGGCAGTACGCCACCGCGGTGATGGTGCCGCTGCCGGCGATGCGGCCGGACCCGTCGGCGCACGATGCACCGCGCCAGGTGCTCGGCGTCTGGATCCCGGTGCGCACCTGGCAGTCGCTGCTCGTGCATGCGGTGCCGCTGGACGCCGGCATCAGCACGCTGTGCGACGGCCAGGGCCGGGCCATCGCCCGCAGCGAGGCGCCGGAGCGCTTCGTCGCCCGCCCGATGTGCCGCGGCGACATCGAGCCCGAGGTCGTGCGGCTGCCGCAGCAGGAGATCGGCGAGGCCTACGTCGCGCAGCGGCAGGTCGCCGGCAGCGGCTGGCGCGTGATGGTGTCGAACGCAGCGATCCCGTTGGAGCAGGCGCAGCGTGCCGCGGTCGGCACCGCGCTCGCGACGGTCGCGGCCTGCCTGCTGCTCGGCTGGTCGATCGCGCTGCTGATGGCGCGGCGCATCACGCGCCCGCTGCAGCGGCTGGCCGCCGGGCTCGACGTCGACCCGGCGCCCGGCCCGCAGGTGCGCGAGATCGAGGCGCTCGGCCGGGCGATGCGCGAGGCGCGCGAGCGCGACGACGCCGCGCGCGCCGAGCTGGAGCGGCGCGCCGAGGAGTTCGAGACGCTGTTCACCTGCACGCCGGTCGGGCTGGCGTTCGCGCACGATGTCGACTGCCGGCTCGTCACGCACAACGCCGCGATGGACCGGCTGTTCGGCCCGGCCCCGCGGGCCGGGCAGTCCGACGACAACGGCTGGCAGATGCTGCGCGACGGCCAGCCGCTGGCGCGCTGCGACTGGCCGCTGTGCGTCGCGGCGCGCACCGGCGAGCCGGTCGAGACGGCCGAGCTGGAGGTGCAGCTGCGCGACCGGCCGCGCCAGCGCGTGATCGCGAGTGCGATGCCGCTACGCGACGACGACGGCCGCCCGCGCGGTGCGATCGGCGCGCTGGTCGACATCAGCGAACAGGTGCGCACCGAGCACGAGCTGCTTCAGGCCAACGGGCGCCTGCGCGAGAGCCAGCGGCTGGTGGTGCTGGCGCAGGAGGTCGGCGAGATCGGCTTCTTCGAGTACCACGTGGCGCAGGACCTGCTGACCTGGACGCCCGGCCAGGCCCGGCTGCTCGGCCGCGACGGCACGGTGTCCGCCAGCGCGCTGGCCGAGATGCTGGCCCTGGTGCACGACGACGACCGGCACGGGATGGAGCTGCTGCTGCTGCGGGCCTTCGCGGCACGCCGCGCGAGCGAGAACCTGGAATACCGCGTCACGCTGCCGGACGGCCGCGAGCGCTGGATCTCGACCCGCGTCGCGATCAGCTACGCCGACGACGGCCGCGCCTGCCACCTGCTGGGCGTCAGCATCGACGTCAGCGACCGGCGCCGCGTCGAGCAGGCCAACGTCGCGCTGATGGCGCACGAGCAGCAGGCGCGCGAGAAGGCCGAGGCGGTCAGCCGGGCGAAGGACGAGCTGCTCGCGATGCTGGGCCACGAACTGCGCAACCCGCTCGGCGCGATCTCGTCGGCGGCCGAAGTGCTGGCCGGCCGGCCGGCGCCGGCGCTGGTCGCGAGCGCCTGCGAGATCATCGGGCGCCAGACCCGCCACCTGACGCGGCTGATGGCCGAGATGCTGGACACCACCCGGCTGATGTCCGGCCAGATGACGCTGGTGCGGCAGGTCTGCGAGCTGGCGCCGCTGGTGCAATCGGCGCTGGCGCCGCTGCAGGCCGCTGCGGCCGCCAGCGGCCACCGGTTCGAACTGGCGCTGGACGACGCCTGGGCCGAGGTCGACCCGGTGCGCATCGAGCAGGTGGTCTCGCAACTGGTCGCCAACGCGCTGACCTACACGCCGCGCGGCACCACGGTGCGGATCGGGCTGGCGAGCGACAGCGGCGAGGCGGTGCTGCGGGTCTGCGACAACGGCCCCGGCATCGCGCCCGAACTGCTGCCGCGCATCTTCGACCTGTTCGCGCAGGGCGAGCGCCGCAGCGACCGGCGCGACGGCGGGCTCGGCCTCGGGCTGACGGTGGCCAAGCGCCTGGTCGAGCTGCATGGCGGCACGATCGGCGTCGACACCGGCGCCGACGGCAGCTGCTTCGAGGTGCGGCTGCGCGGCGTGCCGGCGCCGCCCTCCGGCGCACCCGCGTGGCGCCCGCCGGTCGCTGCGCGCCGCGTGCTGGTGATCGAGGACAACCCCGACGCGCTGGCCGCGCTCAGCAACCTGCTGAGCGTCGACGGCCACGAGGTGCTGTCGGAAAGCGACGGCGGCGCCGGGCTGGCCGCGCTGCTGGCCCAGCGGCCCGACCTCGTCATCGTCGACATCGGCCTGCCGACGCTCGACGGCCTGCAGATCGCCCGCCATGCGCGGGCGAGGGGCTACCCGGGCCGCATGGTCGCGCTGACCGGCTATGGTCGCGAGGACGACGTGCGGCGCTCGCTGAAGGCGGGCTTCGACGCCCACCTCGTGAAGCCGGTGCATGGCGAGCAGCTGCGCCGGCAGCTGAGCGAAACCTGACGCGAAACTCCAGAAAGGGACGCAACGAATGAGCCGAGTGTTGATCGTCGAAGACGATGCCGATGCCGCCCACATGATGGCGGCGCTGGTCGAGAAGGCCGGCTTCACCGTCGGCGTGGCCCACACGCTGCGCGAGGCACGCCGCCAGCTGGCGATGGCCCCGCCCGAGCTGGTGCTGCTCGACCTGCAGCTGCCCGACGGCCAGGGCCTGGCGCTGTTCGAGCCGCCGTCGGCGATCGCCAGCGCCCAGGTGGTGCTGATCACCGGCCACGCGACGCTGGAGACCTCGATCCAGGCGTTGCGGCTCGGCGCCGCCGACTACCTGGTGAAGCCGGTCAGCGCCCGCCAGCTCGAAGGCGTGCTGTCGCGGGCGATGCCGCCGGCCGCGCTGAGCGCCGAGCTGGCCGGCGTGTCGAACGAATGGCAGCGCAGCGGCCGCTTCGGGCTGCTGTGGGGGCGTTCGGAGCCGATGCAGCGGGTCTACGAGCAGATCTCGCGCGTCACCGGCACCTCGGTCAGCGTGCTGATCACCGGCGAGAGCGGCACCGGCAAGGAACTGGTCGCGCGCACGCTGCACGACCTGAGCCGGCGCCGCCACGCGCCCTTCCTCGCGATCAACTGCGGCGCGATCTCGCCGCAACTGATGGAAAGCGAGATCTTCGGCCACGAAAAGGGCAGCTTCACCGGCGCCGAGCGCCAGCACCTGGGCTTCTTCGAGCGGGCGCATGCCGGCACGCTGTTCCTCGACGAGATCACCGAGATGCCGCTGGAGCTGCAGGTGAAGCTGCTGCGGGTGCTGGAGACCGGCACCTTCCTGCGCGTCGGTTCCAGCACGCTGCAGGATGCCGACGTGCGCATCGTCGCGGCCACCAACCGCCAGCCCGAGCAGGCGGTGAAGAGCGGCCGGCTGCGCGAGGACCTGTACTACCGGCTGAACGTGTTCCCGCTGGCGCTGCCGCCGCTGCGCGAGCGCGGCGCCGACATCGCGCTGCTGGCCGAGCATTTCGCCGCGACCATCAGCGCGCAGGAGGGCGAGACGCGGCGCTTCAGCGCGGCGGCGCTGCGCAAGCTGGCGCAGTACGGCTGGCCGGGCAACGTGCGCGAGCTGCGCAACGTGGTGCAGCGCAGCTACGTGATGGCCGACGGCGCGACCATCACCGACGAATGGCTGCCGGTGGACGCCGTGCCGGCCGGTGCGGCGACGGTGCGCGACGACAACCACCTGTGCATCCCGCTCGGCACCTCGCTGGCCGAGGCCGAGCGCCAGCTGATCCTCGAGACGGTGCGGCACTTCAAGCACCACAAGGAACGCGCGGCGGCGGTGCTGGGGGTCAGCCTGAAGACGCTGTACAACCGGTTGAAGGAATACGGCGCCGAGGGGCCGAAGGACAAGTGAGGCCGGCGCCGCTCATTCCGGCGGCGGCGGGGGCGCCGGGGGCGGCCGCGCCGGCTGCTGCAGCAGCTTGCGCAGCGTGGCGGCCTGGCGTTGGGCGCTCAACGCAGCGCTGGCCAGCCGCGCGCTCTCGGCCGGGTCGCTTCCGCGTTGTTCGTTCGCGCCCTGCGCGAGCAGCGCCTCCTTCTCCTGCAATGCACGCAGCGCCGCCCACAGGGCTTCGTCGACGCTTTCCGACAAGGCCAGCTGCAGGCTGCGTTCGGTGAACGCGTGGCCGGTGTGGCAGCGCAGGCGCCGCGGCACGACGTCGCGCAGCTCCCACAGCCCGCCATGGCACTCCGGGCAGGTGAACATCGACGGCTGCCCGACCGCCCGCAGGTGCTCGGTGAAATTGCCGGTGCCCAGCATGAGCGCCTGCTCATGCACGAGGCGTTGCTGGGTGGGCGACATCGCGGCGTACTCCTTCGTCCTGCCGTGGTTCGTGCCATTCCCGGTCAACGCAGCGGCAACATTGACCGGCGCGCCGGCCAGCGCCGTCAGCAGCGGCGCCATCGCCGCCAGCGGCACGCAGTGGTCCACCGGCACATGGCGCAGCGCGCTGGCCGGCATGCCGGGTTCGACCGCATCGGCCGGGTCCTGCACGACGGCGGTGCCGCCCATCGCCTTGATGGCCTGCAGCCCGGCCGTGCCGTCGTCCAGCGTGCCGGTCAGCACCACGCCGATCGCCGCCGGGCCGAATTCGAGGGCCGCCGACCTGAACAGCGGGTCGATCGCCGGCCGCGTGTGGTTCTCCTTCGCACTGCGGGTCAACTCGATGCGTCCGCCGACCAGCACCATGTGCTCGTCCGACGGCGCCACCCGGACCGTGCCGGCCCGCGGCGCCTCGCCGTGCCGGCCGAAGGCCACGTCGAGCGGGCAGCGCAGCGACAGCAGCTCCGCCAGGGTGCTGCGGTGCACGCCGATGTGCAGCACCACCAGCACCGCGGCCGGAAAGTCCTTCGGCAGCCCGGCGGTCAGTTCGGTCAGCGCGGCGACCCCACCCGCCGAAGCGCCGATCAACACGATGCGGGAGGGTGGCGTCATGCCGGAGCCGGGGCAAACGGCGCTCCTCCTCTTTTTGCGGGTCGCCACCGGTCGTTTTGACGTCCGGCTGACGTAGCATCATCGATTCGCGTCGAGTCGCGGATGCAGCACAAGGGACATCACATGCAAGACCTCGGGCCGGACCACGCCGAAGAGGAAGCGGGCACGGAACTCTCGGACGGCATTGCGCCGGGAGACGACCGGTTGCCGGTGATCGGCCTGGGCGGTTCGGCCGGCGGCATTCCGGCGCTGACGGCGTTCTTCCGCACCGTGCCGCCCAACCCGGGCGCCGCGTTCGTCGTGATCCTGCACCTGTCGCCCGAGCACGAGAGCACGCTGGCCGAGCTGCTGCAGCGCCACACCTCGCTGCGCGTGGTGCAGGTGCGCGAGACGGTGCAGATCGAGGCCGACACCGTCTACGTGATCGCGCCGCGCAACGCACTGCGCATGGTCGACGAGACGCTGCAGCCGGGCAAGCTGCCGGTGGAGCGCAGCGGGTCGATCGCGGTCGACCTGTTCTTCCGCACGCTGGCCGACACGCACGGCCCGCAGGCGGTCGCAGTGGTGCTGTCGGGCGCCGACAGCGACGGCGCGATCGGCATCAAGCGCATCAAGGAGCGCGGCGGGCTGGCCATCGCGCAGGACCCCGACGAAGCCGAGCACCCGGGCATGCCGCTCGCGGCGATCGCGACCGGCATGGTCGACTGGGTGCTGCCGGTCGCCGACATCGCGCAACGGGTGCTCGACTACGCCCGGCTCGCATCGCAGCTGCACCTGCCGCCCGAACAGGGCGAGGCGGCCTTGCCGAACGCGCCGAACCTGAACGGCGAGGCCGAGCTGCGCGACGTGCTGAGCTTTCTGCGCACCCGCACCGGCCGCGATTTCTCGAACTACAAGCGCGCGACCATCCTGCGCCGCATCGCGCGGCGAATGATGGTCAATGGCGTGCACGAACTGGCGGACTACATGCGCTGCCTGCGCACGCTGCCCGGCGAAGCCGGCGCGCTGCTGCAGGACCTGCTGATCAGCGTCACCAACTTCTTCCGCGACGCCGACTGCTTCACGGCGCTGGAGATGCACATCCCGCACCTGTTCCAGCACAAGACGCCGAACGACTCGGTGCGCGTCTGGGTGGCGGCCTGCGCGACCGGCGAAGAGGCCTACTCGATCGCGATCCTGCTGGCCGAGCAGGCCCGCAGGCTCAGCTCGCCGCCGGCGATCCAGATCTTCGCGACCGACCTCGACGAAGAGGCGATCCGCGTCGCGCGCGACGGCGTCTACCCGCTGTCGATCTCGGCCGACGTGTCGGAAGAGCGGCTGCGGACCTTCTTCACGAAGGAGCACCGCGGCTACCGCGTGCGGCGCGAACTGCGCGAGATGGTGCTGTTCGCGGCGCACGACCTGCTGAAGGATTCGCCGTTCTCGCGGCTCAGCCTGATGTCGTGCCGCAACCTGCTGATCTACCTGAACCGCGAAGCGCAGCACCGGGTGTTCGAGACCGCGCACTTCGCGCTGCTGCCCGAAGGCCGGCTGTTCCTCGGTGCCTCGGAGACGGTGGAAGACGACAGCCCGTACTTCTTCACGCTCGACAAGAAGCACCGCATCCATGCGCCGCGGCCGGTGTCGCGCGCAACCATGCCGGTGCCGAGCGGGGCCGGCACCATCGCCCGGGCGCTGGAGCTGCAGAGCGCGGCGCGCGGCGGCCCGGTGATCCCGACCGGCGGCGCGTTCCCGCGCGAACCGCACGTCGAACGCCCGCCGGCCGATGCGAACGGCCGCTCGATCTCGTGGGCCGAGCTGCATTTCAAGATGATCGAGATGCTGGCCGCACCGTCGATCCTGATCGACGCGCAGCACGAGATCGTCCACCTGTCGGACAGCGCCGGTCGGCTGTTGCAGTTCGCCGGCGGCGAACCGAGCCGCAACCTGCTGCGCGCCATCCACCCGGCACTGCGCGTCGAGCTGCGGGCCGCGCTGTACAAGGCGGCGCTCGGCAACGAGCGCAGCACCGTGCCGGCGCTGACGGTCGACCTCGACGGCGTGGAGGTCGCGGTGCGCATCGGCGTGCAGCCGATGACCCAGGTGGTCCCCGGCATGATGCTGGTGCTGCTCGACACGGTACCGCTCGACGAGATCGTCGAGCCGGCGCAGCGCCCGCCGGTGCCGGTCGAGCCCGACCCGTTGTCGCACCACCTCGACCGCGAACTGGTGCGGCTGAAGGCCCACCTGCGCGACACCGTCGAGCAGTACGAGGCCTCGACCGAGGAGCTGAAGGCCAGCAACGAAGAACTGCAGGCGATGAACGAGGAGTTGCGCTCGGCCAGCGAGGAGCTCGAGACCAGCCGCGAGGAACTGCAGTCGATCAACGAGGAACTGACCACCGTCAACCACGAGCTGAAGGCCAAGGTCGACGAGCTCGGCCATGCCAACAGCGACATGCAGAACCTGATGGACGCGACGGCCATCGCCACCGTGTTCCTCGACCGCGACCTGCGCATCACCCGCTACACGCCGTCGGCCGTCGAGCTGTTCAACCTGATCCCGACCGACGTCGGCCGCCCGCTGGCGCACCTGACCAACCACCTGAACTACCCGACGCTCGACACCGACGCGCGGCGCGTGCTGCAGGGGCTGATCCCGATCGAGCGCGAGGTCGACGACACGCGCCAGCACTGGTACCTGGTGCGCATGCTGCCGTACCGCACGCTGGACGACCGCATCGCCGGCATCGTGCTGACGCTGGTCGACGTGACCGAGCGCAAGCGCGGCGAGACGGCGCTGAGCGCGACCGAGGAACGGCTGCGCCTGGTGGTGGACAGCGCGGTCGAGTACGCCATCTTCTCGATGGACCTGCAGCGCCGCGTGACCTCGTGGAACGCCGGTGCCCAGCGGCTGCTGGGCTTCTCGGAGGAAGAGATCCTCGGCCAGAGCTGCGACGTGATCTTCACCGAGGAAGACCGCGCGACGGGGGCGCCGGAGCACGAGGCCGCCACCGCGCTGAGCGAGGGCCGCGCGCGCGACGAGCGCACCCACCAGCGCAAGGACGGCGAACGCTTCTGGGCCAGCGGCGTGATGACGCCGATGCACGACGAGGCCGGCAACGCGATCGGCCTGGTGAAGGTGCTGCGCGACCAGACCGCCGAACGGGCGTCCACCGACGCACTGGCGCAGGGCCGCATGGAGTTGCTGCAGGCGCTCGAGGAGAAGGAGAAGGCGCGGCTCGAACTGGAAGCCGCGGATGCCGCGAAGGACCGCTTCCTCGCGGTGCTGTCGCACGAACTGCGCAACCCGCTGGCGTCGATCGCCGGCGCGTCGGAGACGCTGGCGGTTGCGCCGCCGCGCGGCGACCCGCAATCGCGCGCGATCCGCATCCTGCGCCAGCAGGTCGGCAGCATGCGCGACCTGCTGGACGACCTGCTCGACCTGTCGCGGCTGCGGCTCGGGCGCTTCGCGATGTCGCAGCGGCGCGTCGCGTTGCGCGGCATCGTCGACGCGGCGGTCGAGACGGCCCACAGCGAGATCGAGAACCGCCGGCACGCGTTGACGGTCGAGCTGCCGGCCCGCCCGGTGGTGCTGAACGCAGACCCGTCGCGCCTGAGCCAGGTGCTGTCGAACCTGCTGATCAACGCGGCCAAGTACACCGAGGACGGCGGCCGCATCGCACTGGTCGCCCGCACCGACGGCACGGAGCTGGTGCTGACCGTCACCGACAACGGCCGCGGCCTCGACGAGAAGGCGACGGTGTCGATGTTCGACATGTTCTGGCAGAGCGAGGTGCAGACCCGCAGTGCGCACAGCATGGGCATCGGCCTGTCGCTGGTGCGCAGCATCGTGCAGATGCACGGCGGCACGGTCACGGCGCGCAGCGCCGGCCCCGGCCACGGCAGCGAGTTCACCGTGCGGTTGCCGCTGGCGCCGACCGGCGACGACATCGCGGTCGACGAGGACATCTCGCCGCTCTACGACGAGGGCGAGGTCACGGTGCCGCGGCGCGTGGTGATCGCCGACGACAACGAGGACGCTCCCTGGTCGCTCGCGACGCTGCTGCAGACCGACGGCCACGACGTGGCCTCGGCGGCCAACGGCGCCGACGCGTTGGCGCTGATCACCGAGCAGCGCCCCGACGTGGCACTGCTCGACATCGCGATGCCCGGACTGGACGGTTTCGAGGTGGCGCGGCGCGTGCGCGGCGAGGACTGGGGCCGCACGATGCTGCTGATCGCGTCCACCGGCTGGGGCGGCGAGTCCGACCGGCAGGCCTCGTCGGCGGCCGGCTTCGATGCGCACCTGGTGAAGCCGATCGACATCGGCCGACTGAAGGAACTGATCGCGCGCTGGCGGCCGGCGGAGTGAATGGCGCCGGCGCCGCGCCGACCGGTCAGCGCTGGTAGACCCGCACGTAGTCGACGTCCATGCGCTGCGGGAAGGTCGTCGCGCCGTTCGGCGCGCCCGGCCAGTTGCCGCCGACCGCGACGTTCAGCAGCAGGTGGAAGCGCTTGTCGAACGGCGCCGGGAACGCGCCGCCGCTCGACCACCACTGCGTCTGCGTGTTGTACAGCGTGCCGTCGACATAGTGGCGGATGACGCCCGCTTCCCACTCGACCGCGTAGACGTGGAAGTCGTTCAGGATGCTGGTCGCCGGCACGAAGGGCTTGCCCGAGTTGGTGTTGTTCGGCCAGCTGCCGCCGTAGTGCAGCGTGCCGTAGACGGTGTTGCCGCCGGCGGCGCCGGCATTCACCGCTTCCATGATGTCGATCTCGCCGCTGGCCGCCCAGCCGCCGTAGACCGAGTCGGACGGCAGCATCCAGAACGCCGGCCACAGGCCCTGCCCGCCCGGCAGCTTGATGCGCGCTTCCATGCGGCCGTACAGCCAGTCGCCCTTGTTCAGCGTGCGCAGCCGCGCCGACGTGTAGTCGCGGCAGCCGTCGGTCGAGCAGAAGCGCTCCTTCAGCGCCTTGATGCTCAGCACGCCGTTGGCGACGGAGGCGTTCTCGGGCCGCGCGGTGTAGTACTGCAGTTCGTTGTTGCCGCCGCCGCCGCCGTTGACCTCGAAGCCCCACTTGTTGCCGTCGATCGTGCTGCCGTTGAACTCGTCCTGCCAGACCAGGCGCCAGCCGGCCGGCGGCTGCGTGGGCGGCTGGTTCGGCGTGGTGGTGTCGCCGCTGCCGGCCGAGAAGGCCCAGCGCTGGTTGGCCTGCGTGCCGGTGCAGTCCCACTGCTGCAGCTTGCCGCCCGACGCGGTGCTCCACTCGGCGACGTCCAGGCACTTGCCGCTGTGGCGCGCGACGACCTGGTAGCCGTCGGGCGTCGCGTTGACGATGAAGCGCTGGTTGTCGCCGGCGGTGTCGGTCCACTGCGTCAGCAGCGCGCCGCTGGCGGTCGAGACGCCGGCGATGTCGAGCGACTGGTGGGTCTGCGCGTTCGAGAAGCGGTAGGCGCCGCCCTGCTCCGGCAGCACGTCGAACTTCTGCGTCTGCGCGCTGCTGCAGGTGGCCTGCACCGCCGGCGCACCGGCGGCCGTGCTGCCGCCCTGGATGTCGACGCACAGGTGCGAGTGATTCGAGCTGATCGTGTACTGCCCGACCGGCAGCGTGCCGCGGCCGGCCGTGCCCAGCGGGTAGAAGTGGTACTGCTGCGCGCCGCTGCCGTTGCAGCCCCATTGCTGGATGTTGGCGCCGTCGTTCAGCGACGCGCTGGCAACGTCGACGCACTTGCCGCTGTTGACGTTGGCCAGCACGTAGCGGTTGCCCTGCACGCGCTCGATGCGGAAGCGCTGCGCGTTGGTGCCGTTGTCGGTCCACTGCTGGACGTTGACGCCGTCGGCGGTGCCGGCCGACGCGACATCGACCGCCTTGCCGCTGCCGACGTTGACCAGCTTGTAGACGCCGGCCGACGGCTGCGAGACATCGAATGCCTGCGCCATGTTCGCGTTGCAAGTGGCCTGCTGGATGTTGCCGCCGTCGGCGGTGCTGGCCGCGGCGACGTCGACGCACTTGCCGCTGAGCGCATTGACGATCACGTAGCGGCCAACCGGCAGCGTCGCGGTGGAGACGCCGGCGGCGGCTTCGCGGTCGGCGCCTTGCGCGGCGGCATCGGCCTTGGCCGGCGACGCGCCGTCATCCCCGCTGCCGCAGGCCGCGACGAGCGCCGCCGCGGCGATCGCCAGCGGCAGCAATGAAATCCGGTGGCCCGCCGTGCGTGCCGTGCTGTGCGTTGTCATGAAAGCGCTCTCCCCCTGTGAATGCAGGCGGATTCTGGAGTTGCACGGCGAGACCGCGGACCGGGTCATTGCAACAAGCCGAAACCTGCTGACGTCGAGGGGAGCCGCGCCTTCCCAGCTGGCGGACGATGTCCCGAGGCGTCGCGGCGATTGCGCCGTGTTACGAAAACAGGCGCAGAGACTGGAAACGCTTTCAGCTCGGCGCAGCGAAGCGGCCGGCCGCTTCCTGGACCGCATCGAACACCCCCTCGGGCACGCGGTTCTGGAACTGCTTGCGCCGGTGATTCGACACCTTCCCGCCGTTGTCCAGCGCGCTCAGCACCAGCGTCGCGAGGTCGCTGCCGCGCAGGTCGAAGCGCTCGCCGACCGTCCGCACGATGGCGTCGTAGCGCGCGAGGAACTCGGTCTCCTGGCGCAGCTCGACCTCCAGTGCCTGTTCGGCCATGCGGTAGCCGAACTCGACGCAGGCCGTCGCATCCCAGTAGCGGTACAGCGACTCGTCGCCTCGGAACTGCAGGTCGTACTGACCTTCGTCGATCCAGCGCACGCCCCAGAACTCGCGCACCGGCCGCGAATAGCGTTGCAGCACCGCGAGGTAGTCGTCTTCATGCCGCTTCATCGCCACCGACACCGGCAGCAGCGCGCCTTTCGAAAGGCGCCCGGAGCGGCACAGCGCCTGGTGAAACAGGAAGCGCGACAAGCGGCCGTTGCCGTCCATGAACGGGTGGATGAACACGAAGCCGAACGAGACGATCGCCGCGGCGACGATCGGATCGATCAGCGTCGGCGCAGCGTTCGCGAAGGCCATCCACTCGTCCATCATCTCGGGCACCAGATCGGGCGGCGGTGGCACGTAGGTCACGCCGGCGGCACCGCGCGCCGGGCCGCGCAGCCAGTTCTGCTCCCGGCGGAATTGCACCGCCTTCACGTGCAGGCCGCTCACGGCCGCGTTCTGCAGCTCGACCAGATGGTCCTCGCTCAACGCGGGGCCGTCGTGCGCCTGGTGCAGCAGCGCGATGAAGCGGCGCGCCTTGTCTTCGCTCGGCGCCTCGCGCTCGATCGCGAACGAATCCTCGGTTTCGTGCAGGTAGGCCCATCGCAGCGCGCGGTCGGTCATGCCGGCACCGAGCGAGTCGATGAACTCGCGCGTTCGCTCGAGCACGCCGGAGGCCATCGCCTTGTCGAGCCGGGGTGTGCGCTCGACGGTCGCGCAGTAGCGCAGCGACCCGAGGCCGTTGAAGGCAACCCGCCAGCGGGGATCGCGCCGCTCGGGGCCGGTGAGGTAGCGCGCCGGATCGAACACCGGCACCGTCTGGCCTCCGATCGCCGGCAGGTCGGACAGCATCTGCCCGGTGAAGCGCTCCCACAGGCAACAGGCCAGGCGGATGTAGGCGCCGCTCGGCGACTGCCTGAGCTGGTTCATCAGCGCCGCCGGATCCACGCGCGGCAGGGCCTGCGCGAGAATCTGCAGGTTGACGCCCTCGTGCTTCAGCGCGAACAGCAGGTGCGCCAGCGGCTGCGTCGTCTCGGGTGCAACACTGCGAGGAATGGACAGGAAGGTCTCGCCCGGTTCGATGCGCGTGACCGGCTTCAGCCAGGCCGGCTTCGCGGGCGGAAGCGCCGCAAGCGACAGCGACTGGCGCAGGTGCTCGTACCCGACAGGCCTCATTTTTCTTGTCCGCTTCGAAGTTTTTTTGGATTCTAGGGACTTCTGCCCATTTTTTTTACAAAACGTCCATGCCCTCCACACCGCTGACCCTCGAACAACGCCAGCAGCTGCGCCGCAGCTGCACGCTGGTCGTCCCCGACTTCGCCGCGCCGACGCCGGCCGAGGAGTTCGCCCGCATGGCCGCCTGGTGCGAGGCCCACGGCGTCGAGCACGACCACTACGGCAACGGCGCGCTGGCGGCCGATTTCGAACGCAAGATCGCCGCGCTGCTCGGCAAGCCGGCGGCGGTCTTCATGCCCAGCGGCGTGATGGCGCAACTGGCTGCGCTGCGCATCCACACCGAAGCGGCACGGCTGCCGCGCTTCGGCCTGCACCCGACCTCGCACCTCGCCTTGCACGAGGAAGAAGCCTTCAGCGCGCTGCTGCAGTGCCACGCGGTGCCGGTCGGCGACCGGCTGCGGCCGATGCGCGCGTCCGACCTCGACGCGGTGCGCCAGCCGCTCGCCTGCGCGATCGTCGAGCTGCCGATCCGCGAGGCCGGCGGCCAGCTGCCCGCGTGGGACGAGCTGCTCGCACTGCACGCCGCGGCGCAACGGCGCGCGCTGCCGCTGCACCTCGACGGCGCGCGGCTGTGGGAATGCGCGGCGTACTACCAGCGCAGCCCGGCCGAGATCGCGGCCGGCTTCGCGTCGGTCTACGTGTCGCTCTACAAGGGCATCGGCGGCGTCTCGGGCGCCATGCTGGCCGGCAGCGACGACTTCATCGCGCAGGCCAGGCTGTGGCGCCGGCGCCTGGGCGGCACGCTCTACCACCTGAGCCCGATGCTGGTGTCGGCCGCGATGCGCTTCGACGAGCGCCTGGCGCTGATGCCGGCGCTGTACCGGCGCGCGGTCGCGCTGGCCGCCGGGCTGAATGCCATTCCCGGGCTGCGCGTGAACCCGCGCGTGCCGCAGACCAACCTGCTGCACCTGTTCTTCGACGCGCCGCCCGACGCGGTGCTCGAAGCGCGCGACACGCTCGCCGCGCAGGACCGCTGCTGGCTCTTCGGCCACGTGCGGGCGACCGAGGTGCCAGGCTGGAGCGCGACCGAGCTTTACGTCGGCGACCGGCTGCTGCAGGCCGACGACGCGGCGGTGCTTCCGTTGTTCGCGAAGCTCGCCGCGGCGCTGCGAACCTGAATCAGGGCTTGATGAAGGTCACGCTGTAGCTGAAGCTCTTCGCGACGCCGCCGATCTTGACGTTCGACACCGTCACGCCGAGCTTCGTGTCGGCCGGCGCGCGCGACCAGGGTTGCCCGCTGCCGCCGATCGACCAGGCCACCGTGTTCTCGGCATAGCCCTTGTCGAGCTCGGCCACGCCGGTCACCGGCACGGCCGTACCGGCGTCGTCGGTCATCGTCACGGTGGCGGCCGAGAAATCGGCACCGGGGTACGAGAACGACCAGCGCATCGTCGGCTCGGCGATGCTGCTGTCCCACGGCACGTAGCCGCGCGGCGGCCACGGCATGCCGTTCGGCACGCTCGGCGCCGCATGCGTGTTCCCCAGCACCCACAGCGCGTTGCCCTGCGGCGTGTCGCCGGTGCCGACCTCGCCGAGCACCAGGCTGAAGACCCAGCGCCGGTGGCCGAGCGACGCGACGTCGCCGTCCATCACGTACAGCGGGATCGAGCCGATGCCCGAGCTGCTGGCGTTCGCGCTGTTGAGGTTGGTGCCCCGCGCGATGTTCGATTTGCCGGCCGCGGTGGCGCCGTCGGCGGTGTAGCACTTCCAAGTGGTCGGCGGCGTGTGGCTGAGCTGGCCGTTGGCGTCGAACATCAGCGCGGCCTGCTGGGCCTGGGCCGATTTGGCCAGCGACAGCGTCACGTCGCCCGGCAGGCCGGCCATCGCGCGGTAGTAGTTGACGAGCTTGACGACCGCGTTCTTGTACGCCAGCGGCGTGTCGCCGGCCGTGCAACCGGCGACATTGCCGGTCCAGCTGAAGGAGGTCTTGCGCAGCGCGACGAAGCCGTCCTGGTAACGCGCGAGCACCTCGGCCCGGTTGCTGGTGTCGATCGCACCGAAGGCGGTGGCGCTCGCGGGTGCGGGTGCGGGTGCGGGTGCGGGTGCGGGTGCGGGTGCGGGTGCAGGTGCAGGCGACGGCGCAGGTGCGGGAGCCGGTGCGGGAGAAGGTGCAGGCGATGGCGCCGGTGAAGGTGCAGGAGACGGCGCAGGCGCCGGGCTCGGCGCATTGCCGGTCGGCGGGTTCTGGCTGACCTCGGTGCTGTCGCCGCCGCTGCCGCAGGCGGCCAGCATCAACAGGCTCAACAGCCCGACCGAGGTTCCGATGGAATGACGATGAGAAGGCATGCCCCGCGGCAAGCAAGCCGGGGACCACGCGGCGCGCCGGTGCGCAGGTCCGTTTCGGGCCCTTATCCGGCACGATCCGCACACATCGCGTTGCAAGGCCGACGCCGGGCGTCACACCTTTCGCCGGCGCGTCAGGAGGGTCGCCACACCGGCGATTCGGCGATCACGACCCGGCGCGGCAGGACCTTCGCCTGCGTGAAGGCGTCGGCGATGCGCTGCTGCTCGGCCAGCGCGTCGGCGTCGACCGCCTGCACGCGGTAGCTGCGCCGCAGGTTGGCCGCGGCCACCGTCGCGGCATCCAGGCCGATCACCGGCGCGTGCCATTCGGCGGCCGGGCCGGGGTTCTTCTTGATCCAGTCGCCGGCGCGCTGCAGTTCGGCGAACACCGCATTGAGCACGTCCGGGCGCCGCTGCGCATACGGCGTACCGGCCAGGTAGAAGCGCCGGTAGCTCGACAGCGCACCGCCGTCGAGCAGGATGCGCGCGCCGGACTGGCGCTGCACCGCGGCCAGGAACGGGTCCCAGATCACCCAGGCGGCCACGCTGCCGTTCTCGAACGCGGCGCGCGCATCGGCCGGGCTCAGGTAGGCCGGCTCGATGTCGTTGATCGACAGCCCCGCCTGGCCGAGCGCCTCC
The DNA here is from genome assembly GCF_001425825.1 of Rhizobacter sp. Root1238. Taxonomy (GTDB): domain Bacteria; phylum Pseudomonadota; class Gammaproteobacteria; order Burkholderiales; family Burkholderiaceae_C; genus Rhizobacter. Next base: position 333,072 of record NZ_LMDM01000048.1, read on the forward strand.
AGCAACATGTAGTGCGCGCCGGCGCCCTTCGCGAACGCGAGCTTGCGGCCTTTCAGCTGCGCGACGCTCGTGACCGGCGAATCCTTCGGCACGACGATCGCCTGGGCCTGGGGCGACGGCGTCTCGATCGCGCAGTAGGTGAGCTTCGCGCCGGCCGCCAGCGCGAACGGCGGCACCGCATCGGCCACGTCGGCGCTCAGCTCGATCGCGCCGACGTTCAGCGCCTCCAGCAGCGGCAGCCCCGAGCTGAACTCATGCCAGGTGACGCGGACCTTCAGCGGCGCCAGCGCCTGCTCCAGCGTGCCGCGCGACTTCAGGAAGATCATCAGCGTGGACGACTTCTGGAAGCCGATGCGCAGCGTCTCGGTGTCGGCCGCGCGGGTGGCCGGCACGACGCTCGCCGCCAGGGCGGCCGCGATGAAGCGGCGGCGTGGGTGGGACGGACCGGCGTCCGGAAAATCGGGGGACTGCATCGAAGGCTCTCGGGGGTGGCGGAGCCCGCGACGCTAAGCGCCGCCCCGTGCGCCGGCAACGACGCAATGCGCAGATCCTTATGCGGCCTCGGCCTTCTTCAGGCGCCTCAGGTGCTTTCGACCCGGCTGCGGTCGCGGATCACCGAGCGCCCGGCCGTCATCGCGTAGTGCAGCGCCGATTCGGGGTCGGTCCAGCAGCGGCCGTCGCACATCGATTCGTCGCGGAACACCTCGCACGGCGCTCCGCTGCCGTGCACCTGTTTCACCACCACCGCGGCCACGTAGCCGCCGTGCGCCGCTTCGATGGCGCCGGCGTAGATCTTGAAGTCGCCGACCGTCTGCTCCTGGAAATGCATGCTCTGCTCCACGCCGGCTCCGTTGCCGCAAGGGGCGAACTTTGAACCCGTTCCCGTGCAATTTCCATCGACAAGATTGGCGCCCCCGAACGGGGGGGCCGGCGGGTCGGGCCCCTACTTCTCCCGGCATTGCGCGTAGAGGCGCATGTACGACGCGGCGGCCACGTCCCACGAGAACTCCTGCGCCATCGCGCGGCGCATCAGCTGCTGCCACAGCGCCGGCTGGCCGTAGGCGTGCAGCAGCCGGTCGACGGTGACCTCCAGCGCCATCGAGCTGGCCGGCTCGAACGAGAAGCCGGTCGCGCGGTCGGTGCGGATCGTCTCGTCGGTGGTGTCGACCACCGTGTCGACCAGCCCGCCGACGCGCCGCACCACCGGCAGCGTGCCGTAGCGCAATGCGTACAGCTGCGTCAGCCCGCAGGGCTCGAAGCGCGACGGCATCAGCAGCGCGTCGCTGCCGGCGATGATGCGGTGCGCGAGCGCCTCGTCGTACACCGTGCGCACCGCCACCTGCGCCGGATGGGCGCGGGCGGCGCCCTCGAACGCGGCTTCGAGCGCGCGGTCGCCGTTGCCTTGCAGCGCGAACTGCCCGCCCCGCTGGAGAATGCCCGGCAGCGCCGCCAGCACCAGGTCCAGCCCCTTCTGCGACGTGAGCCGGCTGACGACGCCGAACAGCGGTGCATCGGCGCGCCGCTCCAGCCCCAGCTCGGTCTGCAGCGCATGCTTGCAGACCGCCTTGCCGACCAGCGAGTCGGCCTGGTAGCGCTTCTCGATGCCGGCATCGGTGGCCGGGTTCCAGACCTCCGGGTCGACGCCGTTCAGGATGCCGCAGACATCGCCGCCGCGGCCGCGGATCACGCCGTCGAGCCCGCAGCCGTATTCGTGCGTCGCGATCTCGCGCGCATAGGTCGGGCTGACGGTGGTCACGCGGTCGGCGAACTTCAGCCCGGCCTTCATGAACGACAGCTGGCTGTGGTACTCGACGCCCGACGCCGCCATGTAGCGCGCCGGCAGCCCGAGCAGGTTGAAGTCGCCGGCCGGGAACAGCCCCTGGTAGGCCAGGTTGTGCACCGTGAAGACGCGTGCCGCGCGCGTCGGCGCATGGGCGTGCGCATAGGCGCAGGCCATCGCGGCATGCCAGTCGTGGGTGTGCAGCACGTCGGGCACCCAGCCGGGATCGAACTCGCCGGCGGCGATGTGGGCCGCGACCCACCCAAGCAACGCGAAACGCTGCGCGTTGTCGGGCCATTCGTTGCCGTCGGGCGCCTGGTACGGGCTGCCGCCGCGCCGGTACAGGTACGGCGCGTCGACCACGTAGACCGGCAGCCCGCTGACCGGCATCGTGCCGAGCGTCAGCCGCACGCGCGCGGCGCCGAACGCGGCGCCGATCTCGCAGACGGTCTGCTGCCGCAGCACCGCGTCGGCGATGGCCGGCAGGCCGGGCAGCACCAGCCGCACGTCGGCCCCGGCGCGCGCGAGCGCCTGCGGCAACGCGCCGGCCACGTCGGCCAGGCCGCCGGTCTTGACCAGCGGGAAGATTTCAGCAGCGACCTGGAGTACTTTCATGCAGTGATCAAGCGGTCAGTTTGGCGAGCATGTCGCGTGTGACGAGGGTGATGCCGTTCTCGGAACGGTGGAAGCGCTCGGCATCGAGTTCGGCATCCTCGCCGATCACCATGCCGTCGGGGATCACGCAGGCGCGGTCGACCACCACCCGCGTGAGCCGCGCGCCGCGGCCGATCTGCGCGCCCGGCAGCAGCACCGACCAGTTGACGACCGCATGCGAATGCACCCGCACGCTCGAGAACAGCACCGTGCGCGTGACCGAGCCCGAGACGATGCAGCCGCCCGACACCAGCGACTCGACCGCCATGCCGCGGCGCTCGTCCTGGTTGTGCACGAACTTGGCCGGGGGCAGCTGCTCCTGGTAGGTCCAGATCGGCCAGCGCTTGTCGTACAGGTTCAGCAGCGGGTCGGTGGCGGTCAGGTCGATGTTGGCATCCCAGTACGCATCGATGGTGCCGACGTCGCGCCAGTACGGTGCCTCGCCATGGCGCGTGCTGACGCAGCTCAGCTCGAACGGGTGCGCCGAGGCCTGGCCGTTGCGCACCGCGCGCGGGATGATGTCCTTGCCGAAGTCGTGGCTCGAATCGGCGTCGTTCATGTCGCGCTCGAGCTCCTTGTAGAGGTAGCGCGCATTGAAGATGTAGATGCCCATGCTGGCGAGCGCCATGTCGGGGCGGCCCGGCATCGGCGGCGGGTCGGCCGGCTTCTCGACGAATTCGGTGATGTGGTTGTCGCGATCGACCGCCATCACGCCGAAGGCCACCGCCTCGTGGCGCGGCACCGCGATGCAGCCGACCGTGCACTCGCGGCCCTTGGCGACGTGGTCGGCCAGCATCAGCGCGTAGTTCATCTTGTAGATGTGGTCGCCGGCCAGCACCACCACGTAGTCGGCGCCGTAGCTCGCGAGGATGTCCTGGTTCTGGTAGACGGCGTCGGCGGTGCCGCGGTACCAGCTCTCGTCGTCGTTGCGCTGCTGCGCCGGCAGCAGGTCGACGAACTCGTTCATCTCGCTCTTCAGGAAGGCCCAGCCGCGCTGCAGGTGGCGCAACAGGCTGTGCGACTTGTACTGCGTGATCACGCCGATGCGGCGGATGCCGGAGTTCAGGCAGTTCGACAGCGCGAAATCGATGATGCGGAACTTGCCGCCGAAGTAGACGGCCGGCTTGGCGCGGCGGTCGGTCAGGTTCTTCAGCCGGCTGCCGCGGCCGCCCGCCAGCACCAGCGCGACGGCGCGCTTGGGCAGGTCGAGGCTCAACGCAAGATCGATGGGTTGCATGATGTCTCCAGGAGGGGTCGCGGCGCGCACCGATTGTGCACGGCCCGCACCGCATTGAAGCACTGCCCCCGCGCTTGCGCATGCCGGGACAAACGAGCAAAGTGTCGGCCACACAGCAGCACCCCGTCGACGACTCCCCCCATGACACAACAGATCACCCCCCAGCAGATGCAGGCCGACCTCGACGAGCAACTGCTGAAGACCGTCGGCGTCGCGCCGCCCGCCGCCACGCCGGTCGACGTGATGCACGGCGTCGCCCAGGTGGCGCGCCAGCAGCTGTCGGAACGCTGGGTGCAGACCCAGGCCATCGAGCGCGCGGCCAAGGCCCGCCGCGTCTGCTACCTGTCGATGGAATTCCTGATCGGCCGCACCCTCTCGAACGCGCTCGCCGCGCTCGACCTGCGCGAGCCGGCCGCCGCCGCGGTCGCGCTGCATGCGCAGACGCTCGAAGACGTGGCCGACCACGAGCCCGACGCGGCGCTCGGCAACGGCGGCCTCGGCCGGCTGGCCGCCTGCTTCCTCGATTCGATGGCCACGCTCGGGCTGCCGTCGTTCGGCTACGGCATCCGCTACGAATACGGCATGTTCGCGCAGGGCATCGCGCACGGCCGCCAGGTCGAGCACCCCGACCCGTGGCTGGCCGACGGCACGCCGTGGGAGTTCCCGCGGCCCGGCATCAGCCACCCGGTGCGCTTCGGCGGCCATGTCGAGCAGCACCGGCATGAAGACGGCACCTCGCACCCGGTGTGGCGCCCGGCCGGCGCGGTCGAGGCCAAGGCCTACGACATGGTGATCCCCGGCCACGGCACGCAGAAGGTCAGCACGCTGCGCCTGTGGAAGGCCGCCGCGCCGGCCCACATCGACCTGAACGCGTTCAACACCGGCGACTACGCCCGCGCAGCCAGCGTGAAGAACGAGTACGAGAACATCTCGTGGGTGCTGTACCCGAACGACAGCACACCGGCCGGCCGCGAGCTGCGGCTGCGCCAGGAGTATTTCTTCACCAGCGCGTCGATCCAGGACATCGTCGCCCGCCACCTCGACGAGCACGCAAGCCTGCACAACCTGGCCGACCAGGTCGCGATCCACCTGAACGACACCCATCCGGCGATCGGTGTGGCCGAGCTGATGCGCGTGCTGTGCGACGAGCATGCGATGCCGTGGGCCACCGCGTGGGAGATCACGCAGAAGACCTTCTCGTACACCAACCACACGCTGATGCCCGAGGCGCTCGAGACCTGGGCGGTGGCGCTGATGCAGCAGGTGCTGCCGCGCCACCTGGAGATCATCTTCCGCATCAACCAGGAATTCCTCGACCTGGCCGCGAAGCAGCGGCCCGGCGACGATGGCTTCCTGCGCCGCCTGTCGCTGATCGACGAATCCGGCGAGCGCCGCGTGCGCATGGCCAACCTGTCGATCGTCGGCAGCCACAAGGTCAACGGCGTGTCGGCGCTGCACTCCGAGCTGCTGACCAAGACCATCTTCGCGGACTTCGCGTCGCTGTACCCGACGCGCTTCACGAACATGACCAACGGCGTCACGCCGCGGCGCTGGCTGGCGCAGGCCAACCCGGGCCTCGCGCACCTGCTCGACCAGACGCTCGGCCGCGGCTGGCGGCTCGACCTCGACCAGCTCGCGCAGCTGAAGGAACACGCCGGCAGCGAAGCCTTCCGCAGCAAGTTCGCCGCGATCAAGCTGAACAACAAGAAGCGGCTGGCCGAGCACATCCAGCGCCACACCGGCATCCACGTCGACCCGGGCAGCCTGTTCGACGTGCAGGTCAAGCGCATCCACGAGTACAAGCGCCAGCTGCTGAACGTGCTGCACGTCGTGACGCGCTACCTGGCCATCATCGACAACCCGACGCTGCCGTGGGTGCCGCGCACGGTGATCTTCGCCGGCAAGGCAGCATCGTCGTACCAGACCGCGAAGTCGATCATCCGGCTGATCCACGACGTCGGCACGGTCGTCAACGCCGACCCGCGCGTCGGCGGCAAGCTGCGGGTGGTGTTCATCCCGAACTACGGCGTCTCGGTGGCCGAGGTCATCATGCCGGGCGCCGACCTGTCGGAGCAGATCTCCACCGCCGGCACCGAAGCGTCGGGCACCGGCAACATGAAGCTCGCGCTGAACGGCGCGCTGACCATCGGCACCGACGACGGCGCGAACATCGAGATCCGCCAGAGCGTCGGCGACGACAACATCTTCATCTTCGGGCTGAAGACCCCCGAGGTGCAGGCGCTGAAGGCCTCGGGCTACCACCCGATGCGCTACTACGAGAACAACCCGGCGCTGAAGGCGGTGCTCGACGCGATCTCCGGCGGCCTGTTCTCGCCCGACGAGCGCGACCGCTACCGACCGCTGGTCGACTCGCTGCTGTGGGGCGGCGACCACTACCTGCTGCTGGCCGACTACGACGACTATGTGCAGACGCAGCAGCGCGTCGACACGCTGTTCGGCCACCGCGAGGCGTGGATCGCGCGTTCGATCGCCAACGTGGCCGGCATGGGCATGTTCTCGTCCGACCGCACGATCCGCGAGTACGCCCGCGACATCTGGAACATCGATCCCGAACTGAAGGCGACTGCAGCGCTACGATCGGTCGCATGACGTTCCTGCCCTGCCGCCCATGCTGACGCCCGCCGAGATCGAGGCCCTCCGCCACGCCCGCCACGGCGATCCATTCTCGGTGCTCGGCGCGCATGAAGACGCCAGCGGCCAGCGCTGGCTGCGCTGCTTCCAGCCCGGCGCGCGGGCGGCGCTGGCGGTCGATGCCGACAACGGCCAGCCGCTGTCGATGCTGACGCAGCTGCACCCCGACGGCGTCTTCGAAGGCATGCTCGGCAGCACCGCCGGCGCCTGGCGACTGCAGTTCACCTGGCCCGACGGCTCCAGCTCCACCGTCGACGACCCGTACCGCTTCCCGCCGGTGCTCGGCGAGGTGGACGTGTGGCTGCTCGCCGAGGGCACGCACCTGCGGCCGTACGAGACGCTGGGCGCGCAGATCCGCGTGATGGACGGCGTCAGCGGCGCGAGCTTCGCGGTGTGGGCGCCGAACGCGTCGCGCGTCAGCGTGGTCGGCGACTTCAACCACTGGGACGGCCGCGTCCACCCGATGCGGCTGCGCCGCGAGTGCGGCGTCTGGGAGATCTTCCTGCCCGGCATCGCCGAGGGTGCGCGCTACAAGTACGAGATCCGCACCGCCGACGGCCATGTGCTGCCGCAGAAGGCCGACCCGTACGCGCTGCAGTCCGAGCTGCGGCCGGCCACCGCGAGCGTGGTGTCGCACATGCCGCGGCTCGCGCCGGCGTCGGCGCAGCGCCAGCAGTCGAATGCGCTCGATGCGCCGGTCAGCATCTACGAGGTGCACCTCGGCTCGTGGCGGCGCAAGCCCGAGGACAACGACCGCTGGCTGACCTGGGACGAACTCGCCGACACGCTGGTGCCGTATGCGCAGGACATGGGCTTCACCCACCTCGAGCTGATGCCGGTCAGCGAGCACCCGTTCGACGGGTCGTGGGGCTACCAGCCGGTGGGGCTCTATTCGCCCACCGCCCGCTTCGGCGACGGCCCCGGCTTCCGCCGCTTCGTCGACCGCTGCCATTCGGCCGGCCTCGGCGTGCTGCTCGACTGGGTACCGGCGCATTTCCCGAGCGACGTGCACGGCCTCGCGCAGTTCGACGGCACGCACCTGTACGAATACGCCGACCCGCGCGAAGGCTTCCACAACGACTGGAACACGCTGATCTACAACCTCGGCCGCACCGAGGTGCGCAACTTCCTGGTCGGCAATGCGCTGTACTGGCTGGAGCGCTACGACGTCGACGGACTGCGCGTCGATGCAGTCGCGTCGATGCTGTACCGCGACTACAGCCGCGAGCCCGGCGAATGGATTCCCAACGTGCACGGCGGGCGCGAGAACCTGGAGGCGATCTCGTTCCTGAAGCGCATGAACGAGGTGGTCGGCATCGAACGCGCGCAGGCGGTGACGCTGGCCGAGGAGTCGACCGCGTTCCCGGCGGTGTCGCGCCCGACCTTCGCCGGCGGGCTGGGCTTCCACTACAAGTGGAACATGGGCTGGATGCACGACACGCTGAAGTACATGGCGCGCGACCCGGTGCACCGCAAGCACCACCACGGCGAGATGACCTTCGGGCTGGTCTACGCGTTCAACGAGAACTTCGTGCTGCCGCTGTCGCACGACGAGGTGGTGCACGGCAAGGGCTCGCTGATCGCGAAGATGCCGGGCGACCGCTGGCAGAAGTTCGCGAACCTGCGGGCCTACTACGGCTTCATGTTCGGCCACCCGGGCAAGAAGCTGCTGTTCATGGGCGGCGAGTTCGCGCAGGAACGCGAGTGGGACCATGACCAGAGCCTCGACTGGCACCTGCTGTCCGATGGCCTGCATGAAGGCATGCAGCGCCTGGTGCGCGACCTGAACCGCTTCTACCGCGCGACGCCGGCGTTGTACGAGCAGGACTTCGTGCCGGCCGGTTTCGAGTGGATCGACCACCAGGATGCCGAGCATTCGGTGATCAGCTTCGTGCGCCACGGCCGCCGCGACGGCGCGACGGTGGTCGTCGTGTCGAACCTGACGCCGACGGTGCGGCAAGGCTTTCGCATCGGCGTGCCGCGGCCGGGCCAGTACCGCGAGCGCATCAACACCGATTCGGCGCACTACGGCGGCAGCAACGTCGGCACGCCGCTCGGTGCGGCGCAATCGGAAGACGTGCCGTGGCAGGGCCGCGCGCAGTCGGTGATGCTGACGCTGCCGCCGCTCGCCACCGTCTTCCTGGAGTGGCGATGACGACCCCTCGGTCGATGAGTACATCGCCCACTCCCCCGAGGGGAGCGCCGGCCGGCTTGGGAGCGGCCCGGCGCTCGGCCGGCGGATGACGGCGTTGGAGGCGGGGCGCCCGTGGCCGCTGGGCGCGCACTGGGACGGCAACGGCATCAACTTCGCGGTGTTCTCGGACCATGCGCACGCCATCGAGCTGTGCCTGTTCGACGACACCGGCACGCTGCAGCAGTCGTGCACGGCGCTGCCCGGCCGCACGCAGCAGGTGTGGCACGGCTACCTGCCCGGGGCACAGCCGGGGCTGGTGTACGGCCTGCGCGCGCACGGCCTGTGGCAGCCGCAGCGCGGCCAGCGCTTCAACCCGGCCAAGCTGCTGCTCGACCCGTATGCGCGCGAGATCGTCGGCCACTTCGACTGGGACGGCCCGCACTTCGGCGGCGACCGCCAGCGCCCGCTGGAGATCGACCCGCGCGACAACGGCGCGCAGGCGCTGAAGGCGCGCGTCGTGCACGACCGCTTCGACTGGGGCGGCGACACGCCGCCTGCCACGCCGCTGGCCGACACGGTGCTGTACGAGGTGCATGTGAAAGGCTTCACGCGGCTGCACCCCGGCGTGCCCGAGGCGCAGCGCGGCACCTATGCGGGCCTGGCGAGCGACGCGGCCATCGCCCACCTGAATCGCCTGGGCATCACCGCGGTCAGCCTGCTGCCGGTGCACCAGGCGCTCGACGAGGAACGCCTGGTGCGCATGGGGCTGCGCAACTACTGGGGCTACAACACGCTCGGCTTCTTCTGCCCGAGCCCGGCGCTCGCATCGCCCGGTGCTTCGGCGCGCGACGAGTTCCGCACGATGGTCAGGCGGCTGCACGCGGCCGGCATCGAGGTGATCCTCGACGTGGTCTACAACCACAGCGCGGAGACCGACGAGCACGGGCCCACGATCCACTTCCGCGGCCTCGACAACGCCGCCTACTACCGGCTGCGGCCGGACGACCCCGCGCTGTACGTCAACGACACCGGCACCGGCAACACGCTGAACCTGGGCCATCCGCGGGTGCTGCAGCTGGTGATGGATTCGCTGCGCTTCTGGGTGAGCGAGATGCATGTCGACGGCTTCCGCTTCGACCTGGCGCCGGTGCTCGGCCGCACCGGTGGCGCGACGGGCGGCGGCTTCGACACCGGCGCCGCGTTCTTCCAGGCGATCGCGCAGGACCCGCTGCTGTCCACCGTGAAGCTGATCGCCGAACCGTGGGACATCGGCTTCGGCGGCTACCAGCTCGGCCAGTTCCCCGCAGGCTGGGCCGAATGGAACGACCGCTTCCGCGACACGGTGCGCAGTTTCTGGCTGCGCGACGCGACGACACGCGGCGAACTGGCGCAGCGGCTGTGCGCCTCGTCCGACGTGTTCGACGGGCGCGGGCGGGCGCCGGCCGAATCGGTGAACTTCATCGTCGCGCACGACGGCTTCACGCTGGCCGACCTGGTCAGCCACGACCGCAAGCACAACGAGGCGAATGGCGAAGGCAATCGCGATGGGCACGACCACAACCACAGCTGGAACGCCGGCGTCGAAGGGCCGAGCGACGACCCGGTGATCGTCGCGCTGCGCGGGCGGCTTCAGCGCGCGCTGCTGGCCACGCTGCTGCTGTCGCAGGGCACGCCGATGCTGTGCGCCGGCGACGAGCTCGGGCATTCGCAACGCGGCAACAACAACGCCTACTGCCAGGACAACGCGACCAGCTGGATCGACTGGGCGCGCGCCGACGATGCACTGGTCGCCTTCACCGCGCAGGTGCTGGCGTTGCGCCGCACGCACCGGCCGCTGGGCGACCGCTGGTACGCCGGCCGGGCCGATGCGCAGGGCCGCATCGATCTCGCCTGGCGGCAGGCCGACGGTTCGCCGCTCGACGATGCGGCCTGGAACGATCCGGCGCAGCGCGTGCTGGGCATCGCCATCGGCGCGCCGGGGCGTTCACGGCAGCCGTTGCTGTTGTTGATGAATGCGGGCGATGTCGACATGCCGTTCGCGCTGCCGGCGGGCGCGTGGCGCGTGCAGCTGGACAGCGCGGCGGTGTCGGCGCAGCAGTCGCTGGTGCAGACTCCGCTGGTGCAGACTCCGCTGGCGCTGGCGGCGCACAGCGTGGTGCTGCTGGCGATGGAGGCTGCATGACAGGCAGATCGAGATCCGTTCGCCCTGAGCTTGTCGAAGGGGCTGCGCGCATTGAACCGGGGCTTCGACAAGCTCAGCCCGAACGGGCACCACCATCGGCGTTGAAACAGGCGCCACCGTTCGCCCTGAGCCTGTCGAAGGGCCTGCGCGCATCGAACCAGGGCGTCGACAGGCTCAGCCCGAACGGAGTTTCAATTCCGAAGCCCCCGAGCGAGGAACCACGACCATGAGATTCCCCCGCGCCAGCGGCGTGCTGCTGCACCCGACCTCGCTGCCCGGCCCGCACGGCAGCGGCGATTTCGGCCCGGCCGCCTACCACTTCGTCGACTGGCTCGCGACCGCGCGGCAGCGGCTGTGGCAGATGCTGCCGCTGGGCGGCATCGGCCCCGGCAACTCGCCGTACATGAGCAGCTCGGCCTTTGCCGGCAACGTGCTGCTGATCGACCTGGCCGAGCTCGGCCAGCACGGCTGGCTGACCGCCGACGAGCTGCTGCCGCCCGACGGCATCGAGTCGCACCGGCTGAACTTCGCGGCGGTCTGGCCGTACCGCATGGATCGCCTCGCGCGCGCCGCGCGGCGTTTTGCCGTGACGGCCACGCCGCAGCAGACGCAGGCGCTGCAGGCCTTCTGCGCCGAGCACGCCAGCTGGATCGACGACTACACGCTCTTCATGGCGCTGGCCGACCACCACGACTGGGCGCCGTGGTGCGACTGGGGCGGCGGCCTCGCGCAGCGCGAGCCGGCGGCCTTGGCGGCAGCCCGCGTGCTGCATGCCGAGCGCATCGCGTTCTGGACCTTCTGCCAGTGGCGCTTCTTCGTGCAGTGGGAGCGCCTGAAGGACCACGCGACCAGCCGCGGCGTGCAGGTGATCGGCGATGCGCCGATCTTCATCGCCTACCAGAGCGCCGAGGTGTGGGCACGGCAAGACCTGTTCGAACTCGATGCGCGGGGCCAGCCGACCGTGGTGGCCGGCGTGCCGCCGGACTTCTTCAGCGAGACCGGGCAGCGCTGGGGCAACCCACTGTACCGCTGGAGCGCGCATGCGGCCGAGGGCTACGCCTGGTGGGTCGAGCGCATCCGCCGCACCTTCGAGCTGGTCGACATCGTGCGCATCGACCACTTCCGCGGCTTCGCGAGCTACTGGGAGATCCCGGCCAGCGAAGAGACCGCGATCCGCGGGCACTGGCGGCCGGGGCCGGGCGAGGCCTTGTTCGACGCGATCGCCGACGCGCTGGGCACGCTGCCGATCATTGCGGAAGACCTGGGCGTGGTGACGCCGGACGTCGAGGCGCTGCGGCGCAAGTTCGCGCTGCCGGGCATGCGCATCCTGCACTTCGCGTTCGGCGGCGACAGCGCCAACCCGTTCCTGCCGCACAACCACGAGGCCGACACCGTGGTCTACAGCGGCACGCACGACAACGACACCAGCGTCGGCTGGTGGGCCACCGCGACCGAGGCGCAACGGCGCCATGCGTCGGCCTACCTGACGACCGACGGCAGCGACATCGCGTGGGAGCTGATCCGCACCGCCTGCGCATCGGTGGCCGACACCGCGGTGCACCCGATGCAGGATGTGCTGCGACTCCCGGGCGCCGACCGGATGAACTATCCCGGCAAGCCCTCGGGCTACTGGGAATGGCGTTTCAGCTGGGACCAGGTGATGCCGGCGCATGCGCACGAGCTGGCGCTGCTGACGCGGCTGTATGGCCGCGACGGCGTGGTCGCCGTGCCGGGCGCCTAGCCGGACTCGCGCGCCGCCCGGCCGGCAGGGGGATCTTGCAAGCCGCCAAAGCATCCCCACTTCTCGGAAACGGGACGGCCTGGCGCCGCCCCACCCGGAAGGAAACGCATGAAAACCACCCAATCGCAACGCAGCGTCAGCGACCTCGATGTCGTGCACGCGCTGGCGCGCCTGGTGCAGCGCATGGAAGCGAGCCCGGCCGAGATCGATGCCCACCAGTACCGCACCGTCGTGCAGCAGCTGACCCGCGCGCTCGAACGCGTCGAGCCGGGCAAGGCCTTGCAACTGATCCTGGAAGATTGCCCGGCGGCGTCCGAGCTGTATGAAAACATACGCTACGAGCACGCCGGGCTGGTGCGCTCGCCGCTCGAGAAGGCGCTGAACGCCGAGCTGGAAGCGCGCCGGGCCATCGACCTGGCGGCTTCGCTGAAGCACTGACGGCGCGGGTCCCGGGTTGTCACCCGGGCTACGGGTCGTGCGGTCTCGGGTGGCCACCCGGGCGACGCAGCCCGGATGCCCCTCCGGGTCGGCGCATCAAGACGGCAGGAAGTCCAGCGGGTAGCTGATGATGATCTGGTCGACGTCGCGCGCGCCGAACTCGAACTGCTTGATCCGCGCCAGCAGCTTCGCTTCCAGTTCCGGCGACTTCAGCTCGCTCGACAGGATGCGCACCCCGGCCAGTTCGCCCGACGGCGAGATCTTCAGCTCCAGCACCACCTTGCCCTGCAGGCCCGGGTCCTCGCGCAACGCACGGTTGTAGATCGCGTAGATCGCACCCTTGTTGCGCTCGAACACCAGCCGGATCTCCTCGATCGACCGGGCCGCCTTGCCGCTGCCGCCACGCTGCACCGTGCCACCCGCCCCGGTGCCGTTGCCGGTACCGCTGCCGGCCGCCGAGCCCTTGCCGCCGCCGCCACCACCACCGGCCACGCCGGCCACCAGCGTGGTCGAACGACCCGCCAGCCCGCCGCCACCGGTGTTGCGGCTGTAGCCCGCGGTGTTGATGCCGCCGCTGCCGCCGGTCGCGTTCGACGTGATCATCGCGCGGTCAGGCAGGCCGGCCTCGGTGCCGGCACCGACGCCGACGCCCACGCCCGAACCGACGCCCGGTCCCTGCTTGATGTCCGGCTTCAACTGCACGGCCAGCGGCGCGCCGCTCAGCTCCTGCAGCTGGTCCTTCATCGCGAGCAGGCCGACGCCGGCGGCCTTGCGGCGCGCGCCCTCGATCTCGCCCGGCGGCTTGTTGGCCTGCGGCACGCGTGCTTCGGGGATCGGCTCCTTCATCTTCACCGGATCCGGCTTGGCCGGGATCGGCTTCGCCTGGTCGGGCTTGGCCTGCGGCACCGCGGCCGCCTCGGCTTCCTTCGGCTTCTCCTGCACCTTCGGCGGCGGGGGCGGCGGCGGAGGCGTCTCCAGCACCAGCTTGGCCAGCCGCGGCGGCAGCTCGGCCGGCGCGCTGCGATCGGGTTGCTTCACCGGCAGCCACGGCACGATCAGGAAGATCAGCAGGCAGGCACCGACCGTGCGCTGGATGATGCGGCGAAAGCGCGCGTCATCCTCGGGCACGCCCGCCCACGGCATCACCCGCGGATTGAACGAAACGACAGCCGCACTCATGCGCCATTCCTCTGCCGGACCGCGAACGACATGTCGGTGAAGCTGGCTCGCGCCGCGGTGTACATGATCTTGCGCAACAGCTGGTACGGGATGTCCTTGTCGCCCATGATGGTGAGCGCCTTGCCCTTGTCCTTGTTGGCCTCGCGGATCATCTCGCGGCCGGCCTGCAAGTCGAGTTCTTCCTTCAGCGGCGCGATCAGGTCGCCCTTCAATCCCATCACGTCGGCCACGTTCGCGATCTTGCGGCCCTCGACGATGATCTCGGTGCCGCTGACCACCAGCACCACGTTCTGCTTCGGCTGCTTCTCGGCCGTCGACTGCGGCAGCTGCACCGCCTTCGGGCTGGGCAGAAGCTCGACGCCGGTGGCGTTCGACAGCAGGAAGAAGATCAGGATCGTGAACACGTCGATCAGCGAGACGAGGTTCATGTCGAGCCCCGTCTGGTTGCGTGCGCGGCGCTCGGCCCGCTTCTGCAGCGGTGTCATCAGTGCCATGGTCCCCGCCTCTATCGCTTGACGACCGGCGCGTCGCCGATCGAGATGTTGGGGAACAGTTCGGTGTGCAGCAGCGTCGCGCCCTTCGACACGACGACCACGCGCACCGAGTCCATCACCTGCACGAGCGCGTCGTACGGGGTGTTCGGCTCGGCCAGCACGCTGGCATCGACCTTGTCCGGAAACTTGGCCTTGATCTGCTGGATCAGCGCCGACAGGGCCGCGGTGTCATAGCCGGTGGCGGTGTTCGGGATGCGCTGGATCAGCCCGCCGATGCGGTCGCCGATCTCCAGCGAATCGGGGCGCAGCACCACCTCGAGCTGCAGGTTGTCGACCTTCAGTTGCTCGACGGCGGTGTTCTTCGCGGGCAGCGAAATGTCGATCACCGCCAGCCGGCTGAACACGGCGGTCGACAGCAGGAACGGCACCAGCACCACGATCAGGTTGATGAACGCGGTGATCTCCAGGTGCGCCGTTTCCTTGCGCAGGCGACGACGGGCAGCCATGATCAACGCGCTCCGGTGCTCTGCTCGGCCTTCAGGCGCTGCACCAGGTTCAGGAAGCTGATCTTGGCGGCTTCGAGGCCGTCGACGATCTCGGCGGTCTTGGCCTGCAGGAACGAATGCAGCAGCAGGAACGGGATCGCGACCATCAGCGCGAACGCGGTGTTGTTCATCGCGATCGAGATCGACGCCGACAGCATCTCGGCCTTCTCGGCCGGGTTGACCTGCGCGACCGCGGTGAAGCCCTTGATCAGGCCCATGATGGTGCCGAGCAGGCCGACCAGCGTGATCACGTTCGCGAAGGTCGCGATGTAGTGGGTGCGCTTCTCCAGGCGCGGCACGATTTCCATCATGCCCTCTTCCATCGCGGCGTCGAAGTCTTCACGGCGGCCCGGGCTCTGCATGCGGGTCAGGCCGTAGTTGACGATCTTGCCGATCGCGGCGTCGGAGTTCGCGGTGACGTTCTGCACTTCCTTGAAGCGCCCGCCCTGCAGCATCGGCAGCACCTGCGACCACAGCTTGCGGTTCTCGCTGCGGGCCTTGTTCAGCACGATGTAACGCTCGATGCCGATGGCCAGGCCGATCGCCATGATCAACAGGCTCGGATAGATGAAGAGGCCGCAATCCTGGAAGAACTTCACTGCTGTGTTGAATGCATTCATCTCTGATCTCCGATGGAAACTTCTCTGTGATTCGACAAAAAACGGCAGGCCTTACTTGGTGGCCGCGGTGGATGGGGTGGCCGGTGTCGCAGCCGCCATCGGCTGCGTCAGCGTGTCGTAGTGGACCTGCCGGCGGAACACGTCGCGGTCGACCGGCGCGAGCGCCTCGTCGAGCACGCTGACGGCCGGGCGGCCGCTCTGGTCGCCGGTCAACGGCTTCTTCCAGGGCACGATGTACAAGACCTTCGGCAGCTCGCGGTTGCCGATGATCTGCGACCCCTTGATGTCGGCGCGGTCCTGCGCCCAGGCCGGTGCGAGGCCAGCGGCGATCAGCATCGCGAACACCGCGGCCACGGTCAGCGGCACGCGCAGGGGATCTCGGGACTTCATGGTTTTTCCTTCCGGCTCGCCGCCGCTGCCGGCGCGGCGGCCGCAGCGGGCTGCTTACGATTTTTCAGATCTGCGACCCATTTGGTCACCGTGGCATCGCCACCCGGAGTCAACGCAAGATACCGGCCATACATGTCGCCGGCCTGTGCAACATCCCACAGATACAGGTCGTACAGGATGCCGAGGTTCAAGAGCGGCGCGGCATAGCCGGCGTCGAGCGAGATCGCGCGCTCGTAGGCGTCCTTCGCCTTCGTGAACTGGCCTTGCTGGCGGTAGGTGATGCCGAGCTGGTTGAAGTACAGCGGCTGCTTCGGGTTCAGCCGCACCGCCTGCTCCAGCTCGCCAGCCGATTCGGGCAGCTTGTTGGCCTGGCGGTAGATCACGCCGAGGTTGGCATGCGGGCCGCCAAGGTCGGGGTTGGCTTGCGCGATGGCCTTGAAGGCGCGCTCGGCTTCGTCCATGCGGCCGGCGCGCAGCGCGCGGCGGGCATCGTCGTAGCTGCGTTGCAACGCGGGGGCGACCGGCGCTTCGGGATCGGGGCGGGCGATGGCCGGGGCGGCGGCCGAGGCGGCCTTGGCAGGGGCAGAGGCGGCGGTCGCCGGCGCCGAGGCGGCCTTGGCCGGCATCACCGCGTCGCGAAGGGCCTGCAGCGGTTGCTGGATCGTCGAGCAGCCGGACAGCAGCACCAGCAGCGTCGCCGCCCACAGCGGAGCGCGGCCTTCGACAGGCTCGGTCCGGACGGGGTGGTGGTGCTCGGCCCGACCCTTCGACAAGCTCAGGGCGAACGGATTCCGGTCAGCGAATCGCATCGACGACTCCTTCGCTGCGTTCGGACTTGCCGTACCTCAAGGGCCGGATCTCGCCCAGCGCCTTGAAGCTGCTCTTGACCCACTGGTCGTAGATGCCGTTCGTCGTGCGCCGCGCGTTCAGCTCGTGCAGCTCGGTGGCCTTCTCCTCGAACGGGTAGGCCTGCTCTTCCAGCATCACGTTGTACTGCTCCAGTTCGAGCTTCGACAGCTTCTTCGGGCGCTGCGAGTTGACCAGCGCCTTGCCGAAGTCCTGGTACAGCGACGCGATCTGGTACGTCGCCGCGGTCGTCACGTCGGCCACGCCGTAGTCGGCCGCCACCGTGTAGGCCTTCAGCGATTCCTCCAGCCGCGCCTTCTTGTTCTTCAGCGCGACGGCCAGCGGCTCGACCAGCTGCACCTTGCGGTAGTTGTCGGCCACCGGCGCCGCCATCGCGAGCGCCGCGGTCGCGCCGAGGTAGCGCGTGCGGTTGGTGCGCGCCGCGCCACCGGCCTGGTCGACCTGGTAGATCTCCTTCATCCACGCGAACTCGCGCGCCGGGTTGCCGTCGTCCTTCGCGATCTTCGCGAGGCGGTAGCGTGCCTCGACCGACGCCTCGAACGACATGCCGCCCTGCTTCAGGTAGCGCTCGTAGGCCTTGCCGGCGTTCGCGCGCGACCCGGCCTTCTCGTACATCTCGGCCGATTGCCACAGCGCGTCGCGCGCCAGCGCCGGGTCCTTGTTGGTGACCGCGAAGCGTTCGTACTCGCCGGCCGCCAGCGCCCATTGGCCACGCTCGGTGTAGGCCAGCGCGAGCTTGCTGCCGACGTCGGCCTGCAGCGGATGGTTCGGGTAGCGCTTGCGGAAGTCCTCCAGCGTGCGGCTCGCACCGTCCCAGTCCTTCAGCCCGATCATCGCGGCCGCCGCGTCGTACTGCGCCGGTGCCGCGACGCTCGACTGCGGCGCCACCGTGCCGACGCGCGTGAAGTGTTTCACCGCCTCGACCAGCTGGCCCTTGCTGCGCGCCTGCTCGCCCTGCTTGTAGATCGACGCTGCCTGGCGCTCGACCAGGTCCTTGCGCGCCGGATCCTTCTCGGGCGCCAGCGCCAGCACCTCGCCGTACGCCTTCTCGGCCTGCTCGTACTCGCCGCGCTCGAACGAGCTGTGCGCGATCACGGTCCAGGCCACGCGGCGGTTCGCCGGTTCGGCCGGCGGCTGCAGCGCCAGCACCTGCTGCGCCACCACGGCCGCACGCGCCTGGTCACCCAGCGCGAACAGCTTCTCCGCGGCGTTCGTCAGCACCGGGCCGCTGCGCTTGTCGGCCGGGTTCGCGTTCGCAAAGCGCAGCGCGCTCTCGACGCTTTCCTTCTGCAGCGCCGGCAGCTCGGCCGGCGTCGCCTTCTTCTCCTGCGCGGCATAGCTCAGCAGCGCGGCATAGCCCGCGTCGGCGCTTTTCGCGTGCAGCGGGTAGCCGTAGGCGGTCTTCTCGTACTCGGGCGCGGCTTCCTTGAAGCGTCCGTCCTCGTACAGCAGCTCGGCCAGCAGGAAGTTGTTCTGCGGCGCCTCGGCGTCCTTCGGGAACGACACCAGGTAGCTGCGGTACCACTTGACCGCTTCCTGGTAGTCGGCGGTCGACTTGCTCTTCTGCGCCTGCGAGTGGTAGTGCTGCGCCAGCTCGGCGAGGTTGGTCTTGACCAGCGGCTGCGCGTTCTCCTGCCAGGCGGCCGAGTTCTGCTTGCTGAATTCGCTGTCGACGCCGTAGCGCTCGACGTATTCCTTCTTCGCGTCGAGCGCCATCGCGCCGAAGCCGTTCTGCTGGTAGATCGCGATCACGCGGGCCTGCATCAGCGGCGACTGGCCGTGCAGCGGGTCGCGGCGCGCGAACGCGCTGAAGGTGTCGGCGGCGTCCTTCGGCCGGTCCTGGCGCAGGTACAGCTCGCCGAGCTGCTGGTAGACGCGCCATTCGTAGGCGCGGCGCTCCGGCGTCGTCATGTAGGCCGGGATGCTCTCGGCACACTGCAGGTTCTCCAGGCTCAGGCTGGCGACGCGGAAGGTGTCTTCCACCAGCTCGCGGTCGCCGCGCGTCAGGCCCGGCAGCGTCTCGAGCTCGCCCTCGTCCTTGCGGCCGCCGAGCTTCAGGTCGAGCACGCCAAAGAACGGGTGCAGCGCATCGTCGAGCCGCCCCTGCTTGAACAGCGACCAGCCCTGCATGTACAGCGCGCGGTCGCGGAACGGGTTCGACGAATCGCCCTGCAGCACGGTGGCGTAGGCCTGCTCGGCCTTCACGTAGTCGCGCGTCGAGAACAGCAGCTCGCCGCGGCGGAACTGCGCTTCGTCGCGGTAGATCGTCTTCGGGTATTTCGCGACCAGGTCGTCGAGCGTCTTCAGCGCCAGTTCGAGCTCGCCGCCCTGCTCCTGCGCCCGCGCCAGCTGGTACAGCACGCGGTCGTTGGTCTCGTCCTGCGGGTAGGTCTTCAGGAACTCCTGGTAGCGCGCGGTCGCGGCCTTGTAGTCGGGCGTGCCGTTCGGCGTCTGCTGGCCGGCGGCCAGCCGGTTGTCGGCGCTGTCCATCTCCAGGTCGCCGAGCCGGCGCATCGCTTCGGCCCGTTGCGTGGCCTTCGGCGCGGCCTTCAGGAATTCGTTGTAGGCGGCGATGGCCTGGTTCTCGTCGGCCTTCACGCCGTTGTCCTCGGCGACCGTGATCTCGCGGCCGGACATCGACTTCAGGGTCGGCTGGTCATCGCCGGGCAGCGTCTTCTTGCCGGCACAGGCGGCCAGCCCGAGCAGCATCAGCAGCGCCAGACTATGGCTTGGGCGGCGCATTGGCGGGTTCCAGTTGCTTGTTGGCCTGGCTCGCGGCGCGGTCGTACAGCTGTGCGACGGCGAAGCGGGCCTGCGTGGTGTATTCGACCAGCCGTTCCTTCTGCTGCACGAGCTCGGCGACGGCCAGCTCCTGCACGAACTGCTGTTGTTCGGTGCTCAGCGAGGCGACGCGCGGCAGCAGCAGTTCGATGGCCTTGGCAAGCTCCGCGATGCGGGTCGCGAAGGCATCGAACTTCGCCGGCTCGTCCTGCTGCGCCTGGGCCAGCGCGGCATCGACGCGGCGCGTGTCGGCCAGCGCCTCGGTGGTGGTGCGCGCGCTCTTCTGCGCGTCCCACAGGTTCTGCGGGTAGCTCTGCGCGAGCTGCCAGGTCAGCGCGCCGGAAGCGAGCCGGAAGCGCTCGCGCGCCGCCACCGCCTCGGGCAGGTCGCCGGCCTGGTCGAGCGTCGCGCGGATGCGGTCGACGCGGGCCTGCAGCGCGGCCTGCTTCTCGTCGGCCAGCGCCGCGGCATCGCCCTCGGTCTCGATGCGGGCGAGCTCGGTGGTGATCTCGTCGAGCCGCTTCTGCAGCGCGTCCAGCCCGCCTTCGGCCGACTTCGCGCGCACCTTCGGCAGCCGCTCGGCATAGGCCTGGCGGCGGTTCGCGAGCATGTCGCCGAACACGCCCAGGTTGTCCTGCCACTGCAGCAGGTTGCTGCGCAGGAACTGCAGGTCGCGCCAGTTCTTGAAGGCCTCCTGGAACGAATGCTGCGCGAGCAGCGGCGCCAGGTGGTTGGCATGCGGCATCTCGGGCAGCTCGCCGATGTTCCAGAACCAGCCCATCTCTTCGCCGGGGTTGCGTTCGAGCAGGCCGTCGAGCAGCTTGCCGGCACGGATCGCCACGATCGACTGGTCGAGGTTGCCGTTCTCGCGCTCGAACGACGCGATGGCTTCGTTGTAGCGATCGAGCGACTGGCCGCTCGCGCCGGCTTCGGCGTACGCGTACGGCACCGCGATCAGCGCTTCGAGCACGGCCGAGTCGCCCGGGTCGCGCTGCGCGAGTTCCTGCCACGGCACCAGCGCCCGCTTCGGCTGCTTCAGCGCGGCCTGGGCCCAGCCGAAGCCGAGCAGCGCCTTGTTGGCCTGCATGCCGTTCAGGCGCACGCGTTCGAGGTAGATCGTCGCGGCCTCGGGCTTGTTGTCCTGCAGCGCGGCGAAGCCGAGCGCGACGTTGGCCTTGTCGCGCAGGCTGCGGGTTTCCTCGTCGGGCGCGGGCGCCTGGCCGAGCTGGTCCAGCAGCTCATTGCCGCGCTCGGCGTCACCGGTGCGGATCAGCGCGACACCCAGGTTGAAGCGCGCATAGCGGGTCGCGTTGGCGCCGCCGGGCATCTTGCCGGGATCGGGCAGCTTGGCCAGCGCCTCCAGCTGCGCCGCGGCGCCGGCGAAATCGTTGCGCGCCATCAGCACGTTGGCGCTCAGCAGCCCGCGCTCTTCCTCGAGCTCGGGCGGCAGGTTCTTCTCGATGCGGCCGAGCGCCTCTTCGGCCTCCGGCAGGAAGCCGCGCTGATAGCGGATCTTCGCGAGGTAGAACCATGCGCGGTCGCGCACCGAAGGCGGCGCGCCCTTCTCGATCAGCTGCGCGAAGATCTCGCCGGCCTCGCGGTGCAGGCCGTACGACAGCAGCAGCCCGCCGCGCAGGATCTCGGCTTCATCGGTGTGGTGCGAGACGCGGCCGAAATGCTGCGACACCATCAGCCCGGTGATCGACGAGAAATAGCGGCCCTGGTAGAACTGGTACAGCGTCTCGCCGTAGTACGGGTCTTGCACCAGGTGCGGCGGCAGCGGCTCGGCGGCCTGGGTCGTGCCCGGGAGCGCGCCGATGAGGCACGCCGCGGCGGCCACGCGCAGCAGGGTTGCGGGAACGTTGCGAAAGCGCATGGCGGCTTACTGCCAGACCTTGACTTCGAACTCCGGCTGCAGCTTGCCGGTGTTGTCCTTGATCTGCAGCTCGATGTACTTCGGGTCGGTGGTCTTGTCGAACTTGACGGTCGCGCCGCGCTTGTAGTCGCGGAAATGCGGGCCGCCGCCGGTGAACACCGCGACGATCTGGTGCTCGCCGGCCTTCAGGTTGCCGAGGAACACCCGCTGCACGCCGCCGCGGTGCAGGGCCTTCACCTCCAGCGGGGTGTAGAGGTAGTTCGCGACGACCTTGTCATCCAGCTTCACCTGCACCGAGCCGAGTTCGAACATCTTGCCGACGTCCATCGACACGAACACCGCCACCTGCGTGTTGGCGGGGAACAGCAGTTCCTCTTCCAGCACCAGCAGGTCGCGGTTCAGGCGGATCACGTCGCCCTTCAGGTCCTGGATGCGGCCGTCGAGGCTCGCGGCCGACGCGGCGGTGGCCGGCGCGACCGCGGCATCGGCGGCGCTGGCGGCTGCCATCGGCGCCGATGCGGCCGCAGCGGCCGGCGCGGGATCGGCGGAAAAGGCGTTGCCGCACAGCAGTCCCGCCAGGCATCCGGCAGCCAGCAGGCTGCGACTACGTTTGAACATGGGGGCGGTCTTTCTCAAAAGGTGGCCGAGACGAACAGCTCGAGGATGTTCGCGTCGAACGAATACAGGCTGTTGGTGCGGATGTCGGTGAAGTTCTTGTAGCGAAACCGCATGAACTGGTACTGCGCATTCCACTTGACGTCGAACTTGTCGGCGACCTTGCCGGCGCTGTAGGTCGCCTTGGCGCCGATGCCGACGTCGTTGAAGTCGCTCAGCTGCTTGTTGCGCGACACGTACAGCGTCTCGCTCTGCGCGTTGTCGCTGTAGAACAGCGCCTGCTTCTGCGTGTTGTAGCGAACGAAGGCCTCGCCTAGCCACTCGGCGCCGAAGTAGCGGGTGTAGCCCACCTCGAGCGTGTGCGCCTTGATCTCCCAGTTGTCCCAGAAGTAGCGGTATTCGGCGCGCAGCGCGGCGCGTTGCTCGCCCTGCCCGATGTCGCCGACCGCGCGCAGCTTCAGTGCGCGGCTCGATCGGGTGCGCGGGTAGCGCTCCTGCACCAGCGTGCCGAACACCTGCGCCACGCGGTACGGGTTGCCGAGGTAGCCGTTGTCGGAGACGGCCTCCAGGTTCGCGCTCATCAGCCAGCGCGGCGTCAGGATCTGCGTGACGCCGAAGCGGTAGCGCCAGTGCTGCGCCCGGTCGAACATGCCCTCGTAGCGCGAGCCGACGTGGTCGGCCCCGCGCGACGCGCCGAGGCTGATCGTCGTCATGCCGCCGAACACCTCCTGCGAGACGTCCAGGCTGACGCTGTTGGCCTTGTAGTCGGGCTCGTCGCTGGTGGTGCCCGACAGCGAGACCTGCGCGTCGCGGTAGACGTAGTCGGCGCCGAGGCTGTATTCGGTGCGCTTTTCCTTGTAGGGGCTGGCGGTCGTCACGACGTCGATCGACGCATTGCTGACCGAGTCGATGAAGTACGAGCCGCTGATCGACAGCCGGTCGGCGACCTTCTTGCGGATCAGCAGCGCCGGGCCGTCGGCGCGCGTGCCGCCGCCGTCGTAGAAGTGGTACATCGCGTCGGCGCGGTCTTCCGGCAGGTCGACCGCGTACGCGCCGCCCGCCGCCATCACGCCACCGACCACGCCCAGCGCCCGGCCCGCGCGCATCAGGTGATGCGGGCGGCGTGCCAGCGCGCGGCGCAGCCGGCGCACCCAGCCGCTAGTTGCAACCACAGCCACCTCCTTGCACGCCGGTGGCGCCGCGTCCGCTCTCGCGCACGTCGTAGATGTGTTCGCGGTGCTTGTCGGCGAGCGCATCGCGCGACAGCCGCATGATCGGATCGGCCAGGCGCTCGCGCTCGTACGGCTTCACCCACGGCTCGGGCGCGGCGCAGCCGGCCAGCAGCGATGCCAGCCCCAGCGCGACGACAGCGAGTGCTCTGCGTTGGCTGCCCATGGTCATTCCTTCAGCAGGTCGCGGATCTGCTTGTCGTAGGTGTTCTCGTAGCCGTCCTGATAACCGCGGTGCAGGAAGCGCACGCGGCCGTCGCGGTCGATCAGCACGGTCGACGGCATGCTGTTCAGCTCGTACAGCTTGCTGACGTTCTTGTCGGTGTCGAACAGCACCGGGAACTTGACGCCCAGCTTGGCGGCGACGGTCGCGGCATTGCGCGCGTCGTCGTCGACGTTGACGCCCAGCAGCACGAAGCCCGAGCCCTTGTACTTGTCGTACAGCGCGTTCAGCTTGGGCATCTCCTGGCGGCACGGCGCGCACCAGGTGGCCCAGAAGTTCACCAGCACGACCCGGCCGCGCTGCTCCTTCAGCCGCAGGTTCTGGCCTTCGAGGCTCTTCAGCGTGAAGTCGGGCGCGGGCGTCATCGGCGCAGCCGCCTGCGCCGGCGCCGCGACCAGGCCGGTGCTCAGCAGCAGCGCGGCCGCGGCACGCAGGAGCTTGTCGAATCGGAAGAAGACGTTCATGGGGGGGTCTCGATCAAAGAAGAGCGCTCGATCAGAAGAAGAAGGTGACGCCGCCGGTCAGCTCGAGGTTCTGCGTGTTTTGGCGCTTGCCGAGCAGGTCGAGCGTGAAGATGTGGTCGCGCATGTCGACCTGCAGTGCCATCCAGTCCTTCAGGAACAGGCGCACGCCCATCCCGACGTTGAAGGTCTGCTTGCGCTGGTCGTTGAACCTGGTGCTGCCGACGCCGCCGATCAGGTACACCGCCGAGGCCTTCGCGGTGTTGCGGCCCCAGAAGATCTCGCCCGGCAACACGTTCACGCCGATCGAGACGTTGTAGTAGCGCAGCTTCTGGCTGTCGTCGGACAGCACGCCGCCCGGCAGGATCTGCCGGAACGATTCGTCGGTGACCTTGGTCTGCCCGTAAACGGCCTCGACGAAGTAGTCCTCGGTGATGTGGTAGCCCACGCGCAGCCCGGAGACGGCGTTCGCGCCGAAGTTCTGCGTGCTGTAGGTGCCGCCGAACAGGCCGAACTCGAAGTCGTTCGACGGGATCTTCGGCACGTTGACCGGGCGGCGGTCGACCTGCGGCACGATCACCTGCTCGTTGCCGGGTTCGACGACCTGCTGCTGGTTCTGCGCCCGGGCCGCGAACGGTGCGGCGAGGCAGGCCGAGGCCAGCAGGGGCATGACGAGATGTCGCAATTCGCGCATGGGGGTCTCGCGATCCATCAATTGAAGAAGAAGGAGAAGCCGACCGTGGCGGCACGGTACTCGGCACTGCGGGTGTCGTCGATGAACGCGGTGTACAGCGTCCAGTCGGCCCGCAACACGAAGCGATCGGTCAGGTGGTAGCGCACGCCGATCCCGGCATTGGCCAGCTTGGCCTTGGTGTCGACCGCGTCGACCAGCGTCGAATTCGGCACGTTCTTGAACTTGCCGAAGCCGACCGAGAAGAACGGCGACAGCCGCTTGTCGGACCACGGCTCGACCATCAGGTTGGCATGCCAGAAGTCGCTGCCGGAGAACCTGCCCTGCACCTGGCCGAGCGTGCCTTCGAGCGACAGCGTGTCCGACAGCCGGTAGCCGGTCCACATCTTGAGCATCGGCTCGCTCTTGAAGCGACCCCAGCCGACGCCGAACTCGACGCGGCGGTTCAGGTAGTCGTCCAGCAGCACGTCGCGGAAGGTCTTGGTGCTGCCGGCTTCGGTCAGCGTGGTCTCGAGCTGCGCCCGCGTGACCCAGCCTTCCTTGCCCTTGTCGGTGCGCACCTTGAACCAGTCGGTGTGGCGCAGCAGCACCTCGATCCACTCGCCCTTCTCGGCGATGTGGAACACCGGGTAGCCGCGGCCGGCGCCGGTGTGCATCTCGATGTAGGGGTCGCTGACCTGCAGTCGCTCCGGCGGCGTGTCGGCAGCGGCGGCCGGCACTGCCGCCACGCCCAGCGCGCAGGCGAGCGCCAGCCCCTGGAGGGTGTGGCGAAGGCGGGCGTGAAGGCGGTGCGGGTGCGACTCGTGCGGTGGAGCGAGGGTCATGCGTGCCTGGTTGTCAATTTGTATTGCAGGTCCCGGTGTTCGGGTCTGCCGGCGTGAACATGTTGTAGGTCGCGGTGCTGAATTCGTCCTGGCCGGACGGCGACGGGTGGGTGATCCAGTACTCGATCAGCTTGACGTTGGGGTCCTGGTCGTTCGCGAAGATCTGGCCCCCGCCGTGCAGCACGTTGATCAGCAGCGGCTTTGCGAGCAGCCGGCTCTGCGTGGTCGAGCCGCCCACCACCTCGCCCTGCGCCGAGTAGAAGTTCTTGTACATGTCGGTGTCGCGGATCGCGTCCGGCGTGTTGGCCGGGTCGGTCACGTCGAGCGCGGTGGCGCCGGTGGCGATGCGGAACGCGCCGCCGGTGCCGGCCACCGTGTCATGGCAACCCGAACCGGCGCAGGTGTTGACGGTCGTCACGCCGTTGTGCGTGATCGGCAACTGCGCCAGGAAGATCGGGTTGATGCACTTCTGGAAGTAGGCGTACGACAGGCGCTGGCCGGTCGCTCCGCCCGGGTTGTTGATCGACGACGGGTTGCCCAGCGGGTTGCCGCCACCGCCGCAGCTGGCGAGCCAGGCTGCGGCGAGGCAGGCACCCGCCGCGCGCAGCGGCATCCGCCAGGGTGCGCGCGCAGGTGCCTCGGGAGACGCTTGCGTCATGGAGTCGTACAGCCCTTCTTGATCCAGTTGGCGATCGTCGTGTAGTTCGCACTGCCCACCGGCAGCACCGCCGTCGGCGAGCTCGCGGCGCCCGCCGGGTGCGGAATCGTCGACGGCCGCTTCAGCAGCGAG
Organism: Rhizobacter sp. Root1238; assembly: GCF_001425825.1. Taxonomy (GTDB): domain Bacteria; phylum Pseudomonadota; class Gammaproteobacteria; order Burkholderiales; family Burkholderiaceae_C; genus Rhizobacter. Next base: position 359,475 of record NZ_LMDM01000048.1, read on the forward strand.
CTGTTGTCCGGATGGCAGGCGTCGTTGATCATCGTCAGTGTGACATTGAAATCGCCCTCCGCGTCACCCAGCAACACGAAGCGGTTCTCGCGGAACGCCTTGCCGGCCGCGATCTCGTCGCTGCCGATGCCCTGGTGGCAGCCGGCCGCGCAGGTGCTGCGCAGGATCGGGTAGATGTCGGACTCGAACGAGGCCTGGGTCAGCAGCCCGATGTTCTTCACGCCGCCGGCCGACAGGTCGTTGTAGTACTTGCTGCCGAGGTCGATCCATTCGGCCAGCAGCCGCTTCTCGGCCTTGGTCAGCAGCGTCGAGTGGTCCGGGGCGCCGGCGGCCGGCGTCGGGTACAGCGTACGTGCCTCCGTGCTGGCCATCAGGGTCGCCCCCGACAGGATTTCCACCAGGCGGCTCTTGCGCCCCATGCCGAGCGCATCGCCTTCGCTGGCCATCGTGTCGACCATCGCCGGCTCGCGGTCGATCATCGGCACGCCTTCGTCGAGGTGGGTCTTCGGCAGGCCGGTGGCCGCGTCGATCACCGGGTCGCCGATCAGCAGCCGTTCGTACGACGCGGTGCGGCCGGTGCCGGTGATGGTCGCCGTCAGGTCCAGCTTGGCCGGGTCGGCATGGCAGGTCACGCAGGTGCCGGCGCCGTTGACGCCGCGGCTGACGGTCCACATCGGCTGGATGTGGTCCGGGTAGTTGATGACGCCATCGGTCGGGGCCGCGGTCAGCAGGTCGTCCTTCGAATCGGTGTTGTTCTTGTACTTGATGCTGATCGAATTGCGCGCGGTGACGCCGGCCTTGGCCGGGTCGGCCCAGACGTCGGTGGACACCATGTCGGTCATCAGCTTCAGCAGGTTCGGGTCGAGCCGCGTGCGGGTGCCGGCCATCGTCTCGCCCGACTGGTGGGCGCTGGCGAGGTTGTCCATCCAGCCCGACGGGATCGTGTTGGCGACCGTGCCGGAGTTCAGCGCGCCGCCGCGGCGCGGGCTGTGGCAGCCGTCGCAGGTGCGGCGTTCGCCCGGGCGGACCTGGATCCAGTTGGTGTGGGTCTGGAAGGCACGGCCTTCGGCATCGACCACGGCCAGCCCGATCGGCGTGTCGGCCGGGACCTGCAGCTTGAACGAACCGTCCGGCTCGATCGGCGCATAGCCAAGGATCTGCTGCGGCTCGAAGTCGGTCTCGCCGATCGCCTGGCGCACGCCCATGCCCTGGCTCGGGGCCACAGCGCGGAACGCACGGATGAAGCGGGCCGGCGCACAGCCGTAGGCCGGGTTCGCCGGGTCCTTCATCTTGACGAGATCGGCGACCTGGCCACGGGTGTCCGCCGGATCGGTCGGCTTGGTCTTCGCGATCGCGGTGGTGCAGGTGGCCGACAGGTCGGCCGCGGCGATCACCGGGTCGCCCATGCGGCCGAGGCCGTCGGTGTCGTAGACGCTGCGCACTTCGAGCAGGCCGAGCTTCTGCGCGGCCAGCGTGGCGTCGACCGGCGTCGGGTCGGTGGCGTTCGGCTCGGCACGCGACTGCAGCGGCACCGGGTCGGTGTTCATGAAGCCCGGCGGCGGCGGCGCCACCGGTTGCAGCCCGTCCTTCGGGCGGTTCGGGTTGAACATGTAGATGCCGTACGGCGGCGGCACGTTGTCCTTCACGCCGTCGGCAGCGACGTCGCTGGCCATCCGGTTGTCATCGGCCAGGCGCGCCTTCTCCTGCGTGGTCAGCGACGCGCAAGGCACCACCTTGCCGTCCTTCGTGACCTCGCACGGGCGGAAGGCGACCAGAACGCGGTCGGTGCCGTCCCACAGCGGGAACGGCGTCGTGACGCGACCGAATTCGGACAGCCCGCCGCCGATGTTCAGCGTTTCCGCCGTCGGGTAGTACTGGCCGCCTTGCGGTGCGACGCTCGGGTTGGCCGGCGTGTTCTGTTCGGAATAGTTGGCGGCGTCGACCATGACCAGGCCGCCGCCTTCGTTCGTGCGCGACAGCGGCATCAGGTCGGACGCGAGGAAGCCCTTGAACTTGCCGTTCGGGTCCATGTCGCGCGGGTGCAGGAAGCTGTTGCCGTCGCTGTGCGCGCCGTACAGCACGAACATGTCGGTGCCGTCCGGCTTCACGCGGAACACCTTGAAGTGGTTGCGCATGCCGACGTGGTCCCAGCGCGAGAACATGATGTCGCCGTTGGGGCGCACGACCGGGTTGCGGTCATGGCTCTGGTTGACCGAGATCTGCGTGACGTTGCCGCCGGCGGCGTCCATCGTGTGCAGGTTGAACACGCGCTCGCGTTCGTACTCGTCCAGCGCGAAGCGGTCGCCGCCGACGCCCTGGTTGAAGAACGACGTGCCCTGGCGGTTCGACGTGAAGACGAAGCCCTTGCCCGCGGGCAGGTAGGCCGGGTCGACGTCGTCGGCGGTGGTCGTGTTCGTCAGGCGCTTGAAGCTCCCGCCGGTCATGCCGCCCTTCGTCATGTCGTATTCCCAGATGTTCCAGCGCCCGGTACAGGCCTTGGTGCCGTCGATCATCGAGGTGTTGGAGGTCTCGCACTTCAGTGCGAAGACGATCTTCTTGCCGTCGAACGACACCTCGGGGTCGGACACGTCGCCGTGGCCCTGGGTGATGTCCTTCGTGATGTTGTGCTCGGGCGCGCTCGGCGAGGATTTCTCGCGGATCATCAGGTCGCCGCCCTGGGCGTATGGCGCGCCGTTGGTCGGGTTCATGCCCATCGTGTTGACACGCTGCGTGTACGCGAGCGGGACATCGCCTTCCACCGTGGAATCGCTGCCGCTGCCGCAGGCGGCAAGCACGGCGGCCACGGTGGCGACGAGCGCCGCCCCCGCGAACCGGAGGCTGCCTCGGTGCGCCCTGCGATCGCTCGCGGGGACCTGGGTTGCTGTGGGGTACTTCATCTTCTCGCCTCCGATGCGGCCGGTCGTCTTACTGCCGGCCTGGGTTGCCGGACTGCGGGGCGGCGCCCAGCAAGCCGGAGGAGTAATGCAGAACACCTTCTGCGTCGATCACGATGGCATCGACGCCCTCCTGCGACTCGACGAGCCGCATGCCCTCTGCAAGGCCTTTCACGAAAACACTTTTCGACAGCCCTTCGCTGGTGAGCCCATCCTCGGCGAGGATGGTCACGCTGCGCAGGCCGTGTGCCGACCGCCCCGTCTTCGGGTCGATCACATGATGGAAACGCTCGCCGTTGCGCTCGAAGAAGCGCTCGTAGTCGCCCGAGGTCGACATCGCGACGTCTTCGAGCGGCAGCACCGCGACGACCTGGTCCGGGCGGCGCGGATCGCGCACCGCGATGTTCCACGGCCGGCCGCGGCGGTCGCCGAGCACGTAGCTGTCGCCGCCGGCGGCCACCACCGCATGGCGGATGCCGTGGCCGCGCAGGATCGCGGCCGCGCGGTCGACCGCATGGCCCTTCGCGAAGCCGCCCAGGTCGATGCGCATGCCGGGGTGGCCGAAGCGGACCGTCTTGTGCTGCGGGTCGAGCAGCAATTGCTGCCAGCCGATCGCGGCGCGGGCCGTGGCCAGCTCGGCCTCGGTCGGCGCGCGCTGCTCGCGGTAGTCGTACAGCTGGCCGGCGCTGGCGAAGGTGATGTCGAACGCGCCGTCGGAGAGCTGCGAGAAATGCAGTGCGCGTTCCAGCAGGCCGTACAGCTCGTTGCTGAGCGCCACCGGCTGCGTGGCGGCTTCGCGGTTGATGCGTGACAGCTCGGACGAGGCCTTCACCGGGCTCATGGTCCAGTCGATGCGCTGCATGTCGGCCATCACGGCGGCGATCGCCGACTCGCCGGCCGTGCGGTCGTCGCTCCACAGCTCGACGGAGACCGAGGTGCCCATGATGGCTTCCTCGCGGCGCAGCCAGCCACCGCCCCGCACGGCCGGTCCGGCGGGCTGGGCGGGGTTCATCGACCTGACTGGCTTGCTGGACACGAGGCCCTCCGGAACCAACTGCACTTCATTCCCTCGGAATCGTTGACCGTCTGTTGATCCATGTCCTACGCAGATCACGTGCCTGGACGGCGGAGCGGATCTTCTTCCCGAAAACCCCTGAAAATGTGTCAATAGTTGGCAAACGGGGGCGACCTTACATCCTGTTCCAGAAGAAACGGTGACTGTTTTTGCCCGTCCAGACGAGATCTGAATCAGATGTGAACGAAGGCAACCGGATGCGCCCCTGCACACCCGCCGGTGGCGATGGCGCAGATCGTGCTGTCCCTGATGCGAGCTGGTCGCGAGGGCACCGATACTCCCGGGCTGGGCGTGACCCACCCTTGATCCGACCCACGGCCCCATCGACACCGAACCGCAGTCCCTTCCGATACCGGCGATCGATCGCCGCCCTCCTGGTTTTCCCTTGCCTTGCTCGCGCCCTCGCCTCACGCCATGCTCAGTGCCCATCACCTCCGCTGCTCGCGCGGCGACCGGACCCTGTTCGCCGACCTGAGCCTGTCGCTGTCGTCCGGCCGCTGGCTGCAGGTGGGCGGGCTGAACGGCGCCGGCAAGACGACGCTGCTGCGCACGCTGGTCGGCCTGAACCCGCCCGATGACGGCGAGGTGCGCTGGAACGGCACCCCGATCCGCGAGGCCGGCGAAGACTTCCGCCGCGCCTGCCTGTACCTCGGTCACCACGCGGCGGTGAAGGACGAGCTGACGCCGTTCGAGAACCTGCGGCAGGCCTGCGCGATCGACGGCGTGGCGCTCGACGACGCGCAGGCCGGCGATGCGCTGCGCCGCATCGGGCTGCGCGGGCGCGGCCACCTGCCGACGCGCGTGCTGTCGGCCGGCCAGAAGCGCCGCGTGCTGCTGGCGCGGCTGCTGGTGCGCCCGGCGACGCTGTGGGTGCTGGACGAGCCGTTTGCCGCCCTCGACACCGATGCCGTCGAGCTGATGGGCGAGCTGATCGGCGCGCACCTGGCGCACGGGGGCCTCGCGATCCTGACCAGCCACCAGCCGGCGCCGCTGCCGGCCGGCGACACCGTGAGCCTCGCCGCATGAACACGTTGTGGGTGGCTCTGAAGCGAGACCTGCTGCTGGCCGCCCGCCGGCGCAGCGAGGTCGTCACCGCCCTCTTCTTCTTCGTCGTCGTGGTCAGCCTGTTCCCGCTCGGCATCGGGCCGGAGCCGGCGATGCTGCGCCGCATCGGCCCGGGCGTGCTGTGGGTTGCGGCGCTGCTGGCCACGCTGCTCGGGCTGCCGCGGCTGTTCGCGAGCGACCATGCCGACGGCACGCTGGAGCAGATGGCCTTGTCGCCGCGCCCGTTCGCGCTGCTGGTGGCCGGCAAGATCGCGGCGCACTGGCTGCTGTGCGGGCTGCCGCTGGTGCTGCTGGCGCCGCTGCTCGGGCTGCAGTTCAACCTGGACGCCGGCGAGCTGCAGGTGTTGATGCTGGCGCTGCTGCTGGGCACGCCGGTGCTGAGCCTGATCGGCGCGATCGGTGCCGCGCTGACGCTCGGCGTGCGCGGCGGCGGCACGCTGCTCGCGCTGCTGGTGCTGCCGCTGTACGTGCCGACGCTGATCTTCGGCGCCGGCGCGGTCGAGGCGCAGAGCGCAGGGCTGGGCTCGTCGGCGCAGTTGTCGATCCTCGGGGCGCTGCTGGCGCTCGCCGTATTCTTCGCACCCTGGGCCGCCACCGCAGCCCTTCGCATCTCACTTGAATGATGGACAAGCAAACAGCCAGCCCGTGGATGCGCTACGCATCGCCAGCCACCTTCTACCCGCTTGCCGGCCGGCTGCAGCCGTGGTTTGCAGGCCTTGCCACGCTGCTGACCATCGCCGGCCTGTGGATCGGCTTCTTCGTCGCGCCGACCGATGCGACGCAGGGCGAGGGCTACCGGATCATCTTCGTGCACGTGCCGGCGAGCTGGATGTCGATGGTCATCTACTGCGCGATGGCGTTCTGGGCCGGCATCGGCCTGGCGTTCAACACCCGGGTGTCGTCGATGATGGCCTCGGCGCTCGCGCCGACCGGGGCGATCTTCGCGCTTTTGTCGCTCGTCACCGGGTCGCTCTGGGGCAAGCCGATGTGGGGCACCTGGTGGGTCTGGGACGCGCGGCTCACGTCGGAGCTGATCCTGTTCTTCCTGTACCTCGGGTTCCTTGCGCTGCAGGCGGCGATCGAAGACCCGAAGCGGGCCGACCGTGCCGGCGCGGTGCTGGCGCTGGTGGGCGTGGTGAACGTGCCGATCATCTACTTCTCGGTGAAGTGGTGGAACACGCTGCACCAGGGCGCGACGATCTCGATGACGAAGTCGCCGTCGATGGCCGTCACGATGCTGTGGGGCATGCTGCTGATGGCGCTGGCCTTCTGGATGTATGCGATCGCGGTCGCGCTGGCGCGGGTGCGCAACATCATCCTCGAACGTGAACGGCATGCCGACTGGGTTCGGCAAGCGGTGGAGAAGTCGTGATGCAGTGGAACAGCGTGGGTGATTTCTTCGCGATGGGCGGCTACGCCTTCTACGTCTGGGGCAGCTTCGGGGCGTGTGCGCTGGCGATGCTGGTCGAAAGCCTTCTGCTTCGATCGCAGCGCCGGGAACTGTTGCGATCCCTGAAGGATCAGCACGAGGCATGAACGCTCTCCTCGTTTTTCCTCCTTCGGCGCGGCAAAGGCGCGGGTGGGTGGGCTGTGGCGCGCCGGACGGAGCGGTCCTCGCCCCTGGCGGGGCGAAGACTGCCCTCCGCTGGCTGGCTTCATGGCCCGTCGCCGAAACTCCCGCCACTCACTTCGTTCGTTGTGGTCAAACAGTCGGCGACAGTCAGTCCACGAAGCGCGCTGCGCGCGCGGGCCATGAAGCCAGCCAGCTCCGGCGCCCCCTCCTTATTGGCGCGCCACAGCCTCCCCACCCGCNGGGGGCCGAGGACTTCCCTCCGCTGACTGGCTTCATGGCCCGTCGCCGAAACTCCCTCCACTCACTTCGTTCGTTGTGGTCAAACAGTCGGCGACAGTCAGTCCACGAAGCGCGCTGCGCGCGCGGGCCATGAAGCCAGCCAGCTCCGGCGCCCCGTCCCTATTGGCGCGCCACAGCCCACCCACCCGCGCCTTTGCAGACACGGTGGCCTACTGCGTGGCGGACTCGTCGAACACACTCGGTTCGTGCGGGGCGGCGGGCGGTATGTGCTGGGGGCGATTTCTGGGGCGACGAAGAAGCTCGGCTTCGGGGGTGGCGTGCGCAGCACGCTTCGTGGACTGATTCATCGGCACTGTTTGACCACAACGAACGAAGTGAGTGGAGGGAGTTTGCCGATGCACCCCCGAAGCCGAGCTTCTTCGTGGAGTCGGCCCGCCAGGGCCGACCGCTCCGGCATGAGCCCCCAGCGCATACCGCCCGCCGCCCCGCACGCGCACGCGCACGCGCCAAGCAAGACAACAGAGTGACCAAGTCAAACATGAAACCCCGCCACAAACGCCTCGCGATCATCGTCGGCGCCGTCGCCAGCCTCGGCGCCGCCGCCGCCCTGGTGCTGAACGCGCTGAACAGCAACGTCGCGTTCTTCTTCACGCCTACGCAGGTCGTCTCCGGCGAAGCCCCGAAGGACCGTGCGTTCCGGGTCGGCGGCATGGTGCGCCAGGGCACATTGAAGCGCGACCAGATGACCGTCAGCTTCGTCATCACCGACACCGCCCAGGACGTGGCGATCCGCTACACCGGCATCCTTCCGGACCTGTTCCAGGAGGGCAAGGGCGCAGTGGTGCAAGGCAAGCTCGATGGCGAAGGCAGCTTCGTGGCCACCGAAGTGCTGGCCAAGCACGACGAGAACTACATGCCGCCCGAGGCCGCCCACGCGGTCGAGCAAGCCAAGAAGATGAGGAACACACTCAAATGACCCCCGAACTCGGCCACCTCGCGCTGATCCTCGCCTTCCTCGTCTCGATCGTGCAGGGCGTGCTGCCGATCGTCGGCGCCCACCGCAACAAGGTCGCGTGGACCTCGCTCGCGCGACCGGCGGCGCAGACGCAGTTCCTGCTCGTCGCGTTCGCGTTCGCCTGCCTGATGCAGGCCTTCGTCGCGAACGACTTCTCGGTGCTGTACGTGGCCGAGCACTCCAACTCGCAGCTGCCCACCGCCTACCGCGCCGCCGCCGTATGGGGCGGCCACGAAGGCTCGCTGCTGCTGTGGCTGCTGATGCTCAACGGCTGGACCCTCGCCGTCAGCCTGCTGTCGCGCCAATTGCCGCTGCCGATGGTCGCGCGCGTGATCGGCGTGCTCGGGCTGGTCGCCGCCGGCTTCCTGGCGTTCATGCTGCTGACGTCGAACCCGTTCGACCGGCTGATCCCGGCCGCCGTCGAAGGCCAGGACCTGAACCCGCTGCTGCAGGACCCGGGGCTGATCGTGCACCCGCCGATGCTCTACATGGGCTATGTCGGCTTCTCGGTCGCGTTCGCCTTCGCGATCGCCGCGCTGCTGGCCGGCACGCTCGACGCCGCCTGGGCCCGCTGGTCGCGGCCGTGGACCAACGTCGCCTGGACCTTCCTGACGCTCGGCATCGCGCTCGGCTCGTACTGGGCCTACTACGAGCTCGGCTGGGGCGGCTGGTGGTTCTGGGACCCGGTCGAGAACGCGTCGTTCATGCCGTGGCTGGTCGGCACCGCGCTGATCCATTCGCTGGCCGTCACCGAGAAGCGAGGCAGCTTCAAGAACTGGACCGTGCTGCTCGCGATCTGCGCGTTCTCGCTGTCGCTGCTCGGCACCTTCCTGGTCCGCTCCGGTGTGCTGACCTCGGTGCATGCCTTCGCGACCGACCCGCGCCGCGGCATCTTCATCCTGCTGTTCCTGAGCGCGGTGATCGGCGGCTCGCTGAGCCTGTTCGCGTACCGCGCCCCCAAGGTCGGCCTGGGCGGCGCGTTCGCGCTGATGTCGCGCGAAACGCTGCTGCTGATCAACAACGTGCTGCTGATGGTGGCCGCCGGCTCGGTGCTGCTGGGCACGCTGTACCCGCTGATCATCGACGGGCTGGGCCTGGGCAAGCTGTCGGTCGGACCGCCCTACTTCAATGCGGTGTTCGTGCCGATCATGGTGCCGCTGCTGTTCCTGATCGCGATCGGCCCGGTCGCGAACTGGAAGCACGCCGATGCGCGCGACATGTCGCAACGGCTGTGGATGGCCGCCGGCATCGCCGTCGTGCTGGGCGCGCTGCTGCCTATGTTCGTCGGCAGCTGGTCGCCGCTGGTCGCGCTCGGCCTGCTGCTGGCGGTGTGGATCGTCGCGAGCAGCGTGTTCCAGATCCGCACCCGCCTGAAATCGGGCTGGCCGCCGCGGGCGTACTGGGGCATGCACCTGGCCCACATCGGCATCGCGACCTTCGTCGTCGGTGTCACGATGGTGAAGGGCTACGAGGTCGAGAAGGACGTGCGCATGGCGGTCGGCGAGACGGTCGCGCTGGGCGGCTACACCGTCAAGCTGCTCGGCGTCGACGAAGTGCGCGGGCCCAACTACATCGCGCAACGCGGTGAGGTCGAGCTGTCGCGCGACGGCCAGGTGCTCAGCAGGCTGAACCCCGAGAAGCGCAACTACGCGTCGTCGCAGATGCCGATGACCGAGACCGCGATCGACAGCGGCCTGACGCGCGACCTGTACGTCTCGCTGGGCGAGCCGCTGGAAGCCGGCCCCGGCGGCAAGGCCGCGGCCTGGAGCGTGCGGGTGTACTACAAGCCCTTCGTCGTGTGGATCTGGCTCGGCTGCCTGCTGATGGCCGCCGGCGGGGCACTCGCCGCGAGCGACAAGCGCTACCGGCTGAAGCTGAAGCAGCGGGTCGGCGCGACGCTGTCGGGTGCCACCGGAGCGGCAGCATGAAGAAATACTTCCTGATCCCGCTCGGGCTGTTCGCGGTGCTCGCGGTGTTCCTCGCGGTCGGGCTCAACCACGACCCGCACGAGGTGCCGTCGCCGTTGATCGGCAAGCCGGCGCCGATGTTCTCGCTGCCGCGCCTCGACGTGGCGGCCAGTGCACAGGCCGACGCCGCGAAGTTCACGCCGCAGGAGATGCGCGGCAAGGTGTGGATGCTCAACGTGTGGGCCACCTGGTGCGGCCCGTGCCGCCAGGAGCATCCGGTGCTCGTCAATTTCGCGAAGCTCGGCCTGGTGCCGGTGGTCGGCCTGAACTACAAGGACAAGCGCGACGAGGCACAGCGCTGGCTGACCGAGTTCGGCAACCCGTATGTCGCGACCGCCGTCGATGCCGACGGGCGCGTCGGCATCGACTACGGCGTCTACGGCGTGCCGGAGACCTACCTGATCGACAAGACCGGCACGATCCGCTTCAAGCAGATCGGCCCGCTGACCGACGACGTGCTGCGCTCGAAGGTGATTCCGATGCTGAAGGAGCTGGGCGCATGAGGCGCTTGATCGCCGGGGCCGCGCTGGCCATCGCGTTCGCCTGCGCGCACGCCGCCGATGCCCCTCCGCTGGCCGACGACCCGGTCGTCGAGGCGCGGCTGGTCGGCATCGCCGAAGAGCTGCGCTGCCTGGTGTGCCAGAACGAATCGCTGGCCGGCTCGCGCGCGGACCTGGCGGAAGACCTGCGCCGCGAGATCCGCACGCTGATCCGCCAGGGCAAGACCGACCAGGAGGTGATGGACTTCCTGGTCAGCCGCTATGGCGATTTCGTGCGCTACCGGCCGCCGATGAAGCCGACCACTTACCTGCTGTGGCTCGGTCCGTTCGTGCTGCTCGGCGGCGGGCTGGTCGCGCTGGTCGCCTTCCTGCGCCGCCGCACGGCGCCCGATGCCGTCGCGCTGACCGCCGAGGAGCAACAGCGCGCGATGGCACTCCTGAACAACGACAAGACCCCCTGAGATGGCCACCTTCCTGATCGCCGCGGCGTTGCTCGTCGCCGCCACCCTGCTCGTGCTGCTGCGGCCCTGGCGGCGCGCCGCGCAGGCCGCCGAATCCACCGCCCGCGACGCCAACACCGCCGTCTACCGCGACCAGCTGGCCGAGCTCGATCGCGACCTCGCGGCCGGCACCATCCAGGCCGCCGACCACGAACAGGCGCGCGGCGAGCTGCAGAAGCGCCTGCTGGCCGATGCCGAGGTCGCCGAGCCGGCGATCGCACCGCGCAGCTCGGGGCGCGGCACGATGGTCGCGCTCGCGGTGGCGCTGCCGCTGCTGGCCAGCGGCATCTATGCGTGGCGCGGCAACCCGGCCGCATTGAACCCGCCGGCACCGCCCACGCAACGCGGCGAGGTGACGCAGCAGCAGATCGAACAGATGATCGCCGCACTCGCGGCACGCGTCGAGAAGAACCCGGACGACCCGAAGGCCTGGATGGTGCTTGCCCGCTCGTACCGCGCGATGGGCCGGCCGGCCGATTCGGCGAAGGCCTTCGAGCACGTCGGCGCCGAGATGCTGGACCGCGATCCGGTGCTGCTGACCGAGTACGCCGACGTGCTCGCGACGACGGCGAATGGGGACCTGCAGGGCAAGCCGCTGAAGCTGGTGCAGCAGGCGCTGGCGATCGACCCGAACAATGCGATGGCGCTGTCGATGTCGGCGACGGCGGCGTACCAGCGGCAGGACATGAAAACGGCCGCGGCGCAGTGGCAGCAGCTGCTGCCGATGCTGCCGCCGGAGTCGGATTACGCGAAGTTCATCGTGCAGACGCTGGGCGAGATCCGCGGCGGCACGGCGGGGGCGGCGGCTTCGGCGCCGGTGGCGTCTGCCGCACGCGCATCGGCGCCTGCCGCCACGGCGGCCTCCGCGGGCACCACGGCCCCCACCGCGGCCAACAAGCCGGCCGCCGGCACGGCGACGTCGGTCAGCGGGCGTGTCACGCTGTCCCCTGCCCTGGCGTCGAAGGTGCAGCCGGGCGACACGGTGTTCGTGTTCGCCCGTGCGCCGCAAGGCCCGCGCATGCCGCTGGCGGTGAAGCGCGGGCTGGTGTCGGACCTGCCGATGGATTTCGTGCTCGACGATTCGACCGCGATGAGCCCGCAGTTCAAGCTGTCGAGCGTGCCCGAGGTGCGCATCGAGGTTCGGGTGTCGCGCAATGGCAGCGCGACGCCGGCGGCCGGCGACCTGATCGGCCAGGGCCCGGTGGTGAAGCCGGGCGCCACCGGCGTCGCGGTGCAGATCGACCAGATCAGGCCCTGAGCTTCGGCCCGGCATCGCGCGCTTCGCTTTGCAGCCGCGACGCCGGCCGCTCACCGACGAGACTTCCTTTCAGCGCTGTCACCCGACAGCGTCCCAACTGAAAGGATTTCACATGCCTATTCCCGCAATCGGTGCAGCACTGACCCGTGTCCTTCCCATGGCCACGAAAGCCCTCGGCAAGGCCCCCGGCCTGCAAGCCCTCGGTGGCCTGATGGGTGGCCCTGGTGGTGGCGAACAAGCCCAGGGCGGCCAGCAAGCCGGCCCGGGCGGCGCGGCCAGCGCCATCATCCAGCGCCTGAAGTCGATGGCTCCGGGGGGAGGCGACTGAGTCCCACCGACCACCTTGACGAAGATCGACCTGTCGGACCGGCCGCGCTGCGGCCTTGTCCGGCACCTCTGACGCGGCCGCAACCCGGCGGACCGCTTTTCGAAAGCCCGTCATGAGCCCGCACACCAAAGACGATACTGCACAGCTGATCCAGGAGATGTTCGACGCGATCGTGCGCCAGGAACTCGGCCGCGCCGAAGCGCTGTGGTTCCAGCTGCGCGACCTGCCGGACGCCGCGCCGTCGGCGCTGGCCATCGGCGCCTTCATCCCGATCCTGCGCAACGAGCCGCGCGATGCGCTGCACTTCCTGCAGACGCTGCCGGACGATTGCTGCCCCGACCTGAAGGCCTTGTGCACCTACCTGCTCGGCGACCCGATCTGGCACCTGGAGGCCAGTTCGCTGGCCGAGAGCGGCGATCCGCTGATGCGCACGGCGATGCGGCATCTGCTGGAGACCGACAGCGTCGTCAGCTGAGGGCGTTGCGCCGCGACATGCCGCGACCCAACCTTCGCGATGAACCCTGCCAGGTCGTCATTGAACCGCTGGGGTGACGTTTGCCATAGATCTGGAGCATGGGCTTGCGAACGCCCTGGAGTCCTTTCGCAGCATCGACCGTCATGCGGTGCACGACACGCTGCATGTCGAACGATGCCAGCGCAGCATTGGCCAGCAGGCGTTGCACGACTTCATCCGCCGGCGGGCGATGGAAACACAGCGCTGTCTGCATCGCCGTACTTCGCGAGGTAGTTGGAAATGACGGCGGCGCCGAGCGACCATCCAACCAGCATCGGCCGACCGGGCCTCGACTTGCGGATGACCGCGTCCAGGTCGTCCGCCCACCGCAGCCCGTCGGTGTACATCTGCGGCGCCGAAGGGCGGCCGGACTGCCCGTGGCCCCGCAGGTCATAGGTGATCAGGCGGTAGCGTTGCAGCACCGGGCTGTCGACTTGCGCCTGCCAGCTGAGGTGGCTGCCCAACAGGCCGTGCACGAAGATCACGGGCGTTCCGCTGGGGTCGCCCGCCTCCCGGATCGACAAGGTCACGCCATCCGCAGAGACGACCGTGTCGTGCCTGGAGGTGGTCTCGGCCCGCGCGTGGTGGGTCGTGGTCGCTGCGAGGGCCAGCAGGCAGGCCACGAGTGCGCGAGATAGCATGCCGAACGGCAAGAGGGTCATGGAGTTGCTCCTGGTGAGACAAGGGGGCGCTGACTGTCGAGCCTCACATCCGTGTCAGGGTCAAGCCGTCGTTCTCGAATCCTCATGAAGCCTGTTGGATTGCTCGCCATCGGCGCACTGTCCCGCCTCACCGGCATCAGCGTGCGGGCGATTCGGCATTACGACGCCCTGAAGCTGTTGAAATCTTCGCGCGCAGAAAACGGCTACAGGAAGTTCGAGCCCGGCGCGGCCGCGCAGGTGTGCCAGATCCAACGACTGCTGGCCACCGGTCTGAGTCTTGACGAGACTCGGACCTTCCCCGGCTGCATGCTGCTGATCGAAGGCGCCGCGCCCTGCGAGCAGACCTTGTCGACGCAACGCGAGCGGCTGGCCCTCATCGAGGCGCAGATCGATGACCTGGAACGCCGGCGCGCGCGATTGCGCGAGATGCTGCGCGACCACAGCGGCTGACGATGGCTCGACTCCTTCGCGCGGCGCGCGATTCGCAAGCACCCGCCCGTCGCGCGGCCTCGTAGTGCGCCAGCGCCGAATGTGCGGTCACGCTCACCGGCGAGCGGGCCGCGATCAGCAGGTCGCGCCGCTTGTTCGCCCCGTCGAGCTCAGTGGGGAAACGGAGCCGGGTTTGCCAAGTAGGCCTTGGACAGGCGCGCGAACTGGCCGCCGTCGTTCGTGATGTCAGCCGACGTGTCGTCCCCGGGACTGAAGACGATCGCGAATGTGCCGTTGCCCGTGTACTGCGTTGGATGCGTCAGCATGTACTGGACGTGGTTGTCCCGATAGTGCTTCGGCGTTCCGCCGGGGGTCGTCGAGGGCACGCCCATGGGGGTCTGCCAGTACAGGATCGGCAGGCCGCCCAGGTGGCTCCGCACGATGCTCCAATCGTTGAGGCCCTGGTTGAAATTCGGTGTGGTGACGTTGTTCTCGTCCAGGTAGAACGGGCCGGGGCCGCGATTTGCACAATTTGGCACCGGGTTCGGGTCTTCAAAGCAACCTGCATCGCGATCGCTCGTCTGCGCCACGATGAAGTCGGCCTTGTCTGCACCGAGTTTGGCCATGAAGGTGCCGGTGGCGTTTGGATCCCCCGACCACAGCGACGGGGGGAAGCCCATCCTCGCCTTGGGCGCGTACGTCCGCCCGAGCTTCAACAGGCAACCGACGACGCCGACGGCCGTATCCGGTTGGCCGGCGCATTCCGGCACCGTGCTCACGCGCGCCGGCAACTTCGTCGGGTCGCCGCCGGGTGCACCGCCCTGGGCGAAGCCCCAGAAGTCAGGCTCGAGGTTGACCAGGGTGGGGCGGCCGGTCTCGCCGATCTTCTGGTACATCAACTTGACTTGCGCCCAGTAGGCGACCATGAACGGCGCGTCGTTGATGACGGTGACGTCGCCACCCCGCAGGGAAGGCATCTGGAACAGGGTGAACATCGGCACGGCGCCCATGGCCTCGACGTCGTTGGAAAATTTTGTCACGACGCCACCGTCCGGCGCGCCGTATAGCCATTGAGGCCATGCGTTACCGCCGCCAGCGTTGAAACCCGTGACCGCCACGAGATAGGTATCGATGATGTCCGGAGTGATCTGCTGGGCCTTCATGTCCGCAAAAGTACTGGCCGCGCCGAGGCCCACGAGGAGCCGGCCGGGCTTGCCGAGGGCTGTAGTGATCGAAGGAGGCGGTGCCGGTGCCGGTGCCGGTGCCGGTGCCGGTGCCGGTGCCGGTGCCGGTGCCGGTGCTGGTGCTGGTGCTGGTGATGCGCCAACGGGTGACGCGGGGGTGCCCGAGTCTTTGCTGCCCCCACAGGCTGATAGCACCAGCGCACACAGCAGTGCGCTTGTTGCAGTGGCACGTGTGGGGCGTTGGCTTGGCATGCTCATTGTGAAGTTCCTGTTGAGTCAAAGTGCGGCGCGCACATGTCGTCTGACATGCCGGACCCTCAATTCCCGGTGCGATTCTGTGAGGCACGACTTGGGGCGAACCTGAAGAACCCGTGACGAACCGACGAACGACACGAGCGGCGTTGGAGCGGAGAGACGCCGTGCAACAGGATGCAAGTTCAGACCGATTCGATCGACATCGAACAGCGAGTTGCCGGACTCTCAGGGTCCAGACCCATACCGTCGCAGTCGTTTGGGCGATGGGTTCAGCAATGCAACGGCACATCGCTGTGCCATTCACCCCGGACCTCCGGTCGATTCCCGTCTTCCGTGTATGGCGGCCGACCGGAGGTGTCGGTGCGGCCTCAGGAGCGCGGCAACCCGCCGATCTGCTGCATCAGTCCGAGCAGGTCCGGTTGCCCCACTTCGGAGACGATCTTTCCGGTCGAGAGCCGATAGATGTTCAGCGCTTGCACGGCAATCGTCTTGCCGGTGGGAGCCACGCCCAAGAAGGCTCCGCGGTGCGTCCCGCGCATCGTGAATCGCGCCGCGACGACATCACCTTCGATGACGGTTTCCTCGAGAGCCCACTGAATGTCGGGAAATCCGCTGCGCATCATCCCGATGATCTCCAAGTAGCCCTGTGGCCCGTGCACGGGTTCGGCACGTCCCGGAACGTGAAACACGGCGTCCGGAGAAACCAACTCTTTGGCGAGCCGCGGGTCCGCGGTGTTGATGAACTCCACGAAGCGGTCCATGAACTGTCGGTTTGTGGTTTGCATCGGTCGCCTCGGACTGTCGATCAATATCAGAAGAGAACCAGGGCATGGTGGCCGCCCGGCGCCCGCGTTCCCGGATTGTTCGAGTTGCCGGCGTGTTCGACACGATCAAAGTCGGTTGCCAAATGGTGAATATTGGACAATGTGTCGATGCCGCACGGAACGAGACGCATCGATATCGAGCTGGTCCCATATCGGCCCTCGGCCGAGAGGGCGCTGGATCTGGAGGTCTTCTCCATGTCGGACCTGAGACGAAGGGTGCCCCGAGCGCACCTGCAGCGTCACCACCGCTACGACTTTCACATGTTCGTGTGCGTTCGACGCGGGATATGCCGCGCAGTGGTGGACTTCAATCACATCGAGTGTGGCGCCGGATCGCTGCTGACCATTCGGCCCGGACAGGTTCATCGCTTCGGCCCGGGAAGCCGTTGGGACGCACACCTGCTGTTGTTCCGACCCGAGCTGCTGCAGGTTTCGCAAGGCGAGGAACGCCTTCAGATGCCAGAACTGATCGATGCGCTTCCCGGCCATCTGCGCCTCGACCGGTCGACGGGTCGCTTCTTGGCCGACACGCTCGCGCGGCTGGAGGAAGACTGTGCGCTCGACGCCCGGCAACCGCTGCTGAACTGGCTGCTCCAGAGTGAACTGGCAACGCTCGTGACGCGGCTGCACATTTTTCACGCGAAGCAACAGCCGTCCGTTGGAACATCCTCCGACGCGCCGGAGCGCTTTCGTCATTTCAAACGGCTTCTGGACGCGAAGGTGCACCAGTGGCATCACGTATCGCGCTACGCACATGCCATGGGATGCTCCGAGAAGACTCTCACTCGCATCTGCAGTGCGGTGGCTGGTGTTGGGGCGAAGGCCTTTATCGCCTCGCGCCTTGCGCTGGAAGCCAAGCGCCTCCTCGTGCACACGGAGATGCCGATTTCAGCCGTCGCGCAGCGGCTTGGCTTCGACGAGGCGACCAACTTCACCAAGTTCTTTCGCAGCATCGAAGGATGCACGCCAGGCGACTTCCGCCGTCAGTTCGATGTCTCGTTGTAGTCGCATTCAGCGATGCTGTCTGATCATGCTCGCGCATGCCATTGGTACAGATCGAAGTGCTGCGTTAGGTTCGAGCTCCGCGGACCGGCAGGCGAGTGCACGTTTCGGGCGGAGGAAATCAACGCCATCATGGGATGGGCGCGTGGCTCGGTCATGGTGCTTCGGTATGCGTCGTTCCGCGCCGAAGACTTGGCTGCGCGGCTGTGCATCGCGAGTTGACAGTCTCGTGCTGTGGCGGCCGCATGGAACTCACCTACACAACGTTTTCTGTCGTGTAGGTGTGGTTGGCACCTGTTTTTTGCGCGGTCTGAGCCCGATTGGCCCTGTCCAGCAGCCAGAAAGCAAAACGCCTCGCAATGCGAGGCGTTCTAACTACTTGACTTCACTGTGTTCTTTGGAGGCGCGGGCTGGAGTCGAACCGACCTACACGGATTTGCAATCGCCCGATCACTTTGTAAATCAATCGCTTACGGCATCGGGGGCTGTCAGGATTTCTGTGTGCGAGGCGGTTGAGCTGAATTGGCTATTGGCCGACTCGCTTATCGACTGCCGTGCGCCGGCAGTGTGAATCGCTCCTCGTAGACCACAGCGAATTGGTTCATCGCGGGGC
>NZ_LMDM01000049.1 GCF_001425825.1 Rhizobacter sp. Root1238
CCTCGCAGCGATCGCCTCGTTCTTCGTCTTCGTCTTGCTTGGCATACATGCTCCTGGTCGTCATGCTATGCCTCGCACACAAAATTACTGACAGGCTCAGCAAAATGACACGACCACGGTCAGCGGAGTCGCCCACGAGCCGAGTTCAGCAGGCTTCAATTCCTTGACCGAGTTGACCAGGCAGATCGAGAGTCGCGAGTACGAGCCCGCAAACTACCAGTACGCCGAGCCCGCTCGTGCCGACAATGGAAAGGGCGGCTTCCGGTCACATTGCATCGAGACTCTGGATGTCGTCGAGGACCATTGCCAAGCCGATGACACAGAGAAGGCTTACAACGTCTTCTATGGCTACGCGACCAGCGTTGCCGAACAGACGCAGCCTCAGCAGGTCCACCTGATCAACTACGCAGAACTGCTGTGGATCGCGAATTTCGTGCAAAGCAGCCTGCCTCAACTGTGTTCGCACTCCGTCAACGGCCAGAATGCCGCCTTCAGGACGTTGATTTTCAACATGCGCACGCAGGCTCTGCGTCTGCCTGATCCACAGTGCCAGGAAGCTCGCGGCTGATAACGCCGAGTCTTCAACCGGCCTTCGACGAAAACACCGCCTCCAGAGCGGTATCGATCACCACCCCGCACAAGCTGTAGATCAACGACCCGATCAGCGCCGCGAAGAACCCGGCGACCGCCAGCCCGCTGAGCAGCTGCGCCGCGAAATAGAACATCAGCGCGTTGATCACGAACAGGAACAGCCCGAGCGTCAGCACCGTGACCGGCAGCGTCAGCAGCACCAGGACCGGCCGCAGCAGCGCGTTCAACAGGCCCAGCACCAGCGCGGCCAGCATCGCCGAGCCGAAGCTGGTCACCGTGACGCCAGGGTAGAGGTGGGCCACCAGCAGCAACGCGGCGGCCAGCAGGAGCCAGCGGACGAGGGTCTTCATCCGCGTGAGCATACCCGCGGCCCTCGCGCGGCCGCAATCGGGAGGGCGCCCGTCGCAGCGCCGGCCCGGGCCGTGGTCCGACGACCCAGGGTTTTCCGCTCCCCCTAGGGATAGGGGGCATGCATTGTCACGCCTTGACACACCGAAGCCGGGCCGCCGAGCATCCAGCTTCCCATCAACCCCACGCACAGCGCCGTCGCACGCACCCGTGCACAGCGCTGTCCCGGTCCCGCTTTCATGCAGTCGGACGGATCGGGTGGACGTGCCCCACAAGGAGTGTCTCGTGTCTATCCGAATTTCCTGGAAAGCCGGGCTGGCGGTCGTTGCCGCGCTCGTCCTGTCCGCCTGCGGCGGCGGAGGCAGCAGCGGCAGCGACGGCGCGCCCGATACCGCGTCCGCCGCGGATGCGCCGCTCGCCGATGCCCCGGTGCGCACCGTGCAGCAGATCGCTCTGCCCGGCGGCCGTGCCGACGTGCTCGATGCGCGCCTGTCGAAGGCGGCCGGTGCGGTCGACGTGTGGGTGACGCTCGACGACGCGCCGGTGGCCGCTGCCGCCGCGCAGCTCGCGATCGCCGCGTCGACCACCGAACGCACGCTGAGCGTGAAGACGCTGCGCGAAGCGCCGCAGGCCACGCGCGAAGCGCTGGCCGCGCACCGCAAGTCGGTGCTGTCGCACCAGGACGCGCTGCAGTCGCGCCTGAGCACGCTCGGCGCCCGGGAACTCGGCCGCGTCCACATGGCGCACAACGCCATCGCGGTGCGCGTCGACGCCTCGCAGCTGAAGGCCATCGCCGCGCTGCCGGGCGTCGCCAAGGTGCGCCGCGTCAACCACTACGAGATGAGCCTGAGCGAGACGGTGCCGTACATCGGCGCGGCCGCCGCGCAGCAGGCGGGGGCCGACGGCACCGGCGTGCGTGTGGCGGTGCTCGATTCGGGCATCGACTACACCCACCGGAACCTCGGCGGCGCCGGCACGCCGGAGGCCTACCTGAAGGCCTACGGCACCGACCCGAGCGATGCGCGCAACACCACCATCGACCCGAGCGTCTACCCGACCGCGAAGGTCGTCGGCGGCTTCGACTTCGTCGGTGACGTGTGGCCGAACGGCCCGCGCACCGAAGACCCGAACCCGATCGACTTCCAGGGCCACGGCACGCACGTCGCCGACATCATCGGCGGCAAGAGCCTGGACGGCACCCACAAGGGCGTCGCGCCCGGCGCGAAGCTGCTCGCGGTGCGGGTGTGCAGCGCGGTGGCGACCAGTTGCAACGGCGTGGCCATCCTGAAGGGCCTCGACTGGGCGCTCGACCCGAACGGCGACGGCGACACCTCCGACGCCGTCGACGTCGTCAACCTGTCGCTCGGCTCCGACTACGGCCAGGTGATCGACGACTCGACCGAAGCCATCTCGACGCTGGTGGATGCCGGCGTCGTCGCGGTGGTGGCCGCAGGGAATGCGGCGAACAAGCCGTACATCGTCAGCTCGCCGTCGATCGCCCCCGGGGCCATCAGCGTCGCGCAGACGCAGGTGCCGAGCGCGGTGGCCTTCGGCCTGAAGATCAATTCGCCGGCCTCGATCGCCGGCACCTACGGCAACACCGCGACGGTCGACTGGGCGCCGATCGCCGGCGGCTTCAGCGGCGACGTGGTCTTCGTCGGCACCGCCTGCCCGGGCGAGGCGCTGAAGGCCGATCCGGCCGGCAAGGTCGCGCTGATCGATCGCGGCACCTGCTCGGTCAGCCTGAAGGTGGATGCGGCCGGCGCGGCCGGTGCCACCGGCGTGCTGCTCGGCCTGGTCGCCCCTGGCGACGCGGTGTCGTTCAGCAATGGCGGCGGCACCCACTTCGTGCCGACGCTGGTGATCACGCAGTCGACCTCGAACAAGATCAAGGCCAACATCGCGGCACCGGTCAACGTGACGGTCAGCGACGGCACCAAGGTCGCCCTGGTCGGCAGCATGGCCAGCACCTCGGCGCGCGGCCCGAGCATCAGCTACCAGACCATCAAGCCCGAGATCGGCGCGCCCGGCGCGTCGGTGTCGGCGGTGGCCGGCAGTGCGACCGGCGAAGAGGCCTTCGGCGGCACCTCGGGGGCGACACCGATGATCGCCGGCTCGGCGGCCATCCTGATCGGCAAGTACCCGAACCGCACGCCGCTGCAGATCAAGTCGATGCTGATGAACAGCGCCAACACGGCGGTCTACACCAACCCGGCGCTGCTGCCGGGCGTGCTGGCGCCGATCACGCGCATCGGCGCGGGCGAGGTGCGGGTCAACAAGGCGCTGGCGCTGAACGCCATCGCCTACGAACCGACCTCGCTGTCGGCGGCGCTGTCGTTCGGCGCGCAGGAGGTGTCGGCCCCGGCCGAGTACGAGAAGAAGCTGGTGGTCGAGAACTTCGGCAGCACTGCCAAGACCTTCGCGATCAAGAGCGCCTTCCGCTTCGCTGACGACCAGGCCAGCGGCGCGGTGACGGTCTCGGCGCCGAGCTCGGTGAAGGTGGCGGCGGGCGGCCGCCAGACGATCACCGTGAAGCTGCGCGTGAACCCGGCGAAGCTGCCCGAGTGGACGCTCGACAGCGGCGCACTGGGCGGCAGCGGCGACCTGCTCGATGCACCGGAATACGACGGCTACCTGACGCTGACCGCCGGCACCGAACTGCTGAGCGTGCCGTGGCACATCCTGCCGCGCAAGGCGGCGCAGACGCTCGCGGTGGCGGCGGTGCGCCCGAACTGGCCGGGCGGCATCATCCTGATGGGCAACGTCGGCGCGGCCGACACCGAGTTCGACATCTTCGCGCTCACCGGCACCAGCAAGAAGGCCGATCCGTCCGAGCTGCCGAAGCCGGGCGACAACTTCGCGTTCATCGACATGCGCGCGATCGGCGTGCGCTACGTGGCCGATGCGGGGGCGCTGCAGTTCGCGCTGAGCACCTTCGGGCGGCGCGCGACGGCGAACTACCCGGCCGGCTTCGAGGTCGACATCGACGTCGACCGCGACGGCGTGCCGGACTTCGCGGTCTACAACGCGGAGCAGGGCGGGTTCGGTGTCACCGGCATCAACCTGATCAACGTGGTGAACCTCGCGACCGGCGTGGGAGGCGCCTATTACTACGCGGATGCGGACTTCAACTCGGCCAACATGATCATGACGGTGCCGCTCGCGGCACTGGGCCTGACGCCGGACCAGCAGTTCGACTTCACCGCGAGCGCGGCCGACAACTACTACACCGGCAACGTGACCGATGCGTTCGACAAGATGACCTTCACGCCGGCCAAGCCGCGCTACGCGGTCAACGGCGACAGCAGCGGCATCGTGCGCAGCCTGCGCATCCAGCGCGTGGACACGCTGACGCCGGTGGGCGGCGCGACGGCGTCGCCGTCGCAGACCGGCTTCCTGGTGATGCTGCGCCGCGAGGCGGGCACGGAAGCCCAGGTGATCGTCGCGAAGTGACGTGACGGCTTGAACCGACGGGCCGCGTTCGCGCGGCCCGTTTTCATTGGCGCGGCGAGTTCATCGGCAGAAGCGGAGATGCTCGCCGTCGGTCGCCTGCAGGTAGACCGAATCGGCCTTGACCGACAGGAACTCGACGGCTGACGCGGCGGAATGCGCATTGCACGCTTCCAGCCGGGTGCTGCGTCGGATCTTGTCGAGCATCAGCTCGCGTTCATGGATGCGGCCGTCGTTGAAGCCGACCGCGCGATAGGCATCGCGTGTGCGCACGTGAACCCATGCCGAGACGCAGATCAGCGCGGTGCAGATCAGCACGAGTGTCACGATGGCCCCACGAGGCCAGGGCCGAGGGCCGTTCATCTTGGGCATGTGCAGCGACGAATGACGGGGGTTTGTCCCGAGCGGAATCCCCAGTCATTCTCAATCACCCCGTGGGGCGCAGCGGAAATGGACCGGCCACTGGTCGATGCGATGCCAACGTGCCCCTGCCAGGCCAGCAGGTCACCGGGTTGTGCCGGCCCCGTGACGACCGGCCATCCGGGAACGGTGTAGCCCGACGTCGACAGGCTTTGTGCTCCGGGTGGGTACATCTCCAATGCGCGTGCGAGGACGCTGCCACCGATGTTCGGAAGGTGGTATCCGGCTGTCTCGAATTGCTCGTCGGCAAACAGATTGCACTTGTAAGTTCCCGGCCCGAATGCCCTGTTGACGTCTGATCGATCGGCGGCCCTGCTCCAGTCTCGTCGGTCCGAGCGTGCCAGCTGGAGAACATCGAGCGACTCGCCGCAGGGGCACAGCCCGTCCGGATCGACGTAGCGCAGCGGGTCGCCGTTGGCGTACGTATATGTGCTGGTGCCCGCAGCGAGTCCGAAGGGATCGGACTGGACATAGCCAGCCAGGGAGGGCTGCGTGAGCGCCCCACTGAGGGCAATCACCAGACAGCCGCGTGCGTGTTTCATGAGATGCCCCGATCTTCGAGTGGATGTGAGCGGCGCAGTCTAGGAAGCCGGGTTCGGCCGCTCAACCCGGCCGGATGTCTCACTCGAAAACCCTCACGCATTGAACTGCATCGCCTCGGTCGAACTCGGTCAACGCCATCCAATGAGAATCGTTCTCGTTTGTGTTAAAGTTTTTGAAGTAGTTTGAAGTTCTCCCCGCAGTACCCGCACCTCCAACCTCTGCCATGGCCGCCGTTCCCGTCTCCGCGACGCATCCGCCGTTGCCGCCGCTCAGCCGTCGGCCGGTGCGGACCGACGGGCTGTCGCGGGCTCAGTTGCGTGGCGTGGTCGCGGCGATTGCGGCGATCCACGTCGGCGCCGGCTGGGCGATCCTGCAGGTGCCCGCGGTGCGCGAGGCCGTCGTGCAGGCCGCGCCGATCTTCGTCAACCTGATCGCGCCGCCGGCCCCGCCCACGCCGCCCGCCCCGCCGCCTCCGCCGGTGAAACCGGTCACCCGCACGCCGCCGCCACCGACCCCGCTGGTCACCGCCGCGCCGTCGCCCGCACCGGCCGCGTTCGTCGCGCCGCCGCCGCCGGTCGAGCTGCCCCCCCCGCCCGCGCCGGTCGCGGTCGAAGCGCCACCCGCCCCGCCCGCGCCCCCGGCACCGCCGAAGCAGATCCCGGCGTCCGCGGTGCGCTACCTGAAGGCCGAGCCGCCGGAGTACCCGCGCGCCTCGAAGCGCCTGAAGGAAACCGGCAGCGTCGTCGTGCGCGTCTGGATCGATGAAGGCGGCCTGCCGCAATCGGTGCAGGTCGGCAAGTCGTCCGGCTATCCGCGGCTCGACGAAGCCGCCGTCGACGCGGTGCGCAAGTTCCGCTTCGAGCCCTACACCGAGAACGGCCGCCCGACCGCGGGCTGGGCCCTGATCCCGTTGAATTTTGATCTGGAGAAATGACCGTGAACGCAGACGCTGGCTTGGGATTCGGCCACTTCATCGCCCAGAGCGACGTGGTGGGCAAGACGCTGCTCGGCATCCTGGTGCTGATGTCGATCGCGTCGTGGGTGATCATCGCGATCAAGGGCCTGTCGCTGATCTCGCGCCGCCGCCACAGCCAGAGCTTCCTGAACTTCTTCTGGAATGCGACCTCGCTCGAGGCCGTCGCCAACGAGATCACCACGCACGGCGTGCACGACCCGTTCTCGCACCTGACCAGCCACGCGATGCATGCGCAGGCCCACCACGCGAAGTACGGCGCCGCCAAGCTCGAAGAGGCCGGCACCTCGGGCGAATTCGTCACGCGCACCATCAAGAAGGTGCTCGACGAGGAAACCACGCGGCTCGAGAACGGCCTCGCGATGCTGGCCACCGTCGGCGCCACCGCGCCCTTCGTCGGGCTGTTCGGCACGGTGTGGGGCGTCTACCACGCGCTGGTCGCGATCGGCATGAGCGGCGCCGGCACGCTGGACAAGGTCGCCGGCCCGGTCGGCGAGGCGTTGATCATGACCGGCCTGGGCCTCGCGGTCGCGATCCCCGCGGTGATGGGCTACAACTGGCTGACGCGCGCCAACCGCGTGATGTCGTCCAAGCTCGATGCCTTCGCGTACGAGCTGCACACCTTCGTGTCGATGGGCCAGCCGCTGGGCAATGAAGCCGCCCAACCGGCCAACGTGCGCGCACTGGCCACGCGGCCGGCCGCCGCCTGACGCGAGGTCGCCATCATGGCCTTCGCCAGTTTCGATTCGAAGAACGCCAGTGCCCCGATGGCGGAGATCAACATGGTCCCGCTGATCGACGTGATGCTGGTGCTGCTGGTGATCTTCATCATCACCGCGCCGCTGCTGACCAATGCCGTCAAGCTGGAGCTGCCGAAGGCGAGTTCGCAGGTCAACCAGTCGCCGGCCGACAAGGTCGAGTTCGCGATCGACGCCGGCGGCCTGCTGTACTGGAACGGCGAGGTCGTCACCCGGCCCGAGGCGCAGAAGCGCTTCGCCGCCGAAAGCGGCAAGCAGCCGCAACCCGAGATCCACCTGCGCGCCGACCAGGCGGTGGCCTACCGCTACGTCGCGCAGACGCTGGCCGATGCGTCGAAGGCCGGCCTGACCAAGGTCGGCTTCGTCAGCGAGCCGGAAGCGGCGCAGCCATGAACGCGACGCTGCGCCTGTGGGGCTGGCCGGTCGGCCTGGCGGTGCTGAGCGCCGTCGGCCTGCTGTCGGCGCTGCTCGGCGACGGCGCCTGGGATGCGCTGTCATGGGCCGCGCTCGGCCTGCCCACCGGCATCGCGGGCTGGTACGCACTGCGCCGCTGACACGAGTTTCTCCATCCAGCCGGCGCCGGTCTCGGGCCGGCTGTTTTTACGATTCCACACGGTCCCGCCAGCCACCGCGCGAGCCACGACAACAACAAACCCCACCAGGAGCACCCCTTGGCCTACATCAAGAGCCGCAAGCACGCGGCAAGCAAGACATCCGCGTTGGCCCAGATCGGCCTGATGGCCGTCGCGTTGCCGGTGGCAGCGCAGACCGCACCGGTCGCCGACGCCCCGAAGAAGCCGGATGCCCCCGAAACCACGCTGCCCGCGCTGCGCGTCACCGGCCAGTCCGGCAGCGAGTTCAAGGCCGACAACGCGTCGAGCCCGAAGTTCACGCAGCCGCTGCTGGACACGCCGCAGACCATCACGGTGATCAAGAAGGAAGTGCTGCAGCAGCAGGTCGCGACCACGCTCGCCGAGGCATTGCGCAACACCCCGGGCATCACGATGCAGCTCGGCGAGAACGGCAACACGACGACCGGCGACTCGATCTTCATGCGCGGCTTCGACACGACGAACAGCATCTTCGTCGACGGCATCCGCGACCTGGGCAACATCTCGCGCGACGTGTTCAACGTCGAGCAGGTCGAGGTGATCAAGGGCCCGTCGGGCTCCGACAACGGCCGCGGCGCGTCGTCGGGCTATGTCAACCTGGTGTCGAAGACCGCCGGCCGCGAGGCCTTCGACAACGGCACGCTGACGGTCGGCACCGCCAGCCGCGTGCGCGCCACGGCCGACCTGAACCGTCCGCTGGACCTCGGCATCCCGGGCTCGGCGCTGCGCCTGAACGTGCTCGCGCAGGACTACGGCACGCCCGGCCGCGACGAGGTCAAGAGCAAGCGCTTCGGCTTCGCGCCGTCGCTGGTGCTCGGCCTCGGCACGCCGACGCGCACCACCTTCAACTACCTGTACGTCGACCAGAAGAACGTGCCGGACGGCGGCGTGTCGACCTTCGGCGTGTCCGACTGGCGTCCCGCCACGGGCATGGTGTCCGGCGCACCGGTCGATTCGAAGAACTTCTACGGTTCGACCGACGATTTCGACGACATCACGCTGCACATGTTCACCGCGCGCGTCGAGCACGACCTGTCGGCCGGCACCACGCTGCGCAACACGACGCGCCTGGGCCACACCGAGCAGGACTTCGTGCTGACCGGCGTCAACGCCGTGACCTCGCCCACCGGCACCGACCCCGCCACCTGGACCGTCGCGCGCACCCGCCAGGGCCGCCACCAGACGAACGAGATCCTGACCAACCAGACCAACCTGAGCACCGAGTTCAAGACCGGCGGCATCGGGCACTCGCTGTCGACCGGCTTCGAGTTCATCTACGAGCGCCAGAACCAGGTCAACAAGTCGGTACTCGGCGCGGCGCAAGGCGCGGCCAACCTGTACCACCCCAGCACCGGCGACGTGTTCCGCCCGCTCAGCGACACCGGGGCTTACACCAAGGGCAGCACGCTGAGCGCGGCGGCCTACGCCTTCGACACGCTGAAGTTCTCGGAGCAGTGGCTGCTGAACGGCGGGCTGCGCTGGGAGAAATTCCACACCGAGACCAACAGCGCCACCTACAGCGCGACGGCGACGCCCAACCTGGTCCAGAACCCGGGCCTCGGGCTGACCGACAACCTGCTGAGCTGGAAGGTCGGCGCGCTGTTCAAGCCGACGCAGGACGGCAGCGTCTACCTGACGGTGTCGAACTCCTACCAGCCGCCGGGCGGCGCGAACTTCTCGCTGAACGCCGCGAGCACCAACCAGGCGAGTCCGAACACCGATCCGCAGGAAGGCAGCAACATCGAGCTCGGCACCAAGTGGGACCTGTTCGGCGGCAAGCTGGCGGCCACCGCGGCGATCTAC
Source organism: Rhizobacter sp. Root1238 (assembly GCF_001425825.1). GTDB lineage: Bacteria > Pseudomonadota > Gammaproteobacteria > Burkholderiales > Burkholderiaceae_C > Rhizobacter. The sequence continues at coordinate 9,498 of NZ_LMDM01000049.1, forward strand.
CGCAGCGAGAACAAGAACGAGCTGGTTTCCGACGGTGCCACGTCTCCGACCTTCACGCAGGTGGGCAAGCGCCGCGTCGACGGTGTCGAGCTCGGCCTGGTCGGCCAGGTGACGCCGGCGCTGAACCTGAGTGCGGGCGTGGCCTACATGGACCCGAAGATCATCCGCGGCGTGCCGGCCGGTGCCAGTGCGACCAACGGCGGCCTGATCGTCTACTCGCCGAAGGTGACCTTCAGCTCGTGGGCCTCGTACAAGGCGCTCGACAAGCTGACCGTCGGCGGCGGCGTGCGCTATGTCGACACCGTCGCGCGCAGCAGCAACCTCACCCCGGGCACCACGCCCAACCTGATCAACACCGAGTCGTACACGGTGGCCGATGCGATGGTGGCGTACGACCTCAGCAAGAACGTCTCGTTGCAGCTGAACGTCAACAACCTGTTCGACAAGGAGTACGTCGCGTCGGTCAACAATGGCGGCTCGCGCTACAAGCCGGGCGAACCGCGCAGCGCACTGCTGAGCGCCAACTTCAAGTACTGAAAATGAGGCCCCCACGTCGCTTCGCTCCTGCCCCCCGAGGGGGCGCTCAGCCTCCTTGGGGCGGCCCGGCGGAGGCTGGACGATGATGCTCCACGTGCCCGGCGTGCTGACGCCGTCCCAGGTCGCCGAGATCCGCGAGGCCATCGATGCGGCCGACTGGAACGACGGCCGCGAGACGGTCGGCGCGCAGGGTGCGCAGGTCAAGCGCAACCGCCAGCTGCCCGAGGCCGGGCCGCTGACGCAGCGCTTCGGCGCGGTCATCCTGAAGGCGCTGGAAGCGAATCCACTGTTCGTCTCGGCCGCGCTGCCGCTGCGCTACGTGCCGCCGCTGTTCAACCGCTATGAAGGCGGCGAGCAGTACGGCCTGCACGTCGACGGCGCGGTGCGCGCAGTGCCCGGCACGAGCCTGCGGCTGCGCACCGACCTGTCGTGCACGCTGTTCCTGGCCGACCCCGGCGACTACGACGGCGGCGAACTGGAGGTGATGGACACCTACGGCGCACACGAGGTCAAGCTGCCGGCCGGCGACCTGATCCTCTACCCGTCGAGCAGCCTGCACCGGGTGCTGCCGGTCACGCGCGGCGCGCGCGTCTGCTCGTTCTTCTGGCTGCAGAGCCTGGTGCGCGACGATGCGCAACGCGGCATGCTGTTCGAGCTCGACCAGGCCATCCAGCACCTGCGCGAGCGCCATGGCGACACCACCGAGCTGCTCGCGCTGACCGGCCACTATCACAACCTGCTGCGGATGTGGTCCGAGGTCTGATGGACTCCGCAGCACCCGCGAAGCATGCGACGGCCTCCGCGCCGCAGCGCGCCTACTGGCTGAAGACGCTGCACCAGTGGCACTGGATCAGCTCGGCGCTGAGCCTGGTCGGCCTGCTGCTGTTCACCGTCACCGGTTTCACGCTGAACCACGCGTCGCAGATCGAAGCGAAGCCGCAGGTCGCGAAGCGCGCGGCGCAGGTGCCGCCCGCGCTGCTGCCGCTGGTCACCGCGACGCCGGCAGACGACAAGCAGCCGCTGCCGCCGGCGCTGGCCGCCTGGGTCGAGCAATCGCTCGCGATCGAGGTTTCCGGCCGCGCGGCCGAATGGTCGCCCGAAGAGATTTACCTGCCGTTGCCGCGGCCCGGTGGCGACGCCTGGCTGCGCATCGATCGCGCCGAGGGCGCTCTCGAATACGAACGCACCGACCGCGGCTGGATCTCGTACCTGAACGACCTGCACAAGGGCCGCCACACCGGCGCGGCCTGGAGCTGGTTCATCGACCTGTTCGCCGCGTCGTGCCTGGTGTTCTCGGTGACCGGGCTGTTCATCCTGAAGATGCACGCCGCCAAGCGCCCGAGCACCTGGCCGGTGGTGGCCGGCGGCCTGGTGCTGCCGCTGCTGCTGGCGATCCTGTTCATCCATTGATCCCGCATTCCTGAATCTCTGCAGAAGGACCCCCATGAAACTGAGCTATTCGATGGCGATGGGCGCGGCCGCCGCGCTGGCCGCGCCGGCTTTCGCGGCCGATGCGAGCCTGAAGCTGGAGCTGCCGCAACTGAGCGTGGCCGAGTACCACAAGCCCTATGTGGCGGTGTGGGTCGAGAAGGCGTCGGACCAGGGCTTCGCGTCCAACGTCGCGCTCTGGTACGACCTGAAGAAGCGCGACAACGGCGGCGCGAAGTGGCTGAAGGACATGCGCAGCTGGTGGCGCAAGAGCGGGCGCGAGCTGCAGACGCCGATCGACGGCGTCACCGCGGCGACCCGCGCGCCGGGCGAGCACGTGATCGGCCTGTCGAGCGCGAAGGGGCTGGCCGCGCTGCCGCCGGGCAGCTACCAGCTGGTGGTCGAGGCGGCGCGCGAGAACGGCGGCCGCGAGGTGGTGCGCCTGCCGTTCGACTGGCCGGTGAAGGCGCCGCAGACCGCGAAGGCGCAGGGCGAGCATGAGCTCGGCGCCGTTGCGCTCGAACTGAAGCCCTGAGGAGCCGCGCATGAAGACACTTCACCGAATGAACCTCGCGCTGCTTGCCGCGGTCGCGTCGGCCACGCTGTTGCCCGGCGCCGCGCAGGCGCACCGCACCTGGCTGGTGCCGTCGGCCACCGTCGTCAGCGGCCGCGACGCCGCCGTCACGGTCGACGCCGCGGTCTCCGAAGACCTGTTCGAGTACGACACCAACGCGCTGGCGCTGGACAAGCTCAGCGTCGTCGCGCCCGACGGCAGCCTCGTTGCGCCCGAGAACCTCAGCACCGCGCGCCGCCGCAGCAGCTTCGACGTGAAGCTCGCGCAGCCGGGCACCTACCGCATCGTCAACAGCAGCGAGAGCGTGTTTGCGAACTACAAGCTGAACGGCGAGCCGAAGCGCTGGCGCGGCACCGCCGAGGCGATGGCCAAGGAGATCCCGGCCGATGCGAAGGAGCTGCAGGTCACGCGCATGCAGAGCCGCGTCGAGACCTGGGTCAGCAATGAGGCGAAGGGCGAGAAGGCCGACAAGCCGGCCACCGACAAGGCTTTCGCGCCGCAAGGCAGCGGGCTGGAGTTCATCCCGCTGACCGCGCCGACCGACCTGAGCGCCGGCGACAGCTCCAGCTTCCGCGTGCTGCTCGACGGCAAGCCCGCCGCCAACCTCGACGTGACGATCCTGCGCGGCGGCAACCGCTACCGCTACAAGCTCGGCGAGATCGCGCTGAAGACCGATGCGCAAGGCCAGTTCAGCGTCAAGTGGCCGGAGGCCGGGCGCTACTGGATCGGCGTCAGCCACAGCGTGCGCGCGGCCGAAGGTACGCTGCCGACGCGTCGCGTGAACGCCAGCGCGACGGTCGAAGTGCTGCCGCAGTAAAGACGACGATGCAGACGGCGCGGGTGCTGGTCCCGCAGCGCATCGCGACCCGCGCGCCGGCGCTCGGCGCGCAGGTGCATGCGCTGCAGGGCGTCACGATGGGCACGAGCTGGTCGGTGCGCGTCGTCGGCCCGCGCGCGCTCGACCTCGCGCCGGTGGCGCAGGCGATCCAGCAGGAGCTGGACCTCGTCGTCGCGCAGATGAGCCCATGGGAAGCGGGCTCGGACATCAGCCGCTTCAACCGGGCGCCGGCCGGCAGCTGGCACGCGTTGCCCGAGGCCTTTGCCGAGGTGCTGGATGGCGCGCTGCAGGTCGCGCGCGACAGCGACGGCGCCTACGACCCGACCGCCGGCGCGCTGGTCGACGCCTGGGGCTTCGGGCCGCGGCAGCGCCACGACGAGCCCGGCTTCATGCCGCCCGGCGAGGTGGCGGTGCAGGCGGCGCGGGCCGTCAGCGGTTGGCAGCGGCTGCAGACCGGCCTGCGTGGCGTGCGGCAACCCGGCGGCCTGCGGCTGGACCTGTCGGCGATTGCGAAAGGCCATGCGGTCGACCGCGTCGTGCAGCGGCTCGCACGTGCATTCGGGCTCGACGACGTGCTGGTCGAGGTCGGCGGCGAGCTGCGCGGCGAGGGCGTCAAACCCGACGGGCAACCGTGGTGGGTTGCGCTGGAACCGGTACCGCGCTGGCATGACGGCGGCTGGCAGGTCGATGCCGATTCCGGATTGACGCCGACGCGTGTCGCGCTGCACGGCCTCGCCGTCGCGACCTCGGGCGACCACCGGCGCTTCTTCATGCACGATGACCGCCGCTACCCGCACACGATCGACCCGCGGACCGGCCGGCCGATCGACCACGGCGTGGCGGTCGTGACGGTGCTCGACGCGTCGTGCATGCGCGCGGATGCGCTGTCGACGGCGCTGACGGTGATGGGGCCGCAGGCCGGCCTGCCGTGGGCCGCGCAGCGCGGCATCGCGGCCTTGTTCGTCACGCGGCGCGCCGACGGCGGGCTCGACGAGCACGTCACGCCGGCGTTCGCGGCGCTCGAACAGTGAAACATCCCCCCCGAAGCGCCTTCGGCGCCTCCCCCCAGGGGGCGCCGCCAGCGGCCCGGCAAAGCCGGTTCCGCGGCGTCCGCTGGATCACGCCATGAGCCCCGCGTCACGCACGTTGTGGGCGTGCGCCGTCGCGCTCGCCTACCTCGCGTTCTGCGCCTTCATCGCGTGGCGCGAACGGCGCCGGCGCGGCGCGGCGTCGCGCGATGCCGCCGCGCTCGACCATGCCGACGCGAGCGCCGCACCGGTGCTGGTCGCGTTCGCGAGCCAGACCGGCTTCGCCGAACAGCTCGCGTGGCAGACCGCGCGGCTGCTGCACACCGCCGGCGTGCCGGTGCGGCTGCTGCCGCTCGGCGAATTGCGGCCCGACGAACTCGCGCGCACCGAGCGGGCGCTGTTCATCGTCAGCACCTATGGCGAGGGCGACGCGCCCGATGCGGCCTCGGCCTTCGCACGCCACATGGTCGACGGCGGCCAGCCGCTGCCGCAGCTGCACCACGCGGTGCTGGCGCTCGGCGACCGCAGCTACGCGCAGTTCTGCGGCTTCGGCCGCCGGCTCGACGGCTGGCTGCAGGTGCAGGGCGCGACGCCGCTGTTCGAGCGCATCGAGCTCGACAACGACGACGCGGCGGCACTGAAGCAGTGGCAGCAGCAGGTCGCCCACCTCGCCGGCACGGTCGACCTGCCCGATTGGCAGGCGCCGAGTTTCGACGACTGGCGGCTGGTCGCGCGGCGCGTGCTGAACGACGGCAGCAGCGCCGCGCCGGTGTGCCACCTGGAACTGGAGCCGGCCGACGGCGCGCCGCTGCCCGCGTGGCAGGCGGGCGACCTGGTGCAGGTGCAAGCACCGGCCGACCCGCAACGACCGCGGGAGTACACGATCGCGTCGGTGCCCGCGGCGGGCCGGCTGCACCTGATGGTGCGGCAGGAGCGGCATGCGGATGGCGGTCTCGGCGTCGCGTCGGGCTGGCTGACCGCGCAGCTGCAGCCGGGCGATCGGGTGCCGCTGCGGCTGCGCGCGCACGGCAGTTTCCGGATCGGCGACAACGCGGCGCGCCCGCTGGTGCTGATCGGCAACGGCACCGGCCTGGCGGGCCTCAGAAGCCACCTGATGGCGCGCGCGGAAGCTCGGGCACCCGAGGCCTGCTGGCTGCTGTTCGGCGAGCGCCAGGCCGCGCATGACGCGCATTACGCCGACGACACCGATCGCTGGCAGGCGGCCGGCGTGCTCGCGCAGGTCGACCGGGTGTTCTCGCGCGACCAGCCCGAGCGGCACTACGTGCAGCACCGCGTGCTCGAAGAAGCCGCGCGGCTGCGCGAATGGGTGGCCGGCGGCGCCGCAATCTATGTGTGCGGCAGCCTGGCGGGCATGGCCGCCGGCGTCGACGACGCGCTCACGCAGGTGCTCGGCGCGGCGCAGCTGGCCGCATTGGCAGACGCCGGCCGCTACCGGCGCGACGTGTACTGAGCCTGCGTCAAAGCTGGATCCGGGTGCCCAGCACGGTGAGGAACTGCGACAGCCAGGCCGCATGCGCCGGCCAGGCCGGGGCGGTGACGAGCTTGCCGTCGGTCACCGCCTGGTCGACCTCGATCGCCGCATAGCTCGCGCCGGCCAGCTCCACCTCGGCCGCGCAGGCCGGGTAGGCCGACACCCGCTTGCCGCGGATCACGCCGGCCGCCGCGAGCAACTGCGCACCGTGGCACACCGCGGCGATCGGCTTGTCGGCGCGCGAGAAGTGCTGCACCAGCGCGATCACGGACTTGTTCATGCGCAGGTACTCGGGCGCCCGCCCGCCGGGAATCAGCAGCGCGTCGTAGTCCTCGCCCTTCACCGACGCGAAGCTCGCGTTCAGCGTGAAGCGGTGGCCGGGCTTCTCGGAGTAGGTCTGCTGGCCCTCGAAATCGTGCACCGCGGTCATCACGAAATCGCCGGCCTGCTTGTCCGGACAGGCTGCATGCACCGTGTGGCCGACCATCTGCAGCGCCTGGAACGGCACCATGGTCTCGTAGTCCTCGGCGTAGTCGCCGACCAGCATCAGGATCTTCTTGCCCATCGTTCGTCTCCTTCGACAGAGAACGGCGACGCACCATGCGAGGCCGTCGAGACGCATTCTGCGAGCGTTCGACGCGCAGCGCGAATGCCCCTCGACGGCACGTGTCGAGCACCTCGAGAGCACGCAGGTGAGGCTCACAGGCGACAAAACATCGCGCGAAGGCGCATGAATGCGTGTTTTACCTATGAAAACTGCTTCTCAATGCAGCACTCTCGCAGTAGTATTCGCTCCGCACGTGGACCTGGAGAACCGAGAGCTCATGCGGCTCTCACCCAACCCGGGCACATCAACAACGTTATTGATGGAGAAATTCAACATGGCAACTGCGAAACCGCCCGCTCGGAAAGCGGCTCCTGCAAAGAAAGCGGCACCGGCCAAGAAGGCTGCACCCGCGAAGAAAGTAGCGGCCAAGAAGGCCGCCCCGGCCAAGAAGGCCGCTCCCGCCAAGAAGGCAGCGCCGGCCAAGAAGGCCGCTGCGAAGAAGGCCGCTCCGGCCAAGAAGCGCACCCCGAACGCTGCCTTCATGAAGGCCATGACCCCGAGCCCGACGCTGGCTGCCGTGATCGGCGCCAACCCGCTGCCGCGCACGGAAGTGACCAAGAAGGTGTGGGAGTACATCAAGAAGAACGACCTGCAGGACAAGGCCAAGCGCACGATGATCAACGCCGACGCCAAGCTGAAGGAAATCTTCAAGAAGGCCCAGGTCTCGATGTTCGAGATGACCAAGCTGATCAACGGCCACCTGAAGTAATCAGGTTCCGTTCACCTCAAAAAGCCGCCTCCCACGAGGCGGCTTTTTTCATGGTGGCGCGTCACCTACGGGGGCGGGCCCACCATCGCCTTGGCGACGGCATCCAGCACGCGCGCGACATTGATCGGCTTGGTCCAGTAGTCGTCGAAACCGGCCGCGAGCGCGGCGTCGATCTGCGGCTGCATCGCGTCGGCCGACAGCGCGATGCAGCGCAGGCCGGCGGTGCGCGCATCGGTGCGCAGCTGGCGGATCAGCGCGATGCCGCTGGTGTCCGGCAGGTTCATGTCGATCAGCAGCAGGTCCGGGGCCTGCTCGCACGCGGCCCTGAGGCCGGCGGCGCCGTCGTTGGCGACGCTCAGCCGCCACTGCGGGCGGCCTTTGAAGACCTCCTGCATCAGCATCACGTTCAGCGGCTCGTCCTCGATGTACAGCACGTGCTTCTGCGCCGCGGCGGGTGCCGTTGCGGGCGCGGCCGACGGCGCGGCGGCACCGGGCCCCGGCACGGCACGGCCGGCCGGCAGCAGCAGCGTGAAGGTCGAACCCTCGCCCGGCGTGCTGCGCAACTGCAGCTCGCCCTGCATCGCGGCCGCCAGCGTGCGTGCGATCACGAGCCCGAGCCCGCTGCCTTCGATGCGGCGCTGCTCGGCGCCGAGCCGGTTGAACGGCTGGAACAGCTGCAGTTGCTGCGCGGTCGAGAGCCCCTCGCCCTCGTCGCGCACCGCCACCGCGACGCGTTCGCCCTGGTGCTGCAGCGCGAGCTCGACGGTGCCGCCGGGGCGGTTGTACTTGATCGCGTTCGACAGCAGGTTCAACAGCACCTGCTCGACCGCGCGCGCATCGGCGGTCGCCCAGCAGCCGCCCGGACAGTGCGGCGCGAGCAGCCGGATGCCGGCGTTGTCGGCCAGCGGCTGGATCATCGCGAGGCAGCTGCCGGCCGCGGCGGCGAGGTCGACCGGCGCCGGCTTCAGCGAGAAATCCTCCTGCTCGATGCGCGCCAGGTTCAGCACGTCGTTGATCAGTTCCAGCAGGTGGCGGCCGGCGTGCATCACGCTGTCGATGCGGCGGCGCTGGTCGGGCGCGAGCGGGTGCAGCCGGTCGAGCGACATCAGCTGTGCGAAGCCGAGGATGCCGTTCAGCGGCGTGCGCAGCTCATGGCTGACGCGCGACAGGAACTCGCTCTTCGCGCGGTTCGCCTGCTCGGCCGCCTGCTTGTCGCGGCGCAGTTGCTCCAGCGCCGCCTGCTGCGTGATGTCGCGGCAGGTGCCGACCAGGCCGTCGACACGGCCGGCGGCGTCGTGCGTGCAACGCGCGAAGAGTTCGAGCATCGCCGGCACGCCGTCGGAGCGCAGCAAGCGGTAGCGGGTCTCCAGGCGGCCGTCGGTGGCCAGTGCGCGCTGCATCGCGGCCTCGGTGGCGGCGCGGTCGTCGGGATGCACCGCCGCGATGAAATCGGCGAGCGTGTGGTGCGCGAGCGGCCACGGCTGGTCGTGGTTCGTGCAGGCGCGCCGGTCGAAGCTGACCTCGCCGGTCGCGAGCGAATACTGCGCGACGCCGATGCCCGCCGCCTCGGCGGCCATGCTCCAGCGCTCCTCGCTGCCGCGCAGCGCGATCTCGGCCTGCTTCTGCGCGGTGGTGTCGGCGGTGAAGCCGTGCCACAGCGTCGAGCCGTCGGCCAGCCGTTCGGGCATCGCACGCGTTTCCATCCAGCGCACGCTGCCGTCGTCGCGCACGATGCGGTAGCTGCGCTGCCACGGCGACAGCGCACGTGCCGAGGCCTCGATGCTGTCGGCGTAGCCGCGCTGGTCGTCGGGGTGAAGCAGCCGGAACGGCACGGTCGGGTCGCCGCCGTTGCCGTCGCGCGGCGGCTCCACGCCGAACAGCTCGCGCGAGGCGTCGCTCGCATACGGGTAGCTGACCGTGCCGTCGGGGTGCAGCTGGAACTGGAAGATCACGCCCGGCACCTGCGACGACAGCTTGCGCAGCAGCTCGGCCTGCGCATGCGCGTGGCGCTCGGCGGCGATGTGCATCGACACGTCGCGCGCGGTGCCGCGGTAGCCGGTGAACTGCCCCTGCGCATCGAACACCGGCACCGCGCTGCGCGAGATCTGCAGCACGCCGCGGCCGGTGTGCTTGTCGGTCAGCACGCGCGTGATCGGCCGGTGCTCGTGCAGCAGCTGGTGGAAGCCGCGACCGCCGGGCAGCGGGTGGGCGAGCTCGTCGAGCAGCGGCGAATCGGCGATCTGCTGGCCGATGATCGACTGCGGCGGCAGCCCGGTGATGGCCTCGAACGCGCCCGAGACCCAGGTGTAGCGCAACTGCGCATCGGTCTCCCACATCCAATCGCCCGAGGCACGCGCGAAATCGAGCAGGCGCGCGCGCTCCAGGTCGGGCGGTGGGGGGTGCATGGCGGACATTGTCGAGCAGCGTCGCGCGCCACTCAAGCGGCGTGAACCCGCGCGCCGGCATCGTCGGCAGCTTGTCACGCAAGGCTGTAGGGCAACTCCCACACCCGCAAATTGGTTTGTCCGGCAGACCGCGGCACACGCCCTGCCTAAGCTTGCCGCACCGGCTCTCAGGCCATTCCCATCGAGGAGATATCAACATGACCAAGCAACAATCGCTCTCGTGCATCACCGCCGCCGTCGCCGCGCTGATGTTCAGCACCAGCGCCTTCGCCGCCGACAAGACCGCCTACGACCAGGCCAAGGCCTCGGCCAAATCGACGTATGAGGCATCGCACAAGCAGTGCGAATCCTTGTCGGGCAATGCCAAGGACATCTGCGTCGCCGAAGCGAAGGCTGCCCGCGTGAAGACCGAGGCGATGGCCGAAGCCGACTACAAGGGCACCGCGAAGGCGACCTACAAGGCGAAGGAAGACATCGCCGAGGCCGACTACAAGGTCGCGAAGGAACGCTGCGACGACAAGGCCGGCAACGACAAGGACGTCTGCGTGAAGGAAGCCAAGGCCGTCGAGACCAAGGCCAAGGCCGATGCGAAGGCCGAGCGCGACACCAAGAAGGCGAATGCCGAAGCCACCGACGACAAGAAGACGGCGGCCTACAAGGCTGAAGCCGAGAAGTGCGACGCGCTGGCCGGCGATGCGAAGACGGCTTGCGTGAACAGCGCGAAGGCCAAGTACAACATGTGATGACGGGTGCGCACGCCGGCCGCGAGGCCGGCGGCGTGCCGACCGGAGACCACCATGAGCTTCTTCATCGCTGCAACCATCACCGTCGTCACGGCGGTCGGTCTCCTGGTCGCGTTGATCGCGCTGCTGCTGCAGCCGAACGTCGAGGAGTTGATCCAGGGCAACTGGGTCACCGATGCGTCGGACGCAGAAGGCTCCGCCGTTCGCAATGGGTAGATGACGACCCCTCGCCCGGCGGGTACGCCGGGCGGTCCCCCGCGGGGACCGCGGGCCGGCTTGGGAGCGGCCCGGCGCTCGGCCCGCTCCCGCTCGGCGGGTGCTCAGCCCTGCTGCAGGCGCCGCTGCACGAAATCGAGCCGGTCCTGCCCCCAGAAGATCTCGCCGTCGATCACGTAGCTCGGCGCGCCGAACACGCCGGCCGCGATCGCTTCTTCCGAATCCTGTTCATAGCGCTCGTGCACCGCCTGCGAGTGCGCGTCGTCCATGCGCTGCGCCGGCAGGCCCTGCTCGGCCACGATCGCCTGCAGCACCGCCAGGTCGGCGATGTTGCGTTCTTCGACCCACACCGCCCGCAGCACCGCCGTCGTGATGCGCAGCGCCGCATCGGTGCCGTCCTTCATGTCGACCGCGATGATCAGCTGCGAGGCGTCATCGCTGTTGACCGGGAAGTACTTCGGCTGCAGGTTGATCGGCTGGTTCAGCCACGCGCTGAAGCGCTTCAGCTCGACCAGGCGGTAGGCCTGGCGTTGCGGCGCGCGCTTCGACAGCGGCAGGCCGCCCGACACCGGAAACACCTTGCCGCCCAGGTCGACCGGCAGCACGTTGACCTTGGCACCGGCGGCCGCCGCGATCTCGCAGAAGCGCTGGTGGCCGAGGTAGGTGTAGGGCGAGTGCGGGGACAGGTAGTAATCAACAGTCAGGCTCACGGCAGGCTCCTCTCGAAGGGCTGCAGTCTAGCCACGTCCGGTGACACCGGTCGTGCGGGTGTTCCCGTCACTCGGCCAGCAGGGGCTTCAGGTACTGCCCGGTGAAGCTTGCCGGGTTTGCTGCTATGTCTTCCGGCGTGCCGCTCGCCACCACCATGCCGCCGCCGGCGCCGCCCTCGGGACCCATGTCGACCAGCCAGTCGGCGGTCTTGATGACGTCCAGGTTGTGCTCGATCACGACGATGGTGTTGCCGGCGTCGCGCAGCTGGTGCAGCACCCGCAGCAGCAGGTCGATGTCGGCGAAATGCAGCCCGGTGGTCGGCTCGTCGAGGATGTACAGCGTGCGGCCGGTGTCGCGCTTGGACAGCTCCAGCGCCAGCTTGACCCGCTGCGCCTCGCCGCCCGACAGCGTGGTCGCGCTCTGGCCGAGCCGCACGTAGCCGAGGCCGACGTCGAGCAGCGTCTGCAGCTTGCGCGCGATGTTGGGCACGGCGTTGAAGTACGCATGCGCGTCCTCCACCGTCATCTCCAGCACCTCGGTGATGTTGCGGCCCTTGTAGAGCACCTCCAGCGTCTCGCGGTTGTAGCGCTTGCCGTGGCACACGTCGCAGGGCACGTAGACGTCGGGCAGGAAGTGCATCTCGACCTTCAGCACGCCGTCGCCCTGGCAGGCCTCGCAGCGGCCGCCGGCCACGTTGAAGCTGAAGCGGCCGGCGCCGTAGCCGCGCTCCTTCGCGGTGTTCATTTCGGCGAACAGCTCGCGGATCGGCGTGAACAGCCCGGTGTAGGTGGCCGGGTTGCTGCGCGGCGTGCGGCCGATCGGGCTCTGGTCGACATTGATGACCTTGTCGAAGACGTCCAGGCCCTCGATGCTGTCGTGCGCCTCGGGTTCGGCATGGCTGCCGTACAGCTTGCGCGCGACCGTGGCATACAGCGTGTCGTTGACCAGCGTGCTCTTGCCCGAGCCGGACACGCCGGTCACGCAGGTCAGCAGCCCGACCGGGATCTCGACCGTCACGCCCTTCAGGTTGTTGCCGCGCGCGTTGACGATGCGCAGCGACTGCGGCCCGGCGTCGTCGTCCTTGCGGTCCTGCAGCCGGTGGCGCTTTGCCGGCACCGCGATGCGCAGCACGCGCGACAGGTAGCGGCCGGTCAGCGATTCGGCGCTGGCCGCCACCGCGTCGGGCGTGCCCTGCGCGATCACGTGGCCGCCGTGCACGCCGGCGCCCGGGCCCATGTCGATCACGTGGTCGGCGGCGCGGATCGCGTCTTCGTCATGCTCCACCACCAGCACGCTGTTGCCGATGTCGCGCAGGTGGCGCAGCGTTCCGATCAGGCGGTCGTTGTCGCGCTGGTGCAGACCGATGCTCGGTTCGTCGAGCACGTACATCACGCCGGTCAGCCCGGAGCCGATCTGGCTGGCCAGCCGGATGCGCTGCGCCTCGCCGCCCGACAGCGTGTCGGCGCTGCGGTCCAGGCTCAGGTAGTTCAGCCCGACGTCGTTCAGGAACTTCAGCCGCGAGCGGATCTCGCGCACCACCTTGTCGGCGATCTCGGCCTTCGCGCCGCGCAGCTTCAGGCTGCCGAAGTAGTGCAGGCACTCGCGCAGCGTGAAGTGCTCGACGCGGTAGATCGGCTCGCCCTTCCTGTTGCCGGCGTCGCTGCCCGCGTGGTCGTCTTCACCCTGCAGGAACACGTTGCGCGCCTCGCGCCGCAGCCGCGTGCCTTCGCAGTCGGGGCACGGGCGGGCGGCCTGGTAGCGGGCCAGGTCCTCGCGCACCGCGGCCGAGTCGGTTTCCTTGTAGCGCCGCTCGAAGGTCGGGATGATCCCTTCGAACGGGTGCATGCGCTTGACGCTGCGCGGCTTGCCCTTCGCGCTGCCGCTGCCTTCGCCCTCGTAGACGAACGCGATGTCCTCGTCGCCGGAGCCGTACAGCAGCACCTGCTGCCCCTGCTTCGGCAACTCTTCGAACGGCTGGTCGATGTCGAACTTGTAGTGCTTGGCGACGCTCTCGAGCAGCGAGAAGGTGTAGCCGTTGCGGCGGTCCCAGCCCTTCACCGCGCCGCTGGCCAGGCTCAGCGACGGGAAGGCGACGACGCGCTCCGGGTCGAACGCGGTCACCAGCCCCAGTCCGTCGCAGCTCGGGCAGGCGCCGACCGGCGAGTTGAACGAGAACAGCCGCGGCTCCAGCTCGCTCAGCGAGTAGCTGCAGATCGGGCACGCGAACTTGCTGGAGAACAGGTGCTCGCGGCCATGGTCCATCTCGAGCGCCATCGCGCGGCCCTGCGCAATGCGCAGCGCCGCCTCGAAGCTCTCGGCCAGGCGCTGGCGCAGCCCGCTGGCGGCCGCGTCGGGCTGCACCTTCACGCGGTCGATCACGACGTCGATGTCGTGCTTCTCGGCCTTCTTCAGCTTCGGCAGCTCGGCGGCCTCGTGCGTCTGCCCGTCGATGCGGAAGCGGATGTAGCCCTGGGCCTGCATCTCGGCGAACAGGTCGGTGAACTCGCCCTTGCGGTCGCGCACCACCGGCGCCAGCACCATCAGCCTGGTCTCTTCGGGCAGCGCGAGCACGGTGTCGACCATCTGGCTGACGCTCTGCGCCTGCAGCGGAACATGGTGGTCGGGACAGAACGGCGTGCCGGCGCGCGCATACAGCAGGCGCAGGTAGTCGTGGATCTCGGTGACGGTGCCGACGGTGGAGCGCGGGTTGTGGCTGGTCGCCTTCTGCTCGATGCTGATCGCCGGGCTCAGCCCCTCTATCACGTCGACGTCGGGCTTGTCCATCAGCTGCAGGAACTGGCGCGCATAGGCGCTCAGGCTCTCGACGTAGCGCCGGTGGCCCTCGGCATACAGCGTGTCGAACGCGAGGCTCGACTTGCCCGAGCCGCTCAGCCCGGTGATCACCACCAGCTTGTTGCGCGGGATGTCGAGGTCGATGTTCTTCAGGTTGTGCGTGCGGGCGCCGCGCACGCGGATCAGCGGCAGCTCGATCGAGGCGCCCGGAGTGGGTGGGGTCGCGGCGGAGGCCGCCGCAACGGCAGGGGCAGGGGGTCGGGGCGCGGGCATCGGGTCGCAGGCACGAAACCGGACATCATAAAGGCCCGAGGTTTCATGCGGTGGTCACGGGTCACCGCCGACCCGCGGATGCCGGCAGATCCGCCGCCCCGTCAGGGCGTCGCCTGCTCCAGCGCCTGGCGCAGTGCCGCCAGCGTCGCCGCATCCAGCGGCGCGCGCCATGTCTCGCCGACATCGCGCCGCTCCCACACCAACGCATCGTCGGTGACCTGCAGGCGTTGCGTGACCTCGCCGTCGCGCAACAGCTGCAGCTCGGTGCCCGGCGCCGGTCGGACGTTGCCGAGGCTCTGCCAGCGCCCGCGCGATGCGGCGTCCAGGCGGCCGAGCCACTGGCTCACGGCATTGTCGAACGGGTGCTGCGGGCCGCCGGGGCGCTGCCAGTACCAGTGCGTCGCGTCGCTGGTGATCTGCTGGCGCAACTGCGCGATGGCCGGGCCGCCGGCGAATCCGGCCTGCAGGCCGGCCGGCGCGGCCGCGTCGGGGACCACGGCCAGCGAGGCCGGTGCGGCCGCCTTGGCCGGGGCGACGCGCGCTGGGCGATCGGCGGTGCCGTCGCTGCGCTCGCGGCTCTCGTTGCGGCTGCGTTCGCTCAAGGTGCCGGCCGCGGCGGCAGGCGGCGGTGGCGCTGCAACTGGCGCGGGCGCGGGCGCGGGCGTGGGCGTGGGCGTGGGCGTGGGCGTGGGCGTGGGCGCCGGCGCGGTCGGTCGCGGCATCTGCAGCGTCGATTCCTCGGCCACGATGCGCGGGTCGGTGGCCGTGTCGCGACGCGGGGCGTCTTGCGCCTGCCGCGGCGCTGCGGGCGGCTGCTTCGGCTTCTCGGTGCGCACCGACGGCGCGGGTGCGGGCGCCGGCGCTGGCGCGGCCGCCCCCGCGATCGATGCTTCGGCGCCCTTCTTCTTCTCCGACGCCGGGGATGCCGGCTCCGCGGCCGGTGCAGCCGGCGCCTGCACCGCGGCACGCGGCGGCAGGGCCTCTTCCGGCGGGCGCTCGCGCCACAGCAGGCCGGCGAAACCGATCACCACGACTCCGGCCAGCGCACCGGCAAAGCGCGGGCTGCCGATCCACTGCCACAGCCGCCGTGGCCACGATGGTGCCGCTGCCGCCACCCGGCGCCCCTCGCGCGCCTTCGCCTGCGCCTCGCGCAGGATCAGGTCGCGCAGCGCCGCCGGCGCCGCCGCGTCGGCGTCCGGCGCATGGCGCAGCGCCTGCCGCAGGTGGCGGTCGCGTTCGATGTCGTGCTCGGTGCCGGCCGGGTCGCTCATCGCGAAGCCTCCGTGCCGTTCAACGGCGCGAGGTACGCCCCCATGCAGCTGCGCAGCTTGCTCATCGCATAGCGCAGCCGTGTCTTCGCGGTCTCGAAGCCGACCTCCAGCGCGCGCGCCACCTCGGCCAGCGGCAGCTCGTCGTCGTGGTGCAGCAGGAAGGCGCTGCGCTGCGGCAGCGGCAGCTCCTCCAGGCAGGCCAGCAGGCGCTCGCCGGCCCGGCGCCAGAACGCGATGTCCTCGCCCTGCGGCGCCGGCCACTGCTGCCACGGCACGCCGTTCGCCGCGTCGGGCTCCCACGGCGCTTCGTCGTCATCGGTCGTGATCGACACCTCGCGGCCGCTGCGCCGCCACACATCGATCACCCGGTGGTGCGCCAGCGTGAACAGCCAGGTGCGAAAGCTCGCGCCCTGCGGCTGCCAGCTGGCGCGGGCATGGACCACGCGCAGCCAGGTGTCCTGGAACACCTCGTCGGCCTGCGCCGCGAGCGCGCTGCCGAGCAGCCGGCGCACGAAGCGGTACAGCCCGGCCTGGTGGCGGGTGTACAGGGCTTCGAAGGCGGCCGCGTCGCCGCGCGCATAGGCACTCATCAGCTGGTCGTCGTCGGTGGTGTCGGGGCCGGGTTGCATGGCATGGCAGTCTGCCTGATACCGATGGTGTTACGCGCGGCGGCACGCAACGGGGTGAAACGACGGGCCGCAAAAAGAATTCGCACCCGGTTCACCCCATCGTGCCGGCTGCCGCGTGTCAGCCCGGGTCACGTTCCGACAACCCTGGAGACCCGCATGGACACGATGAAGACCCCGCGCCGCACGCTCACTTCGGTGCTGATCGCCTCGCTGCTGCTGGCCGCCTGCGCCGGCAGCCTGGACGGCAACCTCGCGCAGGCCGCCGAGCCCTGGCCGCCGGTCTGGCAGGACGCGCCGCCGCAGCTCGACGATGCACCGCCCGCGTTCAGCCCGCCGTCCGCGACCAGCTGCCACCGCCTGCCCGCGATGCGCGAGGTGCCCGGCGGCGCGGGCCAACAAGGCAACCGGCGCCTGGGCCGCGCCGACCGCATCGAGCGGGAATCGCTGAAGGCCGAACTGAAGGCCGCGCCGGAGCGGCGCGACGAGCCGGCGATGGCGGTGGGATCGGCGGCCGATTCGGTGCGCGAGCGCGCAGGGGCCCCGGTGTCGCCGGCCGCGAAAGCCGCGCCCGAGCCGAGCGCGTCGTTCGCGCCCGAGCCCTGGCCGGCACCGCCTGCACCGCAGCCGACGAAGCCCCGTCCGGCGCGCGAGACCGTCACCGCCGGCATGGTCGACGACAACGCCGACTTCGGCGAGTACCTCGCGTACCGGCAGCGCAACGCCGGCCTGCCGGTGCGCGAGCGCGACATCGCCGAGCGTTACCTGCTCGAGGTCACCGATGCGCAGGGCGATCCGGTGCACGATGCCGAGGTGGCGATCCAGCGCCCCGGCCTCGCGCAGCCGGTGATGTGGGCGCGGACCGACACCGCCGGCCGGGTCTGGCTGCACCCGCGCGCCTTCCTGCCGCAAGGCGTGCAGGGGGATCGCGTGCTCGGCATCGCGGTGCGCAAGAACGGCGTGCAGGGCCGCGCCCAGCTGCAGCGCGGCCAGGCGAGTGCGGTGCAGGTGCGGCTCGGCCAGCCGGTGGCCGCGCAGCGTGCGCGGCTCGACCTGGTCTTCATGGTCGACGCGACCGGCTCGATGGGCGATGAGATCGCCAAACTGAAGCACTCGATGCACGCGATGGCGCAGCAGATCGCGCAGCTGCCGTTGCAGCCCGACGTCTGCTGGGGCCTGGTGGCCTACCGCGACCGCGGCGATGCGTTCCTGACGCGCACGCAGGACTTCACCGACGACCTGCGCGGCTTCCAGCAGGTGCTCGGCCAGCTGCAGGCGAACGGCGGCGGCGACACGCCGGAGGCGCTGAACGAAGCGCTGCACGAGGTGGTGCACGGCCTGAGCTGGCGGCGCGACGCGGCCCGCATGGTGGTGCTGGTGGCCGATGCGCCGCCGCACCTGGACTACGGCGGCCCGCAGTACGACACCGACATGCAGGCCGCGCTCGCGAAGGGCATCAAGCTGTTCGCGGTCGGCGCGAGCGGGCTCGATCCGGTCGGCGAGTACATCTACCGGCAGATGGCGCAGTACACCGCCGGCCGCTTCGTGTTCCTGACCTACCGCGACGGCGCCGACCCGGCCAGCGGCCCCGGCACGCAGACGACGCACGACGTGAAGCAGTACTCGGTGCAGACGCTGGACCGGCTGGTCGTGAAGCTGGTGGGGGATGAGCTGGCCAAGCTGAAGCGCACTTGACAATATGTGCGCATGATGTAAAGTTGATGCAACCGATCAACTTGCATCGAATGCGTCATGCCCCCCGAGACCCTTGAGCCGACCAGCGCGCGCCGCGACGCCATCCTGCAGGCCGCGGCCGGCGTCTTCCTGCGCTACGGCTACCGCAAGACCTCGATGGACGACCTGGCGCGCGCCGCCGAGCTGTCGCGCCAGGGCCTCTACCTGCACTTCGCCAACAAGGAGGCGCTGTTCAAGGAGGTGGTGGTGCAGCTGATCGGCCAGAGCCGCGCCACGATGCGCGCGGCGCTGGCGCGCGACGAGCTGCCGATCGAAGAGCGCCTGCTGGCCGCCTTCATGGCGCTGAAGTCGCAGGCCGACGGCACCGAGCTGCCGCAGGAGCACCTGGCCGAGCTGTTCGCGACCGCGACGCAGCTGGTCGGCCCGGTGCTCGACGAGCTGGAGCAGGCGCTGGTCGCCGACCTGTCGCGCGCGCTGACGTCGAGCGGCGTCGCCGCCGCCTGGAAAGACGCCGGCGTCAGCGCGAAGGACCTGGCCCAGCACCTGTCCGCCGCGTCGCACGGCATCAAGCACCACGCGCGCAGCACGGCCGACTACCGCGAGCGCCTGCGCGTCGCGATCCGGCTGGTGTGCCGCGCGCCCGCATCCCCATCGGCGCGCCGCTGAACGCCCGCGCTGTTTCCGTCACCGGAGTGATCCCGCCATGAGTTCCGCCACCCTCTGCCCCCGCCGCACCGCAGCGGCCGACCACACGACGTCGCCGCAGCACCGCGACGGCAAGTTCCGCAACGTCGTGCCGCGCCAGTCGCCCGGCTTCCTGAAGACGCTCGGCATCGCCTGGCGCGTGCTGACGAGCAAGCCCGACACGACGGTGCCGCGCGCGCCGATCCCGGTGCAGGCGCTCAGCGCGGAGTTGCTCGCCGACGCGCCCGATGCCAGCCTGTTCCGGCTCGGCCATTCGACGCTGCTGCTGAAGCTGGCCGGCGAGTTCTGGCTGACCGACCCGGTGTTCTCCGAGCGCGCGTCGCCGGTGCAGTGGGCCGGCCCGAAGCGCTTCCATGCGCCGCCGATCGACATCGACGGGCTGCCGCCGATCAAGGGCGTGATCCTGTCGCACGACCACTTCGACCACCTCGACCACGACGCGATCCTGCAGCTCGCGCCGAAGGTGGAGGTGTTCGTCACGCCGCTGGGCGTCGGCGACCGGCTGATCGCGTGGGGCATCGATGCCGCGAAGGTGCGCCAGCTCGACTGGTGGCAGCAGACCAGCGTGCACGGCGTGCAATTCGTTGCCACGCCGGCGCAGCACTTCTCGGGTCGCAGCCTGCGCGACGGCGACAGCACGCTGTGGGCGTCGTGGGTGATCGTTGCCGGCGACCTGCGCCTGTTCTTCAGCGGCGACACCGGCTACCACGCCGACTTCAAGACCATCGGCGACCGCTTCGGCCCGTTCGACGTGACGCTGCTCGAGACCGGCGCCTACGACAAGCAATGGCCCGAGGTTCACATGCAGCCCGAGGAGACGCTGCAGGCCCACCTCGACCTGCGCGGGCGCTGGCTGATGCCGGTGCACAACGGCACCTTCGATCTCGCGCTGCACCCCTGGCACGAGCCGTTCGACCGCATCCTCGACCTGGCCGCGGCGCACGGCGTGCGACTGGCCACGCCGGAGATGGGCGAGCGGCTGTCGCTGAACGCGCCGCACCCCGGCCAGCGCTGGTGGACCGCGGTGTGAGGTCGTCGGCCGGCGCGGTGCCGCGCGCGCGACGAGCGGGGTAGCATCCGCGGATGCGACGATCTGCCCTTCTGTCTGCTGCATCTGCTGCATCCGCTGCGTTCGCCGGTGCCACCCTGCTGACCGCCTGCGGTGGCGGCTTCTATGTCGAATGGAGCGACGGCTTCGACAGTGACGGCCCGCCGAGCGTGCAGCTGGTCGCGTCGTCCACCTCGGTGCAGGCCGGCGGCTCGGTGAGGTTGGCCGCCGCGGCCAGCGACGAGAGCGGCATCGACGAGGTGCGCTTCTACCGCCTCGACGGCGGCAGCGCGGTGCTGCTGGGCGGCGACAGCTTCTCGCCCTACGAATGGACGCTGACCGGCCCGACCGACGGCCGCAGCACGGTGCGCGTCTATGCGCGGGCGGTCGACAACCACGGCCATGCGGCCGACAGCAGCGTGCTGAGCCTGGACGTGACGCCCTGATGCGCCGGCTGCCGCGGGTCCTCTCCATCCTCCTGTTCCTCGCCGCCCCGTTCGCCCACGCGCAGCAGGCCGAAGCGCTTCCCGCGACGGTCGAGGCCACGCCGAGCGGCAAGCCGCTGTGGGAGATCGGCGTCGGCGGCGTCGCCGTCAACGGCCCCGACTACCCGGCCGCCGGCACGCGCCATTCGCGCGTCGCGCCGGTGCCGATCTTCGTGTACCGCGGCGAGCGGTTGCGGGTCGACGAAGACGGCGTGCGCAGCCGGCTGTTCGCCGGCGGGCGGCTTGAACTCGATCTGTCCGGCGCGGCCGCGTTCAATGCGCGCGACAACGACGCCCGGCGCGGCATGCCCGGCCTCGACTACCTGTTCGAGCTCGGCCCGCAGCTGCGCTGGCGGCTGCCGCTGGAGAACGGGCAACAGGTCAGCGCCCACCTGAAGGCGCGCGCGGTGTTCTCGACCGACGGGCGCCGCATCGACCGACACGGCAGCGTCGTCGAACCCGAGCTGCGCTGGCAGCGTCGCGGGTGGCCCGACAGCGAAAGCCAGGTGCAGCTGAGCGTCGTCAGCACCTGGGCCAGCGAAGCGCTGCACGACTACTTCTACCAGGTGGACCCGCGCTACGCGACCGCGCAGCGGCCGAGCTACGACGCGACGGCCGGCTACTTCGGCAGCGGCCTGCGTGCGTGGTGGTCACGGCGCATCGCGACCGACACTGTGCTGAGCCTCGGGGCTTCGCTGAACAACCACGGCGGCGCGGCCAATCGCGCGAGCCCGCTGTTCGAGCGCAGCAGCACGGCGAGCTTCGCGGCGGCCTTGATCTGGACGCCGTGGCACAGCGCGGAGCGTGTGCCTTAGAACTCCACCATCAGGTGCAGCACGTGCGAGCCGATGCGTTTTTCGACGCGCGGAATGAACGCGATGCGCGCCGTCACGCCTTGCACGGTGAACAGAGACACCGTCGGCACGAACAGCGGCTGCACCGCATGGTCGTAGCCGGTCACGCCGCCCATCGTCACGCCGAAGCGGCCGTGCTCCAGCGTGTAGCCGGCGTAGACGCTGTTGCGGCGCAGCGAGTTGTGGTACGCGCCGACGGTCCAGTTCTCGTCGCTGCGGTAGTAGGCACCGGGGTTCGAGTTGTTGTAGCGCTTCGCCGGGATGTGCTTGCTCGCGATGTGCAGGCCCCAGCTCTCGGCCGAGGCCGCGGGCGCGAAGGCCGCCACGGCCAGGCCGACCAGGGCGGAGAGGCATGCGGCGTGGGAGAGGCGGGGCAGGAACATGGGCAGGCTTTCGAACAGGTCTGTCTGTGCTCCTTCTTTTCGACGTCACCGCGTTCGCACGAAGCCATCGTTTCGGACCCTGACGCCTGTCTGCGCACAAGACCACGGCATTTGTTGACGTTCGTGCCGGCGGTTACAGCTGGGTTTCACCGGGCTGACACGCCCTGTCAGGCGTCCCCCTAGATCGCCGGTCAGGCAGCGGCTGACAAGCCTCGCGAGCGGTCCTACAGTCGCGCCGAGGCCGCCACGCGAACGGCCCCAAGGGGACACGGCTCATGAAGCCAGACGACGCACCGGCATCCGCCGCTTCAGCTCCATCCACGCTGCCCGACGACTGGCCGGCGCTGCACCAGGCCGAGCGGCTCGCGCTGCAGGCGCGGCGGCGCTGCGCGCTCGGCCTGGCCGACGATGCCGACCACCCGGCGCTGGCGCTGCCCACCGTCGGCCTCGCGCTGTCCGGCGGCGGCGTGCGCAGCGCGACCTTCGCGCTCGGCCTGCTGCGCGGCCTCGCGCAGAACCACGGCCAGCCGAACAGCGAACGCGCCGACCCGGCCGACCGGTCGCTGGTGGCCGACGGCATGCTGGGCCGCGTCGACTACCTGTCGACCGTCTCCGGCGGCGGCTACACCGGCGCGATGTTCGGCCGGCTCGTGCAGGCGTTCGGGCTGCCGCAGGCGCAGGCGCTGCTCGCGCGCAGCGATTCACCGGTGCTGCAATGGCTGCGCCGCAACGGCCGCTACCTGTCGCCGGCCGGCTCGCGCGACCTCGGCATCGCGGTCGTCACCTACCTGCGCGCCTGGCTCGCGATCCACACCGAATTCATGTTCGCCTGCATGCTGCTCGGCCTGCTGGTGATCGCACCGCACCTGGCGCAGCACAGCACGCAGCGGCTCGACCCGCAGGGCTGGGAGCGCTGGTTCACGCCGTGGTGGCCGGTTGCGCTGGCGCTGTGGGCCGCGACCGCACCGGGGCTGGTGGCCGGCTACTGGGCGGCGCGCGACAGCCACGACCCCGGTGCGCGCGCGGTCGGCCCGGGCTGGCGCGACGTGGTGTTCGTCGCCGCGATGGCCTTCGCCGCCTGGCTGCTGTTGCGCGAACTGCGCAGCGGCGACACGGTGAACCCGGTGCACGACGCGCTCGACTGGGCCACCGCCGCCTTGCTCGCGCTGCTGTCCATCGTGGTCGGCCAGCTGTTCGTGCAGGCGCGGCTCGCGCTCGGCCGCGAGCCGCATGCGCTGGCGGTCGCGCGGCTGCGCAACCAGCTGACGCGCTGGCTGAAGGCGGCCACGCTGGTGGTCGTCGCGATCGGTGGGCTGGGCGCGCTCGACCGCGGCAGCTGGTGGGTGCTGGAGGAACTGCAGTCGGGCAACCAGTGGCTGTGGGGCGGCGTCGGCTTCGGCGGCCTGGTGGTGCTGGTGCTGCGCCGGCTCGCGCAGCCGCTGCAGCAGATGGCGGCCGAGGCCGGCGCCCGCGCGCGCGGCTGGCTGCCGCGGCTGATGGACGTCGGCTCGCTGGTCGGCCTGCTCGCGCTGGTGACGGCCTGGCTGGTCGTGCTGCAGTGGTTCGTGTTCGCGCCCGACACCTTCAGCGCGCTGCGCGAGGTGCCGGCGTGGATGCGCGCGCTGCTGGTCGGCGGGCTGTGGCTGGGCTGGATCGTGCTGACCGCCGGCAATGCGCAGATGGCGAACACCTCGTCGCTGCAC
Organism: Rhizobacter sp. Root1238; assembly: GCF_001425825.1. Classification (GTDB taxonomy): domain Bacteria; phylum Pseudomonadota; class Gammaproteobacteria; order Burkholderiales; family Burkholderiaceae_C; genus Rhizobacter. Next base: position 32,622 of record NZ_LMDM01000049.1, read on the forward strand.
AGCTTCTACCGGGCGCGGCTGACGCGGGCCTACCTGGCGGTCGGCAACCCGCGGCGCGGGCTGGCCGGCGGGCCGCTGCCGCGCGCCGACGGCACCCGCAAGGCCACCCACGACGTCACCAGCGTCGTCGACGGCGACGACAGCGCGCTCGACAGCTACCGCCCCGAAACGCGCGGCGGCCCGATCCACCTGGTCGGCACCTGCCTGAACCAGACGCGCGACGACCAGAGCGGCCTCTACAACGCCGACCGCAAGGGCACCGCGGTGACGGCGACCTGGCGCGGGCTGGAGATCGGCCCGGCCGAGTTCGTCGCGCTGCAGCCGGGCGATGACACCGGCACGCTGGGCCGCTGGATCGCGGTGTCCGGCGCGGCGGCCTCGCCGGGGGCCGGCTCGTACACCTCGCGCGGGCTCGCGCTGCTGGTGTACTTCCTCGGCGTGCGGCTCGGCCACTGGGTGCGCGCGCCACGCGAATCGGTGCAGCTGCGCTGGCTCAGCCGCCTCGCCTGGCGCTTCGCGCCGAAGCCGCTGATGCTGGCGAGCGAGGCCTCGGCCACCTTCTACGGCGTCGAGCGGCCGTGGTGGTACCTGTCGGACGGCGGGCACTTCGAGAACAGCGGCATCTACCCGCTGCTGAAGCGCGAGACCGACTTCATGGTGCTCGCCGATGGCAGCTGCGACGGCGACTACAGCTTCGGCGACATCGAGAACCTGGTGCGCAAGGCGCGCATCGACTTCGGCGCCGAGATCGACTTCTACACCCGCGAGGAGGCCCAGCACCTGTTCAGCCTGGCTGGCAGCGACCTGACCGTGCTGTCGCCGGAGCACATGGCCGACAACCATTCGAGCCGCGGCGTGCTGCTGGCGCGCGTGCGCTACCGCGAGCGCATCGGCCCGCGCGGGCCGTGGCGGCCCGAGGCGACGCTGCTGGTGGTCAAGCCCAACCTGCACGACGCGCTCGACGTCGACCTGCTCGCCTATGCGCGCCAGCACGAGCGCTTTCCGCACGAATCGACCGGGGACCAGTCCTTCGACGAGGCGCAGTGGGAGAGCTACCACCGGCTCGGCGAGGATTTCGGCCGCGCGCTGCACGACACCTGGCTGGCGCAGCTGCCCGGCTGGCGCAGCCCGGCGCGGCACGGGCTGCGCGTGGCCGCGCGGCTGCGCAGCGCCGGCGACGAGGCGGCCGCCGGCGCGAAGGCCGAGCCGCTGTGGCGGCGCGCCGCGAAGGCCACCGCGATCACGACGACGATCGGGCTCGGCGCGTCGGGCACGCTGCTGCTGTCGATCTGGCAGGTGCAGGAGCAGTTGCAGCGCAACCGCGTCGACCAGCAGACCGAGGCGCGCGCGCTGTTCACCGAGGTGTCGAAGGCCTTGCAGGACTTCAATGGCCGCTGCCCGAAGGTGGCCGAGCACGTGGTGACGCAGGCCTCGCTGCTGTTCGACCTGCGAGGCAGCCCGGCGATGCGCCCGCTGGAGCGCGCCGGCGTCGAGCGGCTGGCCGGCCGCATCGCCGACGAATGCCGCAAGGACGCCGACCCGAGCGCCGACTGCGTGGCCGCCAGCCAGCGGCTGCGCAACGACCTGTGCGCGGTGGTGCAGAAGCCGCCGACCGAGAACACCGCGTTCAGCTACTGGCACCCCGGCACCTCGCCCGACGAACAGGCGGAGGCGGCGCGCCGCATCTGGCTCGCGCTGACCGGCCGCGCGTCGCAGCTCGCAAGCGCGGCCCACGTGGACCTGCCGGCGCCGCCCCCGGTGCCGGCGCTGCCGGCCGATTCGCCGCAGCGGGCAAGCCTGGGCGCCTGCCGCCAGGGCGACGAACGCAGCACGCTGTACATCGAGATCTACGACGAGGCCTCGCGCGAGGCGGCGAGCACGCTGCGCCAGGCGATCCAGCAAGAGGCCGACGTGCTGGTGCAGGTGGCGCCGATCGACAATGCGGCGCGCAATGCCGAGCTGCGCCAGCAGCGCCGCCCGGTGCCGTGGCCGGTGCCGACCTTCGTGCTGCACGACCCGGCCAGCCGCGAATGCGCGCTCGCGCTGTCGCGCTTCATCGGCGAACCGTGGGTCACGCCGACGCGCATCGACGGCGTGTGGATCCGCGAGCGGCGACGCTCGGCGGTGCCGCGCCCGGGCGTGATCGAGCTGTGGCTGCCGCCGGTGCTGGTGGCCGGCCAGTCGGCCGAGCCCTGAGGCGGCCTACGCCTTCGACGGCAGGCGCAGCACGCGGCGCAGCCCCCAGGCGAACAGCGCCAGCGAGACCGGCAGCCACAGCGGCTGCCCGATCGCGTCGGCCAAGGCCTGGCCGTCGCTGCTGGCCATCCACAGCACACCGGCGTTGAACGCGGCGTGCAGCAGCACGCAGGGCCACAGCGAGCGCGTGCGCTGGTACGCCAGCCCGAGCACCAGCCCGGTGCTGAAGCCGACGAAGAACTGGTAGACGTTGAAATGCGCGAGCCCGAACAGCGCGGCCGAATGCACGATCGCGGTGGCCGGCGGGTAGCGCAGCAGCAGCCCGCGCAGGATCAGCCCGCGGAACAGCATCTCCTCGAGCACCGGCGCCAGCACGCAGGCCGACAGCGTCGATGCGAACGAGCCGTCGACCGCATGCGCGAACCACTCCGCCTCCCAGGCCGACAGCGGCAGCAGCGCCTGCAGCAGCCAGTCCATCCAGCCGTTGACCGACCACAGCAGCGGCAGCAGCGCGAGCAGCGGTGCGGCGGTCATCAGCAGCGTGCGCAGCGGCGGCGACGGCGCGTCGTGCAGCATCTGCGCATGCGTCAGGCCGCGCCAGCCGAGCAGCGTCGACACGACGAGGCCGGTGGCCAGCACGCGCGTCAGTTCGCCGAGCTGCGCGTCGGTGATCGCGAGGGTGTCCTGCAGGTCCGCCAGCAGGCCGCCGAGCAGCATCTCCAGCAGCACGAAGGCCAGCACCGTCAGGATCGCGGCGCCCAGCCCGTACGGCAGGGTTTCGGGACTGCGCCCGCTCATTCGCCGAGCACGCGCAGGATCTCGCTGCCGTACGCTTCCAGCTTCTTCGCGCCGACGCCGCTGATGTGGCCGAGGTCGCCCAGCGAAGACGGCTGCGCGCGCGCCATCTCGGCCAGCGTCGCGTCGTGGAAGATCACGTAGGCCGGCAGCCCGTGCTCGCGGGCCACCTCGGCGCGCCAGGCCTTCAGCGCGGCGAAGCGCTGCAGCCCGTCGCCGTCCAGCGGCACCGGCGGCGGCTTGTCGCGCCCACCGGCCGTCTTGCCGGTCTTGCCCTTGCTGCCGCCGCGCCGCGCCTTCGGCGTTTCGCTCGCTTCGCGCAGCAGCAGCGGCACCTCGCCGCGCAGCACCTCGCGCGCGCTCGCGGTCAGCTCCAGCGTGTTGTATTCGCCTTCGGTGCGCAGGTGGCCGAGCGCGATCAGCTGGCGCAGCACCGCGCGCCACTGCACCTCGCTCAGGTCGGCGCCGACCCCGAAGGTCGACAGCGACTGGTGGCGGTACTGCGTCACCTTGTCGGTGGTCTTGCCGCGCAGCACGTCGATCAGGTGGCCGGCACCGAAGCGCTGGCCGTTGTTCTGGTGGAAGCGGTAGATGCAGCTCAGCGCCTTGCGCGAGGCCTCGGTCGCATCCCAGGTGGCCGGCGGGTGCAGGCAGTTGTCGCAGTTGCCGCAGGGCTCGCTCGCTTCGCCGAAATAGGCGAGCAGCCGCACGCGGCGGCAGTCGTGCGCCTCGGCCAGCGCCAGCAGCGCGTCGAGCTTGGCGCGCTGGCCGCGCTTGAATTCCTCGCCGGCCGGGCTCTCGTCGATCATGCGGCGCTGGTTCACCACGTCGGCCAGGCCGTAGGCCATCCAGGCGTCGGCCGGCAGCCCGTCGCGGCCGGCGCGGCCGGTCTCCTGGTAGTAGCCCTCGATGTTCTTCGGCAGGTCGAGGTGGGCGACGAAGCGCACGTCGGGCTTGTCGATGCCCATGCCGAACGCGACGGTCGCGACCATCACGACGCCCTCTTCGCGCAGGAAGCGGTCCTGGTGGCGCTTGCGCACGTCGGCGTCCATGCCGGCGTGGTACGGCAGCGCGTTGATGCCCTCGGTCTTCAGCCAGTCGGCGGTCTCGTCGACCTTCTTGCGCGACTGGCAGTAGACGACGCCGGCATCGCCCTCGTGCTCGTCGGTGATGAAGCGCAGCAGCTGGGCGCGCGCGTTGTCCTTCTCGACGATGCCGTAGCGGATGTTCGGCCGGTCGAAGCTGCTGATGAAGACGCGGGCGTCCTGCAGCTGCAGCCGCTCGATGATGTCGGCGCGGGTCAGGTCGTCGGCGGTGGCGGTCAGTGCGATGCGCGGCACGCCGGGGTAGCGCTCGTGCAGCACGTTCAGCGAGAGGTAGTCCTCGCGGAAGTCGTGGCCCCACTGGCTCACGCAATGCGCCTCGTCGATCGCGAACAGGCTCAGCAGCCCGCGCTCGTGCAGCGAATCGAGCTGCGCGAGGAAGCGCGGCGTCGTGATGCGCTCCGGCGCGGCGTACAGCATCACGAGGCGGCCGCTCATCATCTCGCGCTCGATCTTCTGCGTCTCGTCGAGCGTCAGCGTCGAGTTCAGGAAGCTGGCGTGCACGCCGGCCTCTTCGAGCGCGCCGACCTGGTCGTGCATCAGCGCGATCAACGGGCTCACCACCAGCGCCACGCCGCGCCCGGCGCGGTGCCGCGCGATCGCGGGCACCTGGTAGCACAGGCTCTTGCCGCCGCCGGTGGGCATCAGCACCAGCGCGTCGCCGTCGGCGTTGACGTGGTCGACGATGGATTCCTGGGCGCCGCGGAACGCGGTGTAGCCGAACACCTCCTGCAGGATCTGCAGCGGTGCGGTGGAGGCTTCGGGGGTCACGTGGGGCGGGCGGGCAGGGCGGAGCGAGGCCGCGATGTTACTCGGGGCGTTGTCCGGCGCGTTCCGGGCCGGTTTCTGGCACCCTTGCGCCTTCACCAGGAGACCGCCGATGACCGACCTCCACACGCCGCGCGCCGAGCAGCTGCGGCAGCTGTTGATCCGCAACTTCGAGAGCGCCGCGCGCACGCACGATGTGCGCGAACCGCTGTACGACTCGATGAGCGCGCGCCTGGCCAAGGGCACGGCGGCGCTGAAGCTGGGCGCGAGCATCGACGTGGTGGCGCCGGGCAAGCGCAGCTGCCCGTACCACTTCCACTACGCGCAGGAAGAGATGTTCATCGTGCTCGAGGGCGAGGGCACGTTGCGGGTGGCTGGCGAGCACCTGCCGCTGACGGCCGGCGACGTGGTCTTCATCCCGCCGGGGCCGGAGTACCCGCACCAGATCATCAACACCTCGGATGCGCCGCTGAAGTACCTGTCGATCAGCACGAAGGACAGCCCGGAGGTGGTGGAGTACCCCGACTCGGGCAAGTACCTGGCGACCGCGACGCGCGACGGCGATCCGTTCGGCTTCGGGCGGATGCACCGGGCCGACACGGATCTCGAGTACTGGGACGGCGAACCCTGATCAGCCCTTGCGGACCTGCGCGTCCGTCTTCTGGCGGTGGATCTTGCGGCTCTGGCGGTTCTCGCTGCGCTGGATGCCGCGCTCTTCCGCCGCGCCGACGTGGCCGTCACGGGCGGCCGCCGCTTCCTTGCGGTCGACGTGCGCCTGGCCGCGCTCCAGCTTGGCGGCCTCGTGGTTCGTCAGCGAGCCGTTCTGCACGCCGGCCTCGACGCGCTTTTCCTGGTTGACGTTGCGCTGAACGTCGGCCTGCATGCGCTGCGACGAGGCGGAATTCGGGTTGCCGGTGACGCCGTTGTGCTTGGCGGCGGCAATGTCGCGGCTGGCCTTGTTCTGGGCGGCTTCGAGGCGGGCCTTCTCGGCCGGCGTCAGCTTGCCGTCCTTCAGGGACTGCGCCTGCAGCTTGTCGACATGGCTTTCCTCGCGTTCGAGCTTGCCCGCTTCCTGGGTGGTCAGCTGGCCGCTCTTCAGGCCTTGCTCGATGCGTTCTTGCTGGTTCACGTCGCGCTGGACGCTGCCGGCCGTGGTGGATTGGGCAAAAGCGCCGGCGCTGGCGGCCAGCATCATCGAGCCGATCAGGATGGTGAGCTTCATGGTGGGAACTCCGGTTCAGGGTGGTGGGTGAAGAGTGGCGCGACCCTGCACCGACAACGGCAGCGCCGGAGCGACGTTGACCCTGGTCCGTGTGAAGTTTCGTTGCCCGGGCGTGACCAGATGCATCGCTGATAATCGGGGCATTCCCCTCGCCGCACCCCTCTTTCCCCTGTTCCACCTTTTCAGGAGCCGCTTCCATGGCCTCGATCAACAAAGTCATCCTCATCGGCAACCTGGGCCGTGACCCCGAAGTGCGCTACTCCGCCAACGGCGCCGCGATCTGCAACGTGACCATCGCCACCTCGCGCAACTGGAAGGACAAGACCTCCGGCGAGAAGATGGAAGAAACCGAATGGCACCGCGTGGTGTTCTACGACCGCCTGGCCGAGATCGCCGGCGAGTACCTGAAGAAGGGCCGCTCGTGCTATGTCGAAGGCCGCCTGAAGACCCGCAAGTGGCAGGACAAGGACGGCGCCGAGAAGTACACCACCGAGATCATTGCCGACAACATGCAGCTGCTGGGTGGCCGCGACGGTGGCGGCGGTGACGAAGGCGGCGGCGGTGGCGGTGGCGGCTACAGCCGTGGCGCCTCGGGCGGCGGTGGTGGTGGTGGCGATCGGCCGGAGCGCGCCGAACGGGCCGAACGCCCCGCACCGGCCTCGCGCCCGGCAGCCACCAAGCCGGCCGCGAAGTCGTCGACCGGCTTCGACGACATGGACGACGACATTCCGTTCTGATCCCAGGCCGTTCAGCCGATTTGAAGCCTGTGTTCGCTCCGGTGCAATCCGCGCCGGCTGCCGGCGCCCAGAATGCGCTCAGCCCACCAACCAGGAGCACACATGGCAGCCAAGGTTCTCGTCCTCTACTACAGCAGCTACGGTCACATCGAGACGATGGCCCAGGCCGTCGCCGAAGGTGCGCGTGGCACCGGTGCCACCGTCGACATCAAGCGCGTGCCGGAAATCGTGCCCGAGGCGGTCGCGAAGGCCTCGCACTTCAAGCTTGACCAGGCCGCGCCGATCGCGACCGTCGACGAGCTGCCCAACTACGACGCGATCATCTTCGGCGTGCCGACCCGCTTCGGCAACATGGCCGCGCAGATGAAGAACTTCCTCGACCAGACCGGCCCGCTGTGGTTCGCCGGCAAGCTGATCGGCAAGGTCGGCTCGGTGTTCGCCAGCACCGCCACGCAGCACGGCGGCCAGGAAAGCACCATCCTCAGCACGCACACCGTGCTGCTGCACCAGGGCATGGTGATCGTCGGCCTGCCGTACGCCTGGCAGGGCCAGATGAAGCTCGACGAGGTGAGCGGCGGCAGCCCGTACGGCGCAACGACCATCTCCGCCAGCGACGGTTCGCGCCAGCCCTCGGCCAACGAACTCGAAGGCGCGCGCTTCCAGGGGCGCCACGTTGCCGAGATCGCGGCCAGGCTGGCCCGCTGACGGTAGACTTCCGGCGCAGCAAAACCGAGCCGCGCGATCGACGCGCGGCCGCCCCTGTCTCCCGGAGGAAGCCCGATGCGCGCGATGAAATGGTTGCTGGTGCCCGTGGTCCTGGTGGCCCTGGTGGTGCTTTATTTCTTCGGCGTGATGAAGTGGAGCTACTCCGACGGCGAGCGCGCCGGCTGGGTGCAGCAGCTGTCGCACAAGGGCTGGATCTGCAAGACCTGGGAAGGCGAGCTGGCGCTGGTGTCGCTGCCCGGCAGCACGCCGGAGAAGTTCCGCTTCACGATCTGGGACGACGAGGCGGCTGCCAAGGTCAATGCGGTGATGGGCAAGCGCGTCGCGCTGCACTACGAGCAGAAGGTCGGCCTGCCGGGCAGCTGCTTCGGCGAGACCCGCTACTACATCACCAACGTGCGCGTGCAGGACGAGATCTCGCTCGCGCCCGGTGTGATCGTGCCGGTGCCTACCCCGCCGGCGGCGTCGGCCGCGTCGAAACCCTGACGGCGACGCGCGGTCGCGTCACGCGATCACGTCATACAGCCGCACGATGAACGACGCCTGGTACAGCAGGTTGCCCACCGCGAACACGCCGTGGAACACCGGGTGGCGGATGATCGCGGCGGCCGCGCACAGCAGCACGTAGGCGGCGGCGCGCAGCGGGTACTCGAGCCCGAGCTTCGGCAGCAGCGCGCTGCCCTTGATCCAGGTGTCGCCGAGGTCCACCAAGAAGCTCAGCGCCAGCAGCGCGAAGAACCAGCGCCGGCGCGAGATGAAGTAGTCGCGCCAGCCGTCGTATTCGTCGAGGTCGTTCGGGAACAGCACCGCGCACAGCAGGTAGTTCAGCCCGGCGTAGAACAGCACGTAGGCATAGAGCTCGAAGCGCCACACCGGCAGCTGCGCGAGCCGGAACTCCCACCACCAGAAGTGCACCAGCAGCAGCAAGGTCGATGCGACCCACAGCAGGTGCACCCAGTACGCCTTCTGCCGGCCCGGGTGCTGCACGAACACCGCCAGCCCCGACAGCAGGCGCGCGATGCTCAGGCTCACCACCATGCTGAGCACCACCCGCACGTGCAGGAACACGGCGGGATCGGGCGCGGACACTGCGGCGGTCGTTTCCACGAGGCGGTTCAGAAGCCGGCGTCGATGAAGACCTGCGGGCCCTGGAAGGTGTAGCGCACCTCGCCGCGCGGGTCGCGACGCGTCTCGGTGACCTTGTACTGGTCGTAGCGGTAGCCGACGCCGAGCGCGAAATTGCCGGTGAAGCGGTACTGAACATTGGCCTGCAGGTTCAGCAGCCGGCCCTTGTGGCCCCTGTAGTCGATCGCAAACGCATCGGCGCGGCCCGAGGCCAGCCAGTTCGGCGCGAACGCACAGGTGCCGTAGGCGCCGATGGTCGGCAGCGGCACGGTGTGCGCAGCCTCCTCGCGGCGGACCGCCACGGTGCTGCCGTCGATCTGCCCCAGGCCCTCGACGCTGAACTTGAAGCGCGTGACGTGCAGCCCGGCCACCACGCCGGCCTCGGCCTCGTCGGTCTTGTAGAACGAGTAGCCGACGCTCGCGCGCGCCACCTTCGAGTCGAACTCGCTGTCGATCGCGGCCGACACCGGGAAGGTGGTGTCGTCGACCACGATCTCGGTCTCGAGCACCGTCTTGTCAGCGCTGCGCTTCAGCGAGAAGTATTCGAACTCGGCGCGCCAGCGGTCGCCGAAGCGCGCGCCGACCAGCAGCGTGCCCAGCGTCTTGTGCTCCGGCAGGCCGAGCTCGTCCTCGAGGTGCAGGTCGGTGCCGGCGGCGCCGGTGTTCGAGCGGTCGACCTGGACGTGCGAGCTGATGGACGGGCGGAACGCGCCGATCTGCACCCACAGTTTCTGGTTCAGGTAGTCGGCCGCGTCGGCGGCCTGCGCGCCAGTGGCGGCCAGCAGCGGGAGCAGCCCGAAGGCGGCGGCGAGCGGACGGCAACGGCGCAACGGCATCGTGTGATCTCCCTGCAGTTCGTGAAATCGTTCGCGGTCTGCAGCCTATCCGTGCTCGCCAGGGGCGTCAATCGCGCGCACAAGTCGGAGCAGGTGCGGGATTCGCCACGGTTTCACCGCCTGTTGCAGCGATCGCCCGGGCGCCGTCCTGCGGACAATGGCGGCTCCTTCCAGAGAGCCTCCCATGCCGCAGTCGACCGGTCCGTCCCCTTCCTCCGTTGCCACGTCGCGCGATTCGCTGATGTCGATGGGGGCCGGCGCGCTGATGGGCGTGATCGTGATGCACATGGCCGACCAGCGCGCCGACAGCGGCCTGAGCCTCGCGATGGCCGTGCTGTTCGTGGTGTCGGGCAGCGCGTCGGTGGTGCTCGCGATGCTGAGCCGCCCGCACCGGTTGCGGCCGGCGCAACGCCGCGGCGAGGTCAAGGGCTGGCTGCTGGCCCTCGGGCTGGGCCTGCTGGCCGCCGTTCAGGTCAGCGCGCTGGTCTGACGCGGGGCGTCATTTCCGCAGCCGCGCGACGTCCAGCGGCGACACTTCCGTTCCTGCGTTCCCCCAGGAGCCGCGCACGTGGCTCAGCACGCTGGCCAGTTCGGCGTCGCTGAGCACGGTCGCGAACGGCGGCATGCCGTAGGGCCGCGGGTTCGCCGGCGTCGACGGCGCGAAGCCGCCTTCCAGCACGATGTGCACCAGGTTCGCGGCCGACGCCATCGTCACCGCACGGTTGCCGGCCAGCGGCGGATACGCCGGCGGCGCGCCTTCGCCCTGCTTGCCGTGGCAGCCGACGCAGTGCTGCTCGTAGAGCTTGCCGCCGTGCTCCATCGCGGCGGCCGAGATCGGCGCGGGCTTCGGCGGATCCTTCACGTCGTGCGGCGGCAGCGCCTTCAGGTAGGTCGCCATCGCGAGCAGGTCGTCGGCGCTCAGGTGCTGCAGGCTCCCGGTCACCACCTCGACCATCGGGCCGGTGACGCTGCCGCCGCGCGAGGGGTGGGCGACACCGCTCTGCAGCAGCGTGACGATCTGCGGCAGCGTCCAGTCGGCCACGCCGGCTTCGTCCGCATCGTTGAGCGACGGCGCATACCAGTTCTGGATCGGGATCAGCCCGCCGCCGAGCGCGATGCCCGAGCTCGCGCCGAGCGCATTGCGGCTCGAATGGCAGGCATTGCAGTGGCCGAGGCCCTCGACCAGGTACGCGCCGCGGTTCCAGGCCGCCGAACGGCCGGCGTCGTGCGCGACCGAGCCCGGCCGGAAGAACGCGGCGCGCCACACCGCCAGCGCCGCCTGCGTGTCGTACGGAAAACTCAGCACATGCGGGCGGTTCGGCGTGTCGGCGACCGGCAGGCTGCGCAGGTAGGCGAACAGCGCATCCGAATCCTCGCGCGTGATGTGCGTCAGCTCGGTGTACGGGAACACCGGGTACAGCAACCGGCCATCCGCCGAGCGGCCGTTGTGCATCGCGCGCCAGAACAGCGCCGAGGTCCAGCCGCCCAGGCCGTGCTGCGGGTGCGGCGTCAGGTTGGGCGCGAACACCGTGCCGAACGGCGTCGCGATGCCGCGGCCGCCGGCATACGGCACGCCGCCGCGCTCGGTGTGGCAGCCGGCACAGTTGCCGGCGCGCGCCAGGTACGCGCCGCGCGCGACCTGCTGCGCGGTGAACGGTGCGGCATCGGCCAGCAGCGGCGCTTCGTCGCGGAAGTTCAGCGCCAGCACCAGCGCGACGACCGCGACGAGCAGCAGCACGACGGCGATCAGCACGCGCTTCATGGCACCGCCTTCGTCACGTCGGGCACGCCGCCGCAAGCGATCGGCAACGCCGCGGGCAGCGTTGCCGACGGGTGGGCCGGCTCGGGCACCGGCTGCACCGCCAGCCACTGCGCGATCGCGCTGACCTCGTCGGTCGTCAACGCCTGCGCGACGTGCGCCATGCAGTCGGGCGCCATCGCCCGCCGTGTGCCGGTGCGCCAGGCGCCAAGCTGCGCAACCAGGTAGTCGCGCGGCAGCCCGAGCAGCCCGGGGATCGCCGGCGCGACGCCGGTCAGCGCGCTGCCGTGGCACTGCGTGCAGGCGGGCAGCTTGCGGGCGGCGTCGCCGTCGCGCGCCAGCGCTTCGCCGCGGCGGGCCACCTCGGCTGGCAGCGCGGGTCCGGGCGCGGGTGGCGAATACGGCAGGTCGAGCGACGAGAAGTACGCGGCGATCTCGCGCAGGTAGGCGTCGCTCAGCGGGTCGAGCAGGCCGGTCATCAGCGCGTACTGGCGGCGGCCGTCGCGAAAGCCCTGCAGCTGGTGGTACAGGTAGTCGGCCGGCTTGCCGGCGATGCGCGGGTAATAGCCGTCGCGCGCGGCGCGCCCCTCCTTGCCGTGGCAACCGGTGCAGGCCTGCAGGCGCTGCGCGATCGTGTCGGGCACCGGCGGCGCGGCCCGCGCGCTGAAGGCGGCGGCAAGCAGGAGCAGGGCGAAGAGGGGTTTCATCGTGCGGTGTGCCGCTCGGGCGGCGCAGCGCGAGTATCCCCCCGGGGACTCACGCGCCGGGCTGCACCAGCCTGGACATAGTGTCCGCATCGTCGCCGCCCTGGGCGCGCAGCCCCGCGGCGACACCCTCGCGGTCGGCGCTCGACCGGTTCTGGCTCACCTTCCACTTGCCGACCAGCGCGTCGACCGGGATCTCGATGCCGACGATCGCGCGCAGCAGGCCGTCGACGAAATCGGCCGGCGCGTCGGCCACCGCCCACGGCTGCGGCAGCGTGGACTCGTGGCGCTGCGTCAGCCGCGTCACCAGCGACAGCAGCCACGGCGCGTCCTCGTGCACCTGCAGCCGGCCGCGCGCCTGCACCATCACGTAGTTCCAGGTCGGCACCACCTTGCCGTGTTCCGCCTTCGTCGCGTACCAGCCCGGCGACACGTACGCCTGCGGCCCCTGGAACACCACCAGCGACGCGACATCGCGGCGCGCCGCCTGCCACAGCGGGTTGGCACGCGCGACGTGCCCGCGCAGCACCGCGCGGCCGGCCGCGTCGTGCTCCAGCAGGAAGGGCAGCGCGTTTGCCGCGAGCTCGCCGTGCGCGTCCTGCGTGACCAGCAGGCCGAACGGATGGCTGCGCACCAGCTCGTGCAGCACCTCGGGCCGGGTCTCTTCGAAATGACGGGGGGCGTACATCGGGGGCTCCTGTGGGGTCAGTCGATCGTCACTGGCTCGCAGCGCACCTCGGACTTCACCGAGTTCGCGATGTAGCAGGAGGCATGCGCGGCGTGGTGCAGCCGCGCCTGTTCGGCGGCATCGGGCCGGCGCTCGCCGCCGTAGCGCACCGCCGGGTGCAGCGTGACGACGGTGACCGCGACCTGCCCCTGCGCGTTCGGCTCCATGAGGCCGACCGCCGCATCGCGGTAGTCGTCGACCACCCAGCCGGCCTTCGCGGCGAGGCCGAGGAACCACAGCATGTGGCAGCTGGCGATCGAGGCGACGAAGGCTTCCTCCGGATCGACCGCGCTCGGGTCCGACATCGGCACCCGGACCGAATGCGGCGACGACGACCCCGGCACCGTCGCGCCGCCGTCGAAATGCCAGTCGTGCCGGCGGCTGTAGCGGTTGTCGACGAAAGGCTGGTCGCCGCGCGTCCAGTGCACTTCGGCGTGGTAGTCGTGCGGTGTGCTCACAGGCGCTCCAGGTAGCTGAAGGTGCCGCGTTCGCGCACCTCGGTGGCGGCGTCCAGCAGCCCGCGCATCGCGGCGCGGTACAGCGAGGTCGCGAGGCTGATGCGGCGCACGCCGGCGGCCTCGAGTTCGGCGACGCTGAACGACTTGCCCTTGATGCCGACCATGAAGTTCAGCGGCTTCGTCAGCGCGCTGCACACGGTGCGCACCGCGGCGAGGTCGGGCAGGCCGGGCGCGAACAGCACGTCGGCGCCGGCGCGTTCGAAGGCCTGCAGCCGGCGGATCGTGTCGTCGAGGTCGGGGCGGCCGCGCAGGAAGTTCTCGGAGCGCGCGGTCAGCACGAAGCCGCCGGGCACCGCACGGGCGGCCTCGACCGCGGCGGCGATGCGCTCGGTCGCGTGGCCGAGGTCGTACAGCGGCTTTGCGTCGTCGCCGCTCGCGTCCTCGATCGAGCCGCCGGCCAGGCCGATCGCGCCGGCGCGGCGGATCGTCTCGGCGGCATCCTGCGGCGTCGCGCCGAAGCCGTTCTCCAGGTCGGCCGACACCGGCACGTCGACCGCCTGCGCGATGGCCTGCGCATGCGCGATCGCCTCGTCGCGCGTCAGCTGGCCGTCGCGCCGGCCGGCCACCGCGGCGGCCGCGCCGCTGGAGGTGGCGAGCGCCGCGAAGCCGAGGCCGGCCAGCGCGCGCGCCGAGCCGGCATCGAAGGCGTTGGCGATCACGAAGGCGCGCGGGCCGCGGTGCAGCGCGATGAAGCGTTCGATCTTGTCGCTGGTGGTGTCGCTCATGGAGAGGCTCCCGTTCGGTTCCGGATTGGTTCCGCATCGTAGACACTGCAGAGGCTTCATGAGGAACCAATCGACCATGCCCCGAGGAACCAATCCGCCGGCCGCGACGCTGCGCCAGCAGGTCTACCTGCAGCTGCGTGGCGCGATCGAGCAGGGCACCTTCGCACCGGGCGCGCGGCTGCCGCCGTCGCGCGAACACGCGCTGGCGCTCGGCGTCGGGCGCAACACGGTCCTGTGGGCGCTGGAGCGGCTGCGCGCCGAGGGCTATGTGCTGGCGCGCGTCGGCGACGGCAGCTACGTCGCGCCGGGCCTCGCGGCGTTGCGCGGCGGCCGGCGCAAGGTCGCGGCCATCGTGCCGGGCGGTGCGCTGTCGCGCCGCGGCCAGGCCATCGCCGACATCGCGCTGCGCTGGCAGCCGCCGACGCAGGTGCCGGTCGCGTTTCGCATCGGTGCGCCGGCCTCCGCCGAGTTTCCGTTCGCGCTGTGGGACCGCCTCGCGCGCGACACCGCGGTGTCGCGCCGCCGCGCGCTGTCGCAGTACACCGACCCGGCCGGCGAGCCGGCGCTGCGCGAGGCCATCGCACAGTGGCTGCTGGTATCGCGCGGCATCCGCTGCGAGGCGTCGCAGGTGCTGGTCACGTCCGGCTCGCAACAGGGCATCGACCTGATCGGCCGGCTGCTGCTGGACCTGGGCGACGAGGTGATGGTCGAGGACCCGGGCTACCCCGGCATCCGCGCCAACCTGCTCGGGCAGGGCGCGGTGGTGCGCCCGGTGCCGGTGGATGCCGACGGGCTGTGCATCGCGCAGGGCGCGGCGCGCTGGCCGCAGGCGCGCATGGCGGTCGTGACGCCGACGCACCAGTTCCCGCTGGGTGTGCGCATGAGCCTGGCGCGGCGGCTCGCGCTGCTCGACTGGGCGCGCACGCGGCGCGCGTGGGTCGTCGAGGACGACTACGACGGCGAGTTCCAGTACGGCGCGCACCGCATGCCGGCGCTGTGCAGCCTGCCGCAGTCGGAACGCGTGCTGTACGTCGGCACCTTCTCGAAGACGCTGCACCCGGGGCTGCGGCTGGGCTTCATCGTGATGCCGCTCGCGCTGGCGCCGGCCTTCGCCGGGGCCAAGGCCGTGACCGACCGGCACAGCCCCGGCGCGGCGCAGGACGTGCTGGCCCGCTTCATCACCGAAGGCCACCTGCTGCGCCACCTGCGGCGCATGCGCGAGCTGTATGCGCAACGGCAGGCGCTGGTGGTGGACGCGCTGGCGAAGGCCAGCGGCGGTGCACTGCGGCTGCTGCCGAGCGAGCACGGCATGCACCTGGCGCACGAGGACGAAGCGGGTCGGGCGGACGAGCCGCTGTCGGCGCGCGCGCAGGAAGGTGGCGTCTACCTCGCGACGCTGTCGCGCTACGCGATCGAGTCGCCGAGGCGCGGGTGGCTGTTCGGCTATGCGGGGTACGACGAGGCGGCGCTGCGGGCCGCGGCGCGGACGGTGGGCCGGCTCGTCGCCCGGATGCCGATCCGGGGATCGTGACCCCGACCCCGGATTGGCATCCGGGCTGCCTCAATGCAGCGTGATCGCCACGTCGGGCCCCTTGCCGAGCGTCACCGTCATCGCCTGGCGCGTGCTCCAGCCGGTCGACCAGCGCGCGAACTCGGCGGCCGGCATCGGGCGGCCCATGTGGAAGCCCTGGGCCTCGTCACAGGCCAGTTCGCGCAGCAGTTCCCAGACCTGCGCGTTCTCGACGCCCTCGGCCACCACCGTCAGCCCGAGGCCGTGCGCCAGGTCGATCGTCGAGCGCACGATGCGCGCATCGTCGAGGTCCTTCTCCATGTTCAGCACGAAGGACTTGTCGATCTTCAGCTCGTCCACCGGCAGCCGCTTCAGGTACGCGAGCGACGAATAGCCGGTGCCGAAATCGTCGATCGACAGCCGGAAGCCGAGCGCGCTCAGCTTGTCGAGCGTGGCCTGCGCGCGCTGCGGGTCGTCCATGATCGCGCTTTCGGTGATCTCGAGGCAGAAGGCCTCGGCCGGCACCGAATGCCGCACCAGCAGCGCATCGAACTTCTGCGGCAGCTCGGGGTCGAGCAGGTCGCGCGTCGACAGGTTGACCGAGATCGTCAGCGTCTGGCCGCCGTCGTGCAGCCGCTTCCACATCTGCGCGGTCTGCTCGAAGATCCACAGCGTCAGCACGCGGATGAAGCCGGTCTGCTCGGCGAACGGGATGAATTCCACCGGCGGCACCAGGCCGCGGCGCGGGTGCTGCCAGCGCACCAGCGCCTCGGCGCCGACGACGCGCGCATTGCCGAGCGCGAGCTTGGGCTGCAGGTACAGCCGCAGCTCGTCGTGGTCGACCGCATGGCGCAGCTCGCTCAGCAGCGACAGCGTCTGCGAGCTGGCGGCGTCGAGCGCCGGGTCGTAGACCATCGGGCCGTCGTGGCGGCGCTTCGCGGTGTACATCGCTACCTCAGCGCGGCTCAGCAGCACGTCGGCATCGCCGGCATGCAGCGGCCAGTTTGCAAGGCCCAGGCTCGCGCTGATGTCGACCGTCTGGTCCTCCAGCGTCAATGCCGCGTCGAAGGCCTGCTGGATGCGTCTGGCGACGGTGCCGGTCAACGCCAGGTCGGTGGCGGGATCGAGCCCGGCCAGCAGCACCGCGAATTCGTCGCCGCCCAGCCGTGCGACCAGGTCGCCGCCGCGCACCGCCTGCTGCGTCAGCCGCTCGGCCACGCCGCGCAGCAGCAGGTCGCCGAAGCGATAGCCGAGCACGTCGTTGACATGCTTGAAGCGGTCGAGGTCGAGCATGATCACCGAGACGCTGCGGCCGTTCTTCCCGGCGGCGACGATCGCATCGCGCACCGCGTTGCGGAACTGCACGCGGTTCGGCAGCGCGGTCAGCGGATCCCAGTACGCGAGCTTCAGGATCTCGTCCTGCTGCTCGCCGATGTTCTCGCGCATGCGCTCGAATGCGCGGGCCACGTCGCCGAGCTCGTCGCTGCGGGTGAGGCCGCGCAGCGGCGTCGAGTAGTCGCCGGCCCCCAGCCGTTCGGCCGCGGTGGCCAGGCGGCGCAGCGGCGTCGTCACGTGGCGCGCGGTCAGCACGCTGCCGATGCCGAACACCAGCACGCCGACCAGCGTCAGCGCGGCCAGGCCCAGCTGCAGCTGGCGGTACGGCGCGACCGCGTCGTCGACCGAGCGCAGCAGCAGCGCCGAGACGGCGGCACCGTCGTGTTCGGCCAGCATCACGGTGCGGCCGCTGTATTCGTTGTCGAGCAGGCTCAGTGTCAGTGCGGCCGAACTGGCGGGCAGGGCGTCGCCGCTCACCCGGTCCAGCGACAAGGCCGCCTGCTTCTCCAGCGCATCGCGCGTCGCCGGCGGCAGCGTCGAGACTGCGGTGGACCACTTCGATGCCGCGTTCGTGCGCACCTGCAGGCTGACCTGCAGCGACGACAGCGCATGCATGTCGTCGACCAGCCGCTGGTCGATCGGGAAGCCCATCAGCACCCAGCCGACCACGACCGGCGCGCGCATCGGCACCATCACCAGCTGGAACGGGCGTTGGCCGAGCACGACGATCTCGCTGGCGCGCTTCGACGCGAGCGCCCGCGCGGCCAGCCGCTGCGTGACCGGCAGCAGCTCCTGCAGCCCGGGCTGCGCGGCGGCGCGCAGCTGGAATTCGGTGTCGAGCAGCGCGGTGACGGTGGCGCCGATGCGTTCGCCGTGGTTGGCCAGCACCGACGCGGTGGTGTCCGCGTCGTTGCTGCTGACGGCGGCACGGAAGCCGTAGTCGGCCGCCAGCAGGCTCGCGCCTTCGGCGAGCTTCTGCGCGTTCTGGTCGAGCACGCGAGTCAGCACGCGTTCGCCGACCTGCAGCTCTTCGGTGATCGAGGCGCGTGCGTTGCGGTCGATGCTGGCGCGGATCGCGAAGAAGCTGGCGGCCTGGACGATCAGCAGCAGCCCGAGGAACAGCACGACGATGCGCGTGCCGAGCGAGCTGCCGATCCAGTGCGGCCACCGGGTCGGGCGCAGCAGCTCGCGCAGCGGGGTCGGCGTCATGGCGCGCCTCCTGCGGTCACCGGCAACTGGATGCCGGCGCTGGTGTCGGCCGGGCCGATCGCGAGCGCCTGCGGCGCGAGCTCCTGGCCGGGTGCGACGCCGGCATGCCAGCCGCGCAGCCGGTAGCTGCCGGGCGGGACGCCTTCGACGCGGGCGCGGCCGTCGGCACCGGTGCGGGCGAAGTACGGCGTGTCGACGACGACGACCCAGGCGCTCATCCGGTCGTGGATGTTGCAGCCGAGCACCGCGGCGCCGGGCTGGTCGAACACCACCGGCGCGCTCGGCACGCCGGCGTAGAGCTTCAGCTCGAAGGTCTTGACCGGTGAGAACGAGTAGACGTGGTGGCGAACGGTGTCGAAGTTCGGGAAGGTGACCGGCGTGCCGACCGTGACGACGGTCAGCGACGGGTGGAACTGGCGCTTGCTCTGCGAGATCTCGATGCCGGCCATCGGCTTGACGGCGGCCTTGCCGCTGACCGGCTCCAGCATCACCACCGCGTCGACCAGCGCGCGGCCGGCCGGATCGGTCACCGCGACGTTGACGGCGGCCCCGTGCGCGGCGGCGGCCAGCGACAGTGCGACAGCACAGAGGCCGTGTCGGATCGGGGACGAAGGGCGCAAACGCATGGTGGGTCGGAGGTCGGGGTCGGTGAGCGATCGGTGCGGCACACGCCGCACCGCCTTCGGATATCGGCGGGCGGCCGACCGACTGAAGCCGGTGCCGGCGGCCCGTGCGGTGCATCACGCTTCGGATGGCCGCAGGCGCCGGGTCAGCAAACGCTTACGTTTTGGGTGTGTCGCTTGGCCCGGTCGCGTTTAGGCTGTGAAATCCCTGGCTTCGGATTCAGATCTTGTCGACCTCCTCACGACGCGCCCGCTTGGTGGCGCCCTGGTTGATGTTCATCGCCGCCTGCGGCGGCAGCGGCGACTCCGGCACGGCCGACGCCGCCCCGGTGGCGCCCGTGCCCGCCCCGGCCGCCTCCGGCACCTGCGACATCCCGGATTTCAATGCACAGATGCTGGCGCGCATCAACGCCTTCCGCGCGAGCGCGCAAAGCTGCGGCAGCTCAGGCAACTTTCCGGCGGCACCGGCGCTGGCCTGGAACGAGAAGCTGACGCAGGCCGCCGCCGGCCATTCGCAGGACATGGCGACGAAGAACTATTTCTCGCACGATAGCCAGGACGGCCGCAGCTTTGGCGACCGCATCACCGCCGCGGGCTACAGCTGGAGCGCGATCGGCGAGAACATCGCCGCCGGCCAGAACAGCATCGACAGCGTGATGACCAGCTGGCAGAACAGCGCCGGCCACTGCGCCAACCTGATGAGCAAGAGCTTCACGCAGGTCGGCGTGGCCTGCGTGCCCGGCGCGTCGGGAGCCGCGTACAGCCGCTACTGGACGATGGACCTCGGCAAGCCCAGGTGACCGCGCCTCAGGCGGCGCTGGCGATCACGCCGCCGCCGAGGCAGACCTCGCCGTCGTACAGCACGGCCGACTGGCCCGGCGTCACCGCCCACTGCGCGGCGCCGAAATTCAGGCTGAACGCCGCCGCGCCGCCGCCGTCGAGCACGCAGCCTGCATCGGCCTGGCGATAACGCGTCTTCGCGGCCATCGCGCCGGCGTGCGGCGGCGCGCCGGCCACCCAGCTCGCGTCGTCGGCCGTCAGCGCATGCGATTGCAGCCACGGGTGGTCGTGGCCCTGCACCGCATACAGCGTGTTGGCCGCCATGTCCTTGCGGGCGACGAACCACGGCGCGTGCTCGCTGCCGCCCTTCATCGCGCCCTTGTCCTTCAGCCCGCCGATGCCGATGCCCTTGCGCTGGCCCAGCGTGTAGAACGACAGCCCGACGTGCTCGCCGATCACGCGGCCGCGGTCGTCCTTGATCGGGCCGGGCCGGTTCGACAGGTAGCGGTTCAGGAACTCGCGGAACGGGCGTTCGCCGATGAAGCAGATGCCGGTGGAATCCTTCTTGGCCGCGTTCGGCAGCGCGATCTCGGCGGCGATGCGACGCACCTCGGTCTTCGGCAGTTCGCCGACCGGGAACAGCGTCTTGCTCAGCTGTGCCTGGTTCAGCCGGTGCAGGAAGTAGCTCTGGTCTTTCAGCGGGTCCAGCCCCTTCAGCAGCTCGAAGCGGCCGTCGCGTTCGCGCACGCGAGCGTAATGGCCGGTCGCGATCTTCTCGGCGCCCAGGCGCATCGCATGGTCGAGGAAGGCCTTGAACTTGATCTCGGCGTTGCACAGCACGTCGGGGTTCGGCGTGCGGCCGGCCTGGTACTCGCGCAGGAATTCGGCGAAGACCCGGTCCTTGTAGTCGGCCGCGAAGTTCACATGCTCGATCTCGATGCCCAGCACGTCGGCCACGCTCGCGGCGTCGAGGAAGTCCTGGCGCGTCGAGCAGTACTCGCTGTCGTCGTCGTCTTCCCAGTTCTTCATGAAGATGCCGATGACCTCGTGCCCCTGCTGCTTCAGCAGGTGGGCACTGACGGCGGAATCGACGCCGCCGGACAGTCCGACGACGATGCGTTGCTTCTTCACTTCAGGCTCGCTCGACAAGGGGAGGCACGAAGACCGACTCGTCGGTCGTGATGAGGGACAGCGGGAAGTTCACGCCCGCCAGGTGGTCTTCGACGCAGCGCAGCAGCAGCGGGCTGCGGTGCCGGTGCGCGCTCGCGCGGATCTCGTCGGGCGTCATCCACAGCGCCCGCACGATGCCGGTGTCGAGCGCGCGCGACGCGTCGGGCTCGCCGACCGTGCCGCGGAACGCGATGCGCAGGTAGGTGGTGTCGCGCCCGGTGCCGGCGCGCTGCGTGCGCGACAGGTAGATGCCGACGATGCCGGTCGGCACGAACGCCCGTGCGGTCTCTTCGAGCGCTTCGCGCACCACGCCCTGCAGCGGCGATTCGCCCGGATCGAGGTGCCCGGCGGGGTTGTTCAGGCACAGCCCGTCGGACGTGTGCTCCTCCACCAGCAGGAAGCGGCCCAGGTGTTCGACGATCGCGGCAACGGTGACGCTGGGTTTCCAACGGGAGGACATCCGGCTGATTTTAAGGGCGGGTGTTGTGGCCCTGCATCGCGTGAGGGCGTGTGCCGGTTGTGAGCGCGAAAGCTTTGTGTAAGCTCTCGCGCGGGTCGCAGCACACCTGCACCACAACAACGCACCCGAGGAGTCCGCCATGCTGATAGGGGTCCCGCTGGAAACAGCGGCTGGGGAAACGCGCGTCGCCGCGACCCCGGAGACGGTCAAGAAGCTCAAGGCGCAGGGCCATGTGCTGCGCGTGCAGTCGGGGGCCGGCGTCGCCGCCAGCGTCACCGACGAAGCCTATGCGGCGGCCGGTGCCGAGATCGTCGACCGGGCCGGGGCCTTCGGTGCGGAGCTGGTGCTGAAGGTGCGCGCACCGTCGGCCGACGAGCTGCCGCTGGTGAAGAGCGGCACCGCGCTGGTCGGCATGCTGAACCCGTTCGACCGTGACGGCCTGCAGCGCATGGCCGACGCCGGGCTCACCAGCTTCGCGCTCGAAGCCGCGCCGCGCACCACGCGGGCACAGAGCATGGACGTGCTGTCGTCGCAGGCCAACCTGGCCGGCTACAAGGCGATCATGATCGCGGCCGACCGCTACCAGCGCATCTTCCCGATGCTGATGACGGCGGCCGGCACCGTGAAGGCGGCGCGCGTCGTGATCCTCGGCGTCGGCGTGGCCGGGCTGCAGGCGATCGCGACCGCGAAGCGCCTGGGCGCGGTGATCGAGGCGAGCGACGTGCGGCCGTCGGTGAAGGAACAGGTCGAGTCGCTCGGCGCGAAATTCATCGACGTGCCGTACGAGACCGCCGAAGAGAAGGAAGCGGCCGAGGGCGTCGGCGGCTATGCGCGGCCGATGCCGCAGAGCTGGCTGGACCGCCAGAAGATCGAGGTGGCCAAGCGCGTCGCAGCCGCCGACATCGTCGTGACGACCGCGCTGATCCCGGGCCGGGCCGCGCCGGTGCTGGTCACCGAGGAGATGGTGAAGGCGATGAAGCCGGGCTCGGTGATCGTCGACCTGGCCGCCGCGCAGGGCGGCAACTGCCCGCTGACCGAGGCCGGCAAGACGGTGGTCAAGCACGGCGTCACGCTGGTCGGCGAGACCAACCTGCCGGCGCTGGTGGCGGCCGACGCGAGCGCGCTGTATGCGCGCAACGTGCTCGACTTCCTGAAGCTCGTGCTGACGAAGGAGGGCACGTTCCACGTGCCGATGGACGACGACATCGTCGTGGCCTGCCTGGTGAGCCAGGGCGGCCAGGTCACCCGCAAATAAAGGAGCGCGACGATGGATCCCGTGAGCCATACCCTGACCAACCTGATCATCTTCGTGCTGGCGATCTACGTCGGCTACCACGTCGTGTGGACCGTCACGCCGGCGCTGCACACGCCGCTGATGGCGGTGACGAATGCGATCTCGGCGATCGTGATCGTCGGCGCGATGCTCGCCGCGGCGCTCACCGAGACGCCGCTCGGCAAGACGATGGGCGTGCTGGCGGTCGCGCTGGCGGCCGTCAACGTGTTCGGCGGCTTCCTCGTGACGCGGCGCATGCTGGAGATGTTCCGCAAGAAGGAGAAGAAGGCCATCGCTGCGCCGAAGGAGGGCTCGCAATGAGCATGAACCTGGTGACGCTGCTGTACCTGGTGGCCAGCGTCTTCTTCATCCAGGCCTTGAAGGGCCTGTCGCACCCGACCACGTCGATCCGCGGCAACCTGTTCGGCATGGCCGGCATGGCGATCGCGGCGCTGACCACCGCGGCGCTGATCGTCAAGCTGGCCGACGGCAATGCGCTCGGCCTCGGCTGGGTGCTGCTCGGGCTGCTGGTCGGCGGCAGCGCCGGCGCGGTGATGGCCAAGCGGGTCGAGATGACCAAGATGCCGGAGCTGGTCGCCTTCATGCACAGCATGATCGGCCTGGCGGCGGTGTTCATCGCGGTGGCGGCGGTGGCCGAGCCGCATGCGTTCGGCATCGTCGCGAAGGGCGAGCCGATTCCCGCCGGCAACCGGCTCGAACTGTTCCTCGGCGCGGCGATCGGCGCGGTGACGTTCAGCGGCTCGGTGATCGCGTTCGGCAAGCTGTCGGGCAAGTACAAGTTCCGGCTGTTCCAGGGTGCGCCGGTGCAGTTCGCGGGGCAGCACGTGCTGAACCTGCTGCTGGGCTTGGCCACCGTCGGCCTCGGGCTGGTGTTCGTGTTCACCGAGAGCTGGCCGGCCTTCTTCGGGATGCTGGCGCTGGCCTTCGTGATGGGCGTGCTGATCATCATCCCGATCGGCGGGGCCGACATGCCGGTGGTGGTGTCGATGCTGAACAGCTACTCCGGCTGGGCGGCGGCGGGCATCGGCTTCAGCCTGAACAACAGCATGCTGATCATTGCGGGCAGCCTGGTGGGCAGCTCGGGCGCGATCCTGAGCTACATCATGTGCAAGGCGATGAACCGCTCGTTCTTCAACGTGATCCTGGGCGGCTTCGGCGGCGAGGCCGGCACCGCGGTGGCGGGCGCGCAGGCGCAGCGCAACGTGAAGAGCGGCAGCGCCGACGATGCGGCCTTCGTGCTCGGCAATGCCGAGACGGTGGTGATCGTGCCGGGCTACGGCCTGGCGGTGGCGCGGGCTCAGCATGCGGTGAAGGAGCTCGCGGCGAAGCTGACGGCCAAGGGCGTCACGGTGAAGTACGCGATCCACCCGGTGGCCGGGCGCATGCCGGGCCACATGAACGTGCTGCTGGCCGAGGCCGAGGTGCCGTACGACCAGGTGTTCGAGATGGAGGACATCAACGGCGAGTTCGGCCAGGCCGATGTCGCGATCATCCTGGGCGCGAACGACGTGGTGAACCCTGCCGCG
Source organism: Rhizobacter sp. Root1238 (assembly GCF_001425825.1). Classification (GTDB taxonomy): domain Bacteria; phylum Pseudomonadota; class Gammaproteobacteria; order Burkholderiales; family Burkholderiaceae_C; genus Rhizobacter. The sequence goes on from NZ_LMDM01000049.1 coordinate 56,467, forward strand.
CACATCAAGGGCAGCCCGATCTACGGTATGCCGATCCTGGAGGCCTACAAGGCCAAGACGGTGATCGTCAACAAGCGCTCGATGGCGGCGGGCTACGCGGGGCTCGACAACGAGCTGTTCTACATGGACAAGACGATGATGGTCTTCGGGGATGCGAAGAAGGTCGTCGAGGACATGGTGAAGGCGGTGGAGTAACTCTTGTCGGGGGCATCGGCGCGGCAAAGGCGCCTGCCCCGGCAACCGTTCGCCCTGAGCAGGACCGAGCTCGTCGAGGGCCGGTGTCGAAGGGTGGGTCCGCAGCGCGCCGGTGATCCCCGCGCACGATCTCCAGGCCTTCGACAAGCTCAGTCCGAACGGGATACGGGCACTCGACGGGCCTCCCACACCCGACCGCGCCTTTGTACGAGCCAATGACGCCCCGACACGAGTGTCACGCGGTCAGGAATCGACCAGATCCACGTACTGGATGTTGATGTTCTTGATCTCGCTGAACTTCACCGCGAAGGTGTCGCCCGGGATCGGGGTCAGGAACTCCGGCTCGGCGGTGCCGGCGAAGTCGGGCACCACGCCGCGGAACGCGGACGCCAGCACCAGCGCGTCGGGCGCCTTGGTCTTCTCGTCGAACGAGAAGTAGCTCAGGATGCCGCTGTACAGCACCGGCGATTCGCCGACCTGCACCAGCAGGTCGACCACCACCGTGCGCCCGGCCTGGTTCGAGCGGTTCTCGCCGGTCAGGATGTAGTGCCACGGCGGCTTGAAGCGCAGGAAGCGGTAGCGGATGTCCAGCTCGCGGCGGTCGATCCACACGTTGAGCGCGAGCCCGGCCGCCAGCGGCAACGCGAAGATGCTGATGAAGTACAGCGCGACGAACCACAGCGCGCCGCCGATCGCCGACTCGGCCGCGAGGTAGGGCGCGGTTGCGTTGTTCAGCGTCAGCAGCGCGAAGAATTCGCGGTGCGCCGGCTGGCAGCCGCACAGGCCGCCCATCGCGTGGATCGCCAGCAGCCACCCGGTGTGCAGCACCGCCGACGCCAGCACCGCGGCAATCGCATGGCCGGTCATCGAGCCGGAGATCACCGGGATCTCGCCGTTGTCGCGGATCTTGCCGGTCACCGCCAGCACGAAGATCGCGCCGGGCAGGTAGATCAGCAGCAGCAGGAAGGCCTGGAACGCGAAGTTCAAGATCGAGGGGCGACCGGCGGCGTGGCGGGCAGCACCTTCAGGCGGACGATGCGGCCGCGCTCGTCTTCGAGCTCGATGCGCCGGCCTTCGTCCTGCTGCGGCGGGCTGGCAATCAGCTGACGCCGGTACTCCTGGCGCGTCTTCGGATCGCTCAACAAGGCCCGGACCACGGGATTGATGTTGACACTGGGCATGCCCGGAAATGTAAGGTCAAACGGGCGATGCCGCAGAAAACTGCGGTGTCGGTGGAACCTTCGCGCGGTGGGAGTTACACAGGGCAGTCTCCAACCATTGATTCGCGGTGGGATATTCCGCATTCTCGGGGCGCTGGCGAGTGCCCCAACAACCTCCGGCAGAGGAGAGCAGCCATGAAGGTCTTTCTCGGACTGAAGACCCGTCCCGAACTGTTGAGCAAGCTGCAGCAGACCGTGGGGCGCAAACCGTCTGCGGCAGAAATCCTGGAACAGCGGATCTCATTCGTCTTCGGGTCGTTGAAGCCCGACAGTGGGATCACGCGCGAACAGGTTCGCCAGATCCTCCTCGAACACGACGGAAGCGTGAGCAAGTCGTGATCTTGTTCGACCTGGTGGGAGACGACGAGCATCACCCCACCTACGGAGCACTGACCGTCGAGAACGGCATTCGCCAGTACAGCTTCTTGAGGTCTGTCGTGGAGGCCAGCCTCGCGGTAGGCCGTCCATTCCTGTCGTCGCAGGTGCTGAAGGCATTGAACTTCCAGGCAATTGCCTGCCTGCATGCCTACGCGGGCGACTATCGGCCTTGTCAGGTTTTCGTCGGCGAGCATGAGCCTCCACCGCACTACCGGGTTCAAGCGTTGATGGATGACTTCGTCAACACGGTCAACCGGGAGTGGGAGGCCGCAGACTCGGTCGGTCTTGCCGCCTTCGTCCTGTGGCGCTTGAACTGGATCCACCCGTTCATCAACGGCAACGGACGCACCGCGAGAGCGGCGTGCTACTTCGTGTTGTGCGTCAAAGCGGAGCAGTGGTTGTCAGGCGCGACCATTCTTCCGGAACTCATCCGCCGCGAGCACCCGCGGTACGAACTCGGCCTGCGGCACGCTGATGCATCGATGGCCGCGGGTGCCGTCGATCTGGCCCCCTTGCACGCGCTGCTGGTCGAACTGCTCGAAGAGCAGATCACGGATGCTCCACCCAGGACTGCATAGTCTCCCGGTCGTCAGCTCCCAGGTGCCGCGAGCACCGTGGCCACCTCCGCCGCCGAGCGCACCCCCAGCTTCGCGTACACCCGCGCCCGGTGCACCTCGACCGTCCGCACCGACACGTGCAGCTCGTCGGCGATCACCTTGTTCAGCTTGCCGGCCGCCACGCGCAGCATCACCTCGTGCTCGCGCTCGGTCAGGCTCGACAGCCGCGCCTGCCGTTCGGCCACCTGCGCGCCCTGGCGCTGCATCGCGGCATCGACCGCCAGCGCCTGCGCGACGCGGTCGGCCAGCGCGTTGTCGACGTACGGCTTCTCGAGGAAATCGAACGCGCCCTTCTTCAGCGCCTCGACCGCCATCGGGATGTCGCCGTGCCCGCTGAGGAACAGCACCGGGTTGCGCAGCCCGCGCGCGATCAGCTCGTCGTGCAGCCGAGGGCCCGACATCGGCTCCATCCGGATGTCGAGCAGGAACACGCCGGGCAGCGGTCGCGGTGCGGCGTCCAGCGTCGCCAGCAGCGCCGGGCCGCTGCCGTGCGGCCGCACGTCGAGGCCGTGCGACGTCAGCAGGAAGCCGAGCGCATCCAGCACCACCGCCTCGTCATCGACCAGGTAGACCACGCCAGCGTTCATGCGCCATCCTCCATCGAGAGTTCCGAAGCCGCCAGGTTCACCGGCAGCGTCAGGGTGAACAGCGCCCCGCCGCCGGGGGCATTGGTCGCGTCGAACATGCCGTGATGCGCCTCGATGATCGAGCGGCAGATCGCGAGGCCCATGCCCATGCCTTCCGCCTTGGTCGAGAAGAACGGCGCGCACAACGCCTCGATGCCGAGCCCGCCGAGCCCGGGGCCGTTGTCGCGCACGTCGATACGCACGAAGCGGCCGTCGGCGCTCAGCGAGCTGCCGGCGACGATGCGGCGCTCGCCCGGCCGCTGCGCCAGCGCATCGCCGGCGTTGCGCACCAGGTTGATCACCACCTGCTCGATCAGCACCGCATCGGCGACGATCACCGGCAGCGCGGCATCGAGCTGCAGGACCACCTGCACCTGCTGGCGCTGCAGCTCGCGGCGCAGCAGCGCGACGCCGCCTTCGATCACCACATTCAGCGTGCACGGCTCCAGCCGCGGCTCGCGCCGCGTCAGGAATTCGCGGATGCGCTGCACGATCGCGCCAGCATGGGCTGCCTGCTCGCCGAGCCGCTTCAGCGCGCGCATCACCACCGGGTCGGGCGACGGCAGCTTGAGCATCGAATTCATCACGCCGGCGTTGTAGCTCGCGATCGCCGTCAGCGGCTGGTTCAGCTCGTGCGCCAGCGTCGAGGCCACCTCGCCCAGCATCGTCAGCCGGCCGTGGTGGGCCATGGTCTCGGTCTGGCGGCGCTCGCGTTCCTCGAGCCGGCGCCGCTCGGTCATGTCGAGGATCGAGCCCATCCAGCCGATGTGAACGCCACGCGCGTCGACCAGCGGCGCCTCGAACACCATCACGTCGAACAGCCGTCCGTCGCGGTGCCGCCAGCGCGCCTCGTAGCCTTCGCGCGGGGCCTGGCCGGCCATGTTGCGCAGGTGGCGCTGCATGATCTCCTCGTGCGAATCGGCGGGCCAGTACGGCATCGGCGGCAGCAGGCCGACCAGCTCGTGCGGCTCGTAGCCGACCATGTCGGCGAGCGTGCGGTTCACGTAGACGAGCCGGCCGTCGAGGTCGCGGGCGCGCAGGCCGACCGTCAGCGAATCCTCCATCGCCTGGCGCCACGCGGCCTCGGTGCGCCACGCCGCCTCGGCGCGCGACACGCCATGCATCTGCCGCCGCAGCATCCCCGTGATGGCCGCGATCAGCGCGACGAAGCCGGCCACCATCGCGACCGGCAGCCCGTGGTACCAGCGCGGCACCACGTCGCGCGCGGTCAGCTCGAGGTAGCCGTCGGCCAGCGCCGGCGCCATGCTGATGCGCCAGCTCTGGCGGCCTTCCAGCGGCCGGTCTTCGGTGGTCGACGCGATCACCGCATCGAAGCTGTCGAGCAGCCGCACGTCGTACTTGCGGGCCAGCCACCACGGCACCGTCTGGCGCAGCATCTCGCCGGGCGAGTAGCGGGCCACCAGCGTGCCGCCGGACGCGAGCGGCGCCGACAGGTGGGCCGACAGCCCGGGGCCGCTGCGTGCGCCGTCGGGGCCGTCGGGCAGCTGTGCGACCAGCCGGTTGGCGGCGTCGAGCCAGGTCAGGCTGATCCAGAAGCGGTGCAGGCCCTGCTGCGCCTCGGGCAGCGTCGCGAGCGCGGGCGCGCCTGCAGCGCGCTGATCCAGCCGCGTCGCGACATCCTTCAGCAGCAGCGTCTCGCGCTCGATGCGCGCGCTGGCCTGCGTCTCCAGCGACAGCGCGTCGGAGACCAGCGCGAGCCGCTGCTCCTCCAGGTCGGCCTGTTCCGATGCGCGCAGCCACAGCAGCACGCCGGCGACGAACACCAGCGACAGCAGCAGCGGCAGCGCCCACAGGCCGCGCCGCAGCTTCGGGCGCGGCGGCAGCGCGAGCGCGGGGTGGCGGGGCGGATCGGCCGGTGCGGGCATGGCGCGAAGTCTAGGTTCGCGGGCCGCCGGCGTGCGACCGGCGGCGTCGAAATGTGGAACTCCACAACTTCCCGCGCGCCGGGCCGCCGACCAGAATCCGGCCGCAGCACAGACCCCCGGAGACAAGACATGACGCAGTCCGCGAAGCTTTCCATCACGCGCCGCAGTGCGCTCGCCGCCGCCGCGTTGGCGGTGGCCGCCCCGAAGACGTTCGCGCAGGCGCCGATCGTCATCAAGTTCAGCCACGTCGTCGCCCCCGACACGCCGAAGGGCAACGGCGCGCAGCGCTTCAAGGAACTGGCCGAGCAGCGCAGCGGCGGCCGCGTGAAGGTGGATGTCTACCCGAACAGCCAGCTCTACAAGGACAAGGAAGAGATGGAGGCGCTGCAGCTCGGCTCGGTGCAGATGCTCGCGCCGTCGCTCGCCAAGTTCGGCCCGCTGGGCGTCAAGGAATTCGAGGTCTTCGACCTGCCGTTCATCTTCAAGGACCAGGCCGCGTTCCGCGCGGTGACCGAAGGGCCGGTCGGCGCGGACTTGTTCAAGAAGCTCGAGCCCAAGGGCGTCAAGGGCCTCGCGTACTGGGACAACGGCTTCCACATCATGAGTGCCAACAAGCCGCTGCACAAGGTGGCCGACTTCAAGGGCCTGAAGATGCGCATCCAGAGCTCGAAGGTGCTCGATGCCGAGATGCGCGCGCTCGGCGCGGTGCCGCAGGTGATGGCCTTCAGCGAGCTGTACCAGGCGCTGCAGTCCGGCGTGGTCGACGGCTGCGAGGGCGTGCCGTCGAACTTCTACACGCAGAAGACCTACGAGGTGCAGAAGCACACGACGATCTCGAACCACGGCCACCTGGCCTATGCGGTGATCGTCAACAAGAAGTTCTGGGACGGCCTGCCGGCCGACCTGCGCACCCTCCTCGAAGGCGCGCTGAAGGAAGCGACCGCCTTCGCCAACGACATGGCGACCAAGGAGAACATCGACGACCTCGAGAAGATGCGCGCCAGCGGCAAGACCACGATCTACACGCCGACCGCGGCCGAGCTCGACGAGTGGAAGAAGGCGCTGATGCCGGTGCACAAGGAGATGGCGTCGCGCGTCGGCCAGTCGACGATCGACGCGGTGTACAAGGCCGCCGGCTTCGTCCCCGCGAAGTAGGGCAGGGCCATGGTCGCGCCGGTGCTGCGGTCCGTGAACCGCTTCCTCGACCACCTCGAGGAATGGCTGATCGCTGCGCTGATGGGCGCGGCGACGCTGTTGATCTTCGTCGCCGTGGTGCACCGCTATGCGGCCGCCGCTCACTACCCGCCGCTGCTGCAGCCGGTGCAGGACTTCCTGCTCGGGCTGAACCTGAGCTGGGCGCAGGAGCTGTGCATCTACATGTTCGTCTGGATGGCGAAGTTCGGCGCGGCCTACGGCGTGCGCCACGGCACGCACGTCGGTGTCGACACGCTGGTGCGCGCACTGCCGCCGCGGCAGGCGCGATGGCTGACGCTGGTCGGGCTGGCCGGTGGCGTGGTCTTCACCGCGACGGTCGGCACGATGGGCGCGGTGTTCGTTTGGGACAACGGCTTCCACCACGCGCTGTTCAGCCTGTTCGGCTGGGATGTCGGCGATGTGCCCGAGGGTCCGACCTCGCCCGACCTGGAAGTGCCGACCTGGATCCCGTACGCCTGCATCCCGCTGGCGTCGTACCTGATGTGCTTCCGCTTCCTGCAGGTGATGTGGACCTACTGGCGGCACGGCCAGCTGCCGCACCACGAGATCGCGCACGTGGACGGGTTGGACGAGGCGGAGGCCGCAACATGAATGCATTGATCATCTTCGGCCTGCTGGTGCTGCTGATGCTGACCGGCATGCCGGTCTCCATCGCGCTCGGCCTCACGGTGCTGGGCTTCTTCTTCGGCATGACCAACGAGCCGATCGCGTCGATCGGGCTCAAGCTGTTCTCCGGCCTCGAGAAGTTCGAGATCATGGCGATCCCGTTCTTCATCCTGGCCGGCAACTTCCTGACCAACGGGGGGGCGGCGCGGCGGATGATCCACTTCGCGTCGACGATGGTCGGGCACTTCTACGGCGGGCTCGGGCTCGCGGGCGTGCTGGCCTGTGCGCTGTTCGCGGCGATCTCGGGCTCGTCGGTGGCCACCGTGGTCGCGGTCGGCACCATCCTGCTGCCGGCGATGCAGAAGGCCGGCTACCCGAAGCGCTTCTCGGCCGGCGTCATCACCACCTCGGGCGCGTTGGGCATCCTGTTCCCGCCGTCGATCAACCTGGTGATCTTCTCGATCGCGACCAACGGCATGAACGCGACCGGGCCGGACGGCCAGCCGGTCGCCACCGCGTCGGTCGGCGACCTGTTCATCGCCGGCGTGCTGCCGGGGCTGCTGCTGTCGCTGCTGCTGGGCGTGACCACCTGGTACCGGGCGCGCAAGTACGACTACCCGCGGCTGCCGCGCGCCAGCTGGGGCGAGCGCTGGAAGGCCTTCCGCGAGGCGTTCTGGGGCATCGCGCTGATCGTCATCGTGATCGGCGGCATCTACTCGGGCGTGTTCACGCCCACCGAGGCGGCGGCGATCGCGGCGGTGTACGCGTTCGTGATCTCGGTGTTCATCTACAAGGACCTGAAGCTCGCCGACGTGCCGAAGGTGCTGCGCAATGCGGCGGCGATGAGCTCGATGCTGCTGTACATCATCACCAACGCGGTGCTGTTCTCGTTCCTGCTGACCTCGGAGCAGATCCCGCAGTCGATGGCGGCGTGGATGACCGGCCAGGGCTTCGGCGTGGTGGTGTTCCTGCTGCTGGTCAACATCATCCTGCTGGTGGCCGGCAACTTCATGGACCCGTCGGCGATCGTGCTGATCATGGCGCCGATCCTGTACCCGGTGGCCTGCAAGCTGGGCGTGAACCCAATCCACCTGGGCATCCTGATGGCGGTGAACATGGAGGTCGGCATGTGCCACCCGCCGGTCGGGCTGAACCTGTACGTCGCGTCGGGCATCAGCAAGATGGGCATCACCGAGCTGACGGTCGCGGTGTGGCCGTGGCTGCTGACGATGATCGGGTTCCTGGTGCTGGTGACCTACTGGCCGGCCTTGTCGCTGACGCTGCCGCGCCTGCTGGGGCATTGAGCGGGCCGAGCGCCGGGCCGCCCCAAGCCTGTCCTGAGCTTGTCGAAGGGCCGGCCCGCGTCCCCTCGGGGGGGCCGCCCGGTGTACCCACCGGGCGAGGGGCTCCATGTCACATGACGGCCCCGAACTGCCACGGTACGAACTCGTTCTGGCCGTAGCCGTGGCGTTCGCTCTTCGTCAGTTCGCCGGACGCGGTGGCCAGCATCTGCGCAAAGATCTGCTCGCCGAGCGCGGCAACCGATGCGCTGCCGTCGACGATGCTGCCGCAGTTGATGTCGATGTCGTCCTGCTGGCGCAGCCACAGCGCGGTGTTGGTCGACAGCTTCAGCGACGGTGACGGCGCGCAGCCGTAGGCCGAGCCGCGGCCGGTCGTGAAGCAGATCAGGTTGGCGCCGCCGGCCACCTGGCCGGTCGCGCTGACCGGGTCGTAGCCCGGCGTGTCCATGAAGACCAGGCCGTGCGCCGTGACCGGCTCGGCGTACTCGAACACGTCGACCAGGTTGGTGGTGCCGCTCTTCGCGATCGCGCCCAGCGATTTCTCGAGGATGGTCGTCAGTCCGCCGGCCTTGTTGCCGGCCGACGGGTTGTTGTCCATCTCGGCATGGTTGCGCGCGCAATGGTCTTCCCACCAGCGCAGCCGCGCAAGCAGCTTGTCGGCGACCGCGGGCGACACCGCGCGCCGCGTCAGCAGGTGTTCGCCGCCGTAGATCTCGGGCGTCTCCGACAGGATCGCGGTGCCGCCATGGCGCACCAGCAGGTCGACCGCCGCGCCGAGCGCCGGGTTTGCGCTGATGCCGGAGTAGCCGTCGGAGCCGCCGCACTGCAGGCCGACGCACAGGTGGCTGGCGCTGACCGGCTCGCGGCGCGTGCGGTTCGCGTCGGGCAGCATCTCGCTCACGAGCGCGATGCCGCGCGCCACTGCTTTCGCGGTGCCGCCGGCATCCTGGATGTTGTAGCTGTGCAGGCGGGGGCCATCGGCGAGCCCGATGCCGGCGATCTGGTTGGTCTCGCAGCCGAGGCCGACCACCAGCAGCGCCGCGAAGTTCGGGTGCCGCGCATACCCGGCCAGCGTCCGGCGCAGCACCTGCAGCGGCTCGCCCTCGCTATCGGTCGCGCAGCCGGCACCGTGCGTCAGCGCGACCACGCCGTCGACGTTCGGAAACGCGGCCAGCGCCTCGGGGTGGATGTCGCGCCGGAAGTGGTCGGCGATTGCGCGGGCGACGGTGGCCGAGCAGTTCACCGAGGTCAGGATGCCGACGTAGTTGCGCGTCGCGACGCGACCGTCGGCGCGCACGATGCCCTGGAACGTGGCCGGGGTCTCGACGAAGGCCGTCGGGTGCGCGTCGACGCCGATCGAGGGGTCGCGCTCGAAGCTCGAGAACTCCAGGTTGTGCGTGTGCACATGCTGGCCGGCCGCGATCGGCTGGCGCGCGATGCCGATCACCTGGTTGTAGCGACGCACCGGCGAGCCGGCGGCGATGTCGCGCACCGCGAGCTTGTGGCCCGGGGGAATCAGGCCGCTGACGGTCACGTCCTCGGCCTCGATGCGCGTGCCCGACACCAGCTGGCGCCGCGCGATGACGACGTCGTCGGCGGGATGAATGCGGAGGGTGGGCGCGTTCATGGTCGTAGCCTGGATGCCAATCCGGGATGCGGGACTCAGCCGTCGATGAGCTCCGGGTTCCAGGCATGCACCGTCTGCTGCTGTTCGCCCAGGCCCTGGATGCCGAGGCGCATCTTGTCGCCCGCCTTCAGGAACAGCTGCGGCTTCTGCCCCATGCCGACGCCCGGCGGCGTGCCGGTGCTGATCAGGTCGCCCGGGTGCAGCGTCATGAAGCGGCTGACGTAGCTGACCAGGTGCGCCACGTTGAACACCATCGTCTTCGTGCTGCCGTTCTGGAAGCGCTTGCCGTTGACCTCCAGCCACATCGACAGGTTCTGCGGATCGGGCACCTCGTCTTTCGTGACCAGCCACGGGCCGACCGGGCCGAAGGTGTCGCAGCCCTTGCCCTTGTCCCAGGTGCCGCCGCGCTCCAGCTGGTACTCGCGCTCCGACAGGTCGTTGACGACGCAGAAGCCGGCCACGTGGTCCAGCGCATCGGCTTCGGACACATAGCGCGCCGTGCTGCCGATCACGACCCCGAGCTCGACCTCCCAGTCGCTCTTCAGCGAATTCTTCGGCAGCACCACCGCGTCGTTGCAGCCGATCACCGCGCTGATCGCCTTCATGAAGATCACCGGCTCGGCCGGCACCGGCTGGCCGGATTCGGCCGCGTGGTCGGCGTAGTTCAGGCCGATGCAGATGAACTTGCCGAGGCCCGACCAGGGCGGCGCGATGCGCCCCGGCTGCGCGACCAGCGGCAGCGTCGACGGGTTCAGCTCGTGCAGGCGCTTCAGCCCGTGCGGCGACAGCGTCGACGCGTTGATGTCGGCGAGCACGCCGGACAGGTCGCGCAGGTTGCCGTCAGCATCGACCAGCGCAGGTTGCTCGGAGCCCTTCGGGCCGTGGCGCATCAGTTTCATGGACTTCTCTTTCAGTTGGACCAACCACCATCGATGATCTGCGACGTCCCGGTGGTGAACCCCGATTCGTCGGACGCAAGATACACCGCCAGCGCGGCGATCTCGGCGGTGCTGCCGACGCGGCCGATCGGCTGCCGGGCGACGAACGCCGCCTGGACCTGCGCCACCGTCTGCCCGCTGGCCGATGCCTGCGCCTCGATGCGCTGGCGCAACGACGGCGATTCGACCGTGCCCGGGCAGATCGCGTTGCAGCGGATCCCCTTCGCGACGAAGTCCGCCGCGACCGACTTGGTCAGGCCGATCACCGCCGCCTTCGTCGTGCCGTAGACGAAGCGGTTCGGCGCGCCCTTGATGCTGCCGGCCACCGACGCGACGTTGATGATCGAGCCGCCTGCGCCGGCTGCCAGCATCGCCGGCAGCGCCGCGCGGATCGTGCGGTACATCGAGCGCACGTTGAGGTCGAACGAGAAGTCCCAGGCCGCGTCGTCGCAGTCGAGGATGGTGCCGGCATGCACGAAGCCGGCGCCGTTGAACAGGATCTGCAGCGGCCCGAGCCCGGCCACCAGCGACTGCACCGCCGCGCCGTCGCGCACGTCGAGGTGCTGCGCGGTGATGCCCGGGATGCGCGACAGCTCGGCCAGCGCCGCGTCGTTGATGTCGGTCGCGATCACGCGCGCCCCTTCGCGCGCGAAGGCCTCGGCGGTGGCGCGCCCGATCCCCTGGCCGGCCGCGGTGACGAGGGCGGTCTTGCCGGCCAGCCGTGGGTTGGTCGAAAGAGTCATGGAGGTTTCCGGTGGGTCACAATGGATTGGTCTGGTGGTCTGACCAATTCGCCGAAAGCGTACGGGAAGCCTCCAGGAGCGTCAATCGTGTCGCACCCCATGTCGATCCCAACTCCTGCCGCACTTCAGGTGAAACACCTTAGGGGGCGTGCGAAGGGCATGGGCCAGAATCGCCCGTTCGTTTCCGGAGACCCCAGATGGATAAGACTTGGCTCAAGCAGTACCCCAGCGGGGTGCCGGAGCAGATCGATGTCGAGCAGTACACGTCGCTCACCGCGTTGATCGACGAAAGCCTGAAGAAGTACGCCGACCTGCCCGCCTACAAGTTCATGGGCAAGGTCTTCACGTTCCGCCAGGTCGACGACGCCTCGCGCGCGTTCGCCGCCTACCTGCAGTCGCTCGGCCTCGAGAAGGGCGACCGCGTCGCGATCATGATGCCCAACGTGCCGCAGTACCCGATCGCGGTCGCCGGCATCCTGCGTGCCGGCATGGTGGTGGTCAACGTCAATCCGCTGTACACGCCGCGCGAGCTGGAGCACCAGCTGAAGGACTCCGGCTCGAAGGCGATCCTGATCATCGAGAACTTCGCCGCGACGCTGCAGGCCTGCCTGGCCGCGGTGCCGACGAAGAAGATCATCCTCGCGACGATGGGCGACATGCTCGGCTTCCCGAAGGGGCTGATCGTCAACTACGTCGTGCGCAACGTGAAGAAGCTGGTGCCGGCCTTCGAGCTGCCCGGCGTGGTGCCGTACAACGATGCGATCGCCAGCGGCAAGCGCGCGACGCTGAAGCCGGCCACGCTGAAGCTCGACGACATCGCGGTGCTGCAGTACACCGGCGGCACCACCGGCGTCAGCAAGGGCGCGGTGCTGCTGCACCGCAACCTGGTCGCCAACACGCTGCAAGCCGAGGCCTGGTACCAGCCGGCGATGCGCAAGGTGCCGAGCGGCACGCAGATCATGTCGGTGTGCGCGCTGCCGCTGTACCACATCTTTGGCTTCACCTCGAACATGATGCTGTCGATGCGCACCGGCGGCTGCAACCTGCTGATCCCGAACCCGCGCGACATCCCGGGGGTGTTCAAGGAGCTGGCGAAGCAGCCGTTCCACAGCCTGCCGGCCGTCAACACGCTGTTCAACGCGATGGCCAACCACGCGCTGTTCAACACCGTCGACTGGAGCCACCTGAAGATCTCGGTCGGCGGTGGCATGGCGGTGCAGCAGGCCACGGCCAAGCTGTGGCTCGAGAAGACCGGCTGCCCGATCTGCGAAGGCTACGGCCTGTCGGAGACCTCGCCGTCGGCCACCTGCAACCCGACCGACAGCACGGCCTACACCGGCACCATCGGGCTGCCGCTGCCGTCGACCGAGCTCGCGCTGCTCGACGACGACGGCCGCGAGGTGCCGCTGGGCACGCCGGGCGAGATCGCGATCCGCGGCCCGCAGGTGATGGCCGGCTACTGGCAGCGCCCCGACGAGACCGCGAAGGTGATGACGGCCGACGGCTTCTTCCGCACCGGCGACATCGGCACGGTGGACGGCAACGGCTACTTCAAGATCGTCGACCGCAAGAAGGACATGATCCTGGTCAGCGGCTTCAACGTCTACCCGAACGAGGTCGAGGACGTGGTCACGCAGATGCCGGGCGTGCTCGAATGCGCCGCGATCGGCGTGCCCGACGCGAAGGCCGGCGAGGCGGTGAAGCTGGTGATCGTGCGCAAGAACCCGGCGCTGACCGAGGCCGAGGTGCGGGCGTACTGCGAGGCCAACATGACCGGCTACAAGCGGCCGAAGGTGGTGGAGTTCCGCACCGAGTTGCCGAAGAGCCCGGTCGGCAAGATCCTGCGGCGCGAACTGCGCGACAAGACCTGACGATGCGCTGGGCGAGCGCCCCGCAGACGGCGCATGCTGATAAATTCGGGCCGCGGCAGGCCTGCCGCGCCGCGCCCTTGGGAGAGCCCTGGTGATCTGGACCAAAACTGACGCGGGACGCATCGAGATGACGGCCCGCACGCGCGTCAAGGAAAGGGCGCAGCGCAACCTGCTGCTGCTGATCGACGGCGCGAAGTCCGAGGAGATGCTGCTCGCCAACGTGGTCGGCGTGACGATCGAGGATTTCCGCGCGCTCGAGGCGCTGGGCCTGATCGCGCCGGTGTCGGGCAGCGGCAGTTCGCGGCTCCATGCGCCGGCGGCAGCGGCCCCGGCAGCCGCACCGGCGGCGCCGGGCGTCGGCACCCCGGTCGACCCGGGTGAGCTCGACTACGCGAAGTTCACTGCCACGCTGACGCAGATGATCTCCAGCGAGCTCGGCCTGCGCGGCTTCACGCTGACGCTGGCGGTCGAGAAGGCCAGCACGATCGAGGAACTGCGCGACGTCGCCGACCGCACGATCGAGCAGATCCGCTCGCGCAAGGGCGAGCCGGCGGCGCACAAGGCGCGCCGCCTGCTGTACGGCGGCTGAGCTGGCGCAAGACCCGGCGCGCCCGCTGTGGCGCAGGATTCTGCGGCCGTTCTGGCGGCTGCTGCGTGCCGTGCTGCTGGTGGTCGCGGCGGCTGTGCTGTTCATCGAGGAGTGGGGCTGGCGCCCGTTGACGGCCTTCGTCGCGCGGCTCGCGAAGTGGCCGCCGCTCGCGCGCTTCGAGGCGCTGGTGCGCAGCGCGCCGCCGCGCATCGCGCTGCTGCTGTTCCTGGCACCGGCCGTCGCGCTGTTTCCGATCAAGCTGCTGGCGCTGTGGGTCATCCACCGTGGCCACGCGCTGCTCGGCATCACGGTGATCGTCGTGGCCAAGCTGCTCGGCACCGCGATCGTCGGCCGGTTGTTCATCCTGACCGAGTCGCAGCTGATGCGCTTCGCATGGTTCGCGCGAGCACTGCTGTGGTGGCGGGCGACCCGGCAGCGCGTGATGGACGCGCTGCGCCGCTCGGCCGCGTGGCGGGGCGCGCGCCGGCTGAAGACGCGTTGGCGGGCCTGGCGCCGGCGCTTTCGCGGCCTGGACGAGCAGGACGGCTGAGGCAAACTCGCGCCATGCCTCCTCGTTTCCATGTGGCCGCGCCGATGCAGGCCGGCCTTGAATTGAGCCTCCCCCCCGGCGCCGCGCGCCATGTGCAGGTGCTGCGCCTGCAGCCCGGCGATCCGCTGACGCTGTTCAACGGCGACGGCGGCGAGTGGCAGGCCGAGGTCGTCCGGATGGGCCGCAGCGAGGTCGGCGTGCGCTTGAACGCGTACGTGGCGATCGACCGCGAACTGCCGATCCAGGTGACGCTCGCGCTCGGCATGCCGGCCAACGAGCGCATGGACGCGCTGGTCGAGAAGGCGACCGAGCTCGGCGTCGCGGCGATCCAGCCGCTGATGACCGAGCGCTCGGTGCTGCGGCTGAGCGGCGAGCGGGCCGACAAGAAGCAGGCGCACTGGCAGGGCGTCGCGGCCGCGGCCAGCGAGCAGTGCGGGCGCACGCGCGTGCCGGTGATCGCGCCGGTGCGCGGCCTCGCCGAGTGGCTCCGCGGCCTGCCGCCCGCGGCCGGCCGCCGTTTCGTGCTGAGCCTGCGCACGCCCGAGCCGTTGCAGGCCGAGGCCGGCGGGGCGCTGACCTTCCTGAGCGGCCCCGAGGGCGGGCTCAGCGAGGCCGAAGAGGCGGCAGCCGCCGCGGCCGGCTTCGTGCCGGCGAGCCTCGGCCCGCGCGTGCTGCGTGCCGACACCGCGCCGCTCGCGGTGCTGGCGCACCTCGGGCTGTCGAGCGGCGGCTGACGCGGGTCGATGCTGCGGGTGGCCGAGCGGTCTTGTGGCCGACACGAGGCGCGCCCACAATCGCGGTTCCCACTCCAAGGAGCACCTCATGGGACTGCTGGATTCCGTGGTCGGCATGGTGACCGGCCAGAGTGACCCGACGGGCCAGGGCGGCGGCAACCACGCGGCGCTGATCGCCGCGGTGGTGTCGATGCTGAACGCGAACGGCTCGGGCGGCGGGCTCAACGACCTGATCTCGCGCTTCGAGCAGGGCGGCCTCGGCTCGGTGATCGGCTCGTGGGTGTCGACCGGGCACAACCTGCCGATCTCGGCCGAGCAGCTGCAGAGCGTGCTCGGTTCGGGCCAGCTCGCGCAGATCGCCGAGCAGCTCGGGCTGTCGCACGGCGAGGCGGCCACGCAGCTGTCGCAGGTACTGCCGCAGGTGGTCGATCACCTGACGCCGAACGGGCAGCTGCCCGCGGGCGGCGAAGGCGGTGACATCGGGAGCCTCATCGGCAGCTTGCTGCGCCGCTGATCCGTCGCCCGGATGCCGATCCGGGCGACGTCAGCGCGCCGAGCCGGCCACCAGGTCGAAGCGGAACAGCCGGCACTCGATCGGGCCGTTCCACATCGGCACACGCTTCGATTCCTTCAGGCGCATCGCGCCGGGCAGCTTCATGTCCGGGCTCAGCACATAGGCGGTCCAGCCGCCGTCGTGCTGCGTGTACGCGCGCTTCCAGTGCGCCGACAGGCGCGGGAAGAAGTCGGCGGCCAGCGCCTTGTTGTCGCCGTCCGGCTCGTCGCGCGACGGCGCCGACGCGCGTGCCTTGCCGGCCACCTCGATGCGCTCGCCATACGGCGGGTTGATCATCAGCGTGCCGGGCAGGCCGGCCGGCAGCGCCGGCGCCGGTCGCTCCAGCGCATCGCCGCCGTTGAACTGGATCGCGTCCTCGACACCGGCGCGCTGCGCATTGCGGCGCGCGAAATCGACCATCCGGAACGACACGTCGCTGGCATGGATCGGCACCGCGCTCGCGTGGATGCGCGATTGCGCATGGCTCTTCACGCGCTGCCACTGCGCGCGCATCTCGGCATCGGCAAACGGCAACAGCCGCTCGAACGCGAAGCGCCGCTTCAGTCCGGGCGCGATGCCGCAGGCGATCTGCGCGGCCTCGATCGCGATGGTGCCGGAGCCGCAGCACGGGTCGTGCAGCGCACCGCCGGCCTCGGGCGTGCCGCGCCAGCCGGCCGCGGCCAGCATCGCGGCGGCCAGCGTCTCCTTCAGCGGCGCATCGCCCTTGTCCTCGCGCCAGCCGCGCTTGAACAGCGGCTCGCCCGAGGTGTCGACGTACAGCGACGCACGCTCCTCGCCGACGTGCAGCAGCAGCGGCAGGTCGGGGTGGCGGGTGTCGACGCTCGGGCGCGTGCCGGTGGCCTCGCGCAGCTGGTCGCAGACCGCGTCCTTGATGCGCAGCGCGGCGAAGTTCAGGCTGCGCAGCGGGCTGCGGTGCGCGGTGGTGTCGACGCGCAGCGTGTGCTCCGGCGTGATCCATTGCTGCCAGTCGACGCCGCGGGCGAGCTCGTACAGGTCGTGCTCGTCGCGGTACGGCCCTTCGGCCACCTCGGCCAGCACGCGCTGCGCGAGCCGGCACTCGAGGTTCAGCGTCATCACGTCGAGCGGGTCGCCGTCGAGCGCGACGCCGCCGCGGCCGGCATGCACCTTGGCGGTCGGCAGGATGCGCAGCACCTCTTCTTCAAGAAGCGCTTCGACGCCCGCGGCGCAGGGCAGGAACAGGGGAAGAGCGCACATCGGAGTTCAGTTCAAAGGGATTTGCGCAGGTTCGCCGGCGCGATCTTCAGCGCTTCGCGGTACTTGGCCACCGTGCGCCGCGCGACCTGGATGCCCTGCTCTTCGAGCATGTGGCTCAGCTGGCTGTCCGACAGCGGCTTGACCGGGTCCTCGGCACTCACCAGCTGCTTGATCAGCGCGCGCACCGCGGTGCTCGACGCGTTGCCGCCGGCCTCGGTGTTCAGCGACGACCCGAAGAAGTACTTCAGCTCGAAGGTGCCGAACATCGTGGCCATGTACTTGGCCGTCGTCACGCGCGAGATGGTCGACTCGTGCAGGCCCAGCTCGTCGGCGATCTCGCGCAGCACCAGCGGCTTCATCGCGATCTCGCCGTGCGTGAAGAAGCTCTTCTGCCGCTCGACGATGGCCTGCGACACGCGCTGGATGGTGTCGAAGCGCTGCTGGATGTTCTTCATGAACCAGCGCGCTTCCTGCAGCCGCGAGCTCAGCGCGCTGCCGCCGCCGGCCCCGCGGCCCTGGCGGATCGCCTGCGCGTAGAGGTCGTTGATGCGCAGCTTGGGCATCACGTCGGGGTTCAGCACGACCTTCCAGTTGCGGCCCGATTTCTGCACGATCACGTCGGGCACGATGATGTTGGCTTCGGCGCGCGCGAACGGGCGGCCCGGCTTCGGCTCCAGCGCGACGATCAGCGTCTGCGCTTCCTTGATCAGCTCCTCGTCGGCGCCGGTCGCCGCCATCAGCTTCTTCATGTCGCGGCGCGCCAGCAGGTCGAGGTGCTGCTTGCAGATGATGATCGCGATCATCTGCGCCTCGCAGCGCTCCTGCGCACGCAGCTGCAGCGTCAGGCATTCGCCGAGGTTGCGGGCGCCGACGCCCAGCGGCTCCATGTTCTGCAGCCACTTCAGCGCGCACTGCAGGCGCTCGAGGATCTCTTCCTGCTGCTCGGGGTCGGCGGCCAGTTCGGTGGCGATCTCTTCGAGCGGGTCGGCCAGGTAGCCGTCGTCGTCCAGCGACTCGATCAGCACGGTGATCGCCGCGGCGTCCTCGGCGCTCACGCGCATGCCGAGCAGCTGCTCGCGCAGGTGTTCCTGCAGGCTGGGGGCCTGCGGGTTGCGGTCCTGGCCGTCGAAGTCGTCGTCGGCATTGCTGCCGCTGCCGGCGGCGCTGGGCGTTTCGCGGATGCCGTCGAAATCGTCGCGCTCGGTGCCGTTCTCCCAGTCCTCGCGCTCGGTCGCGCCGAACTCGGCACTGTCGACGCCGGCGGCTTCGTCGGGCGCGCTGTCGGCCGAGCTTTCGCTGGCCGAGCTGCTCTCGGTCTCGCGCTCGGCATTGCGCTCCGACACCGTCAGGCGCTCGACCATCGGCTCGGTCGCGCCGGCTTCTTCCTGCTCGGCTTCGAGGAAGGGGTTCTGCTCCAGCATCTGCTCGACTTCCTGGTGGAGTTCGAGCGTGGACAGCTGCAGCAGCCGGATCGACTGCTGCAGCTGCGGCGTCAAGGCCAGGTGCTGCGACAGGCGGACCTGAAGGGAGGGCTTCATGTCGTCAGCCCCTTACATGCGGAAGTGTTCGCCGAGGTAGACCTTTCGCACATCGGCGTTGTCGACGATCTCGGCCGGCGTGCCCTCGGTGAGCACGCGCCCCTCGCTGATGATGTAGGCGCGATCGCAGATGCCCAGCGTTTCGCGCACGTTGTGGTCGGTGATCAGCACACCGATGCCACGGCTCTTCAGGAATCCGATGATGCGCTGGATCTCGATCACCGCGATCGGGTCGACGCCGGCGAACGGCTCGTCCAGCAGGATGAAGCGCGGCTGCGTGGCCAGCGCCCGGGCGATCTCGACGCGCCGGCGCTCGCCGCCCGACAGCGCCGGTGCCGGGCTGTCGCGCAGTTTCTCGATGCTCAGGTCGTTCAGCAGGTCGCCGAGCAGCTTGTCGACGGTGGCTTTCGGCAACTCCTTGCCGTCGGGGCCGCGCTGCAGCTCGAGCACCGCGCGGATGTTCTCCTCGACGGTCAGCTTGCGGAAGATCGAGGCTTCCTGCGGCAGGTAGCTCAGGCCGAGGCGCGAGCGCTGGTGGATCGGCAGGCGCTCGACGCGCTGGCCGTCGATCAGGATCTGGCCGTCGTCGGCGCGGACCAGGCCGACGATCATGTAGAAACTGGTGGTCTTGCCGGCGCCGTTCGGTCCGAGCAGTCCGACGACCTCGCCGCTGCGCACCGACAGCCGCACGTCCTTGACCACCTTGCGGGCGCCGTAGGTCTTCTGCAGGCCGATGGCTTCGAGCCGGCTGGCGTCGGACGGCATCGCGGAAGGAGAGACCGGCACGGCGCTCAACGGCGTGCTCCCGGCGCGGGTTGCGCTGCGGGCTGCGAGGCGGCTTGCGATGCCGCTTCGGCGGCGGCCGGCGTGCCTTCCTTCGGCGTGAACACGTAGCGCACGCGGCCGGTCGGGTTGGCCGGGGTCACCGCGGCACTGCCGCCGGCCACGGTGAACAGCTCGGCCGTGCCGTCGTAGGTGATCAGCGCGCCGGTCACCTCGTCGGCCACCGCGGTGCCGCGCAGGCGCCGCACCGAGGCCTTGTTGACGAAGCGGATGGTGTCGAGCTTGCTGTCGAATTCGAGGCGCTCCGCCTCGCCTTCGACGAATTCGTTCACGCCTTCGCGCTTCTGGCGGAAGCTGGCCGGCTGGGTCGGCGTGCCGACCGCGATGGCGGACTGGTAGCCGTCTGCGCTTTCGCGCACCTCGATGCGCGCCGCCTTGATCAGCATCGTGCCCTTGCTGACGACGACATTGCCGTTGAAGACCACCAGCTGGTTGATCAGGTCGACCTTGCCGGGCTGGTCGGATTCGACTTCCATCTTCTTCAGCCGGTCGGCCCGTTCGGCCTGGACCGGCAGCGCCGCGGCAAGCAGGCAGCCGGCGGCGACAAGCGCCAGGCGGCAGCGGAACAACGAGGAGGTGTAGGTAAGTGGAGTCATTGCGGCATGAAACTTGCAGGCCATTCTAGCCACAGTTTCATGCCGTCGGGGTTACCAGATGAAGTCGGCGTTGCACCGACTTCGGGCGCTCAACCGCCGGCGCGGGACTTCTGGATCAGGAAGTCGGTGACCTGCAGCATGCGCTCGTTGGTGCCGGCCAGCGACCCCGACGTGAAGTAGCGGCCGTTGATGCCCAGGGCCGGCACGCCGTCGAGCTTGTAGCCTTCGGCCAGCTTGGCAGCCTGCTTGGTCTTGGTCTGCGTCGAGAACGAGTTGTACGCCTCGAGGAACTTGGCGCTGTCGATGCCGTTCTTGGCCATGAACGCAGCGATCTCGTCGGGCTTGTCGAGGCGGGCGTGCTCGTTGTGGATCGCGTAGAAGACCTTGCGGTGCATCGCCTCGACCTTGCCCATCGATTCGAGCGCGTAGAAGATCTTCTGGTGCGCGACGAAGGGCTCGTCGCGGAATGCCACCGGCACGCGGCGGAACACCACATCGGCCGGCAGCTTCTTCTGCCAGGCGTCGAGTGCAGGCTCGAAGGCGTTGCAGTGCGGGCAGCCGTACCAGAAGAATTCCACCACCTCGATCTTGCCCGGCGTGGCCGGCGACACCGGCTGGGCGAACTTGACGTAGTTGGTGCCTTCGACCGGGGCGGCGCCTTGTGCCAGGGCGCCGGTGCTGGTCGACAGGGCGAGGGTGCCCAGGCTTGCTCCAACCAACTGTGCCGAGAAATCGCGACGGTTCATGTTCAGTGTTCCAAAGTGGTAAGGGTCAACGACGAGCGGTGGAGTCGGTGTCGGATGCGAAAGTTCAGGGCCGTTGCCGAACCCCGGCCAGTTCTTCACTTCTTTACTTCTGCACGCGGACCAGCGCCGATTCCACGCCCACGCCATCCAGTTTTTCCTTCGCCAGGTCGGCGTCTTCCTTCTTGTCGTAGGGGCCGAGGCGCACCCGGAACATCGTGCGGCCGGCCTGCTCGCGTTCGGTGATCCTGGCCTGCAGGCCCATCATCGCCAATTTGGCGCGTTGCTGCTCGGCATCCTCGACGCGGCCGAAAGCGCCTGCCTGGACGAAGTAGCTCAACGCATCGGAGCCGGGTTTGGTGGACGTGACCACCGGCGGCGTGGCCGCGGCCGGTGCGGCCGTGGTGCTCGCGGCCCGGCCCTCGAGGATGGCCGCCGGGTCGCGGCGCGAGGTGCTGGCGGCCGGCGTCGACACGACGGGCGGCGCGCCGGTCGGGACGGACGGCGGGAAGGCCGGTGCCGGCGCTGCCACGACGCCGCTGGCGGCCTGGCTGCCCGAGCGCACCGGCACCTTGCCCGACAGCGAGCCGTTCGGGTCCCAGTTCTTGTTCTTCTCGGCCTCGGCCGCGTCCTGTTCGGCCGTTCGCTGCGGCACCTTGTTGATGAAGGGCACCGGCACCTTCGCGATGTACAGCGCGACGCCCAGCGCAAGCGCCAGGCCGATCAGCAGGCCGATGATCAGCCCCAGGACAAAACCGCCACGTTGGCTTTTCATGCGTTCTCCATTACATCCGGTCGGGGGCGGCCACGCCCAGCACCTGCAGCGCATTGCGCAGCACCTGGGCGGTGGCGGCCAGCAGCGCGAGGCGGGCGCGCGTCAGGCTGGGGTTGTCGGTCACCAGGAAACGCTCGGCCGCGTAATAGCTGTGGAAGGCGCTGGCGACGTCGCGCAGGTAGAAGGTGACGTCGTGCGGCGCCAGGTCGGCCGCGGCATGCGTCAGCATGTCGGGGTACTCGGCCAGCTTCAGCAGCAGCGCGGCCTCGGTCGGCGCGGCGAGCAGCGACAGGTCGGCGCCCTTCAGCGCGTCGAGGTCGCCGCCGTGCTCGGCCACCCAGTCGCGCAGCACCTTGCTGATGCGCGCATGGGCGTACTGCACGTAGAACACCGGGTTCTCGTCGTTCTGCTTCAGCGCCAGGTCGACGTCGAAGGTGAACTCGGTGTCGGCCTTGCGGCTGATCATGAAGAAGCGCACCGCGTCGCGGCTGGTCCAGTCGATCAGGTCGCGCAGCGTCACGTAGCCGCCGGCGCGCTTGGAGATCTTCACCTCCTCGCCGCCGCGCATCACCGTGACCATCTTGTTCAGCACGTAGTCGGGGTAGCCGGCGGGAATGTTCTCGCCGACGCCCTGCAGCCCGGCGCGCACGCGCGCGATGGTGCCGTGGTGGTCGGTGCCCTGGATGTTGACCACCTTCGTGAAGCCGCGCTCCCACTTGTTGAGGTGGTACGCCACGTCGGGCACGAAGTAGGTGTAGGTGCCGTCGGACTTGCGCATCACGCGGTCCTTGTCGTCACCGTAGTCGGTGCTGCGCAGCCACAGCGCGCCGCCGTCCTCGAAGGTCTTGCCGGCGGCCTTCAGCTTGGCCACCGTCTGCTCCACCCGTCCGCTGCTGTACAGGCTGGACTCGAGGAAGTAGTTGTCGAAGCGCACGCCGAAGGCCTGCAGGTCGAGGTCTTGCTCGTGCCGCAGGTAGGCCACTGCAAACTGGCGGATGCTGTCGAGGTCGTCGGGGTCGCCCGATGCGGTGAACTCGCGGTCGTCCGACTTCACCGTCTTCTTCGCAAGGAAGTCGGCCGCGATGTCGGCGATGTACTCGCCGTTGTAGGCCGGCTCCGGCCAGGCCGCGTCGCCCGGCTTCAGGCCCTTGATGCGGGCCTGCGTGGTGGCGGCCAGCGTCGCGATCTGCACGCCGGCGTCGTTGTAGTAGAACTCGCGTGTGACCTGCCAGCCTTGCGTGTCGAGCAGGCTGCAGATCGCATCGCCCAGCGCGGCCTGGCGGCCGTGGCCGACGTGCAGCGGGCCGGTCGGGTTGGCCGAGACGAACTCCACCATCACGCGGCGCTCGATCGGCGGCTGCTTGCCGAAGGCGGTACCGGCCGCCAGGATCTCGCCGATCACCGACTGCTTCGCGGCGGCCTTCAGGCGCAGGTTGATGAAGCCGGGGCCGGCGATCTCGAGCGCCTCGACGTGGCGCTGCACCGCGGGCTGCCGGTTCAGCGCGTCGATCAGCGCCTGGGCCAGTTCGCGGGGGTTCTTCTTTAGCGGCTTGGCCAGCTGCATCGCGAGAGTGACCGCGAAGTCGCCGTGCGATGCCTGCTTGGGCGATTCGAAGGCGATTGGCACGCTGCTGCCGGGGTGGACATCGGCAACCGCTGCGGCCAGCGCCTGCAGCAGTTCCTGTTTGGCTTGGATCATGCGGGCGATTCTAAGTGGCAGGCACTGGGCTGCCGACCGAGCGGCGGGCCGAGCGCCGGGCCGCTCCCAAGCCGGCCCGCGTCCCCTCGGGGGACCGTTCGGTGTACCCACCGAACGAGGGGCTCCAGTTTGGGATTAGCACTCACTTTGGTGTTCAATTTGGCACACTGCGTCGGGCCGACGGTGCCAAGATGGCACTCTCGGCCTCCGGGCCCTTCGGCATCTCCGTGCCGACAACGCATCACCCATGAGTCTTCCGCTCGCCACCACCGAACCCCACGCCGTGTCGGGCCTGCCGTTGCCGGCCCAGGTCGGCAAGTACCCGGTGCTGCGCCGGCTCGGCGAAGGGGCGACCAGCGAGGTGTTCCTCGCGCGCGACGAATTCCACCAGCGCGACGTCGCGATCAAGCGGGTGCGCCTGGGGGCGGTCAACGACCCGAACGACGGCCGCTTCTTCGAGCGCTTCTTCGCCGCCGAGGCCGCGCTGGTCGGCCGGCTGCAGCACCCGAACGTGGTGCAGATCTTCGACGCGGTGGCCGACTCCAACGAGCCCTACCTGGTGATGGAGTACGTGTCGGGCCACACGCTGCGCCAGTACTGCCGGGCCGACCAGCTGCTGCCGCTGGAGTTGATCGTCGAAATCGGCTTCAAGTGCGCGATGGCGCTCGGCTACGTGTTCCGCCAGGGGCTGGTTCACCGCGACGTGAAGCCGGCCAACATCCTCGCGGTGATCACCAACGGCAGCATCACCGACGTGAAGGTCACCGACTTCGGCAGCGTGCTCAACATGTCGGCCGAGACGACCCAGGTCTACCGCGTTGGCTCGCTCGCCTACATGGCGCCGGAGCAGCTCGACGGCGCCTCGCTGGACAGCCGGGCCGACATGTACTCGCTCGGCGCGGTGCTGTACCACCTGATCGCCGGCCGGCCGCCGTTCGACGCGCCGTCGCAGTCGGCGATGATGAACCAGGTCTACAACGCGATGCCGCTGCCGCCGAGCCAGCTGCGCTCGGGCGTCGGCGAAGGCGTCGACGCGGTCATCCTGCGGGCGCTGGCCAAGCGCCCCGACGACCGCTTTGCCAGCTGGGACGAGTTCGCGCAGGCGCTGTCCGGGCTGATCGTCAACCACCAGGTGCCGCGCGGCCAGCTGCAGGGCGTGCTCGATTCGGAGCGCTTCAACCTGCTGCGCACGCTCGACTTCTTCTCGAACTTCGGCGATGTCGAGCTGTGGGAGGTGGTGCACCGCGCCAAGTGGCAGCGCTACACCTTCGGCCATGCGCTGTACCGGCGCGGCGAGGAAACACGCAACTTCCACATCATTGCGCAGGGCGAGGTCGAGGTCTTCCGCGAAGGCACGAAGGTCGCGCAGCTCGGTGCCGGCACCTCGGTCGGCGAGATGGTCTATCTGGCGCCCAGCGCCGAGTTGCGCCGCCACAGCACCGACGTGATCGTCACCGAATCGGCCACCACGATCACCTTCACGCCGGACACGCTGGCCCAGGTCAGCCCCGGCTGCCGCCACCTGTTCGACGAGGCCTTCATCCGCGTGCTGGTGCGCCGGCTGCATGCCGCTCACGAGGCCCTGGCCCACCCGCGCCGGATCATGTGACGCGACATGTTGTGACATGGAAGGACTCATGTTGACCCAAGCTCACGCTTGATCACATTCGACCGAGGTGCTTCAATCCGGCCGGCGACGCACCGTTCGCCGCACCCCGGAGGAATCCCATGAAGAAACTGAGCACCCTGGTGGCCCTGGGCCTGATCGCGCTGTCGAACGTGGCGTTTGCGGCCGATGCGACCTGCGAGTCGAAGGCGACCGACAAGAAGCTGGCCGGCGCTGCCAAGAACAGCTTCATGAAGAAATGCGAGCGCGAGGCCAAGGCGAGCAGCGCGGGTTCGGCTTGCGAGATGCAGGCCGCCGACAAGAAGCTGAAGGGCGCGGCGAAGAACAGCTTCGTCAAGAAGTGCACCAAGGACGCGTCGGCCCCGGCCGCGGCCGCTTCCGCCGCGAAGTAAGCCCACCCCCGGAGGCGCTTCGCGCCACCCCCTCAAGGGGGCGCCGCCAGGGGCCCGGCAAAGCCGGTTCCCCGGCGGCCGCTTGATCTACCCCCAATAGCTCGGGTCGCCGTAGGTCTGCTTCAGGAAATCGATCCACAGCCGCACGCGCAGCGGCAGGTGCTTGCGCTGCGGGAACACCGCGTAGATGCCGTTCGGCGGCGCGGCGTAGTCGTCCAGCATGCTGACCAGCGTGCCGCTCGCGACCTCGCCCTCGACCTCCCAGGTCGAGCGCCAGGCAATGCCGAGCCCGGCCAGGCACCAGTCGTGCAGCACCTGGCCATCGCTGCAATCGAGCCGACCGTTCAGCCGCAGGTGCTGCACCTGGCCGTCGATCGTGAAGGCCCAGCCACGCGTCTGGCTCGCGTCGCTGCTCAGCGTCAGGCATTCGTGCTGCGCCAGCTCGTGCGGCGTGCGCGGCGTGCCGGCGCGCTTCAGGTAGGCCGGCGTTGCGACGCACAGCCGCCGGTTGTCGGCCAGCCGCACGCTGACCAGGCTGCTGTCGGGCAGCTCGCCGACGCGCACCGCGCAATCGACGCCTTCGTTGACGATGTCGACCAGCCGGTCGCTCAGGTTCAGCGACACGCTGACCTCGGGGTGCAGCGCGAGGAAGCGGGGCACCAGCGGCGCGACGTGCCGGCGGCCGAAACCGGCTGGTGCCGTCAGCCGCAGGTAGCCCGCAGCCTTGACGCCGCCAGCGCTGACGCTCGATTCGGCATTCGCCAGGTCGGCCAG
The DNA here is from genome assembly GCF_001425825.1 of Rhizobacter sp. Root1238. Taxonomy (GTDB): domain Bacteria; phylum Pseudomonadota; class Gammaproteobacteria; order Burkholderiales; family Burkholderiaceae_C; genus Rhizobacter. The sequence continues at coordinate 82,339 of NZ_LMDM01000049.1, forward strand.
CAGCCGCTGGCAGTCTTCGAGGAAGGCGCTGCCTTCATGCGTCAGCGTGATGCGGCGCGTCGTGCGCACCAGCAGCTTGACGCCGAGGCGCTCTTCCAGCGCATCGATGCGCCGGCCGATGACCGCCGGCGCGACGCCCTCGGCGTGGGCCGCGGCCGTCAGGCTGCCCTTGGCAGCGACCGATACGAACGATTCGATCTGCTTTAACCGGTCCATGATGCGGGATTATGCGCGCCGGAGTCATCAATCAGCCTTGATGCCAGATTCGCGGACCACCTTGCCCCAGCGCGTGTGCTCGGCCTTCAGGAACTGCGCGAACTGTTCCGGCGTGCCGCCCATCGGTGCGCTGCCGTCGGCGAGCAGCGCGGCCAGCGTGTCGGCCCGGCCGAGCGCGCGGTTGACCGCGGCATTGAGCTTGCGCACCACGTCGCGCGGTGTCGCGGCCGGCGCGACCAGGCCCTTCCAGTCGGTCGCCTCGAAGCCGGCCCAGCCCGATTCGGCGACCGTCGGCACCTCGGGCATCACCGGCAGCCGACGCGCCGACGTGACGGCCAGCGCCCGCAGCTTGCCGCCGCGCACCAGCGCGGTGACGGCCTGCGGCGTGCCGAACATGAAATCGGTCTGGCCGCCGATCAGGTCGGTCAGCGCCGGGCCGGCGCCCTTGTACGGCACGTTGGTGAAGCGGATGCCGGCGAGCCGGCCGAACATCTCGCCGGCGAGGTGGCCGACGGTGCCGTTCGAGGCCAGCGCCTGCAACAACGTGCCGGGCTTGGCCTTGGCGGCGGAGACGAGGGCAGCGAGCGAGCCGAGCGGCGACTCGGTGCGCACCACCAGCACGACCGGCAGCGAGGCCACCAGCGCGACCGGCGCGAAATCCTTCAGCGGATCGAACGGCATCTTCGCGAGCAGCGCCGGGTTGACCGCGAGGTTCGCGGTCTGGCCCATGCCGAGGGTGTAGCCGTCGGCCGCGGCCTTCGCGACGGCGTCGAGCCCGATGTTGCCGCCGGCGCCGGCGCGGTTGTCGACGACGAAGTTCCAGCCGGTGTCGGCGCTGATCTTTCCGGAGATCAGGCGCGACACCACGTCGGTGGCGCCGGCCGGTGGAAATGGCACGACCAGGCGGATCGGCTGGGCGGGGAAGGGGGTCTCAGCCAGCGCGGGCCAGGCGGCCAGGGCCGGGAGTCCGGCGAGGAGGGTGCGGCGCAACGGGTTCATCGGGGGTCGTCTCCAGGGTGTTGTTCGGTGCGAGAGGGGGCGATCACGCCGTCGGCACGCAGTGCGAGGATCTGCGCGGCGTCGAGCCCGAGCGACAGCAGCAGCGCTTCGGTGTGCTCGCCGATCGCCGGCGGGTCGCTGCGCAGCGGCGGGCGCTGACCGTCGAGCGTGATCGGCAGCAACGGCGTGCGGGTGGCGCGGCCGTCGGGCAGCGTGACCGGCGCGAGCCCGCCGGTGGCCTGCAGGTGCGGGTCGTCGAACAGGTCGTGGGGCCGCGTGATCGGCGCCCACGGCAGGCCATGGGCCTCGAAGCGCGCACCGATCTCGGCCGCGCGGTGCGCCGCCATGCGCTCGCGCAGCAGCGGCAGCATCCAGTCGCGGGCGGCGACGCGCAGGTTGTTGGTCGCGAGCCGCGGGTCGTCCTTCAGGTCGGCGAAGCCGAACGCGTTGCACAGGCCGGTCCATTGGCCGTCGGAGACCACGGCAAGGAAGATCTGCTCGCCGCCCGCCACCTCGAAGATGTCGTAGACGCCCCAGGCCGGAATGCGGCTGGGCATCGGCGCAGCCGGCCGGCCGGTCACCGCGAACTGCATCATGTGCTGCGCGACGAGGAACACGTTGTTCTCGAACAGCGCGCTGCGCACCTCCTGGCCGCGGCCGGTGGTCGCGCGCTGGGCCAGCGCGGCCAGCGCACCGATCGCGCCGAACATGCCGCCCATGATGTCGTTGACGCTGCTGCCGGCACGCAGCGGTTGCCCGACCGGCCCGGTCATGTAGGCCAGGCCGCCCATCATCTGCACCACCTCGTCGAGCGCGGTGCGGTGCTCGTACGGGCCCGGCAGGAAGCCCTTGTGCGACACGTAGACCAGGCGCGGGTTCAGCGCCGCGAGGCTGGCGTAGCCGAGGCCTAGCGCGGCCAGGCCGCCGGGCTTGAAGTTCTCGCAGAACACGTCGGCCGTCGCGACCAGCTTCAGCACCAGCTCGAGCCCGCGCGGCTGCCGCACGTCGATCGCGAGGCTCTTCTTGTTGCGGTTGAACATCGGGAAGAAGCCGGCGCCCGAGCCCTGCAGCCGCCGGGTGGCGTCGCCGGCCAGCGGCTCCACCTTGATGACCTCGGCACCGAGGTCGGCCAGCACCATGCCGCAGCTCGGCCCCATCACCATGTGGGTGAACTCGACGACGCGGACGCCGGCCAACGGCAGGCTGGTGTTGCCCTCCATCGGCGCGCTCATGCGGGCACGAAGCCGAGCGGCAGCCCGGCCTGCGGCGTGTGGCCGTACAGCGGCTCGCCGGCGAGCGACTGCTGCAGCACCTCGCGCGCCCGGAACAGTCCGGGCAGGTCGACGCCGGTGCGCACGCCCATCGCCTCGAACATGAAGACCAGGTCTTCGGTGACGACGTTGCCCGACGCGCCGGGCGCGTACGGGCAGCCGCCCAGCCCGGCGAGCGAGCTGTCGAAGACGCGCACGCCAGCCTCGAAGGCGGCCAGGCAGTTGGCGAGGCCGAGGCCGCGCGTGTTGTGCAGGTGCGCCGCCCCGGCATGCGCGCCGATCTCGGCGCGCAGCCGCGTGAACAGCCGCTTCACCTGGGCCGGGTTGGCCATGCCGGTGGTGTCCGACAGGCCCGATTCGTCGGCGCCCGCGGCGATGGCCTGTGCGGCCAGCCGGATCACCGCGTCTTCGGACACCGGGCCCTCGATCGTGCAGCCGAACGCGGTGGAGATGCCGGCCTCGATGCGCACGCCGGGCGCCGTCCCGTCACGCAGCTCGGCGATCGAGCGCAGCGCCTCGATCATCTCCAGCGGCGTCTTGCGCACGTTCGCCAGCGAATGCGAGCTGCTCGCCGACACCGGCAGCGTCAGCTTGTGCACGCCGGCGGCGAGCGCGGCTTCGGCGCCGCGCAGGTTCGGCACCAGCGCCATCACGGTGAGCCCGGGCAGCGTCAGCGCATGCGCGACGACCTCGGCGACGTCGGCCATCTGCGGCAGCAGCCGGGCCGGCACGAACGAGCCGACCTCGATCTCGCGCAGGCCGGCGGCATGCAGCGCGTCGATCCAGCGCAGCTTGTCGGCCGTGGGCATCACGCGCGCGATGCTCTGCAGGCCGTCGCGGGGACCGACCTCGCTGATCAGCACGTCGGGTTGCGGCAGCGGACTTGCGCTCATGGCATTGATTTCATAAGATAGAACGATATTCTTTCTAACGGATTCGAGTATCAACGTCGTCCGGACGCAAGTCAATGGCGACGCCGAAACAACCCATGCCCCGCAAAGCCGCCCACGCCTCGCTCGCCGATGAACATGCCGCGCCCGGCGGCGCCGCCGCGGTCGACCGCGCGCTCAGCCTGCTGATGGCGTTCGACAGCGCGCAGCCGATGCTGTCGCTGGCCGATCTCGCAGCGCACACGCGCCTGCACAAGAGCACCGCGCTGCGGCTGCTGGCCTCGCTCGAACACGCCGGCCTGGTGCAGCGGCTCGCCGACGGACGCTATGCCGCCGGTGCCGCGGCAATCCGGCTGCACGCGGCGCACGCGGCGGCGTTCTCGCTCGAAGCCATCGTGATGCCGGTGCTGCGGCAGCTTGCCGCGCTCACGCGCGAGAGCGCGGCCTTCCATGTGCGGCAGAACGACGCCCGGCTGTGCCTGTACCGCGTCGATTCGCCGCAGCCGATCCGCGACCACATCCGGGCTGGCGACCTGCTGCCGCTGAAGCACGGGGTCGGTGGGCGCGTCATCAGCGCCTATGTGCGGCGGGCGTCCGGCGCGCTGCCGAATGACGCGACCAGCCTGCGCATCCGCCGCGATGGCGTGATCGGCCTGACCGACGACCGCAGCGAAGGCGTGGCCGGCATGTCGTCGCCGGTGTTCGATGCCGCGGGCGAGCTGGCCGGCGCGCTGACGCTGACGATGCCGACCCAGCGCTACACCGAGGCCCATGCCGCGCCGGTCCGCGCGGCGGCCATCGCCTTGACGACGCAGCTCGGCGGGCGATTTCCGACCTGATTCAATGCACAGGAGTCACGAATCAACGGATTTTGAGACTCTTAATCTTCATGCAAGTCTCCAATAGAGTGCGGGGATTCGCTTTTTCGAGGAGATTCCCATGAGCAGCCTTCCCCTGCCGCACGGCATGCAGATCCACGCGCCCATCCTGCCGGGCTTCGAGACGGTGCTGACGCTGCCGGCGCTGGAGCTGGTCGCCAAGCTGCACCGGGCCTTCGAGCCGCGCCGGCAGCAGCTGCTGGCCGCGCGCGTCGAGCGCACCCGGCGGCTGGACGCCGGCGAGCGTCCGGACTTCCTGCCCGAGACGGCGCACATCCGCGCCGGCGACTGGCAGGTCGCGCCGATCCCGAAGGCGCTGCACTGCCGGCGGGTCGAGATCACCGGCCCGGTCGACGCCAAGATGGTGATCAACGCGTTCAACTCCGGTGCCGACAGCTACATGACCGACTTCGAGGACAGCAACTCGCCGTCGTGGGCCAACCAGATCCAGGGGCAGATCAACCTGTCGCAGGCGATCCGCCGCACGCTGACGCTCGAATCCAAGGGCAAGACCTACCAGCTGAACGACCAGATCGCGACGCTGCAGGTGCGCCCGCGCGGCTGGCACCTTGACGAGAAGCACGTGACGGTCGACGGCCAGCGGGTGCATGGCGGCATCTTCGACTTCGCGCTGTTCATGTTCCACAACGCGCGCGAACAACTGGCGCGCGGCGCCGGCCCGTATTTCTACCTGCCGAAGATGGAGAGCCACCTCGAGGCGCGGCTGTGGAACGACGTGTTCGTGATGACGCAGGCCGAACTCGGCCTGCCGCAGGGCACGATCAAGGCGACGGTGCTGATCGAGACCATCCTCGCGGCCTTCGAGATGGACGAGATCCTGTACGAGCTGCGCGAGCACAGCGCCGGGCTGAATGCCGGCCGCTGGGACTACATCTTCAGCTGCATCAAGAAGTTCAAGGTCGACCGCAGCTTCTGCCTAGCCGACCGCGCAAAGGTCACGATGACGGCGCCGTTCATGCGCGCGTATGCACTGCTGCTGCTGCAGACCTGCCACAAGCGCGGTGCGCCGGCGATGGGTGGCATGAGCGCGCTGATCCCGATCAAGAACGATCCGGAGAAGAACGCGGTCGCGATGGCCGGGATCATTGCCGACAAGAAGCGCGATGCGGTCGACGGCTACGACGGCGGCTGGGTGGCGCACCCGGGCTTGGTCGAGCCGGCGATGAAGGAGTTCATGGCGGTGCTGGGCGACCGGCCGAACCAGTTCGACAAGCAGCGGCCCGACGTGAAGGTCAGCGCCGCCGACCTGCTCGACTTCCAGCCCGAGGCGCCGATCACCGAGCACGGGCTGCGGATGAACATCAACGTCGGCATCCACTACCTGGGTGCCTGGCTGGCCGGCAACGGCTGCGTGCCGATCCACAACCTGATGGAGGATGCGGCCACCGCCGAGATCAGCCGCTCACAGGTGTGGCAGTGGATCCGCTCGCCGAAGGGCACGCTCGACGACGGCCGCAAGGTCACCGCCGAGCTGGTGCGCGCGCTGGTGCCGGAAGAACTCGCGAAGATCAAGGCCGGCGGCTTCGAGGGCAAGTTCGACCGGGCGGCGGAGATCTTCACGCAGATGAGCACGCAGGAGGAGTTCGCGGAGTTCCTGACGCTGCCGCTGTACGAAGAGATCTGAGGCCATTGCCGCGACGGCCCTTGTTGAGCAGAATGACGCAGCGTTATTCTGCTCGGAATCAGCCATGGCCATCGACATCACCAAGGGCATCGTGCCGATCACGCAAGCGCGTGCCCGCTTGACCGAACTCGCCGACGACGTGTCGAAGTCCGGACAGGAAAAGATCTTCACGAAGAACGGCGAGAGCTATGTGGCGCTGATCACCGCGGAGCAATTGGCCGAATATCACGGCTTCAAGGAGGCCGAGCATCTCTCGCGGCTGAAGGCGTTGGTCGAGTCGGCCGAGGACATCGAAGCGGGCCGGGTCTACACCCAGGAGGAATTCAATCCGAGGCTCGCGAAACTGCGGGCTCGGGCTGAGCGCATCGCGAAGAAATGAGCGCGGCGACGCCGCAGGTGATCTACACGCGGCGCTTCGAGCGCGCGCTCGAAGCGCTCATCGATCACTACGACGCGATTCACCACCTCCATCCCGACGCTGGATCCCGCGCACTGGACCTGCTGACCGTCGTCCAGCACAAGTTGCCGGCACTGCTGGCGGCTCAACCCCGTATCGGGCGCCGGGTGGCACTCAATGTCAGCCAAAGCCAGGCAGAGATCGCGTGGTTGTCACGGCTGGCGCCGCTGACCGCGGGCCGGCGCTTGGAAGCGCGGGAATGGTTGGTCGAGGGTTTCTGGATCCTTTACCACCGCACGCCGACGGTCCTCTACGTGGCCTCTGCGCGCAACGAAAGGGAGGCGAGTTACCGTTGACGCGGGCGCCGTGAGTTGGAGAGCATCCCGCGACGCCTCCGGGAAAGTCCCTCCCCCCTCTCCGTGCCAACCCTCTTCTAAAACACGAACGTTCGTTCGAGACTCCGCGTCGGCCGCATGTTTTGCAGGCAGTTCGCAGGATGTTCGGTCCCGCGTGCGCACACGACTGGCATCGATGCCGGCGGGCGCACGGCATACCAAGAACCTTCAGGAGACATCTCGATGAACGTGCTGACCTGCCGCGCGCCGCGGTTGCCCTTCCCATGGCGCTCCCGCTTCCGCTCCCCGTTGCTGCCGCGCACGCTCGGTGCCCTCGCGCTGGCGGCCGGCCTCGCATTCGGTGCCGCGCCCGAGGCGCGCGCCGCCGACACCTACACGAAGACGCAGTACCCGATCGTGATGGTGCACGGCCTGCTCGGCTTCGACGCGATCGGCCCGGTCGACTACTTCTACGGCATTCCGTCGGCGCTGCGCGCGGGCGGCGCAACGGTGTTCACACCCAGCGTGTCGGCCGCCAATTCCAGCGAGGCGCGCGGCGAACAGCTGTTGCGCGAACTGAGGGCGATGAAGGCGGCCCATGGCTACCAGAAGTTCAACCTGATCGGCCACAGCCACGGCGGCCCGACCATCCGCTACGTGGCCGCCGTCGCGCCCGAGCTGATCGCGTCGATCACGACGGTCGGCGCGCCGCACACCGGCAGCAAGACGGCCGACGCGATCCAGGGCGTGACCTCGTGGACCGGCACCACCGGCGCCGTCGCGGCGATCGCGAACGCGCTGGCGGCGACGATCTCGTTCCTGTCCGGCTCGCCGAGCCTGCCGCAGGACTCGCTCGGCGCGCTGCAATCGCTGAACACCGCCGGCGCCGCCGACTTCAACCGCCGCTTCCCGCAGGCCGCGCCGAGCACGCCTTGCGGCCAGGGCGCGGCGGTCGTCAACGGCGTGCGCTACTGGTCGGTCGGCGGCACCAGCGTGCTGACCAACGTGTTCGACGTCAGCGACGGCCTGCTCGCCGCCACCAGCGTGTTCTTCGGCTTCGAGCAGAACGACGGTCTCGTCAGCCAGTGTTCGAGCCACTGGGGCGTCGTGCTGAAGGACAACTACGCCTGGAACCATCTCGACGAGGTGAACCAGGCCTTCGGCATCCGCGGCCTGTTCGCGCAGGACCCGGTCGCGTTCTACCGCAGCCAGGCGAACCGCTTGAAGGCGGCAGGGCTGTGAGCGACCGGCCGGCCTCGCTGTTCGCGGTTTCGATCGCGGCGGTCTGCCTGGCGATCGGCGTGATCGCGTGGCGGCTCGCACCTTCGGCGGCACATGCCGCGCGGCCGGCCGAGCCGCGCTTCACCGAATGGCGCGACAACCCGTTCGCCGCCGGCGTGCCCACCGAGGCCGCCGCCTACAACGAGGCCGCGAGCCGGGAGGCGGAAGCCGCGGCCGCGCGCGTCGCCCGGCTGTGGGTCGAAGGCTCGCTGCGCGGCACCGACCTCGACGGCGACTGGGGCACCTGGGCCGGCGACCGGCTGCAGCCCGGCCTGTCGCTGCGCCGCCGCTTCGACTACCTGCTGACCGGCACCGGCGAGGTCGAACCGGCCGAGCTGCGCCACTGGATCGAACAGCAGCTGACGCTCGAACGCGGCATCGACGCCGCGCGCCAGGTGCTCGACATCTGGGACCGCTACCTGTCGCTGCAGCAGCGCCGCTTCGAGACCGCGTGGAAGCCCGAAGACCCGGCCAGCTGGGCCGGCGTGATGGCCGAACGCTCGAAGGTGCGCCGAGACGTGCTGGGCGCGCCGTGGGCCCAGGCCTTCTATGCCGACGAGGAGCGCGACTTCGCGGCGCTGGCCGCCCGGCGCAGCGCTCCGTCCACCGACGCTGCGGCGGTACCGCCGTCGCTGCTGACCCCGGACGCAGCCCGTCAGACGCCCGAGCTGCAGGCCGCCCGCAGCGCGCAGTTCGGCGCCGAAGCTGCCGAGCGGCTGCGGGTGGAGGATGCCGCCTGGGCGCGTTGGGAGCAGCAGCTCGCCGATGCGCGCGCCGCGCTGCAGGCGATCGCGCAGCGCGCGGAGCTGTCCGAACCGCAGCGCGCGCAGGCCCGGATTGACGAGTTGGCGCGGCGTTTCAGTGGTCCGGAACTGCAACGCGCCCACGCCATCCTGCGCTCCGTCGCACCGTGAGCCCGAGCAAGCTGGAGCGCCTGTAGAGTACGGCAGCGCCGATCAGGCGCCCCCCTCGACCACCGCGGTCCACCCGGCCGCCAGGAGCTTCACTTGCATCTTCTGCCTCACCGTTTCCGACTGGCTGCCTCCTGCGCAGCCCTCGCGGCCGTCGCCGCCACGCTGTTCGCCGGCGCCGTTCATGCGCAGACCGCGGCCCCCCGTTCGGGCATCGACCGCAGCGGCATGGACAACGCCGTGCGCCCGCAGGACGACCTGTTCCGGCACATGAACGGCACCTGGCTGCGCGACACGCCGATGCCGGCCGACAAGGCCTACATCGGCGCCTTCGAGCAGATCCAGGAAGGCACGCTCGCGAAGCTGCGCGGCCTGATCGAAGACGCCGCGAAGAACGGCGGCGACGCCGATGCAAAGAAGATCGGCGACCTGTACGCCAGCTTCATGGACGAAGCCGCGCTCGAGACGCTGGGCGCGAAGCCGCTGGCCGGCGAACTGGCCGCGATCGACGCGGTGCGCACCCGCAAGCAGTTCAGTGTGCTGATGGCGCGCCATGGCCGGCTCGGCATCCCGTCGGCGGTGAACGGCGAGATCGACCAGGACGCGAAGGATTCCACCCGCTATGTCACCTACCTGAGCCAGGGCGGCCTCGGCCTGCCCGACCGGGACTACTACCTGAAGGAAGACGACGCCCGCTTCAAGGAAGCGCGCGCGAAGTACGTCGAGCTCGTCGCGAAACTGCTCGGCCTGGCCGGCGAATCGAACACCGAGGCCAGCGCCCGCGCGGTGCTCGCGCTCGAGACCGAGATGGCCCGTGTGCAATGGACGCGCGTCGAGAACCGGGACGCGGTCAAGAGCTACAACCCGGTGTTGCAGAAAGACCTGCCGAAGCTCGCGCCGGCCGTCGACTGGAAGGCCTGGCTCGTCGATGCCGGCGTCGCCGGCAAGACCGCCGACGTGATCGTGCGCCAGCCGAGCTACTTCAAGGGCATGAGCGCGCTGCTGCAGTCGCAGCCGCTGTCGACATGGAAGGCCTATGCGAAGACACGACTGCTGATCTCGTTCGCGCCGTACCTGAGCAAGGACTTCGTCGACGCCCAGTTCGCCTTCAACGGCACGGTGCTGATGGGCACCACCGAGAACCGCCCGCGTTGGAAGCGCGGCGTCGCGATCGTCGAGCGCTCGATCGGCGAGAGCCTCGGCAAGGTCTACGTCGCGAAGTACTTCCCGCCCGAGTCGAAGGACAAGATGGAGAAGCTGGTCGGCAACCTGCTGGCCGCCTACAAGCAGAGCATCGACACGCTCGACTGGATGGGCGACGACACCAAGAAGCAGGCGCAGGCCAAGCTCGCGACCTTCGCGCCGAAGATCGGCTACCCGAAGAAGTGGAAGGACTACAGCCGGCTGCAGATCCGCCGCGACGACCTCGTCGGCAACGTGATGCGCGCCCGCCTGCTGGCCGACGCACGCGACGTGGCCAAGCTCGGCAAGCCGGTCGATCGCGACGAATGGTTCATGACGCCGCAGACCGTCAACGCCTACTACAACCCGGCGATGAACGAGATCGTGTTCCCGGCGTCGATCCTGCAGCCGCCGTTCTTCGACGCGACCGCCGACGACGCGGCCAACTACGGCGGCATCGGCGCGGTGATCGGGCACGAGATCAGCCATGGCTTCGACGACGAGGGCAGCCGCTTCGACGGGCTGGGCAACCTGCGCGAATGGTGGACCGCCGAGGACCGCAAGCGCTTCGAGGCCAAGACCAGCATCCTGGTCGAGCAGTACGGCGCATTCGAGCCGGTGCCGGGCTACAAGGTCAACGGCGAGCTGACGCTGGGCGAGAACATCGCCGACAACTCGGGCCTGGAGATCGCGTACAAGGCCTACCACCTGTCGCTGAACGGCCAGCCGCCGCTCGCGATCGACGGGCTGAGCGGCGACGAGCGCTTCTTCCTCGGCTTCGCGCAGGTGTGGCGCGGCAAGGCGCGCGAGCAGGCGATGGTCCAGCAGCTGAAGTCCGACCCGCATTCGCCGGAAGAGATCCGCGCCAACGGCACGGTGCGCAACCACCCGGGCTACTACTCGACCTTCGGCGTGAAGGCGGGCGACAAGATGTACCTGCCGCCGGAGAAGCGCGTCTCGATCTGGTGACCCCGATGGGGCGACGCAGGCGGTGCGAAACTGGCCGGATGAGCATCCCGCCCGAATCGCCCGCCTCCCTCGTCCAGCTGCGGGAGCGCTTCGGAGAACGCTACCGCTGGAGGGTGCTGCTGACGGTGATGATCGGCACGATGGCGTCGATCATGGCCTCGACCATCATCAACGTCGCGGTGCCGGACATCAGCCAGCGCTTCGGGCTCGGCCAGGAGCGCGCGCAATGGCTGTCGGCCGGGTTCATGGCGGCAATGACGGTCTCGATGCTGGTCACGCCCTGGGTGCTGGACCGCTTCGGCTACCGCGGCAGCTACTTCGGCGCGGTGCTGCTGCTGATGCTGGGCGGCATCGGCGGCGGGCTCGGGACGAGCTTCGAATGGGTGCTCGCGATGCGGGTGCTCGAAGGCCTGTCGGCCGGCGTGCTGCAGCCGATCCCCGCGATCATCGTGCTGCATGCCTTCCAGCGCCACGAGCAGGGCAAGGCGATGGGCATCTTCGGCTTCGGCGTGGTGCTGGCGCCGGCCATCGGGCCGAGCATCGGCGGCGTGCTGGTCGAGGCCTTCGGCTGGCGCTCGATCTTCTTCGTCGTGGTGCCGTTCTGCCTGGCCGCGCTCGCGATGGCCGCCCGCTACCTGCCGCACAGCTCGCCGGGCGGCACGCACGTCAACCAGCATGGCCGCAAGCTCGACGTTGGCGGGCTCGCATTGCTGACGGTGGCGGTGCTCGCGCTGCTGAACGGCCTTGTGCACCTGCACGACGCGGCGCACCTGGCGGCGGTCGTGCTGCTGGCGTTGGCGATCGGCACCGGCCTCGTGTTCATCGTGCGGCAGCGCCGCAGCGCCAACCCGATCATGCGGCTCGCGCTGTTCGGCTTCCGCTCGTTCTCGATGGGGGGCTGGGTCGCGTTCATCTACGGCATGGCGCTGTTCGGCTCGACCTACCTGGTGCCGGTGTTCATGCAGCTCGCGCTGAAGCTGCCGCCGTCGCAGGCCGGCGCGGTGCTGCTGCCGGCCGGCATCGTGCTGGCGATCACGATCCCGCTGGCCGGGCGGCTGGCCGACAAGCTGCCGGTCAGCCGCGTCGTCGCAGCCGGCGTGCTGCTGCTGGCGGCGTCGTTCTGGCTGATGCTGACGGTCGGCTTCGCGACCGCGCTGTGGGTGATCACGCTGTGGGCGGTGGTCGGTCGCATCGGGCTCGGGCTGGTGCTGCCGTCGCTGAACCTCGGCGCCATGCGCGGGCTGCCGACCGAGCTGATCTCGCATGGGTCGAGCACGATCAACTTCCTGCGCCAGCTCGGCGGTGCGGTCGGCATCAGCATCGTCGGGATCGTGCTGCAGTGGCGGTTGGGGGTGCATGCGGATGCGCCGCTGCGGGCGTTCCACGAGACCTTCGGGCTGCTCGGGGCGATCAGCGCGCTGGCGGTGATCGCCGCGTGGCGGATGGCGCCTGCCAAGGCGTAACCCGTCTACGGGTTTCCCGCGGGCAGACACCGCCCTGCTGCGGCGGGATCCTGGGTGCTCTTGCACCAGCACCCCAGGAGACGCCCGTGAGCACACGTTTCAAGATCAACGGCAAGGCGGTCGACGTGAAGGCCGAACCCGACACCCCGCTGCTGTGGGTGATTCGCGACGAGATCGGCCTGACCGGCACCAAGTACGGCTGCGGCATGGCGCTGTGCGGCGCCTGCACCGTGCACCTCGACGGCAAGCCGGTGCGCTCGTGCCAGACGCCGGTGTCGGCGGTGAGCGGCAAGTCGGTCGCGACGGTCGAGAGCCTGTCTCGCAACAACAGCCACCCGCTGCAGGTCGCGTGGATCAAGCACGACGTGCCGCAGTGCGGCTACTGCCAGTCCGGCCAGCTGATGAGCGCGGCCGCGCTGCTGAAGGAGAACAGGAACCCGAGCGATGCCGAGATCGACGCCGCGATGAGCGGCAACATCTGCCGCTGCGGCACCTACCCGCGCATCCGCGCCGCGATCAAGAGCGCGGCCGCCGACATGCAGCACCACAAGGCCTGAGGAGAACGCCATGACCAAGACCACCCGTCTCGCGACGGACCTCACGCGGCGCGGCTTCCTGCAGACCTCGGCGCTCACCAGCGGCGGCCTGATGCTGGGCGTCGCGCTGCCCGGTGCCGTCTCCGATGCCAACGCGGCCGGCATGCTGTACACGCCGAATGCCTGGGTGCACATCGCCGACGACAACACCATCACGCTGCTGTCGGCGCGCTCCGAAATGGGCCAGGGCGTCTACACCTCGATGCCGATGCTGATCGCCGAGGAGCTGGACGTCGACATCCGCGCGATCAAGGTCTCGATCGCGCCGCCGAACCAGAAGCTCTACGGCAACGCGCTGCTCGGCGGCCCGCAACTGACCGGCGGCTCGAGCTCGGTGCGCGACGGCTGGGAGAAGCTGCGCATCGCCGGCGCCCAGGTGCGCATGATGCTGATCAGCGCGGCTGCTCAAAAATGGAACATCCCCGAGTCGCAACTGCGCGCCGAGAACGGCCGCATCGTCGGCCCGAAAGGCCGCAAGGCGACCTACGGCCAGCTGGCGGCGGCGGCCTCGAAGCTGCCGGTGCCCGACAAGGTGGTGCTGAAGGACCCGAAGGATTTCAAGATCGTCGGCAAGCCGACGCGCCGGCTCGACACGCCGGCCAAGGTGAACGGCACCGCCGAGTTCGGCATCGACGTGAAGCTGCCCGGCATGGTCTACGCGTCGCTCGAGCAGTGCCCGGTGATCGGCGGCACGGTGAAGAGCTTCGACGCGGCCAAGGCGAAGACGATGCCCGGCGTGATCGACGTGGTGCAGATCCCCGACGGCGTCGCGATCGTCGCCGACACGTGGTGGCATGCCCGGAAAGCGCGCGAGGGCCTCACCGTCGTCTGGGACGAAGGCCCCGGCGCGGCGCTGACGCACGCAGCGATGACCGAGGGCACGCGCGCCGCGCTGAAGACCGGCAAGGTGCTGCCGCTGAAGGCGGTGGGCGATGCCGATGCCGAGATCGCGAAGGTGGAGCAGGCGTCCGGCAAGGTGATCCGCGCCGAGTACATGATGCCGCTGCTGTCGCATTCGCCGCTGGAGCCGATGAACTTCACGGCGCACGTGCATGACAACCGGGTCGACCTGATCGGCCCGACGCAATGGCAGGACGCTGCGGCCGCCACGGTGGCCAAGGTGGTCGGCGTGCCGCCAGAGAACGTGAGCCTGCGAACCACCTTCCTGGGCGGGGGCTTCGGCCGGCGCATCGACATCGACTTCATCATCCAGGCCGCGCAGATCTCGAAGGCGGTCAACAAGCCGGTGAAGCTGCTGTGGACGCGCGAAGACGACATGACGCACGACTTCTACCGGCCGCAGTCGGTGCACCAGCTGGCCGCGGCGATCGGCCCGGACGGCAAGCCGACCGCGATGACCTTCCGGATGAGCTCGCAGTCGGTCAGCGGCCGGGTGTTCGGCCTGCCGGCCGACGTGCAGGACCCGCTGATGACCGAGGCGGCGGTCGCCGGCTACGCGGTGCCGGCCTCGCGGCACGACATGGTCAAGCACGATGCCGGGCTGCGCGTCGGCTACTGGCGCTCGGTCAGCCACGCGCTGAACGCGTTCGCGAACGAGACCTTCATCGACGAGCTCGCGGTGGCGGCGGGGCAGGATCCGCTCGCCTACCGGATGTCGCTGCTGGCCAGCCAGCCGCGCTTCGCCAACGTGCTGAAGATCGCGGCCGACAAGGGCGGCTGGGGCCGCGCCGCGCCGGCCGGGCACTTCCGCGGCATTGCGCTGATGGAGGGCTACGACACCTACATGGCCCAGGTCGCCGAGATCTCGGTCGACAAGGGCGGCGAGGTGCAGGTGCACAAGGTGACGGTGGCGGCCGACCTCGGGCGCATGGTCAACCCCGACACGGTGGAGGCGCAGATCCAGTCGAGCATCGTGTTCGGGCTGACGGCCGCGCTGTTCGGCGAGATCACGCTCGAGAAGGGCCGGGTGCAGCAGACCAACTTCCACCAGTACCGGCTGCTGCGGCTGAACGAATCGCCGGCGATCGACATCACGCTGGTGCCGAGCACCGAGAAGCCGGGCGGCATCGGCGAGCCCGCCACGGCCTTGATCGGGCCGGCGGTCGGCAACGCGCTGTTCGCGGCGACCGGCAAGCGGCTGCGCAGGATGCCGTTCACGCCAGAGAACATCCAGAGCGCCTGACGGCGTCGGCGGCCAACGAGGCACGGGTATCCTTGCGGGCTTCCCCGAGCCCGCAAGCCGACCGATGCCGCCGACCCAGAACACCCCGCTGACCGACCTGCCCGAACGCTGCGAGGTCCTCGTGGTCGGTGCCGGCCCCGCCGGCAGCGCCGCTGCGCTGTGGCTGGCGCGGGCCGGCGTGGACGTGGTGCAGGTCGACCAGCACCGCTTTCCGCGCGACAAGGTGTGTGGCGACGGGCTGATCCCCGATGCGCATGCGGCGCTCGCGCGGCTCGGCGTGCTCGACGAGGTGATGGCGCAGGCGCAGGCGGCGCAGCACGTCGGCTGCATCGGCCCGCGCGGCGGGCGCGTCGACGTGCCCGGCACGCTGGCGGTGCTGCCGCGCCGCGAGCTGGACCAGATCCTGTGCCGCGCCGCCGTGCGTGCCGGCGCGAAGATGTTCGCCCCGGCCCATTTCGAGGGCTTGCTGCACGATGCAGCCGGACGCGTGAGCGGCGCGACGCTGAGCCATGGCGAGGTGAAGCGCGAGATCCACGCGCGCTGGGTGCTGCTGGCCACCGGTGCGGTGCCGCAGGCGCTGATCGCCGCCGGCGTGTGCGAGCGCCAGACCCCCAGCGGCATCGCGATGCGCACCTACATCCGCAACCCGGCGATGGCCGAGCGCCTGCGCGCGCTCGACGTCGTGTGGGACCGCCGGCTTCGCCCCGGCTACGGCTGGATCTTTCCGTGCCGCGACGGCGTCTTCAATGTCGGCGTCGGCGTCGCGAACAGCCACCGCAGCGGGGCCGATGGCCGCCACAACAAGCTCGACGTGAACCTGCGGCAGATGTTCGCGAGCTTCTGCGAGTTCTACGAGCCGGCCCGCGAGCTGCTGGCCGGTGGCGAGCTGCAGGGCCCGCTGAAGGGCGCCCCGCTGCGCTGCACGCTGAAGGGCGCGGTGTTTTCGCGCCCCGGCCTGCTGGTGACCGGCGAGGCGGCCGGCAGCACCTACTCGTTCACCGGCGAAGGCATCGGCAAGGCGATGGAGACCGGCCTGCTGGCGGCCGAGGCGGTGCTGGCCGGCCGGCGCACCGACGACGATGCCGTGCGCACCCGCTACGAGGCGGCCCTGTGCGCGCTGCAGCCGCGCTTCGCGCTCTACGAGCGGGCGAACGGCATCAACGCCCACCCGTGGCTGGCCGACCTGGTGATCTGGCGCGCGCAGCGCAGCGCGCGGCTGCGCGAGCGCATGAGCGGCGTGCTGAACGAAACCAGCAATCCGGGTACGCTGCTGAGCCTGAAGGGCGTCAAGCGCCTGTTCCTGGAATAGCCACCGGAAGAGCGAGATGTGCCAGCTGCTGGGCATGAATGCCAACACGCCGACCGACCTGATGTTCAGCTTCACGGGGTTCTCGACCCGTGCCGAGGAGCACAAGGACGGCTTTGGCATCGCGTTCTTCGAAGGCGCCGGCACGCGGCTGTTCGTCGATGCGCAGAGCGCGCGGCTGTCGCCGGTGGCCGAGATGGTGCGGCACTACCCGATCCGCAGCCACAACGTCATCGCGCACATCCGCAAGGCCACGCAGGGGGTGGTGGCGCTGGAGAACACGCACCCGTTCGTGCGCGAGCTGTGGGGCCGGTACTGGGTGTTCGCGCACAACGGCGACCTGAAGGACTACCAGCCGCGGCTGCATGCGGCGTTCCGCCCGGTCGGCAGCACCGACAGCGAGCGCGCGTTCTGCTGGTTGATGCAGGAGTTGGCGAAGGCGCATGCCGACCTGCCGCCGGTGGGTGAGCTGACCGCCACGCTGGCCGAACTGGTGCCGCGCGTCGCGGCGCATGGCAGCTTCAACTTCATGCTGAGCAACGGCCAGGCGCTGTGGGCGCATTGCTCGACGAAGCTGAGCTGGCTGGTGCGCGAGCACCCGTTCCGCAAGGCGCGGCTGCAGGACGAGGACATGAGCGTCGACTTCGCCGAACTGACGACGACGGCCGACCGCGTCGCGGTGGTTGTCACCGAGCCGCTGACGGCGGACGAGGCGTGGCGGGCGTTCGCGCCGGGGGAGTTGAAGGTGTTCGTGAACGGCGGGGTGGTGGAGCGCTGAGCGAGCAGGTTGGCCTCGATCAGTCAGGCGGACTCGCAGGCCGATTGCTGGTAGTTCCAACGGCCGCCGCTGTCCAGGCATGAATCGATCTGGAGCGAGCGCCGCAGCCAATGCCCCCCTGCAATCAACGCAACTGCCAGCACGACACTCCAGACGACAGGCTTTCGTTTCACGAGAGTCTTCCTAGTAGGCAAGCGGCAGGCCGACAGGCCGATACTGGCTGCACGCCATTTCACAAGAAGTCCGGGTGCCCGATCCCCAAGCTCTGCCATAGGCGTTGGCGGCTTGATCGGCTTGCGACGCTTGCGGGGGATCACGCTTCAGATTCTGGTCAAACCACTCTCGACCGTCGGAGATCATGCACGCCATGGCTTCGCCGGTCGAGCCCCGTCTGGCGGCCTGACAGTTGGCTTTGCAATGGAAGTACTTGTCGGCATTGATGGTGTTGGCCGCACGCATGTCGCCATAGTTTCGTGCGAAGTCTCTGCCCGAACCAAGAACCTCGCGAACCGGATCTGGCCGGCGTGGAACCCGCAGCGTGCCGAGGTGGGATGGCGGTTGCCAGCCACTGTTTGCCAAGCCCATCGGATCGATTCCTTGCAGCGGGTTGCCGTCTACATAGGTGTAGGTCGACATGCTTCCGCCAGCCAGGCCGATGGGGTCGGATTGGGCGTAGCCGCCTGTCGCATGGCCGGTTGCCACGCACCCGGAGACGACGAACAAGAGCGCAACCACGTTGCGCGCGGTGAAGAGATCTGCCATGAGGGCTCCTGGGGAGGATTGAGATGGCCCCAACAGCCCGGGCGCGTCGCGCGATGCTAGTAAAGCGTCGCCCGCGCCGGCTCCTTACTTTCTACAGAATTGCGCGCTACTCAGTCGCGGCTGTCCACCATATTTCTGGGTTCCGCCATATTTACTGCACAGTAAATATCGAAGAACTGCGAAATATGGTCCGCGCCGGTAAGCCCTCAGAGCCGCTCCTGCGACCCCGGATCGAACAGCGACACCTTCTCCGCCGCGATCCGGAACGGCGCCTGCTCGCCGACCACCGGCTCCGCGTGCCCGCTCAGCATCGCGCTGATCTGCTGGCCCTGCACGTCCATCCAGACGATGGTCTGCGCGCCCATCGGTTCCACCAGCGCGACCGTGCCGCTGCCGTCGCCCGCGGCCGCGCCGTCCAGGTGCAGCGCGATGTCTTCCGGGCGGATGCCCAGCAGCACCGGCTGCCCGTCGCGCGGGGCCTGCGCGAACGCATACCGCGTCACGTCGACCGACAGCCCGGCGCGCTTGAACGTCACCGCGCCGCCGCCCACCTGCAGCGTGCCGTCGGCGAAGTTCATGCTCGGCGAGCCGAGGAAGCCGGCGACGAACACGTTGGCCGGCCGGTTGTAGATCTCGCCCGGTGCACCGATCTGCTGGATGCGGCCCTTGTTCATCACCGCGATGCGCGTCGCGAGCGTCATCGCCTCGACCTGGTCGTGCGTCACGTAGACCATCGTCGTGCCGATGTTCTTGTGCAGTTGCTTCAACTCGCGGCGCAGCTCGGCGCGCAGCTTCGCGTCGAGGTTCGACAGCGGCTCGTCGAACAGGAACACGCCGACGTCGCGCACCAGCGCGCGGCCGATCGCGACCCGCTGGCGCTGCCCGCCCGACAGCTGCGAGGGCTTGCGCTTCAGCAACTCCTGCAGGTGCAGGATCTCGGCGGCGCGCGCCACGCGCTTCTCGATCTCGGCCTTCGGCGTGCCGTTCACGCGCAGCCCGAACGACATGTTGCGCTCGACGCTCATCGTCGGGTACAGCGCGTACGACTGGAACACCATGCCGATCGAGCGGTCCTTCGGGTCGGCCCAGGTCACGTCGCGCCCGCCGATCTCGATGCTGCCTTCATGCACGTCCAGCAGCCCGGCGATCGAATGCAGCAGCGTCGACTTGCCGCAGCCCGACGGGCCGAGCAGCACCAGGAACTCGCCGGCCTGAACATGCAGGTCCAGCGCGGCAATGATCGGCACGCCGCCGAGGCGGATCTCGAGCTGGCGGATGTCGACATTGGCCGATGCCACGTGCGACACCGGGGTCGCGGTGGATGACGGCAGGTCGACGGATGAATTCACGGGAATGGCAGACACGGATCAACCCTTCACGGCACCAGCCGCAATGCCGCGCACGAACCAGCGGCCTGAAATGAGATAGATGGCCAGCGGAACCAGCGAGGTGAGCACGGTGGCCGCCATGTTCACGTTGTAGAGGCGCTCGCCGGTGGTCGTGTTGATCACGTTGTTCAGCTGCACCGTCATCGGCAGGTTGTCGCGGCCGGCGAACACCAGCCCGAGGATGAAGTCGTTCCAGATCGCCGTCACCTGCATGATCACCGCGACGATGATGATCGGCGTGGCCATCGGCAGCATCAGCTGGAAGAAGATCCGGAAGAAGCCGCCGCCGTCGATGCGCGCCGCCTTGAACAGCTCGCCCGGCACCGAGGCGTAGTAGTTGCGGAACAGCAGCGTCATCACCGGCATGCCGAAGATGGTGTGGATCAGCACGATGCCGGGCAGGCTGCTGAAGATGCCGGCCGCCGCGAACGCGCGCACCAGCGGAAACATCACCACCTGGTAGGGCACGAAGGCGCCGATCATCAGCACGCCGAACAGCAGGTTCGCGCCGCGCGCGCGCCAGAACGACAGCGCATAGCCGTTCAGCGCGCCGAAGAAGATCGAGATCACCGTGCTCGGCAGCACGATCTTCACCGAGTTCCAGAAGCCGACCTGGATGCCGCTGCAGTCGAGGCCGGTGCAGGCCTGCGACCAGGCGGCGATCCAGGGCTGGAGCGTCCAGTCGCCGGGCAGCGCGAACAGGTTGCCCAGCCGGATCTCGGCCATCGGCTTGACCGAGGTGATCAGCATCACGTACAGCGGCAGCAGGAAGAACGCGGCACCGGTCAGCAGGAAGGCGTAGACGCCGATGCGCGCCGGCGTGACGCGCGGCGGGCGCTTCGAGCGCACAGGCGACGCGCCGGCAGGCACGGCCGCGGGCAGGGCGGAAGAAGGCGTGGACATCAGGCTTCCCGTGCGTTGCGGTTGGCGCGGCTGCGTGCATACAGCCACGGCGTGATCACGGCCAGCACCGTCAGCAGCATCACCGTGCTCGCGGCCGACGCGAGGCCGATGTTGGCGCGGCCGAACAGGTAGTCCATGATGAACTTCGCCGGCACCTCGCTGGCGATGCCGGGGCCGCCTTGCGTCATCGCGATGACCGCGTCGTAGACCTTCACGACGCCGACCGACAGCAGCACCAGCGCGGTCGCGAACGACGGCCCGAGCTGCGGCAGCACGATGCTCGCGTACACGCGCCAGCGCGGAATGCCGTCGATGCGCGCGGCCTTCCACATCTCTTCGTCGACGCCGCGCAGCCCGGCCAGCATCAACGCCATCACGAGGCCCGAGGCCTGCCACACCGCGGCGATCACCACCGTGTAGATCACCTTGTCCTGGCTGACGATCCAGTCGAAGCTGAAGCTCTCGAAGCCCCAGCCGCGCACCGTGGTCTGCAGGCCGAGCTCGGGGTTCAGGATCCATTGCCACACCAGCCCGGTCGCGACGAAGCTCATCGCATACGGGTAGAGGAAGACGGTGCGCAGCACGCTCTCGCCGGCCACCTTCTGGTCGATGAAGACCGCGAGCAGGAAGCCGATCACCAGGCAGGCCAGGATGAACAGCACGCCGAAGATCAGCACGTTGTGCACCGAGACCATCCAGCGCTCGCTGGTGAACAGCCGCTCGTACTGCGCGAGGCCGACGAAGCTGTCGCTCGGGAAGGTGCGCGAGTTGCTCAGCGAGATGCGCACCGACCACAGCACCGTGCCGATGTAGGCGAACAGCACCGTGGCGGCCATCGGCAGCAATGCCGCGTAGACCGACCAGTGTTGCCGCAGTCGGCTGCGCCCGACATCCATCGTGAATCCTCGAAACCTTGCCAAGTCGGCAAGGGTAGACAAAAAAACGGTGGGCCGCAGCCCACCGTGGTTCGGCTGACCTGGGGGGATCAGGTCTTCAGCGCGACGGCGAGCGCCTTGGCAGCGTCGTCGACCGACTGGTTGGTGTTCCACAGCTTGGTCAGCACGTCCTGCACGGCGCCGATGGTGTCGGGCGTCGCGAGCATTTCCGAATCCGGCAGCTGGCGCGAGGCGTCCTTCATGATGGCCACGCCGGCTTGCGCGCAGATGTCCATCTTCGAGGTGTCGACGTCGGTGCGGATCGGGATCGAGCCCTTCTTGTTGTTGAAGGCGACCTGCGCGGCCGGCGAGGTCATCGTCGTCGCGAGCAGCTTCTGCGCCTTGATCGCATCGGCGTTGGTCGTCTTCGGGAACACGAACACGTCACCCGCGACGATGTACGGCGACTTCGGACCGAAGCCCGGGAAGCAGCCGAATTCCTTGCCGGCCGTCTGGTTGGCGGCCTGGAACTCGCCCTTGGCCCAGTCGCCCATGATCTGCACGCCGGCCTTGCCGGAGATCACCATCGCGGTCGCGTCGTTCCAGTTGCGGCCCGGCGAGCCGGCATCGACATAGTTGTGCAGGCGCTTGAAGGTGGCGAGCACCTTCTTGAACGGCTCGCTGGTGACCAGCGCGCTGTCCTTGTCGCGGTAGAACTTCAGGAACATCTCCGGGCCGCCGACGTGCGCCAGCACCGCGTTGAAGGTGATGCGCTCCTGCCACGACTGGCCGCCCAGCGCCAGCGGCACCAGGCCGGCGGCCTTCAGCTTGTCGAGGTCGGCGAAGAATTCGTCGATGGTCTTCGGCTCGTCCTTGATGCCGGCCTTCGCGAACGCGGCCTTCGAGTACCAGAACCAGGCGGGCATGTGCACGTTGACTGGCACCGCGTAGTAGTGGCCCTTCACCTTGACGGTGTTCAGCACCGGCTGGGGCAGGATCTTGTCCCAGCCTTCTTTCGCAGCCACCTCGTCCATGTCGGCGAGCTTGCCTTCGGCGACGATGTCGTGGAACTGCTTCGAGGTGTTGAACTGCGCGGCGGTCGGCGGGTTGCCGCCGACGATGCGGTTGATGGCCGCGGCGCGCGCGTTGTCGGCACCGGCCACGGCGCTGTCGACCCAGGTGCCGCCGGCTGCCTTGTAGGCGTTCGCGAACTCCTTGATGGCGGCCGACTCGCCGCCCGAGGTCCACCAGTGGATCACCTCGGCCTTGTTGGCCTGCGCATGGGCCGCGCCCAGTGCGCCGAAGCCCACGACCATTCCGGCGAGAACTGCCTTCAATTGAAACGCCATGTCTGTCTCCTGTGGTGAAACTCGAGCACTCCGGCTCATTGGGGGTGAACAACCCGGCTCCCCGGGTGACTCGGTGAACGCGGTTTCAGGCCTTCGGCTGTCTCGCCTTCATGAAGGCCTGCACGACCCGGCCGCTGTCTTTCCAGGTGCGCGCCTGGGTCTCGTAGTCGACATGGACGATCCCGAAGCGGCGTTCATACCCATACGCCCATTCGAAATTGTCCAGCAGCGACCAGATGAAATACCCGCGAATATCCACGCCGTGGCGCATCGCGTCGTCGACCGCCAGCAGGTGGCGGCTGATGAAACTGATGCGCGACGGGTCGGCCACGCGCCCGTCGACGACCTTGTCGTCCGACGCCATGCCATTTTCGGTGATGTAGATCGGCGGCAGGTTCTTGTAACTCGCATGAAAGCCCTTCAGCAAACGGGCCAGCCCCTGCGGATAAACCTCCCAACCCATTTGCGTGCGCTCGACGCCGGGCATTTCGGTTTCGATGAAACCATGGCGGCCGTCGCTTTTCACCTGCGTGCGGAAGTAATAGTTGATGCCGAGGAAATCGAGCGGCGCGGCGATCGTCTGCATATCGCCGTCGAGCACCAGCGGCTCGGCGCCGGGCCACAGCCGCCACAGGTCGGCCGGGTAGCTGCCCTTCAGCAGCGGGTCGAGGATCCAGCGGTTGTGCTGCACCTCGAACAGGTAGGCGGCATCCTGGTCCTGCGGCGACGGCGTCTCGGCCACCGCGGCGCCGACGTTGGCGACGATGCCGACCTGTGCGTCCGGGTCGTTGCGGCGCAGCACGGCCACCGCGGTGCCATGTGCCAGCAGCAGGTGGTGCATCGCCTGCGTCGCGTAGCGCAGGTTCCGGCGGCCCGGCGCATGGCGGCCGACGGCGTAGCCCAGGAAAGCCGAGCACCACGGCTCGTTCAGCGTCGCCCAGGCCGTCACCAGGCCCTTGAACTCGCGGCTCACCAGGTCGGCGTATTCGGCGAAGTGGTAGACCACCTCGCGGTTGGTCCAGCCGCCGCGGTCCTCGATCCACTGCGGCAGGTCCCAGTGGTACAGCGTCACGTAGGTCTGGATGCCCTTGGCCTTCAGCGCTTCCAGCAGCCGCTTGTAGAAGGCCAGGCCCTTCGGGTTCGGCCGGTTGTTCGCGTCCATCACGCGCGGCCAGGCGATCGACAGGCGATAGGCCTGCACGCCCAGTTCCTGAATGATTTCCAGGTCCTGCGGCCAGCGGTGGTAGTGGTCGCAGGCAAACTCGCCGGTGTCCCCGTTCAATACCATGCCGGGGGTGTTCGAATAGGTATCCCAGATCGACGGGATGCGGCCATCTTCATGGATGGCGCCTTCGATCTGATAAGACGCGGTGGCGGTACCAAATAGAAAGTCGGGCGACCAGAGCCTGGAATCCGCGGGAATCTCCAACTGCACTGCACTGTACTTCGCCGAATTCGTACTCACTCCACACCTTTCGCAACTGCTGCTTGACTTGACGGATCGTCCAGGCACTACAATGCCAGCCCAATTGGAACCGGTTCCAAAGAGCGGATCGCATTTCAGCATCTCTGCCGCCAACCGGCATTGGGGAAAACCCGGTCGGATGGGCGTCAAGCGAGTAAAGGGCCGGGGGCAGGAAACGTGAGCGCGGGTGGCTCCTATGATTCCCGGTTCGGGGAAGCGGTTCTCCTGCAGCGTTCTCTTGCGCAGGCTCTTTCACAGGCAACGAATGGCAACCATCAAGGACGTGGCGCGGCTGGCGGGTGTGGGGGTCGGCACCGCCTCGCGGGTGATCTCCGGCCGCGGCTCGGCGTCGCCGGCGGCGGTGGAGCGGGTGCAGGGCGCGGTGCGCCAGCTCGGCTTCCGGCCGTCGAGCCTCGCGCGGGCGTTGTCGTCGCGCACGCTCGGCATGGTCGGCGTCTTCGTGCCCGATTTCAGCGGCCCGTTCTACGGCCGCATCCTGCAGACGATGGACGCCGAGCTGCGCGAGTTCGACCGCCACATGGTGGCCGCGAATGGCTGCGGCCACGGCGACCGCCGCCAGCAGGCGCTGGACGGCACGGCGTTCCTGATCCAGCGCGAATGCGACGGCCTGATGCTGCAGAGCAACGAGCTGCTCGACGAGGACCTGCTCGCGCTGCACCGGCTGCAGCCGCGGCTGGCGGTGCTGAACCGGCTGGTGCCGACGCTCGAGGCCCAGTGCTTCTCGGCCGACCACCGCGTGGGCGGGCAGCTCGCGGCGCAGGCGCTGCTGAGCCACGGTCACCGGCAGATCGCGGTGATCTCGGGGCCGAATTCCGCGCCCGACAACGAGGCGCGGCTGGCGGGCTTCTACGGCGAGCTCGCGGCCCATGGCATCGCGCGCGACACGGTGCCGCAGGTCGAGGGCGACTTCAGCTCCGAAAGCGGCTGGCGCGCGGCCTCGCAGCTGCTGGAACGCGGCGTGCCGTTCACCGGGCTGTTCGGCGCCAACGACGTGATGGCGATCGCGGCGATCTCGCGCCTGCAGCACGCCGGGCTGCGCGTGCCCGAGCAGGTGTCGGTGGTCGGCTACGACGATTCGGAGCCGGCGTCGTACAGCAACCCCCGCCTCACCTGCGTGCGCATTCCGATCCAGGACGTGGTGTCGAACGCGTCGCGCTACCTGTTGAACGCCTGCTACGGCAGCACGCTGCCGGTGACCCACATGTTCGAGCCGACCTTCGTGTGGCGTGACTCGGTCGTGAAAGTTCCCTGAAATACACCGCCCTCCGAAGAGGGATGCGCATTGCGTCGGCACGGCGCGAGGCGCCCGACAAAGTTTGGCCTGCGCATCGACGGTTTGCGTCAGATGCAAGTGATAAACGGTTCCACTTCGGGGTTCGGCGGCCGTGGCATGCGAAC
This sequence comes from Rhizobacter sp. Root1238, assembly GCF_001425825.1. Classification (GTDB taxonomy): domain Bacteria; phylum Pseudomonadota; class Gammaproteobacteria; order Burkholderiales; family Burkholderiaceae_C; genus Rhizobacter. The sequence goes on from NZ_LMDM01000049.1 coordinate 107,760, forward strand.
TGCAACACGGTTTCCCCCATCGGCGAACGACTGCCAGCACGTTGGAACAAGCGAAAGTTTTCGATGAACGATCACCCTGACCTCGACAGCCGGCTGCGCCGGCGCCTGATCGGCGCCAGCCTGGCGTCCGCAGCCACCGCGGCGCTGGCCGCTTGCGGCGGCGGCAGCGATGCATCGCCGTCGCCGGCACCGGTGGGCGGCACCCCGCCTTCGCCGGCCCCGGCGCCCTCTCCGTCACCTGCACCGGCACCGGCCTCGAAGAGCTTCAAGCGCGGCATCGCCTACGACCTGGCGACGACCGGCGACCTGAACGCGCTCGCGCCGGGTGTGTCCTGGTGGTACAACTGGTCGCCCCGCCCGGCGGTGACCCCGCCCACGGGGACCGACTTCGTGCCGATGGCATGGAACTTCGCGTTCAACGACGCCGAGATCGAGACGCTGCTGAAGGCCAACCCGCAGTACAAGTACCTGCTGGTGATCAACGAGCCGAACCTCTACGGCCAAGCGACGACAACGCCGTCCGATGCGGCAGCGGCCTGGCCGCGCCTCGAGGCGCTGGCGACGAAAACCGGTGTGAAGATCGTCGGCCCGCAGATCACCTGGGGCACCCTGACCGGCTTCACGGACCCTGTCGTCTGGATGGATGCCTTCTACGCCGCCTACCGAAATGCCAACGGCGGGCGTGATCCGCGCATCGACATGCTGGCATTCCATTGGTACGACTACGGCCTGGCCGCGCAGCTCGACCGCCTGAAGAAATACGGCAAGACGTTCTGGGTCACCGAGTTCGCGAACTGGCACGAGGGCGACGGCTCGGCGGCGATCGACACCGTGGCCAAGCAGAAGGCCCAGATGGCGGAGATGGTCGCCCTGCTCGAAAGCCGGGCCGACGTCTTCCGCTATGCGTGGTTCACCGGCCGCTGGGAGAAGGATGACCACTACACCAGCCTGCTCGTCAAGGGTCATGACGGCCAGCTGACCGAGCTGGGTCAGTACTACCTGTCGTTGCCGTTCTGATCCCCGGAGCCTTGCCGTCCCATGCGTGACCCTGTCACCTTCGACCAGCTGAAGATCTTCATCGCCTGCGTCGAACGAGGTAGTTTTTCAGGAGCGGCGCGCAAGCTGCACCGCACCCAGTCGGTGGTGAGCCAGGCCATCGCGCAGCTGGAGCGCCAGATCGGCGTGATGCTGTTCGACCGCAGCGGCCGCCTGCCGACGCTGACCGACGAAGGCCGCGCGCTGCTGGCCGACGCGCGCATCGTCGCGCGCGGCGTCGACGGCTTCAAGGCGCGCGCCAAGAGCTTGTCCGACGGGCTCGAGCCGGAGCTGTCGGTCGCGATGGATGCGCTGTTTCCGATGGACTGGCTGACCCAGGCGGTCGGCGCGTTCCGCCACGAATTTCCCGGCACGCCGCTGCGGCTGCATGTCGATGCGATGGGGGCGATCCTGCAGCCGGTGCTCGACGGGCAGTGCCGCATCGCGGTGATCGGCAGCCTGCCGGAGGTGCCCGACACACTTGAATCGCAGCCGCTGCTCGACGTGGCCGCTGTCACGGTGGTGGCGCCGACGCACCCGCTCGCATCGCACGACGGGCCGATCCCGCGCGCGGTGATCGAGCAGCATGTGCAGCTGGTGCTGACCGACCGCTCGCGCATGACGGACGGGCGCGACTACGGTGTCGTGTCGCCGATCACCTGGCGGTTGGCCGACCTGGGCACCAAGCATGCGTTCCTGCGTGCCGGCTTCGGCTGGGGCCACATGCCGCGTCCGCAGGTGGAGGCCGATCTGGCCCAGCGCAGCCTGGTGACGCTGGAGGTGGAAGGCCTGCCGTTCAACCCGCCGTCGTTCTCGATGCGCTCGGTGCACCGCAAGGATGCGCCGCCGGGGCCGGCCGCGCGTTGGTTCCTCGACTGGCTGAAGCAGGCCGAGGCGGACCGGGCTTAGCCCTGGAGGTACAGGATGCTCAGCATCATGGTCAATGTCCTGAGCTGCTTCAACGCATTGATGTAGGCCGGGCTGCCGGGAAGCCTGGTGGTGGCGCCAGCCTTCGCAACCGCATCCCTGAAGGAAAGCTGGAGCGACGGAGGCACCTGCGACAGGTGCGCGGACATGTCCCGTTGCAGATCCGGCCATGTCGCGCCTCCTCCTGCGATCGCCGACGACAGCGCCAGCATGAACGGGGTCAGTGGGCCGTAGTCGACAAGGCTGACCTCCAGGTCTTTCGCAGCTTTGCGGGACTCCTTCAACTTGGCGGACGACGCCGGCTTGCGCGCCCCATCTTCGGTCCGAGTGTCTGCACCAGGCGTGCGATGAGTTCCGATGCTGGGCGCGGCTCTGGTGGTCATGGGGTACGACTCTCTGTGACGACGAAGGTTGCTGGTGATGGCTGAGTGGGCAGCGAAGCCGGATTGATTCCAAGACGGACGTACCGCCTGCGTCGGCGGCCAGCCGGCGGAAAGACGGGGCCGGTTCCTATAATCGCCCCTCGCCCCCCGAGCCACCCACGGCGCCGTAACGATGACTCCCGACTTCAAGCCCACCGAGATCGAACGCGCCGCCCAGGCCGCGTGGACCGCTGCCGACGCCTACCGCGTGACGGAAGACGCCAGCAAGCCCAAGTTCTACGCCTGCTCGATGCTGCCGTACCCGAGCGGCAAGCTGCACATGGGCCATGTGCGCAACTACACGATCAACGACATGTTGACGCGCCAGCTGCGCATGAAGGGAATGAACGTCCTGATGCCGATGGGCTGGGATGCCTTCGGGCTGCCGGCCGAGAACGCGGCGATCAAGAACAAGGTGCCGCCGGCGAAGTGGACCTACGACAACATCGCCTACATGAAGCGGCAGATGCAGGCGATGGGCCTGGCCATCGACTGGAGCCGCGAGATCGCGACCTGCTCGCCGGCCTACTACCGCTGGAACCAGTGGCTGTTCCTGAAGATGCTGAAGGCCGGCATCGCCGAACGCCGCACCCAGGTCGTCAACTGGGACCCGGTCGACCAGACCGTGCTCGCCAACGAGCAGGTGATCGACGGCAAGGGCTGGCGCTCCGGCGCGCCGGTCGAGAAGCGCGAGATCCCCGGCTACTACCTGAACATCACGAAGTACGCCGGCGAGCTGCTCGACTACGTGCAGGAGCAGCTGCCCGGCTGGCCCGAGCGCGTGAAGCTGATGCAGGAGAACTGGATCGGCCGCAGCGAAGGCGTGCGCTTCGCGTTCCCGCACCGCATCGCCGGTACCGACGGCCAGCCGGTCGGCGGCGGCCGGCTGTACGTCTTCACGACGCGCGCCGACACCATCATGGGCGTGACCTTCTGCGCGGTCGCGCCTGAGCACCCGCTGGCCGTGCACGCGGCGGCCACCAACCCGGCGGTCGCAGCCTTCATCGAGGAAACCAAGGCGGGCGGCACCACCGAGGCCGAGCTCGCGACGCAGGAGAAGAAGGGCGTGCCGACCGGCCTGGTCGTGCAGCACCCGATCACCGGCGAAGACGTGCCGGTGTGGGTCGGCAACTACGTGCTGATGAGCTACGGCGACGGCGCGGTGATGGGCGTGCCGGCGCACGACGAGCGCGATTTCGCGTTCGCGAAGAAGTACGGGCTGAACATCCTGCAGGTCGTCACGATCGACGGCGAACACTTCAGCTACGACCACTGGCAGGAGTGGTACGGCGACAAGCAGCGCGGCATCACGATCAACTCCGACAACTTCAGCGGGCTCGACCACGCGAAGGCGGTCGACGCGGTGGCCGCGGCGCTGGCGCACAAGGGCCTCGGCGAGAAGAAGACCACCTGGCGCCTGCGCGACTGGGGCGTCAGCCGCCAGCGCTACTGGGGCACGCCGATCCCGATCATCCATTGCGACGAGCACGGCGCGGTGCCGGTGCCCGAGAAGGACCTGCCGGTCGTGCTGCCGGAAGACGTCGTGCCCGACGGCAGCGGCAACCCGCTGAACAAGCGTGCCGACTTCCTGAACGTCGCGTGCCCGACCTGCGGCAAGCCGGCGCGCCGCGAGACCGACACGATGGACACCTTCGTCGACAGCTCGTGGTACTTCATGCGCTACTGCGACGCGTCGAACGACAAGGCGATGGTCGGCGCCGGCACGCAGTACTGGATGCCGATGGATCAGTACATCGGCGGCATCGAGCACGCGATCCTGCACCTGCTGTATGCGCGCTTCTGGACCAAGGTGATGCGCGACCTGCACCTGGTCAAGGTCGACGAGCCGTTCACGAAGCTGCTGACGCAGGGCATGGTGCTGAACGAGGCCTTCTCGCTGACGCACGAAGGCGCCGGCAAGGACTACTTCTGGGCGCATGACCTCGAGATCGAGCGCGACGACCATGCGCACGTGCTGTCGGCGGTGCACAAGGAGAGCGGCAAGCCGGTCGTGTACGAGGGCTGGACGACGATGTCCAAGTCCAAGAACAACGGCGTCGATCCGCAGGACCTGATCGAGAAGTTCGGTGCCGACACCGCGCGGTTGTTCGTGATGTTCGCGTCGCCGCCGGAGCAGACGCTCGAATGGAACGACCAGGGCGTCGAAGGCGCGAACCGCTTCCTGCGCCGGCTGTGGGCGTTCGGCGCGAAGAACACCGCGCTGATCACGGCGGCCGGCGAGGTGGCCGGCGCCGTTCCGAAGGACGCGCAGGCGCTGCGCCGCGAGGTGCACACGCTGCTGCGCCAGGTCAGCTACGACTACGAACGCATGCAGTACAACACCGTGGCGTCCGGCGCGATGAAGCTGCTGAACGCGCTCGAAGGCTTCAAGGGCGATGCGCCGGCCGTCGTGCGCGAAGGCTTCGGCATCCTGCTGCGCGCGCTGTACCCGGCCTGCCCGCACATCACCTGGAAGCTGTGGTCCGACCTCGGCTATGCCAAGGGCCTGGGCGACCTGCTCGACGCGCCGTGGCCGCAGGTCGACGAGGCCGCGCTGGTGCAGGACGAGATCGAGCTGGTGCTGCAGGTCAACGGCAAGACGCGCGGTGCGATCACCGTCGCGGCCGGGGCCGACAAGGCCGCGATCGAGGCCGCCGCCGTCGCGAGCCCGGACTTCGTCAAGTTCTCGGAAGGCAAATCGCCGAAGAAGGTGATCGTGGTGCCGGGCCGGCTGGTCAACGTGGTGGTCTGAGCACACGATGCAACGCCGCACGGTCCTGCTGTCCTTCGCCGCCGCGCTGGCCGGCTGCGGCTTCGAGCTGCGCCGCGCGCCGGAGCTGCACTTCAAGGCCATCCAGCTGACCGGCTTCAAGCCGCAGTCGCCGCTGGCCGGCGACCTGCGCCGCGCGCTGCAGTCGGTCAACGCGACGCGCGTCGTCGAGGCCGCGTCGCAGGCCGAGGTGGTGCTCGAGGCGCTGAACGACGTGCGCGAGAAGGGCGTCGTGTCGTCCGGCACCGCCGGCCAGGTGCTCGAAGTCCAGCTGCGCTCGCGCTTCAGCTTCCGGCTGCGCACGCCGATGGGCAAGGAGCTGATCCCGGCCAGCGAAATCCTGCTGGCGCGCGACATGACCTACAACGAGAGCATCGCGCTGGCGAAGGAGCACGAAGAGACGCTGCTCTACCGCGCGATGGAGACCGACATCGCCTCGCAGGTGCTGCGCCGGCTGGCGTCGGTCCAGTCCGTCTGACCCTTCACACGAACTTCCCCCGCCGATGCAGCTGCGAGCTGACCAACTCCCCACTCACCTGCGCCAGGGCCTGAAGCGGATCTACACGATCCATGGCGACGAGCCGCTGCTCGCGCAGGAGGCCGCCGACCTGATCCGCGCCGCCGCGCGCGCGGCCGGCCATTCCGAGCGCCAGGTGCACACCGTCGCCGGCGCGCACTTCGACTGGAGCAGCCTGCTCGGGGCCTCGCAGGCGCTGAGCCTGTTCGCCGACAAGCAGCTGATCGACATCCGCATCCCGTCCGGCAAGCCGGGCAAGGACGGCTCGCAGGCGCTGCAGCGCTACTGCGAGACGCTGTCGGACGACGTGGTCACGCTGGTGCAGTTGCCCAAGCTGGACCGCACGCAGCAGACCAGCGGCTGGTTCGTCGCGCTCGATGCGGCCGGCGTCACGCTGCGCGTCGACCCGATCGAGCGCCGCGCGCTGCCGGCCTGGATCGCGCAGCGGCTCGCGGCGCAGGGCCAGCGCGTGCAGGACGGTGAAGCCGGGCAGCAGACGCTGGCGTTCTTCGCCGACCGTGTCGAAGGCAACCTGCTGGCCGCGCACCAGGAGGTGCAGAAGCTCGGGCTGCTGTACCCGCAGGGCGAGCTGGGCTTCGAGCAGATCGAATCGGCGGTGCTGAACGTCGCCCGCTACGACGTGTTCAAGCTCGGCGAGGCGGTGCTGGCCGGCCAGGTCGGCCGCGCGCTGCGCATGCTCGATGGGCTGGAGGCCGAGGGCGAGGCGGCGGTGCTGGTGCACTGGACGCTGGCCAACGACATCCTGGCGCTGCGTCGCGTGAAGGACGCGATGAACGCCGGCAAGCCGCTCGCGCTCGCGCTGCGCGATGCGCGGGTCTGGGGGACGAAGGAGCGGTTGTTCGAACGCGCTGCGCCGCTGCTGAGCGACGACGGGTTGTCGCAGCTGGTCGAGGCGGCGCAGGTCTGCGACGGCCTGGTCAAGGGGCTGAAGCACGCCGACTGGCCGTTCGAGCCGTGGCAGGGGCTGCGCCGGCTGGTGCTGATGGTGATGCAGCAGGTCACGCAGCAGGCGGCACCGGCCCCGGGGACGGTGCGCGGCGGGCCGGCGTCGAAGGTGTCGCTCGTTCTGAGGGCCTGAGCGTCTCAGTAACCCCGCTGCCGGTCGACCAGGTGCTGCAGCGGCTGTCCCGCGCGCAGTGCACGGATGTTGGCGGCGACCACCTGCGCGGCACTGCGCGGATCGGTCTGCGCCGCGACGTGCGGCAACACCGTCACCTGCGGGTGCTGCCAGAACGGATGCGCTGCCGGCAGCGGTTCGGTTGCGAACACGTCGAGCACCGCGCGCGACAGTTGCCCGTCATCGAGGGCCGACAGCAGGTCCGCTTCGACCACCTGCGCACCGCGCGCCAGGTTCACGAAACTCGCGCCGCGGCGCATCTGCGCGAAGCGGGTGCGGTCGAAGAAGCCGGTCGTCGCCGGGGTCAGCGGCAGCAGGCTGATCACGATGTCGGCCTGTGCGAGCACGCCATCGACCGGGCCGCTGCCCGTGCGCCAACCGTCGACGATGAACCCCTGCTGCGCCAGCCGCGCGGCCACCGCCTGCCCCATCTGCCCGAGGCCGAGCACCGCGACGCGCGTCTCGTCGGCACGCCGCTGGCCGTGCTGCCGCCACACGCCGGCGCGCTGCTGCAACGCGTAGTCGAAGAAGCCGCGCTGCAGCGCCAGCGCCGCCCACAGCGCGGTCTCGGCCATCGCGGCATTCATCGCCGGATCGACCATGCGTGCGAGCGGCACGTCGGCCGGCAGTGTCGGGTCGCGCAGCAGCTTGTCGACGCCGGCCCACAGCGACTGCACCAGCTTCAGCCCCGGCAGGCCGTGCAGCGCACCGGCCGGCGGGTTGGCGACGATCGCGATGTCGATGTCGTCGCCGGTTCGCTCCCGCAGCAGCGTCTCGCCGGGAAGGGCCGCTTGCAGCGCCGGCAGCCAGGTCGCCCACTCCGCGGCGTCGAAGTCGGCGGCCAGCAGGATGCTCACGACGCCGCCTGCAGCAAGCGCATCAACGCCTGGGACACCGTCTGCCCGCGCACCGCCGTGCGGTCGCCGGCGAACAGCAGCCGCTCGGCCTGCGTCGTCCCGTCGCGCTGCGCCCACGCGAGCCACACGGTGCCGACCGGCTTGCCCGGCACCGCGCCGCCCGGCCCGGCGATGCCGGTCACCGCGACCGCGAAGCGCGCCGGCGAGTGCCGCAGCGCACCTTCGGCCATCGCGCGCGCGACCTCTTCACTGACCGCACCGTGCTGCGCGATCAGCGCCGCCGGCACGCCCAGCATCTGCGTCTTCGCGTCGTTGCTGTAGGTCACGAAGCCGCGCTCGAACCAGTCGCTCGAGCCGGCGACCGAGGTGCAGGCCGCGGCAATCAGCCCGCCGGTGCAGGACTCGGCCGTCGCGATGGAGCCGCCGCGCTGTCGCAGCACGCGCGCCAGCGCCAGCACCGCCGGCTCGAACTCGTTCACACGAACCTCCACAGCGCGATCACCAGCAGCGCGCACAGCGCCGCGACGAAGTCGTCGAACAGGATGCCGAAGCCTTGCGCCCAGCCGATCGGCTGGCCGCGGCGCAGCTTGAAGCGGCCGTCGGCCCAGCCGACCGGGCCGGGCTTCACCGCGTCGAAGAAGCGGAACAGGCCGAAGGCCACCGCCTGCGCGAGCAGGCCGGCCGGCGTCACCAGCCACAGCACGGCCCAGAACGCCAGCACCTCGTCCCAGACGATGCTGCCCGGGTCGGCGACATTCAGGTTGCGCGCGGTCACCGTGCAGGCCCACCAGCCGACCGCCGTGCCGACCGTCAGCAGCAGCAGCCACTGCAGGTCGCCCAGGTGCGGCTGCAGGATGACGAACGCGAGCCAGGCCCACAGCGTGCCGACCGTGCCGGGCGCGACCGGCGACAAGCCGCTGCCGAAGCCGAGCGCGATGACGTGCGCCGGGTGGCGGAACATGAAGCCGATGGTCGCGCGGCGCGGTGCCGGGCGCAGCGGCGGCGACGGTTCGGGCGCGCGAGCGGGATCGGGATGGGGCGCGGGCGTCATGGCTTGAAATGATCGAAGGCCGCGAAGCGCTGGTCGACCGCCGCGCCGTCGCCGTCCACCAGCCGCAGGCCGTGCGCGGCCGGCTCGATGCGTCCGATGCGCGTCGCCGCGACACCGGCGCCTTGCGCGGCGGCGCGAACGGCGGCGGCCTGCGACGGCGGCGCGGTGAACACCAGCTCGTAGTCGTCGCCACCGGCCAGCGTGCAGTTGCGCTGCAGCGCGAGCGGCTGCGCGGCCAGCACCGCGCTGCGCGGCAGCGCATCGACCTGCAGCGTGGCGCCGGCGTTCGAGCGCTTCAGGATGTGGCCGAGGTCGCCGAGCAGCCCGTCGGAGACGTCGATCGCGCTGGTCGCGATGCCGCGCATCGCGATGCCAAGCGCGACGCGCGGCGTCGGCAGCTCCATCGCGGCGCGCACCTGCTCGAAGCCGTCGCCGGCCAGCGCGACGCTGCCGCGAAACACCTCCAGCGCGAGCCGCGCGTCGCCGAGCGTGCCGCTGACCCAGATCTCGTCGCCGTCGCGCGCGCCCGAGCGCAGCAGCGCCTGCCCGGGCGGCACCTCGCCGAACACCGTGATGCACAGGTTCAGCGGGCCTTGCGTCGTGTCGCCGCCGACCAGCTCGCAGCCGTGCGCGTCGGCCAGCGCCAGCAGGCCGCGCGAGAAGCCTTCGAGGAACGCCTCGTCGATGCGCGGCAGCGCCAGCGCCAGCGTGAACGCGAGCGGCTGCGCGCCGCAGGCGGCCAGGTCGCTGAGGTTGACGGCCAGCGCCTTGTGGCCGAGCCGCTGCGGCGCGACCGTCGACAGGAAATGCCGCCCCTCGACCAGCATGTCGCTGGACGTCGCGAGCTGCATGCCGGGCGTGAGGTTCAGCAGCGCGCAGTCGTCGCCGACGCCGAGCGCCGCGCGTCGCGCCGGCCGCGTGAACCAGCGCGCGATCAGGTCGAATTCGCCGATCACCGACATCGCGCCGCTCACTTGCCGATGTTGATCAGCGGCGCCGTCTGCATGTTCGCCGGCAGCACGACGGTGGTCGTGCCGCCCTTCTCGGCGAACTTCAGCAGCGCCAGGTTCGACTCGTGCTGCAGGTACTCGCGCGTCAGGCTCTGGTTGATGATCTGGTTGGCGCGCGCGATGCCCTCGGCCTTCTTGACCTCCACCTGCGCCTCGGCCTCGGCGATCGCGATGCGCTGCTTCGTCGTCTCGAGCTGCTTCTGCGCCGCGACCGAATCCTGGATCGCCTTCTCGATCGCCGGGTCGGTGGTCAGCGAGCGGATCACGACGCGCGTGATCTGGAACACGCCCTTGTCGTTGGCGTCGAGCTCGCCCTGCAGCGACTTGCGCACCGCCTGCGCCAGCTCCTCGCGCTGGGTGTGCATCACCAGGCTGTCGATGTGCGAGGCCTGCTGGTAGATCGCGTTGCGCGCGACGCGCTGCAGCAGCGCGTAGGCCGGCAGGTAGACGCGGCTGCCTTCGTCGCGGGTGTGCTGGCCGGCGTACTTCACGTACAGGTCGGCGACGAAGCCGGGCGTGACGCGGTAGTAGACGGTCATGTCGAGGTCGCGCAGCGACAGGTTGTCGCGGGCCTTCGGCGTCAGGTCGTTCAGGTCGAGCCCGATCTCCTTGGCCGAGAACTCCTGCACCCGGCTGATGCCCGGGATGCCGAGGTAGATGCCCGGCTCGACCTCGTCGGCGCTGACCTTGCCGAGCGTCGTGCGGATGCCGACGTTGCCCGATTCGATGGTGCCGCAACTGGACACGGCGAACACCAGCCCCAGCACGACGATGGCAGCCAGAACAGCGCGAACGATCACGGTGGATCTCCTGTGGGTGGCGTGATGCGGGTTTGCCCCGGGTCGCGATTATCGCGGCGGAACCGGCGTTCCCTGTGAAAATCCGCCCGCGCGTCGGAGGGCGCGCTCCATCCATCACAACCAGAGAGCAGTCCCATGAGCTTGTTTCGTTCCGCATTGGTGCTGGCGGCCAGCGCCGCCGTTGCCGTCTTCGTCAGCGGGTGTTCGACGACCGCCCCGGCGTTCCAGCCGTCCATCGCCAACGTCAGCACGCTGAAGGCGGCCGGCAGCACGCCGGTGGCGGTCGGTGCCTTCACGGTGCAGGCCGGCCTGAAGACCGCCACGTCGATCCAGTTGCGCGCTGCCGACATGACGACGACCAAGGGCAGCTACGCCGAGTACCTCGCCGACGCGCTGAAGTCCGAACTCGACCTCGCCAAGCGGCTCGACCCGAAGGCCACGATCGAGATCACCGGCGTCCTGTTGAAGAACGACATCGCTGCCGGCGGCTTCTCGACCAACAGCGGCGAGGTCGAGGCGCGCTTCATCGTGCGTCGCGACGGCCAGGTGAAATACGAGAAGACCAAGCGCGGCACGGCCGAATGGGAAGGCTCGTTCGCCGGTGCGACCGCGATTCCGAAGGCCGCGCAACAGTACCCGGTGCTGGTGCAGAACATGCTCGCGGCGCTGTACGCAGACGCCGACTTCCTGGCCGCCATCCGCTGATCGGGAGCCGTTCCATGCGCATCCAACAGATCCTGCTGGCCCTGGCCCTCGGCGTCTCGGCCCTGTTCACCGGCTGTGCCCACCCGATCACGGTGGGTCCGGTCGACGCGAACCAGATCAAGGCCTCGGGCACGTCACGCATCGGCAAGTCGGTCGGCTACTTCATTGCGCCGGAAGACGCGCAGCGCGAGGTGACCTCGGGCGGCGGCGGCGGCGACAAGGTGAGCTACAAGCCCTACGCCGACCTCGACCCCGGGCTGTACCGCGCCTTGTCCGAGGTGTTCGCGAACGTGACGAAGATGAAGTCGGCCAACGAGGCCGCCGCGGCCGGCAGCCCGTTGCGACTCGTGATCCTGCCGAAGATCTTCACCAATTCGTCGTCGAGCAGCGCCCTCACCTGGCCGCCCACCGACTTCTCGATCGAACTGGTCTGCAAGGTCACCGACGCGGCCGGCGCGGCCGTCACCGAAGTCAAGGGCATCGGCAAGGGGCACGCCGAGTACGACGAGTTCAAGAACAACCACTCGCTGTCGGCCAACCGGGCGACACAGGAAGCGCTGGTGAACCTCGTCAAGGCCCTCGAGGCCGATCCGGCCCTGCGCCGCTAGGCGCCGCGGCGAGCGACTGGGCGTGGCGCGTCCGCGCTTCAGTCGCGCATCCGGTTGGCCAGTTCCACCGCCGACTTCACGTCCATCTTCTCGAACACCCGCGCGCGGTGCACCTCGACCGTGCGCACGCTGATGTTCAGCTCGTCGGCGATCAGCTTGTTGGGCCGGCCGTCGATCACCCGCTCCATCACCTCGCGCTCGCGCTCGGTGAGTTCGGCCAGGTGCTGCTGCAGCGTGACGCGGTCGCGCCGGCGCAGGATGGCCTGCGTGCTCTGCGCGAGCGCCTGCTCCACGCGGTCGACCAGCGCGTTGTCGGAGAACGGCTTCTCGACGAAATCGAACGCGCCGCGCTTGACGGCGGCCACCGCGGTCGGCACGTCGCCGTGGCCAGTCAGGAAGATCACCGGCAGCGCCTGCAGCAGGCCGCGCTCGGCCAGTCGCTCGAACAGCGCGAGGCCGCTGGTGACCGGCATGCGAACGTCCAGCACCAGGCAGCTCGGCGACGTCGGCCAGCCGGCGGCGGTGGCGGCGGCCAGGCGCGGCGCGAGCATGGCCTCGAAGGCCTCGGCGCTCGCGAAGCCTTCGGACAGCAGCCGGCGCGAGCGCAGCAGCCAGGCCAGCGCCTCGCGCACGACGTCCTCGTCGTCGACCAGGTAGACCATCGGCAGGCCAAGGTGGGCGGGTGCGGCCGGCGTGCCGCCGTGGGAGGGACTGCTGTTCATGGGCTCGTGTTCTTGCTGTCGGCGGGCAGCGTGAACCTGAATTCTGCGCCGATCACGCGCCGCGCGGCATCGAAGCGGTTCTCGAACACCAGCAGGCCGCCGTGCTGCTCGATCACCGTGCGGCACAGGCTCAGCCCGAGCCCCATGCCTTCGGGCCGGGTCGTGAAGAACGGCGTGAACAGCCGCGGCGCGACCTCGTCGGCGACACCGGTGCCGCGGTCGACGATGCCGAACGCGACCCAGCGGGCATCCACCGGGCGCACGCGGATGGTCAGTTCGCGCTCGGCCGCCGGGGTGTGCGACTCCATCGCCTGGATCGCATTGCGCGTCAGGTTCAGCAGCACCTGCTCGAGCATCGTGCGGTCGCAGACCACGCGCGGCATCGGCTTCGGCAGGTCGAGCTCGATGCGCGTGCCGCTCTTGCGCGCCTGCAGCCGCACCAGCGGCAGCACCGCGTCGATCAGCAGGTCGGCGCGCACCGGCTCGCGCGCCTGCTCGCGCCGGCGCACGAAGTCGTGCACGCTCTTGATCACGCGGCCGGCCCGCTCGGCCTGCTCGGCAATGCGCTGCGAGGCCTGGCGCAGCAGCGCCAGCGTCTCGGCGCCATCGCCGTCGGTGTCGTTCATCAGGTTCAGCGAACCGGCGGCGTAGCTCGCGATCGCCGCCAGCGGCTGGTTCAGCTCGTGGCTCAGCAGCGAGGCCATCTCGCCGACGGTGGCCAGCCGCGCCGTCGCCTGCAGCCGCTCCTGCTGCTGGCGCGACACCTCCTCGATCTTGCGCTGCGCGCTGACGTCGAGCGCCGCGCTCATCCAGCCGGTGTGGCGGCCGGCCCCGTCGACCAGCGGCGCCTCGAAGATCATCACCGCGAAGCGCTCGCCGTTGCGCCGCATGAACACCGTCTCGTAGCCCTCGCGCGGCGGCACCGTGCCGGCCAGCCGCACCTGCTGGCGCTTGGTGTATTCCGACGTGAGTTCCGGCGGCCAGTACGGCGGCGTCGTCTGCCCGACCAGCTCGGTCGCGCTGAAGCCCACCATCTCGCAGAAGGCCGGGTTCACGTAGGTGATGCGGCCGTGCGGGTCGCGCGCGCGCAGCCCGGTGACCAGCGAATCCTCCATCGCCTTGCGGAAGCTCAGCGCCTCGGCGAGCGCCGCCTCGGCGCCGGCGCGCTTGCGCACGTCGCGCGCCAGCAGCACCACCACGCCGCCGAGCGCGAGCGACAGCCCGAGCACCAGCGCGGTGCTGAGGTTGGGGATCAGCCGCGGGCGGCCGGCGCTGCTGTCGACCCGCAGCTGCAGGCTCAGGCCCGGCAGGTCGACCAGCCGCTCGGCGATGAAGGCGCCCGCGCCGCGCGGCAGGCCCGCACGCGCGAGCCGCGTGCCGTCGCCTTCGATGAACGACAGCTCGTGCACCCGCTTCACCTCGCTGCCCACCGTTTCGTCCAGCAGCCGGCCGAGCGCGAAGGTGGCGGCCATGAAGCCGAGGTTCTGCCCGCTGCCGGCGATCGGGATGCAGACGTCCATCACCTCCAGGCCCAGCCCGCCCGGCAGCGGCACGAAGTAGCTGCGCGAGTACGACGGGCTGCCCTGGCGGCGCGCGGTGGTGCACGCGAGCTCGGTCTCGAGGTCGATGTCGTCGCGGTGGATCTGCGTGAAGGCCGAGCCGTGCAGCGGCGAGTCGACCGACTCGGTGATCTCCAGCTGCGCATCGCGGCGCTCGATGCGCAGCAGCTCGCGGTGCGCGCGCAGCAGCGCGGCCGCATCCTGCTGCCACAGCGGGATCGATGGGTTGTTCCACAGCAGCGCTTGCAGGCTCTGCAGGTCGCGGCCGAGCGCCTGCTTGATGTCGCCCGCCGCCGCGGTGGCGGTGGCGTCGACCTGCTCCTGCGCCCGGCTGCTCTCGTAGCCGAGCGTCAGCCACACCAGCAGCGACTGGGCAACCAGCAGCAGCGCCACCAGCGTCGCCCACGGCAGCGCGCGCCGCCAGCGCCGCGGCGGCAGGGATTCGGGGGCGGCAGGCGGTGGGAGCAGGGGCGAAAGCATCACTCGGGGCGCGGGGACCACCCTGCAGTATTGCGAATGGGCCGGCCGTGGAGGTACGCAGTTTCGCGCATGGGGGCCGGTGGCGCGCTGCGCAACACTGCGGGGTTCGCGCCCTCCTACAATGCTTTCCCCTTCGAGGACCCACGAGATCACGCCATGGCCCCAACAGACAACAAGCATGCCGAACTGCGCCGAGCGGCTCTGGAGTACCACGAGTTTCCGGTGCCCGGCAAGATCGCGATCGCCGCGACCAAGCAGTTGATCAACCAGCGCGACCTGGCCCTGGCGTACTCGCCCGGCGTGGCCGCCGCCTGCGAAGAGATCGTCGCCGACCCGGCCAACGCGTTCCGCTACACCGCGCGCGGCAACCTGGTGGCCGTCGTCACCAACGGCACCGCGGTGCTCGGGCTCGGCGACATCGGGCCGCTGGCGTCGAAGCCGGTGATGGAAGGCAAGGGCGTGCTGTTCAAGAAGTTCGCCGGCATCGACGTGTTCGACATCGAGCTCGCCGAGCGCGACCTGGACAAGCTGGTCGACATCATCGCCGCACTCGAGCCGACCTTCGGCGGCATCAACCTCGAGGACATCAAGGCCCCGGACTGCTTCTACGTCGAGCGCAAGCTGCGCGAGCGCATGCACATCCCGGTGTTCCACGACGACCAGCACGGCACCGCGATCACCGTCGGTGCGGCCGTGCTGAACGCGCTGAAGGTGGTCGGCAAGGACATCGACAAGGTCAAGCTCGTGACCTCCGGCGCCGGCGCCGCGGCGCTCGCCTGCCTGGGGCTGCTGGTCAAGCTGGGCGTGCCGCGCGAGAACATCTGGGTCACCGACCTGGCCGGCGTGGTCTACGAAGGCCGCACCGAGCTGATGGACGAGGACAAGATCCAGTTCGCGCAGAAGACCTCGCACCGCAAGCTGGCCCAGGTGATGGAAGGCGCCGACATCTTCCTCGGCCTGTCGGCCGGTGGCGTGCTGAAGAAGGAGATGGTGGCGTCGATGGCGGCCAAGCCGATCATCCTGGCGCTGGCGAACCCGACACCGGAGATCCTTCCGGAAGAGGTCAAGGAAGTGCGCGCCGACGCGATCATCGCGACCGGCCGCACCGACTACCCGAACCAGGTCAACAACGTCCTGTGCTTCCCGTACATCTTCCGCGGCGCGCTCGACAGCGGCGCGACCACGATCACGATCGAGATGGAGATCGCCGCGGTGCACGCGATCGCCGAGCTGGCCCAGGCCGAGCAGAGCGAGGTGGTGGCCGCGGCCTATGCCGGCGCGACGCTGAGCTTCGGCCCCGAGTACCTGATCCCGAAGCCGTTCGATCCGCGACTGATGATGAAGATCGCGCCGGCGGTGGCCCAGGCCGCGGCCGACTCCGGTGTCGCGACGCGCCCGGTCAAGGACATGGACGCCTACCGCGAGAAGCTGCAGAGCTTCGTCTACGCCTCCGGCACGACGATGAAGCCGATCTTCACGCTTGCGAAGTGCGCCCAGCACAAGCGCGTGGTCTTCGCCGAAGGTGAAGAAGAGCGCGTGCTGCGCGCGGTGCAGGTGGTGGTCGACGAGAACCTGGCGCGACCGACGCTGATCGGCCGGCCCGAGGTCATCGCGCAGCGCATCGAGAAGTTCGGGCTGCGCCTGAAGGCCGGCAACGACTACGACCTGGTCAACACCGAGCACGACGAGCGCTACCGCGACTACTGGCAGACCTACCACCGCATGATGGCGCGCAAGGGCGTGACCGCGCAGCTCGCGAAGATCGAGATGCGCCGCCGCCTGACGCTGATCGGCGCGATGCTGCTGCACAAGGGCGAAGTCGACGGCATGCTGTGCGGCACCTGGGGCAACACCGCGATGCACCTGCAGTACATCGACCAGGTGATCGGCCTGCGCAAGGGCACCAAGACCTATGCCTGCATGAACGGGCTGATCCTGCCGAACCGGCAGGTGATGCTGGTCGACACGCACGTCAACTACGACCCGACCGCGGCCCAGCTGGCCGAGATCACCGTGATGGCGGCCGAGGAGATGAAGCGCTTCGGCCTGCGCCCGAAGGCGGCGCTGCTGTCGCACAGCAACTTCGGCTCGAGCAACCAGCCGTCGGCGATCAAGATGCGCGAGGCGCTCGCGCTGCTGCACGAGCAGGCGCCGTGGCTGGAGGTCGACGGCGAGATGCACGGCGACGCCGCGCTCGATCCCGGCTACCGCGCCGAGCTGATGCCGACGAGCACGCTGTCCGGTGAGGCCAACTTGCTGGTGCTGCCGAACATCGACGCCGCCAACATCAGCTACAACCTGCTGAAGACGGCCGCCGGCGGCGGCATCGCGATCGGTCCGGTGCTGCTGGGCGCGGCCAAGCCGGTGCACATCCTGACGCCGTCGGCCACCGTGCGCCGCATCGTCAACATGACCGCGCTGACGGTCGCCGACGCGAACGCGGCCCGCTGAGCGGCGCGATCTGACAAAAACGGGCGCCGGCCGCGCACCAAGCACAGCTTGGTGCGTGTGCCAAAAATGCCCGGGGGTCCTGCACGGGCATGTGACGCCCTTGTCATCGATCCGCCAGCGCTGGTTGAGGCCACAAAGTCCGTCCGGATGTGCCGACTCATATGGCCCTGGACGAATGCGAGCATTCACTGATTTTCAGCTCACCCTGCCCCAAATTGAGGCAGCGGCTTGAGCTTTGCGGGTTGATTCGGTACCATCCTGGTTTCCGAATTCAGGGATAACCCGTGTCTCTCTCCGGTATGCTGGCCGGTTTTGCAAGTCAGTTCGATGGCCGGGCCCGCTGGGGCCGCGCGGCGATCGTGGTGGCGGTCATGGCGGCCAGCGTGGTGTCAGTGCCTGCAAAAGAAGCACCGCCGGCCGCCGACGAGTTGGCCACGGTGTCCCTGGCGGCGCTGCCGGCCGAAGCCCAGGCGACAGAGCGGCTGATTCGAACCGGGGGCCCGTTTCCGTATCCGAAGGATGGCAGTGTGTTCGGCAACCGCGAGCGCCAGCTACCGGCACAGCGCCGCGGCTACTACCGCGAGTACACCGTGCCGACCCCGGGGGCCAGGAACCGCGCTGCCAAGCGCATCGTCTGCGGTGGCTATCAGGTCACGACACCGCAGGCGTGTTACTACACCGACGACCACTACGCGAGTTTTCGCCGCATCGTGAAGTGAAGGTCAGCTGATGGATTCTTTTGAACCAAGGAGGAACGAGACCATGCTCTTGCAGACCGTCCGTCCAAACATCGTCCAGTCGATACGCGCCTACCGCGTCGAGGATTTGCAGGAAGCCGCGCAAGGCGTGGGCCAGCACTTCCTCTATGCGAACCTGACCAACGCCCAGTCCAAGCAGGACGTGCTGGACAGCATTGCCGAGTCCTTCCTGTTCCCGTCGCATTTCGGCAAGAACCTCGACGCGCTGTACGACTGCATGACCGACCTGGTGCACAAGTCGGGCACGCAGCCCGGCTTCGTCGTGGTGCTGGAGCAGCTGCCCGACAACCCGCGTTTCGACCGCGAGGCCCGCGAGCAGCTGCTCGACGTCTTCCGCGATGCCGCCGATTTCTGGGCGGAGCGAAAGATACCGTTCAGGTGCTTCTATTCTTTTCAGTAGCCCGCTCCCAGGAACAAGGGTCATGGGAGCGGGCGACGGAAACGGCCCAGATTGCAGAGAACAAGCCCGCCAAGCCGGCGGCGAAGAGCGCGGCCAACGCGAACTTCGGAATGAACATGCCGATGATGAGCAGCGCGTTCGACACCTCGATGTGGTTGAACGCTGCCTGAGCTGATCGATCGAGCTCGTGGCACCAGCCCGCTTCGGCGGGCTTTTTCTTGCGCGTTCATCGTCAACATTGAGCTTGCCTTCGGCATCGGGGACGACACAATGCGCCGCACACAACAAGAGGGAGGACAACGATGGCATTCGGTCGTGGTGCGCGAGCGTGGCTCGCGACGGCATTGACGCTCGGCATTGCCGCTGCAGCAGGCGCACAAGAGAATGACGCGGCAATCGGGCCGCTGCCGGTGGCCGTGTCGGCCTCCGGCTGGTACGTGTCCGGCGGCGTCGGTGTGAGCCGATACCGTGTGTCGAACGGACAGGACGGCCACGAGACCCTGATCGGGCACGGCGGCAAGCTGATGGTGGGCTACCAGTTCCGCCGCTCGCTGCGGCTGGAGGCGGGCGCCGTGTCGCTCGGCTCCGACTGGCGAACCGGCCCGGCCATCGCGCTGGTCGGCGCGATCCACCTCGGCGACCACGTCGCGCTGCTCGGACGCATCGGGGCCTACTACCGGCGCACGGCCCGCAGCGAGTCGTTCTTCGGTTTCGACACCCGCGAGCAGGACGAGAAGGGCACCGAACCCACGCTGGGGATCGGTGTCGAGTGGTACCTGCAGCCGCGGCTGTCGGCGTTGCTGGAGGTCGAATCGTATGAATCGCAGCTGAAATACATCTTCGATGAAACGCGCGGCGCCAACATGACGACGCTGTCGCTTCGCTACCGCTTCTGATCTAGCGCGGCCCGACCGCCCGGACCAGCGCCAGGTAGTCCGCGACTGGCACCTCCTCGGCGCGGCGCTGCACGTCGAAGCTTCCGCCGAAGCCGCGTTCGTCGAGCCAGCGGCCCAGCGTGTGCCGCAGCAGCTTGCG
Organism: Rhizobacter sp. Root1238; assembly: GCF_001425825.1. GTDB lineage: Bacteria > Pseudomonadota > Gammaproteobacteria > Burkholderiales > Burkholderiaceae_C > Rhizobacter. The sequence continues at coordinate 127,005 of NZ_LMDM01000049.1, forward strand.
GCGCTGCGAGAACGCCACCGTCACCAGTTCGCCGAGCAGCGCCTGCGGCACGCTGGCGGCGTCGGGCAGCGGCTGCATGCGCACCACCGCTGAATCGACCCGGGGCGGCGGGTCGAACGATTCGGGCGGCACGTCGAGCACCGACTCGATGTCGTAGCGCCACTGCAGCATCACGGTCAGCCGGCCGTAGTCCTTGTTGCCGGGCGATGCCGCCATGCGGTCGACGACCTCCTTCTGCAGCATGAAATGCTGGTCCTGCACCTGGTCGACGGCATCGAGCAGGTGGAACAGGATGGGCGTCGAGATGTTGTACGGCAGGTTGCCGACGACCCGCAGCTTCTGGCCGGCCTGGGCGGCCAGTGCGGCGAAATCGACCTTCAGCACATCGGACTCGACGACGTTCAGCTCGGCGCGCTTGCGCAGCCGCGCCGCCAGGTCGCGGTCGAGCTCGATCACCGTCAGGCGCTCGCTGCGCGCGACCAGTGGATCGGTCATCGCGCCGAGGCCCGGCCCGATCTCGACCAGCGCCTGGCCCGGCCGCGGATCGATCGCGTCGACGATGGCGCCGATCACCGCGCCATCGGACAGGAAATGCTGCCCGAAGCGCTTGCGGGGGATGTGTTTCATGGAACCCCTCGATGAACGAGTACGTTCATCGATCCCCCGAGGGGATGCCGGCCGGCTTGGGAGCGGCCCGGCGCTCGGCCGGGGGCGCTACCTTCACTGCGGTGCCTCGCGCATCTCGATGTAGGCCCGCGCGCGCAGGTCGCGCGCCCATTCGGTGTAGGCCTCCTCGAACTTCTGCTCGCGCAGGATGTTGCGGGCCTGCTCGCGCTGCTGGCGCAGGTCGAGCGAGGTCTTGCGCCGCTCGATCACCTGGATCAGGTGCACGCCGAAGCGCGAGACCACCGGCTCCGACAGCCCGTTGATCGGCAGCGCATTCATCGCCTCCTCGAACTCCGGCACGAAGCCGCCCGGCGACACCCAGCCGAGGTCGCCGCCCTGCGCCGCGCTGCCGTCTTCGGAGTTGTCGCGCGCCAGCTGGTCGAAATTGCGCGAGCCGCTCTGGATCTGCCGCTTCATCTCCTGCAGGCGCCGCACCGCGGCCTCCTGCGACAGCTGCGCCGACGGGCGCAGCAGGATGTGGCGGGCCCGCGTCTGCGTGACCGAGAAGGCGGCGCCTTCACGCTTGTCGATCAGCTTCATCACGTGGAAGCCCGCACCGGAGCGCAGCAGCGTCGGTGCGATCTCGCCCGGCTTCAGGCCGCGCACCGCCTCGACGAAGATGTCGGGCAGCCGGTCGGCCGGGCGCATGCCGATCTCGCCGCCGCGCGCCTTGTTGCCGTCTTCCGAAACTTCTTTCGCGACCACGTCGAACGGGGCGCTGCTGCGAACCCGGTTCAGCGCCGCCTCGGCCTTGGTGCGGCGCTCGGCGATCAGGCTTTCGCTCGCGTTCTCGGGCACCGTGACCAGGATCTGCGCGATGTTGTATTCGGTCGCGCTACCGGCCGCGGCGCGCTGCTTGTCGAGCACCGCGTCGATCTCGGCGTCGGTGATCTTGATGCGGCCCTGCACCTCGCGTTCGCGCACCCGCTCGACCTGCAACTGGTCGCGCACGTTGTTGCGGAAGCGCACGTAGTCGATGCCTTCCTTCTTGAGCCGCTCGCGCAGCTGGGCCGGCGTCAGCTGGTTCTGCGCCGCGACGTTGGCCACCGCGCGTTCGAGTTCGACGTCGTCGACGCGCTGGCCCACGTCGCGGGCGTTGGTGATCTGCACGCGCTCGTCGATCAGCGCCTCGACCACCTGGTGGCGCAGTTCGTCGTCCGGCGGCAGCTTGGCCTGGCTGCGCTGGGCCTCCTCGCGCAGGCGGTCGATGCGTTGCTGCACCTCGCCGGCGGTGACGAGCTCCTGGTTGACGATCGCGACGATGTAGTCGGCGGTCAGCGTGCGCGAGCGCGACGACGGCGAGGGTGCGGGTGCGGGTGCGGGTGCGGGTGCGGGTGCAGAGGCGGCCGCAGCGGGCGCGGCGGTCTGGGCCTGCACGGCCGGCGTCGCGACGGTCGCGGACAGCAGCGACATCAGCGCGCGGGAAGCAAGGCGTTGGAATGCAATCATGGTGTCGTGGGGCTCGCAGCGGGCGCGACAGAATCGTCGCGCAGCAGGCGGTAACCGGGGATATTGTCCTTCAAGACCTTCAGCGGGTTGGTCCCTAGGCGCGACAGGCCGATCAGCTCCAGCTCGAAGCCGAGCTGCGTGGTCGCTTCCTGCTGGCTGGTCGACAGCCGCTTGGCGATCACGCGGCCGATCCAGCAGCCGGCGTCGTACTCGAAACCCACCACCGAATCGGTGAGCCGCCGCTCGGACACGTTGTAGCTCATGCGCCCGACGCTGTACCACGCGCCGGTGCAGCGCCCGCCGCGGTCGCTGCTCTGGCCGGGGCGGCCGTACAGCGGCCATTGCCAACCCACCTCGAACTGCTCGCTCGGCAGCCCGGTGACGCTGTCGTTGCGGTTGAAGCGGTAGTTGGTGTTGATCGTGCGGTACGGGCCCGGCGCATAGCGCACGCCGAGGATCGAACGCACCGTCTGGTGCTGCTCGGGGCTGTACTGCACGGCGGCGTCGAAGCGCCAGTGCTTCAGCAGGCCCGATGAGCCCGTCAGCAGCAGGTCGGACACGCTCTGCGAGATCGGCTGCTTGTCCGGCGTGATGCGCTGGTCCTCGAACAGGTAGCGCTGCGCCAGCCCCAGGCGCAGCAGCTCGGAGCCGTCGCCCGAGTCGAGCATGCGCGTGGTGACGCCGGCGGTCAGCTGGTGCGCATCCGACACCCGGTCGATGCCCGAGAAGCTGTTCTCGGTGTAGATCGAATCGAAGTTGAAGTCCTTCTCGGCCGAGTCGAAGTTCGGCAGCTCGTTCTGCTCGCGGTACGGCGTCTTCGTGTAGAACAGGCGCGGCTCCATGGTCTGGCGCGCCGGGCGGCCGAACAGCTGCGTGTCGCGCTCCAGCACCCACGCGCTGTCGAGGCTGAAGGTCGGGATCACGCGGTGGAAGCGGTCGCGTCCGTCGGCCATCGGGGCATCGAGCCGGTAGCTGGCGGCGTTCACCAGCACCTTCGGCGTCAGCGTCCAGCCCGGCGTGCCGAACGGCCAGGCGAGCGAGCCCAGCACGTGCAGCCGCGAGCCGACCGGCCGCGGGTTCGCCACCGTGTCGTCGGGCGCGATGCCGACCCGGTGGCCATTCGGGTTGACGAAGCGGTTCGCCTCGGCCTCCATGCCGAACTCGAGGCCGCCGATCAGCGGCTGCCAGGTGCGCACGCCGACCTGCGGCAGCCGGTCGTAGGGCGTCGCCAGCGGGCTGTCGGCGTCCTGCAGCACCTGCCAGCGCTCGACGCGCGCGTAGGTCGTCCACAGGCCGAAATCGCTGGCCACCCGCGCATCGCCGAGCAGCAGGCGCGGTGTCAGGCTGTTGATGCCGCGCGGCAGGTCTTTCCAGTAGTCGTCGTCGCTGACGCGCATGACGTTGGTGCTGTAGCGCGTGTTGCCGAGCAGCACGCCTTCCTGTTCCAGGTTGAACGCGCTGCGGGTGATGCCGGCCTGCCGGTCGTTGGGCAGCAGGTTCAGGTCGACGCGGCCTTCGTGGCCCGGCTCGAGGTAGCGGAACTCGGTGTCGAGCGCCGCGCCGCGCTTGGAGATGATGGCCGGCGTCAAGGTCGCATCGCGGTTCGGCGCGATGTTCCAGTAGTACGGCACGGCCACCTGCAAGCCGCTCTTGTTGTCGAGGTCGATGCTCGGCGGCAGCCAGCCGGACTTGCGGTCGTCGCTCAGCGGGAAGCTCAGTACCGGCGCCGCGAGGATCGGCACGCCGTAGAAGCGCAGTACCGCGCCCTGCGCGATGCCTTCGTTGTTCGCGAAGTCGAGCTTCACGCGGTCGGTCGACAGGATCCACGCCGGCGTGCTGCCGTCGGTGTCGTCGACGCGGCAGCTGGTGTAGGTGGCGCCGGTGGCGACCGTCAACTGGTCGCCGAGGAAGTCGAGCCGCTCGGCGCTGCCGCCGGCCTGGGTGCGCGAGAAGAAGTAGGTCGGCCGCAGGAAGAAGCCTTCGAAGCGTTCGACCTTCAGCTGCAGTTCGGGGCCGCTGTAGACGTTGCCGTCGCGGGTCACGCGCACCTTGCCGGTGGCATGGGCCAGGTCGCTTGCCTGCTCGTAGGTCATGCGGTCGGCGCTGATCTGCATCGGGCCGCGCTGGAACCGGGCGTTGCCCTCGGCGATGACGTCCTGGTCGGGGCGGGCGCGGACCTCGTCGGCTTCGAGCACCATCGTGTTGTCGGGCGCGGACGCGGCGGATGCGGCCGGGGCCGCCGCGACGGCCGACGCCGCGGAGGCTGCTGAAGCCGCCGAAGCCGGCGAGGCAGGCGGCAGCACCGCCTGCGCCCACCCGGTCGACAGCCAGCCCGCGGCCGAGGCCGCGAGGCTCAGGCGGATCGCGCAGACGCAGAGTCGAAGTGGGAACGGCGGCAGCAAGGGAGCGAGGGCATCAAGGGCGGAGGGACGGCTCGGCGCCGCGGCACCGGCACGACGACAGGCGGCGCGCCCAGGGCGATTTGTAGAATCGATTATCCACGAGCAGTATCCCCACATGCCCCCGACTCCTGATCTGGTCCCCGAATCGACCGCGCCCCAGCTCACCTGGCCCGACGACAGCCGCCGCATCGCCTTCGAAAGCTGGCTCAGGCAATTGGCGGGCCGGGGCATCCACGCGAGCGGTGCGCGGCCAGCCAGCACCGATGCGAGCTTCCGCCGCTACCTGCGGGTCGACACCGAGGTGGGCACGCGCATCGTGATGGATGCGCCGCCCGAGAAAGAGGATTGCCGGCCGTTCGTGAAGGTCGCCGCGTTGCTGCGCGCCGCCGGCCTGAACGCGCCGGAGGTGCTCGACTGGCATGCCGACGACGGCTTCATGCTGCTGTCAGACCTGGGCGACCACACCTACCTGTCGCAGCTCGACGACCACAGCGCGCCGGCGCTGTACGCCGACGCCAGCCAGGCGCTGGTGCGCCTGCAGGGCATCGAGGCGGCATCGCAGCTGCCCGCGTACGACCGCACGCTGCTGATGCGCGAGATGCAGCTGTTCCCCGACTGGTACGTGAAGCACGCCGGCCAGACGCTGACGGCCGACGAGCAGGGCCAGTGGGCCGACTGCGTCGAGCGCATCGTGCAGAACAACCTGGCGCAGCCGATGGTGCTGGTGCACCGCGACTACCACTCGCGCAACCTGATGGTCTGCCCGGTGGCGGGTGCGGCCACCAACCCCGGCATCCTCGACTTCCAGGACGCCGTCTGGGGCCCGATCACCTACGACCTGGCCAGCCTGCTGCGCGACGCCTACGTCGAGCTCGAGGAAGACGTGCAGATCGACCTCGCGGTGCGCCACTGGGAACGCGCCCGCAAGGCCGGCCTGCCGGTGCACGCGGACTTCGGCGAGTTCTGGCGCGATTTCGAGTGGATGAGCCTGCAACGCCACCTGAAGGTGCTCGGCATCTTCGCGCGGCTGTACCACCGCGACGGCAAGGACGCCTACCTGCCGCACCTGCCGCGGGTGTGGCGCTATGCGCACCGCACCGCGAGCCGCTACAACGGGCTGGGCGCGCTGGCGCGGCTGCTGGAGCGCCTCGTCGGCGAGACGCGCCAGGACGTCTTCAGGTAACCCGGATCACCTCGTCTCGCAACCCGCGGCCGCCAGCCACGGGTCGGCGTCGGCGCCGCCGAAGGTCTCCAGCAGGAAATCGATGAACGCCCGCGTGCGCGCCGGCACGTGCTTGCGCGTCGGCATCGCGGCATACAGCGTGGTGGTCAGCAGGTGCCAGCGCGGCAGCACGCGTTCGAGCGCGTGCTCCATCAGCGCATCCTCGACGACGAACGACGGCAGCCCGGCAATGCCCATGCCGGCCAGTGCCGCGGCGTACATCGTGTCGATGTGCGTCGTGCCGAGCGCAGGGCGTCCGGGCGTCAGCGTGTACGACTCGCCGGACGGCTCGTCGTCGCCCCAGACGCCTTCGTGGAAGGTCAGCTCGCGCAGGAAGGTCGGCACCATCGCCTCGTGGCCGGCCAGCTCCGACGGGTGCACCGGGCGGCCGCGGCGGTTCAGGTAGTCGGGCGATGCGCAGGTGATGACCTCGGAGCGCGCCAGCCGCCGCGCGACGAAATCGCCGTCGAGCGGGCGGTCGCCGACCGACAGGATGCTGACGTCGAAGTTCTCGTCGACCGCCTCCACCGGGCCGGGGCACGACAGCTCGATCGTGACCTTCGGGAACAGCGTGCGGAACTTCGGCAGGTGCTTGGCGATCTGGTGCACCGCGAAGGCCGGCGGCGCCAGCACGCGCAGGTGGCCCCGCGGCTCGGACGTGGCGGCACTCGCGAGCGCCTCGGCTTCTTCGACCTCGGTCAGGATCTGCTGCACCCGTTCGAGGTAGAGCTCGCCGGTGTCGGTGAGCGCGAGGCGGCGCGTCGTGCGGTTGATCAGCCGGGCGCCGAGGTGCTCTTCGAGGTCGGCGACGAGCCGCGTGACGACGGCCGGCGACAGGTTCAGCCGGCGTGCCGCCGACGCGAAGCTTCCCTCTTCAATCACCCGGGAAAACACCCGCATTGAATGCAGCCGGTCCATTCTTTCGCCCTCATTGTTTCTGTTTTGACAATGGGGCATTGAAGCACGTGCTGTTTATTGATTCAAGCGCAATGTCTACAGTTCACCCCATCGATGAGGCCAACGCAACAGTGACTCACCGAGGCTGGACAAGACGGCTCGAACCAACCCCTGAAGCCGCCCTGCCTGGAAACGTCAACCCTCTGAAGGAATTCATCATGACCACCAAGAACTTCGCCGCCCTTGCCACCGTCGCCCTTGCCCTGGCTGGCGCCTCCGTCACCGCGTTCGCTGCCGATACCGGCCTGACCCGCGAGCAGGTGCGTGCCGAACTGGCCCGTGCCCGTGCCAGCGGCGATCTGCTGCCGAACTCGGAAAGCTACGGCTACAACAACGCGTCGGTCACGCTGCCGAAGGCACAGGCTGCAGCCACCGCCGACAGCGGCAAGACCCGCGAGCAAGTGCGCGCCGAACTGGCCCGTGCCCGTGTCGACGGCACGCTGGTGCCGAACTCGGAAAGCTATGGCTACGCCGCACCGGTCGTCGCTGGTGGTAGCAGCCGCACCCGCGCTGAAGTCCGCGCCGAAGCGATCGAAGCCGCCAAGACGCACAAGAGCGACGCCAACTACGGCGCGCTGTCGACCGGCTACTGATCGCCGACGACGGATCGCTGACGCGCCCGCCGGGGCGCATCGGTTGAGGGACACCGCAGAAGCCGCCTCCGGGCGGCTTCCGTCGTTTCCGCGCGAGAATGGCGCATCCCCCAACCTCCCAACGCGGCGCACGCCACCAGCCTGCGCCGCCTTGCCATTGGCGTCGCCATGTCAGCCTTCTTCCTGAACCGCATCCGCCCGACCGCCGTGCCGCGCGGCGAGCCGCCGGCCGGCCTGCTGGCCTTCTACTGGCACTTCATCCGGCAGACGCGTCCGCTCTATGCCGCGATGTTCGTCACCGGCCTCGCGGTCGCGCTGATCGACACGCTGGTGCCGGTCTTCATCGGCCGGCTGGTCACGCTGATGGAGGCGCCCGACCGCGCGGCGGCGTTTGGTGCCGCGACACCGCTGCTGCTCGGCATGGCCGCGCTGGTGCTGATCGGCCGGCCGCTCGCGATGATCCTCGACGCCACCGTGCGCAACATCGCGGTGATCCCCGGCGTCACCAGCCTGATCCGCTGGCAGAGCCATTGGCATGTGGTGCGCCAGAGCTGGCCGTTCTTCCAGAACGACTTCGCCGGCCGCATCGCCAACCGCGTGATGCAGACCAGCAATGCGCTGCGCGAGAGCGTCGTCAGCTCGATCCGCGCCATCTGGTACATCATCATCTACGGCCTGACCTCGCTCGTGTTGATGGCCAGTGCCGACTGGCGGCTCGCGCTGCCGACGGTGTTCTGGTTCGCCGGCTACGTCGTCTTCCTGCGCCATTTCGTGCCGCGCATGCGCGACCGGGCGCGCGCCGCGTCCGAGCTGCGCTCGGCGGTGATGGGTCGCGTGGTCGACAGCTACACCAACATCCTCACCGTCAAGCTGTTCGCCCGGGCGCGCGACGAAGACGCCTACGTGCGCGAGACGCTCGACGAGCACACCCTCGCGATCGCCGCGCACATGCGGCTGACCACGCAGTTCATGGCGACGCTGTCGACGATGAACGCGCTGTTCCTCGTCAGCACCGCGACGATCGGCGTGCTGCTGTGGGCGCACGGCCAGATTCCCGCCGGCCTGGTGGCCACCGCGTTGCCGCTGGCCTGGCAGATCGCGAGCGTCGCCGGCTGGGTCAGCTGGGAGGTGACCGGCATCTTCGAGAACGTCGGCGTGGTGCAGGAGGGCATGGAGACGATCGCGGTGCCGCACACGCTGGTCGACAAGCCCGATGCACGCGAACTGGCGGTGCCGCGCGGCGAGATCCGCTTCGAGCACCTGACCTTCACCTATGGCCGCAGCGACGGCAAGCGCGTGCTCGACGACCTGAACCTGGTCGTGAAACCGGGCGAGCGGGTCGGGCTGGTCGGCCGCTCGGGCGCCGGCAAGTCGACGCTGGTGAACCTGCTGCTGCGCTTCCACGAGGTGGAGCAGGGCAGCATCCGCATCGACGGGCAGGACATCGCGCAGGTCACGCAGGAGAGCCTGCGCGGCGCGATCGGCCTGGTGACGCAGGACACCTCGCTGCTGCACCGATCGATCGCGGCCAACATCGGCTACGGCCGCCCGGACGCCACGGCGGCCGAGGTCGAGGCCGCGGCGCGCAAGGCGCAGGCGCATGCCTTCATCGAGGAGCTGCAGGACTGGAAGGGCCGCACCGGCTACGAGGCGCACGTCGGCGAGCGCGGCGTCAAGCTCTCCGGCGGCCAGCGCCAGCGCATCGCGATCGCGCGCGTGGTGCTGAAGGATGCGCCGATCCTGGTGCTGGACGAGGCCACGTCGGCGCTCGACAGCGAGGTCGAACTGGCGATCCAGGACCAGCTGCTGAACCTGATGGAAGGCAAGACGGTGATCGCGATCGCGCACCGGCTGTCGACCATCGCCCGCATGGACCGCCTGATCGTGCTGGAGCAGGGCCGCATCGTCGAGCAGGGCACGCACGACGAACTGCTGCGGCTCGACGGCCACTACGCGATGCTGTGGAAGCACCAGTCGGGCGGATTCCTGCCCTACGACCAGGCGCTGCCGGCCGATCCGGGGGAAGACGACGAGGCCGTGATCGACGACGCACCGGTCGACGAACTGCGCTCGGCGCAGCAGCCCGAGCCCGCGGGACAATAGCGCCCATGCTCCGAATCACCGAACTGCGGCTGCCGCTCGACCATGCCGAAGGCGCATTGCGCCCGGCCGTGCTGCAGCGCCTGGGCCTGGCCGATGCCGCGCTGAAGGCCTTCACCGTGTTCAAGCGCAGCTACGACGCGCGCAAGAAGGCCGCCATCGTGCTGATCTACACGGTCGACTGCGAACTCGCGGACCCGGCCGACGAGGCCGCGCTGCTGCAGCGCTTCGCGGCCGACCCGCACGTCAAGCCGTCGCCCGACACCACCTACCGCTTCGTCGGCCATGCGCCGGTGGATTTCCAGGCCTCGGGCCGACCGCGTCCGCTGGTCGTCGGCTTCGGCCCGTGCGGGCTGTTCGCCGCGCTGATCCTCGCGCAGATGGGCCTGCGGCCGATCGTGCTGGAGCGCGGCAAGGAGGTGCGCCAGCGCACCCAGGACACCTGGGGCCTGTGGCGCAAGAACGTGCTGAACCCCGAATCCAACGTGCAGTTCGGCGAAGGCGGCGCCGGCACCTTCTCCGACGGCAAGCTGTGGAGCCAGATCAGCGACCCGCGCCACCTGACGCGCAAGGTGCTGGCCGAGTTCGTCAAGGCCGGTGCGCCGGAAGAGATCCTGTTCGTCAGCAAGCCGCACATCGGCACCTTCCGGCTGGTCGGCATGATCGAGAAGATGCGCGCCGACATCGAGGCGCTGGGCGGCGAGATCCGCTTCGAACAGCGCGTGATCGACGTGCTGATCGAGAGCGGTCACATCCGCGGCGTGACGCTCGCGTCCGGCGAGCAGCTGCGCGCCGACCACGTCGTGCTCGCGCTCGGCCACAGCGCGCGCGACACCTTCGCGATGCTGCACGAGTGCGGCGTCTTCATGGAAGCCAAGCCGTTCTCGGTGGGCTTTCGCATCGAGCATCCGCAGTCGATCATCGACCGCGCGCGCTTCGGGCCGAACGCCGGCAACCCGATCCTCGGCGCGGCCGACTACAAGCTGGTGCACCACGCGGCCAACGGCCGCTCGGTCTACAGCTTCTGCATGTGCCCGGGCGGCACGGTGGTTGCGGCGACGTCCGAGGTCGGGCGCGTCGTCACCAACGGCATGAGCCAGTACTCCCGCAACGAGCGCAACGCGAATGCCGGCATCGTCGTCGGCATCGCGCCGAAGGACTACGCGGTGGATCCGAACGCGCCGGGGCCGGTCAACCCGCTCGACGGCATCGCGTTCCAGCGGCGCATCGAGTCGCGGGCCTTCGAACTCGGCGGCGGCAACTATGAAGCGCCGGGCCAGCTGGTCGGCGATTTCGTGAAGGGCCAGCGCTCGCGCGAGTTCGGCAGCGTGCAGCCGTCGTACAAGCCGGGCGTGCTGCTCGGCGACCTGCACCCGAGCCTGCCCGACTACGCGATCGAGGCGATCCGCGAGGCGCTGCCGGCCTTCGAGCGGCAGATCAAGGGCTTCTCGATGCCGGATGCGGTGCTGACCGGCGTCGAGACGCGCACCTCGTCGCCGCTGCGCATCACGCGCGGCAAGGATTACCAGAGCCTGAACGTGAAGGGCCTGTACCCGGCCGGCGAGGGCGCGGGCTATGCCGGCGGCATCATGTCGGCCGGCGTCGACGGGATCGAGGTCGCCGAAGCACTGGGCAGGGCGATGCTCCCGTAGCCCGGAGGCCCATCCTGGCTACGGTTGGACCAGATAGTCGAGCGCCAGCGTCGCGAGCGCCTTCACGCCGAGCCGCATCGCGCCTTCGTCGAAATCGAAGTCCGGCGCATGGTTCGGCGGCGCGTTCTGCGGCGTCTTGCCGGGCGGCGTCGCGCCGAGGATGAAGAACAACCCCGGCACCTGCTTCTGGTACTCCGAGAAGTCCTCCGACGCGCTGATCTTCGGCAGCTCGATCACCCGGTCGCCGCTCGCGCGCTGCAGCGACGGCATCATCCGCGCCAGCAGCTCGCGCGGGTTGTCGGTGACCGCATAGGTGGCCGGCCCGAAGCTGACGCTCGCCCGCGCGCCGCTGGCCGCGGCGATCGATTCGGCGGTCGTCACGATGCGGCGCTTCGCGTCCTCGCGCATGTCCTCGTCGAAGCTGCGCAGCGTGCCGCGCATCTCGACGCTGTCGGGCAGCACGTTCTCGCGGTTGCCGCCGTGGATCGACGAGATGCTCAGCACCGCCGGCTCGTGGCTGATGTTGAGCTGGCGGCTGACGATGGTCTGCAGCCCGGTGACGATCTGCGCCGCGACGACGACCGGGTCGACCCCGGCCCACGGCGCGCCGCCATGCGTGCCGCGGCCGCGCACCGTGATGCGCAGCGAATCGGCGCCGGCCAGCATCGGCCCGCCGCGCACGCCGAGCAGGCCGGAGGCCAGGTTCGGCGACAGGTGCAGGCCGAACATCGCGTCGACCTTCGGCCGCTCGAGCACGCCTTCCTCGACCATCGCGCGCGCGCCCCAGCTGTCGGCGGCGGTCGACGGCAGGTCGGCCAGGCCTTCCTCGGCGGGCTGGAAGATGAACTTCACGCTGCCCGGGATCTGCGCGCGCAGCCCGGTCAGCAGCTCGGCCACGCCCATCAGCATCGCGGTGTGGCCGTCGTGCCCGCAGGCGTGCATCACCGGCACCTGCGCGCCCTGGTAGCGGCCGGTCTGCTGCGACGCGAACGGCAGGTCGGTCGCCTCGGCCACCGGCAGCGCGTCCATGTCGGCGCGCAGCGCCACCACCTTGGAGCCGGGCAGCCCGCCGCGCAGCAGGCCGACCACGCCGAGGCCGCCGACGCCGGTCTTCACCTCGAGGCCGAGACGGCGCAGGTGCTCGGCCACCAGCGCGGCGGTGCGCACTTCCTGGCCCGACAGCTCGGGGTGGGCGTGCAGGTCGCGCCGCCACGCGACCACGTGCGGCGCGATCGCGGCGAGGCGTGCGTCGAGCGGTGCGAGGTCGCTGCCTTGCGGCTGCGCGGCAGCGCCGGCGCCGACCAGCACCCAGCACGCGGCAAACAACCAGGCCGCCGTGCGGGCGGGGGCGCTCACCGCGTCACGGGCAGGCCGCCATCACCTGGGCGACCGCGGCCGTCAGCTTCTTGCCGTAGGGCACATGCAGGAATTCGTTCGGGCCGTGCGCATTGCTCTTCGGGCCGAGCACGCCGCAGACCATCATCTGGGCCTTCGGAAAGCCCTTCTGCAGCAGGCTCATCAGCGGGATCGTGCCGCCCTGGCCGACATAGCCGCAGGGGGCGCCGAACTGCGCCTGCGATGCGCCGTTCAGCGCGTCTTCCAGCCACGGCGCGAGGCTCGGCGCATTCCAGCCGCTCGCGCCGTAGGCCCCGGCGCGGCCATCGGCCGCGAAGGTGACGCGCGCGTTGTACGGCGCGTTGTCCTCGAGCAGCGTCTTCAGGCGCTGCGCCGCCTCGTTGCCGTCGATCAGCGGCGGCAGGCGCAGGCTCAGCTTGAACGCGGTGTACGGCCGCAGCACGTTGCCGGCGTTCTTCAGCTCGGGGAAACCGTCGGCGCCGGTGACGCTCAGCGTCGGGCGCCAGGTGCGGTTCAGCAGCGCCTCGGTCGGGTCGGTGGTGGTCGGCAGCGTCGGGCCGCCGTCGGCGCCGCAGGCCCACGGGAAGCGTTTCCAGACCTCGTCGCCGAGGATCTGCGCGGTCGTCTGCGCCTGCGACAGGCGGTCGCCGGGAATCTCGCAATGGAAGCTGTCCGGCAGCAGCCGGCCGGTCTTGCTGTCCTCGAGCCGGTCCAGCACCTGGCGCAGGATGCGGAAGCTCGACGGCACCAGGCCGCTCGAATCGCCGGAGTGGATGCCCTCGGTCAGGATCTCGACCTTCAGCACGCCGCTGACCATGCCGCGCAGGCTGGTCGTGAGCCACAGCTGGTCGTAGTTGCCGGCGCCGCTGTCGAGGCAGACCACCAGGCTGACGTTGCCCAGCCGCTCGCGCAGCACGTCGAGGTAGGCCGGCAGGTCGAACGAGCCGCTTTCTTCGCAGGCTTCGATGATGCCGACGCAGCGCGGGCGCGGGATGCCCTGCCGGTCGAGCGCCATGATCGCGGTCAGCGACGCGTAGACCGCGTAGCCGTCGTCGGCGCCGCCGCGGCCGTACAGCAGGCCGTTCTCGTACTTCGGCGTCCACGGGCCGAGGTCGTTGCGCCAGCCGTTGAATTCGGGTTGCTTGTCGAGGTGGCCGTACAGGCAGATGGTGTCGGTGCTGCCCGGCTTCGTGGCCGGCACTTCGAAGAAGATCACCGGCGTGCGGCCTTCGAGCCGCACCACCTCGAGCTTCAGCCCGGCGAGCTTGCGGCCTTCGACCCAGCTCGCGGCGTCGCGGATCACCCGCTCGATGTGGCCGTTCTTCTGCCAGTCGGCATCGAACATCGGGCTTTTTGCCGGGATCGCGATGTAGTCGGTCAGTGCCGGAACGATCTCTTCGTCCCAGGTGCGGTTCGCAAACTCGGCGATCGCGGTGGCTTCGTCGGGTTGCAGCGGGAGGTTGGGGTCGCGAGCGTTCATGCCGGTTCTCCTGGAAGGAATCCCTTGTGGGGAATTGGAGAGTGTAGAACCGACCGCCCCCGGGCTATGCTGATCCGCTTCACAAGAACACACGAGGAGACGGAGATGCGCTACGGCGTCACACAGGCCGCAGGCCTGGTTGCGGTTGTCCTGCTGGGCGCCACCGCCGGCCATGCCGAGGAGGCGCAGCACCCGTGGGTGGTCCCGTCGCCGCGCGCCGGCAAGGAGACCTACTTCAGCAACCTGAGCTCCGGAGCGCGCATCGAGACGCCGTTTCTGCTGAAGTTCGGTCTCAGCGGCATGGGCCTGGCACCGATCACCAGGCCGCAGGCGCGCACCGGGCACCACCACCTGCTGATCAACCGCGAGCTGCCGCTCGACTTCTCGAAGCCGCTGCCGTTCAACGAGCAGTACGTGCACTTCGGCAAGGGCCAGATGGAGACGGTGCTGACCTTGGCGCCCGGCGATTACGAGCTGCGGCTGGTGCTGGCCGACGACAAGCACATCCCGAACTTCGTCTACAGCAAGCCGATGCGCATCACGGTGACGAAGAAGAACGCCGACGTCGACCCGGCCAGCGTCAGCCAGCCCGGCGTCGAGCTGATGCTGCCGGTGGCCGAAGTGGCAGCCGGCAAGCCGCTGCAACTGCAGTTCCACGCGTCGCGGCTCAACGTGTCGCACATCGCGCTGCAGGAGAAGGGCACCGGCCACTTCCGGCTGAGTGCATTGCGCGACGGCGCGAAGCCCGAGACGCTGGACTTCCCCGGTGGGCAGACCGAGGCCTGGATCAAGCCGCCGCCGGGGCGCTACCAGCTGAAGCTGGAGTTCGTCGACAACCTGGCGCCGGCCAAGGTGCTGGCCGCGGCGGCGCCGCAGTCGGTCACGGTGTTGGCGAAGTGATCAAGCCGGCGTGATCAGACCGGCGTGATCAGACCGCAGTGAAGCGCCGCAGCCCCGCCTGCAGCGCGGCGAACACCTCCGCCTGCTCGGGTTCGTTGAAGATCTCGTGGAACAGCGGCGTGAACTCCTGCGCCGTGACCATCGCCTGCGGTGCCGCCGTCGCGAACGCGCGGCTGCCCGCCGGGGCGACGCAGCGGTCGCTGCCGGCGTAGAGCAGCAGCGTCGGCACGGTCCAGGTGGCGGCGCGGGCGCGCACCCACTCGCCGCCGTCGACGATGAAGCGCACCAGCCGCGGCGTCACGCGGTCGTGCACCAGCGGATCGGCGACGTAGGCCGCGACGACGGCCGGATCGCGCGAGATCCAGGCCGGCTTCAGCCCGTTGCCGACCGCGAGCGACGGCGCGATCGGGCCGAGCAGCGCGAGCAGCAGCTTCTGCGCGCCGTTCATGCCGGGGTCGAGCGCGGGCGACGACATCACCAGGCCGTCGACCGGCCGCCACCACGGCGCCTTCGTGTCGGCGGCGAAGCGCGAGACGACCAGCCCGCCCATGCTGTGACCGAGCAGCACCAGCGGGCCGCGGTGTGCGGTGCGGGCCGCGTCGATCACGTGGGACAGGTCGTCCAGCAGGTCGTGCGTGGTCGCGAGCTGCCCGCGGCCGCCCTCGCTGCGGCCGTGGCCGCGCTGGTCGTAGGCCAGCACATGCCAGCCCCAGCGGTTCAGGTGCGCGATCACATGCGCGTAGCGGCCGAGGTGCTCGCCCAGGCCGTGCACCAGCACGACGACGCCGTGCGCCGCGGTGCCGGCGGGATGATGCGAAAGATGCAGCTTCAGGCCGTCGGTGGTGTGCAGCGAGGTGTCCATGGCGAGCCAGTCTAGGCAGTGTCCGCGACACCGGCCACCGGGCTTGCCAGGATCGACTCAGGCAGCCTCGGGTTGCAGGTCGAGCCGCGACGCGGCCACCGGATCGAGGTGCGTCGCCATCCAGCGCACGACCTCGGCCGCATGCGTGATCGGCCCGAGGTGGCCGGCACCGGCCAGCTCGCAGTGCTGCGCCTGCGGCAACGCCTGCGCGAGCAGCTCGACGATGCGGCGCGCCGGCGCGCGGGTGCGCTGGCCGTGGATCAGCAGCACCGGCATCGTCAGCCGCGACAGCACCTGCGGGCCCCAGGTGGCCGAGAACAGCGCGTCGAAGTGATGCGGCACCACCGGCATGCGCGCCGCGATGGCCTCGCGGCGGGCCACGCTGAGGCCGTCCCAGGCCGCTTCGCCGCCCCAGTAGCTCGTGAAGGCACGCGCCGCCGCCAGCGTGTCGCCCTGCGCCAGCCACCGCGCGACGCGCGCCGCGATCTCGCGCACCTCGCCGAGCGACGGATCCTGCGGCGCCGAGCGGCGGACGATGCCGAACGCGACCGGCTCGTACAGCGTCAGCGAGCGCACCCACTGCGGGTGGCGCAGCGCGATCTGCATCGCGACCGCCGCGCCATACGAATGGCCGACCAGGTGGATGCCGCGCCGCACCAGGCCCCAGGCCGGCTGCACCAGCTGCGTGACGGCGTTCGCATCGACGTGCAGCGTGTCCAGCGCGGCCGACGGCCAGGCCGGGCTGCGGCCATGGCCGTGCAGGTCGGGCGCGACGACCTGCCAGCGCGCGCTCAGCGCGTCGGCCAGGCCGTTCCATTGCGCATGCGTGCCGGTCGACGAGTGCAGGCACAGCACGACCGGGCCGTCGCCCTGCGAGCGGACTGCCAGGCGGCCGGGGTGGGGATGGGGCGCTTTCATGACTTCTCCAGCGGATCGGAGCGGTCAGGATGCCCAGCCGGTGTATCGGCGCCGTGTCGTCAACGGCCGCCGATTGATTCATTCGTTATGCCTGCTCGGCCGCCGCCTTCAGGTTCGAGAGCCCGGCCTCGAAATCGCGCCCGATCAGCGTGTCCATGCTGAAGAACAGGCCCATCAGCTTCGACACGTACGGTGTCGGGCCGTGCATCACCCAGTGCACCAGCGTCGCGTCGTCCTGCGGCTTCAGCGTGAACTCGGCGATGTTGTGGCCTTCGAACGGCTTGATGAAATCGAGCTTGATCGCGAGCGCCTGGGCGGGCGTGCTCTGCGTGATCTCCATGCGACCCTGGCCCACCTTCGCGTTGCCGCGCCATTCGTAGACGGCGCCCACGCCGCGCGGCGGGCCGCTGTGCGTGCGCACCAGGGCCGGGTCGAGCTTCTCCCACGGCGACCACTCGGGCCAGCGGTGGAAGTCATCGAGCATCGGGAAGATCCGCTCGGCCGGGGCCTTGATCGCGAGCGAGCGCTCGACGCGGAAGCGGTCGGGCCGCGTCGTCGCGAACAACAGCACCGCTGCGATCAGCAGCAGCACGACGAGGGCGATGGTCATCCACATGGGGCGTGTCCTCCGCAGGTCAGCCGGGTGCGGGCCGGCGAGGCGGGAATTGTCGCGTCTCGCCGATCGCCAGCACGAAGAATTCTTCGTCGGACAGCGCCTGCAGCCGGCGTTGCTCGATCAGTGCATGCGGCGGGTCGTCCAACGCCTCGTCGGACAGCTGGAAGGTGCCCCAGTGCACGCCGAGCGAGCGCTTGGCGCGCAGGTCGCGGTGGATGCGGATCGCTTCCTCGACGTCGACGTGCTGCGGCGCCATGAACCAGCGCGGCTCGTAGGCGCCGATCGGCAGCAGCGCGATGTCGAAGCCGCCGCCGTTCGCGGGCGACTGCCGTTCGGCGAAGCGCGCCTGGATGTCGATGAAATCGCGCGAGTAGGCGGTGTCGCCGGCGTAGAACAGGTGGCAGTCGGGCGCGAACACCGCGAAGCCGCCCCACAGCGTCTTCATGCGGTCGGCGAGGCCGCGGCCCGACCAGTGCTGGGCCGGCACCAGCGTCACCTCGACCGGGCCGCTCGGCGACGGCACCGGGTGCGAGGTCCACCAGTCGAGCTCGACCGCGTTCGCGATGCCGCGTTCGGCCAGCCAGGCCTTCACGCCCAGCGGCACGATGAACAGCGGCGCGCCGCCCGGCTGGCGCTGCAGCGCGTCGACCGACGCACCGTCGAGGTGGTCGTAGTGGTTGTGCGAGGCCAGCACCACGTCGATGTGCGGCAGGTCGGCCAGCGCGACGCCCGGCGGCAGATGCCGCTTCGGGCCGGCGAACGGCACCGGCGACGCGCGTTCGGAGAACACCGGGTCGGTCAGCAGGTTCAGCCCACCGAGCTGGGCCAGCACGGTCGCGTGGCCGATCCACGTGGCGGCGGGCCGCATCGCCGCGCCGGCGCGCGCATTGGCCTGCAGGAACGCGAGATCGGGCGCGACCTGCGGGATCGGCCCGCGCGGTGGCCGCGGCACGCCGTTGCGGTGGGCCGCCCAGCGCCAGCGCAGCACGTCGGCGAGGCTCTTCGGTTCGAAGCCGGCGTAGTTGTTCTTGAACGCCATCACACGCCGTCGGCGACGAAGCCAACCACCGCGTGCGAGTTGTCGCAGAACGGCTTGTTCTGCGACTGGCCGCAGCGGCACAGCCGCGTGCTGGTCAGCCGGTCGACGGTGCGGCCGGTGCCGGCACACAGCTCCAGGTTGCCGCTGACTTCGAGCGGGCCGTTGCGCAGCGGGTCGACGCGCAGGGCACCGCCGCGCAGCGCCAGCGGTTGCGATTCGCGCGTCGCCGGCTCGCCGGTCGCCTTGAAGCCGGCCGCGTTGTGCGAGCCGTCGCAGTAGGGCTTGTTCGCCGATTGCCCGCAGCGGCACAGCGTGGCGCGCAGGCGAGAACCGCCATTGGGTGGCGTGCCCGACAGCTGCATGTCGGCATGGAAGGCCAGCGGCCCGTTTTCGCGCAGCCGGGCGACGTTGACCAGCGGCGGCGCCTCGTCCGGACCGCCATCGAGGCGCTGGTAGGTGACCGCGCCCGACGGACAGCTGTGCGCGACGATCGCGATGCGCTCCGGCGTCGCCTGGTCGGGGTACAGCCAGTCGCCCGGCGTGTTGGCCAGGAACACCGCGGGCTCGCCGAGCACGCAGTGGCGCGAATGGATGCAGCGCTGCGTGTCGAAACGCAGCAGCACGTCGCGGCCGCGCGCCTCGTCGGGCGGCTTCGGCCGGCTGGCCACCACCGCCACCGGGACCGGCACCGGTGCGGCTGGCGGGGGCGGCGCGGCGGGGGCCATCGGCTTGTGTCCGAGCGCCGGCCAGCGCTTCGCATGCTCGGCCGACCAGTGGTCCGAGAAGCGCCGCAGCGCCGCCGCATGCCGCGCCAGCGACGGCAGCGCGCCCGGCTGGGCGGCCAGCGTGGCCAGGCGGTCGGCGACGCAGCCGCAGCGCTCGGCCAGCACCAGCGTCGCGGTCTCGGCCGACAGGTAGGCGAGCACGGTGCGCGACGCGGTGAAGGTCATGCCGGCGTTGATGCCGGGGTGCTTGTCGCTGGCCGGCAGCGTGGCCAGTGCGCTGCCGATGTCGCCCATCATGTGCATCATCGCGAGCGTCTGGTCGGCCATCTCGCGGCGGCGCGCGGCCGCTTCTTCGGAGCGCGGCGGCACGTCGGACATCGCGGTCAGAAGCCGCAGCATCAGCTCGTAGCAGACGTTGGCGGCATCCAGCAGGCTGGCCGCCGGCTCGGCGGTGACGTGGATGCGCTGCCCGGTGACCACCGGGTCGCGCATCACCGGGTGGCGCGCGGCCGGTCGCGCCGGCTCGAAGCCCGGGCGGCGCGCCTTCAGGCCCTGCCACTCGCGGCGGATCGCGCAGAAGCGGGCGTAGTGCGAGCCGGCCTTCTCGGCCTTGGAGCCCTCGCCCTGCTGCACGATGAAGTCGATGGCCTGCTTCGCCTCGGCCAGCGTGCCGATGGTGGCCAGCCCGGGCAGCCGGAAATCCTGCGGCGACAGCTGCGCCGCGCGCGGGCCGATGAACAGCGTGGCCTCGCCGCCGCGCTGCACCAGCAGTTCGCAGCTGGCGGCGATCGTTTCGTACAGCTCCCCGACGGTGGTGTAGTCGTCCGGCAGCATCGACAGCCGGCCGGCGACGGCGTGGCGGCGGTAGCTGGTCTTCTCGTAGCGGTCGCCGTCGCGTTCGGCGACGTCGGCCGGGCGTTCGAGGTAGACGAAGTGGTCGAGCGTGGCTTCGTCGAAGGGCGCGAGCTCGACCGCGACGTCGGCCGGGAACAGGCCGGCGGCGATCGGGAAGTTGAAGCGCCGGTAGTGCGGGCGCGCGCCGATCGCGATCGCGAGGTTGTTGGCGAGCGACAGGTGCAGCATCTCGTCGGTGGCGATCGCGATGATCTCGCGGCGCCAGCGCTGCACCGCGGCGAGTTCGTCGGGTTCGAGGCCCTCGTCGGCGTTCTGCTTCAGCGAGAACGCCGCATAGAGGTAGGTGCACATCAGGCAATGCTCGATCTCGGCGGCTTCGGCGAGCATGCCCACGAGCTGGGCGCGGTGGGAGGCGGGGGTCATGCCGGCAGCATGCCGGGGAGGGCGGCCCGATGCAAGGGCAGCGAGCGAGAGCCCGACTGCTACGCTCGCGCGATGAACCCACCCCTGCTCTGGACGGCCTCGGTGCCGGTCTTCCTGCGCTACCTGGAGCGGCTGCGCGGCTGGCTCGATCTGGCGCAAGGCCACGCCACCGGGCCGGATGCGCAGCGCCTGCTCGGCGCCCGGCTCAGCGACGACATGAACCCGTTCGAGACCCAGGTCGTCATCGCGGCGAACTTCGCGTTGCGCGCCTGCCATCCGCTGGCCGGCCTGCCGATCCCGTCGGCGGGCGAGCCGGGGCCGGGCTTCGACGGGCTGCGCGCTCTGATCGACCGCGTGACATCGCTGCTGCGCGAATTGCCGCCGGCGCTGTTCAAGGACGCGGACCAACGCACGCTGGAGAGCCGTGCCGGCGAGGCGCTGGCGCGCCTGCCGGCCGCCGAGTTCCTGCAGCTCTATGCGCTGCCGAACTTCTTCTTTCACCTGACCACGGCGTACGCGATCCTGCGCAGCCGGGGCGTGCCGATCGGCAAGGCGGATTTCGACGGGTTCCATGCGTATCCGCGGACCCGCGCCGAGGCGCCTGTGCGGACGGACGCCAGCGAGGTCGAGACCCTGCGCGAGATCGAGCGCTCGCGGCTGCGCGCACTGGTCGACGTCGACATGACACTCGCCGGGCGCCTTCATGCACCGCAGTTCCAGCTCGTCACGCCGGGCGGCCGCGCATTCACCCGCGACGAGTACCTCGGCAAGATCGAGCGCGGCGACCTGCGCTACCTGCGCTGGGAACCCGGCCCGATCGACGTGCGCCTGCATGCCGACAGCGCGGTGCTCCGCTACCAGGCCACGCTGGCGTTCGATGCGGACGCGCCGTTCCGCTGCTGGCACATCGATGCGTACGAACGCCTCGACGGCCGCTGGCAGGTGGTGTGGTCGCAGGCGACGGCGATCAAGCCCTGATCAGTTCGTCGCTGCCGCGTCCTTCCACCCCCCACCCAGCGCCTTGTACAGCGTCACCAGGTTCTGCGCCTGCAGCGCCTGCACCTGCACCACCGCCTGCTGCGCCGCGAACAGCGAGCGCTGCGCATCGAGCACGTCGAGGTAGCTCGCCGCGCCATTGCGGTAGCGCAGGTCGGCCAGCCGATAGCGTGCCTGCTCGGCATCGGCCTGCGCGCGTTGCGCGCGCGCCTGCTCGCCGAGCGTTGCGCGGCCGGCCAGCGAATCGGAGACCTCGCGGAACGCGGTCTGGATCGCCTTCTCGTACTGCGCCAGCGCGATCTCGCGGCCGACCTTCACGCTGTCGAGGTTGGCCTTGTTGCGCCCGGCGTCGAAGATCGGCAGCGTCGCCTGCGGCTGGAAGCTCCAGCCGAACGAGCCGCTCTTGAACAGGCCCGACAGGTCGCTGCTGACCGAGCCGACCAGCCCGGTCAGCGTGATGCGCGGGAAGAACGCCGCGCGCGCCGCGCCGATGTTGGCATTGGCCGCGATCAGCTGCTGCTCGGCCGCGCGCACGTCGGGCCGGCGGTTCAGCAGGTCCGACGGCAGCCCGGCCGGCACCTCCCGCAGCACCTGGTCGGCCACCAGCGACACGCCGGCCGGCAGGTCGTCCGGCAGCGCCTGCCCGAGCAGCAGCACCAGCGCGTTCTCGTCCAGCAGGCGCTGGCGCGTCTGCTGCGCGAGCGACACCCGGGCCGCTTCGAGCAGCGATTCGGCCTGCCGCAGGTCGAGCTCGGAGCTCGCGCCGTTGTCGAACTTCAGCCGCGTCAGCTTCTGCGAATCCTCGCGCGTCTTCAGCGTCTGCCGGGTCACCTCGAGCAGCTCGTCGTCGGCCAGCAGGTTGAAGTACGCATTGGCGACCGACGCGATCAGGCTGATCTGCACCGCCTTGCGCGTCTCTTCGGTCGCCATGTATTGCGCGAGGGCGGCCTGGCTCAGGCTGCGCACCCGGCCGAACAGGTCGAGCTCGTAGGCCGAGACCGCGAGGCCGACGCTGTAGCTGCTGGTGATCGTGTCGGGCCCGGCCGTCTGGCGAAGGCCGTTCGCGGCCGCGTTGATCGTCGGCCATTCGTCGGCCCGCTTGATCTGGTAGGCCGCGCGCACCTGCTCGATGTTGAGCACCGCGACCCGCAGGTCGCGGTTGTTCTTCAGCGACAGGTCGATCAGCCGCTTCAGTCGCTCGTCGGCGAAGTAGCTCTGCCATTCGATGTCGCTCGCCTTCGGGCCGGGCCGCGCGGTCGTCGCCTCGCCGGCGAACGAACCGGGCACCGGCGCCGGCGGGCGCTCGTAGGTCGGGATCATCGTGCAGCCGGTCGCGAGCAGCGCGGCGGCGACCAGGGCCGGGCCGCGCCGCAGCCGGGGGCTTCGGAAATCACTCATGGGAACCATCCTTCGCCGAGCCGGCCGCCGGGGCGGCGGGTGCCGGGCTGCCATTCAATTCGTGGGCGTACATGCGGCGCTGCCGCTCGCTGCCCTTGAAGAGGCGGCGCACGACGACGAAGAACACCGGCACGAAGAACACCGCCAGCAGCGTCGCACTGAACATGCCGCCCATCACGCCGGTGCCGATCGCGCGCTGGCTCGCCGAGCCCGCGCCCGACGCGACCACCAGCGGCAGCACGCCGAGGATGAAGGCCATCGAGGTCATCAGGATCGGCCGGAAGCGCAGGTGCGCCGCTTCCAGCACCGACTCGACCACCCCCTTGCCCTGCGCGTGCAGGTCCTTCGCGAACTCGATGATCAGCACCGCGTTCTTCGCGCTCAGCCCGATCACCGTGATCAGGCCGACCTTGAAGTAGATGTCGTTCTCGAGGCCGCGGAAGGTGGCCGCCAGCACCACGCCGAGCACGCCGAGCGGCACCACCAGGATCACCGACAGCGGGATCGACCAGCTCTCGTACAGCGCCGCGAGGCACAGGAACACCGCCAGCAGCGAGAAGCCGAGCAGGATGAACGCGGTCGAGCCCGACAGCTTCTCCTCGCGCGACTGGCCCGTCCATTCGAACGCGAAGCCCGGCGGCAGCTGGCCCGCGAGCCGCTCCATCTCGTTCATCGCCTCGCCGGTGCTGCGGCCCGGCGCGGCATCGCCGGCCAGCCGCATCGTCGGGTAGCCGTTGTAGCGGATGGTCTGCACCGGGCCGCTGATCCAGCGCGTCGTCGCGAAGGCCGACAGCGGCACCGGCTGGCCCTTGCTGTTCAACGCGTTCAGGCGCAGCAGGTCGTCCGGCTGCATGCGGGCCGGCGCATCGGCCTGCACCACCACGCGCTGCAGGCGGCCGGCGTTCGGGAAGTCGTTGATGTAGGCCGAACCGAGGGCGGTCGACAGCGTCGAGTTGATCGAATCGAAGCTCACGCCGAGCGCGTTCGCCTTGTCGCGGTCGACGTCGATCTGCAGCTGCGACGCGTCTTCCAGGCCGTCGGGGCGCACGCCCGCGACGATCTTGCTCTGGCCCGCGAGGCCCAGCAGCTGGTTGCGTGCCGCCAGCAGCGCCGCGTGGCCGTTGCCGCCGCGGTCCTGCAGCCGGAACGCGAAGCCCGACGAGGTGCCCAGTTCGGGGATCGGCGGCGGGCTGAGCGGGAAGATGAACGCATCGCGCACGCCCATCAGCGCGCCGAACGCGCGGCCGGCCAACGCCTGCGCCGAATGCTGCGCGCCCTTGCGCTCGTCCCAGTCCTTCAGCGTGACGAACGCGAGGCCGGCGTTCTGGCCCTGGCCGGAGAAGCTGAAGCCCAGCACGCCGACCATGCTCTGCACTTCCGGCTGCTTCAGGATGAAGCCCTCGACCTGCTGCATCACCTCGACCGTGCGGTTCACGGTGGCGCCCGGCGGCAGCTGCACGTTGACGATGATGTAGCCCTGGTCTTCGGCGGGCAGGAACGAGGCCGGCAGGCGCGAGAAGGTCCAGCCCACCGCGGCGATGATCGCCGCGTAGATGATCAGGAAGCGGCCGGCGCGTTTCAGGATCTTCGCGACCCAGCCTTCGTAGCCCTTCGCGGTGCGGGCGAAGCCGCGGTTGAACCAGCCGAAGAAGCCGGTCTTCTCGTGGTGGTGGCCGGCTTCGACCGGCTTCAGCAGCGTCGCGCACAGCGCCGGCGTCAGCGACAGCGCCATGAAGGCCGACAGCGCGATCGACGCCACCATCACCGCCGAGAACTGGCGGTAGATGTTGCCGATCGAGCCGGCGAAGAACGCGAGCGGCACGAACACCGAGATCAGCACCACCGTCACGCCGATGATCGCGCCGGAGATCTGGCCCATCGCCTTGCGGGTGGCCTCGCGCGGCGAGAGTCCCTCCTCGCTCATGATGCGCTCGACGTTCTCGACCACGACGATCGCATCGTCGACCACGATGCCGATCACCAGCACCATGCCGAACATCGTCAGCACGTTGATCGAGAAGCCCAGGCCGAGCAGCGCGCCGAAGGTGCCCAGCAGCGCGATCGGCACGACCAGCGTCGGGATCACGGTGTAGCGCCAGTTCTGCAGGAACAGGTACATCACGACGAACACCAGCGCGACCGCCTCGAGCAGCGTCTCGACCACCTGCGAGATCGAGATCTTGACGAAGCGCGAGCTGTCGTACGGCACGCTGTACTTGACGCCCTGCGGGAAGTAGCGCGCGAGCTCGTCCATGCGCTTGCGGATGGCGGTCGCGGTGGCGAGCGCATTGCCGCTCGGCGAGAGCTGCACGCCGATGCCGGTCGACGGCTTGCCGTTCAGGCGCGCCGAAGTGGCGTAGGTCTGCGCGCCGAGCTCGATGCGGGCGACATCCTTCAGGCGCACCGTGGAGCCGTCGGCGTTCGCGCGCAGCACGATGTTGCCGAACTGCTCGACGTTGCTCAGCTGGCCGTTGACGACCACGGTCGCGAAGATCGACTGGCCGGGCAGGTTCGGCAGGTCGCCGATGGTGCCGGACGAGACCTGCGCGTTCTGCGTGCGGATCGCGGCGGCGACGTCGGCGGCCGACAGGTTGAAGCCGACCAGCTTCGCCGGGTCGATCCAGACGCGCATCGCGCGCTCGGTGCCGAACAGCTGGGCCTGGCCGACGCCGGGGATGCGCTGGATCTCGGGCAGCACGGTGCGCGACGCGTAGTCGCCGAGCGCGATCGGGTCGTAGGCCGGGTTGTCGGACGAGAGGATCGTGAACAGCAGGAAGTTCGAGCGCGCCTTGTCGACCCGCACGCCCTGCTGCGTGACGGCCGACGGCAGCCGCGGCGCGGCGCGGCTCAGCCGGTTCTGCACGTCGACCTGCGCCAGGTCCGGGTTGGTGCCGGGTTCGAAGCTGATCGTGATCGAGCCGGTGCCGTTGGCCTGGCTGACCGACTCCATGTAGAGCAGGCCGGGCGAGCCGTTCATTTCCTGCTCGATGACGCTGATCACGCTGTCTTCGAGCGTCTGCGCCGAGGCACCGGGGTAGGTGGCCGACACGACGATGGAGGGCGGTGCGACCGGCGGGTACTGCGAGACCGGCAGTTGCGCGATCGACACGCTGCCGAGCACGATGATGAACAGCGCGATCACCCACGCAAAGATGGGGCGATCGATGAAGAACTTGGCCATGGAGGAAGGCTCGCTGGTTCTGTCTTGTGGGAAGTGCGGATCAGCCGCCTGACGCGGCAGACGCCGGCGCGGGTGCGGCCGATGCCGCCGCCGCGGCCGACGCCGCGCGCGGCTGCCACGGCACCGGCTTCACCGGGCCCGGGCCGCGCAGCTTCTGGAAGCCGTCGACCATCACCTGCTCGCCGGGCTTCAGGCCGTCGGTGACGAGCCACTGGCCGTCCTGCGCGGCCGAGCCGATCTTGATCGGGCGCGGCGCGACCTTGCCGTCGGCGCCGACCACCATCACGGTGTCGCCCTGGTTGCTGCGGGTGACCGCCTGCTGCGGCAGCGCGATCGCGCCGTCGACCTGCGCCTGCTCGAGCCGCACGCGCACGTACATGCCGGGCAGCAGCAGGCCGTCGGCGTTCGGCACCTCGGCGCGCAACGTGATCTGGCCCGACGTGGGATCGACCGTCAGGTCGGAGAACAACAGCCGGCCGGGCTTCGCGTACTCGGTGCCGTCTTCCAGCACGATGCGCACCTGGGCGGCCTCGCCGCTGCCTGCACGCTTGAGCTTGCCGGCCTCGAGCGCCTTGCGCAGCTTCAGCGTCTCGGTGGTGGACTGCGTGAAGTTCACGTACATCGGGTTGATCTGCTGCACCACGGCGAGCTGGGTCGCCTCGCCCTGGCCGACCAGCGCGCCTTCGGTCACCAGCGCGCGGCCGATGCGGCCCGCGATCGGCGAGGTGACGGCGGCGTAGCCGAGGTTGATCTGCGCGGTCTGCAGCGCGGCGCGAGCCGATGCGACATCGGCCTCGGCGGACTTCTGCGCGGCGACCGCGTTGATGAAGTCCTGCTTGCTGATCGCGTTGGCCTCGATCAGCGGCTTGTAGCGTTCGGCCTGCGCGGTGGCCTGCGTCAGGTTGGCCTGCGCGCGGGCCAGCGTGGCCTGGGCGCTCTGCTGGCTCGCGAGGTACGGCGCGGCGTCGATCTGGAACAGCGGCTGGCCGGCCTTCACGTCGCTGCCTTCGCGGAACAGCCGCTTCTGCAGGATGCCGGCCGCGCGGGCCCGCACCTGCGCGACGCGCGAGGCCTCGAGCCGGCCCGGCAGCTCGGTCACCAGGCCGACCTCGCGCGGCGCGACGGTCACCACCCCCACCTCGGGCGGTGGCGGGGCGCCGGCGCCACCCGGGGCTGCACCGGCGCCGCCGGCCGCGCCGTCCTTGGCGCCGCAGGCCA
This sequence comes from Rhizobacter sp. Root1238, assembly GCF_001425825.1. Taxonomy (GTDB): domain Bacteria; phylum Pseudomonadota; class Gammaproteobacteria; order Burkholderiales; family Burkholderiaceae_C; genus Rhizobacter. The sequence continues at coordinate 154,013 of NZ_LMDM01000049.1, forward strand.
CCAGCAACGCGGCGACGATCGCCAGCGGCAGCGCTTTCAGCGCGCCACGGACCGGGGACACAACAGCAGCACTTTCCGCCGCGACGTTCTTCAACGCAGACATGCAAATTCCTTCCGGATGCTGCGCCCGCCGCGGGCGCCTGATGAGCTGGGGGAAAGCCGACAAAGCGCAAAGGCCGGGTGAGAACCCGGCTGGACTTGTCGACGATGCGGGTTAGTATACATACACGATTGAATGTAAATGTCCCGTTTACCTGCACGGTAGCGGCTGCGCTCTTGCCGAGTGCTTGCCGGCACCGATCACCGAGGAGTCGCCACGCGATGGCGCGACGCACGAAAGAAGAGGCCCAGGCCACCCGCAGCCACATCCTGGACACCGCCGAGCTGGTGTTCCAGGAGCGTGGCGTGTCGCGCACTTCGCTCAACGACATCGCGCTGGCGGCCGGCCTGACCCGCGGCGCCATCTACTGGCACTTCAAGGACAAGGGCGACCTCTTCAACGCGATGATGCTGCGCGTGACCTTGCCGATGGAGCAGATGGTTCACGCGAGCGACGACCCGCAGTTGGACGCGCCAGTGGATCACATTCTGGAAAGCTTTGTCGATGCCCTGCGCAAGACGGTGCACGACCCGCAGGTGCGGCGGGTGTTCGACATCGCATCCCACAAGGTCGAGTACATCGACGATCTCGACAAGGTGTGGGAGCGCCACCGCCAGGTGCACAACGAGATGCTCGCGCGCGTCGAGAGCGCGCTGAAGCGGGCGGTGCAGCGCCGCCAGATCGTGCTGCGCACGCCGGCGCGCACGGCAGCGATCGGGCTGCATGCGCTGATCGACGGGCTGATCCGCACCTGGCTGCTGGAGCCGGACTCGTTCGACCTGGTGCGGGTCGGCCGGCAGACGCTGGAAGGCTATCTGGCGGGCATGGCGCCGCCGCCCGCCGTGCCGACGATCACGCCCGTGCCGGGTTCGTCGCCGGCACCGGCCGGGGTTCGTCGAGGTGGTGGGCGAGCAGCGCGATAGTCGCTGCCAGGCCGGCCAGCACCAGCAGCGCGAAGCGCAGGCTGGTCAGTTGCGCGAGCCAGCCGATCAGCGGCGGCCCGAGCAGGAAGCCGCCGTAGCCGAGCGTGGCCATCGCCGCGATGCCCTGGCCCGGACCGCGGCGCGCGCGCCGTGCGGCGGTGCCGAAGACCAGCGGGGCGACGGTGGCGACGCCGAGCCCGACCGCGACGAAGGCCGCGAGCGTCAGGCCGGCATGCTGCGTGAGCAGTGCCGCCGCGAAGAGCAGCGCGGCCACCGCATTGCCGGCGCGCAGCAGCGTGGCGGCGCGCCACACCGCCATCAGCCGGTCGCCGGCCAGGCGCAGCACCATCATCGCGCAAGCGAACGCGGCGTAGCCGAAGGCGCCGAGCGCGGCGCTGAGCCCGAGGCCGTCCTTCACATAGACCGCGCTCCAGTCGGCCATGCCGCCTTCGATCAGGAACGCGCAGAACACGATCGCGCCGAGGCCGCCCATGCCGGGCTCGGGCAGCGCGAAATGCGGTGCCGGCTCGGCCGGCTTCGGCGGCGTGGCCTGCAGCCAGCGCATCGCGACCAGCAGCACCAGCGCGAGCAGCCCGGCGACCACGCCGATGTGCAGCCCCGGCGCGACGCCGTGGTGCGCCATCGTGCCGCCGAGCGCCGCGCCGCACAGCCCGCCGGCGCTCCACAGCCCGTGCAGGCCCGACATGATCGGCTTGCCGCGGCGCGACTCGACCTCGACGGCCAGCGCGTTCATCGCGACGTCCATCGCGCCGTTGGCCGCGCCGAGCAGGAACAGCGTGAACGCCAGCGGCAGCAGCGAGCCGACCAGCACCGGGTGCGGCAGCAGGAAGCAGTAGACGAAGCCGGTCGCGAGCGTCAGTCCGCGTGCGCCCAACTGGCCGATGCCACGTCCGGCGAGCTGGAACGACACCAGCGCGCCGGCGCCCATCGCCAGCAGCGCCATGCCGAGCTGGCCTTCGCTCAGGCTCAGCGCATCGCGCACCGCCGGGATGCGCGAGACCCAGCTCGCGAAGCCGGCGCCGTTGGCGAAGAACACGGCGGCCATCGCGAGGTGCTCGGCCCGCGAGGCGGTGGGAGAGGAAGACATGGCGGCTCCGGAAGGCGTGACAAGCTTGAGCGAAATCGATCAAGATCGAGCATATTAGAGCAAGCGATCGGGCCGGGCAAGCTAGAATTCTCGCCACGATGGTCCGCAAGACACCTGCCCCTCCCTGGTTCGGCGAAGAGCGCCGAGCCCGCACACTGAAGCTGTTGCAGGAGAAGGGGCGCGTCGAGGTGCTCGACCTTGCTCGGATGATGGGCGTGTCCGAGCACACGATCCGCCGCGACCTGCTCGACCTGCAGGCGCAGGGCGCGCTGCACAAGACGCATGGCGGCGCGGTGTCGCTGGACACCGCGCGGCTCGATTTCGCGGGGCGCGTCGACGTGATGGCCGATGCCAAGCAGGCGATCGGCCGGGCCGGCGCGGCGTTGATCGAGCCGGGCCAGACGGTGATCATCGATGCCGGCTCGACCTCGCTGAGCCTGGCGCGCGCGCTGGCGGTGCGGCCGGTCACGGTGATCACGAACTCGCTCGACGTCGCGGCGCTGTTCGACCGCGACCCCGGCGTGCAACTGGTGCTGACCGGCGGCACCTGGCACGTGCAGGCGCGCGCGCTGTGGGGGCCGGCCGCGCGCGAGATGCTGCAGCAGTGCCGCGCCGACTGGGCGGTGCCGGGCGCCTGCTCGGTCGACCTGCGCATGGGCATCACCGTCACCGACGAGGCCGACGCCGCGACCAAGCGCGCGATGATCGGCGCCGCGGCCCGCACGATGGTGCTGGCCGATCACTCGAAGCAGAACAACGTGTCGCCGTTCGCGGTCGCGCAGTGGCGCGAGGCGCACACGCTGGTCAGCGACCGCGCCTGGCCCGAGGTCGAGGCGCTGGGCGTGCAGGTGGTGGTCGCGCAGGATTGAGGGATGGAACCTTGCCGTTGAGCTGGTGACTCAGGCTGGGCGATCGGTGTGCGATCGCCCAACCCACCAGGAGATGAGATGCAGCCCAAGGGCAAGGTCGAAGGACCGGGAATGTCGACCATCACGCCGGCCGAAACGAGGCGGCCCATGCCGCGCCTGGTCGATACCGTGCCAATCGATGTCGCACCGTTCATGAACGGGCAGGGCTTGCGCGCGTTCCTCCTCGGCACGAGCTCGGGCCGGGTCGCGTGCCTGGAGCGCGCGGGCGACGGCGTGCCGATGCTGTTCATCCACGCCAATTCGGCCAGCAAGGAGTTCTTCCTGCGCCAGTTCGAATCGGCCTTGCCGGGGCGTCGCTTGATCGCGGTCGACCTGCCCGGGCACGGCCAGAGCGAGAAGGTGTGTAGCAATCCGGCGGACGTCTACACGTTCAAGGGCTACGCCGGGGTCGTGAAGGAAGTGCTGGATCAGCTGGTGGAAGGGCCGGCCATGCTGTGCGGCTGGTCCCTGGGCGGGCACGTGGCGATGGAGTTGATGGCCTTGTGTCCGGATCGGCTCGCGGGCGTGGCGATCACCGGAGCGCCGCCGATCGAGCTGAGCGGGTCGGGCGTGTCGAGCGGCTTCAAGCTGTCTGCCGACGCCAGGATTCTCCGGTTGATGGGCCAGGCAGCGTCCTTCAGCGAGGAGGAGGCCATGACGTTCGTCGAGGCGGGTGGGCGCGGGGACGTGCCGGCAGAGGCGCTGAAGCACTTCGTCGCATCGGCCATGAACACGGATGGTGCCGCACGATCAACCATGTGCGCCGCCATGGTGGACGGATCGGGCGGTTGCGACGAACGTGCGCTGGTCGGGGCCTCGCCGCTTCCGCTGCTGGTGGTCTGCGGCGAGGGCGACAAGGGCATCAACAACGACTATCTGCGCAGTCTCGACTACCGAAACATCCATGGCGGCAAGCCTCAAGAGATCGCCGGGGTGGGCCACAGCGTCTTCCTGGAGGCGCCCGAGGCGTTCAACCAGCTTCTGAAGGAGTTTGTCGACTCGCTGAAGCAGTGAAGCCTCGGTACGAGGTGGCTCCCGCTCAGCGGATCTGCTGGTAGTCGACAGGCACCCACACATACCCGCGGCCTTCGGCGCGGATGTGCCCGATGCCCGGGAACGGCAGGTGGGCGGCGGCGACGAAGTAGCCTTCCTTCGCGGCCTCGGCATATGCCTTCTTGCGCTGGATCGCGGCCGACTTCGAATCGGTGTCGAACGAGATCGTGACCTGCGGCTGCGGGAACTGCACCGCGGCGACGTGCATCAGGTCGCCCCACAGCACCAGCTTCTGGCCCTTCGACTCGACCGCATAGATCGAGTGGCCCGGCGTGTGGCCGCGCGCGGCGATCGCGCGCACGCCCGGCACCAGCTCGGTCTCGCCGTCGAACGGCTTGAACTTGCCGGCGGCGACGTACGGGTTCAGCGAGGCCTGCGCGCCCTGGAAGAAGCCCTTCATCTTTTCCGGGGCCTTGTCGAGGTTCTCCTTGCTGAGCCAGAAGTCGGCGTCATGCTGGTCGGCGCGCACGATGGCGTTGGGGAACACCAGCTGGCCGTCGGCCACGAGGCCGCCGACGTGGTCGCCGTGCATGTGCGTGATGTAGATCTCGTCGACCTGCTCCGGCTGGTAGCCGGCCGCCTTCAGGTTGGCGACCAGGCTGCCCAGCGTCGGGCCGAACAGCTTGCCGGCGCCGGTGTCGACCAGCACCAGCTTGCTGCCGGTGTTGACCAGGTAGCCGTCGACCGAGGTCTGCACGACGTCTTTCTGAAAGCCCTTGTCGAGCAGCTTGCCGACTTCCTTCTGCGTCGTGTTGGTCAGCAGCTGCTTGGGCTGCAGGTCGAGCGTGCCGTCGTTCAGCGCGGTGACCTCGATGTCGCCGAGCATCATCCGGTAGAAGCCGGGAGCCTGCGTCTTGACCTGCGGCGCGCCGGCCTGCGCGGCGGTGGCAAGCACCAGCGAACCGATCAGCGTGGCGACGCCGTTGCGAATCCAGGGCGTGAATGTCATTCGAATTTCTCCTCGGGTGCGAAATTGCGGGCGCAAGCATAGGGGCGCAGTGCATTCCCCACAGCGCAGAGGGGTAGCCTTCCTACACGCCCGCCTTGGCGAGCACGACCAACGAAATGCCGCGCGCAGGCGCGAGCGCATCCGCGTTCTGGTACGAGTGCGGCAGGTTGCCGGGAAAGGCCAGCACCTCGCCTTCGGCCAGCGTGTAGCGCTCGCCGGCCACCATCAGGTGCACGCGGCCGTCCAGGCAGGTGAAGAACTCGCGCGTGCCCGGCAGGTGCGGCGTGCCGCCCATCACCGCGCCGGGCTCGAAGTCCATCACCTCCATCATCTCGTCCGGCACCGATTCGGGCACCAGCACGCGCAGCATGACGCCGCGGCCCTTGCCGGCCGGCCGGCTGCGCAGCGCCACTTCGTCGGCGGCCCAATGACGCACCAGCGCGCGCGGCGACGCGAGCAGCTCGTCGATCGGCACGCCGAGCGCGCCGGCCACCTTCACCAGCACCGACAGCGACGGGTTGCCGTCGCCGGACTCCAGCGTCGCGATCGTCGAGCGCGGCAGCGCGGCCGATTTCGCGAGGCCGTCCTGCGTCAACCCGCGCGCGTGGCGCAGGCTGACGAGGTTGCGGGCCAGGTGGCTGGCTGTCGGGCTGGTGTGATCGCTGGAGGGGGCGGCGGGCTCGCTCATGAGGGCCGCATTGTGACCACATGGGGCCGCCGTGACGACGGAACGGACGCTTCGCCAACGGATCGGTCCGTGCGCTGGGCGATGCGGGTGGTGCTGCCTATCGTGAAGCCATCACTTCACGGAGCACCCCATGAACATCCTTCGAGACGATCCGCTGGCCGGCCTGCGCGTGGCCATCACCGGCGGCACCTCGGGCCTCGGCCTCGCGCTGGTGCAGGCGCTGTCGGCCCGCGGCGCGCGCGTCGCCTTCATCGCCCGCGATGCGGCCCGCGTGCGGCGGGTCGCGCACGACCTGCCGGGCAGCCACGGCATCGTCGGCGACATCGCGCGCCGCGACGACATCCACCCGATCGCGCTGCAGGTCACGGCCGCGCTCGGCGGGCTGGACGTGCTGGTCAACAACGCGTCGAGCCTCGGTCCGGTGCCGCTCGCGCTGCTGGCCGACACCGACTGCGAAGACCTTGAGGCCGCACTGGCCGCCAACCTGCTCGGCCCGTTCCGCCTCGGCAAGGCGCTGCTCGGCGCGTTGGCCGCGTCGGCGCGTGGCGGGGCGCAGGGGCTGGTGCTCAACATCAGCAGCGATGCCGCCGTCACGCCGTACCCCGGCTGGGGCGCGTACGGTGCCAGCAAGGCCGCGCTGCACCACCTGAGCCGCATCTGGGATGCCGAGCTGCGCGAGCACGGCGTGCGCGTGTTCTCGGTCGACCCGGGCGACATGGACACGCCGCTGCATGCGCTGGCCGCGCCCGATGCCGACCCGGCCGCGCTGCAGCGCCCGGCCGATGCGGCGCGGCCGATCGTCGCGCTGGTCGCCAACACCGTCGCGCACCGGGAGGCCGCATGAGGGCCGCCGCGGTGCCGACCCAGCGCCCGCGCGACGCGCGCCTGCTGGTGATCGACCGGCATGGCGAGCTGCACCATGCCGAGCGGACACGGCTGGCCCACTGGCTGCGCCCCGGCGACCTGCTGGTGGCCAACGATGCGGCGACGCTGCCGGCCAGCCTGCACGGCACGCACCTGCGCAGCGGCGCTGCGATCGAGGTGCGGTTGGCCGGGCGGCCGTCGCTGCAGGTGGATGCGGTGCACGACTTCACCGCGGTCGCCTTCGGTGCCGGCGACTTCCGCACCCGCACCGAAGACCGTCCCGCGCCACCGCCGCTGAGCGCGGGCGACCGGCTGCAGCTCGGCCCGCTGCAGGCGCGCGTCGTGCGCCTGCTCGACCACCCGCGGCTGGTGGCGCTGCACTTCGACGGCGACGCCGACGGCATCCGCGCCGGCATCGCCCGCCACGGCCGGCCGATCCAGTACGCCCACCTGCCGCAGCCGCTCGCGCTGTGGGACGTGTGGACGCGCGTCGCGGCACAGCCGGTCGCGTTCGAGCCGCCGTCGGCCGGCTTCGTGCTCGACTGGCAGATGCTGCACACGCTGCGCGAGCGCGCGATCGGCTTCGCGACGCTGACGCACGCGGCGGGCCTGTCGTCGACCGGCGATGCGGTCCTTGACGCGCGGCTGCCGTTCGACGAGCCCTACCACCTGCCGGCATCAACGGTGCAGGCCATCGCCGACACCCGGCGCAGCGGCGGGCGCATCGTCGCGCTCGGCACCACCGTCACGCGGGCGCTCGAGCATGCGGCGCAGGGCGGGCCATTGCGCGCCGGCGAGGGGCTGGCAAACCAACGGCTCGGGCCGCACAGCCGGCTGCAGGTGGTCGACGCGATCGTCAGCGGCACGCACGAGGCGGGCAGCAGCCACCACGCGCTGTTGCAGGCCTTCGTCGATGCCGCGGTGCTGCACCGCGCCGATGCGGCGCTGGTGGCCGGCGGCTACCGCACGCACGAGTTCGGCGATTCGGTGCTGGTCGAAAACGCGCGGAGTTCCCAAAGATCACCGCGCCAGGGTTCACGAACGATCGTGCGATCCGTCGATCGGGCCGGGTTCGCCGGCTTGTTGCGGCCGGCATAAGCCCGAATAATCGGCGCCATCCTATAAACAGATGGTCCCGAGGAGACGCATGATCTTGATTCGCACCCACGCGATCCGCACCCCCTTCGCCGCCCTGACGCTCGGGCTGGCCTTGATCGCCGGGGCCGCCGAGGCCGCCCAGACGACGAGCAAGTTCGAGCCGATGCTGCAGGTGCAGGGCACGCCGCTGTTGCTGAACGGTGCGGGAACGCGCTTCAAGGCCATCTTCAAGGTCTACGACCTGGGGCTGTACACCAGCAAGAAGGTCGGCACGCCGGAAGAGCTGATCGCGCTGCCCGGTCCGAAGCGGCTGCAGTTCACTGCGCTGCGCGACCTGCCGGGCACCGACCTCGGGCGGCTGTTCATCAAGGGCATGTCGGAGAACTCGCCGAAGGAGATGGTGCAGAAGCACACCTTGTCGGCGACCCGGCTGATCGAGATCTTCTCCGGCCGCTCGAAGATGGCGGCTGGCGAGACCTTCGCGATGGAGTTCGTGCCGGGCAAGGGCACCACCTTCTACATCATGGGCCAGCCGCAGGGCGAGCCGGTGGGCGATGCGGAGTTCTTCGCGATGGTGCTGAAGATCTGGGTCGGCGATGCGCCAGCCGACCACCTGCTGAAGGCCGCACTGCTGGGGCGCGACAAGGAATAGCAGCAGCTCCGGCGGGGCGATGCCCCCACCGCGCTTGCCAGCTGCGGCGGGATCATGTACATATCATGTCCATCCCCTGAACCCGCTGGAGCGTGCCGTGTCCGGAGCCGTTGAACGCATCGTGGTGCAAGCCACCTCCCAGGAAAAGAAGGCGATTGCCGCGAAGGCCGAGCGGCTCGGCCTGCCGATCTCCGAACTGATGCGCCGCGGTGCCGCGGCCTACGAAACCACCGAAGGCGAGGCCGACCTGCAGGCCCTGGCCGAAGCGGCCCGGGACGCCGCCGACCGCGCCGCCGCGTCGATCGACGATGCGCTCGACTTCATCGCTGCCAGCAACCAGCGCATTGTCGCGATGGAAGCCAAGGCGGCCCGAACCCCGGCGCGCAAGGCCGCCTGATGGGGGTCACGGACAAGGTCTGGAGTGCGTTCACCTCCGTCATCAAGCTCGAGGACAAGGTCAACCGCCAGTCCGAGGCGATGAAATCCCAGCAGCAGAAGATCGAGGACCTGACCGGCCGCGTGATCCGGCTCGAAGCGCAGCTCGAACTGCTGACCGGCGCCGCGCTGCTGAAGCGCCTGACCAAGGACTGAAGCTCAGGCCCTCTCGAACTTGAACACCGCGACGCTCGCGGTCAGGTTCGGCCGGCGCCGGCGCACCGTGCCGTTCTGGATGCCGAACGAATCGAGGATCTGCAGCCCGCTCTTGCGCGCCAGCACCTCGAAATCCGCATACGTGCCGACGCGGATGTTCGGCGTGTCGTACCACTCGTAGGGCAGCGTCTTCGTGACCGGCATGCGCCCGCTCGCAATGCGCAGCCGGTTGGCCCAGTGCGCGAAATTCGGGAAGCTGACGATGCCCACCCGGCCGACGCGCGCCGTCTCGATCAGCATGCGCTCGGTGTTGCGCAGGTGCTGCAGCGTGTCGAGCTGCAGCACGACGTCGAAGCTGCGATCCTCGAACATCGAGAGGCCTTCCTCGAGGTTCAGCTGGATCACGTTGACGCCGCGCTGCGTGCACGACAGCACGTTGGCGTCGGAGATCTCGATGCCGTAGCCGCTGCACTGGCGCTTGTCGCGCAGGTGGGCGAGCAGCTCGCCGTTGCCGCAACCGAGGTCGAGCACGCGCGAGCCGATGGGCACCATCTCGGCGATGAGTTCGATGTCCTTGCGATCACTCATGCGCGGGCTCCGGCGAATTCTTTCGCGATGTTGTCGAAGCGCGCCCGCAGCACCCCGTGGTAGCGCGCGTCGTCGAGCAGGAAGGCGTCGTGCCCGTGCGGCGCGTCGATCTCGGCGTAGCTGACGTCGAAGCGGTTGTCGAGCAGCGCGCGCACGATCTCGCGCGAGCGCTCCGGCGAGAAGCGCCAGTCGGTCGTGAAGCTCACCAGCTGGAACTTGCAGCGCGCGGCGGCGAAGGCCGCGCTCAGGTCGCCGCCGTGCTCGCGTGCCGGGTCGAAGTAGTCGAGCGCACGCGTGATCAGCAGGTAGGTGTTGGCGTCGAAGTACTCGCTGAACTTGTCGCCCTGGTGGCGCAGGTAGCTCTCGATCTCGAACTCGATGTCCTGCGTGCTGTAGCCCGGCGAGCCGCTCTTCAGGCCGCGGCCGAACTTGGCCTCCATCGCGTCGTCGCTCAGGTAGGTGATGTGGCCGATCATCCGCGCCACCCGCAGCCCGCGCCGCGGCACCACGCGGTAGCCGTAGTAGTGGCCGCCGTGGAATTCGGGGTCGGTGACGATCGCGCGCCGCGCGACCTCGTTGAACGCGATGTTCTGTGCCGACAGGTTCGGCGCGGTGGCCACCGCGATGCAGTGGCGCAGCCGGTCCGGGTAACGCAGCGACCAGCTCAGCGCCTGCATGCCGCCCAGGCTGCCGCCGAGCACCGCGGCGAGCTGGGCGATGCCCAGCCGGTCGAGCAGCCGGGCCTGCGCATCGACCCAGTCTTCCACCGTGACGACCGGGAAATCGGCGCCGTAGACGCGGCCGGTGGCCGGGTCGACATGCATCGGGCCGGTCGAGCCGAAGCAGGAGCCGGGGTTGTTGATGCCGATCACGAAGAAGCGGTCGGTGTCGAGGGGCTTGCCCGGGCCGACCAGGTTGTCCCACCAGCCTTCGCTGCGCGGTTCGCCCTCCAGCGTGCCGGCGACATGGTGCGACGCGTTCAACGCGTGGCACACCAGCACCGCGTTGCTGCGGTCGGCGTTCAGCGTGCCGTAGGTTTCGTAGACGAGCGTGTAGTCGCTCAGCTTGGCGCCGCTGCGCAGCGGCAGCGCTTCGGTGAACTGCATCACCTGCGGTTTCACATCACCCACGGAACTCATGTGGACACACACCCTGAAAAGAAAACCGGCGTCGCCAAGAATCGGGACACCTGTGGGTGCGTCCATTCTTTAGCTGGTTTTTTAAAGCGCCCGCAAGCCGGAACAAATCAGCGCTGGCGGCAAGTATAGGGCGCCGGGGCGTGTCGCCCCGGCATGCGACGGACGCAGTTAGTCATCGTATCTCTTGAGGACGAGCCGCTTTAAATGTGTCGAATCGCGTGCAATCCGACAGGGATAGCCCCAGTAAGCCGTTGATTCCTGAGTTGTACGATGACTGATGACACACGATGAAATCGTTTGTCACTTCATAACATCAGGAGGCAGACAACATGCAACGACGCAGCTTTCTCGGGGCCGCACTGAGCCCCATCGCCCTGGCCGCCTGTGGCGGTGGCGACGATGACAACCCGGTGCCGCCGCCCACCGCGCAAGGCACCGCGATCGACGCGATGAAACGCGCGGTGGCCTACATGGACGAAAAGGTCTCGTACCGCGGCGGCTACGTCTGGTCGTACTCGCCGGACCTGACGCAGACCTTCGGCGAGATGGAGGCCAAGCGCACGATGTGCTGGATCCAGCCGCCCGGCACGCCGTCGGTCGGCAACGTGTTCCTCGATGCGTACCACGCGACCGGCGACGAGCGCTTCTACCAGGCCGCCGAGCGCACCGCGCTCGCGGTCGTCGCGGCGCAGCATGCTTCGGGCGGCTGGAACTACATCCACGACTTCGCCGGCGAAGAGTCGCTGAAGCACTGGTACGAGACCATCGGCAAGAACGGCTGGCGCCTCGAGGAATTCCAGAACTACTACGGCAACGCCACCTTCGACGATGCCGGCACTGCGGTCGCCTCGCAGCTGATGCTGCGCATGTGGCTCGAGAAGAAGGACGCGCGCTTCGAAGCGCCGCTGAATCGAGCAATCGATTTCATCAAGCAGGCCCAGTTTGGCGCCGAGCTCGGCATCGCCAACGGCGGCTGGCCGCAGCGCTTTCCGCACTACGCCGGCTCGAAGGCCAGCATGCCGCAGCCGAACCCCGAGCAGCTCCCGGCCGGTGCGCATGCCGGCATGGAGGACGGCGACTACACGCTGCACGTCACCTTCAACGACGACGTGATGGGCGAGAACATCAAGTTCCTGACGATGTGCGTGCTGGCGCTCGGCCGCACCGACCTGCTGGACAACATCGGCCGCGCGATGGAGTGCATGCGCGCGATGCAGCAGCCCGGGCCGCAGGCCGGCTGGAGCCTGCAGCACCTGTCGCGCGAGACGAACGGCCGCCCGGCCGGCGCTGCCGCCGGCGCGCGCACCTACGAGCCGCGCTCGCTGGCCACGCACACCACGCAGACCAACATCCAGCAGCTGTTCCACTACTTCACGCTGACCGGCGACCGCAAGTTCCTCGCGCGCATCCCCGAAGCCATCGCGTGGCTGAAGACGGTGCCGCTGCCGGCCGATGCGATCCAGCGCAATGCCTTGCTCAACGGCCGCACGCACGCCACCTTCATCGAGCTCGACAGCAACGAGTCGCTGTTCGTGCACCGCTACGGCTCCAACATCCACAACGGCGCCTACTTCGCCGACAAGGACCTGACGAACACGCTGAGCCACTACTCGGCCGGGCGTTCGATCGACATCGCCGGGCTGCAGAAGCGCTACGACGATCTCGCCGGGATGAGCGACGCGGCGGTGGCCGAACTGGTGGCACGCTCGCCGCTGAAGGCGACGCAGCCGACGGCGCTGCCGAAGTTCTTCGGCATCCGCGAGGTCGATTTCCCCGACCTGTTCGCGGGCGCGAAGATGACGACGCCGGTGGTGCCGCAGACCGAGGTCGACACGCTGGTCGCCGACCTCGGCACGAAGAACTACTGGACGGCCCCGGTGCCCGAGGTGGTGAACCCGTACCGCGGCGACGGGCCGGCGACGCCGTACACCGGCACCGCCTACCGCAGCAAGCATGTCGGCGACATCTATGACACCTCGCCGTACCCGGCCGACAACCCACCGGACATCGCGCCCTACGTGAAGCGCGACAAGCCGCAGTTCATCGTGACGGCGGATGTGATCCGGCGCCTCGGGCGGCTGATCGCGTTCGTGTCGCCGGTGGCCTGAGCGCGCGGGTGGCTCAGACGGTCTCGTACAGGGCCAGCGTCAGTGCCAGCGCGTCACCGGCCGGCACCAGGCGCAGGCCCGGGCTGCGCGGGTCCAGCCCGCACGCCGGCGTCGCGATGACCGGCAGGCCGCGGGCGAGCGCCTGCAACAGCCAGCGCGGCGCATGCTCGACATGCGCCGGCAGCACCACGGCGCCGATGCCGTGCCACGGGTCGTCCGCATCGAGCGGCACCGGCGCGAGGCCATGCCAGAAGCCGGGCGATTCGCTGGCGCGGCCGAGCACGGCCAGCGGCAGCCCGAGCGCCCGGCAGGCCTCGCGCAGCGCCGGCGCGCCCTTGCGCGCCAGCGACGAGGCTGGAAAGAGCAGCGTGCTGCCGCGCGCTGAAGGCGTTGCCGCGGGCCGGTCCCATTCGAGAAGGTCCACCTGATGGAGGCCGCGGGTCCGCAACCAGCGGGCGACCGCATGGTGCGGCGTCAGCACGCGAACCGCGCCACGCAGCGCTGTCCACTCGGCATCGACGCGCCAGTCCGGCGCACGGTACTCGCGCAGGCCGGCCGCGGCCGGTTCGCCGGCCTGGCCGTCCAGCTGCTGATGCAGCATGCGCAGCGGCGACCGGGTCATCATCACCGTCACGCGGCGGCCGCCGAGCGCGCCGCGGCGCTGCAGTTCGGCCAGCGCCTCGACCGGAACGATCAGTTCGTCGGCCTCGGTCGGCACCCGCGCAAGCCAGGCCGTGGCACGCGCATCGTCGGCGGCGACCAGGTGGTGCTGGCGCCGCGCCGGTCGATGGCGGCAGGCGTGCGCCGCGAGCCGATGCCAGCGCTCGGCCAGGCCGGTCGGCGACGTCGCGCGAAGGCGGATGCCGCGAGCGGCGAGCCAGGTGTCGAACTCCGGCCAGCCGGCCACCGGCATCGCGGCGACCCGATCGCCGACGGGGCGCGAAGCCACGCGGCGCAGGCAGTCCGCTTGCGCGCAGTCCAGGCAGTCGTGCGCCGGCGGTCGACGCTCGGGCTCGATCGGAACGGGCCGTGCCGACCGCGCCGGCGGCGACGCACCGCGCAGCCGGACGATCAAGCGCTCGCTGTCGAGCCGCGCCTCGACGACGAAACGCTGCGGCAGCGCGAAGCGCAAGTCGAGGTAGTTCCAGAACACCGTCGCGTCGCGCCCTGCCTCGGCCTGCGAACCCGGCACGGCACGCGAATGCGGATGGCGCTCGACGATCCGCGCCCCGGCATCGAGCGCCACGGCATACAGCGCATTCGACAGCTGGCACAGGCCCCCGCCGATGCTCGCGACCAGGCAGCCCTCGCGCAACTCCCGGCCGGGGACGAAGCCGCGGCGGCGGGTCGGGGCGCCGATCGCATGCCAGAAGCTGAAGACTTCGCCGGCTTGCACGACGAGTCCGTCGAGCCGCGAGGCTGCCGTCCGCAGGTTGTGGACCTTGCCGGCGGTCAGCGGCCATTCGTGCGGCGCGTGTTGCGTCCACAACGGCGTGATGCACTCGGCATGCACCGGGTCCTGCGATGCCGATCGGGTGATCGCGAAGCGGGTGCCGTTCCATCGGTCGACCAGGTCGCGGCCGCGGCGCATCCAGCGCAGGCCCTCGGCACGCCACGCGAAGTCGAGGGCCTGGAGGCGCGAGGTCCACCAGCCCGATGCGGCCGGCAACGAGGGAGCGGGGAGGGGAGCGGTGTCGTGCATGCCGGCGAATGTGCCGGCCGGCCGCGACGCGGGCGCGAAGTCCGTGTGAAGCGCGCGAGAAAGACCCGGCTCAGCCGAGTTCCCGGCTCGCCAGCGCCGCCGCCGCGGCGCGGGTCTCCACGCCCAGCTTCTCGAACACATGCTCGAGGTGCTTGTTCACGGTGCGCGGGCTCATGCCGAGGATCTCGCCGACATCGCGGTTGGTCTTGCCCTTCGCGATCCATGACAGCACCTCGGTCTCGCGCGGTGTCAGCGATGCGGTGCTGAGGCGCGTCGGCAGCGCGTCGCTGGCGGCCTGCACCCGCAGCAGCAGCATGCACTCGCCGAGCCCGACCGCACCGGCGTGGCGCACCGCCAGCACCCGGCCGTCCACGGCGGCGCTGCGGTGCTCGAGCGGGCCGTCGCCCGCCCACGCCGGCGGCAAGCCGTCCGGATGGAACTCGCGCAGCCACGCCGCCGCCTGCGGCGAGCGCCACGCGACGCGCCCCCGCGCGTCGAGCACCAGCACGCCATGCCCGCCGACGTCCACCGCCTCGCGCGCGAGCCGCACCGCGCGCGCATTGCGCACGTGCGTGGCCAGCCGCACCAGCACCTCCTGCGCCCGCACCGGCTTCACGACGTAGTCGACGCCGCCGCTCTCGAAGCCCTCGACGATGTGCGGCGTCTCCGACAGGCCGGTCATGAAGATCACCGGGATGTGAGACAGCGCCGGGTCCTGCTTGATGCGCCGGCAGGTCTCGAAGCCCGACAGCCCCGGCATCAGCGCGTCGAGCAGGATCGCGTCCGGCGTCGCGAGGTCCAGCC
Organism: Rhizobacter sp. Root1238; assembly: GCF_001425825.1. Classification (GTDB taxonomy): domain Bacteria; phylum Pseudomonadota; class Gammaproteobacteria; order Burkholderiales; family Burkholderiaceae_C; genus Rhizobacter. The sequence goes on from NZ_LMDM01000049.1 coordinate 169,288, forward strand.
GCGCGAGCGCCGACTCGCCGTCGCGCGCGACCAGCACCGTGTAGCCCTCGGCCTCGAGCGACACGCACAGCGCGCCCAGCGACTGCGGCGCGTCGTCGACCACCAGCACCACCGGCGACGCGCTCACGGCGCCTCCGTCGACACGTCGCCCAGCGCCTGCGTCAGACGGTCGAGCAGCGCGTCCAGCTCGAAGCGCTCCACCAGCAGCTGCATCGCGCGCAGTTCGGCTTGCGCTGCCGGGTGCTCCCCGGTCGCCGCGTCGAGCGCCGCCTGCACGCCCTGCAGGTGGCCGAGCCGCACCAGCCGGATCAGGTCGCCGATCAGCTCGGCCGGCAGCGCCGTCGCCCCCGCCCGCTCGGGCGCGCCGGGCACCGCCCAGTTCGGCAGCGCCAGCTCGGCCAGCCACTCGATCTGAAGGTGCCGCTGCAGCATGCCGAGCAGCTCCGATTCGATCACCGGCTTGTCGACGAAACCCTGGCAGCCGGCCGCGGCCAGCTTGTCCGCCTGGTTCTCGAAAGCGTTCGCCGACACCATCAGGATCGGCACGTGCAACAGCCCGGCGGCGCGGATCTGGCGCGCCGTCTGCCAGCCGTCCATGTCGTCCATCGAGACGTCGAGCAGCACCGCATCGGGGCAGTCGTCGAGCACGCTCTCCAGGCATTCGCGCCCGCTGGCTGCCTCGCGGATGCGAAAGCCCAGCGGCATCAGCAGGCCGGCCAGCATCTGGCGCTGCGTCGGTTGGTCGTCCACCACCAGCAGGCTGCGCCGCGGTCCCAGGTAGCCGGTGACCGGCCGGTGCGTGCGCCGCGGCAGCATCGGCGCGCGGATCTCGCGCAGGTACAGCCGCGCGGTGAAGGTGCTGCCCTGGCCGGGCGCGCTCTTCAGCGACAGCTCGCCGCCCATCAGCTGGGTCAGCAGGTGCGTGATGGTCAGTCCGAGCCCGGTGCCCGGCTCGCCGGTGCGCCGCCCGGCGCTGCCGCGCTCGAACGGCAGGAAGATGCGCTCCTGGTCCTGCACCGCGATGCCGATGCCGGTGTCGACCACCTCGAAACGCGCGAGCTCCAGCCGGTAGTCCAGCTTCAGCGTCACGATGCCGCGGTCGGTGAAGCGCACCGCGTTGCTCAGCAGGTTGATCAGGATCTGGCGCAGCCGCTTCGCGTCGGCGTTCACGTGGTCGGGCACGCGGCCGCTGGTCTGCAGCGTGAAGACGAGGCCTTTCGCCTCGGCCTGCGGCGCCACCATGCGCACCAGGTCGTCGAGGAACTCGTGCATCGGCAGCGGCGCCATGTCCAGCCGCAGCCGCCCGGCCTCGATGCGCGCCAGGTCGAGCAGCCCGTCGACCAGGCCGTGCAGGTGCTCGCCGCTGCGGTGGATGGTGTCGACCGACGCACGCCGCACGCCCTGCACCTGCTCGTCCTTCAGCAGGATCTGCGCATAGCCGAGGATGCTGTTCAGCGGCGTGCGCAGCTCGTGCGTCATGCCGGCCACGTAGCGCGTCTTCGCCTGGTTGGCGGCCTCGGCCAGGTCCTTCGCCGCCTGCAGCGCGGCATCGGTGCGGCGGTGCGCATCGATCTCCTTCGTCAGCAGCTGGTTCTGCCGGTTCGATTCGTCCTGCGCCATGTGCCGGCTCTCGCTGCCCAGCACCACCCACCAGGCGCCGACCGCCGCGGCCAGCGACAGCAGCGCGAACACCTTCAGCAGCGGCGCCTTCAATGCCGCCTGCGCGGTCGCGTGCAGCACGCCCTCCTGGTCGTAGACCACGCCGAGGATCACCGCCAGCAGCCCGATCAGCGAGGCCGCCACCACCAGGTAGTGGGCGACGCGGAAGTTCACCCGCGACGCGAGCCGCTGCGGCAGCACCGCGGCCAGCACCGCGCTGACCTGCTCGGCGGCGCGCGAATCGGTCTTGCAACGGTCATGGCAGCGCGATTCCAGCGTGCAGCACAGCGAGCAGATCGGCGCACCGTAGGCCGGGCAGTGGGCCATGTCCTCGGACTCGAACGCGTTGTCGCAGACCGTGCAGGTCACGCTCTGGCCGGCCGCCCAGCGCGCGGTGTCGCGCCGCGCCAGGTACCAGCGCCCGCGCGTCGCCCAGGCCAGCAGCGGCGACACCCCCATCGCGGTGGCCAGCGCGATGAACGGCGCGAAGGCCTGCGCCGCGGCGCCGAGCGCGCCGGCGTAGGCGACGATCGCGAGCACCGCCGCGCTCAACATCGCGCCCAGCCCGACCGGGTTGATGTCGTACAGGTGCGCGCGCTTGAACTCGATGTGGCGCGGGCTCCAGCCGAGCGGCTTGTTGATCACGAGGTCGGCGACGAGCGCGCCCACCCAGGCGATCGCAACGTTGCTGTACAGCCCGAGCACCCGCTCCAGCGCCTCGAACACGCCGAGCGTCATCAGCAGCACCGCGATCAGCACGTTGAACACCAGCCACACCACGCGGCCCGGGTGGCTGTGCGTCAGCCGCGCGAAGAAGTTCGACCAGGCGAGCGAGCCGGCATACGCATTGGTCAGGTTGATCTTCAGCTGCGAGACCAGCACGAACAGCGTGGTCGCGCCGAGGATCCAGGCCGGGTTGTCGAACACGTAGCCGAAGCCGGCGAGGTACATCTGCGTGGGCTCGACCGCCTTCTCGGTCGGGATCTGGTGCTGCAGCGCGAGGAAGGCGAGGAACGCGCCGCCCAGCATCTTGACCATGCCGGGCACGATCCAGCCGGGCCCGGCCACCAGCACCGCGGCCCACCAGCGGCGCCGGTTGGCGCGCGTCTTCTCGGGCAGGAAGCGCAGGTAGTCGACCTGCTCGCCGATCTGCACCACCAGCGAGAACGCCACGGTGGCCGCGGTGCCGAACATCAGCCAGCTGAAGCCGTTGCTGCCCGAGGCGCGGCCGACCAGCCCGGTGAAATCGGCGAACACCTGCGGGTTCTTCGCGAGCACGAAGGCGTAGGGGCAGACCAGCAGCGCGAGCCACAGCGGCTGCGTCCACAGCTGCAGCCGTGAGATCAGCGTGATGCCGTGCATCACCAGCGGTACGATGCCCAGCGACGACAGCAGGTAGCACAGCGACAGCGGCCAGTCGAAGTACATCTGCAGCGCGAGCGCGAGGATCGCCGCCTCGAGCGCGAGGAAGATGAAGGTGAAGCTCGCGTAGACCAGCGAGGTCAGCGTGGAGCCGAGGTAGCCGAAGCCGGCGCCGCGCGTCAGCAGGTCCATGTCGACGCCGTACTTCGCCGCGTAGTAGCTGATCGGCAGCCCGGTCAGGAAGGTGATCAGCCCGACGACGAGGATCGCCCACAGCGCGTTCGAGAAGCCGTAGCCGATCGCGATCGAGCCGCCGATGGCCTCGAGCGCGAGGAACGAGGTGGCGCCGAACGCGGTGTTGGCGACGCGGAACTCGCTCCACTTGCGGAAGCTGCGCGGCGTGTAGCGCAGCGCGTAGTCCTCGAGCGTCTCGTTGCCGACCCAGGTGTTGTAGTCCCGGCGGATGCGAAAGATCTTTTGCGTGGCCACGGACACCGGTTTCTCCGACAACGACGGCAGTGTCGGCTCCTGCTTGCAAGAAGCGCTCCCGCCGCTCGCGCTGCTCGGTGCGGCGCGAGTGTCGCCTCGCGCGGCGCGGCCGGCGCTACGTTGATTGACGTATTCGGGTTGCGCACGCCATCCGGGACAGTCGGCACCAGCGTGAACGACGCGGCACCGCACAGGCTTGGTGCCGAGCGTGACGACGATGCCCTCAACCTGCACGGAGCCTTCCATGTCCCAAGACCGCAACGACGATCTCCAGCCCGATTCGATGCAGCGCCGCCGGCTGCTGCAAGGCGCCGCCGCGCTGCCGCTGGCCGGGCTTTCGGGCCTCGCGCTGGCGCAAGCCGCCCCGACCGCCAAGGTCAACACGACGAAGCTGGCGGTCACCGACACCGAGGTGACGGTCGGCCAGCTGCACTCGGGCACCGGCACGATGGCGATCTCGGAGACCGGCTCGATCCAGGCCGAGCAGCTCGCGATCGACCAGATCAACGCGATGGGCGGCGTGCTGGGCCGCAAGATCAAGGTGATCAAGGAGGACGGCGCGTCCGACTGGCCGACCTTCGCCGAGAAGTCGAAGAAGCTGCTGGTCAACGACCGCGTGGCCTGCGTGTTCGGCTGCTGGACCTCGGCCTCGCGCAAGGCGGTGCTGCCGATCTTCGAGAAGGAGAACGGCATGCTCTATTACCCGACCTTCTACGAAGGCCTGGAGCAAAGCAAGAACGTGATCTACACCGGCCAGGAGGCGACGCAGCAGATCCTGTGGGGCCTCGACTGGGCGGCCAAGGAGAAGAAGGCCAAGACCTACTTCCTGGTCGGCTCCGACTACATCTGGCCGCGCACCTCGATGAAGATCGGCCGCAAGCACATCGAGGGGCACCTGGCCGGCAGCAAGGTGGTCGGCGAGGAGTACTACCCGCTGGGCCACACCAACTTCAACTCGCTGATCAACAAGATCAAGGTCGCCAAGCCCGACTGCATCTTCGTCGCGGTGGTGGGCGGCTCGAACGTCGCGTTCTACAAGCAGCTGAAGGCGGCCGGCGTCACCGCCGACAAGCAGTTCCTGCTGACGATCTCGGTGACCGAGGACGAGGTGCTGGGCATCGGCGGCGAGAACATGGCCGGCTTCTACGCGTCGATGAAGTACTTCCAGTCGCTGGACAACGCGAACAACAAGGCCTTCGTGTCGGCGTTCCGCACCAAGTACGGCCCGAGTTCGGTGATCGGCGACGTGACGCAGGCCGGCTACCTCGGCCCGTGGCTGTGGAAGGCGGCGGTCGAGAAGGCCGGCAGCTTCGATGTCGACAAGATCGCCGCCGCGTCGGCGGGGATCGAGCTGAAGACCGCGCCCGAGGGCTACGTGAAGGTGCACGAGAACCACCACCTGTGGAGCAAGACGCGCATCGGCATCGCGCAGGCGGACGGGCAGTTCAAGGTGGTCGCGGAGTCGCCGGAGCTCATCGAGCCGAATCCGTTCCCGAAGGGCTACCAGTAAACAGAGGGTCGAAGGGCCCCCCCACGAGCATCGCCACGCCATGACCCTCTCCGAAATCCTGAACATCTCGCTGATGCAAGGCTTCGCCGGCCTGAGCCTGTTCTCGGTGCTGCTGCTGATGGGCCTGGGCCTGGCCATCATCTTCGGCCAGATGGGCGTTATCAACATGGCCCACGGCGAGTTCATGACGATCGGCGCCTACACGATCTACCTGTTCTCGCACCTGGCCGAAAGCTATGCACCCAAGCTGGTGGGGGCGTACTTCCCGGTCGCGATCGTCGCCGCGTTCGGCTTCGCGTTCGCCGCCGGCTGGGCGGTCGAGTGGCTGTTCATCCGCCACCTGTACCGCCGCCCGCTCGACACGCTGCTGGCCACCTGGGGGCTGTCGCTGGGCATGCAGCAGATCTTCCGCTCCACCTTCGGCGCGAAGGAGGTCAGCCCGACGCTGCCCGACTGGCTGATGGGCTCCTGGGCCCCGTCGGCTGGCCTCGACATCCCGATCAACGGGCTGTTCGTGATGGCGCTGACGGCGGTCGTCACCGGCGGCGTGCTGCTCGCGCTGTACCGCTCGCGCTGGGGCCTGCGGGTGCGCGCCACGGTGGCCAACCGCGTGATGGCCAACGCGACCGGCATCAACACGCGGCAGACCGACCGGCTGACCTTCGCGATCGGCTGCGGCATCGCCGGCGTCGCGGGTGCCGCGTTCACCACCATCGGCTCCACCGGCCCGACCAGCGGCTCGCTGTACATCGTCGACGCCTTCCTGGTCGTCACCTTCGGCGGCGCGGCCAGCCTGCTGGGCACCGTGGTCTCGGCCTTCGGCATCGCGCAGACGCAGTCGATCGCCGAGTTCTTCATCACCGGCTCGATGGCCAAGGTGCTGACGCTGTCGCTGATCGTGCTGATCCTGATGGTGCGGCCGCAGGGGCTGTTCGCGGCCAAGGTGCGGCGTTGATTCCTTCCACCTCACCCAGGGCAATCCGATGAATCGCATCAAGCAGTGGCTGGACCGCAGCGGCATGGGCAGCGTGCTGCTGCTCGCGCTGGTGCTGGCGGTGGTGTTCCCGCTGGTCTTCGACCTGTTCCGCCTCAACCTCGTCGGCAAGTACCTGAGCTATGCCTTCGTCGCGCTCGGCCTCGTGATGCTGTGGGGCTACGGCGGCGTGCTGAGCCTCGGGCAGGGCGTGTTCTTCGGCCTCGGCGGCTACGGCATGGCGATGTTCCTGAAGCTCGAGGCGAGCGACCCCGTCACGACGAAGATCCAGTCGACGCCGGGCATCCCCGACTTCATGGACTGGAACCAGCTCACCGCGCTGCCTTTGTGGTGGGAGCCGTTCCGGCACTTCCCGTTCGCGTTGCTCGCGATCCTCGCGGTGCCGACGCTGCTGGCGTTCGTGATCGGCTACGCGATGTTCAAGCGGCGGGTCGGCGGGGTGTACTTCGCGATCATCACGCAGGCGGTGGCGCTGATCCTGACGGTGCTGATCATCGGCCAGCAGGGCTACACCGGCGGCGTCAACGGCATGACCGACCTGAAGACGCTGCTCGGCTGGGACACCCGCAGCAACGGCGCGAAGTACATCCTGTACTTCCTGACGGTGGCGCTGCTGATCGGCGCCATCGTCGTGTGCCGCTGGATCCAGCAGAGCAAGCTCGGCACGCTGCTGCTCGCGATGCGCGACAAGGAAGACCGCGTGCGCTTCTCGGGCTACGACGTCGCGATGTTCCGGGTGTTCGCGTTCTGCCTGGCGGCGCTGCTGGCGGCCATCGGCGGGGCGCTGTTCACGTTGCAGGTGGGCTTCATGTCGCCGTCGCTGGTGGGCATCGTCCCGAGCATCGAGATGGTGATCTTCGCGGCGGTGGGCGGGCGCATGTCACTGGTGGGTGCGGTGTACGGCGCGTTGCTCGTCAACTTCGGCAAGACCTACTTTTCCGAGAGCCTGCCCGACCTGTGGCTGTTCCTGATGGCGGCGATGTTCCTCGGCGTGGTGCTGGCGTTCCCCGACGGGCTCGCCGGGCTGTATGCCGACAAGCTGAAGCCGTGGTGGTTGCGCAGGACGAGCAAGCGCAGCGAAGCGACCGATCAAGCAACGGCCGCTCCCCCGGGCCGCCCCGGGGGACCAGTCGGCGCCCCCTCGGGGGGCAGGAGCGAAGCGACGTGGGGGCTGTCATGAGCAACACCGATTTCGTGCTGGCGGTCGAGGACCTGACCGTCTCGTTCGACGGCTTCAAGGCGATCGACGCGCTGACGCTGTACGTCGACAAGAACGAGCTGCGCGTGATCATCGGGCCGAACGGCGCCGGCAAGACCACGCTGCTCGACCTGATCTGCGGCAAGACCCGCGCGAGCGCCGGCAGCATCAAGTTCAAGAACGCCGAGATGAGCCGGCTGCCCGAATACCAGATCGTGCGCTCCGGCATCGGCCGCAAGTTCCAGACGCCGTCGATCTACGAGAACCTCAGCGTGTTCCAGAACCTGGAGGTGTCGTTTCCGCGCGGGCGCGGCGTGTTCGGTGCGCTTGCATTCAAGCGCGATGCCGAGGTGCGCGACGCGGTGCAGTCGGTGGCCGCCGAGATCGGCCTGGCCGACCAGCTCGCGCTGGAGGCCGGCCTGCTGTCGCACGGCCAGAAGCAGTGGCTCGAGATCGGCATGCTGCTGATGCAGGACCCGGAGCTGCTGATGCTCGACGAGCCGATCGCCGGCATGAGCGTGCGCGAGCGCGAGCTGACGGCCGAGCTGCTGAAGCGCATCTGCAAGGGCCGCTCGATGATCGTGATCGAGCACGACATGGATTTCGTCAAGCAGATCGCCCACAAGGTGACGGTGATGCACCAGGGAAAGATCCTCGCCGAAGGCTCGATGGAGCAGGTGCAGGCCGACCCGAAGGTGATCGATGTCTACCTGGGCCACTGAGGACCACGCGATGCTCACAGTCAGGAACCTGCACGTCGCCTACGGCCAGAGCGAGGCCTTGCACGGCATCGACTTCGAGGCGAGGAAGAACGAGACCGTCGCGGTGATGGGCCGCAACGGCATGGGCAAGACCACGCTGTTCAAGAGCCTGATGGGCGTGCTGCCGGTCAAGTCCGGCAGCATCGAGGTCGACGGCCGCGAGGTCACGAAGGACGAGAGCTTCCAGCGCGTGCGCAAGGGCCTGGCCTACGTGCCGCAGGGCCGGATGATCTTCCCGACGCTGACGGTCGAGGAGAACATCCGCACCGGCCTGGAGAACGCCGCGAGCCGGCGCATCCCCGACGAGATCTACGCGCTGTTCCCGGTGCTGTTCGACATGCGCGCGCGCAAGGGCGGCAACCTGTCGGGCGGCCAGCAGCAGCAGCTCGCGATCGCACGCGCGCTCGTCACCAACCCGAAGGTGCTGCTGCTCGACGAGCCGACCGAAGGCATCCAGCCGTCGATCATCAAGGACATCGCCCGTGCGCTGAACGAGATCCGCAAGCGGCGCGAGATCACGATCGTCGTGTCGGAGCAGGTGCTGAGCTTCGCGCTGGACGTGGCCGACCGGCTGTTCGTCATCGAGGGCGGCCGGCTGGTGCACGAGAGCCCGCGCGCGAGCACCGACGTGCAGCGCATCAAGCAGTTCCTTTCCGTCTGAACAAACACCCCCAGGAGCACGCCATGCCCGACACCCTGATCAAGGTCGACCTGAAGCAGTCGCCGTACGAGAACGAGCAGATCCACAACCGCTGGCATCCGGACATCCCGATGGCCTGCTGGGTCAAGCCGGGCGAGGACTTCGTGCTGGAAACCTACGACTGGACCGGCGGTTTCATCCAGAACAACGACAGCGCCGACGACGTGCGCGACATCGACCTGTCGATCGTGCACTTCCTGTCGGGCCCGGTCGGTGTGCACGGTGCCGAGCCGGGCGACCTGCTGGTGGTCGACCTGCTGGACATCGGTGCCAAGGCCGACAGCCTGTGGGGTTTCAACGGCTTCTTCTCGAAGAACAACGGCGGCGGCTTCCTGACCGACCACTTCCCGTTCGCGCAGAAGTCGATCTGGGACATCCAGGGCATGTTCACCAAGTCGCGCCACGTGCCGGGCGTGAACTACGCCGGGCTGATCCACCCCGGGCTGATCGGCTGCCTGCCGGACCCGTCGCTGCTGGAGAAGTGGAACGAGCGCGAGGTCGGCCTGATCGCGACCGAGCCCGACCGCGTGCCGCCGCTGGCGAACCCGCCGTTCGCCGCCACCGCGCACCTCGGCAAGCTGGGCGGCGACGCGAAGACCAAGGCGGCCGCCGAGGGGGCGCGCACCGTGCCACCGCGCGAGCACGGCGGCAACTGCGACATCAAGGACCTGTCGCGCGGCTCGAAGATCTACTTCCCGGTGTACGTGAAGGGCGCGGGCCTGTCGGTCGGCGACCTGCACTTCAGCCAGGGCGACGGCGAGATCACCTTCTGCGGCGCGATCGAGATGGCCGGCTGGGTGCACATGAAGGTCGAGGTGATCAAGGGCGGGATGGCGATGTATGGCATCAAGAACCCGATCTTCCGGCCGAGCCCGATCACGCCGCATTACAACGACTACCTGATCTTCGAGGGCATCTCGGTCGACGAGGCCGGCAAGCAGCACTACCTGGACGTCAACGTCGCGTACCGCCAGGCCTGCCTGAACGCGATCGAGTACCTGACGAAGTTCGGCTACAGCAAGGCCCAGGCGTATTCGATCCTCGGCACCGCGCCGGTGCAGGGGCACATCAGCGGCGTGGTCGACATCCCCAACTCCTGCGCGACGTTGTGGCTGCCGACGCAGATCTTCGATTTCGACATCCGGCCGAACGCCAGCGGTCCGGTGAAGCACATCCAGGGCGGGCCGGAGATGCCGCTGTCGCCGGACCTCTGAAGCCGGAGCGACGACGATGCCGACCTACGACTACCAGTGCCCGCAGTGCGGGCCGTTCGATGCGTTGCGGCGCATGGCCGAGCGCGACGTGCCGGCCGATTGCCCGCGTTGCGAGATGCCGTCGGCACGCGCCTGGCTGGCCGCGCCCCGGCTCGCCGACATGCCGGCCGAGCGGCGCCTGGCGCTCGCGACCAACGAGCGGGCGCAGCACGAGCCGAAGGAATCGGCGCGCTACCGGCATCCGGCCGGGTGCGGGTGCTGTGCCGGGCCGAAGCGCAGCGGCGACGCGGCGAAGGCGCCGCGCTCATTTGCCGGCAAGCGGCCTTGGATGATCAGTCATTGAAGGGCTTCGACAGGCTCAGCCCGACCCTTCGACGGGCTCAGGGCGAGCGGGTTCAGCTTTGAGCCCGTCACATCTGCTTGGCCAGCTCCCGGCTGCGGCAGATCTCGTTGTTGTCGACGGTGACCCACTCGCCGCCTTTCTGCAGGCAGACCGTCCGCGCGGTCTGGTGGCGTTCGCGGATGCGGTCGGGGGCGGTGGCAACCCGGAACACCGCGCCGGCGACGGCAACGATGCTGATCAGCGCGAAAGCGGTGCGTGCGAAACGGGTGCCCATGGCGCTCTCCGGTGGAGTGGCAATTGTGGGGCATCGACCGCGGTTTTGCTGGCCCGCTAGCATCCCCACTTTTGCGCATGCGAGACACCCGATGAAGCCTTCCCAGGCAGCCGCCATGTCAGATCGGTCGCGCGACGTCGCCGAACACTGGTCCGAGGACGCCGGCGACCACGACGCCGCCCAGCTCGACATCCCGCCGCACGCGACGCGCGAGCGCCGCTTCGAGATCTTCTGCAGCTTCGAGGTGGCCAACCCGCTGGGCGGCGACGACGCGGCCCACGCGCTGCGCGTGCTGGTCGACGGGGCCCAGGCCTGGACGCGCCGCGTCGCGACGCACGCCGGCAGCGATTCGCTGGACGTGCGGCTGCGCAGGGTCGTGCCGGTCGGCGAGCCGCTGCGGGTGACGGCCCGCACCGAGGTGCAGGGCGTGCGGCGGGTCCGCCTGAAGATCACCGCCGACGAGGAACTCGACGGCTGATCGCGGCGCGGGCCGCGGTTCAGTGCAGGCGGAACGACGACATGCCGAACAGCCCGACCAGGCCGATCACGATCAGGTAGATCGCGACGATGAAGTTCAGCAGCTTCGGCATGACCAGCACCAGGATGCCGGCGATCAGCGAAATCAGGGGGGTGAGGCTCAGGTGGATGTTCAAGGTGGGGGTTCCGGTGGGTGGGGACGGGGTGGATGACGGCGGGACCTCGGGCAGGTCCCTAGAATGTCGGCCCGCGCATCGAAGACGATGGCGCACCCGATTCTCCCTGGAGCCTGCTGTGGACCTGAAACTGCCGATTGTCATCTTCGACGAGCTCACCGAGTCCGTCATCCGTTCCACCGGCATGCTCGACCTGGCCAGCGGCGAGATCCGCAACGTGCAGTACGAGGACTACGACGTGAAGGCCGAGGGCATGCCGATCGAGGACGAAACCTACGAGTTCACCTCCGGGCTGCTGACCAACGGCAAGCGGGACGTCGAATTCCGCATCGAGGTGGACATCATGTCGGGCGCGTACTCGGTGACGCCGAGCGAATTGCTCGAGTTGAAGGGCCGCGCCGCCAAGCTGTTCTCCACCAAATGATCCCGGGATAGCCGGCCGCCGCTGCAGCCGCTACCCTTGGCGTCTTCCAGAACCGCCGCGGAGCAGCCCATGCCGACGACGCCCGACGCCAGGATCCTGATCGCCCAGGGCGGTGGCCCGACCGCCGTGATCAACCAGTCGCTGGTCGGCGCGGTGCTCGCGGCGCAGCGCTTCCCCGAGGTGAGGGCCGTCTACGGCGCCCGCCACGGCGTGCGCGGCATCGTCGACGAGGACTTCGTCGACCTCGCGCGCGAAACCCCGCAGCAGCTCGAGGCTGTGGCCGCGACGCCCGCGTCGGCGCTCGGCAGCACCCGCGACAAGCCCGACCTGGCCTACTGCCGCGCGATCCTGAAGGTGCTGCAGGCGCACGGCATCAGCCATTTCCTGTACATCGGCGGCAACGATTCGTCGGACACCGTGCGCATCGTCAGCGACGAGGCCCGCCAGGCCGGCCACCCGCTGCGCTGCATCCACGTGCCGAAGACCATCGACAACGACCTGGTGGGCAACGACCACACGCCGGGGTATGCCTCAGCGGCGCGCTTCGTCGCGCAGGCCTTTGCCGGCGCCAACCTCGACAACGCCGCGTTGCCGGGCGTCTACCTCGGCGTCGTGATGGGCCGGCATGCCGGTTTCCTGACGGCGGCGGCCGCGCTCGGCGCGCGCTACCCGGACGACGGCCCGCACCTGATCTACCTGCCCGAGCGCGTGTTCGAACGCGAGCGCTTCCTGGCCGACGTGCGCGCGACGCACCAGCGCCTCGGGCGCTGCGTGATCGCGGTTTCCGAAGGCATCCACGACGCGTCGGGCGAGCCGATTGCGGCGCAACTCGCCAGCGGCGGGCCGGAGCGCGATGCGCACGGCAACGTGCAGCTGTCGGGCACCGGCGCGCTGGCCGACCTGCTGTGCGACCTGATCAAGGACCAGCTGAAGATCAAGCGCGTGCGCGGCGACACCTTCGGCTACCTGCAGCGCTCGTTCCTCGGCTGCGTGTCGGACGTCGACCAGCGCGAGGCGCGCGAGGTCGGCGAGACCGCGCTGCAGTTCGCGCTGCGCGGCGACCGCGACGGTTCGGTCGCGATCCAGCGCTGTGGCGACTATGCGGTGCGCTACGAGCTGCTGCCGCTGGAAGCGGTGGCCGGCAAGACGCGGGTGATGGAAGACGTGTTCATCGCCGAGGGCGGCCATGCCGTCACCGACGCGTTCCGCAGCTACCTGCGGCCGCTGCTCGGCAGCGACATGCCGCAGGCGCACCGGCTGCGCGGCCACCCGGTTGCGAAATTGCTCGGCTGACACAGGTGCACTGACGCGAAGGTCGGGCAATTCCTACCGCAGCGCCCGGTCCCGGCTGATGGGCCGTGGCGTCGCAACCGGGTCTGATGGGATCACTCCATTCAACGGAAAGGGATCACCATGACCCACAAGATGCTTTTGCTCTCCGCACTGCTGGCCGGCGCCTTCGGTTCGCAGACCGTGCTCGCCCAGACCACCACCGACGACCCGTCCGCGCCGAAGACGCGCGAGCAGGTCAAGGCCGAAACCCGCGACGCCGCGGCGACCGGCAAGAAGGTGCCGATCGGCGAGCAGCACAACAACAAGCGCAAGCCGGTCACGTCGGAAACGACGCGCGAGCAGGTCAAGGCGGACACCAAGGCCGCGAAGGCGATGGGCGAGATGAAGACGTCGGAAGGCGACCTGAACAAGATGCCGCCGCCGGCCGCCGGATCGCCGCCGCCGGCCGACCGGGCCGATGTGAAGGCCGAAACGAAGCGCGCGATGAAGAATGGCCAGATCGAGCGCAGCGAAGAGTCCGGCAAGCCGAAGAACTGAGCTCGCGCAGCGGGTTCGCGTGACCCGGCCGGCGGCGCTCAGGGCGTCGCCGGCTTCCTTGTTTTCTCGGCAACCTCTTTCGGCGCCGGTGCGCTCCAGGTCGCCCGCACCACCTCGCCCTGCAGCAGGCTGAGGGTGCGGTTCTCGACGCGGTAGCCGTCGACCTCGCCGAGCATCTTCAGCACCGCCTGCTCCTGCGTCATCGCCGGTTCGGCGCAAGCCATGCGCGTGGTGCCGAGCGGCAACAGCGTCAGCAGCGTGCCGCGCTGCACGAAGCGGCCCATCAGCCGGTTGCAGCCGGTGTGGCCGCTCAGGCGCCTGGACGCGGCGTCGAGCTTCAACTGCACCGGCGTGCCGCCCGCGACCTGCGCCTGGGCCGCGCCGCCGAGGGTCTGCAGCGTCCAGGGCGTGCCGACGAGCGTGGCATTCAGGTCGGACAGCTTGTCGTCCGCAGCGGCGACGTTGACGAAGCTGCACAGCACGGTGCCGCACAGTGCGCGGCGAAACGGGAAGGAGGTCATCGCGCGAGCATACGGAGCGGTGCCGATGCTGTCCATCGCCGTCACCCCCCGCGGGTCGCCCGAACAGCAAGGCTTCGGTCTCGTTGTTCCGTCATTCGCCGCGCCGGGCCAGCGACTACCATCGCGCGACCACGAGGAGGCTCCGATGCAAGACTGGCTGCTCCGGCTGAACCGGTATTTCCCGATCCGCTACAGCGCCTGGCTGGTGTGTGCGGTCGGCCTGCTGCTCAGCGCGTTCACGCTGGTGGCCTTTCATGTCGGGCTGACCTTCGTGCTGCTGTTCGCGTTGCTGCTCGCGGTGGGCGCGCGCGACGTGATGCAGACCCGGCATTCGGTGCTGCGCAACTACCCGGTGATCGGGCACCTGCGCTTCCTGCTGGAGTTCATCCGCCCCGAGATGCGCCAGTACTTCATCGAGGGCGACAACGAGGCGGCGCCGTTCTCGCGCCAGCAGCGCTCGCTGGTCTACCAGCGCGCGAAGAACGACCCCGACAAGCGACCCTTCGGCACGCAGATGGACGTCGGCGCACTCGGCTACGAATGGATCAACCATTCGCTGGTGCCGACCGAGCTGCCGACGCACGACTTCCGCGTGATGATCGGTGCCGGCCGTGCGCAGCCCTATTCGGCCAGTGTCTTCAACATCTCGGCGATGAGCTTCGGCGCGCTGTCGGCCAATGCCATCCTGGCGCTGAACGCCGGCGCGAAGCGCGGCGGCTTCGCGCACGACACCGGCGAAGGCAGCATCAGCCGGCACCACCGCGAGAACGGTGGCGACCTCATCTGGGAGATCGGCTCCGGCTACTTCGGCTGCCGCAACGACGACGGCAGCTTCAACGAACAGCGCTTCGCCGACAACGCGACCCAGCCGCAGGTGCGGATGATCGAACTGAAGCTGAGCCAGGGGGCGAAGCCCGGCCATGGCGGCGTGCTGCCGGGACCGAAGGTCACGCCCGAGATCGCCGAGGCGCGCGGTGTCGCGGCCTGGGTCGACTGCATCTCGCCGGCCCGCCACAGCGCGTTCGACACACCGGTCGAGATGATGCATTTCATCGAGCGGCTGCGCACGCTGTCGGGCGGCAAGCCGACCGGCTTCAAGCTGTGCATCGGCCACCCGTGGGAGTGGTTCGCTATCGCGAAGGCGATGCTTGCCACCGGCATCGCGCCCGACTTCATCGTCGTCGACGGGGCCGAGGGTGGCACCGGCGCCGCGCCGCTGGAGTTCACCGACCACGTCGGCGCGCCGCTGCAGGAGGGCCTGCTGCTGGTGCACAACACGCTGGTCGGGCTGAACCTGCGCGACCAGGTCAAGCTCGGCTGCGCCGGCAAGGTGGTCAGCGCGTTCGACATCGCGCGGATGATGGCGCTCGGTGCCGACTGGTGCAACGCGGCGCGCGGCTTCATGTTCGCGCTCGGCTGCATCCAGGCGCAGGCCTGCCACACCGGCAACTGCCCGACCGGCGTCAGCACGCAGGACCCGCAGCGCCAGCGTGCG
Organism: Rhizobacter sp. Root1238; assembly: GCF_001425825.1. GTDB lineage: Bacteria > Pseudomonadota > Gammaproteobacteria > Burkholderiales > Burkholderiaceae_C > Rhizobacter. The sequence goes on from NZ_LMDM01000049.1 coordinate 184,715, forward strand.
CTGGTGGTGCCGACCAAGTCGGAACGCGTCTTCCACTATCACCAGAACACGCTGCGCGCGCTGAAAGAGCTGGTGCAGGCGGCCGGGCTGGCGCACCCGGGCGGCATCACCGCATCGCACATCGTGCGGCGCTCCGCCGACCACGAGGTGAAGCTGCTCGCGAACCTGCTGCCGTTCCTGAAGCCGGGTTCGCTGCTCGACGGCAGCGAGCCGGCGCACAACGTCTTCCGGCTGTACTGGCCGGCGGCGCAGGCCCACAGTTTTGCGATGACCCCTTAGTCAGGGGGGGTGGTGCCCCGGGGTCGTGGGGATGCACCGGCGGGTGGCGCGCCGAAGAATGAGCGATCTTCGTGCCCGACCGTTTTACATGCCGTCCCTCGTCTTACTGCAGCGCGACCACGAGGCCAGCCCCCACCTGGCCGCCCTGATCGCTGCCACCCCGGGTTTCCAGGTGGTCGGCACGGTTCACACGGTCGAGGAGGCGCGCCTGCTGATCGCGCGCACCGACCCCGACATCCTGGTGACCGACCTGCGGGTGCAGGACGGCCCGGTCGACGGCCTGCTCGGCGACCTGCGCCAGGGCGGCCGTGCGACGCGACCGCAGGTGCTGGTGACGCTGATGTCGCACGACGACACGGTGCTGCTGCAGGCCTTGCGGGCCGGTGCCGACGGCTACTGGGTGCACGCCAATTCGCACGAAGCGCTGATCAGCAGGCTGCAGGAGGTGGTGCGGGGCGAATCGCCGATGACGCCGACCATTGCCCGCCAGGTGCTGTCGCACTTCGAGGCGCCGCCGCGGTACCTGTTGGCCGACACGATGACCGAGGCGTTGAACCCGCTGGTGCTGACCGGGATGGAGCGGCAGATCCTGCAGTGGCTGGCGCAGGGCTACCTGATCGACGAGATCGCGCAGCAGTGGCATGCGAGCGTGCATACCGTCGCTTGCGGGATCCGCAGGGTTTATCAGAAGCTGCAGTTCGATATTCGGGCTAATGGGCTTTCGCTTACTGCGTGAGGCTGCTGCCGGGTCTCGCCCCGGACGCTGAGCTGTGCCACCGGCAGGTTTCGCCCTGCCGGGCGAGTCACTTTCATTTGCTGGCTCAAATGAAAGTAACCAAAGCAAAGGGCCTCAACACACACCATACGGTTCGTTCAGTCTCGCTGCGGACAACACTGCCACTCGGCTGCACATCCCCGTTCGTCGGGATTGTTGTTCTCCCCCTGCCACTCGACTCGCGCTCGTCGCTTCGTCTCGCCCCCGCGACCGCCGCGTCATCCTGGCGAAGCGCAGCGAGCCGGGTGGAGAAGAACGGTCAACAATCCCGGCGAAGGTGGAGCCCTAGCCGAAGTGGCAGTGTTGTCCGCAGCGAGTCAGAACGAACCGTATGGTGTTCGGGTTCAGCCCTTTGCTTTGGTTACTTTCATTTGGGCTCAAATGAAAGTGACTCGCCCGCCGGGGCGAGACCCGGCGCGGCCTCACGCAGTGAACGAACCCCTCACGCAGCGCGCCTCAACCCTTCGGCGGCGCCGTATCAATGAAACTCTGCCGAAGCGCCAGCTTCTCGTAGAGCTTCGACAAGTTCGGGTAACTCGCCCGCCAGTCGATGTGCGCGAAGCGGAAGTCGAGGTACCCGAGCGCACAGCCGGTCGCGATGTCGGCCAGCGTGAAATGCGTCCCCGAACACCAGGCCTTGTCGCCCAGGCCCTGGCTCATCGCGGCCAGGCAGGCGTGCACCTTGTCCATCTGCCGGCTGACCCAGGCCGCGCTGCGCTGGCCCTCGCTGCGGCCGGCCCAGGTCTGCTCGAGCCGGGCCAGGATCGCGGCATCCTGCAGGCCGTCGCCGAGCGCTTCCCAGGTGCGCACCTCGGTGCGCTCGCGGCCGGTCTCGGGGATCAGCTTGCCGACCGGCGAACGGGTGTCGATGTACTCGACGATCACGCGCGAATCGAACACCGCCTCGCCGCCTTCCATCACCAGCACCGGCACCTTGCCGAGCGGGTTGGACTTCATGATCGCGTCGCGCGTCCACACGTCTTCCAGTTCGAACTGGTAGTCGAGCTTCTTTTCCGCCATCACGATGCGCACCTTGCGCACGTAGGGGCTTGCGAGCGAGCCGATGAGTTTCATGTGTGGGTGTCCCTGGAGTGAAAACGATTCTAGCGAAGGGTGCGCTCCCCCATGGCCTCGAACAGGGGAGTATGGCGGTGGCCTCTCGCGAGCGAACAGCGCGGTGGTACATTTTTCGCAGAGGGAGAACGCCGGCCATTCCAGGGCACGACGCAACACTGCATGACACCGCCGCAAGAGGGATTCATCGCGTCCGACGGCGACCAGCCGGCGCAGAGCGCCAGCATCGACAGCGCCGGCCTGAACGGCGTCGTCTCGACGCTCGACACCACGCTGCCCCCATCGGCCACCCCGTCCAGTTTCGACAGCACGCTCACCGAGCGCCTGCCGATCCGCTTCACCGGCTCGGGCAGCGAGTATTTCCGCATCTGGATCGTCAACCTGCTGCTGACGCTGGTCACCCTCGGGCTCTACTTCCCGTGGGCCAAGGTGCGGCGGCTGCGCTACTTCCACGGCAACACGCTGGTGGCCGGCCATCCGCTGGGCTTCCACGGCGACCCGAAGAAGATGCTGCGCGGCTACCTGCTGGTGGCGCTGCTCGGCGTGCTGTACACCGTGGCCGGCAGCTTCTCGCCGGTGGCCGGGCTGCTGGCCTTCGTGATCGTCGCGCTGCTGTGGCCGGCCCTGTTCAAGTCCTCGCTGCAATTCCGGATGGCCAACACCAGCTGGCGCGGACTGCGGTTCCGCTTCAAGGGCAGCACCGGCGGGGCCTACCGCGCGCTGCTGCCGCTGTTCGCGCCGAGCGCGGTGCTGGCCGCCGTGCTCGCCGCGGTGCCCGACCAGGCCCACCCGCCCGGCTGGTTCGGCGCGGCCTTCGGCAGCGTGATGGGACTGACGCTGCTGGCGCTGCCGCTGCTGCTCTGGAACCTGAAGAAGTACCAGCACGACCACTATGCGTTCGCGCAGCTGCAGACCGAGCTGCGTGCCGGCTCCGGGTCGTTCTACGGGCTGTGCCTGAAGAGCCTGGGCGTGTGGCTGCTGTCCGGCCTCGCCGTCGGCCTGCTGATGGCCGGCGGGTTCGCGCTGCTCGGCGACGGCCTGGGCGACTGGCTGCGCCACAGCGGCGTCGGGGCCGGCCGGCGGGGCGGCATCGCGGCCGCGATCTTCGTCGTCGTGCTGTTCTTCGCGGTGTCGCTGCTGATGCAGGTCTTCGCCCGCCCGTACTTCACGTCGCGCTTCCAGAACCTGCTGTGGTCGCGCACCGGCAACAAGCACCTGCGCTTCAAGAGCGACCTGCGGTTCTGGCCGCTGCTGCGCACGACGCTGCAGAACTGGCTGCTGATGGTCGTGACGCTCGGGCTGTACTGGCCGTTCGCGCGCGTCGCGCTGACGCGGCTGCGGCTCGAGTCGGTCGGCATCGTCAGCCGCACCCACCTCGACGCGCTGGTCGCGCAGGCCGGCCAGGACGGCGATGCCGCCGGCGACGCGGCCGGCGACTTCTTCGGCATCGACGTCGGGCTGTGAACGCGCCGGCCGGTCCTGCCCTCGCGGTCGATTTCTTCGACGGCCGCAGCGCGCGCAGCCACCGCGTGCGCATTCACGTCAGCGGCGAGCGGCTGCTGATCGCCGGCGACGGCATCGCGCGCAGCGTGCCGCTGGCCGACGTGCAATGGCCGGAGCGCACCCGCCACGGCGCGCGCGTCGCACACCTGAAGGACGGCGGCGCGCTGCACTGCACCGAGGCCGCCGCCTGGGATGCCTGGGCGCTTGCCAGCGGCCGCAGCGAGACGCTGGTGGTGCGCGCGCAGCAGAGCTGGCGCTGGGTCGGCGGCATCGTCGCCGCGCTGGTGCTGGTGCTGGCCGCCGGCTACCTGTGGGGACTGCCCTGGGCGTCGCGCGCCGTCGTCGCGATGCTGCCGGCCTCGGTCGACCGCGAGATCGGCAACGCCGCGCTGAAATCGGTCGACGGCGACCTGGTGCAGCCGAGCGCGCTGCCGCCGGCGCAGCAGGCGCGGCTGCGCGCCGCGTTCGAGCGCGCGGTGGCGCAGACCTGGCCGCAGGACGCGCCGCCGCACGAGCTGCTGTTCCGCCGCGGCAAGGACAAGTCGCTGGGCCCGAACGCGTTCGCGCTGCCCGGCGGCACGATGGTGCTGACCGACGAGCTGGTCGCGCTGGTCGACGGCGACGAGGCGGTGATCCTCGGCGTGCTCGGCCATGAGCTCGGCCATGTGCGGCATCGCCACGGGCTGCGCATGCTGGTGCAGGCGACCGCACTGGGCGTCGTGACGAGCGTCGTGCTCGGCGATTTCAGCAGCCTGCTGGCCGGCGTGCCGCTGGTGCTGGGGCAGGCCGGCTATGCGCGCGATGCCGAGCGCGAGGCCGACGCCGACAGCGTGCGGCTGATGAAGGCGGCCGGCATCTCGCCCGACGCGATGGTGCGCTTCTTCGAGAAGATCGCCGGAGAGCGCCGCAAGCGCGCCGGCGGCGACGAACCGGGCTGGCTCGGCATCGCGATCGCGTCGCACCCGGCGGACGACGACCGGATCAGGTACTTTCGCGAAGCAGCAGGCCGCTAGGAGTAATCAACGCCGTAGCGTCCAGTCGACGCTGCCCGGCCGCCCCGGCAGCGTCAGCGTCGCGGTGGTCGCCGGCGTCTGTGCAACGACCTGCCCACTGCGCACCACCGCGAGCCGCGTCGCGCGCAGCCGGATCGCCTCGACCGGGTCGCGCGCCTGCAGCAGCACGAAGTCGGCGCGCGAACCGACCGCCAGCCCGTAGCCGTCGAGCCCGAGGATCTTCGCGCTGTTGACGGTGACCGCGTCGAAGCAGGCGCGCATCTGCGCCTGCGAGGTCATCTGCGCGACGTGCAGGCCCATCTGCGCGACCTCCAGCATGTCGGCACTGCCCGACGAATACCACGGGTCCATCACGCAGTCGTGGCCGAAGCCGACGTTGACGCCGGCGGCCATCAGCTCCGGCACGCGCGTCATGCCGCGGCGCTTCGGGTAGCTGTCGTGGCGGCCCTGCAGCGTGATGTTGATCAGCGGGTTCGCGACCGCATGCACCTGTGCCTCGGCGATCAGCGGCAGCAGCTTGCTGACGTAGTAGTTGTCCATCGAGTGCATCGAGGTCAGGTGCGAGCCGGTGACGCGGCCGTGCAGCCCGAGCCGCTGCGTGTGGAACGCGAGTGTCTCGATGTGGCGCGACAGCGGGTCGTCGCTCTCGTCGCAGTGCATGTCGACGCGCAGCCCGCGCTCGGCGGCCAGCTCGCACAGCAGGCGCACGCTCTCGGCGCCGTCGGCCATCGTGCGCTCGAAGTGCGGGATGCCGCCGACCACGTCGACGCCGCGGTCGAGCGCGCGCTTCAGGTTGGCCAGCGCGGTCGGCGAGCGCAGCACGCCGTCCTGCGGGAACGCGACCAGCTGCAGGTCGAGGTAGGGCTTCACGCGCTGCTTCACCTGCAGCAGCGCATCGACCGCCAGCAGCCGGTCGTCGCAGACGTCCACATGCGAGCGCACCGCGAGCAGCCCCTTGGCGACCGCCCAGTCGCAGTACTGCAGCGCGCGCTCGACCAGCGCCTCCTGCGTCAGCAGCGGCTTCAGCTCGCCCCACAGCGCGATGCCTTCGAGCAGCGTGCCGCTCTGGTTGACGCGCGGCAGGCCGTGGCTGAGCGTCGCGTCCATGTGGAAGTGGGCGTCGACGAAGGGGGGCGACAGCAGCCAGCCCTGGCCGTCGACGAGCGTCGCGCCGTCGGGCAGCGGCAGGTTCGGCGCGATGGCCTCGATGCGGCCGTCGCGCGCGAGCACGTCGTGGTGGCGGCGGCCGTCGGGCAGCGTGATATTGCGGACGAACAGCGGCGGGATCGGCATCGGGTTCTCCTGTGACATGACCTCGGAGGTCATCGACCGTGTGCGACCGGGCCGCGAAGATGCAGCCATGTCCTCACACCCACCCCGAAGGAGCATTCATGAATGATGCCAGCACCCTCAACCTCGTCCCGCTGGCCGTCGGCCACATGATCGGCCTCGGCGCGATCGGCTCCTGCCTCGGCGTCGGCGTGATGGCCAGCAAGTACCTCGAAGCGTCGGCGCGCCAGCCCGAGCTGATGGAGCCGCTGCAGCAGAAGGTGTTCCTGCTGGTCGGCGTGCTCGACGGCGCGTTCATCATCGCGACCGGCATCGGGCTGTGGTTCGCGACCGCCAACCCGTTCAAGGGCTGAGGAAGATTCAGCCCGCCGGCGGCTCGTAGCGCGCCGGCATCGCGAGGCCGGGGCGTTCGTCGTCCCAGGCCATCGCGCTGATGCGCCAGCCGGCCGGGGTCGAGACGAACTGCGTCGAGATCACGCCGCGCGCCGCGAAGGCCTGGCCGTTCAGCGTGCCGGTCTTCGCGTAGGTGCTCATCCGGTGGGCCACCTGGCCGAACACCTCGGTGATCTCGGCCAGCTCGGTCTCGCGGAAGGCGGTCAGCTCGCCGGCGTCGACCGAGCGCTGGCGCGGCGCGATGAACTGCGCGACCGTCGTCACCTCGGGCGCCGGCCCGATGTTGCGGATCAGCAGGCCGCCGTCGATGAACAGCCCGTGCAGCCGCTCGTACGGCGGTCGCCCTCCGGGCTCGAAGGACACGGCGTCGAAGAAGGCCTGCATCAGTGCGGCCAGGGCGGTGGGTGTCGAGTTCATGGCCGCGGATTGTCGGCGCGCTGTCCGCTGTCCGTCCGGCGGGTGTCCGCGGACACATCGGCACCAGGGGCAATCCGCGCCAAGCCGTTGATTTGATGGAACTTTGATGGCCGGCCCGCACGGGCACGGGCGTTGCAATGAAGCAGCCCATGAACGCTGCGAACGACGCTCCCGTGATCCGCGACACCTCCGCCCAGGACCAGCCGCTGCCGAAGCGCCGGCTGCGGGTCGGGCCGTGGCTCGCGATCGGCGCAGCGCTGGCGGCCCTCGCGGCGGTGGCGGTCTCGACGCCCGCGCTGCGCCACGGCTGGTCGTCCGGCCCGTCGGTCTCGGCCTCGCGCCTGCTGATCGCGACGGTGCAGCGCGGCCCGTTCGTGCGCGACATCGCGGCCGAAGGCAAGGTGGTCGCGGCCGTCAGCCCGACGCTGTATGCCGCCGGTGGGGGCGCCGCGACGCTGAAAGTGCATGCCGGCGACCGCGTCGCGCGTGGCCAGGTGCTGGCGCTGATCGAGAGCCCCGAGCTGGCCGCGAAGCTGGCGCAGGAGCTGTCGAACGCCGACGCGATGAAGGCCGACGTGCTGCGCACCGAGGTCGATGCGCGTCAGCAGCGCGGCGCGCTGCAGGCGGCCTTCGACGCGGCGCGCGTCGACCACAGCAGCGCGCAGAACGACCTGGCGCGCCAGCAGAAGGCGTTCGATGCCGGCGCGGTGTCGGGCATGCAGGTCGAGCATGCACGCGACACGCTGCAGAAGGCGCGCATTGCGCTGGAGCATGCCGAGGCCGGCCTGAAGCTGAAGGACGACAGCCTGAAGTTCGACGTGCAGGCGAAGCAGCTCGCGCATGCGCGCCAGCTGCTGATGGTGAAGGACCTGCAGCGCCAGGTCGACAGCCTGGCCGTGCGCTCGCCGGTCGAAGGACAGGTGGGACAGCTGTTCATCGCCGAGCATGCGAACGTCGCGAAGGATGCGCAGCTGCTGTCGGTGATCGACCTGTCGGCGCTGGAGGTGCAGATGCAGGTGGCCGAGAGTTTTGCGCGCGACCTCGCGGTCGGCATGCCCGGCGAGATCAGCGGCAACGGCCACACCTGGCGCGCGGCCGTCAGCGCGGTGTCGCCCGAGGTCGTCAACAACGAGGTCGCGGCCCGCCTGCGCTTCACCGGCGGCGCCTCGGAGCAGCCGAGCCAGCTGCGCCAGAACCAGCGCCTGGCGGTGCGCGTGCTGCTCGACAAGCGCGACGACGTGCTGGCGGTGCAGCGCGGGAGCTTCATCGACGAGGCCGGCGGTGCCCATGCGTATGTGCTGCGCGACGGCGTGGCCGTCAAGACACCGATCCGTGCCGGCGCGCGCAGCCTCGACAAGGTCGAGATCCTGGGCGGACTGAACGTCGGCGATCGCGTGGTGGTCTCCGGCGCCGAGCTGTTCCAGGGCGCCGAGACCGTCGCGATCAGCCAATGAGCCAGCCACCCACCGTTTCCATCGAAGGACGTCCCATGCTCAAGATGACCGGCCTGTCCAAGGTCTACCGCACCGAAGTGATCGAGACCCATGCGCTGCGCGCGTTCAACCTCGACGTGAAGGAAGGCGAGTTCGTCGCGGTGACCGGCCCGTCCGGCTCCGGCAAGACGACGTTCCTGACGATTGCCGGCCTGCTGGAGGCCGCGACCGGCGGAAGCTACCTGCTCGACGGCATCGAGGTGAGCCAGCTCGACGACAACGCCCGTTCGCGCATCCGCAACGAGAAGATCGGCTTCATCTTCCAGGCCTTCAACCTGATCCCGGACCTGAACGTCGCCGACAACGTCGAGGTGCCGTTGCGCTACCGCGGCATGAAGGCCGACGAGCGGCGCCGCCGCGTGCGCGATGCGCTGGAGCGGGTCGGGCTCGCAGCACGCGAACGCCACTACCCCGCCGAACTGTCGGGTGGACAGCAGCAACGGGTTGCGATCGCCCGTGCGCTGGCCGGCAGCCCGCGGCTGCTGCTGGCCGACGAACCGACCGGCAACCTCGACAGCCAGATGGCACGCAGCGTGATGGCGCTGCTGGAAGAGCTGCACCGCTCGGGCGCGACGATCGTGATGGTCACGCACGATCCGCAGCTGGCGGCGCGGGCGCAGCGGAACGTGCATGTCGTCGATGGTCAGGTGGTCGATGTGTCTGATGAGCTGCGGCTGAGTTCAGCTTCTGCGGATGAACTGGTTGGGTGAGATGGACGCGAGCAAAGACGCGGGTGGGGAGGCTGTGGCGCGCCGTCGGGGGCGGTCCTCGGCCCTGGGGGGCCGAGAACTTCCCTCCGCTGGCTGGCTTCATGGCCCGTCGCCGAAACTCCCTCCACTCACTTCGTTCGTTGTGGTCAAACAGTCGGCGACAGTCAGTTCACGAAGCNACTTCCCTCCGCTGGCTGGCTTCATGGCCCGTCGCCGAAACTCCCTCCACTCACTTCGTTCGTTGTGGTCAAACAGTCGGCGACAGTCAGTTCACGAAGCGCGCTGCGCGCGCGGGCCATGAAGCCAGCCAGCTCCGGCGCCCCCTCCTTATTGGCGCGCCACAGCCTCCCCACCCGCGCCTTTGCCGACACCGCAGCGCTTGGGGTGGAGGTGGAAAAGATTGAACGGAGGGACGAAGGGGCTTCGGCTGCTCGCGTGCTTGTCGGTCTGTTCGGTCTTTTCCCCCAACCCAAGGCGATGGTTCTTCGCGGGGGGTGGCGGAATGCGCTGGGGGCGATTTCTGAGGCGACGAAGAAGACGGGCTTCGGGGTCGGCGCGCTTGCGCGCTTCGTGAAACTGACTCGCCGCGACTGTTTGACCACAGCGAACGAAGTGAGCGGAGGGAGTTTCGCGGCGCGACCCCGGAGCCCGTCTTCTTCGTGCAGTCGGCCCGCCAGGGCCGACCGCCTCGGCATGAGCCCCCAGCGCATTCCGCCACCCCCCGCGACGCTCAGAACCATCGCACAAAGCATCGTCATCATCATCGCGACAGCGATCACTTCAACCCCCGCCAGGGCCGACGACCTGCTGCAGATCTACCAGCAAGCCCGCCGCGCTGACCCGGTGCTGTCGGCGGCGGATGCTCAGCGCGGCATCGCTCGAGAAGTGGTCGTGCAGTCTCGCGCACCACTGTTGCCCCAAGCCTCGGCAGGGGTCTCGTTCGACCGCACGCAGCCGGGTGGCGATGCAAGCGAGCGCAACAGCAGCCGCACGGCTTCCGTCACGCTGAACCAGGTGCTGGTGGATGTGGCCCGCTTGTCGCAGCTGCATGTCGCGCAGTCGCAGGCCGAGGCTCAGGACGACTTGTTGCGCGCCGCCGAGCAGGCCTTGTGCGCGCGCGTGGCCCGGGCCTACTTCGACGTGCTCACCGCCGACGATGCGGTGCGCCAGGTCGAGGCCAATGAAGATGCCTATCGGCAGCAGGTGGAGCAGTCCGACCAGCGCTTTCGCAACGGGCTGACGGCGCAGGTCGACGTGGAGCAGGCGCGGGCCTACCACGCGGCGGCGCGCGCCGCCAGCATCGAGGCCCGCCAGGCGCGCGACGAGGCGCGCGAGGCGCTGTCCGAGATCACCGGGCAGCCGGCGCCGGCGCTGAACCGGCTGCAGGACGAGCTGCCGATGGCGCCGCCGGCACCGGCCGACCCGCAGGCCTGGGTCGACGACGCGCTACTGCACAACCCGAGCCTGTCGGCGCAGCGCCATGTCGTCGAGGCGGCCGGCCAGGACATCGCGACGGCGCGTGCCGGTCATCTGCCGACGCTCAGTGCCAACCTCGGTGTCGGCCGCGCCGCCGCCTGGCCGACGCCGGCGAGCAACACCGATGGCCGCAACGTCGCCAGCGTCGGCATCGTGCTCAACGTGCCGTTGTTCGCCGGCGGGGCCACGCAGTCGCGGCTGCGCCAGGCCTTGCACCAGCAGGATGCCGCGCGCGACGACTACGAGCTGCGCCGTCGGCGCGTCGCGCGCGAGACGCTGGAGCAGTACCGCAGCATCGCCGCGGGCATCGGCCGCATCGAGGCGACGCGCGCCGCGGTCGAGTCGGCCGGCCGCGCGCTTGCTTCCACACGCATCGGGCAGGAGCTCGGCACGCAGACGATGACCGACCTGCTGCTCGCGATCCAGACCCAGGCCTCCGCGCAGGCTGCGTACTCGCAGGCGCGTCACCAGTTCGTGCTGAGCCGGCTGCTGCTGCTGCAGGCGGCCGGCCGCATCGATGAGGCCGACCTCGCGGCCGTCAACACCTTGCTGAAACAGGAGATTCCCTGATGCTTGGCTACCACCTCGACCTGGCGCTGCGCAGCTTCCGGCGCAGCCCCGCGCTGACCGCGCTGATGGTGCTCGCGATCGCGCTGGGCATCGGCGCCAGCATGACGACGCTGACGGTGTTCCATGTGCTGTCCGGCGACCCGATCCCCGGCAAGAGCGACCGGCTGTTCTACGTGCAGCTCGATGCCAGCGAACGCGGCGCCGCGCCGCCCGGCGCCGAACCGCTGGAGCAGTTGACCCGCTTCGATGCCGAAGCGCTGATGCGCGAGCACCGCGGTGAACGCCAGGTGATGATGACCGGCGGCTCGGTCGCGGTGCAGCCGGCGCAGGCCGACCGGCCGGCATTCTTCGCGAGCGCCCGCTACACCAGCGCCGACTTCTTCCCGATGTTCGAGACGCCGTGGCGCTACGGCCATGGCTGGGAGGCGGCGGACGACGCGGCCGCCGCGCGCGTCGCGGTGATCTCGCACGAACTGAACCAGAAGCTGTTCGACGGCGCCGACAGCACCGGCCGCCTGCTGCGCGCCGGCGACCACGACCTGCGCATCGTCGGCGTGCTCGCGCCGTGGCGCCCGGTGCCGCACTACTACGACCTGTTCGCCGGCCGCTTCGCGAAGACCGAACAGGTCTTCACGCCGCTGTCCACCGCGTTGCAGGTGAAGCTGCCGATCGCCGGCAGCCTGACCTGCTGGGGCAACCGCACGTCGCCCGACCCGCGCGCCGTCAACGCGCCCTGCGCCTGGCTGCAGTACTGGGTGCAGATGCCGTCGGCGGCCGACGCGCCGGCCTTGCGGCAGTACCTCACCGACTACTCCGAACAGCAGCGCGCGGCCGGCCGCTTCGAACGACCGGCCAACGTGCGCCTGCGCAACGTCACCGAGCGCATGGAATTCAAGCACGTCGTGCCCGGCGACGTGCACCTGCAGCTGTGGCTGGCCTTCGGCTTCCTGCTGGTCTGCCTGACCAACACCGTCGGGCTGCTGCTCGCCAAGTGCATGCGCCGCGCGCCGGAGATCGCGGTGCGGCGTGCGCTCGGCGCGACCCGGCGCGCGATCTTCGGGCAGTTCCTGGTCGAGGCCGGCAGCATCGGCGTCGTCGGCGGCGTGCTCGGGCTCGGCCTCGCGCTGCTCGGGCTGTGGGGCGTGCGGCAGAACCCGGCCAGCTACGCGCAGCTGGCATACCTCGATGCCCCGATGCTCGCCACCACGCTGGTGCTCGCGCTGGTCGCGAGCCTCGCCGCCGGGCTGCTGCCGGCCTGGCGCGCCTGCCAGGTGGCGCCGGCGCTGCAGCTCAAGTCGCAATGAACGAAGAAGCCCCGACGAACCCGAGGAGAACGCGATGATGGACCTCCGACCGATCCTGTCGACACTGCGCCGCCACAAGACCGCCGCCGCGCTGATCGTGCTCGAGGTCGCGCTCAGCTGCGCGATCGTCAGCAATGCGCTGTTCCTGATCGGCGAGCGGCTGGAGCGCATGCAGGCGCCCACCGGGCTGGCCGAGACCGAGCTGCTGCAGATCCGGCTCAACGACATCGCCCGCCGCGACAACGCCGAGGCACTGACCCGGCGCGACCTGGCGACGCTGCGCGCGCTGCCGGGCGTCCGGTCGGCCACCAGCGTGAACCACGTGCCGTTCGGCAACGGCTCGTCCGATGCCGGCGTCAACATCTCGCCCGACCAACCGTCGCCGACGGTCAGCGCGGCGTTGTACCTGGTCGGCGAGAACGCGCTCGCGACGCTCGGCCTGAAGCTGGTCGAGGGCCGCGACTTCCTGCCGGAAGAAGTGCAGCCGGCCTCGGCGCTGGAGGCCGAGGAACCGAAGGTGCCGGCGGTGATCGTCGACCGCGGCACCGCGGCGCGCCTGTTCCCCGAAGGCAGCGCGGTCGGCCGCTCGCTGTACGTGTTCGGGTCGTCGCCGATGCGTGTGGTCGGCGTGGTCGAGCACATGGCGATCCCGCAGCCGAACGGTCCGCGCGGCGCCTACCTGACGCTGCTGCCGGTGCAGCCGGTCTACAACGACGGCAACTACCTGGTGCGCGTCGCCGATCCGGCGCAGCGCGAGCGGCTGCTGAAGGACGCGGTCGCCGCGCTGCAGGCGGTCGACAGCCAGCGCATCGTGATGGAGCGCCAGACCTTCGACGACCTGCGCCACGAGTACTACCGCCAGGACCGCTGGATGGCGGCGCTGCTGGTCGCGGTGTGCATCGCGCTGCTGGTGGTCACCGCGTTCGGCATCGTCGGGCTGGCCAGCTTCTGGGTGCAGCAACGCACCCGCATGATCGGCGTGCGCCGCGCGCTCGGCGCGTCGCGGGTGCAGATCCTGCGCTACTTCCAGGCCGAGAACTTCCTGCTGACGACGATGGGCATCGTGCTCGGCATGACGGCCGCGTACGGCGTCAATGCGCTGCTGATGCGCCTGTACGAGCTGCCGCAGCTGCCCTGGGTGTGCCTGCCGATCGGCGCGGTGACGCTGTGGGTGCTCGGGCAGGTCGCGGTGCTCGGCCCGGCGCGGCGTGCGGCCGCGCTGCCGCCGGTGGTCGTGATGCGGGGGGCCTAGTAAGCTCGCGCCCCATGCGCCGCATCCTGATCATCGACGACAACCCCGCGGTCGGCCAGGCCCTCTCGCTGCTGCTGTCGCTGCACGACATCCAAGCCGAGGTCGCGCTGACTCCGCAGGACGGCCTGGCCGCGCTCGACCGCCGCCCGGTCGACGTCGTGATCCAGGACATGAACTTCAGCGCCGACACCACCTCCGGCGCCGAGGGCGTGGCGCTGTTCCGCGCGATCCGCGAGCGCCAGCCCGACCTGCCGGTCATCCTGCTGACCGCCTGGACGCGGCTCGAGGCGGCCGTCGAGCTGGTGAAGGCCGGCGCGGCCGACTACCTCGCGAAGCCGTGGGACGACGCGAAGCTGGTCGCCACCGTCGAGAACCTGCTGGAGCTGTCCGAATCGACGCGCGAGGTGGCCCGCGTGCGCGACGAGCGCCGGCGCCGCCGCGACGCGCTCGCGCAGCGCCACGACCTGGGCGGCATCGTCTATGCGTCCGATGCGATGGAACGCACGCTGGAGCTCGCCTGCCAGGTCGCGCGCTCCGAGCTGCCGGTGCTGGTCACCGGCCCCAACGGCAGCGGCAAGGAGCGCGTCGCCGCCACCGTGCACGCGAACTCGGCGGTGCGCGACGGCCCGTTCGTCGCGGTCAATTGCGGTGCACTGCCGTCCGAGCTGGTCGAGGCCGAGCTGTTCGGCGCCGAAAGCGGCGCCTTCACCGGCGCCGGCAAGTCGCGCGACGGCCGCTTCGACGCGGCCGATGGCGGCACGCTGTTCCTCGACGAGATCGGCACGCTGCCGCTGTCCGGCCAGGTGAAGCTGCTGCGGGTGCTCGAGACCGGACGCTTCGAGCGCGTCGGCTCGTCGCGCACGCGCCAGGTGCGGGTGCGCGTGATCAGCGCGACCAATGCCGACCTGAAGGCGATGGTGCGCGCCGGCACGTTCCGCGAAGACCTGTACTACCGGCTCAACGTGATCGAGGTCGCGGTGCCGCCGCTCGCGCAGCGCCGCGACGACGTGTTGCCGCTGGCCGAGCACTTCCTCGCCGGCCGCGCGGTGCTGGGCGATGCGGCGCGCGCGCAGCTGCTCGCGCACGCCTGGCCGGGCAATGTGCGCGAGCTGAAGAACGTGATCGAACGGGCCGCGCTGCTGGCACGCGGCGGGCCGGTCACGCCGGACCTGCTCGGCCTGCCGCCGGCCGAACCCGCGCCGGCGCGCAACCTCGACGAGCCGAGCCGCGACACGGTGGTGGCGGCGCTGGCGCGCGCCGACGGCGTCGTCAGCCGCGCCGCCGCGGCGCTCGGGCTGTCGCGCCAGGCGCTGTACCGGCGCATGGAACGCTACGGGCTCGAGGCCTGAGCCCGGCATGCGCGCATTGAGCCTGCGTGCGCGCTTGCTGCTGGCGCTCGTCGCCGCGCTAGCCGGCGGTGCCGCGCTGCATGCCGCGGTGCTGGCCGCATCGGCCCGCTGGGGCGGCGCTGTGGCGCCGCTGGCCGGGGCGGCCGCGGTGCTGGCATTCTGGCTGGCCGCCTGGGGGTCGGCGCGGCTGGTCGCGCCGCTGAAGCGCCTGCTGCGCTCGCTGGAGAGCGCGGTGCTGAGCTACCGCGACGGCGACTTCAGCGTGTCGATCAGCGACGACCACGGCGGCGAACTCGGCGCGCTGGTCGGGCACCACAACGCGTTGGGCCATGCGCTGCGCGACCAGCGCCAGCACCTGGCGCAGCGCGAGCTGCTGCTCGACACCGTGGTGCAGAACACGCCGGTCGCGCTGGTGCTGACCGACCTGCGGCAGCGCGTGGCCTACGCCAACATCGCCGCGCGCCAGCTGCTGGGCGAAGGCCGCAGCCTGGAGGGCAGCGATTTCGGCGCGCTGCTCGCGACGCTGCCGCCGGCGCTCGCGCGGGCGGTGGAGGAGGGCACCGATGCGCTGTTCAGCGTCACGCTGGACGGCAGCGACGAGACCTTCCACCTGTCTCAGCGCCAGTTCCGGCTGCAGGGCCGGCCGCACCGGCTGCTGCTGTTCCGGCGCATGACGCGCGAGCTGTCGCGGCAGGAGGTCGCCACCTGGAAGCGCGTGATCCGCGTCATCAGCCACGAGCTGAACAACTCGCTGGCGCCGATCTCGTCGCTCGCCCACAGCGGCGCCGAGCTGGCGCGGCGCGGCGATGTGCAGCGGCTGCCGGAGGTGTTCGCCGCGATCGGCGAGCGGGCGCGCCACCTGCACGGCTTCCTCGACGGCTATGCGCGTTTCGCGAAGCTGCCGGCGCCGCGGCTGGACACGGTGGAGTGGGCGCCGTTCCTGGCGGCGCTCGTGGCGCAGTACCCGTTCGAGCGCAGCGGCGAGCTGCCGGCGCGGGCCGGGGTGTTCGATGCGGCGCAGGTGGAGCAGGCGCTCATCAACCTGCTGAAGAACGCGCACGAAGCGGGCGGGCCGTCGGACGGCGTGACGCTGTCGCTGACCGACACCGGTGCGGAGATCCGCTTCGAGGTGGCCGATCGCGGCCCCGGCATGACCGACACCGTGCTCGCGCAGGCCTTGCTGCCGTTCTACTCGACCAAGCGGGCCGGCACCGGGCTCGGGTTGGCACTGGCTCGGGAGATCGCCGAGGCGCATGGCGGGCGGATCGCGCTGGCGAACCGGCCGGATGGTGGGCTGCGCGTGGCGATCACGCTGCCGATGGACACCCAGGCCCGTTCGCCCGACCGCCCACCCCGTTGATCACCCACCCCGTTCGCCCTGAGCAGGGACCGAGCTTGTCGAGGGCACGTGTCGAAGGGTGGGTGCCCTGGCACGAGGGCTTCGACAGGCTCAGCCCGAACGGGAAGGGGGCTCGGCCCGACCCTTCGACAGGCTCAGGTCCTTCGACAAGCTCAGGATGATCGGGGCCCTTCGACAGGCTCAGGGCGAACGGAGGGAGGTGTCACTTCGTCCCGAACAACCGGTCCCCTGCATCCCCCAGGCCGGGCACGATGTAGCCGTGCTCGTCGAGCTGCCGGTCGATCGCCGCGGTGTACACCGGCACGTCGGGATGCGCCGACTGGAAGTGCTGCAGCCCCTCCGGCGCGGCCAGCAGGCACACGAAGCGGATCGACTTCGGCCGCGTCTCCTTCAGCCGGTCCACCGCCGCGACCGCCGAGTTGCCGGTGGCCAGCATCGGGTCCAGCACGATCGCGTCGCGCTCGTGCATGTCGGCCGGCATCTTGAAGTAGTACTCCACCGCCACCAGCGTCTTCGGGTCGCGGTACAGGCCAATGTGGCCGATGCGCGCGCCCGGCACCACGTTCAGCATGCCGTCGAGGAAGCCGGCGCCGGCCCGCATGATGCTGACGAACACCGTCTTCTTGCCGTCGATCACCGGCGCCTGCATCGTCTCGAGCGGCGTCTCGATCTCGATCATCTGCGTCGGCATGTCGCGCGTGACCTCGTAGGCCATCAGCATGCTGATCTCGCCCAGCAGCCGCCGGAAGCTGTTGGTGCTGCGGTCCTTCTGGCGCATCAGCGTCAGCTTGTGCTGGATCAGCGGATGGGTGATGTGGTGCACGGGTGCGGTCATGGGCTCTCCTCGGGGTGTGCCAGCTTCGGCTGTGTCGGTTATATCGGCTCCTGCCGCGGCGAACCAGCATTTCGTCACGCTCGCGCGGGCCGCCGCGCTCAAGTGGTGCACCGGGGCGGTCGAAAAACAGTCGTCCCTCCGTCTGCCGAGCCTTGCATGTCCGTTCCGCCCCCGCTGCGTCGTCTTGCCTGCCACCTGGCCGGGCTGCTGCTCGGGCTGCTGCCCGTGCTGGCCGCGGCGCAGCCGCTGCGCATCGTCACCGAGGAACTGCCGCCCTACAACATGACGGTGAACGGCCAGGTCACCGGCCTCGGCACCGAGGTCGTGCAGGCGGTGCTGAAGGAGGCCGGCTTCGCCGGCACGCCGATCCAGGTGATGCCGTGGGCCCGCGCCTACGACATCGCGCTGAACCAGGAGAACGTGCTGATCTATTCGATCACCCGCACGCCGCAGCGCGAGAAGCGCTTCAAGTGGGTCGGGGTGATCGCGCCGACGCGCTGGTACCTGTTCTCGCTGAGCGGCCGCACGCCGCCGGTCAAGACGCTGGACGACGCGCGCCGCTTCCAGACCGCCACCGTCAACGAAGACGCCGGCGAGCAGTACCTGGTCGCCAACGGCTTCCAGATCGGCCAGAACCTGCAGTCCAGCAACCGCTACGAGCTGAACTACGAGAAGCTGAAGGGCGGCCGCGTCGACCTGTGGATCGCCAACGAGCTGAACGCCACGTACCTGGTGCGCCAGGCCGGCGACGACCCGGCCCGCATGGTGCAGCGCACGCTCGCGCTGACCGACCTCGGCAGCGAAGGCGGGCTCGACATGGCCTTCAGCCTGAAGACGCCGGACGAGGTGGTCGAGCGCTTCCGCAAGGGGCTGGAGACGATCCGCCGCAACGGCACCTATGAGAGCCTCCAGCGCAAGTGGCTCTGAGCACGGCGGGCTGAACGGCTCGCTCGGCCGCCAGCTGGTGCTGGCGACGCTGGCATTCGGCATCGTCTTCACGCTGGCCGCGGTGGCGCTGCGCACCTGGTCGGCCTGGCAGGCCAACCTGTCGGCGATGACCGCCGAGCTGACGCTGATCGACCAGGTGTTCCAGCACACGCTCGCGAAAGCCATCTGGGAGATGGACCGCGATGCGCTGCAGACCCACGTGAACGGCGTCGCGCAGGTCAGCCCGGTCGGCCGCGTCGAGCTGCGGCTGCTGCAGAACGGCCGCACCACCGAGCAGATGGCGCAGCACCGCGACGGCGCGCAGCCGTCGACCCGCGCGCCGGTGCTGCACCGCAGGCTGAGCTACGAACCCTATCCCGGCGCGAGCGAGGTGGTCGGCGAGCTGACGCTCGAAGGCGACGAGCGCGTGCTGTGGGAGCGATTGCGCGGCGAGCTGGCCGGCATCGTGCTGACGCAGCTGGTCCAGTCGCTGCTGCTGGCCGGCCTGGTGATGTGGGTCTTCAACCGCACCGTCACCGTGCACGTGCGGCGCATGGCGCGTCACCTCGACGAGCTGACGCCGCAGACGCTGGACCGCCGGCTGGTGCTCGAGCGCGCGCCGGGCCGGCGCGACGAGCTGAGCCTGCTGGAGTCGGGCGTCAACCAGCTGCAGGGCAACCTGTCGAACTACCTGGCGCGCCAGCGCCGCGACGAGCGCGACCTCGCGGCGCACCGCGACCGGCTGGCCGAGCTGGTCGACGAGCAGACCGCCGAGCTGCGCGCCGCCAACGCGCAGCTGGAAGCGCTGTCGCGCAGCGACCCGCTGACCGGCCTCGCGAACCGGCGCCACTTCGACGAGGTGAAGGACGTCGAGTTCCGCCGCGCGCAGCGACTGAACCAGCCGCTGTCGGTGCTGCTGTGCGACGTCGATTTCTTCAAGCGCTACAACGACACCTACGGCCATGCGCTCGGCGACGACTGCCTGCGCCTGATCGCACAGACGCTGCGCGAGACCTTCGGCCGCGCCGGCGAGCTGGCCGCGCGCATCGGCGGCGAGGAGTTCGCGGTGCTGCTGCCGGCGGTCGATGCCGACCAGGCGCATGCCGCGGCCGAGCGGCTGCGCGAGGCGTTGGCCGACCGCGACATCGCGCACAGCGCGTCGCAGGTGGCACCGCGCGTGACGCTGAGCATCGGCGTCGCGCAGTTCGATCCGCTGACGATGGACCGCTTCGACGCGCTGCTGCAGCGTGCCGACCAGGCGCTGTACCGCGCGAAGCGACAAGGCCG
Organism: Rhizobacter sp. Root1238; assembly: GCF_001425825.1. Lineage (GTDB taxonomy): Bacteria > Pseudomonadota > Gammaproteobacteria > Burkholderiales > Burkholderiaceae_C > Rhizobacter. Next base: position 204,022 of record NZ_LMDM01000049.1, read on the forward strand.
CGACCGGGTGGCCGCCTGATCCGAAGGAAGGAAGACCATGCGCATTGCCCATTGTCTTGCAGGCCCTGTCCTGGCGCTCATGCTGGTGGGCGCCCAGGCCCAGGCGATCCGCGGCGTCACCGAGGAGTCCGGCTACACCTGGCTCAGCGCCGGCCGGGTGCTCGGCCCCGCCAGCGAGGTGGTGGCCGCGACGATGCAGCGCGCCGGCTTCGCCGACTACCGTGCCGGCATCTACCCGTGGGCGCGCGCCTACGACATGGCGCTGCAGGAACCGAACGTGCTGATCTTCATGATCGCGCGCACGCCGCAGCGCGAGGACAAGTTCAAGTGGGCCGGCGAGTTCATGCGCATCGAGTACCACCTGTACAAGCTGCGCACCAGCACCGAGGTGGTGGTGCGCACGCTGCAGGACGCCAGGGCCTACAGCATCGGCGTGGTGCGCGACGACGTGCGCCAGCAGTACCTGCAGTCGCAGGGCTTCACGCGGCTGGTGGTGTCGGCGCAGAACGGCGACAACTTCCGCAAGCTGCTGCACCGCCAGGTGCAGCTGGTGCCGATGCCCGAGCGCGACGCGCGCCAGCTGTGCGACGAGTCGCACATCGATTGCGCGATGCTGGAGAAGGTCTACACGCTGGACACGCTGTCGACCGGGCTGTTCATGGCCTACAGCAAGTCGACGCCCGACGACGTGGTGCTGCGCACGCGCACGGCGTTCGAGAAGCTGAAGGCCGACGGCACGCTGGCGCGGCTGATGGCAGCGCCGGGACGCTGAGCCAGGCGGCTCAGGCGCCGGTGCCCGGCAGCGCCAGCAGCTCGCCGACCGCGTTCAGCACGCGCGGGTTCCACACCATGCCGATGTGGCTGCTGTCGACTTCGAGGTCGCGCACCAGGCCGGTGGCGTGTTCCTGCGGGCCGTGGATGCAGGTCTGCCATGCGACGATGCCGTCGTTGCGGCTGTAGATGGACGCGGTGTGCACCGGCGGCGGCGTGCGCAGCCGGCGGCTCATCGCGGCGTCGAGGCGGGCCGGCGCGCCGTTCAGCAGCCGGTACAGCCAGCCGACATGGCTGTGGTCGGCCTCGGCGTTGAACGGCGTGCCGATCGTGATCACGCGGCGCACCTGCGGTGCGAGCAGCTTGCCGAGTTCGCGGGCGTAGAGGCCGCCGAGGCTCCAGCCGACCAGCGTCGCTCGGCCTTCGTGCCGTTCCAGCAGGGCCCGCACATGGTCGGCCAGATCCGCCATCCAGGCGTCGACGTCGCCGCGCGGGCCGACATTCAGGCCACGCCCCCAGTCGAACGCGGTGTAGCCGAGGGCCGTGCAGTGCTCGCGCAGCGTGGCGACGGCGCTGCCGTCGGCGGCGAGGCCCGGGAAGATGACGACCGGGTGGCCGTCGCCGTGCCGCTGCACGGTCGAGAAGCCGCGGCCCAGCCGGTGCGAGGCCAGTTCGAGCGCCGCGCGCCACGGTTCGCTGACCAGCAGGCCGAGGGCCGGGCGGGAGATCGGCGCAAGGCCCAGCGCCGCGGACGGCGAGCAGGTGTCGGTGCTGGGACCCATGGGGAATGCTCCTGAGATTCGATGGTTCGAGGCTAGGGCCGCGACACGGGCCTGCCTATCGGGCAAAAGAGGCAATCCGTGTAGGACTCCGAGGCAGTGCCGTGCAGGCGCTTCGGCGACACGGGTCAGCCCAGCCTGTAGTCCGACCACCAGCCGACCTGCTGGTTCAGCCCGTCGGGCAGCGTGATGCGCAACTGCTCGTGCCGGCTGCGCTGCGTGACGTACGCGATGCAGTCGTCGATCAGCTCCTTCGGCAACTGGCGCACCGCGGCGCGCTCGCAGCGCGACAGGTCGAGGTGGCCGCCGAGCGCGTCGATCCAGTGGCGCAGCGTGCGCACGACGCCGTCGGCGCCGGGCACGTCGCGGGCGTAGTCGTCGAGCAGCCGCTGCTGCAGCCGCTCCTTCGGCGTGCGCGCGGCCGCTGCAGCGGACGGCGAACGCCCGCGCGGGCCGCCGCCGTCCCACAGCGACCGCCACCAGGTGATCCACAGGTAATCGCGCCAGCCGCTCATGCGCGCATCAGTAACCGCCGGACGGCTTCGGTTCCATGCCGGGCGGCCCGCGGGCCATCCGTCCCGGCGCGCGGCGTGAGAAGTTGCCGGGCGCCTCAGCCCGCCTGCTGCTGCCCGGCGTCGCTGCGCTGCCGCAGCCACCCGTCGATGCACTTCTGCAGCGCCACCGGATCGGCGGGCTTCACGAAATGGTGGTCGAAGCCCGCGGCCTCGGCGCGCTCGCGGTCCTCCTGCTGGCCGTAGCCGGTCAGCGCCAGCAGCAGCGCGCCGCGCGTGCCGTCCATCGTGCGCAGCCGCGCCGCGACCTCGTAGCCGTCGAGGATCGGCAGCCCGATGTCGAGCACCACCACCTCGGGGCTGAAGTGCTCGGCCACCGTCAGCGCCTCGCGGCCGTCGGCGGCGGTGCGCACCTCGTGGCCGCCGAGCGCGAGCAGGTCGGCCACGCTGTGCGCCGCGTCGTGGTTGTCGTCGACCACCAGCACGCGCGCCGGGTGCAGTGCACCCGTTTCGGCGGCCGGGCCGCCGGCCTCGCCGGAGCGCACCAGCCCGACGCACGGCAGCCGCAGCGTGAACACCGCGCCGCAGCCGATGCCGTCGCTGGCGGCTTCGAGGCTGCCGCCGTGCATCTGCGCGAGCCGCTGCGCGAGCGTCAGCCCGACGCCGAGCCCGCCCTGCGCGCGGTCCAGCGTGCGCGAGCCCTGCGTGAACAGGTCGAAGATGCGCGGCAGCAGCTGCGCATCGATGCCGATGCCCTGGTCGCTGACCTGGATCACCGCGCCCTGCGGCGTCGCGCTCGCTTCCAGCAAGATGCGGGTGCCCTTCTCGCTGTACTTCGACGCGTTGTTCAGCAGGTTCGACACGATCTGCGCCAGCCGCGCGAAATCGCCGTGCAGCCACATCGGCTCGGCCAGCGGCAGCACCTGCAGCCGCTGGTCGCGGGCGTCGATCAGCGGTTGCGCGGTCTCGACGCTCTGCAGGATCACCGCGTTCAGGTCGACCTTCTCGCGGCTCAGCACGATCTTGCCCTGGCTGATGCGCGCCACGTCGAGCAGCTCCTCGATCAGCCGCGTCATCTGCTTGAGCTGGCGCACCATGATGTCGGTGGCCCAGCCGATCTTCGGGTCGGGCGGCGCGATGCGGCGGATCACCTCCAGCGCGGTGCGGATCGGCGCCAGCGGGTTGCGCAGCTCGTGCGACAGCATCGCGAGGAACTCGTCCTTGCGCCGCCCCGCCTCCTGCAGCTGCATCTCGGCGGCGCGCCGCTCGACGATCTCGCCCTGCAGGCTGCCGTAGAGGATCGCGTTCTCGAGCGCCGCCGCGGCGCGCGCGGCCAGGTCGTCGAGCACGCGCCAGTCGGGCCGCTGCAGCGCATCGTCGGTCGCCACCAGCATCGCACCGAGCAGCCGGTCGCCGTTGATCAGCGGCAGCGCCTGCACCGCCTGCCACGGCAGCGCGCGCGTGCGGCCCGGGCCGAAGGCATCGGGCGCCAGCGCGACCAGGTCGGCCGGCGCCAGCGCCACCGTGCGGCGTTCGGCCAGCGCCTGGCGCAGCGCGGCGGCCAGCGGCGGGGCGATGTCCATCAGCATGCGGTTCGCGGTGGCGCCGGGCGACGCACACACCAGCTTCTGGCGCGCCCCGGGTTCGTCGCCCGGCAGCACCAGCGCGGCCGTCGCCATCGCCGGCACCAGCAGCTCGGCCAGCGCGCGCACGCAGACCTCGGCCTGAAGCGAGCCGCTGAGCACGCGGCTCGCGTCAGCCAGGAAGGCCGAACGGCGGTCGTTGTCCTCGGCGACGCGCCGCGCGGCATCGGCGGCCGCCACCGCCGCATGGGCATCGGCCTGCTCGCGGATCTGCCGCTGCATCGCGAACAGCCGCACGAACACCCGCACCTTGCTGCGCAGGATGTGCGGCACCACCGGCGACTGGATGTAGTCGACGGCCCCCAGCGCATAGCCGCGCTCGGTCTGCATCTCGTCGGCGTACGAGGTGATGAAGATGATCGGCGTGTCGACCGAGCGCTTGTACTGCCGGATCAGCGCCGCGGTCTCGAAGCCGTCGATGTCCGGCATGTTGACGTCGAGCAGGATCACCGCGAACTCGCGCTGCAGCACCTCGCGCAGCGCCTCGCGCCCGGAGCGCACGAACACCAGGTTCTGGCCGAGCTCCTCGAGCACGGTGCCGAAGACCAGCAATTTCTCCGGCAGGTCGTCGACCACGAGGATGTTCACCCTCGTGGTGTCCGCCCCTGGGTCGCCGGGTACGTCGACCGGTCCCCCGAGGGGACCCGGGCCGGCTTGGGAGCGGCCCGGCGCTCGGCCCGGCCCGGTCTCGTGCGGCGCGCTCACTTGCTGAGCCAGCCGCGCAGCACGACCAGCAGGTAGGCGGTGTCGACCGGCTTGGACAGGTAGTCCCAGGCCCCGGCGTCGATGCACTTCTCGCGGTCGCCCTTCATCGCCTTGGCCGTCACCGCGATCAGCGGCAGCTCCTTGCCGCGCGGCAGCCGGCGCATCTGGCGCATCGTCTCCATGCCGTCCATCTCCGGCATCATGATGTCCATCAGCACGATGTCGATGCTCGGATCGGTCTCCACCAGCCGGATCGCGTCGCGCCCGTTCTCGGCCGACACGATCACCATGCCGTGGTTGTCCAGCACGGTGGCCAGCGCAAAGATGTTGCGCATGTCGTCGTCGACGATCAGCACCTTTCGGCCCTGCAGCCGGCGGTCGGCGTCATGCAGCTCGCGTGCCGAGCGGCGTTCTTCTTCCGACATCGTCGCCTCGCCGCGGTGCAGGAAGAACGCCGATGCATCGAGCATGCGCTCCAGCGTGTCGGCGCGGCGCAGCGCGAAGGCGCTGTGGCCACGCTCCCAGCCCTGGCACACCGCCGGGTCGCTGCTGGCCAGCACGATCGGCAGCTGGCGGGCGAGCGGCCGCGATTCGAGCGACTCGATCACGTCCTCCGGACCGAAGTCGCTGACGCTGCCGTCGGTGATCAGGCAGTCGATGCTGCCGTGCGCGATGCGCTCGCGCGCTTCGTCGGCGCGGCTGGCCTGCACGATGTCGGTCTCGGTGTCGAGCGCGTCCAGGAACTGCGCGCGCGCCGGCGTGTCGTCCATCATCACCAGCAGCCGCTTGCGGCGGCGCTCGGCGAATTCGTGCAGGTGGCCGAGCGCCTCCTCGACCTCGTCGACCGACTGCAGCGGCTTCGTCAGGAAGCCGACCGCGCCCGAGCGCAGCGCACGTTCGCGCGAGTCGTCGGTCGACACCACGCAGACCGGGATGTGGCGCGTCGACAGGTCGGACTTCAGCCGCGCCAGGATGCGCCAGCCCTCCATGTCGGGCAGGAAGATGTCGAGCGTGATGACCGCCGGCTGGAAATCGCGCGTCAGCGCGAGCGCCGCGGCGCCGCTGGTGCTGACCAGCCCCTTGAAGCCGACGCGGCGGGCCGCCTGCAGCAGCACGTCGGCGAAGGCCAGGTCGTTCTCGACGATCAGCAGCACCTTGTCGCCGAGCAGGATGTCGGCGCGGTCGTCGTTGGCGGCGTTGTCGCCCATCTCGTCGGCGTCCGCGCTGTCGTTCACCGACATCGGCACCTCGACCCGCGGGCGTTCCAGCAGCGGCAACGCCTCGGTCATCACCCCCGGCGGCGTGCCGCGGCCGTGCCGCAGGCTGCGCGTCGGGCTGTAGCTCTGCGGCAGGTACAGCGTGAAGGTGCTGCCCTCGGCCGGCGCGCTGACCAGCCGGATCTCGCCGCCCAGCAGCCGCGCCAGCTCGCGGCTGATCGCGAGGCCCAGGCCGGTGCCGCCGTACTTGCGCGAGGTGGAACCATCGGCCTGCTGGAAGGCCTCGAAGATGATCTGCTGCTTGTCCGGCGAGATGCCGATGCCGGTGTCCGACACCGAGAACGCCAGCACCTGCGATGCGCGGTTCAGGTCCTCGTTGTCGCGCGACCAGCCGCGGTCCACCACCTCCATCGTCAGCCGCACCGCGCCCTGGTGGGTGAACTTGAAGGCGTTCGACAGCAGGTTCTTGATGATCTGCTGCAGCCGCTTGACGTCGGTGACGATGGTCTTCGGCAGCGGCGCGACGCGCACCGGCGCGCCGATCTCGAACGCGACATGGCGCGATTCGGCGACGTGGCGGAAGCTGCGGTCCACCGAGCGCTGCAGGTCTTCCAGCCGCAGCTCCGAGACGTCGACCGCGACCGTGCCCGACTCGATCTTCGACAGGTCGAGGATGTCGTTGATCAGCATCAGCAGGTCGTTGCCGGACAGGTGGATGGTCTTCGCGAACTCCACCTGGCGCGGCGTCAGGTTGCCGTCGCTGTTCTTGCACAGCTGGTCGGACAGGATCAGCAGGCTGTTCAGCGGCGTGCGCAGCTCGTGCGACATGTTGGCCAGGAATTCCGACTTGTACTTCGAGGTCAGCGCGAGCTGCTCGGCCTTCTCTTCCAGCGCCTGCCGGGCCTGCTCGACCTCCTGGTTCTTGCGCTCCACCTCCTGGTTCTGGTGCACCAGCAGCCGGGCCTTCTCCTGCAGCTCCTCGTTGGTCTGCTGCAGTTCCTGCTGGCGGCTCTGCAGCTCCTCGGCCAGCGACTGCGACTGCGTCAGCAGGTCCTCGGTGCGCATGTTCGCGCTGATCGTGTTGATCACGATGCCGATCGATTCGGTCAGCTGGTCGAGGAAGGCCTGGTGCGCCGGGTTGAAGCGCTCCAGCGAGGCCAGCTCCAGCACGCCGCGCACCTCGCCTTCGAACACGATCGGCAGCACCAGGATGTCGAGCGCCGCGCCTTCGCTCAGCCCGGTCGCGATGCGCATCGCGCTGCTCGGCACGTTGGTCACCAGGATCTTGGTCTTCTCGACCGCGCACTGGCCGACCAGGCCCTGGCCCAGGTCGACCTCCTTGCCGTGCGAGGCCTGGCCGCCCGACGCGTAGCTGCCGAACAGCTTCAGCCGCGGACCGGTGCCGCTGCTGCCGGTCAGCACGTAGAACTCGGCCTGCTGCGCGCCGACCACCGGCGCCAGTTCGGACAGGATCAGCTGGCCCACCGTCAGCAGGTCCTTCTGGCCCTGCAGCATGCGGCTGAACTTCGCGAGGTTGGTCTTCAGCCAGTCCTGCTCGGTGTTCTTCTGCGTGGTGTCCTTCAGGTTGCGGATCATCTCGTTGATGGTGTCCTTCAGCGCGGCCACCTCGCCCTGCGCCTCCACCGTGATCGAGCGCGTCAGGTCGCCCTGCGTCACCGCGGTCGCCACCTCGGCGATCGCGCGCACCTGCGTGGTCAGGTTGGCCGCCAGCTGGTTGACGTTCTCGGTCAGCCCCTTCCAGGTGCCGGCCGCGCCCGGCACCTTGGCCTGGCCGCCGAGCTTGCCTTCGACGCCGACCTCGCGCGCCACCGTGGTCACCTGGTCGGCGAAGGTCGCGAGCGTCTCGGTCATGCTGTTGATGGTCTCGGCCAGCGCGGCGATCTCGCCCTTGGCCTCCACCGTCAGCTTCTGCTGCAGGTCGCCGTTGGCCACCGCGGTCACCACCTTCGCGATGCCGCGCACCTGGCCGGTCAGGTTGCCGGCCATGAAGTTCACGTTGTCGGTCAGGTCCTTCCAGGTGCCCGACACATCGCGCACCTGCGCCTGCCCGCCGAGCCGGCCTTCGGTGCCGACCTCGCGCGCCACCCGCGTCACCTCGGCCGCGAACGACGACAGCTGGTCGACCATCGTGTTGATGGTGGCCTTCAGCTCCAGGATCTCGCCCTTCACGTCGACCGTGATCTTCTTCGACAGGTCGCCGGCCGCCACCGCCTTCGTCACGTCGGCGATGTTGCGCACCTGGCTGGTCAGGTTCGACGCCATCAGGTTCACCGAATCGGTCAGGTCCTTCCAGGTGCCGGCCACGCCCTGCACGTCGGCCTGTCCGCCCAGCTTGCCTTCGGTGCCGACCTCGCGCGCGACGCGCGTCACCTCGGCGGCGAACGAACGCAGCTGGTCGACCATCGTGTTGATGGTGTTCTTCAGCTCCGAGATCTCGCCCTTCACGTCGACCGTGATCTTCTTCGACAGGTCGCCGGCCGCCACCGCGGTCGTCACCTCGGCGATGTTGCGCACCTGCGAAGTCAGGTTGCCGGCCATGAAGTTGACCGACTCGGTCAGGTCCTTCCAGGTGCCGGCCACGCCCTGCACGTCGGCCTGGCCGCCCAGGATGCCTTCGGTACCCACCTCGCGCGCCACCCGCGTGACCTCGGCCGCGAACGAGCGCAACTGGTCGACCATCGTGTTGACGGTGTTCTTCAGCTCCAGGATCTCGCCCTTCACGTCGACCGTGATCTTCTTCGACAGGTCGCCGGCGGCCACCGCCTTCGTCACGTCGGCGATGTTGCGCACCTGGCTGGTCAGGTTGCCGGCCATCGAGTTGACCGAATCGGTCAGGTCCTTCCAGGTGCCCGACACGCCTTCCACCCGCGCCTGCCCGCCGAGCGATCCTTCGGTACCGACCTCGCGCGCCACGCGGGTCACTTCGGAGGCGAACGAGCGCAGCTGGTCGACCATCGTGTTGATGGTGTTCTTCAGCGTCAGGAACTCGCCCTTCACGTCGACGTCGATCTTCTTCGACAGGTCACCCTTGGCCACCGCGGTCGTCACGTCGGCGATGTTGCGCACCTGGTCGGTCAGGTTGCCGGCCATCGAGTTGACCGAGTCGGTCAGGTCCTTCCAGGTGCCGGCCACGCCCTTCACCTTGGCCTGGCCGCCCAGCATGCCTTCGGTGCCGACCTCGCGCGCCACCCGCGTCACCTCGGCCGAGAAGTTGCCGAGCTGCTCGACCATCTTGTTGATGGTCTTCGCGGTGCGCAGGAACTCGCCTTCGAGCTCGCGGCCCTCGACTTCGAGCGCCATGCTCTTGCTCAGGTCGCCCTGCGCCACCGCGCCGATCACCCGCGCGACCTCGCTGGTCGGGTGCACCAGGTCGTCGATCAGCGCATTGATCGATTCGATCGACGCACCCCAGAAGCCGCGCGTCTCGCTGAGCACCGCGCGCTGCTTCAGCTTGCCTTCCTTGCCGACCACCTGGCGCAGCCGGCCGAGCTCGTCGGCCATCGCGGCGTTCTGCTCGACCAGGTCGTTGAAGACGTCGGCCACCTTGCCGGCCAGCCCTTCCCAGTGCAGCGGCAGCCGCACGCTGGCGTCGCCGCGCCGCAGCTGCGTCAACGCGGCCAGCAGCGTGACCATCTCGCGCTCCGGCGTCGCGACTTCATCGAGTTCAAGCACATTCATGGCGGGGCTTCCAGACTGATTCGAGCCGGCGAGAGCAGAGGCGGCGGGGTCACCCGTCCCTCAACATGTCTTTTTGCATGCAGCGCGGGCGCGGGGTGTTGCAGACTACCGCTGGATCGGCGCGTCCTGATGACAGACGGCGCCGAAAGCCTTTGTAGGATGATGACTACAGCCGGTGCGCCATGCCCCGGAAACCCGCGAAATCCTTGGGTTGGCGAGCCCACACCCATCCGACAGGCAGGTGCGCTGGCGGCTCGTTGAAACCGCGTCGGCAGCGTAGACTTTTTCACATGCACCCGCTGGAGGACTCGATTTGGATGACGTGACCGTGCTCTACGTCGAAGACAACGACGACCTGCGACTGAGCATCTCGATGCTGATGGAGCAGCCCGGGCGGGCGCTGACCGCGTGTGCCAACGGCGAAGAGGCGCTGGCGCTGTGCGCCGCGAACGAGTACGACATCGTCGTCACCGACGTCAGCCTGCCCGGCATCTCCGGCACCGACCTCGCGAAGCAGCTGCTCGCGAAGCAGCCCGACCGCTGGGTGGTGCTGTGCTCGGGCTACGAGTTCGGCGAATGGGTGCGGCAGTTCGGCCCCAACGTGCGGGCGTTGCGCAAGCCGTTCGAGCCCGAAGAGCTCGAGCAGCTGATGGACGAGATCACCGCCGCGATCAAGAACCGCGGCTGACAAGGAGGACCCCGCATGAAGACGACTGCGTCCCTGGACCGCCTGTTGCCGAAGGCGCCGACCGGCATCGCCGGCCTGGACGACATCACCGAAGGCGGCCTGCCACGCGGCCGCCCGACGCTGGTGTGCGGCGCCGCCGGCTGCGGCAAGACCATGCTGGCGGCCGAGTTCCTGGTGAACGGCGCGCAGCAGTACGGCGAACCCGGCGTCTTCATGACTTTCGAGGAGAGCGCCGACGACCTGGTCGCCAACATGCGTTCGCTGGGACACGACCTCGACGCGCTGCAGGCCGCCGGCAAGCTGGTCGTCGACCAGGTCAAGATCGAACGCAGCGAGATCGAGGAGACCGGCGAGTACGACCTCGAAGGCCTGTTCATCCGTCTCGACCATGCGATCCGGCGCGTCGGCGCGAAGCGCGTCGTGCTCGACACCATCGAGGCGCTGTTCGCCGGCCTGCCGAACGAGGCGCTGCTGCGCGCCGAACTGCGCCGGCTGTTCCATTGGCTGAAGGACCGCGGCATGACGGCCGTCATCACCGGCGAGCGCGGCGAGAACACGCTGACGCGCTACGGGCTCGAGGAGTACGTCGCCGACTGCGTGCTGCTGCTCGACCACCGCATCGTCGACCAGGTCTCGACGCGTCGGCTGCGCATCGTCAAGTACCGGGGCTCGGCCCACGGCACCAACGAATACCCGTTCCTGATCGGCTCGAACGGCCTGTCGGTGCTGCCGATCACCTCGCTGCGGCTGGACCACCTGGCCAGCGACGAGCGGGTGCCGACCGGCGTGCGCGGGCTCGACGGGATGCTCGGCGGACACGGCGTGTTCCGCGGCACCAGCGTGCTGGTCTCGGGCACCGCCGGCACCGGCAAGAGCAGCATCAGCGCGAGCTTCATCGATGCGGTGTGCGCCCGCGGCGAGAAGGCGGTGCTGTTCGCCTACGAGGAGTCCGAGACGCAGCTGATGCGCAACATGAAGTCGATCGGGATCGACCTCGGGCGCTGGCGCGACAAGGGCCTGCTGCAGATCCACGCGTCGCGGCCGTCGCTGCACGGGCTGGAGCAGCACCTGGTCGCGATGTACGACATCGTGACCACGATGCAGCCCGATGCGGTCGTGATCGATCCGATCAGCAACCTCGAGCTGCGCCATCGCGACAGCTCGCTGCAGGCCACGCTGATCCGGCTGGTCGACTTCCTGAAGCAGCGCGGCGTGACCTCGCTGTACACGACGCTGACGCACGGCCAGGCCACCGACGAGCTCGACACCTCGGGCATCGGCATCTCGTCGCTGATGGACACCTGGGTCGCGCTGTCGAACCAGCAGTACAACGGCGAGCGCACCCGCATCATGCAGGTCGTCAAGTCGCGCGGCATGCCGCATTCGAACCAGGCGCGCGAGTTCGTGATCGGCGACCACGGCGTGGACCTGGTCGACGTGTACGTCGCCGACCAGCGCGTGCTGACCGGGTCGTCCCGCAAGCTGCGCGCGGCGCAGGAGCAGCGCGCATGAGGCGGGCCGAGCGCCGGGCCGCTCCCAAGCCGGCCCGCATCCCCTCGGGGGATCGATCGATGTACTCATCGAGCGAGGGGCTGTCATGACCAAGCCCGAGTGGCAGCTGAAGCTTTACGTGGCGGGGCACACGGCCAAGTCCATGGCGGCCCTCGACAACCTGAAGCACATCTGCGAGACGCACCTGGCGGGCCGCTATTCGATCGAGGTGGTCGACCTGCTGGTGAACCCGCAGCTGGCGGCCGGCGACCAGATCCTCGCGGTGCCGACGCTGGTGCGCAAGGTGCCCGAGCCGATGCGGAAAATCATCGGCGACCTGTCGAACGAAGAACGCGTGCTGGTCGGCCTCGACGTGCGGCCCCTGCGATGACCGATGACCCGCGCGTGCCGGACTTCGTCGACCTGCGGCTCTATGTCACCGGTGCGACGCCGGCCTCGGCGCGGGCGGTCGTCAACGCGCGGCGCTTCTGCGAAACCCACCTGGCCGGGCGCTACCGGCTGGAGGTGCTGGACATCGGCGAGCATGTCGAGCAGGCCACCATCGACCAGATCGTCGCGGCGCCGACGCTGATCCGGCTGGCGCCGCTGCCGCAGCGGCGCTTCATCGGCGACCTGTCCGATGCCGAGCGGCTGCGCCGCGGGCTCGATCCGATGCCGGCCCTGCAGGGCTTGCCGGCCGCGGGGGTGCCGCAATGAGTGCAGCCGAGCGCCTGCGGCAGGCGCTGCTCGAGAACGACGCGCTTCGGCTTCGGCTGGAAGAAGCCGAGGACACGCTGCGCGCGATCCGCAGCGGCGACGTCGATGCGATCGTCGTCGGCAGCGACGTCTACACGCTCGACAGCGCGAACGCCGCCGGCAACAAGCTGCGCCGCGCGGTGCTGTCGCAGATGGAAGACGCGGTGCTGGCGTTCGACGACGGCGGCCACCTGATCTTCATGAACGCCGCCGCCGAGCGCCAGTACGGCCAGAGCGCGTCGACCCTGCTCGGCCGCGGCGCCGAAGCGCTGTACCGCGAGGTCTGGCCCGACGAGGCGCTGCGCGACGCCTGCCTGCGCGAGCTGCTCGACACCGGCGCCTACCGCGCGCGGCTGCTGCACGTGAAGCGCAACGACGACGCGATGCACGTGGAGTGCACCGTGTCGCGCCTGCGCGGCGTGCAGGGCGAGCCGATGGGCCGGCTGTGCGTGATCCGCGACGTCAGTGCGCGCGTCGCCGCCGAGCAGACGCTGATGGCCGCGACGCTCGCGCTGGCGCGCCGCGAGCGCGAGTTCGCGACGCTGGTCGAGAACTCGCCCGACATCTTCGCGCGCATCGACCGCGGGCTGCGCCATGTCTACGTCAGCCCGGTCGTGCAGCGCCACCTCGGCATCGCGCCGTCGGCGATGCTCGGCAAGACCTTCGGCGAGCTCGGGCTGCCGCCGGCGCTGTGCGCGCAATGGAACGGCGCGCTGAAGGAGGTGTTCGCGACCGGCCGGCTGGTGCGGCTGAACTACACGATGCGCGGCCCGGCGCCGGGCGAGCGCTTCTTCAATGCGCGGCTGATGCCGGAGTTCGGCGACGACGGCGGCGTCGAATCGGTGCTGGTGATCGCCTCCGACGTGACCGAGCAGGCGCAGATCGATGCCGCCTTCCACGAGAGCCAGGCGCGGCTGAAGTTCACGCTCGATTCGGCGCGCATCGGCGAATGGGAACTCGACCTCGCGAGCGACACCGCCCGCACCTCGCTGCGCCACGACCGCTGCTTCGGCTACGACGAACCGGTCGGCCAGTGGGGCAGCCGGGTGATGCTGTCGCATGTGCACCCGGCCGACCGCGAGCGGGTGGCGGCGCTGTTCCGGACCAGCGAGGCGACGCACCAGGACCTGCATTTCGAAGCCCGCGTGCTGTGGCCCGACGGCTCGCTGCACTGGATCGAGGCGCATGGCGTGTTCTACGCCGGCGAGGGCGACGGGCACGGCGCCGGCGGCCGGCTGCTCGGCATCATGGCCGACATCACCGACCGCAAGCTGGCCGAAGAGGCGCTGCACGACAACGACCGCCGCAAGGACCAGTTCCTCGCGACGCTGGCGCACGAACTGCGCAACCCGCTGGCGCCGATCCGCAATGCGCTGCTGATCATGCAGCGCAGCCCCGGCCCGGTGGCGCAGGCGCATGCGCGCGACGTGATCGAGCGGCAGCTCGGGCAGATGGTGCACCTGGTCGACGACCTGCTCGACGTGAGCCGCATCAGCCAGGGCAAGCTCGAGCTGCGCCGCACGCGCGCCGACCTGGCCGAGGTGCTGAAGACCGCGGTCGAGACCAGCCGACCGCTGATCGATGCCGGCCGCCACGAGCTGCGCGTGCAGCTGCCGCCGGCCGGCGAGCTGTGCGTCGACGGCGACACCACGCGGCTGTGCCAGATCGTCGCGAACCTGCTGAACAACGCGGCGAAGTACACGCCCGAGGGCGGCTGGATCGAACTGAGCGCCTGGCGCGAGGAAGGGCGTGGCGACGACCCGGAGAACGGCGACGCGGTGATCGCGGTGCAGGACTCCGGCGTCGGCCTCGCGCCCGAGATGCTGCCGCGGGTCTTCGACATGTTCGCGCAGGTCGACCGCTCGGTCGCGCGGGCGCAAGGCGGCCTCGGCATCGGCCTCGCGCTGGTCAGGCAGCTGGTGGAGATGCATGGCGGCAGCGTCGAAGCCCACAGCGACGGCATCGGCAGCGGCTGCCGCTTCGTCGTGCGCCTGCCGCTGGTGGCGGCGGCGATGCCGAGCGCGGCACCGATGCACCCGCCGCGCGCGGCTGCCGCGCCGGTGGCCACCGAACCGGGCGCGTTGCGGGTGCTGGTGGTCGACGACAACGTCGACAGCGCCGTCAGCCTCGCCGAGGTGCTGGAGATGGGCGGGCGCGAGGTGCGGGTCGCGCACGACGGGCCGTCGGCGCTGGCCGCCGCCGGCGAATTCCGGCCGCAGGCCATCGTGCTCGACATCGGCCTGCCGGGGCTGACCGGCCACGAGGTGGCCCGGCTCATCCGCGCGGAGGACTGGGGCCGCACGATCCACCTGATCGCGCTGAGCGGCTGGGGCCAGGCCGAAGACCGGCAGCGCTCGCGCGAGGCCGGTTTCGATGCGCACTTCGTGAAGCCGGTCGACCTCGATGAGCTGGAGGCGGTGCTGCTGCAGCGGACCCAGCCGGTGGCGGCCGGCTGATCAACCGTCGGTCGCGGGATTCTCGGCCGGCGTGCTCGGGCGCGTCTGCCGGCCTTCGCGGGTGATCACCGAGAAGCGACCGTCGGATTCCATGAAGGCCGCGCGCACCTCGGCCAGGTTGCTGACGCCGCTTTGGCGCAGCTGCGACTGCAGGTCGTCCAGCGTAAGGAATTCTTGCCGCAAGTTCCGGTGCTGCACCCGGCCGTGGCGCACCAGCAGCAAGGGCGGCGGCTCGGCGAAGCGGCGCACCGCCTCGAAGCGGTACGTCGCCCAGTCGAGCAGCCAGTTCCAGCCCATCAGCGTCAGCACCAGCACGGCGCCCTCGGCCACCGTCTCGTAGCCGCCGGCCATCGCGTTCTGCGAGGCGTCGGCGATCAGCACGACCAGCAGCACGTCGGCGATCCCGACCGATCCGACGTCGCGCCGCAGCACGAAGCGGAACATCAGGAACAGGAACCAGTACATCAGCGTGCCGCGCACCAGCAGTTCGAGCGGCGAGACGTTGAACGTGAAAAGCGAGTCCATGGGGGCGTCGTGGGGTGGGTCGTGCGCTGCGTCCCGGGGCCGTCAGTGCGTGACGTCGATGCGCGCCAGCAGTTCCTGCTTGCGGGCCTGCAACTGCTCGCCGAGTTCCTTGCGGTCCAGCTTCGGGCGCACCTTCGGGAACAGCTCGTTCTGCTCTTCCTTCACGTGGTGGTCGATGTACTCGCCGAGCACCTTGACCTTCGCGTCGTACATGTCGTCGTCCGGCGAGCTCGACTGCAGCTGGGCGATCAGGTCCTTCGCACTCGCGTGTTCGACGGTCGCTTCATCGAGCAGGTCGTCCTTGTCCTGCAGCAGGTCGCGGCAGGCCGGGTAGAAGATCTCCTCCTCGATCTGCGCATGCACTGTCAGCTTGTTGCAGATGTCGAGCGCGAGGGCTTCGCGTTCATCGGCCGGGGCCTCGGCCTTCGCGAGCTTGTCGTACTCGCGGAACAGCTTCTTGACCTCGGTGTGGTCGGCGCGCAGCAGCTTGAGCGCGTCGGCCGGCGGCGCCTTGCGGGTGCGCGTGGCGGTGTGCGAGCGGGTGGAGGCGTGGGAGGCAGTGTGGTTGGTCGGCATGGGAACTCCTTGGCGTGGGCTGGAGGGAATGAACGCTTTCAATCTACGCACTCCAGAAGCATTCGCTGTAGGAGAAGGGCGCGTGTCGAGGTGCGATGTGCTCACCCCCTTTCGCTCGCGCCCGCCGGGTACGCCGATTGCCGTGCGACCACGCAGCGCGGGCCCTGCACCGCACACCGCGGTGAGCCTGCGATGCGTCGCAGGAGATCGACATGAGCAAGTCCACGAACACCCCGGACAGCGCGTCGTCCGGCACCAAGGCGCGCAGCATCCACGACGCCGGCAGCCCGGACAGCAAGGCCGGCCCGAAGCCCGCGACCAACCCGGACGGCAAGACGCCGGCGGAACTGCCGTCGGCCGAGGCCGGCAAGGCGAGCCTGCACAAGCCGGCGCCGCCCGACCTGCAATCCGGCAAGCCGCGCAAGCTGCCCTGAGGGGATGACGACCATGAAGGACCAGACCCTCGAAGCCTGCCTGGCGGCCTGCCAGGCCTGCGCCACCGCCTGCCTGCAATGCGCGGTCGCCTGCCTCGGCGAGCCCGACCCGGCGTCGATGCGGCGCTGCATTGCGCTCGACCTGGACTGCGCCGACGCCTGCCGGCTGACCGCCGCCTACCTCGCGCGCGACAGCAGCCACCTCGGCGATGCCTGCGAGCTGAGCGCGCACCTGTGCCGCGTGTGCGGCGACGAATGCGGCAAGCACCCGATGGACCACTGCCAGGCCTGTGCGCAGGCCTGCCGCGCCTGCGCCCAGGCCTGCGAAGCCCTCGCGGGCCGCGGCCATCTCTGACTTTTCTGCGAGCACCCATGCCCAAGACACCCCCGAAGACCTCCGCCGGCAAGCGCCGCCCGATCCCGCCGAGCCCGGCCGGCCAGGAACGCCAGGCCGTCGAGGTGCAGGCGCTGGCCGCGGCGATCCCGTTCAATGCCAACAAGCCGAACGAGATCGGGCGCGACAACGCGGTCGCGCCGCCGGTCGGGCAGCGCAGCCCGCTCGCATCGGTGTCGACCGGCGCCGGCACGTTGAGCGAGGTCAACGACACCGGCAAGACCGGCGAGGGCGGCGAGGACACGCCGTCGCACGACGGGTTCGGCTCGTTGCAGCGGGTGCGCGCCGACGCCGGCGGCGAAGTGCTGACGACCAATCAGGGCGTCGCGGTCGGCGACAACCAGAACTCGCTGAAGGCGGGGCTGCGCGGGCCGGCGCTGCTCGAAGACTTCATCCTGCGCGAGAAGATCACGCACTTCGACCACGAGCGCATCCCGGAGCGCATCGTGCATGCGCGCGGCTCGGCGGCACACGGCTTCTTCGAGTGCTACAAGCCACTGACCCAGTTGACGCGCGCCGCGCCGTTCGCCGATGCCGGCAAGCGCACGCCGGTGTTCGTGCGCTTCTCGACCGTGGCCGGCGAGCGCGGCTCGATCGACACCGCGCGCGACGTGCGCGGCTTCGCGGTCAAGTTCTACACCGACGAAGGCAACTGGGACCTGGTCGGCAACAACATCCCGGTGTTCTTCATCCAGGACGCGATGAAGTTCCCCGACCTCGTGCACGCGGTCAAGCCGGAGCCGCACCACGGCATGCCGCAGGCGGCGTCGGCGCACGACACCTTCTGGGATTTCGTGTCGCTGATGCCGGAGTCGACCCACATGCTGATGTGGGCGATGTCCGACCGCGCGATCCCGCGCAGCTACCGGATGATGCAGGGCTTCGGCGTGCACACCTACCGCTTCGTCAACGCGCGCGGCGAGAGCAGCTTCGTCAAGTTCCACTGGAAGCCGCTGCTCGGCACGCACTCGCTGGTGTGGGACGAGGCGGTGAAGATCGCCGGCGCCGATGCGGACTATCACCGGCGCGACCTGTGGGAAGCGATCGAATCGGGCGAGTACCCCGAGTGGGAACTGGGCGTGCAGGTGTTCAGCGAGGCGCAGGCCGAGGCCTTCAGCTTCGACGTGCTCGACGCGACCAAGCTCATCCCGGAAGAGCTGGTGCCGCTGCAGCCGGTCGGCCGCATGGTGCTGAACCGCAACCCGGACAACTTCTTCGCCGAGACCGAGCAGGTCGCGTTCTGCGTCGCGCACGTGGTGCCGGGCATCGACTTCAGCAACGACCCGCTGCTGGCCGGGCGCATCCATTCGTATGTCGACACGCAGATCTCGCGGCTGGGCGGGCCGAACTTCCACGAGATCCCGATCAACGCGCCGCTCGCGCCGGTGCACAACAACCAGCGCGACGGGCTGCACCGGCAGACGGTGAACCGCGGCCGGGTCGCGTACGAGCCGAACTCGCTCGGCGGCGGCTGCCCGTTCCAGGCCGGCAGCGCGGGCTTCGTGTCGTTCCCGCAGCCGGTCAACGGCGAGAAGCTGCGCGGCAAGCCGGAGAAGTTCGCCGACCACTACACGCAGGCCACGCTGTTCTACGACAGCCAGACGCCGGTCGAGCAGGCGCACATCGCCGGCGCCTTCCGCTTCGAGCTGAGCAAGGTGATGGTGGCGGCGGTGCGCGAGCGCATGGTGGCGTCGCTGCTGAACGTGTCGAAGCCGCTGGCGAAGGCGGTCGCCGACGGTCTCGGCATGCCGCTGCCGCCGCCGTTGCCGCGCGCGCTGCCGAAGCCGGCGAAGCCGGAGGTCACGGTGTCACCGCCGCTGTCGCTGAAGGCGCGGCCGGGCGACGGCAGCATCCGCACGCGCCGCATCGCGTTGCTTGCCGCGCATGGCGTGGCCGGCAAGCCGATCGCGAAGCTGATGGCGGCGCTGTTGAAGGCCGGGGCGGTGGCAACGGTGGTCGCGCCGCGCATCGGCGCGGTGACGACGGCCGATGGCGAGCCGCTGGTCGCGACCGGGTCGATGGAGAACTCGCCGCCGGTGCTGTTCGACGCGGTCGTGCTGCCCGATGGGGCGAAGGGCGTCGACGTGCTGCTCGGGCTCGGGCAGGCGCTGGAGTACGCGACGCTGACGTGGCGGCACGGCAAGACGCTGCTGGCGTTGGGCGCCGGTCGCGCATTGATCGAGAAGGCCGGTGTGCCGACGACGCTGGGCGATGGGTCGCCGGACCCGGGCGTGCTGTTCGGCAACGCCGACGACAAGACGATCCAGGCCTTCATCGCCGCAGTGGCGAAGCACCGGCACCCGCAGCGCGAGGGAGATCCGCCGCGGGTCTGAGGCCGGCCCGGAGCCCCGCTACTTCGGACGCGGCGGCTCCAGCCCGGCATCCGGGTGCGTGAGCGTCCCGCTGCGCAATTGCGCGACGGCCGACACCACGGCCCGCGCGACGTTGCGCGTCTCCTGCTGGAACGCCGTGTCGGCATCCAGCGCCTCGTGGCTGTTGAAGTACGGCTCGTAGTAGCCGAGGTAGCGGGCGAGCCGTGCGCCGTCGCCGGCATCGACCAGGCCCATCCAGTCGAGCCAGTCGGCCAGCGCATGCCGCTGCTGCTCGATGCCGGCCACGTCGCCGTGCACCACCAGCCCGTAGACGCGGCCGGCGAGGTGCTTCGGGAAGTCCCAGCCTTTCTCCTCGATCGCCTTCGCCTCGGCGACCTTCTTGCCGTGCGTGCTGGTCGGGTCCGGGTTGCCGCCGTCGGCACAGACCAGCCGGTCGATCATCAGCTTCAACGGACTCGGCGACTGGTACCAGTAGGTGGGCGCGACGATCACGATGCCGTGCGCGCTGACCCAGCGCTCGTAGATCTCGGCCATCCAGTCGCTGGCCTGGTCGAGCGCATGGTTCGGGTAGCAGCTGCACGGCCAGTGGCACAGCGGCATCGCGGTGCCGACGCAGCCCTTGCATGGGTGGATGCGGCGGCCGTATTCCGACGTGACGAGGCTCAGGTCGAGCAGGTCGCCATCGAGGCCGGCCTGCTCGATTTCCTCGCGCACCAGGCCGCTCAGCCGCCAGGTCTTCGACACCTCGCCGGGGCAGGTGCCGTCGTTGCGCGCGCTGCCACACACCACCAGCACGCGCGAGCGCGTGCCGGGCCTGGCCCAGTTCGCCTGCGCGGCCTTCAGGCGCTGGCGGGTGTCCAGCCATTGCACCGCGACCTCGTAGCCCGGGTCCGCGAAGCCGGGGCCGGCCGCGCGGGTGACCGGCGCCTTGCGGCCCTCGTCGACCGCCTTCCAGGCGATCTCCTCGAGCCGCGCGATCGCATCGCGTTCGGCGTCGTAGGCCGGGTCGAACCAGCGCTCCTGGAAGCGCCGGTGGAACTCGTCACGCGTCAGCGGCGTGTCGGCCTGGCCGGTGCGGATCTCGGGCATCGCGGCGGGCCGTCGGCGTCAATGGAAGAACAGCGCGATCAGGATGATGATCGGGATCGGCACGCCGAGGAAGAACAGGAGAAGGGATCGCATCAGGTGTCTCCGGTGGTGGGCTGTTCGGTGGGACTCACAGATCGCGCTGGCTGCCGCCCCAGGTCGCGCACAGGCTCGCGACGAAGGCACCGGCCAGCAGCGAGATGAACAGCCACAGCGAGGCATACGTCGAGGCCTTGCGTGCGGTGTCGGCCGCGTCGCGCGCACGCCCCTGGGCATCGTTCAGCGCGGTCTGCAGGCGGTTCCAGGTGTCGGTGACGCGCCGCTCGGCGTCGGCCTGCGACAGGCCGGTGCGCTGCGCGACCAGCTGGCCGAGGTAGCGCATGTCGTCGGGCGGCAGCGTCGCGGCGCGGCCGCTGGCCGCGAAGATGCGTGCGACCTCGGCCAGCGGCGGGGCATCGCTCGTGGTGGGCGCGGTGGCCGCCGCGGCCGCCGGATCCCGGCGGAACAACGCATCGGCGTGGTAGCTCATCGCGTCGGCGGCGCTGTTGCCCGACACCGCCGAGGCGGCACCCGCGGCACCGGTCACGCCGGCGGCCACGCCTGCCGCGGCCACGGTCCCGCCGGCCCGCACGCCGGTGCCGACGATGCCGCCGATCGCGCTGCCCAGCATCGCCGCGGTGGCCAGCGACGCGACCGCCCAGGCCAGGAAGCCGTGCGCCGTGTCGCGGAAGTAGACCTCGTCGACGGCGGTGTCCGCCCAGCGCGTGCGCAGCCGGCCGGCGAGGTAGCCGCCCATGCCCGATGCGGCGACCTGCGTCAGCGTGACCCACAGGATCGTGCCGACGCCGAAGGTCGTTGCGCTCACGCCGTCGCGTGCCCACGGCGACAGCGCCGACAGGCCGAGCCCGACGCCGAGGATCATCAGGATCAGCGACAGCGCGGCCGCGCCTGCGGCGCCGGCCAGCACCGCGCCCCACGACACCGCGCTGCGGCCGTTGTCGGCGGCGACCGGCACGGCGGCGGGTGCGATGGAGGGAACGGCGCGGCGGCCGGACAGGCCGTCTTGGATGCCGACGCTTGCAACGTCCTGGTAGGCCATGGTGGGTGTCTCCTGTGGGCGGGCGGCCGGGCGGTGGCCGCGATGCATCGATGGTCGGCGCGCCGCAGGCCAGCGCGCGTCGGACTGCGATGGCACGCGCTGTAGGAATACGGCGCGACCCGCTGCTGCACGGCAGCACGGCAATTACAGTGGCTGCAACCCAGGAGTCCGTCATGTCGAAACGCCAACACATCGCGCTTGCGCAACGCAGTGCCGAACTCGCCTTTGCCGTGCCGCAGGTGATGGCACACCGCATCGCCCGCATGGCCCTCGCCGGTGCGGCGCCGTCCGAACGCGACCGGCGCGAGTTCACGCGCATGAGTGCCGAGAAGACCGCCGCGTTCCAGCAGTCGTGGGCCGCGATGGCGACGCAGGCCTGGCGCGCGCAGCAGGCCTTCGCGTTGTTCTGGTGGCGCGCCTGCCTGTCGCCGTGGGGGCCGCCGTCGGCGCAGGCGATCGGCACGCAGCTGCAATCGGCCGCGCTCGGCGTGATCGGCCATGGCCTCGCGCCGGTGCACCGCACCGCGGTCGCCAACGCGAAACGCCTGTCTCGCACCCGCCTGCGCTGACGATGGACGCGTTGCCGATCGCGCTGTCGTTGATGCTCGGCGCGCTGCTGCCGGGCGCGGTCTGGCTCGGCTGGTCGCTGCATTGCAGCCGGCGGCTGCACCGCAACGAACTGGCCGAGCGACGACGCACCGCCCAGCGGCTGGCCGATGCCGAAGCGCGGCATGCCGAGTTGCAGGCGCGGCTCGAGGCCCGCGTCGCCGCGCGCACCGAAGCGCTGCAGGCCAGCGAGGCGCGCATGCGCACCATCTTCTCGACCAGCTTCCAGTACCAGGGCCTGCTGGCGCTCGACGGCAGCCTGCTCGACACCAACGAGACCTCGCTGCGCGGCATCGGTGCCACGCTCGAGCAGGTGGTCGGCCGGCCGTTCTGGGATTCGCCGTGGTTCGCGCGCACGCCGGGCATGCCCGAGACGGTGCGGCTGGCGGTGCAGGCCGCAGCCCAGGGCCACAGCCGGCGCCAGGAGATGCGCCTGCTGCTGCCGGCCGGCTGGCGGCAGTTCGATTTCGCGGTGCGGCCGGTGCACGACCGCGACGGCGCGGTGGTCGCGATCGTGCCGGAGGCGATCGACATCACCGAGCGCCACCAGGCGGAAGAGCGGCTGCGGCAGGCGCAGAAGATGGAAGCCGTCGGGCAATTGACCGGCGGCGTCGCGCACGACTTCAACAACCTGCTGCAGGTGATCTCGGCCAACCTGCACCTGGTGTCGCGGCTGACGCGCGACGACGTGAAGGTGATGCAGCGGCTGGACAGCGCGACCGAGGCGGTGCGCCGCGGCGCCAAGCTGGCGAGCCAGCTGCTGGCGTTCGGCCGCCGCCAGGCGCTTGCGCCGCGGGTGGTCGACGTGGGCCGCTTCATCACCGGCCTCGAGGACCTGGTGCGCCGCTCGATCGGCGAGGGCGTCGAGGTCGAGGTCATCGTGTCCGGCGGGCTGTGGCACACCTTCGTCGACCCGACGCAGATCGAGAACGCGCTGCTCAACCTGGCCATCAACGCCCGCGACGCGATGGACGGCAACGGCCGGCTGACGATCGAGGTCGGCAATGCCTTCCTGGACGACGACTACGTGCGCGGCCAGCCCGACGTGAAGCCGGGCCAGTACGTGATGCTGGCCGTCACCGACACCGGCTGCGGCATGACGCCGCAGGTGCTGTCGCAGGTGTTCCAGCCGTTCTTCTCGACCAAGCCGGCCGGCAGCGGCACCGGGCTCGGGCTGTCGATGGTCTACGGCTTCGTGCGGCAATCGGGCGGCCACGTGAAGATCTACAGCGAGCCGGGGCAGGGCACGAGCGTCAAGGTCTACCTGCCGCGCGCGCACGACGCCGAGGCCCAGGTCGACGCGGCGCCCCACCCGGCCGCCACCGGCGACGCGAGCGGCGGCGCCGAAACGGTGCTGGTGGTCGAGGACGATGCCGCGGTGCGCCGCGCCACCGTCGAGATGCTGCAGGAGCTCGGCTACCGGGTGCTGAAGGCGAGCGATGCCGACCAGGCGCTGGTCGTGATCGACGACGCGGTGGCGCACCACGCGGCGATCGACCTGCTGTTCACCGACGTCGTGATGCCCGGCCGCCTGAAGAGCCCGGAACTCGCCGACAAGGCGCGCGAACGGTTGCCCGGCATTGCGGTGCTGTTCACGTCGGGCTATGCGCAGAACGCGATCGTGCACGGCGGCCGGCTCGACCCCGGCGTCGAGCTGTTGCCCAAGCCGTACAGCGCGCGGGCGCTGGCGAGCAAGGTGCGGGCGGTGCTGGACCACGGCGCGCGCCTGCCGCAGTGACGATCCGCGGCACCCTGGAACAAGAAGTGTCCGCTGTCCGACAGGATCGGCACCTGACAGTTTTTGAATGACAGGTGCACGCCGTGTCGATGGCCGGCGCAAACGCAGCGCCGGCGCGGCCCGGCCGCAAGCGAGGGCTGACAAATCGCGCGCTGCGCCGGCGCGCCGACATGGACCGCTTCTTGCCATTCCCCCGGCATCGCGCCGCACAGCGGTGCTCCTCCGGGATGGAAACGATGTCTTCCAGGAAGCCTGGTGCCGAGGATGCGGCACCCTTGTTCCAGCGACTGTGGTCTCGCATCGGCGGCGCGCCGCTGCGCAACGATCCGGACGCCGCGGCGCCTTCGACGATGC
The DNA here is from genome assembly GCF_001425825.1 of Rhizobacter sp. Root1238. Taxonomy (GTDB): domain Bacteria; phylum Pseudomonadota; class Gammaproteobacteria; order Burkholderiales; family Burkholderiaceae_C; genus Rhizobacter. The sequence continues at coordinate 227,884 of NZ_LMDM01000049.1, forward strand.
AGCACTCCGGCTTCACGTCCGCCGGCGCCTGGGCCGACACCGTGATCGACGACGACCGGCGCACCGCGCCCACCGATGATGCGAACAATGGCCTTTCGTGATGTCCTCTCCCGTGACGCGCGCCCCCGCGACGATGCCGCTGCTTCGTTCCTCGACGACTTCGGCGATTTCAATCTCAGTGGGCGTGTCGTCGACGACGGCCTGCCCCCCACCGAAGCCGCGCCACTGGCCGCTGCGCCGTGGCAGTTCGAGATGGGCGACACCGCATCGCGCCGGATCGACACGCGCGACCCGACGGAGCCCTTGCGCTTCGACGGCATGGTGCTGCGACCCTGGACGCGCGACGACGCCCGGGCAATGGCCGAAGCAGTCCGCGAATCGACCGGCACGATCGGCCGCTGGATGGATTGGTGCCACCCCGGCTACGGCGTGCGCGACGCGATCGACTGGGTCGATGTCTGCGCCGACAGCCTGGCCCAGGGGCAGGCCTGCGAATTCGGGCTGTTCGACGAGCGCAGCGGCCGGCTGGTCGGCGGTGCCGGCCTCAACCAGTTCAACACGGTCCACCGCGTCTGCAACCTCGGCTACTGGGTCCGCCAGTCGGCCCAGGGGCAAGGCATCGCGACCCGCGCCGCGCGTTCGCTGGCCAGCTATGGTTTCAGCGCACTGGGTTTCCAGCGCATCGAGATCGTCGTCGCCGAAGGCAACGAAGCCAGCCTTGCGGTCGCCCGCAAGCTCGGCGCGCAGTTCGAATGCCTCGCGCGCAACCGGCTGATGATCCGCGGCAACCCGGTGTCGGCGTGGGTGCACTCGCTGGTGCCGTGACCTCAAGCGCGCGTCGCTGCCTCATCCGTTCGCCCTGAGCAGGGACTGAGCTTGTCGAAGGCCCGTCTGTCGAAGGGTTGGTGCTGTGGCGCGCTGGACTTCGACAGGCTCGGTCCGAACGGGGTTTCGGCTAAGGAATCGCCGCGTAGGCGCCGGTGCCTTCCGGCCACGGCGTCAGCACCTCGACGCCGCTCGCGGTCACCGCGACCATGTGCTCCCACTGCGCCGACAGCGAGCGGTCGCGCGTGACCACCGTCCAGCCGTCGGCCAGCGTGCGCGTGCCGGCCTTGCCGGCGTTCAGCATCGGCTCGATCGTGAACACCATGCCCGGGACCAGCCGCAGGCCCTGGCCGCGCTGGCCGTAGTGCGCCACGGTCGGCTCGTCGTGGTAGATGCGGCCGATGCCGTGGCCGCAGTACTCGCGCACGACGGTGAAGCCCTCGCGCTGCGCCACCGTCTGGATCGCGTGGCCGACGTCGCCGAGCGTCGCGCCCGGCCGCACCGCGAGGATGCCGGCGCGCATCGCCTCGTAGGTGGTGTCGACCAGCCGTTGCGCGAGCGGCGAGACCTCGCCGACGGTGAAGCTGCGGCTGGTGTCGCCGTACCAGCCGTCGCGGATCACCGCGACGTCGATGTTGACGATGTCGCCGTCGCGCAGCACTTCTTCTGCCGACGGGATGCCGTGGCACACCACCTCGTTGACCGAGGCGCAGATCGTCTTCGTGTAGCCGTGGTAGCCGATGTTGGCCGGCACCGCCTTCTGCACCTCGACGATGTGATCGTGGCACAGCCGGTCGAGCTCGCCGGTGCTGATGCCGGCCTTCACGTGCGGCGCGATCATCCGCAGCACGTCGGCGGCCAGCGCCCCGGCGGCGCGCGCCATCGCGAGGTCGGCGGCCGGGTGGACCTTCACGGAGCGGGCGGGGCGGTTCATCGGGCGGCCCTGCGCGGCGTGCGGGCGGCGACCGGTGCCGCCGGTCTCGCCGGCACCGGCTTCACGAACGACAGCCCCGGCTCGTTCGACTGCGCGGCGCGCAGCATCAGCTGGCAGATGTCGCCGTAGCTCAGCGCGGGGTGCAACTCGGCCAGCATGCCGACGCGCATCCAGTGCTCGGCCTGCGCATTGATCGAGCGGCTCAGCGCGTCGCTTGCGCTGCGCAGGTTGTCGTGCATCTGGTCTGAAATCTTGACGATTCCCATGGTGTGCGATCTGGAGGTGTGTTGTATGAAACGTATACGGTTCGTATATTAGCAGACGCCGGCGGGCGGCGGCTGCGGGGTGGTCCGAAGTCGCACTTCGGGCGACTGCGCCGCGACGGCAAGGCGCAGAAGTACATGTCTCCCGTGGGCGGCCCGACGCCGCACTCGAACAATCGGGCCTTTCGGCACCGGTCGCAGGGGATCACATGGGACGTCGTTCGAGACTGCTGATGGCGATGGGGATGGCGGCGCTGCTCGGCGCCTGCGGTGGCGGTGGCGGCGGCAGCGCGGCGGCCGACGCGGGTGGCGGCAGTGGCGGTGGCACGACCCCCGCGACGGTCCCGACCGTCGCGGCCGGCTGGTGGACCGGCAGCACCACCGACCACCGCGCGCTGACCGGCCTGGTCTTCGCCGACGGCAGCTTCAGCATCCTCTATTCCGCACAGGACGCGCCCGATTCGGTGGCCGGCCTGGTGCAAGGCAGCGGCGCCGGTGTCGACGGGGCGTTCGCGTCGACCGATGCGATCGACTTCCGGCTCGCCGACGGCACGGTCGCCGCCACCCCGTTCAGCGCCACCACCGTCGCGCAGCAGCGCTTCGACGGCAGCCTGTTCGACGACGGGCTCGGCTTCACGAGCACCTTCAACCCCGCGTTTGCACGCACCGCCGCGCTCGAGGACGTGGCCGGCCCCTACGACGCGCAGGCGGCGCGGCCCGATGACAGCCTGACGGCAACACTGTCGATCGACGCGCAAGGCGTGCTCAGCGGCAGCGGCACCGGCTGCCGCATCGACGGCTCGCTGGCGCCGCGCAGCGACGCCAACGCCTACGGCATCGTGCTCGCGTTCCGCGGTGACGACTGCGCCTCCGACGGGCTGGCGTTCAGCGGCATCGCGTTCTTCGATGCCGACACCCGCTCGCTGTACGTGATGGCGCCGAACGCGACCCGCAGCGACGCGCTGGTGGTCCGCGCCACCCGCTCCGACTGACGCCGACGGGGCGACAGGCCCGAGGCCCGATAGACTCCGCGCGGCCTGCCCGAGCCCGGAGAACCCCATGCCCCCGCGAAACGAAGCCGACGGCTTCCTGACCCGCATCCAGATCGTCACCGCCACCCGGCGCTACCGGCTTGGCGGCCCCGGCACGGTGCCGGACCCGGCGGTGCGCGCCCGCTCGCTCGCCGACGAGGCGATGCGCTGGAGCTACGTGCTGCGCAGCCGCGAGCGCTGGCGCGACATGCCCGATGTGGCCGACCGCCACCAGGCCGATGCCACCGCGACGCTGCACGCCTTCGGGCTGACCGACGAGGCGCTGCGCGAGATCGCGCAGGCCGGCCGCGCCGTCGTGACGATGCCGTTCGAGACCGAGAGCGTCGGCTGGGAGGGACGCATCTTTCCGTGGGAGTTCGTGCTGTCGCGCGCGACGCGGCGCTACCGGCGCACGGGCGGGGCCGCGGCCTCGGGCGGGCACGGCCTGACGGTGATGCGCCACCTCGACCTCGCCGAGCGGCCGCCGTTGCCGGTGCGCCGCATGGACGGCCGGGTGCTGGTCGTGCAAAGCCTGCCCGGCGCGCTGGCGCAGGCCTATGACGCCACCGACGAGACCGAGCGCGTGCGCCGCGCCTTCGGGCTGTCCGGCGACGACCCGCGCTGGCGCGTGGCCGCGAACCCGACGCTGGCCGAACTGGCGGCGCTGTGCGCGGCGTTCCGGCCGGAGGTGGTGCATTTCTGCGGCTTCGACAACCACGAAGGCATCGCGCAGCTGGCCAACGGCGCCGCTACCGATGTCGCGGTGACGCTGCGCGACGAGCGGCGCAGCGCCGCCGAGTGGCAGCGCGACGACAAGGGGGTGGTCGACGGCTGCCTGATGCGGCGCAGCGACGCCCTGCCGGTGATGGTGGCGCCGCCCGAGCTGGCGCATGCGCTGACCGGCGGCGGCCGGCACCGCCCGTTCTTCGTCGGGCTGAACCTGTGGAACTCGGCGGCCCGCGTCGCTCCGCAGCTGCTGCCGGCCGGCGTGCTGGCCGCGATGGGCTTCCAGGATGCGTTCGACGACGCGCTGGCCGGCTACTTCTTCGAGACGCTGTATGCGCAGCTCGCGGCACAGGCGTGGAACCTGCCGGTCGCGTTCGAGCAAGCCTGGGCCGCGACGCGCTCGCAGGTCGACCTGGTGCCGGGCACCGGCATCGCGCTGTGGGCACGGGCGCCGCTGGTCGCGCAGCGCAGTGCACCGCACCTCGCCCGGCCGGCGGCCGCGGCCGCGCGTGCGCCGTCGGTGTCGCGGGCCTTGCTGCGCGCCGTCGTCGAACCGCGCACCGAATTCAACTACGCCGAACTGCACAACCAGGGCGACCCCGCCGAGAAGCGCAGCGCGCTGTTCCACCGCTTCGAGCTGCGCGGCGCGGTCACGCAACCGCCGACGCGGGCGCAGGTGCTGGTCGAGCTGAACTGCGGCATCGAACGCGCGCGCTACGAGGCCGAGATCGAGCTGACGCAGGAGCGCACCAGCCTCGGTGCGCGCATCAAGATGCCGCTGACCGCGCGGCTGATGCGCTCGGTCTCCGAAGCGGTCGTCAGCAGCCTGTTCGTGCAGGTGGTGGTCGGCGGCCGGGTGATCCACAAGGACACCTACGCGATGCGGCTGATGCCGGTCGACCAGTGGCTGGACAACAGCACCAGCGGCGTCTGGTTGCCGTCGTTCGTGCTGCCGCGCGACCCGGCGGTCGAGCGCGCGATCACGCTCGCGCAGCGCTATGTGCGGGTGATCCGCGACGACCCGAGCGCCGGCTTCGAGGGCTACCAGTCGTCGTCGTCCGCCGACCCGGCCAGCCTCGAGAACGTCGACCTGCAGGTCGAGGCGATCTGGTCGGCGCTGCTGCACGAATGGGACCTCGGCTACATCAACCCGCCGCCCACCTACAACCGCGCGCTGGATTCGCAGCGCCTGCGCACGCCCAGCGCGGTGCGCGCGGCGCGCATGGGCACCTGCATCGACCTGACGCTGCTGTTCGCCGCCTGCCTGGAGCTGGTCGACATCCACCCGGTGGTGTTCCTGCTCGACGGCCATGCATTGCCGGGCTATTGGCGCCACCGCGACTACCAGTTCGCGTACCGCGAGGTGATCGACCCGGGCGATGCGGTGCCGTTGAGCGACGAGCACCGCACCGGCTCGCCCGGCGCGCAGACGCGGCCGTGGCGGGCCGGCCGGGCCAGCTACCGCGAGGTGTGGGGGCTGATCCGCGACGGCAAGCTGGCGCCGCTGGAGAGCGTGCGCCTGACCGAGCACTGCGGCTTCCGCGAGGCGCGCGAGGCCGGCGTGCAGGCGCTCAGCGAGCCGCGCGATTTCGATTCGATCCTCGACATCGCGATCGCGCGCGAGCACCAGGTCACGCCGCTGCCGATCGTGGCGCCGGCCGCATTGGCACTCGGGGAGCGCGCATGAACGACGCCCTCATGACCAGCGATCCGCTGCCGTTCAGCGCCGCACCGTGGGCGGCGGTCGATGCGCGGCTCGGGCTGAGCGAGCCGGCGCCCGCGCAGGCCGCGGCGCTGCCGATCTCGATGCGGCGGCGCCGCGGCTTCACGCCGTCGATGGCCGATCCGCGCGCGAGCGTCAGCCTGCGCGACGACGACGGCGTGCTGCGCTGGAACTACCAGCCGCCGGCCGCCCAGGTGCTGCGCGGCCGGTCGCGGCGGGCCGGTTGGTTCGGCTTCGGCGACCTGCTGCAGCGCTTCGAGTACGACGACATCGGGCCGAACCGGGTGGCGCAGTCGCTGGTCGCGCTCGACGCCCGGCTCACGCCGCACCAGGGGCTGCGCCAGTGGCTCGGCGGCGCGCTGGTGCCGGCGCCCGCGCCGCGGCCCGGCGGCGCGCAGCGCACGCTGCTGCTGCTGCACGGCACCTTCAGCAACAGCGACATGTGGTTCGACCAGCTCGGCGCGACGCCGGCCGGCGTCGCGCTGCTCGCGCAGTGGCAGCAGGTCTACGGCGAGCGCATCTTCGCGTTCGACCACCCGACGCTGTCGGTCGCGCCGTGGCTGAACGCGCTCGACCTGCAGCGTGCGCTGCGCGGCATCGACGGGCCGATCGACATCGTGTGCCACAGCCGCGGCGGGCTGGTCGCCTCGTGGCTGCTGCGGCTCGCGCCGGTGCGGGTGCAGCAGGTGGTGTTCGTCGGCTCGCCGCTCGGCGGCACCAGCCTCGCGTCGCCGCACCGCTTGCGTGCCGCGCTCGACATGCTGGCCAACATCGCGAACGCGCTGTCGCTGGCGGGGCAGGCGGCGAGCACGGTGTTCCCGCTGGCCGCCGGCGCGGCCGGGCTCGCCAAGGTGCTGGGCAAGACGCTGCAGCTCGGCGCGGCGCTGCCGCTGGCCGACGCGGCGGTGGCGCTGGTGCCGGGCCTCGCGAGCCAGCAGCGCGTCACCGACAACGCCGAGACGCGCGCGCTGTTCGGCGACCGCTGGCTGGTGCAGCCGAAGTTCGCGGTGGTGACGGCCGACTTCGAGCCCAACCTCGACGAGCCGGCCTGGAAGTTCTGGACGCGTTTCAGAAGCCCCGGCCTGCAGCTCGCGGCCCTCGGTGCCGACATCGTGTTCCCCGGCGCCAACGACCTGGTCGTCGACACCGGGTCGATGAGCTTCTTCGGCGAGCCGGCGCAAGGCTCGCCGGAGGTGTTGTCGCTCGGCAGGACGGCGACGACCTTCCACACCAACTACTTTCGCGATGCGGCGGTGTTGAAATTCATCGCTGGCTTGTCGCCGGCGGGCTGACGCCGGGCGTCCAGGCAGCCCAAGCCGACCAGCGTGGCCTCGATGGCCTCGTCCAGCGGCGTGTGCGGCTCCCGGCCCAGCACCGCGAGCAGCCGGTCGTTGGCCAGCCGCACCGGCCGCTGCCACAGATAGCGCATCTCCATCATTTCGCGCAGCGTCGCGACGAACGGCGCCATCAGGCGCAGCAGCCACCACGGCGTGCGCGTGATGCGCGGTGTCTGCCCGGTGCGGCGCGCGACCACGCGCTGCACCGCCTCGGCGATCTGCCGGCCGGTCGCATCCCAGTGCCCGCCGAGGTGGAAGCGCTCGAATGCCGCCAGGCTGTCGCGCCGGCCCAGCAGCTCGACCATCGTGCGTGCGACGTCCGGCAGGTAGGCCCATTGGTGGCCCACGCCGGCGTCGGCCGGGTTGCTGATGGCCGTCACCGGCTGGCCCGGCTTCAGCATGCCTTGCGACAACCAGCTGTTGCCGAGCTTCGGCCCGAAGAAGTCGCCGGACCGCACGATCAGCACGCGCGCGCCCTGGCGGCTGGCCGCCGCCAGCCGTTCCTCCATCTGCACGCGGATCGCGCCCTTGCGGGTCTGCGGGTGCTGCGGCGACTCTTCCCGCAGCAACGGGAACGCATCCGGCCCGAAGTTGTAGACCGTGCCCGGCAGCACGATGGTCGCGCGCTGCGCGATGGCGGCGGCGATCGTGTTGTCGACCATCGGCAGCACCAGCTCGGCCCAGCGGCGGTAGCCCGGCGGGTTGACCGCGTGCACGATCACCGCGCAGCCCTCGGCAGCCCGCATCACGTCGGCACGCTGCATCGCGTCGCCGCGCAGCCAGGTGATGCCGTCGCGTTGCTGCACGGCCTCGGTGGCGCCGCGCTGCAGCGCGCGCACCGTCCAGCCGGCGTCGCGCAGCTGGCGGGCGACCTCGCCGCCGATGCCGCCAGTGGCGCCCAGCACCAGGGCTGTCTTGTCGTCGCTGCGGGTGTTGCCGTTGTTCATGTCGATCTCCAGGTGGGTGGTGGGCATGGACTGAATTCTGGAGATGGAGGCGCTCGGATGGAATTGCCGAACATCGCGCTGCGGCTATACATTTATGCATGACATCGAAGATCGGCTGGGAGCTCTACCGCTCATTCCTAGGCGTGCTCGAAGAAGGCTCGCTGTCCGGTGCGGCGCGCGCGCTCGGCATCACGCAGCCGACCGTCGGCCGGCATGTCGCGGCGCTCGAACAGGCGCTCGGCGTCGTGCTGTTCACGCGCTCGCAGACCGGCCTGCTGCCCACCGAGGCGGCCCGGTCGCTGCAGCCTTATGCCGAGGCGATGCAGAGCACGGCAGCGGCGCTGGAGCGGGCGGCCGGTGGCCAGGGCGGCGGGGATGGTGCCGTCAAGGGCACGGTGCGCATCAGCTGCGCCGACATCATCGGCGTCGAGGTACTGCCGCCGATGCTGGCCGGGCTGCACGAGGCGCATCCGCAGCTGAAGATCGAGCTGGTGCTGACCGACAAGCTGCAGGACCTGCTGCGCCGCGAGGCCGACATCGCGGTGCGCATGGTGCAGCCGAAGCAGGAGCAGCTGATCGCGCGCCACATCGGCAGCATCGAGCTGGGCCTGCATGCGCACCGCGACTACCTCGAACGCCGCGGCACGCCGCGCCGGCCCGAGGACCTCGCCGGCCACGCGACGATCGGCTACGACCAGCCGTCGGCGTGGGTGCGCCAGGCCGAGAAGGCCTTGCACGGCATGCGGCGCGAGACCTTCACGCTGCGCAGCGACAGCAACCTGGCGCAACTGGCGCTGATCCGCGCCGGTGCGGGCATCGGCATGTGCCAGGTGCCGCTGGCCCGGCGCGATGCCAACCTGGTGCGGCTGCTGCCGAAGCTGATCGCGCTGCCGCTCGGCACCTGGGTCACGATGCACGAGGACCTGCGCAGCAGCCCGCGTTGCCGGGTCGCGTTCGACGCGCTGGTGGCCGGCCTGACGGACTACATCGACCCCAAGCGAACCCCAAGCCAAACCGCGCGATGATGCAGGCCTGCGCCGCCTCCGATCCGCCACCTTGACCTCGACCGTGCTTTCCGCCCCCGCCGCCTCCTGGCCCCGTGCCGCGTTGCGACGCCTTCTTGCGCTGTGGCCGACCAAGCTGGTGGGCATCACCGCCGGCATCTCGCTGTTCTTCGTGCTGTATTTCTGGGCCGCGCGCTCGCCGCAGGCCGCGCTGACCGTGATGCCGGTGCTCGCGATCGACCGCTGGTTCACGCTGCGCGAGGGCCTGCTGCCGGTGTACGCGTCGCTGTGGGTCTACGTGTCGCTCGCGCCGGCGTTCTCGAAGGACGGCGGCGAGCTGCTGCGCTACACGGCGCGGGCCGCGCTGATGAGCGCGATCGGCTTCGCGTTCTACCTGTTCTACCCGAGCGCGGTGCCGGACTTCGGCGTCGACTGGACGCAGTACGGCAGCCTGCAGTTCCTGCGCGCGGGCGATGCATCGCGCAATGCGTTCCCGTCGCTTCACGTCTCCTTCGCGGTGCTGACCTGCCACCTGCTGGCGCGGCAGCTGCGCGAGCTCGAGGTGCCCGTCGTGCTGCGGCTGGCCAACCTGGCCTGGTGCGTCGGCATCGCCTATTCGACGATCGCGATCCGCCAGCATGTCGTGGTGGACGTGATCGGCGGGCTGGTGCTGGGCGTGGTGGTGGCCGCCGTGCCGCTGCGCGAGCCGGCACGCTGATTGCCCGAACCCGGCTCACAGCAACCCGGGAGCGAGCCATGTTGCAGGATGTTCGCATCGTCACCACGTCGATCGCCGTGCCCTGGCAGGTCGTCTACGAGTTCGCGCGCCAGCCGTCGCTGCTGCCGCAGTGGGCCTCGGGGCTGGCGGCCGGCATCGTCGAGGAGGACGGGCGCTGGTTCGGCGACTCGCCGATGGGCCGGGTGCAGATCGAGATGGCGCCCGACAACCCGTACGGCGTGCTGGACCACGACGTCACGCTGCCCGACGGCACGGTGTTCAGCAACCCGATGCGGGCCGTGGCCAACGGCGACGGCTGCGAGCTGAGCTTCACGGTGTTCCGTGCCGACGGAGTCGACAGTGCGCAGTTCGAGAAGGACTGCGCGCATGTCGCGGGCGACCTGCAGGCACTGAAGCGCCTGATGGAGAGCCGGGCGCACCGCTGAACGCGGCGTGGCGATCAGGCCTTGGCGTCGGCGATCTGCCTGACCGCGTGTCGCAGCTGCCGGCGCCCCTCGGCGTTGGTCGCGCGCCAGGCGCTCAGCGCGAGCTGCAGGAACTGCAGCTCGGCCGGCGTCAACCCGTGTGGTTCATGGGCTTCGTCGAGCCAGCCGGCCGCCTGGTCACGCGCCGTCTCGATCTGCCGCGCGAGCTTGTCCCCGATCGGGCGGCTGCTCTTGATCTGGCTCCACATGCTCGGGCTGATCTGCAGCGCTTGCGCGAACAGCTGCTCCATGCCTTTCGGGGCGACGCCGTCGCGCATCTGCTCTTCGGCGAAGCGCTGGAACAGCGTGAGAACGTTCTGTCGGCGCAGCAGGGTGATGTTGTCGGACACGGCGGGTGGGGAAGGGCTGCAGGAAAGGGGGGCGGCGGGGCAGTCGCGGGATTGTCGCACCGGGGTGAAGAGTCTTTACTGGTGCCGAGCTGGGGATGGGGCACGTCGGGTGCAAATGTCATCGTTGTTTTGCCATGCGTCTGACTCAAGACTGCGGACTTCGTGACGCACCGTCGCCCACACCGCAGGTCTTTGATGCAAACCTCCCCGGAAGTCCTTCGCCGCACCTTGGACCACTCCTTCATTGAAATGCCCAATATGGGTATAGTCAAACCCATTATGGGTATGAAGAGAGGCACTGTGTCCTCGCGCCTCAGTCTTGCAGATGCGTTGTTCGGCGGCATCCAGCAGCGAGTGCTGGGGCTGCTGTTCGGCCAGCCCGAGCGCAGCTTCTACGCCAGCGAAATCATTGCGCGGGTGAATGGGGGCTCCGGCGCGGTGCAAAGAGAACTTGCGCGACTGGCCCAGAGCGAACTGGTGACGGTCGAGATCGTCGGCAACCAGAAGCATTACCAGGCCAATCCGGCATCGCCGATTCATTCCGAGTTGTGCGCCATCGCCCGGAAGACGGTGGGCATGGCAGAACCGTTGCGAGCGGCTCTCGCACCACAAGCGGACCAGATCCGGGCCGCCTTCGTCTACGGCTCCGTGGCGAAGCGCCAGGACACCGCCAGCAGCGACATCGACCTGATGGTGATCGCCGATGAACTCACCTACGGCGAGTTGTTTTCAAACCTGGACGCCCTCAGCGATCGCCTGGGTCGTGTTGTCAATCCGACGATCTGCACACCCGAGGATCTTCGACAGCGTGTCGGGCAGGGCGAGGCCTTCATCACCCGGGTGCTGCAGCAGCCCAAGATCTGGCTGATCGGGGGCGAGCATGAGCTCGGCCTTTGAGAACCTCACCGGTCCTGGCAAGCCCTTGCGCAAGGAGCGTCCCGATGCAACCGAAGCGAGTACGAGGGCAGCTTCACGGCGGATGACGGATTGCTCGCCGAACTGATGAATGCCTGCGACACCCTGGTCGACAGGTTGAAGGCGATGCCACCGGTCCCCGCGGGCTGACTCACACCAACGGCAGCATCACCACCTTCCGATACGCCTCCCGCTTCGACAGCGCGTCGAACCAGCGCTGCACCTGCGGCAGCTCGTCGCGCTCGATCGGCAGCGACATCCAGCGCCATACCGCGCAGCCGAGCGCGATGTCGCCCATCGTGAAGCGATCGCCCCCGACGAACGCACGGCCTTCGAGCTGCGCGTCGAGAATGGTCAGCGCCTCCAGCGTCTCGCGTCGCGCGGCTTCGACCAGGTTGTCGTCGCGCTCGTGCTCCGGCGTGCGCAGGAAGGCGCGGAAGATCGGCACCATCGCCGGCCACAGCGTCGAGTTCGACCAGTCGACCCAGCGATCGGCCTCGGCACGCGCCACCACGTCGTCGGGCCACAGGCTGCCGGCCGCATGCTTGGCGGCCAGGTAGCGCAGCACGGTGCCGGACTCCCACACCACGAAGCCGTCGTCCTCGATGGTCGGCACCAGGCCGTTCGGGTTCAGGCGGCGGAACTCGGCGGTGTTGACGACGCCGTAGTGCCGGCCGGCGTCGATGCGTTCGTAGGGCAGCGCGAGTTCCTCGCAGCACCACAGCACCTTCTGCACGTTGATCGAATCGGCATTGCCCCAGATCTTCAGCATTCGCGGCCCTGGCAGTCGTTGATGCGGGGCGAGTCTAGGGCAGGCCTTGCAGGCGCGCAGCGAGCGCCGGGAGCAACCCCACGGCGCCGCCGCTCACCAGCCCGAGTTGCCACTCCCGCGGATGAAGAAGCTGCTCGGCGCGGTGTCCTGCTTCAGCCCGCCGAGCGCCGGGTTCGTCACCACCACGCCGTCGAAGTTCACCGCGCCGCGGCCACCGTTGTCGATGACCTCGATGCCGTACTTGCCGGGGTTGGTGATCCTGACGTTCTTCAGCCTGACGTTGCTGAACTTCGCGTTGTCGGCGTCGCGCAGCAGGTCCGGGTGGAACTTCTCGCCCGGCGGCACGAAGGCCGTGCCGAAGCCGCGGAACTCGATGCCGGAGTAGGTCGGATCGACGATGTCGAGGTTCTCCACCAGCACGTCGTTGATGCTGCCTTCGCGCAGGTAGAACTTCAGCGCGCCGTGCTGCCACGGCGTGCCGGTGTTCTCCATGAACATCGGGCCGCCCGCGCGGATCAGCGAGATGTTGCTGAAGGTCGTCGTCGCCGGGCCGAACGGGTACGGGCTGAACTCGTTGTCGATCAGGATGCCCGGGTAGGTCAGCACGTCTTCGCAGACGCTGTCCTTGAACACGTTGTTCGCACCGCCATACGCCGCGAAGCAGTTGGCGCGCCACGGCATCTGCACCGTGTTGTTGCGGAACACGTTGTTGACGCCCTGGCCCTGGTCGGGCGCGTTCTTGCCTTCCGGGCTGATGAAGTTCTCGCCCAGCTGGTAGGTCTTCTCCTTGACCCAATCGGTCCACTTGATCGACCACACCACCAGCGCGTCGTCGCCGGTGTTGCGCAGGTGGCAGTTCTCGACCACCGAGTTCGACGTGCCGTTGTCGAGGTTGATCCCGTCGGCGTACGTGTTGCGGATGCGGCAGTTGCGGATCGTCAGGTTCTGCGTCGCCTGCGTCTGGTACGGGGGATCGTTGCCGACCCAGATCGCACCGACCACGTGCTCGATCCAGACGTTCTCGATCAGGCTGTTGGCGCCCATCGGGCCGGCGAAGGCCTTCTGCACGCCTTCCGACTCCTCGGCCCGGGCCTTCGATTCGCCGAGGATCGAGAAGTCGCCGAACACGCATTTCGCGCTGGCGCCGTAGCAGAAGAACAGCGACTTCGGGCCCTTCAGGTTCGTGTGCCACATGCCCGCACCGCGCACCTCGATGCCCGGGTTGTCGAGCCCGACGTTGCCGCCGGAGATCTTCTGCAGCAGGTAGTCGCCCGGCGGGAACCACAGCTTGCTGGTCGAGCGCATCGCGCGCAGCACGTCGTCGGCGTGGTCCTTGCCGTCGTTCGGCTGGATGCCGAAGCTCGTCACCGACGTGAAGCCCGCCGGCATCGTCAGCGCGTCGGGCACCGGCTCGATGTCGACCAGGTCGATCACGTAGAACGCGGCGGTGTCCTGCGCATCGCGGCGCAGCATCACCGTCGCGCCAGCCGGGATGGTGTCGACCAGCGTGCGCACCTCGTCGAAGAAGGTGTGCGGCTGGCCGGCCGGCTTGTCGACGATCGGATCGCCGATCAGCCCGCCCTGGTACGACCAGCTGTAGCGCGAGGTCAGCGGCAGCGTCTTCACGCGCACGCCGTTCACGTACAGGCCGAGCGTGCTGTCGATGCCGCCGCCGCCCGGGGCGTCGGGGATCGAGTAGCGCACGACGACGCCGTTGCCGGCCTTCGTGGTCTTGAACGACACGTAGTCACCGGTCTTGTTGAGCCGCACCGCCTTGCGACCGATGGCCTCGGCCTCGATGTGGTTCGCATCCCACTTCTGGCGGCTCGGGCCGAGGATCTGCGCGTTGGTGGTTCCGTCTTCGGCCTGGTACTCGACCCAGGGCACGTTGGCACCACGGCCGGGGACCGGCGCGGGGGGGGGAGCCGGTGCGGGGGCCGGTGCAGGTGCCGGGGCGGGCGCGGGTGCGGGCGCCGGAGCAGGCGCTGGTGCCGGAGCGGGGCTCGGTGCGGGCGCAGGGGCCGGCGCAGGCGCTGGTGCGGGAGCCGGTGCCGGCGTGGGGGCGGGCGCCGGAGCGGGCGCTGGCGCGGGCGCCGGTGCCGGGGCAGGCGAAGGCGCCGGCGCGGCCGCGACCAGCGTCCACTTCTCGGTCTCGCCGCCGTTGCAGCTCCACTGCCCGATGTGGCCGCCTTCGGCCTTGCTGAAGTTGCCGACGTCCAGGCACTTGCTGCTGTGCTTGAAGCGCACGTTCACCAGCCCGCCGCCCAGGTTGTCGAGCGCGAAGCGCTGGTTGTCGCCGCCGCCGTACTGCCACTGGTGCACGTTCGCGCCGTCGGCGGTCGACACGTCCTGCACGTCGATGACCTTGCCGCTGTTGGCATTGGTCAGGTGGTAGTAGCCCTCGGTGTCGCGCACCAGGTCGAACAGCCGGCCGAGCGAGCTGTTGCAGGCCATCTGCACGATGTCGGCGCCGCTGACGGTCGAGTCGCCGGCGACGGCCAGGCACAGGCCGCTGAAGTTGGAACGCACGCTGTAGCGCGACGACGGCGCGGGGGCCGGCGTCGGTGCCGGGGCGGGCGCTGGCGCCGGAGCGGGCGCGCCGGCCACCGGCACGAAACTCCACTTCTCGGACTCGCCGTCGTTGCACTCCCACTGGCCGATGGCGCCGCCCGGCGAGCGGCTCGCGTTGCCGACGTCCATGCACTTGTTGCTGTGCTTGAAGCGCACGTAGTACTTGCCGCCGCCCAGGTCCTGCAGCGCGACGCGCTGGTTGTCGCCGTTCAGCCAGGTCCACTGGTGCACGTTGGCGCCGTTGGCGGTCGAGATGTCCTGCACGTCGACGACCTTGCCGCTGTTCACGTTCACCAGCCGGTAGTAGCCCTGGGCGTCGCGCTGCAGGTCGAACTGGCGCGCGGCCGCGTTGTCGCAGGTCCATTGCACGACGTTCGCGCCTTCGGCGGTCGATGCGCCGTCGACCGCCAGGCACAGGCCGCTGAACGACGAGCGGACGGTGTAGCGGCCGGCGGCCAGGTCGGCGGCGTGGCCGAGCTGCGTGAAGCCGGCGCCGACGATCAACGCCAGGCAGAGCTTGCTGCTTCGAAACGGAAACATGGGTCGTTCTCCTTGTGGGGCTTCGCGGGCTCGGGGCTCAGGGGGCGCCGAGGCTGAAGTCCGCCGGATGGTAGGAGGCCGGCCCGGTTCGAAGTGGAAACGGTTTCACCCGCTTGCAATGCTTGCGAGGCGTGGCATGAATTGGTATTGGTGCATCGGATTCGGGTATCGATGCCCCATGGAAACGCGATGGCTGGCCGTCGGATGGCCCGCTGCGGCGCAATCAGGCGGCGGCTTCGACCAGCGGCCGGTCGAGCAGCGACCGAAGCACAGCGCCGAGCGCATGCGTCAGGCGTTCGCACTCTTCCCAGTCGACGCCGTCGCCGCGGCTGCAGACCACCACCACCAGTGGCGGCTCGTCGCAGCACGGCAGCACGCCGATCGCCCCGCCGGCGTGCACGAACACCGCAGCGCGCAGCGGGCCCCACGGCGCGAAATGCCGTTGCTGCCGGTGGTACAGGCGCCAGTAGTCGGCCGCGGCCTCCCAGGCGCTGCCGTCGCCGCGGTGGCGGCCGCTGGCGTACTGCACCGTCCCGGTGGACGCGTCGACCAGCGCACAGCCTTCGACGCCGGGTTGCCGGCAGATGCCGGCGAGGGCGATTGCGGCGGGATCGCGCGGCGCCGCCACGGCTTCCGGGGCGCAGCTGTGGAACGCGATCTCGGGAAATGCGGCGTGCGGCATCGGTGTCTCCTCAGCGGCTCGCCAGGCGCAGCCATCGGCGCATCGCGTTGAAGGGTCCGCCCGGGGCCGGGGCGGTCCGGCGCGCCGGCGCCGCGGGGAGCGGGAGCGCCGGCAGCGCGGCAGGCCCGGCGCCGTTGCCCACCGGTTCGAGGTGCAGCAGGTTGGCCGAGGCCATCCGCGTGATGAAGGCGACGCACTTGTCGGCGCTGACGTTGCTGAGCCGCATCAGCTTCTCGAGGTCGAGCGAGCGGGTCAGCAGGAAGCTGGCCAGGCGCAGGTTCTCGGCGTCGTCCCACAGCAGCCCGGCGGGCGGCCAGCGGCGCAGCCGGAAGCGGCAGCCGGCCGACAGTTGCGTGAACGTGGCGGGCACCTCGCCGGTGGCGCAGTGCTCGGCGCATTCGAGCGCCTCGACCAGCGCATCGAACTGCAGCGGGCTGCTCAGCACCGAACCGGGGGCGCGACCGGTGCGCCAGGCCAGCGCGCGCGGATCCTGCCCGGGCGGCACGAGGTGCAGCGTCATCAACGGCGGCTCGAGCATGCCGCGGACCGTGTCGACCTCGAGCCCCGCCACCATCACGACGTCGGCATCGCCATCGTGGACCACCTGCCAGTCGTGCTTCAACTGGCGGCTGGCGCGCGCCAGGAAGCGGCGCACCGCGCTCTCGTCGCGGGCGTCCAGCCCCTGCAGCAGCAGGCGCAGCGGCCAGCGCATCAACTGGGTCTCCATCTCGTCGTTGCTGCCGCTCATGCCCGTCCGCCTTCGTGTCCACACCGGAAGCGGACACGCTATCGAACAGTTCTGCAGGAAGAATGCAGAACGCGCCGCGCTTGCTCAGACAAACGGCACGGACAAGTGATGACGCGTGATGACGCGTGCGCCTGTGTGACGAAATGAGGCGCGGTGGCCTACGCCGGCCGGCGGCGCCACCACAGCCACACGCCGGTCAGCCCGAGGCCGCCGAACGCCAGGCCGCTGAAGAAGGTCAGCACCTGCTGCGGCAAGCCGCCGAGCTCGCCGATGTGCAGCGGGTAGACCCAGGCCACGGCGCGCGCGCCGGGGTCCAGTTCGCTCCAGCGCTGCACGCCCACCACCTCGCCGGTGCGCGGGTGCAGCCAGACGTTGGTCAGGCCGTTCGGGTGCGGATCGTCCGGCAGCATCATGCGCACCCGCACCGGGCGGTCCGGCGCACCGGGCAACTGCAGGTAGCCGATCGGGTCCGACGGGAAGCGCTGCTTCGCCTGCGCGACCATCTCGTCGACCGTCACCGGCGTGCCGCCCACGGTGTCCTTCGGCAGCGTCGGCGCGCCGGTGGTCTTCGCGCCGGCCAGCCAGCTGACGGCCTCGCCGAGCGGCCGCCAGGCCATGTAGGCCCCGCTCGCCACCGACACCGCGATCACCAGCCCCATCAGCACGCCGCCGGTGCGGTGCAGGTCGAACAGCCCGCGCAGCACGCCCTGGCGCAGCTCGATGCGCCACGACGGCGGCCAACGGCGCGGCCACCACAGCACCGCGCCGGTGACCAGCATCGCCAGGTAGACCAGTGCGCCGCAGGCGAGCAGCGCCTTGCCGGTGTCCTGCAGCAGCAGCGAGCTGTGCAGCTTGAACGCGAAGCCGACAAAGCCCTCGCTGTCGCCGCGCCGGCCCTGCTCGCGGCCGGTGGCCGGGTCGACGTACACCGTGCCGCTCCAGCGCTTGGCGCGCACCAGCACCCACAGCGTGTCGTCGGCCGTGCGCGGCGGGCGGAAGGTGAAGGTGCTGGTGCTGCCGAACTCGGCCGCCAGCCGCTGGCGGATCGGCTCCAGCGCGACGGCCTGCGCAGCGTTCGCCTCGGCCTTGAACAGGTTCGGGTGCGCCCAGCGGTCGACCGGCTGCGCGACCACCAGCACCGCGCCCAGCAGGCCGACCAGCGCCAGCACCCAGCCGACGCTGAGCCCGAGCCAGCGGTGCAGCCGCAGCCACACGCGGCGCAGGCCCTGGCGCCGCGATGGCGCTTGCACGACGGCGCTGCTCATCAGAACGCCACGCGCGCCTGGACGTAAGTGGTGCGTGGTGCGCCCACCATGCGGCCGGCGTTGCCGTCGACATTGCGCGTGTAGTAGCGCTTGTCGGCCAGGTTGTTGACGCCGAGTTGCAGGTCGATCGCGGTGGCGGTCGGCAGCTTCCAGCCGACCTGCGCGTTCCACAGGCGGTAGCCGGGCACGAGGCCGTTGCCGGCGTTGGCCGTTTCGGTCCAGGTGTTGGCGTTGTCGGCGTACTGCGAGGTCTGGTGCGTGCTGGACAGGTTGAACGCCCAGGCGCCCAGCACGTAGCGCGCGCCGACGGTGTCGGTGTCGCGCGAGTAGAACGGCACCTCGTTGCCGGCCGTGTCGCCCGAGGCCTGCAGCGCGCGGGTGTGCGTGTAGTTCGCGAAGACGTTCAGGCCGGCGAACGCGCTGTCCTTGTCGAAGCGGTAGTCGATGGCGGTCTCGATGCCGTCGTGCTTGGTCTCGCCCACATTCCGGAACGTGGCCGGTGTGATGAGAGGGACCTGCTGGATCTGGTTGTCGAAGCGCAGGCGGAACGCGGTCAGCTCGGCGCTCAGCGACGCACTTTTCCAGCGCGTGCCCAGCTCGAAGGTCTTCGCGACCTCCGGCTTCAGCGGGTTGGCTGCCGTCTGCGAGTTCAGCTGGATGTTCTGCACCGGGCCGAACGAGGTGTTGTAGTTGCCGAACAGCGTCCATTCGCCGGTGACCAGCCAGGCGATGTTCAGCGACGGCAGGGCCTTGTCGTTGTCGGTTTCGAAGCTCTTGCCGGCACCGTCGATCCGCGTGGAGCTGATGTGCTCGAAGCGCACGCCCGGCGTGATGCGCCAGTCGCCGATCGCGATGCGGTCGTCGACATACACCGCATGGGCATCGGTCTCGTTGTCGAAGCGGGTCGTCGGGTTGACCGCTCCGCTCAGGATGACTTCGGTGAAGCTGTTGTCGTCGCCGCGCTCGCGGATGAACCGATAGCCCAGCGTCACGTCGTGCGCCACCGCGCCGGACAGCAGGCGCTGCGTGTAGCGCGGCTCGATCCCCAGCACGCGGTAGTTGCGCGGCTGGTGCGTCAACACGACGCCGTTGGTCAGCACGCTCGCCCGCGAACTCTCGTTGTAGTAGAGCCGCACCTCGGCTTCCTGCGTGGCCGACAGCGGGTTCAGGTACCCCAGGTCGATGCCCTTGCGCACGCCGCTCCAGTAGTCGGTCGGCCGGGTGTTCTGGAACGGGTCGGCGTCGTACTGGTCGGGCGTCAGGCCGCCGGGCGTGCGCGACGTGACGTCGTAGTACGAGACCTTGCCGTAGACCTCGGCCTTGCCGCCCAGCGGCTGGCGGAACTTGACGGCCAGGTCGTTGACCTTCTCGTCGCTGCCGGCGCGCCATTCGCTGCCGTCCAGCCCCGAATACAGCAGCGCGAGGCCGAGCCCGTTGTCGAGCTCGCGGCCGAGGAACAGGCTGTACTGCGTGTTGTGACCGCCGCCTTCGCTGAAGTCGTTGTAGCGGACGGTCGCGTCGCCGCTCAGCGTGTCGCTCGCCGGGATCGGACGGGTGTTGAAGTTGATGATGCCGCCGACGTTCTGCGGGCCGTAGCGCACCGCGCCGCCGCCGCGCACCACGTCGACCGACTCGATGTTGTTCAGGCTCACCGGCGCGAACGACAGCTGCGGCTGGCCGTACGGCGCGACCGCGAGCGGGATGCCGTCGAGCAGCACGGTGGAGCGCGGCGAGTAGCGCCCGGTCAGCCCGCGCACGCCGACGTTCAGCGAGATCGCGCTGCCGGCGGTGCCGGAGTTCTCGGTCGCCTGAACGCCGGGGATGCGGCGCATCGCGTCGCCGATCGACGCCGCGCCGGTCTGCTCGATCTCGCTCTTCTGCACCACGGTGCGCGCGCCGGCGAAGCTCTTCACGCTGTTCTGCAGGCCGCTGCCCAGCCAGTTGCCGCTGATCTGCACCGGTTCGAGCGTGACCTCGGGGGCGACATCGGGATCAGCGGCCTGCTGGGCATGCAATGCGGACGGCAACGCGGCGATCGCGAGCGCAACAGCCGTCAACGGCCGGTAGAGAGACTGGACTGCCATGGGAAAAGGAACTCCGATGCCCTGTTGCGGGCACTTTGTGCTGGCTGGGCGATGCTCGGCATGGATGCGGTTCCATGCGAAGCCGCGATGGCTGGCGATTGAGGGGGCGATGGATGACGTCGGTGCGCGCATGATAAATGGCGCCGACCCCGCGATGAGAAGGGTTCGCAATTGGCCCTTGCTGCCGGACGTCAAAAATTATCGATAATCGCCATCCCACCCTGAAGGCTATTTCTCATGCATTACCGCGAACTCGGCCGCACCGGCTGGAAGGTGTCGACGATCAGCTTCGGCGCCTGGGCCATCGGCGGCACCTGGGGCCAGGTGAACGACGACGAATCGATGGCCGCGCTGCACCGCGCGCTCGACCTGGGCGTCAACTTCTTCGACACCGCCGATGTCTATGGCGACGGCCACAGCGAGCGGCTGATCGCGCGGCTGCGCAAGGAGCGCAGCGAGCCGTTCTACGTCGCGACCAAGGCCGGGCGGCGGCTGAACCCGCACGTGGCCGAGGGCTACGACCGCAAGAACCTGACGGCGTTCGTCGAGCGCAGCCTGCGCAACCTCGACACCGACGCGCTCGACCTGCTGCAGCTGCACTGCCCGCCGACGCCGGTGTACTACATGCCCGAGGTGTTCGGC
This sequence comes from Rhizobacter sp. Root1238, assembly GCF_001425825.1. GTDB lineage: Bacteria > Pseudomonadota > Gammaproteobacteria > Burkholderiales > Burkholderiaceae_C > Rhizobacter. The sequence continues at coordinate 248,446 of NZ_LMDM01000049.1, forward strand.
GTGCTCGACGACCTGGTGCGCGCCGGCAAGCTGCGCCACTACGGCGTCAGCGTCGAGAAGGTCGAAGAGGCGCTGAAGGCGATCGACTTCCCCGGCGTGCAGTCGGTGCAGATCGTCTACAACATCTTCCGGCAGCGCCCGGCCGAGCTGCTTTTCCGCGAGACGCTGGCGCGCCGCGTCGGCATCCTTGCGCGGCTGCCGCTGTCGTCGGGGCTGCTGTCGGGCGGGCTCTCGCGGCAGACGCAGTTCGCCGCCGACGACCACCGCAGCTTCAACCGCGAGGGGGCGGCGTTCGACAAGGGCGAGACCTTCTCGGGGCTCGACTATGCGAGCGGCCTCGACGCCGTGGAGGCGCTGCGCCCGCTGGTGCCGGCCGGCCAGACGCTCGCGCAGTTCGCGCTGCGCTGGATCCTGATGCAGCAGGCGGTGACCTGCGCGATTCCAGGCGGGCGCAAGCCGGCGCAGGTCGAGGAGAACATGCGCGCGGCCGACCTGCCGGCCTTGTCAGCCGAGACGATGCAGGCCGTGGATTCGATCTACGCAACGCACGCGAAAGCCCAGGTCCATCACCGCTGGTGATCGGCGTTGTCCAGGTAGTCCCGCTTCGCGAGCTGCAGATGCGCCACGCACAACTCCGCCAACGCCGCGTTGTCGCGGCCCTTCAGCAGCCGGATCATCTCCAGGTGCTCCTCGGCCGCGGCTTCCGAATGGCCGGCCGCGGCGGTGCGCTGGGCCCGCACCGGCAGGCTGAGCCACATGTAGTGGCGGATCGAGCCGGTCAGGTAGGGGTTGCCGCAGCCGCCGAACAGCGTCAGGTGGAACTCGTCGTTGATGCGGTGCACCGTGCCGTGGTCGCCGGCCCGCAGCGCCGCGACGAACTGCCGCTGCAGCGCCTCGAGCGCCGACACCAGCGCGGCATCGGCCGGCAGCGGAATGCGCAGCGCCGCCTGCCGGTGCAGCAGCTCGCGCACCTCGTAGATCTGCCGCACCTCGGTGGCGGCCAGCGCGCGCACGCTGGCGCCCTTGTTCTTCTCGCGCACCACGATGCCGATGCGCTCCAGCTCGGCCAGCGCCTGGCGCACGCCGTGGCGCGTGGCGCCGAAGCGCGCCATCAGCGGGTCTTCGACCAGCCGGCTGCCGGGCGCGAGCCGGCCGAAGATGATGTCTTCGCCGAGCAGCCGCGCGACGTCCTGTGCTTCGACAGGCAGCGGCCGGGGCTCGGTGAGGCGGGTCATGAGCTGCGGATTCTGCCAACTCTCTTGCCAAACCCCCACAAGGAGACCATCGGATGAGCAACATCGGATTCATCGGCGCCAGCGGCCTGATGGGCCACGGCATGGCGAAGAACCTGCAGCTGAAGGGCCATGCGCTGCACCTCACGGTGCACCGAAACCGCGAGCGCGTGGCCGACCTGCTCGAGCGCGGCGCGGTGCAGGCCGATTCGCCGGCCGAACTGGCGGCGCGCTGCGATGCGGTGTTCATCTGCGTCACCGGCACGCCGCAGGTCGAAGGGCTGTTCACCGGCGACCGCGGGCTGCTGGCGCGGCCCAAGCCGGGGCTGGTGATCATCGATTGCTCGACCAGCGAGCCGGCGTCGACCGCTGCGTTGCGCGAGCGCTGTGCCGCGCAGCAGGTGCTGCTGGTCGATGCACCGCTGGCGCGCTCGGCGGCCGATGCCGAGGCGGGCCGGTTGACCGTGATGGTCGGTGCCGAGCAGGCGGATTTCGCGCGCATCGAGCCGTGGCTGCGCTGCTTCGCCGAGAACCTGCACCACGTCGGGCCGCCCGGCGCGGGGCATGTCGTCAAGCTGCTCTACAACTTCATGGCGCAGGCCATCTGCACGTCGACGGCCGAGGTCTTCGCGGTCGGCCGGCGCGCCGGCGTCGACCTGGGGCAGCTGGTTGCGGTGACGACGGTCGGCGCGGTCAACTCGGGGCTGTTCCAGGCGATGGCGAAGACGCTGCAGGGCGATGTGAAGGGCTTGTCGTTCGAGCTCGACAACGCGCGCAAGGACCTGCGGTACTACACGCACCTGGCCGAGAGCCTGACGGTGCCGGCGTGGCTGGGCGAGGCGGTGCACCAGTCGCTGACGCTCGCGAGCGCGCTCGGGCATGGCGCGAAGTTCGTGCCGTCGCTGGTCGAGGCGCAGGAGCAGGTCACCGGGACGAGGCTGGTGCCGCGCTGAGCTTGTCGAGGCCTCGGTGTGGTGCGCGCAGGCCCTTCGACAGACTCAGGGCGAACGGGTGTTTATCCGTTCGGGCTTCTCCGTTCGAGCCTCCCCGCTCGGGCTTCCCCGTTCGGGCTGAGCTTGTCGAAGCCTTGGTGTGATGCGCGCCGGCCCTTCGACGGGCTCAGGGCGAACGGGTGTTTTCTCCGTTCCGGGAACGGGTTCTTTGCTATTCGTCCGCCAGCGCGCGCAGCACGTCGAGCAGCACGTTCGCGCCGTCACGCAGTTGACCGGGCGCGGTGAACTCGCGCGGGTTGTGGCTGATGCCGCCGCGGCTCGGCACGAAGATCATCGCCGACGGCGCGATGCGCGCGATCATCTGCGCGTCGTGCCCCGCACCCGAGGTGATGCGCCGCTGCGTCAGCCCACGCGCCGCAGCGGCCTGCTCGATGCAGCCGACCAGCCGCTCGTCGAAGCGCACCGGCTCGAAGCGCGCCAGCGGCGTCGCGGTGATCGTCACGCCCTGCTCGAGCGCCAGCCGCTGCACAAACCCCGCCAGCTCCGCCTCGGCCCGTTGCAGCACCGCCTCGTCGGTGTTGCGCAGGTCCACCGTGATCGTCGCCCTCGACGCGATCACGTTGACCAGGTTCGGATGCAGGTCGATCGCGCCGACCGTGCCGACCTGCGGCCCGCCGAAGCGCAGCGCCAGCTCGCGCACGAACACCGCGATCGCCGCCGCGCAATACCCGGCGTCGTGGCGCAGCGGCATCGGTGTAGTGCCCGCATGGTTCGACTGCCCCTGGATCGCGAACGACTGCCACGAGATGCCCTGCAGGTCGTGCACCGCGCCGATCGCGATGCCCTCGGCCTCCAGCACCGGCCCCTGCTCGATGTGCAGTTCGACGAACGCGTGCGGGCGCAGCGTGCCGCAGCGCATCGCGCCGGCGAAGCCGATGCGCTGCAGCTCGTCGCCGAGCCGCGCGCCGCCGGTGCCGACGGTGTCGAGCGCCTGCTGCAGCGGCAGCCCGCCGGCATGCACCAGCGAGCCCATCATGTCGGGCATGAAGCGCACGCCTTCCTCGTTCGTGAAGGCGGCCACCACCAGCGGGCGGCGGGTGCGCACGCCGTGCGCGTCAAGACAGTGGATGACCTCCAGCCCGGCCATCACACCGTAGATACCGTCGTAGCGGCCGCCGGTGGCGACGGTGTCGATGTGCGATCCGGTCATCACCGGCGCCAGGTCGTGCGTGCCGGCGCGCGTGCCGAAGATGTTGCCGATCTGGTCGACCTGCACGTCGAGCTTCGCGTCGTTCATCCACTGCACCAGCTGCTCGCGGCCGGCGCGGTCGGCATCGGTCAGCGCGATGCGGCAGACGCCGCCCCCGTCGATCGCGCCGATGCGGCCGTGCTGGTCGATGCGCGCCATCAGCGCGGCCTCGTCGATGCCGTCGCGGGCGCGCCACGCGCTCTGCGCCGCCAGCACCGCATCGGCCGATCGGCCGGTGAGGGATTCGTAGACGCCCGGCGCGGTCGCGCCTTCGGTGTTCAGCAGCAGCACGCGGGCGCGTGCATCCAGGCCGAGCTGCCGCGCCGCATCGCGATCGGCCAGCACGTCCATCAACCCCGCCAGCCCGGCCGCGCCGGAATCACCGGCGAGCACCGGCACATCGCCGGCGCGGCCTTCGGCCAGCATGCGCATTGCCTGCACCGCCGCGTCGTCGTCCACCGTGATGAAGGCATCGACGGCCGGTTGCAGGAAGCGCCACGCGAGCGGCGAGGTCTCGCCACAGGCGAGCCCCGCCATCACCGAATCGACCGACCCGCTGGCACGCGCCGCCGTGCCGCGGCGCGCGCTCTGCAGCAGGCAGTCCGCCTGCGCCGGCTCGACGACGATGAACGCCGGCCGCTGCGCACCGAAGCGTTCCCAGAAATGGCTGACGACGCCGGCCGCGAGCCCGCCGACGCCGCCTTGCACGATGACGTGCGTGAACGGTGCGCCGCCGGTCTCCAGCACTTCGTCGGCGATCGTGCCGTAGCCCTGCATCACGTCGCGCGGGATCGCTTCGTAGCCGTCGTACGAGGTGTCGGAGACGACCGTCCAGCCGTGCGCTGAAGCGAGCCGCGCGGCTTCGCGCACCGACGCGTCGTAGTCGCCGGCGATGCGCACGATCTCGGCACCGAAGGCCGCGATCGGCGCCTCGCGCTCGGCGCTGACCTGCGCATGCAGCACGATCACGCAGCGGCAGCCGACGGACTGCGCCGCGGCCGCGAGCGCCCGGCCGTGGTTGCCGTCGGTCGCGCTGATCACCACCAGTTCGCGCAGCGCGTCTGCGTGCCGGCCGGCCAGCAGGTCGGCCGGCCGCCAGGCGCGATCGGGCCAGCGCCGCAGCACCAGCCGCAGCAGCGCGAGCGGCGCGCCCAGCGCCTTGAAGCTGCCGAGCGGCGAGCGCGTCGATTCGTCCTTCACCGCCAGGTGGGCGATGCCCAGCTGCGCGGCCAGCCGCGGCAGCGGCCACAGCGGCGTCGCGCCCGGGTTCAGCAGCGGCCAGGCGCGCAGCCAGCGGCGGCCCTCGCGCCCCGAAGCCACATTCAGGATCGCCTGCAACTCGGCGTCGTACGGCCGGCGTTCGGCCCGCGGGTTGACGAACGGCATCAGGCCTCCTTGCGCGGCAGGCGCTGGCGCACGATCTCGGCGAACCAGCGCGCGCCGATCGGCAGCAGCGCGTCGTTGAAGTCATAGCGCGCGTTGTGCAGCGGCACCGCGCCGGGGCTGTCGCCATCGCCGTTGCCGATGAAGACGAAGGCGCCGGGCAGCACGCGCAGGAAGGCGCCGAAGTCTTCCGAGATCATCATCGGCGCGACCTCGTCGTCGACGCGGTCGGCGCCCACCACCTCGGCGGCCGCGGCCACCGCGACCGGCACGCACTGCGCCCAGTTCACCGTCGGCGCGAACTCGCGCGTGTAGTCGACGCTGCAGCTTGCGCCGTGCGCGCTGCAGATGCCTTCGCACAGCTCGCGCAGGCGACGCGCGAGCAGCGCCTGCACCTCGGGCGCGTAGCTGCGCGTGTCGCCCTTGATCGTCACGTGCGTCGGCAGCGCGTTGCGGATGCCGTCGGTGATGAACTCGGTGCACGAGACGACGGCTGGCTGCCCGGGGTCGACCGAACGCGCGACGATGGTCTGCAGCGCCAGCACGATCTCGGCGCCGATCACCAGCGGGTCGACGGCCATGTGCGGCCGGGCCGCATGGCCGCCGCGGCCGGTGATGCGGATCACGAAGTCGTCTTCGCTGGCCATGATGCCGCCGACGCGGGTGGCGATGTGGCCGACCGGCAGCCCCGGCATGTTGTGCGCGCCGTAGATCTCGTCGACCGGGAAGCGCTCGAACAGGCCGTCGGCCATCATCGCGGCTGCGCCGCGGCCGTGTTCTTCGGCGGGCTGGAAGATGAAGCGCACCGTGCCGTCGAAATCGCGCCGCTGGGCCAGCAGCTGCGCCGCGCCGAGCAGCATCGCCATGTGGCCGTCGTGCCCGCAGGCGTGCATGCAGCCGGGGTTCAGCGATGCGTGGGCGCGGCCTTCGGCGGCTTCGGTGAGGGCGAGGGCGTCCATGTCGGCCCGCAGGCCGATCGCGCCGCGGCCGCGGCCCACCGTCAGCGTGCCCACCACGCCGGTGCCGCCGATGCCGCGCTGCACGTCGAGGCCCAGCAGTTCCAACACGCGAGCGACGTGGTCGGCGGTGCGGTGCTCGTGGAAGCCGGTCTCGGGATGGCGGTGCAGGTGGTGGCGCCAGCTCTGCAGCTGGGCTTCGAACTCGGTGACTGACGTGGCGGACGGGATGGACATCGCGAGCTCCGGGCGGGGCGGATGCTGCATTGTCGACCGCGGGCTCGCCGAGAATGCGCAGCTCAACCTGACGGGACCGAGATGACCGAGATCGAGGCGCTGTACTACGGCCGGCACCGGATGACGTTTCGCATCGGCACCTACCTGGCGCTGATCCGCATGATGGGCATCGCGCACCTGGTGACGGCGCTTTACGGGCATGCGCAGCTGGTGTCGCAGACGCAGGCCCGGCTGGCGCGCACGCGGCAGACGCTGCGCGAGCTGATCTGCCATGGCTTCGACAGCGAAGCGGGGCAGGCGGCGCTGCAGCGGCTGCGCGACGTGCACCGGCACGTGCCTGCGGATGCGAGCGACTACCGCTACGTGCTGGCCACGTTCTTCCTGGAGCCGCTGCGCTGGAACGCGCGGCATGCACGGGTGAAGGTGGATGCGCGGGAGACGGCACTGCTGCTGGGCTTCTGGCAGCGGGTGGGGCAGGAGATGGGGATCAGCGAGCTGCCGGACACGCTGCCGGCCTGGCAGCAACTGCAGCGCGACTACGAAGCGCGCTGCATGGCCCGCACGCCGGAGGGCGAGCGCCTGGCACGCCTGTGCCTGCGCGATGTGGTGAAGCTGACCGTGCCGTTCGGCACGCGCTGGGCGTTCCGGCAGGGGATGCTGGCGACGATGGAGCCGGGGGTGCGGGAGGTGTTGGGGGTGGGGGAGGCGAGTGGATGGATGCGGGTTCTCGTCCGCTCACTATCCCGTTCTCCCTGAGTCCCGTTTGAGCCCCGTTCTCCCGAGTCCCGTTCGCCCTGAGCAGGGACCGAGCTTGTCGAGGGCCCGTCCGTCGAAGGGGCTGCCGTTCATTTCAGCGGGAACGCCGATTGCCCGCGCCCCTGAATGGACCGCCACGATCCCGATGCCCCTGACGGCCCCTCCGATGCGCCGCCACAAGGCGGCCTGACGCGCAACCGCGTCTCGGTGTTCGCGCTCGCCGCCATCACGCTGATCGTGCTGGTGCTGTGCTGGCGCATGACCGAGCCCTTCGTGTCGGCGCTGGTGTGGGCGGTGGCGCTGGCGATCGTCGCGAACGGTTTGCACCGGCGCATTGCCCGGCGCGTGCGCCGCCCGAACCTGAGTGCCGGCCTGACGACCGCCTTGCTGGCGGCCGTGCTGCTGGTGCCCGCGGCAGCAGTCGCCCCGGTGATGGTCGACAAGGCACGCGATGGTTGGGAGCACCTGCGCTCCGACGAAGTGCGCCAACGCGTCGACGACCTGGTGCGCGACCGCCCGACGCTGGCACGCGCCGTTGCGTGGGCCACGAAGCAGATCCCGTCGAGCGACGAGATGGCCAAGCAGCTGGCACCACGGCTGCAGGGCTTCCTGACCGGCTCGATGTGGGGCAGCGTGCAGCTGCTGGTGACCTTCTTCGCGCTGTTCTACCTGCTGCGCGACCGCGAACCGGCACTGCGCTACCTGCGCGGCATCCTGCCGCTGACGCCGCGCGAGACGAGTCGCATCTTCAATCGCGTGGCCGAGGTGGTGCGTGCCAGCGTGATCGGCACCGTGTTGATCGCGGCGCTGCAGGGGCTGCTGGGCGGGCTGATGTTCTGGTGGCTCGGGTTGCCGGCGCCGATGCTTTGGGGGCTGGTGATGTTCGTGCTGTCGATGCTGCCGGTGCTGGGCGCGGCCATCGTGTGGATCCCGGCGGCGGGGCTTTTGCTGCTGGAGGGCAACTGGGAGAAAGCGCTGATCCTCACGCTGTGGGGGTCGGTCGTCGTCGCGCTGGTCGACAACCTGCTGTACCCGGTGCTGATCGGCCGGCAGCTGCGGCTGCACACGCTGCCGGCGTTCATCGCGATCGTCGGCGGGCTGGTCGCGTTCGGCGCGACGGGGCTGGTGATCGGGCCGCTGGCGCTGGCGATGGGTGTGGCGTTGCTGGAGGTGTGGCGGGGGAGGCTGGGCGATCAATCGCGGCACGCCGCATCTGCCGGTGCGCCTGACAGGCGCCGCTGAGTCCACGCCACCAGCTCCTGCGTCAACGGCGAATCCGCCGCCAGCACCGACAGGTGATCCCGTCCCGCATACCGCCGGTAGTCGATCACCTGCCCCGCCTGGCACCGTGCCGCGACGAAGCGCGACTGCACATCGGCCGGCACCAGCGCATCGGCCAGCCCCTGCGCGACCAGCACCGGCTGCGGCCACGGCCCGACCGGCGTGTTCTGCGCGAGCCGCTGCCCCAGCGGGCCGCTGGTGGGCGGCGCCGAGAAGATGCTGCCGCCGAGGGCCAACGCTTCGAGCGCGGTGAACCAGGCCCCGCGACCCGCAAGGCAGCGTGAGGCGATGTCGCGCGCCACCCGCGCCGGCCAGCCACGTGCGTAGGCGTCGAAGCTCACGTCGCCATAGGTGTCGCTGTAGGCCTGCAGCAGGTACGCCGAGGTGATGCGGCCGATGGGGGTGTGCTGCGCGCCGTCGACCAGCGCCGGCAGGTCGCTGGCCGGCGCAATGGCGGCGATGCCGGCGAGCGGCACGTCGGGCGCGTAGGTGGGTGCCAGCGTGCCGGCCCACAGCGCCGCGTTGCCGCCTTGCGAATGGCCCCAGGCGACGGTGCGGCCGGACACTGCCACGCCCGCCATCTGCCGTGCGGCCCGCACCGCGTCGAGCGCCGAGCGGGCCTGGCCGGTGCCGACCAAGTAGGGGTGGATGCCGTCGGCGCCCAGGCCCAGGTAGTCGGTGGCGACGTAGACCCAGCCCTGGGCCAGCAGCGGCTGCAGCGCGGGCACATGGGCGAACGGATCGCGGAGCAGCGACGGCGCGCAGCCGCGCACGATGCCGGTGCTGCCGTGTGCCCACGCGACGACCGGACGCGGGCCGGCGGGTGCATCGCGCGCGACCATCACGATGGCGCTGGCGAGGGCGGGCGAGCCGTCGTCGCGCGTGGTGGCATGGAGGATGCGCCACGCGACGGCGCCTTCGGGCACGCCGCGGGTGAAGGGCTCCTGGCGCAGCAGCGTGCCGGGGCGGAAGGCGACGCGGTGGGTGGCGGAGTAGAAGGGGTCGGGGGTGGTGGGGAGGGTGAGGTACCAGGGTGCAAAGACGAGCAAGAGCGCGAGCAGCAGCGCGGTTCCCAGGGCGATCAGCAAGCGACGTGGCACATGGCGCATGAGGCCGATTCTGCTGCAGGGTGCGTGCTACATTGGCCGCGCCCAGGCGAGAGCCTGGGTCGAGATTGGCGTCTCGGAAGATACCCGCGTGAGGCCGCCCACTGGCGGCTTTTTCACGCGCGTCCTCAACTCTTCTGGAGCCAATACGCATGAGCATTGATGCCGCTGACGACGAGGAGTCTCCCTCGTCCTCTCCCTCACAGTTCGAGGAATTTCGCTGGACCGATGAGTCGACGGACGATCGGCTCATCGAGGCGCGTCACCTGAACCGACTGATTGGGCTGACGATCGATGTCGCCGATGGGGTTCGGGCGCTGTTGGAGATCGGCGAGTTCGACGATTGGTTGCGCATCGATGACCACACGCCGCTGATTGATCGGAGTCGACATGATTCGCTGCGGCGGTTCAGTGTCACGGCGTTGAGGCTGCTGTCTGAAGAGGCGGCGCGAGTTGGTGAGTGGGTGCAAGTCGGCGCGCAGCGGTGACGCGGAGCCTGTCAGTAATTTTGTGTGCGAGGCATAGCATGACGACCAGGAGCATGTATGCCAAGCAAGACGAAGACGAAGAACGAGGCGATCGCTGCGA
>NZ_LMDM01000050.1 GCF_001425825.1 Rhizobacter sp. Root1238
ACTGACTGTCGCCGACTGTTTGACCACAACGAACGAAGTGAGTGGAGGGAGTTTCGGCGACGGGCCATGAAGCCAGTCAGCGGAGGGAAGTCCTCGGCCCCCAGGGGCCGAGGACCGCCCCCGACGGCGCGCCGCAGCCTCCCCACCCGCGCCTTTGCACGAAAAAAAGCGGCAGTTCAAGAAACACGTCCCTCACGCGCCGCAGCACTGGAAGCCACCGGCAGCCATTGCAGCAGCAGTTGCTCGTACTGCGCCAGGATGTGGTTCCAGGTGAAGCATTCCTCGAAGCGGCTGCGGCTCGCCTGTTGCATCGCGGTCAGCCGCGCCGGATCCTTCAGCACCGCCTCCAGCGTCGTCGCGAAGCCGTCGGCCCCGTTGAAATAGCCCGCCTGCGGCCCGGCCACCCAGCGGTTGAAGCGGTTGTCGTGCGCGATCACCGCGTTGCCCGCACCGAGCGCCTCCACCAGCGACGGGTTGGTGCCGCCCACCTGGTGGCCGTGCACGTACGCCATGCTGTGGAAGCGCAGCGCCTGCACCGTCGGCTTGTCGTAGATCGCGCCGACGAATTTCACCTCGGGGCTCGCCGCTTCCTTCACCGCGCGGTGGTACGCGTTGTCCGCCGAGTAGTTGCCGAGCACCGTCAGCGTCACGCCGCGCGGCGCGCGCGAGAAGCCCTGCACCACCTCCAGGATCGAGTTCTCCGGCTCGGGCCGGGCCACCAGCGTCAGGTAGCGGCCGGGCTCCAGGCCCAGGCCGTGCACCGGCGCGGTCGGCATGTCGCGCAGCGGGTCGGCACCATAGGCGATGGTCGTCACCTTGTTCGCGTTCACGCGCGTGCTCAGGTGCTGCTTGATCTCCGGGTGGTCGGCCACCAGGTGGTTGCCGAGCCAGCAGCCGGCCCAGTCGTTCATCCAGAACCAGGTCTTCGCGACCCCGCCCCACTTGGCGCGCGACCACTCGATGCCGTCCATGTTGATCAGGTTCGGCACGCCCTTCAGGCGCAGCAGCGTGCAGAACACCGCCGTGTTGTAGCCGAGCGTCAGGCACAGGTCGCGGTGCTTCGCGGCGTGGCGCGTGGCCTGCCAGTCGAACAGGATCGTGCCCTTCGGCCCCGGCGCGTCCACCGGCATGCGCACCCGCTCGACGCCGCGCCAGGTGTCTTCGAACACCGGGCCGGTGCCGTCCTCCTGGCAGTACACGATCACGCGCCAGCCGCGCTCCACCAGGTACAGCGCCAGGTGCTCGGCAAAGGTCTCGAAACCGCCGTGGGCGGCCGGAACGCCGCGCGTGCCGAGGATGCGGAGGGTCTTGGTCATCGGTCAGCTCTGGAGGAAGGGTTGTAGGCGGCCGGGCTCGACGGCGTGGGTTCGAAGAAGCGTCGCACGCCGTGCACCAGCACCTGCGCCGATTGCTGCCAGTCGAACTTGCGCACCTGCTCCAGGCCCTGCGCGCGCATGCGCTCGCGCAAGGCCGCATCGCCCAGCACCTGCCGCAGCGCGGCGGCCAGCTGGGCGCTGGACTCCGGGTCGGCATACAGCGCCGCCGTGCCGCCCACCTCCGGCAGCGAGGTGGTGTTCGACGTGATCACCGGCACGCCGCTGGCCATCGCCTCGGCCACCGGCATGCCGAAGCCTTCGGCGAAGGCCGGGTACGCGAACGCGAGCGCATGCCGCATCACCGCCGGCAAGGCCTGGTCGCCCACGCTCGACAGGAAGCGCACGCGCTGCTGCAGGCCGTGCTTCACCACCGCCCGGTCGATCTGCTCGTAGCTGAAGTCGCGCTGGCCGACGATCACCAGCGGCGGCGCATCGGCACCCAGCTCGGCATACGCATGGATCAGCGTCTCGTGGTTCTTGCGCGGCTCCAGCCGGCCCACCGTCAGCAGGTAGCCGCCGGGTTCCAGGCCGAGCTCGCGCACCGCATCGGCCCCCTCGGGGCCGGGCCTGAACCGCTGCGGGTCGACGCCGTTGTAGGTGATCGCGATGTCGTCGGCCGGCACGCCGTACAGCCGCGCGATCTCGCCCTTCGAGAACTGGCTCACCGCGAACAGCAGCTTCGCGCGCCGCGCCGCATGCCGGAAGGTCAGCTTCGACTGCAGCACGAAGCTGCGCGGGAAGAACTGCGGATGGGTCTCGAACAGCAGGTCGTGGATGGTGCAGGCGCAGGCGCCTGTGCGCACGAACGGCAGCCGGTACTGCATGTGCAGCAGGTCGATGCGGTGCTTCCACTGCAGCCACGGCAGTTGCAATCCGAGACGGACCGGCGCGCGCTGGTGCGCCATGCGCACCAGCTCGACGTTCGGTGCACGGAACTCGGGATGCGCATCCCGCAGGCTGTCGATGCCGTCGAGCAGGAACACGAAGTCGATCTCCGGCGCGAGCCGGATGGCCTCGCGGTACAGCCCGAGGATGTGGCTGCGCGAGCCCTGGAAGATGCCGTCCCAGGTGTGGAAATCCACGCCGAGGCGGGGTCGGCGAACAGGTGTCGTGGTCATCAGCGGGTGCCCAGCGGCGTGGCGGAAACCGGTGCAGGCTCGTGGCCCGCACCGACGAGGCGTCGGCTCAATTCGACATGGCGCAGCGCGAAACCTTCGGAACTGAAGCGGCGCGACAACAACCGCTGCTGCGCGTGCGCGACCTGCGCGGCACGGCGCCCCGGCGTCGTCACCAGCGCATCGATCGCGCGCCACAGGTCGGCCGCGTCGTGCGGCGTGCAGAACGCGATGCCGTCGTCGTCGAAGTAGTGGTCCAGCCCGCCGGCGCGCGTGGCCACCACCGGCACGCCGCGCGCGGTCGCTTCGAGCACCGCGGTCAGGCCGGACGCATGCAGGTTCTCGTGCAGCGGCACCACGACGCAGTCGGCCCAGCCGTAGTTCGCGACCACCTCGGCCTGCGTCATCGGGTGCGCGCTGATGTTGGGCTGCGCCAGGCGTGCCGGAAAGTGGCTGGAGCCGACGCGCAGCTCGACGCCGGCACGGCCGCCCAGCGCCTGCGCGAGCGTCTCCCAGTCGCGGTGGCGGTCGTTGCCGAGCGCCAGCACGTGCAGCGGCCGCGTGCCGTCGAGCTCGGCCTGCGGGCGTTCGGTCGCGATCGGGTAGCTGTCCAGCGAGATGCCGAAATCGACGATCACCTGCCGCTCGCCCAGGTCGAGTTCGCGGGCGCGCACCATGTTCAGCGGCGAATGGAAGGTGGCGGCCTCGGCATCGCGCATCAGCCAGCGCACCAGGCCTCGCCGCAGGCCCGACCAGCGCGCCCATTCATCGACCAGCCAGATCGACTGCGCGACGATCGGCGCGGTCGCGACGCCCAGGCGGCGCAACAGCCCGACGCCCAGGTGCTCGTACTCGGTGTGCGTCCAGATCACGTCGGCGCGGTTTGGGTGCAGCAGCGCGCGGTTCGCCCACACATGCCGCAGCTCGAAGCCGAGCAGCTTGCGCAGCACGCGGTCGAGCTGGCCGAGTGCGCCCGGCCATGGCGGCGTCGCGCGCGAGAAGCTCAGGCGGCAGCCCTGCTGCAGCGCGTGGTGGTAGCCGTAGGGCGTCGCGTCGGGCACCTCGCCGCGCGCATGGCGCTGCGCCCAGGCGGCCACGTCCAGGTGCCGCGGCAGCAGCACCGTCACGCGCAGCTCGGCGCGTGCGGCCTCAGGGGACGAAGACATCCTGGATCCTCTCGAGGTACTGCATGCCGAATTTCTTCGTCGGCTCGATGATCGAGCCTTCGCCGTATTCGTTCCAGCAGCACAGCACGCCGATGCGCTTGGTCTTGTCGGGGTTGGCGTCCATCAGCGCCTTGCCGGCGCGCAGGTGGGCCTCGAAGGTGGCCGGCGTCGACACCGAGTCGTCATGCCCCGGCTGCGAGCTGCCGCCCCACGGCGTGCGGTCCCAGCCGGCCGTCATCGGCACGAAGTACGGCAGCTTGCTGTACTTGACGATCCAGTTCCACTGCATGCGGTAGTACTGGTCGAGTTCGTCGTAGCTCTTCGAGTACGGCGTGCGCGTCGAGTCCTCGCCGGCGATGCCGAAGTGGTAGTTGTAGGCCGACAGCGCGTCGAAGCCGCTGTTGAACGCGAAGTCCCGCACCCAGAACTGCGAGGCCACCACGCCGAGCACGAAGTAGATGCCGGGCACGCCGGCGGCGCTGGCCCGGGCGCGCGCGCGGGTCAGCATCGCGGCGGTCGTCGTCTTCATCGCGGTCGCCTGGCCGCGCAGCACGTCGGGCGAGAACACGAACATCACCGGCTTGTTGTCGATGCGCAGGTACTCCGGCCGCTTGAAGTGGTTGGCGATCCAGAAGTCGACCAGCGCATCCCATTCGGCCAGCGTCTTCGGCTCGGCCGTGTGGTTGGCCCACATCAGCGAGTACTTCACCTTCGTGCGCTGCGCCGCGGCCAGGTAGGCGAGCACCGCGGTCTGGGTGGCCGGCTTCGCGTTCTCCCAGTACCAGTCGAAGATCACGAACGAGATGCCGGCGTCGGACATCCAGCCGAGCTGGCGGTCCAGCGTGACGGCCTTGTCGTCCCGGTACCAGCCGAGCATCGGCTCGCGGTCCTTCGCATACGGCTTGATCGACGACCAGGTGTCAGGCTCGGACGGGCCCTTCACGCCGGGCGACCAGCCGGGGTAGTAGTAGATCCCCAGCTGGTAGGGCGTGCTGGCCGCGACGGCTGCCCACGGCGCGACGACGCAGGCCAGGGCGAGGGCGGTGCGGAGAAGGAGGCTGCGCAGGGCCAGGTTCATGGTTCATGCTCCCAGTTGGGCGGCGAGTGCCGCCGACGCGAGTTGCTCGACCGCCGGGCGGCGCGAGCGGATCTGCGCGCGCGTCTCGGCCAGGGCATCGAGGCGTGCGCAGACGCAGCGGACCAGGCTGTCGGGATCGCAGACCTCGAGCGGGCTCAGCAGCGATTCGGCGCCGAGCCCGAAATGGCGCAGCGCGCCGGCGAACTTGCCCTGGTACTCGACGGCCACCACCGGGATGTCGCGGCCGAGCGTCGCGATCATCAGGTGCATGCGGCCGGTCAGCACCAGGTCGAAATGCTGGCAGCACTGCTTCACGTCGGCCGCGGTGTACGGGCCCTGCGCGAGCAGCACGCGCGGCTGCACGTCGGCCGGCAGGCGCGAGAACACGTCGGCCAGCATCTCGGGGTCGCTCGCGTGCGGGCGGAAATCGTGCGGCACCAGCACGACGCGCGCATCGCGCTCTTTCACGAGGCGCGCGATCGCGGTGGCCGACGCCGACACCGCCTGGTCGCGCTGCGCGGCCGACAACAGCTTCAGCGAATGCGGCGACAGGTTCCACGCGATCACCGGGCCGCCGGCCTGCGGGCCTTCCTTCAGCCACGCGGCCACGCTGCGCTCGAGTTCGCCTGCTGCCGACGGCTCCAGCAGGAAGCCGAGGTCGGCGGTCAGCCTCACCCGCTCGCCGACCAGTTGCGCGACCCGCTCGCGCGACACCGCATCGCGGCACAGCAGCGTGACGCCCTGCGGCAGCTGGCGGAACGCGCCGGCCATCGCCGGATCGGGCCGGTCGTTGAAGCTGAAGCTGCACACCATCGCAGGCACGCCGCGGCGCGCCGCGAAACCGGCCACCTCGAGCCGCAGCATCGATTCGAATCGCGAGTAGAAGCCGTCGAGCACGTCGGCACCGATGACGATCAGCGCACGCGCCTTCGCGAGTTCGTTGGCGACCGCGCCGGCCTGGCCGAGCCGGCCCCACAGCGGCATCGCGCTGAAGGCCACGTCGCCGCCGACCGGCATCTCGACGCCGGGCCGGCACAGCACGCGGGCCGACTTGATGCCGGCCTGCTTCAGCAGCGCGGTCAGCCCGCCGACCAGTGCCTGGTCGCCGACCGAGCCGATCATCGAGTACGCATCGGCGATCACGATCACCACCTCGCCAGGCCGGGCCGGCTGGGCCGCGAACGGCCGCGCGAGCGACATCAGCACGCGGTAGGCGCGCACCAGCATGCCGTCGTTGAGCCGCACCACGCCTTCGAGCAGCCGCACGCCGGCGGCACCGACGGCGCCGGGCAGGCGCGACACATGGCGCAGCAGCACGCGCGGCATCAGCGCGACGATCAGCAGCGCATACAGCGCCGCGCTGATGCCCAGGCTCAGTGCCGATCCGACCACGGCATTGACGCGGGTCTGCGCGAAGTTCGCGACGGCGAAGCCGACGGCAGCGGCGAGGACGGCAGCCAGCACCGGCTTGGCGATCTGACGGAGGATGGGCATGGCTTGGATCTCCAGGGAGAGACGGATGACGCGGAAGATGATGGGCACCGCCGCCATCTGGCCGAACAACAGGCTGGCGGCAACGCCTGCGGGACCGAAGGGCAACAGCAAGGGCAATACCAGGAAACTGCAGGCGCAGCGCACGATGCCGACCTGCACCATCGCGCCGGCTGCACCGGTCGCTTGCACTGCCGACGAATACAGCAAGGCGATGGTGCGCAATGCACCCAACAGGCACAGGATCTGGAACGGCGCGACCGCGTCGTGCCACTGGCTGCCGAACACCGCCGGCACCAGCACCTCGCCCGAACCGGCGGCCAGCAGGAAGGCCGGCACGATGAACGTGGCGGCCATCAGCGAGCGCGTGGCGATCGCGTCGAGCAGCGCCTCGCGGTTGACCTGCGCGCGGGCGAACACCGAGATCGACGAATCCCACAGCGGCGCGGCCAGCAGCTGCGTCGCGGCCAGCTGCGCGCGCGCGGCGAGCGCGTAGTTGCCGAGCAGCGCCAGGCCCATCTGGCGGCCGACGACCAGCTCGATCACGCGGGTCTCGGCCAGGTCGAGCAGCTTGACGAAGGTGATGCGCGCCGAGAAACCCGACAGGTCGTGCAGCGCGCGGCGGTCGAAGGCCCAGCGCGGGCGCCAGCTCTCGTGGCGCCACAGGATCACGGTGCCGGTGACGTGGAAGCACAGCTGCTGCAGCACGAAGGACCAGACGCCCAGCCCCATCAGCGCCGCGACGATCGCGACCGCGCCGCTCAGCAGGTTGGCGGTGGCGGTGCGGCGCGCGAGCGTGCGGTAGTCGAGCGAGCGGCGCAGCAGGCCGGCTGGCACCGCCGACAGCGCCATCAGCAGGAACACCGGCGACAGCGCCATGATCACCGGCTGGATGCCGTCGCTGTCGAAGGTGTGCGCGAACCAGGGCGCACAGGTCAGCGCCAGCGACGCGAGCACGATGCCGCAGGCCATCGTGGTCCAGAACGCGGCGTTGATGTGCTCCGGGCTCAGCGTCGCGCGCTGCACCAGCGCATGGCCGAACAGCTGCTCGACGAAGATCTCGCCGAGCGTCAGGAACACCATCGCGACCGCGAAGGCGCCGAACTCGGTCGGACCGAGCAGCCGCGCGAGCGCGAAGAACACGATGAAGGTGATGCCGCGCGCCGCCCAGTTCTGCACGTAGGCCCACATGGTTCCGCGAGCGGCGGACATCTTGTGTTGCGAGTCCATCGGCACGTTGCTCATGACGACCCCTCGGCCGGCGAGTACGCCGGCCACTCCCGCGAGGGGAGGGCGGGCCGGCTTGGGAGCGGCCCGGCGCTCGCCCCGCCTGCCGCTTCGTTCACCGTGGCCATCACCCGCTCGCGCCACGAACGGGCCGAGAACGCGACGCCGGCATGCTGGCGGGCCGCCTCCGACAGGCGGGCGCGCAGCGCATCGTCCGACAGCACCCGCACGGTGTGGTCGGCGAAGGCCTGCGCCTCGTCGGCCACCATCGCATGGCAGCCGTCGAGCGCGCCGGTGCCTTCGACGCCGATGCGCGTCGACACCACCGCCGAGCCGGCGAGCATCGCCTCGACCGTCTTGATCTTCACGCCGCCGCCGCTGACCAGCGGCACCACGGTGACGGCGTTGCTGGCGTAGAACGCATGGATGTCGGGCACGAAGCCGCTGAACTCGATGCCGCTGCCGCCATCGGCCTGCGCGACGAGCGCCGCCGGCGGGTTGCGGCCGGCGACGACGAAGCGCGCTTGCGGCATGCGCTCGCGCACGCGCGGCCAGATGTCGCGCAGGAACCAGGCCATGCCTTCGAGGTTCGGCTGGTGGCCGAAGCTGCCGGCGAAGCCGACCCGGCCGGCCACCGCCGCGCCGTGGGCGCGCTGCAGCACCTGGTCGTCGGCCAGCGGCAGGCCCATCGACAGCGCGCGCGTGGCCGGGTTCAGCGCCTGCAGCACCTGCGCGTCCTGCTCGGACAAGGTCAGCGCCGCGGCGAAGCGCGGGTAGTGGCGCGCCTCGTAGCGCGCCCACGCGACCCAGTTCAGCCAGTTGCGCGGGCCGGGCGCACGCTGCGCCTGGCGGAAGCCCGACAGGCTGTAGGCGTCCTGCACGTCCATCACGCACGGGATGCCGTCGCACAGCGCGACGTACTGCGCCATCTGCGGGAACTGGATCCACACGATGTCCGGGCGGAAGCGCTCCAGCATCGCGCGCAGCGCGGTGTCCATCGCCGGCGTGCGGCACAGCCGCGCCAGTTCCGGTTCGCCGAACGCGAACGAGCCGAGGCGCGCACGCAGCACCGCGCTGCGCGCGATCTGCAGCGGCACGCTGTCGACCTGCGCGCAATGCGCCTGCAGGCTCGCGAGCGCGCGGCGGTCGGTGTCGTCGGGCTCGGCGCCGCGGTAGCCGAGGAACGCGACCGTCGCGACGCCGGCCAGCTCCTTCAGCTGGGCCCAGCAGAGCGCCGCGCCGCCGTTGGCGGAGCCTTCACCGTAGAGGAAGGGCGCGAGCAGCAGCACGCGCGGGGTCGATGCGACCGTCGCCGCGGGGGCCGGCGATTCAGGCAAGTTCATGCGTGGCGAGGGTGGACTGGTACAGCGAGGGCGCGCGCGGTGGCGCGAAGGCGGCGGCATGGCCGTGCATGAAACGGCCGAGCAGCGTGAAGACGAACAGGAAGAACACGACGATGTCGGGCTCGAAGTTGTACGGCAGGAAGAACGCGCAGACGGTGAAGCCGATCAGCACCGACCACTGGCTGCGGTGCACCCACAGCCCCGACAGCATGCCGGCGATCGACACCAGGAAGACGGTGCCGATCGGCAGCCCCATGTCGAAGAACAGCGCGAGGAAGCTGTTCTCGACGTTGTAGAGCGTGCCGCCGAACAGCGCCGCGCGCGCGCCGACCGTGCCCTTCGGGTAGCCGAGCCAGGCATAGTCGTTCAGCGATTCGATCGCCATCACGAAGGACTTGTGGTGGCCGACCATCGATGGGTCGGTGCCGCTGGCGTTGAGCAGCGCCCAGCGGGTGACGGCGCCGTCGCTGTAGCTGTCGAGCAGCAGCAGCGCGACGCCCATCAGCGCGATCGAGACCGCGCCGGCCAGCACCATGCGCGTCAGGTTGGCCGGGCTGAACAGCACGCTGCCCGGCACGCAGGCGAGCACCAGCGCGGCGGTGCCCAGCATGATCGCGAGCCAGCTGCTGCGCGAGAAGGTGAGGGCGACCGCCAGCAGCGCGAACACCAGCGCGGCCACCACCACGACGCTCGGCAGCGGCCGCGGCTTGCGCGAGAACAGCACGCCGCCGACCAGCAGCGCATACAGCCCGAGCGCGAGGCCGAGCGAGTTCGGCCCGGTGGCCGGCAGGCCCATGCGCAGCCAGGTGCCGCCGGCGATGTACCAGGCGCTCGCGAGCGGGCCGGTGCCGGTGTCGTCGCCCATCAGCGTGCGCAGCAGCCGCGGGCTGAGTTCGACCGCGGCGAAGATGCCGAACGCGGTGAACACCACCAGCAGGCCGCACCAGAAGCTCATGCGCAGCAGCGCGCGCACGTCGTCGTCGCTCGCGCGCAGCACGATGCCTTCGAGCGCCACCGCGAACAGCAGCGGCAGCAGGTAGATGCGGGCGTAGTACAGGCCGGGGATGTGGCGGTCGTCGAACGCGGCGACGAACACCGTCGCCGAGATCGCCGCGATGCACAGCAGCGCCCACAGGTAGAAGCCGCGTGCCTTGAAGACATCGGTGCGGCTGATCGCGAACAGCACCAGCAGCAGCAGCAGCCCGTCGCGCAGCGGCGGGATCAGGTTGGGCACGTGGGCCATGCTCAGCAGCGTCTTGCCGAACTGCGACAGCAGCGAGACAAACGCAATCAGGCAGAGGAGGCGGCCGGCCGCTCTCATGGTTCGCCCCTCATCGCGCCACCACCGGCGTCTGCTTCCACCACGCGGCGAACGACTGCCGCGCGGCCTGGAAATAGCCGTTGCGCTTGTCGCGCTGCAGTGCGCGGCGCTCGGGGTTGCCCGACACCACCGCACGGCCGGCGTGCGCCAGCGCCTTGGCCGAGAACACCAGGCCGAGCGACAGCGCCAGCCTCGAGGCCGCGCCGCGCCCGAAATGCTTGGTGACGAACAGCAGGTACGAGCGCAGCGTGCGCAGCACCGTCGCGCGGCCGGCCCAGGCCTTGCCGGCGCCTTCGTAGTGCGTGACCGTCACGTCGGCGCGGTAGCTGGCGCGCAGCCCGAGCTGGCGCACGCGGCGGCCGTAGTCGACGTCTTCGCAGTACATGAAGAAGGCGTCGTCGAGGCCGCCCAGCCGTTCCCACACCTCGCGCCGCGTGGCCAGGCAGGCGCCCGACACCCAGTCGACCGACGGGTTCGACAGCGCGTAGAAGCCGGGCCGGGTCTGCACGCGGCGAAACACGTCGGGCGTGCGCCATTGCTTCTCGAGCCCGAGCCACGACAGCGCGATGCGCACCGGCGTGTGTTCGAAGCCGACCGAGAACTGCAGGCGCCCGTCGCCGTACACCATGTGGCAGCCGGCGACGCCGACTTCCGGCTGCAGCGCCTCGTCGACGAGGCCGTCGAGGTTGCCGTCGCAGCGGGTGTCGTTGTTCAGCAGCAGCAGGACCTGGCCGCGGGCCTCGCGCGCGGCGCGGTTGTTGCCGCCGGTGAAGCCGAGGTTCTCGGTCGATTCGATGTAGCGGATGTCGGGCCGCGTGCGCAGGAAGGCCTGGCTGCCGTCGACCGACGCGTTGTCGATCACGATCACCTCGACGCTGTGGCGCACGAAGGCCGCGCGCACGGTGTCCAGGCATTCGGGCAGGAAGCGCAGGCCGTTGTAGTTGACGATGACGACGGAAACGTCGGGCGGGTTCATGGCGGTCGCAGGCAGGTTCGGCCGGGATCGGTTCAGGGCGCCGTGGCGGCGACGCTGGCGTCGGCCGGGCTCTGCGACGGGCTCACCGGGCCGATCAGGAAGCGCCGCGTGCGCGGGTCGACCGACTGCAGCAGGTCGGCCATGAAGCGCTCCTGCATCTGGTAGGCCGGGGCGGTGTCGGTCGCGATGGTCGACACGCGGAACAGCAGGCCGTCCGGGATCCAGCCGCGCAGGCCCTGCTTCAGGCGCGAGACCTGCTGCTGCATGCCGGACGGGATCACGTCGTCGCCGACGCGCATCCAGTAGCTGATGGGCTCGCTGCGCGCGCCGAGGCTGGCGAGCAGCCGCTGCACCGGCACGCGGGTCGCGTCGGCCTGGAGCGCGGCATGGCCGCCGCCGCGGATCTGGAAGCCCTGCGCCACGTAGCAGACCTCGGGGCGGTGCAGTTCGAGCTCGCCGGCCTGCGCCGCACCGTAGGCGATCGACAGCATCACCCGTTCGCCGGTCGGGCCGATGTAGGTGCGCGTCAGCGTCTGCGCATACAGCGTGTTCAGCAGCGCGACCTGCTGCGGGTTGATGACCTGCGCGACCGTGCCGTTGTCGACCCGCCAGCCGGCGAACGCGCGCGGGATCGCGGTCTCGAGCTTCAGGTCGCTGCTGAGCGCGGCCAGCCGTGCGCGCGGCGTGACAGCCTGTGCCAGCACCACGGCGCCCAGCATCAGCACCAGCACCGCGGCGGCCCGCCTCCAACTCGGGACGAATGTCGTGCTCACTGGAGTACCTGCGTGCTGCGCACGGCGGTATTCGCCCTTGGAGCGGTCCGGCGGGCTCATGCCGCCGCCTTGTGCCGCACGCCGAGCCGCAGCAGCGAATCGGCGCCGGTGATCAGCAGCAGCGCGGCCATGAACAGCACCAGCCCGGCGAAGCCGTGCAGGAAGCCCTGGCCGGCCTCGTCGCCGAAGTGGTAGGTGATCAGCGTCAGCACCATCACGCGGATCACGTTGGCGCAGAAGCTGATCGGCACGATCAGGATCGCGAGCGCCACGTTGCGGAACACCGAGGCATGCCGCACCAGGTTCAGGTACAGCAGCCCGAGCGCCTCGAGCGTGAACAAGGTGTGCAGCCCGGCGCAGGCATCGGCCACCAGCAGCTGGTACTGGCCGATCTGCAGGATCACGCCGGTGCGGCTGATCGGGTAGCCGATGCGGTACAGGATGTTCTCGGCGACGTACGACACCGCGAGCTTCATCGGCTGCGTCAGCGCATCGACCACCGTGCCCGGCAGCGGGATCATGAACAGCATGAAGAAGAGCGGGAACCACATCCGCTTCAGCGCACCGGGGCCGCGCAGCAGCAGCACCAGGCCGACCAGCATCCACAGCAGCGAGCCGATCTCGAGGATCAGGATGCCCTGCGAGCGGCCGAGCGCATACGACAGCGTGCCCACCGCGAGCAGCGGCCAGGCGATGAGCGGCCGCGGGCGGTCGCCGGGCATCGACATCGCGGCCGGCCAGGCGCGCACCAGCAGCCAGATCGAGATGCCGAGCACGATCGGGCCGTGGCCC
This sequence comes from Rhizobacter sp. Root1238, assembly GCF_001425825.1. Taxonomy (GTDB): domain Bacteria; phylum Pseudomonadota; class Gammaproteobacteria; order Burkholderiales; family Burkholderiaceae_C; genus Rhizobacter. The sequence continues at coordinate 12,659 of NZ_LMDM01000050.1, forward strand.
TGCTCGTCGGTGCGCCAGATGCCGTTCAGCAGGTCGAAGAAGCTCGGGCCGTACATCGCCACCAGGCCCGCCGCCGGCAACAGCCATGGCGTCAGCCAGGCTGCCATCGAGCGGCCGCCGTGGAACCGGCTTTGCCGGGCCACTGGCGGCGCCCCCTCGGAGGGAGGCGCGAAGCGCTTCGGGGGGGTCATGTCAATAATCGTTGAGGACGACGCCGGCGAGCTTGGCGGGGCTCTCGGCGAGGCTGGTGACCAGGTCCTGCAGGCCGTTCATGTGGCACTGGTTCTTGCGCGCGATCGCCAGCGCCGAGCCGCAGCGCGCCGCGATCACGCCGGCGTCGGCGCCGTACGACGCGGCCGGCGTGTCGACCAGCACATGGTCGAACTTCGACAGCAGCTCGCGCAGCAGCAGCTTGAAGGCCGGCCGCTCGACCAGCTCCAGCGGGTTCGGCGGCGTCACGCCGACCGGCAGCAGGAACAGGCTGGGCAGGTCGGGCACCTGGTGGATGACGTTGGTTTCCTTGCGGCCGCTCAGCACGTTCGACAGGCCGGCGCCGTTGGGCACCGCGAACACCTCGTGCTGGCGCGGGCCGCGCATGTCGGCATCGACCAGCAGCGTGCGCCCGCCCAGCTGCGCCAGCGTGACCGCCAGGTTGGCCGCGAAGAAGGTCTTGCCGTCGCCCGCCTCGGGGCTGACGACGGCCAGCGCGCGCTTCGGCTCGTTGGCCGAGAACAGCCGCATCATCAGCTGGCTGCGGATCGCGCGGAACGATTCGGCCTGCTGGCTGAACGGCTGCACCGCGGCGACGAGCTCGCGGCTCAGGTCGCGCCGTTCCTCGGGCGCATAGGGGTAGTGGAACTGCTGCGACAGCGCATACAGCACGTCGTCGTCGCTCGCGAAGCCGAGCGCCACCGCCGCCTCGCCGAAGCGCAGCCGGTGCTGGCGCTGGTAGGCCAGCACCGTCTCGACCTGCTGCGACGACAGGTTCTTCAGGTCGGCAATGATGTCGCCGATGCTGCGGTCGTGCAGTTGCTGGCCGCCGCCCTGGTAGGCGCCGTCGACGGCCTCCGCGCTGCCGTTGCCGTTGAGGCCGTTCGCGCCGCGCGCGCCGCCGCCGAAGCCGGCCATTCCGTCTCTCATGTTGGCCATGGTTCAGCGCCCCCGCGTGCCGTTGGCGACGGCCAGTTTCGAAGAGGCTCCCGGCAGCCGCGCCAGCACCCGTTTCGGCAGCACGAAGCGCTGCTTGCCGCCGAGCAGCCGACGGCGCATCGGCTGCGGAATGCTGCCGATCACCGGCAGGCCGATCGTGCGCACCAGGTCTTCCGGGCTGCGCACGCGGCGGTCGATCAGCTCGCGCAGCAGCGCGATGCCCACCGCCAGCATGCCGCCGAGGAACACCGCGACCAGCATGTTCAGCAGCAGCCGCGGCGACGAAGGCCGGGCCGGCTCCGACGCGCGCGTCAGGATCGAGATGTTGGTCTGGTTGTTCTGGCTCTCCAGGCTGGTCTGCGTCAGGCGCGCGCCGACGGCGTCGTAGGCGCGCTGCGCGGCCTCGAGGTCGCGCTGCAGCACCTGCGATTCGTCGCGCTGGTCCTTCAGCCTCAGCACCTTGGTGCGCTGGGCTTCGAGCGCGGCGCGCACATCGGCCTCGCGCGCCTTGTTGATGTTGTTGTTGACGCCCATGCTGCTGCTGACGCGGCGCACCTCGGCGTCGTAGCGCGAGCGCAGCTCGTTGATGTTGGCCTTCAGCTCCAGCACCTGCGGGTTGGCATCGCCGAGGCGCGTACCGAGCTGCTGCAGCTGGGCTTCCTGGCGCGACAGGTCGGCCCGCAGCCCGGCCACCACCGGGTTGTTGATCACGTCGGGCAGCTGGTTCGGCGATATCGCGGCCTGCTGCTGGCGGCTGGTCGATTCGGCGCTCAGCGCCTGCATCGTGATCAGCTGCGTCGACAGGTCGTTCAGCTTCGCGTTCTCGACGTCGAAGCGCTCGTCGGTCGACACCAGGCCCTTTTCCTTCTGGTAGGTCGACAGCCTGGCCTGCGCCTTCTCGAGCGATTCGCGCAGTTCCTTCGCGCGGCTGTCGAAGAAGCTGCTGTACTGCTTGGCCGGGTCGACGCGCAGGTCGAGGTTGGTGTCGATGTAGGCCTGCACGAAGGCGTTGGCCAGCGCGGCGCTGAACTTCGGATCGGGCGAGGTGTAGCTGACGTTCAGCACGTTGCTCTCGCGCGAGGGCTTCACGTCGAGGTGCTTCTGCAGCGCCTCGGCCAGCCAGGCCTCGAACTCGCCGGCACCGTCGGTGGCATCGAGCCACTTCGCGCGGCTCTCGGCGTTCTGGTTCAGCTTCATGTCGCGCACCACGCGCTGGGCCACGCGGTCGCTGGTGATGATGTCGACCTGGGTCGACATGTAGCCCGGCGTCATCATGCCGGCCAGCACCATGCCGGCGATCGGGTCGGGCGACTTGACGTCGATCACCAGCGCAGCGCTGGCGGTGTACTTCTTCGGCAGCAGCAGGCTCAGCGCCAGCGCGGTGCCGAGGGTCAGCAACAGCATCGCGAGCGCCGCTTTCCAGCGGGCCCGCAGGATGGACATGAATTGCGAGAAGGACATGGGCGAGGCTCGCAGCGGTAGGTTGTTATGGGGTTCCGGTCAGAACAGGCTTTCGCGGATGTAGATCACGTCGCCGTTCTGCAGCGCGTCGTTCATCCCGGGCTGCAGTTCCTCGACGCGGCCTTCGCCGTTGCGCCGGTGCACGCGCAGCCCGCGCGTGGTGCCGCGCTGGGTCAGGCCGCCGCCACTGGCGAGCGCCTGCATCAGCGTCATGTTGCTCTCGAGGCGGATCGCGCCGGGGCGTTGCACTTCGCCATAGATGTAAACGGTGGGCATGCGCTCGACGTAGATCGTGTCGCCGTTGAGCACCACCGGATCCTGGCTCTGTGCGCCGTTTGCAAATAGTGCGGCAATATCGACCTGAAGGCGGTACGGCTGGCCATTGCGGATACCGGTCAAGATGACAACATCGCTGCCCCCCGGTGCAATGCCGCCGGCCTGCGCGAGCAGCTCGCTCAGGCGCATGCCGCTGACGTCGATCGGGAAGCGGCCCGGGCGATTCACCATGCCGAGCGCCGAAGCCTGGTTGCCGCGCACCTGCGTCACCAGCACCGTCACCTGCGGCTGCTTGACGAAATTGCCGGTGCGCAGGCCGTCGGCCAGCGCCTTCTCGACCTGCGGCACCGTGAGGCCGCCGACCGTCACCTGGCCGAGCAGCGGAAAGCTGATCTGGCCGGTGTCGGAGACGCGGGTCTCGATCGCGAGGTCGGGGTTCTGGTACACCGCGACGCGCAGCACGTCGCCGGCACCGATCAGGTACTCGCGCTGCCGGTTGTCCAGCGGCACCGGCGGGGCGTTGCCGCTCACGACGGCGGCGGTGGTGGCCGGTGCCGCGGGCGCCGTCTGCGCGTGCGCGAGCGGGGCGGCCAGCGCAAGTGCAGCGAGCGCGACGGCGGTGACGGCTGCGGTCGCGCGTTGGGCAGGGCGTTTGATCGTCATGGCGGTCGGCAGTTTTTTCATCACTTCAGGTTGGAGAGTCCCTTGTTGACGGTCGATGCATCGAGCGCGGTGCCCGACGCGGCGGGGCTGGCCGCACTGGCGGCGGTGCTCGTCGCGGAGACCTCGGCGGTCGGTGTCGTGACCACCACCGGCGCCGGGCCGTCGGTCGGTGCCGGCTCGCCGGCGGCCTGCGCGAACTTGCCCTGGTATTCGATGCGGGCGGCGGCGCGCAGCTGCTTGAGCTGCTGGTCCACCACCTGGCGCTTGCGGTCGACCAGCAGGTACTGCTGGATCGCGTTCTTCGCTTCTGCGGCGGCCAGCGGCGCCGGCTTCACCGACACGATGGTCAGGATGCGTGCGCCCAGCGGGCCGTTGATCACGTGCGACTGGCCTTCCTTCAGGGCGGCCATCGGCGCGGCCGCCTGCATCGGCAGTGCGTCGGCACCCTGCGTCAGCTGGCGCGTGCCGAAGCGCAACGCGGCGACGCGCAGCGCGGCGGCCACGTCGTCGGCATTCTTCGCGGCATCGATCTGCGGCTTCAGCGCCTGCTGCTGTGCCGGCGTCGCCTCGACGGCGGTTTCCACCAGCGTGTAGACGCGGCGCTGCGCGAACAGCTCCGGGTGCGCGCTGTAGTAGTCGCTGACCTCCTTCTCGGTCGGCACCGCGGCGCTCTCGGCCAGCCGCTCGGCATAGGCGCGCGCGAGGATGTCGCGGCGCGACGCCTCGATCGCCTGCACGACACGTGGATCGCGGTCGAGGCGCTGTTCGTTGGCGGCCTGCAGCGCGAGTTCCTGGTCGATCAGCGCGTCGAGCGTCTTGCGGCTCGCGGCCTCGACCTGTTCCGGCTTCAGCGGGCCCTGACGCTGCATCAGGAAGTTGATCTGGTGGACCGAGATCTCTTCCTTGTTGACCTTCGCCGCCACCTGCGTCGCACCCTCGCGTTTGCTGCCGCAGGCAGCCATCACGAGTGCGCAGCACAGCACGACGCCAGTGCGCAGAACGGGTCGGAACGGGATGGGCATGCGGGGTCCTGGCAAGTAACTTCTCCTCGCGTGCCGCCCGTTGTCGTGATCGATTGAACACGACTCAGGGAAGGCACCAATATGACAAAAACAGAAACCGGTATGAGCAAGACTGATGCCTGTGTGACGCAGTGCACGGTGCCCGGTTGCAATTGCGGAGCTTGGTTACACCCGGCGTGACGACGTGACGCCCCGGCAACCCCCTTGAATGGGTGGGGTTCCCCGACAATCGCCCGATCGCAAACGATGCAAGGGCTCGCGCATGACGATCGTGCTGGTGATGACCGTGCTGCTGCTGGCCGGCCTGGCCGCGCTGGGGGTGATGAAGAACCGTGCGGCGCGCGAGCCGGGTGCGGCGCCGGTGGCGCGGCGGCCGCTGGGCAAGCAGGAACAACCGATGTTCCACCGGCTGTGCGAGGCGTTCCCGGACCAGGTGGTGCTGGCGCAGGTGTCGCTGTCGGCGCTGCTGACCGCGAACCACCGGTCGACACGCAGCCGCTTCGAGCGGCAGTTCGCGAACTTCGCGGTGTGCAGCCGCGAGTTCGACGTGCTGGCGCTGATCGAGCTCGACGATGCGAGCCACGCACGCGATGCCGCCGAGGTGGCGGCGCGCGACGGCATGCTGGCGGCCGCCGGTTACCGGGTGTTGCGTTTCAAGCGCGTGCCGAGCGAGATCGACCTGCGCACGGCGGTGATGCGGGCCGCGGGCTGATGGCGGGCTGACGGGCCCGCCGGTCGCGGCGACAATCGCCGGTCGTTTTTGCCGATTCGACGCTGAATTTCTTTCCCGATTTTTCCGCTCTTGCCTGTCACGATGACGTCACGCCGTTTTTTCACCGTCCTCGGCCTGGTGGCCGCCACGCTGGCGCTTGCCGTCGTGCTCAATCCGTCGGCCGAGCGCCACCGCGACCGCGTGCGGGCCGCGATCGGCGAACGCAACGTGCTGGCCAAGGCGCTGGGCCTCGGCTCGCTGGCTGCGCTGGTGTCGAGCTACCACTCGCTAGGCGTCGCGTCATACACGTCGGTCGATGGGCACCTGCTGTCGGTCGGCGCGATGGGGGTGGTGTTCGTCAGGGACACGCCGTGACGGCGGTGCCAGCGCGACTGTTCGACTTCATCGGCGGCGCGGACGGACCGTGGCGTGTCGAGCGCATCGGCGCGGTGACCGGCGACGGCCTGCCGGCCGTGGCGCGGCTGCGGGTTGCCGAAGCGGCAGGCGGCGCCGGGACCGGCGAGCCGGGCGCGGCGTGGCAGTTGCGCGGCATCACCAGCAACGAGCGCTACGTGGAGCGCCCGGAGAAGCAGCAGCTGCTCGCGAAGCAGCCGGCACTCGGCCGCGCCGAGGCTCGCCGTGCCGCGCTGATCCCGATCCGCAAGAACGCCGCCTGGTGGGCGATGACGCAGGACGAGCGGCGCGCGATCTTCGAGGCGCAATCGCGCCACATCGCGATCGGGCTGGACTACCTGCCCGCGGTGGCACGCCGCCTGCACCATTGCCGCGACCTGGAAACGCCGCAGCCCTTCGATTTCCTGACCTGGTTCGAGTACGCGCCGGCCGATGCCGAGGCCTTCGAGGCGCTGGTGGCGGCGTTGCGGGCCTCGCCCGAATGGGCGTTCGTCGACCGCGAGGTGGACCTGCGGCTGAGCCGCGATGCCTGAGGGCGCGCCGATCCTCTTTCTTGAAGTTGCACAGGACCTTCCGATGACCGAATTCCGATTGGCAGCCGCCGCCGCGCTGGCCATGGCCCTGACGCTGGCGGCGGCCCCTGCCGCCCACGCGGCCGATGGCGGCGGGCCGCTGAAGTTCTCGCTGGGCGGCGGTATCACCTCCGGTGGCGACAACCTGGTGGCCGGTTCGGGCGCCGAGATGGACGCCGGCCGCGGCCTGCAGCTGTTCGCCGGTGCCGAATACTGGGTGGCCGAGCCGTTCGCGCTGCAGATGAACCTGGGCCTGCAGATCGACCGCCGCAAGGCGGCCGGCGGCACGCTGCGCTTCCAGCGCTTTCCGCTCGAGCTGATGGGGCTGTTTGCGGTGACGAACAACCTGCGCTTCGGCGCCGGCGCGCAATTCGTGTTCGGTGCCAAGCTGCACGGCAGCGGCGATGCGGGCGGGCTGAGCCAGAGCTACCGGCATGCCACCGGCCGCGTGCTCGAAGGCGAGTTCCTGGTCACTCCGCATTCGGCGGTGAAGCTGCGCTTCGTGCGCGAGGACTTCACGCCGGCGAGCGATGGCGCCCCGAAGATCAAGGGCGATCACGTGGGGCTGATGTTCACGCACTACTTCTGAGGACCTGGGTTCCTCGCGCCGTCTCGGCGCCAGGCCGGGTCGCTGGATCGGGTCACGCCGTGTAGCGCTGCGTAGTACAGCGCGCAGCAACGCTGCGCGCGTGCGATCCGTTGCACGGCAGTGCGTTGTCTCAGGGTTTGCATCGATCGGTTACAGGGGGGTACGGCCTTAACTTGCGCGCCATCCAGCACCTCGACTGGAGCCACCGAGACAAGCCATGAACCGTAGAAGACTCCTGCTTTCCCTGTCTGCGCCGGCCTTGCTGGCCACCTCCCGCCTGGCCCGTGCGGCCGTGGCCGACAAGGGCCTGATCGGCGTGTCGATGCCGACCTTCTCGTCGCGACGATGGGTCGACGACGGGCTCAGCATGATGCGCACGCTGAACCGCCTGAACTACACGGTGGACCTGCAGTACGCGATCAACAACGCCGGCGACCAGCCCGGCCAGGTCCAGAAGATGATGGACGCCGGCGCGAAGGTGGTGGTGATCGGCGCGAGCGACAGCAGCGCGTTCACCGCGGTGCTGGACAAGGCCGCGAAGAAGGGCGTGAAGGTCATCGCCTACGACCGGCTGATCCGCGACAGCGGCAACGTGGATGCGTATGCCACCTTCGACAACTTCGAGGTCGGCGTGCTGCAGGGCCGCGACATCGAGACGCGGCTGAAGCTGCGCGATGGCGGCAAGGGCCTGATCGAGTTGTTCGCCGGCGCGGCCGACGACAACAACTCGCACTTCTTCTACAACGGCGCGATGTCGGTGCTGAAGCCGCACATCGACTCCGGCGCGCTGACGGTCGGCTCCGGCAAGGTCGCGATGGCCGAGGTGGCGACGCCGCAATGGAGCGGTGCGATCGCGAAGGCACGGTTGCAGGCGATGCTGAAGACGCTGTATGCGAAACGCCGGCTCGACGCGATCCTCTCGCCGAACGACAACACCAGCGTCGAGCTGCTGACGGCGCTGCAGGGCGTCGGCTACGGCACCGCGGGGCAGCCGTGGCCGGTGGTGACGGGGCAGGATGCCGAAGTGAACTCGGTGCGCTCGATCCAGCGCGGCGAGCAGTCGTCGACGGTGTTCAAGGACACGCGGCAGCTGGCGGTGCGCGTGGCCTCGATGGTCGACGAGTACATGAGCGGCAAGCCGGCCACCATCAACGACACCAAGACCTACAACAACGGCGTGAAGGTGGTGCCGTCGTACCTGCTGAAGCCGGTGTTCGTCAACAAGACCAACTGGCAGCAGGTGCTGGTGGAGAGCGGGTTCTACCAGCAGAGCCAGATCTGAGGGCGCGGCCGGTCAGCGCGAACGTCGCGCCTCGAGCATCGCGCAGGCGAAGCCGATGGCGGCGCACCCGCCGCCCCAGGCCGCCAGCAGGCCGCCGAAGTTCTTCAGCAGGACGAAGGGCGCGAAGCCACTCGTGAACCAGTGGCTGAGCGGGATGAAGCGCTCGGCGTAGCTGCCGGGCGGGCAGACGGCCTGCATGTCGAAGGAGGGCGGCCTGCAGCCGGCCATCTCGACGATCTTGCCGGCACCGATCGTCGAGACGAAGGGCAGCCCGAAGGTGAGGCAGAAGGCGATGAGGCTGCCGGTGGCCAGCCAGAAGATGAACCTGCAGACGCTTCGATTCGTTGGCATGTGCGCCTTGTGTGGGGGGGGGCGGTGCGGCCGTTCATGCCGCGGACGGGTCGGTGGATTGTGAGGTACGGAGCCGGCGTGCCGGCACAATGCCGGCATGCCGATTCTTTCTGCCGTTGATACCGTTCAGACGTCGGTGCAGGACGGGCTGGTCACGCGGCTGGTGGAGTTTTGGCCCGAACCGTATGCGGCGCTGGCGAACCGGGCTCACCTGGTCGAGCCGATCGACCCGCCGCGGTGAGGAGTCCGCGCGCCGCGACAACCGCTCGGGCGACACCAGCTACACGCTGCACCTGGTGGGCGGCGAGGTGGCGAGCTGCTCCGTCGGGTATGCGGCCTACCAGCGGCTGAAGGATGGCGACGCGATCCGCGTGCAATCGACGCGGCTGCTTCGCCAATGCGTGCGCGTGACGCGCGACGACGAGGTGGTGGAAGCGACGCGCCACTGGCGGTGGATCGCGTGGGTGATCGGCGGCGTGCTGATCGCGCTGGCCATCGGGTGGCTGCGGGCGGACGATGAGGACGGGAGCATCGGCCTGGCCTGATGCCGGTGCGATGCGTCTCGCGCTACCGTTTGCACAGCCCGTCGAGCTGGCGGTAGTCGACGCTGCCGGCCGGCGGGTCGGACAGCTGCTTGTTGATCGGAAAGAAGAGCGGCTCGAACCAGGATTGCTTCTGCTTGACGCAGGCGAAGGTCTCTCGCATGGCCGTCCCGATCTCGGCCGCGGACGCCTGCCTTGTCGCCAGCTGACACAGCTGCTGCGAGCTGGTGCAGGCGTTCAGGTGATCGGCGAACTTCAAGGCGGAGTAGACCTCCAGGCCCTTGTAGCCGACGAAGAGGACCGCCGCGATGGCGGCCAGCTTGAGTGCATTTCCGAGCATGGGGCGGGGACGCTCATGAGGCGCAACAGTGTGACGACCGTACGGCAACGGTGGCGGAGAGAGTGGGATTCGAACCCACGGACAGTTGCCCGTCGCTGGTTTTCAAGACCAGTGCCTTAAACCGCTCGGCCATCTCTCCGCTGTCGGGCAAGAGGCCGGGATTGTAGTCCCGCCCCGCGCGTCAGCCCGGCTTCTGCACCTGCTCGCAGTCCACCTGGACCACCTCGGGCGGCGCGCTCCCCTCGGGCGGCGCGCTCCCGTCACCCAGCCGCACCGCCGTGAGCTGCCCGCCCCACACGCAGCCGGTGTCCAGCGCCATCAGGTCGGGCCGCAGCGTCAGCCCGAGCGTCGACCAGTGGCCGAACGCGATCGGCACGCCGGCGGTGCGGCGCTGCGGCGCGTCGAACCAGGCGAACCGCCCCGGCGGCGCGGCATCGGCGCCCTCGTTGCTCGACATGTCAAGCGTGCCGTCGGCGGCCACGAAGCGGATGCGCGTCAGCACGTTCACCGCGAAACGCAGCCGGTCGGCGCCCTGCAGGCCTTCGTCCCAGCGCGAAGGCTCGTTGCCGTACATCACCTGCAGGAAGCCCAGCAGGTCGTCGCTGCGCAGCCGCTGCTCCACCTCGCCGGCCAGCGCCAGCGTGGTCGCCAGGTCCCACTGCGGTGCCACGCCGGCGTGCACCATCAGCCAGCCGTGGGCGTGCACCGCCATGCGCTGCCAGCGCAGCCAGTCGACCAGCGCCGCGCGGTCCGGCGCCGCCAGGATCTCGCCCAGCGTGTCGCGCCGCCCCGGCTGCCGCACGCCATGCGCCACCGCCAGCAGGTGCAGGTCGTGGTTGCCCAGCAGGCAGGTCGCCGACGAGCCCAGCTGCTGCAGCCGCCGCAGCGTGCGCAGCGAGGCCGGGCCGCGGTTCACCAGGTCGCCCAGCAGCCAGGCGTGGTCGCGCGACGCGGAGAAGCCGATCTTCTCGAGCAGCCGCTCCAGCGGGTCGCAGCAGCCCTGCAGGTCACCGATCAGGTAGTTCATCGCGGGGATTCTGCCCGCCCACCCCGTCACGCCCCTGCCGGCGCCATCTGCTACCCTTGCGGCCTTCGTCGTTTTGCGCGTTCCGGGCCGGGCCCCGGCAGCGTGCTTCCATGGACATAGCGCTCCTCGTTTTCCTGATCATCCTCAACGGTCTGTTCGCCATGTCGGAAATGGCGCTCACCGCCAGCCGCAAGGCTCGCCTGCAAGTCATGGTGGAAACCGGCGACGACGGTGCCCGCGCCGCGATGGACCTGCACGAAAACCCCACCAAGTTCCTGTCCACCGTGCAGATCGGCATCACGTCGATCGGCGTGCTCAACGGCATCGTCGGCGAGGCGGCGTTCTCCGAACCGCTCGCCGCGTGGATCCATCTGACGTTCGACATCCGCGAGAAGGCCTCCGGCATCACCGCCACCGCCCTGGTGGTGATGTGCATCACCTTCCTGACGATCATCTTCGGCGAGCTCGTGCCCAAGCGGCTCGGGCAGATGTATCCCGAGAACGTGGCCCGGCTGGTCGCGCAGCCGATGGAATGGCTGTCGATGGCGGCGCGCCCCTTCGTCAAGCTGCTGTCGTTCTGCACCGAAGGCACGCTGCGCCTGCTGGGCATCCGCGGCGGCCCGAGCCGCTCGGTGACCGAGGAAGAGATCGCCGCCAGCCTCGAGGAAGGCCTGGACGCCGGCGTGATCGAGGCGCAGGAGCACCAGATGGTGCGCAACGTGTTCCGCCTCGACGACCGCCAGGTCGGCTCGATGATGATCCCGCGCACCGAAATCACCTGGCTCGACGCCGCGGCCGACCTGAACGACGTGCTGAAGGTGATCGGCGACCAGGAGCATTCGCGCTACCCGGTGTGCCGCGGCAGCCTGAGCGACGTGGTCGGCGTGATCTCGGCGCAGACGCTGCTGCAGCAGTCGTTGCAGGGCCGGCCGCTGGCGCTGACCGAAGGCCTGCAGGCGCCGGTGTTCGTGCCGGAGACGCTGTCGGGCATGGAGCTGCTGGAGCAGTTCCGCGCGTCGTCGGCCCAGCTCGTCTTCGTGGTCGACGAGTACGGCGAGGTGCAGGGCGTCATCACGGTGCGCGACGTGCTGGAGGCGATCACCGGCGAGTTCACGACCCCGGCCGACGGCGAGGCCTGGGCGGTGCAGCGCGCCGACGAGAGCTGGTTGTTCGACGGCCTGATCCCGGTGCCCGAACTGAAGGACCGGCTGGCGCTGAAGGAGCTGCCCGAGGAAGACCGCGGCCGCTACAACACGCTGGCCGGCATGATCATGTTGTTGTTGGGCCGGCTGCCCAAGACCGCCGACACGGTGGATTGGGAAGGCTGGCGTTTCGAGGTGGTCGACCTGGACGGCAAGCGCGTCGACAAGGTGATGGCCACCGCCTTGCCCCCTGGAGCTGAAGTTCAATGATCACTGCCCTCTACAAGAAGCCCGCGCTGCTCGACCGCACGCGCCATGCCGGCAAGCACCTGCTGCCGCTGGACGTGTCGGTGGCCGCCGGCATGAACGCGCTGTTCTGCACCTTCGGCGAGTTCGTCGAGGCCGGCAAGGAATACCCGATCCTGTTCGTCAACAGCGGCACCAACGAAGACGGCAGCCCGCAGCTGAACCCGGTCGTGCTGCTGGGGCTGTCGGCCGGCGAGAACCTGTTCGTCCAAGGCAGCCAGTGGTTCGGCCGCTACGTGCCGGCCGCGTTGCGCTGCTACCCGCTGGGCCTGACGCGGGCCGCGCGCGACGACGGCACCGGCGAGGGGCTGTCGGTGGTCGTCGATGAAAGCTACCCCGGGTTGGTCGACGGCCCCGAGGGCGTGCCGCTGCTCACCGCCGCTGGCGAGCCGACCGAGACGCTGACCAACGCGATGAAGCTGCTCGAGCTGTACGACCAGGAAGCGCAGCGCACGCCGCTGTTCTGCCAGCGCCTGCGCGAGCTCGACCTGCTGAAGGGCATGCGCGCCGAAGGAACGCTGAACGACGGCGAGACCTTCTCGGTCGACGGCTTCCAGGTGGTCGACGAAGACAAGCTGCGCGCGTTGCCCGATGCCGCGGTGCTCGAGCTGTACCGCAACGGCATGCTGGCGCTGATCTACGCCCACCTCGGGTCGCTGAGCTGCCTGCAGCGCCTGAGCGACCGCAAGACGCAGCTGAAGACGCAGGCTGCGGCCGCCTGAGCGGAGGCGGGCGATGTCGACGGGGCCATCGGTTTTCGAGCGCTTCCTGTCGACGCCCGAGATGTCGGCGGTGTTCTCGCCGCCCTCGGTGCTGCAGGCCATGCTCGACTTCGAGGCGGCGCTGGCGCGTGCCCAGGCCGCCGAAGGCCTGGTGCCGGCCGCGGCCGCGCAGGCCATCGCCGGCGTCTGCAAGGCCGAGCTGTACGACCTGGATGCCCTGGTCGATGCGAGCGGCCGCGCCGGCAGCCTCGCGATCCCGCTGGTCAAGGCGCTGACGCAGGCGGTCGGCCTGTTCGATGCCGACGCCGCCGGCTTCGTTCACTGGGGCAGCACCAGCCAGGACGTCATCGACACCGGCATGGCGCTGACGGCGCGCCGTGCGCTGGCGCTGGTCGACCGCGACCTGGGCGCGCTCGCCGCCGCGCTGCTGGCGCTGGCGCGGCAACACCGCGGCGTGCCGGTGCTGGCGCGCACGCTGATGCAGCCGGCGCAGGTGGTCAGCGTCGATTTCAAGCTGGTGGCCTGGATCGCACCGCTGCTGCGCTGCCGGCAGCGGCTGCGCGACGCGGGGCTGCAGGCGCTGCAGCTGCAGCTGGGCGGTGCGGTCGGCACGCTGTCGGCGATGGGCGAGCGAGGCCCGGCCGTCGCCCGGCGCGTGGCCGACGAGCTCGGCCTGCGGCTGCCGCCCGGCCCGTGGCACACGCAGCGCGACGAGCTGGCCTCGCTGGCCGGCGAGCTCGGCGTGCTGGCCGGCGCGCTCGGCAAGATCGCGAAAGACATTTCACTGATGGCGCAGGGCGAACTCGGCGAGCTGGCCGAGCCGTCGGGTGCCGGCCGCGGCGGCTCGTCGACGATGCCGCACAAGCGCAACCCGGTGGCTGCGATGACGGCGCTGGCCGGGGCGCTGCGCACGCCGCACCGCGTGGCCGCGCTGCTGGCCGCGATGGTGCAGGAGCATGAGCGCGGCCTCGGCAACTGGCAGGCCGAGCTGGCCGAAACCGCGGGGCTCTACCTCGGCGTGCATGGCGCGCTGAAGGCGCTGGCCGATGCCGCGCCGGGCCTGCAGGTCGATGCCGTGAGGATGCGCCACCACATCGATGCGCAGCACGGGCTGGTGTTCGCCGAAGCGGTCGCGATGCAGCTGGCGCTGCAACTGGGCAAGGCGCGCGCGCATGCGCTGCTCGAGGCGTGGTCGCACGAGGCGGTGGCCGGCGCGCGGTCGCTGCGCGAGGTGCTGCTGCAGGCGCTGGCCCGGGACGACGCGTTGCGCTCGCAGCTCGACGCCGGGCAGGTCGACGCGCTGTTCGATGCCGACCTCGCCGCGGCGCACGCGAGCCGCGTGGCCGACCCGCAGCTCGCGCTGTGGCAGCAGCGCGCCGATGCACTGGCCGCCGACGCGCCGTGGTCGGCCTGGTTGCCGCATTGAATCCATTCTCGAAAGGGGCCGTCATGGCGGAGCAACAGGATGATTTCGACCGCGGCCTGAAGAACCGCCGCGCGGTGCTGGGCGATGCGTGGGTCGACCAGTCGCTCGACGGCACGTCGGCCTTCAACGCCGATTTCCAGTCGCTGATCACGCGCTACGCGTGGCACGACATCTGGGGCCGCCCGGGGCTCGACACCACGACGCGCCGGCTGCTGGTGCTGGGCATGACGATGGGCCTCGCGCGCTGGGAGGAATTCGAGTTGCATTGCCGCGCCGCGGTGCGCGGCGGCGTGCCGGTCGAGCAGATCCGCGAAACCCTGATGCAGGGCGCGATCTACTGCGGCGTGCCGGCCGCCAACACCGCGTTCAAGCTGACCACGCAGATCCTGCGCGACGAAGGCCTGCTGCCGCCGCCGGCACCGCTGTCGGCCGGCGTGCGCGCGTCGAGCCACCACACCTTCAGCCGGCCGCAGCTGAAGGTCGCGCTGCAGGGCCGGGGGTCGCCGGTGCTGCTGAGCCATGCGCTCGGCCTCGACCTGGGCATGTGGGACACGCTCGCCGCCACGCTCGCGCCACGCCACGAGGTGCTGCGCTACGACCACCGCGGCCACGGCGGCTCGGCGGTGCCGGCGGGGCCCTACCGCATGGACGAGCTGGTCGACGACGCGGCCCGCGTGATCCGCGAATGGGGCGTCGGGCCGGTGATCTGGGTCGGGCTGTCGCTCGGCGGCATGGTCGGCCAGGGCCTCGCGATCCGCCATCCGGACCTGGTGCGCTCGCTGGTGCTGGCCAACACCACCGCGCGCTACCCCGAGGCGGCGCAGGCCGCCTGGGCGCAGCGCATCGCGGCCGTCGAACAGGGCGGGCTGGCGGCGATTGCCGACATGGTGATGGAGCGCTACTTCCACGCCGGCTTCCGCAGCGGGCAGCCGCAGGCGCTGGCGGCATTTCGCGCCGCGCTGCTGCGAACCTCGGCCGCCGGCTATGCCGCGACCTGCCACGCGGTGCGCGACGTGGACTGGCTCGACCGGCTGCCGCAGGTGCGCTGCCCAACGCTGGTGATCGCCGGCGAGCTGGACGTGGGTGCGCCGGTCGCGATGTCGCAGGCGATCGCCGAACGCATTGCCGGCGCGCGGCTCGAGGTGCTGGCCGAGGCCTCGCACCTCAGCGTCGTCGAGCAGCCGGAGCGGTTCGCGGCGCTCGTCGAGGGTTTCGTCAGCGCGACGGCGTGAGGAAGCGGTTGCTGAGCAGCGGCCGGCCGCGCAGCGGGGCGCCGCGGCCCGCCAGGACGCCCAGTGCCTGCGGAGATTCCTGCGAGGCGGCCACCGGGCAGGTGCCGTTCGCGCGGTAGCCGAGCGCGGCCTTCAGCATGCCCTCGTTCGCACTGCCGAGCGGCTGCGTGAAGTCGTCTGCAGCGGTGCAGCCGGCGATGCCGGTCGCGCCGGCGCCGTTCGGCGTGAAGCCGTCGGCATAGTCGCCGAAGCCTTTCGCGTTGACGCCCTTGAACTCGATCGGGAAGTACGAGATGCCGCAGTTGTCCTGCGCCGCGAAGCCGTAGGGCTTGCCGCAGGACGTGCTGCCGATCTGCCGCACGTCGACATCGACGCCGCGCAGGCCGTTGATCACCGATTCGCTGGCCGAGCAGGTCTCGCTGGTGGTCAGCACGTAGACGCGCGCCAGGTCGAGCGTCGGCAGCGCTGCGTTGGTGGTGCTGGTGGCCTCGAACGGGTAGGGCGCCCGGGCGTTGTCCGACGTGCGCTTCGCGTTGTAGTTGAGCTTCTCGAAGGTCTTGCCGCTGGTGCGCGCCGGGCCGGCGATCATGTAGGCCAGCTCGCTTGCGATGTAGAGGTAGCCGCCGCCGTTGTAGCGCAGGTCGAGCACCAGGTCGGTCGCGCCCTGCGCCTTCAGCGCCGCGAACGCTTCGATCAGCTGCGCCTCGGCCGGCGCCACGTGCGACGTGAACACGATGTTGCCGACCTTGCCGGCACCGGTGTCGATCACGCTGTAGTTCAGCACCGGCTTCGTCGTGATGGCGGCCGTCGTCATCGAGACGGTGACCTGGCCGACGCCTGCGCGGCTGAAGACGTAGCTGTGCGTGCCACCGGTGTTGCCCGGAAACAGCGCGGCATTGAGCACGCCGACGCCGGCCGCGGTTTCGTCGTCGGCCGACACGCCGTCGACGGTCACCAGCGTGTCGCCGCGCAGCACGCCCTTGGTGGCGGCCTCGGTGCCCGGCGTCACGTACGACACGCGCAGCCCGCGCGGCGCGCGCGACGACAGCATGCGCCAGTTGACACCGGTGCCGGCTTCGACGCCGGAGTCGAACAGCGCGGTGGAGGTGTCGGTCGGGATCAGGAAGCTGAACCGGTCCTTGCGCGCACCGCTGGCGGTGACGCTGGGCGTCTTCAGCGCTTCGAAATAGTTGTCGAGCGAGCCGTAGACGTCGGCGGTGTTGCTGAACTGCGCTGCGTTCGAAGCAATGTTCGGGATCTCGTCGTACCAGAGGTAGGCGTCGCCGAGGTAGGCGCGCATCCACAGTTTTTCGGTATCGAGGCTGCCGGTGCGGTTCGCCGCCGACGCGTCGGAGTTGGTCGGCGCGCACTGCTGGGCGTACTGCGATGCCGACGCGAGGCGGTTGCCGGATTCGTCGGAGCTGCCGCCGCACGCGGTGAGGGTGGCCGCTGCGACGAGCAGGCTGACCCAGGATGCGCGCACGCGTGCGCCGGATTGCCGTTGGCGTTGAACTCCCATCCCTCGCTCCGATTGATTTGTCAGCCGGCGACTATACCGGTGCCCCGAGCTGGCGCGACACCTGCGCGGCGCAGGCCTTCAGCGCGCGGGCGAGCGGGCCGTCGGGCCGGGTGTCGAAGGTGGCGTTCGGGCCGATCGCGGCCAGGCTCAGCACCAGGTCGCCGTGCAGGTCGAACACCGGCGCCGCCATCGCGCTGACGCCGGGCACCGCGCCGTCGACGACGCGGCTCAGGCCGTCGCTGCGGATGGTGGCCAGCTGCGCGCTGAAGGCGGCGTCCAGCGTGCGCCGGCCGCCGTGCGGTTCCTGCGCCAGCACCTCGCGCAGCCGCGCCGGCGGCAGGTGGGCGGCGAACAGCAGGCCCGACGCGGTGCCGCGCATCGACATCACGGTGCCGTGGCGCATGTTGACGTGCACCGCGGACGGCGCTTCCTCGACGCGCACGATGGTCGGCCCGCGGTTGCCCCACACCGCGATCGCGACGGTGTGGCCGACCTGCGCGGCCAGTGCCGGCAGCAGCGGCGTGGCCAGGCGCAGCGGGTCGAACTGCTGCAGGCTGATCAGCCCGAGCTCCATCGCGAGCGGGCCCAGGCCGTAGCGGCCCGACGCGGCGTCCTGCGCGATCAGCCCGAGCTTGCCGAAGCTGACGAGGTAGGGGTGCGCCTTCGCCGGCGCCATGCCGGCCTCGCGCGCCAGGTCCTTCAGCGCCATCGGCCGGCCGTGGTGGGCGAGCGCACGCAGCAGCTGGCCGCCGACCTCGATGCTCTGGATGCCACGGGGGGTGTTGGGGGTTTCGGGCATCGGGCTGAATTTGGATATGTAGAATGAATTAGACAGTAACGAATATGCCGGCGAAGATCAAGCCGCGATTCAAGGAGACACCCGATGGCATCCCCCGACCCCCTGCGCTACCAGAGCGGCTTCGGCAACCAGTTCGCGAGCGAGGCGGTGCCCGGCGTGCTGCCCGCGGGCCGCAACAGCCCGCAGAAGGCGGCGCACGGCCTGTATGCCGAGCTGCTGAGCGGCTCGGCGTTCACCGCGCCGCGCGCCGAGAACCGCCGCACCTGGATGTACCGCCGCCAGCCATCGGTGGTGGTCGGCGGCTACGCGCCGCATGCGCAGCCGTGGTGGAAGAGCGGCGCCGCCGAGGGGGTCGATGCGCCGCCCGATCCGCTGCGCTGGTCGCCGACGCCGGTGCCCGACGCGGCCGCCGAGCCGCTGGATTTCGTCGACGGGCTGCGCAGCATCGTCGTCAACGGCGACGTCGATGCGCAGACCGGCATGGCCGCGCACATCGCGTTCGTCAACCGCTCGATGACGCAGCGCGCCTTCGTTAACGCCGATGGCGAGATGCTGCTGGTGCCGCAACAGGGCGCGTTGAGGATCACGACCGAACTCGGCGTGCTGCAGGTGGCGCCCGGCGAGATCGCGCTGCTGCCGCGTGGCATGGCCTTCAAGGTGGCGGTCGACGGGCCGTCGCGGGTGTATGTGTGCGAGAACCACGGCGCGCACTTCCGGCTGCCGGAGCTCGGGCCGATCGGCAGCAACGGCCTCGCGAACCCGCGCGATTTCCTCGCGCCGGCCGCGGCCTTCGAGCAGGACGCGGCGCCGCACGAGCTGATCAAGAAATATGGCGGCCGGCTGTGGGCGGCGCGCTGCACGGCGTCGCCGTTCAACGTGGTCGGCTGGCACGGCAACCTGGTGCCGCTGAAGTACGACACCGCCCATTTCATGACGATCGGCTCGATCAGCTTCGACCACCCGGACCCGTCGATCTTCACGGTGCTGACCTCGCCGAGCGACACGCCGGGCACGGCCAACTGCGACTTCGTGATCTTCCCGCCACGCTGGCTGGTGGCCGAGGACACCTTCCGCCCGCCCTGGTACCACCGCAACCTGATGAGCGAGTTCATGGGGCTGGTGCACGGCCAGTACGACGCCAAGCCTGAAGGCTTCCGGCCCGGCGGCGCGAGCCTGCACAACTGCATGGTGCCGCACGGCCCGGATGCCGATGCGTTCGAACGCGCATCGAACGCGCCGCTCGCGCCGCACAAGCTCGACAACACGCTGGCCTTCATGTTCGAGAGCCGCTACCGCTTCCGTCCGACCGAGTGGGCGATGAACGGCGGCGCGCTCGATGCCGCCTATGCGGACTGCTGGCGCAACCTGAAGGACGGCTTCCAATGAGCGGCCTCGACACCGACGGCCTCGATGCCACGCACGACGCAGCGCTGCGCAGCTGGGTGGCGTCGGCCAACGACCCGCTGGGCGATTTTCCGCTGCAGAACCTGCCGCTCGGTCGCTTCCGGCGTCGCGGCAGCGACGAGCCGCTGCGTGCCGGCATCGCGATCGGCGAGGCGGTGCTCGACCTGCGGCTCGCGCGCGAGGCCGGGCCGTGGTCGCCGCAGGTGGCGCCGCTGCTCGAGCCGCTCGCGCGCGGCGAGCTGAACGCGTTCATCGCGCTCGGCGCCGAGGCGCGCCGCACGCTGCGCAGCGCGCTGTCGCTGGCCTTGCGCGAAGGCGCCGACAGCGAGCGGTGGCTGCAGCCGTGCCTGGTGCCGCAGGCGCAGGCCGAGATGGCGCTGCCGTGCGAGGTTGGCGACTACACCGATTTCTTCACCGGCATCCACCATGCGACGGCGGTCGGCAAGCTGTTCCGGCCCGACCAGCCGCTGCTGCCGAACTACGAGTGGGTGCCGATCGGCTACCACGGCCGCAGTTCGTCGCTGCAGGTCAGCGGGCAGGACTTCCATCGGCCGCGCGGGCAGTACAAGGCCGACGCCGCGGTCCCGGTGTTCGGACCGTGCCAGCGGCTGGATTACGAGTTGGAACTCGGCGCGATCGTCGGCCCGGGCAATGCACCGGGCGAGCCGATCCCGATGGCGCAGGCCGAACAGCACCTGGCCGGGCTGGTGCTGCTGAACGACTGGTCGGCGCGCGACGTGCAGGCCTGGGAGTACCAGCCGCTCGGGCCTTTCCTCGCGAAGAACTTCGCGACCACGCTGTCGCCGTGGATCGTCACGATGGAGGCGCTGCAGCCGTTCCGCCGGCCATTCGAGCGCGCCGCCGACCGGCCGCAGCCGCTGCCCCACCTCGACGGCGAAGCCAACCGCGCGCAGGGCGCGATCGACATCGCGCTCGAGGTGTGGCTGCAGACGCCGGCGATGCGCGAGCGCGGCGATGCCGCGGTGCGGCTGATGCAGTCGAACTTCCGCGACGCGTACTGGACGCTCGCGCAGCTGGTGGCGCACCACAGCAGCAACGGCTGCAACCTGCGGCCCGGCGACCTGCTGGGCAGCGGCACGCAATCGGGCCCGTTGCCGGCGCAGGGCGGTTCGCTGCTGGAGCTGACGCAAGGCGGCAAGGTGCCGATCACTCTACCGAATGGCGAGACGCGGCGCTTCCTGCAGGATGGCGACAGCGTCGGGCTGCGGGCGTTCTGCGAGCGCGACGGGCAGCGGCGCATCGGGTTCGGGGACTGTGTCGCGACGGTGCTGGCGCCGCGGTCTTAATCCTCGCCTCACCATTCCCTAATCGAGTTCTAACCGCCCACCCTTATCTTTCGTCTCATGCGGAATCCCCCGCGACGCTTGTCCCCAGGAGATCACATGAAGATGAAGTCGTTGACCGCTGCGCTCGCTGCAGCCGGCGTGCTGGCCGCCGGATCGGCCGGCGCCTTCAGCCTGACGCCCGAGTGGCTGAAGAGCAAATCCGACGCGAAGCCGGTGGCCGTCACCAGCACCGCGCCGGCCCCGGTGCCGATGCTGCCGGCCGCCGGGCAGGTGCCCAACTACCGCGCGATCGTCGCGACGTCCGGCCCGGCCGTGGTCGGCGTCACCGTGGCCGGCCTGCACAAGGCCTCGGCCGAAGAGCAACAGCAGCAGGGCCTGCCGCCCGGCGCCGAGAACGATCCGTTCTTCCAGTTCTTCCGCGGCCTGCCGGGCTTCCAGCAGCGCGGCCAGCGCGGCAACCCGTCGGTGCCGTTCCGCGGCCAGGGGTCGGGCTTCATCATCAGCGCCGACGGCCTGATCCTGACCAACGCCCACGTGGTGCGCGAGGCGAAGGAAGTGACCGTCAAGCTCAGCGACCGCCGCGAGTTCTCGGCCAAGGTGCTGGGCTCCGATGCGGCCACCGACATCGCGGTGCTGCGCATCCAGGCCAAGGACCTGCCGATCGTGCGCCTGGGCGATCCGCAGAACATCGAGGTCGGCGACCCGGTGCTGGCGATCGGCGCGCCGTACGGCTTCGAGCAGACCGCGACCACCGGCATCATCAGCGCGAAGGGCCGCTCGCTGCCCGGCGACGCTGTCGTGCCGTTCATCCAGACCGATGCGGCGGTGAACCCCGGCAACTCCGGCGGCCCGCTGTTCGACGGCAGCGGCGCGGTGATCGGCATCAATGCGCAGATCTACTCGCAGACCGGCGGCTTCCAGGGCCTGAGCTTCGCGATCCCGATCAACGTCGCGCTGAAGGTGAAGGACCAGATCGTCGCGACCGGCCGCGCGACGCACGGCCGCCTGGGCGTCGCGGTGCAGGACGTGAACCAGAGCCTGGCCGAATCCTTCGGCATGAAGCGCCCCGATGGCGCGCTGGTCGCGAAGGTCAGCAAGGACAGCGCCGCCGAGAAGGCCGGCCTGAAGCCGGGCGACGTGATCACCGCGGTGAACGGCGACCCGATCGTGCGCTCGGGTGCGTTGTCGAGCCGCATCGGATTGGCGGCGCCCGGCGACAAGGTGAAGCTGAGCGTGTGGCGCGACCGGGCCGAGCGCTCGATCGACGTGAAGCTGGGCGGTGCTGATCCGGACGAGGATGTGGCGTCGGCCAACGGCGGCGATTCGCAGGGCGTGCAGCTGGGCCTGTCGCTGCGCCAGCTGACGCGCGAGGAAAAGCGCCAGAGCAAGCTGGAGCAGGGCCTGGTGGTCGAGAACGCCGATGGTCCGGCCGCACGCGCCGGCATCGAGGCGGGTGACGTGCTGCTGGCGATCAACGGCAAGCCGGTCACGTCGATCGAGCAGGTGCGGGCCGTGATGGCCGGCAAGCCGAAGAGCGTGGCGCTGCTGGTCGAGCGCGACGGCGAGCGGATCTTCGTGCCGGTGAACCTGGGCTGACCGGTTCGCGCAACTCGCAAAAGCCGACCTTCGGGTCGGCTTTTTCAGTTCCATGACTCTGCAGCCCGTCGATCGCCCTGGGGGTTGGTGAGGTAGCCGTGCCGCTTCTGCAACTCGGCGATCTCATCGGCGATCAGTTCGATGGGCACCGGATCAGTTCGCAGTCGGGACGACTGAACGATGTGTCGTCGTCAGCGAGATCCCAGCGTGCGAGAAGCAGCAACCCGGACTCGCTCGCGGATGACTGCATCGGGGTAGCTCGCCGCATCGACCACCTGCAACGCCCTGGCCGTGGGAACGGCGCCAGCATCAAGCAGTCGGGCTACTGCCACCTCGTTCTTCATCTCCGTCGCGAACTGGAGCGCTGTCTCACCCGAGGGAGTGCTGTAGTTCGGCGAAAGACCTTGTTGAAGCAGGTAACTCAGGGCCTCTTCAGAAGAGCCCTTTGGCGATGCCGTCACCAGCATCAAGAGGTCGGCCCCTGAAGGGCGATGCTTGGCATTCACGTTCGCTCCCCTTGAGACGAGATAGCGCATTGCGTCTGCGTGGCCGCCGATGGCTGCCAGCATCAACGGTGTGTAGCCGGAAGCGTCTACCGCATCGACCTCTTGTGATGTCGAAAGTTGCTTGAGTATCTCGACCTGGCCTGCTGCCGCGGCCAGGAAGATGCTTGTGCTGGCTGTAACGGGCTCCTGCCTGCCGCAGCTCGAAAGCAACGGAACTGCAGCCAGAACCACGGCACACCAACGATTCAACACAGACATCCTCCGAGCTATTTGGTGCAAGCACAGCGATAGAAGATCACTTGATCGCGCTCATGCGGTCGAAAGCCCCAAGGCGATCGATCGACATCGTTGGTGTACGAACTTTGCGAGACCGTCTCATTGGAACTCACGACGATGCCTACATGGCCACTGTAGCCTTGGCCTCCGAGCATGCGTTGAACCGCGATGTCGCCACGCTGAACGAAGGATCGTGGCACTCGCTCATAACCTGGAACAACACCGTTCCACCAATCTTGCGCCAGCCATGGATTTCCATTGGAGGCCAGTCCAGGACCTGCTCCAGAGCGATTCAACATGTCGTCCACGAAGATGTTGCACTTGAACCGACCGATGAAATTCCAGGCCGGGTTCGCACGAAATTTCCCCCAGTTCGGACTCCTGATGTTGGCCTCCGCTTGACGGGCAACCTCGTCTCTCCGCTTGTTGAAAGCAAAGAACGGATGGTTCTCCCAAGGCTGGTCGCGGTACCAGGGGTCAAGTCCGTCCGGATCGACGAGGGCCAGCGGGTTGCCTTCCACGTAGCTGTATGCCGAGAAGCTTCCGCCAGCCAGCCCGATCGGGTCTGCCTGCACATAGCTGCCTTTCGAGGTGTCGTAGCTGCGGAAATGGTTGTACCAAGGTCCACTCTCCACACCCGCATACTGCCCCGGGAATCGCAGGTCCTGTATGAAGGTTCCGAGGCCGTCGGGATTCATCTCCGGTGCCGTCGTGCCGAACGGCGCGGTCGGCCAGCGCCAGCGCTGTGCGCCATTCTGATCAACGGCGATGCGCGGTGCGCTCAGGTGATCCGGTTTGCCGGTCTGGTCGTATTCGTCCAGCAGTTGGCCGTCCGACACCAGCGGAGGTGGTATGTCGGCGCGGCAAGGGGCCGTGGGCAGAAGCAGGCAGGTCGCAACAGCAATGACCCCTGCATGGGTCGTCTTCTTCATCGGGTGGATCGCGTGTGGGGTGGTGGATCAGGCCGCGCCATCCACCCTCTCTACGACCAAGGACGACTGCTTTGACGACGCGGCCGGCGGATTACACGTGAAGCAGATCGACGTGCCAAGAGGGTCGGCCGCAGATCACGATTTCAAGTACATCTGTATCGACGACGCGGCCACTGGATGGCCAGTGCGGTCCTACACCTCACGGCCTCTGGACTGACACGCCCGTGCTCCACTGCCCGTCCCACAGCATCGGCCTCGTCCCAGGCACGCGACGCATCTCGTGCAGTCCAATGAAGTTCACTTTCACGACAAGAAAGGACTCCACCATGAACAGCCACAAGTCTCTGCTCGCCCCGCTCGCCGCCGCCCTCGCCATCGCGTCCGGCACCGCCGCCTGGGCCCAGGACGACCGCGCCCCATTGCCTGCTGCCAAGCAGGCCGGCGACATCACCTACGTGACCGGCGGCGTGGCCTATGAAGAGGTGCCGGCGTTCAAGGACGCCAAGCGCGACTACCCGCTCGCGATCGAGATCTACGAGAAGGCCGGCTCGAAGAACCAGTTCACCGCCGACACGCAGGTCAAGCTGATGGACAGGGAAGGCGACGTCGTGTTCGACGCGCAGGCCGACGGCCCCTACATGCTGGTGAAGGCGCCGCCGGGGCAGTACAAGATGGAAGCCACGCTGAACGGCAAGACCGTCACGAAACAGGTCACCGTGAATGCGCGCGGCACCGCCAACCCGGTGGTGGTGTTCCCACAGGGCACCGACTGACCCCCGTGCCGCTCACTGCGCCGACGGATCCGTCATCAGCGCGGTGTAGCGGCGCTGCATTTCCTCGTGCGTGAGCTGCTCGATGCTGTGCCCGATCAGCCACTCGTGGCCGAACGGGTCACGCAGCTTGCAGCTGCGTTCGCCATAGAACTGGTCGGTCGGCGGCATCAGCACGGTGGCGCCGGCCGCCACCGCCTGGGCGAGCACGACGTCGGCGTTGTCGACGTGCAGGTGGACGCTGGCATAGCTGGTGCTGCCGCCGACCGGCGGTGCCTCGATGCCGTATTCGGGAAACGCGTCCGACAGCATCAGCACCGAAGGACCGAGTTGCATCTCGGCGTGGCCGATGCGCCCCGAGGGTTCCGTCAACCGAAACACTTCCTTCGCGCCGAAGGCCTGCGCGTAGAACGTCATCGCGGCGGCGGTGTCGCGCACGCGCAGGTAGGCAAAGACTTCATGGATCATGATGGGGTCTCCTCGGCATCGGGCTACAGATTCGTGCGCAACCGCCAGATCTCGGGGAACAGCACCACGTCGAGCATCTTGCGCAGGTAGCCGACGCCGCTGGTGCCGCCGGTGCCGCGCTTGAAGCCGATCACCCGCTCCACCGTCGTCACATGGCGGAAGCGCCACAGCCGGAACGCATCCTCCAGGTCGGTCAGTTCCTCGCCGAGCTGGTACAGGTCCCAATGCTGCTGCGGCGCCCGGTAGGCCACCAGCCAGGCCTGCTCGACACCGTCGTCGGCCACGTAGGGCTGCGACCAGTCGCGCTCCACATGCGAGGCCGGCACCGGCAAGCCGCGCCGCGCCAGCAGCCGCAGCGCCTCGTCGTACAGCGACGGCGCGCGGTACGCCGCCTCGACGCGCACCAGCACCTCCGGCGTGTGCGCATGCGGCTTCAGCATCGCGGCGTTCTTGTTGCCCAGCATGAACTCGATGCAGCGGTACTGCCAGCTCTGGAAGCCGCTGCTGTTGCTCAGGTAGGGCCGGATCGCCGAGTACTCCGGCGGCGTCATCGTCGCGAGCACGTCCCAGGCGTGCACCAGCTGCTCCATGATGCGGCTCACCCGCGCCAGCATCTTGAACGCGGTGCCGAGGTCGTCGTTCGCGACGCGCTGCACCGCGGCCCCCAGTTCGTGCAGCATCAGCTTCATCCACAGCTCGCTGGTCTGGTGCTGCACGATGAACAGCATCTCGTTGTGCTCGGGCGACAGCGGGTGCTGCGCGTTCAAGACCTCGTCGAGGTGCAGGTAGTCGCCATAACTCATGTCGCGCGAGAAATCGAGCTGCGCCCCTTCCTCGCGGACGATGCGCTCGCCGGCGCCGCCATCGGTCGAGTCGCCGGAGTCGTGGTGCGGACAGCTCATGTCACCGCCGCGCGCTGGTTGAAGCGCGCCTGTTGCCACTCACCCGTCTGCAGCACCTGCACCAGGTGTTCGACCGCGTCCCACACGTCGATGAACCGCGTGTACAGCGGCGTGAAGCCGAAGCGCAGGATGTCGGGCGCGCGGAAGTCGCCGATCACACCGCGCGCGATCAGCGCCTGCATGATCGCGTAGCCGCCGTCGGCGCGCGCGAAGCTCGCCTGGCTGCCGCGCTGTGCGGCATCGCGCGGTGTCTGCAGCGCGAGGCCGTGGCCGGCGCAGCGCGCCTCCACCAGCGCGATGAACAGCTCGCTCAGTGCGATCGACTTGCGGCGCAGCGCCGGCTGGCCGCCGTGCGCCTCGGCCGCGAGCATCGTGTCGACGCCGCATTCCAGCGCGGCCAGCGACAGCACCGGCGGCGTGCCGCAGATGAACCGGTGGATGCCGGCCGCCGGGTGGTAGTCGGGCGTGAACATGAACGGCGCCGCATGGCCGAGCCAGCCCGACAGCGGCTGCCACAGCTGCTCGGCGTCCATGCGGGCGGCGATCATCGGGTGCATCCAGACGAAGGCCGGCGCTCCCGGGCCGCCGTTCAGGTACTTGTAGCCGCAGCCGACCGCAAAGTCGGCCGCGCCGGCGCGCGGACCGCTGCCCTTCAGGTTCACCGGCACCGCGCCGGCCGAATGCGCCAGGTCCCAGACCACCAGCGCGCCGGCGGCATGCACCGCGAGGTTGGTCTCTTCCATGCGATGCATGCGGCCGGTGCGGTAGTTCACATGCGTCAGCATCAGCACCGCGAGGCGGTCGTCGATCAGCGCCGGGATGTCGTCGGCGTCGGCCAGCACCAGCTCGAAGCCGCGCTGCCGCGCCAGGCTTTCGGCGATGTACAGGTCGGTCGGGAAGTTGAAGCGCTCCGAGACGATGCGCTTGCGCCCCGGCGTGTCGCGCTGCGCCAGGTCGAGTGCGGCCGACAGCGCCTTGAACAGGTTCACCGAGGTCGAGTCGGCGACGATCAGCTCGCCAGGCCCGGCGCCCAGCAGCAACGCGATCTTGTCGCCGATGCGCTGCGGCAGGTCGATCCAGCCGGCGGTGTTCCAGCTCTTGATCAGGTCGCGGCCCCATTCGGCGGCGGCCACCTGCTGCACGCGTGCCGCGGTGGCGCGCGGCAACGCGCCGAGCGAATTGCCGTCGAGGTAGATCGTGCCGTCGGGCAGGTCGAACAGCTCGCGCAGCGGTGCGAGTTCGTCGCGGGCGTCGAGCCCGAGGCAATCTTGTCGTGTCGTCATCGAAGGGTCTTTCAGAGTTCGCGCAGCACCGCGCGGACGGGAGAAGCACAGGCCAGCATCAGCTTCAGCGGCAGAGCGATCAGCTCGTAGTCGCCGGCCGGCACGTCGTCGAGCACCAGGTTCTCGAGCACGCGCAGGTCGAGCGCCAGCAGCTGGTGGTGGCTGTCCAGCGTCTTGCTGTCGGCCGGGTCGACCGACTGGCTGTCGATGCCCACCAGCCGCACGCCGCGGTCGGCCAGCCAGCCGATGGTCTCGGGCGCGAACGAGGTGAACTCCGGCGACCAGGCGGTCGGCGCCTTCAGCACGCTGCGCACCAGCACGCGCGGCGGCAGGTCGGCAGAGAACGGGGCCAGGTGTTCCGGCCGCACCAGCGCGCCGATGCCGATCGCGTGGATCACGCGGCAGCGGCCCAGGTACGGCGCCAGGTCGACCGCGCCGATCGCCGGCGCGCCGTCGCCGTAGTGCAGCGGCGCATCGGCATGCGCGCCGATGTGCGGCGACATCGTGATCGCGCTCAGGTTGACCGGACAGCCCGGGCCGATGCGCGCGGTCCAGGCCTGCGAATACGCCTCGTCGCCGGGGAACAGCGGCGAGTCGGGCGCGATGGGGGGGGAGATGTCCCAGAGCTTTTTCACGGCCGGAACAGTAGCACCGCCGCCGGCCCCGTGGTGTCGGTAATTTCAGACAGCCCGTCACTGCCCGCAGATACTTGACACCTGAAATATCAAGGTCTAAATTGCGCCAGCGCGGCGATCCCCGCCGCGGCACTCCGGAGCTCACACGACCATGCGCATCGCCTGCATCGGCGGCGGCCCGGCGGGCCTGTACTTCGCGTTGCTGATGAAGAAGCAGGACCCGTCGCACGAGGTCACCGTGATCGAGCGCAACCGCGCCGACGACACCTTCGGCTGGGGCGTCGTGTTCTCCGACCAGACGCTGGGCGCGGTGCAGCGCACCGACCCGAAAAGCGCCGCGCAGATCCTCGACGCCTTCAACCACTGGGACGACATCGAGGTGCATTTCAAGGGCGAGCTGATCCGCTCGTCCGGCCACGGCTTCTGCGGCATCGGCCGGCGCAAGCTGCTGAACATCCTGCAGGACCGCTGCACCGCAGAAGGGGTGCAGCTGCGCTTCGAGACCGAGTGCGCCGACGACACCGCGCTCGACGCCGACCTGGTGATCGCCTGCGACGGCCTGAACAGCCGCATCCGCAGCCGCTACGCCGCCACCTACGAGCCCGATGTCGACACCCGGCTGTGCCGCTTCGTGTGGCTCGGCACGCACAAGCGCTTCGATGCGTTCACGTTCGCGTTCGAGCGCACCGAATGGGGCTGGTTCCAGGTGCATGCCTACCGCTTCGATGCGGACACCTCCACCTTCATCGTCGAGGCGCCCGAGCCGGTGTGGCGCGCCGCGGGCCTGGCCGACATGGGCAAGGAAGAGAGCATCGCGTTCTGCGAGAAGCTGTTCGCGAAGCTGCTGGACGGCCAGCCGCTGATGTCGAATGCGGCTCACCTGCGCGGCTCGGCGCAGTGGATCCGCTTTCCGCGCGTGGTCTGCAAGCGCTGGGTTCACCACAACGGCCGCGCGCCGGTCGTGCTGATGGGCGATGCGGCGCACACCGCGCATTTCTCGATCGGCTCGGGCACCAAGCTCGCGCTCGAGGATGCGATCGACCTGGCGGCCGCGATCGCCGCGCACCCGGGCGTGCTCGACCAGGCGCTGTCGGCCTACGAGGCGCAGCGCAGCATCGAGGTGCTGAAGATCCAGAACGCGGCGCGCAACTCGACCGAATGGTTCGAGAACGTCGAGCGCCATGCGCGGCTCGATGCACCGCAGTTCGCCTATTCGCTGCTGACGCGTTCGCAGCGCATCTCGCACGAGAACCTGCGGCTGCGCGATGCGGCCTACGTCGGCGGCTACGAGCAATGGCTGGCCGCGCGGGCCGGGCTGGACGGCACGCACGCGGTGCCGCCGATGTTCACGCCGTTCACGCTGCGCGGCGTGACGCTGAAGAACCGCGTCGTGGTCTCGCCGATGGCGCAGTACAGCGCGGTCGACGGCGTGCCGGGCGACCACCACCTGGTGCACCTGGGCGCACGCGCGCTGGGCGGCGCCGGCCTGGTGTTCGCCGAGATGACCTGCACCTCGCCCGATGCGCGCATCACGCCGGGCTGCCCCGGGCTGTACACCGATGCGCAGATGCTGGCCTGGAAGCGCATCGTCGATTTCGTGCACCAGGGCAGCAGCGCGAAGATCGCGATGCAGCTCGGCCATGCCGGCGCGAAGGGTTCGACCCGCGCGCCGTGGGATGGCGAAGATCTGCCGCTGCACGACGGCAACTGGCCGCTGCTGTCGGCCTCGCCGCAGCAGTACCTCGATGGCGTCAGCGCCTGGTCGCGGGCGATGACGCGCGACGACATGGACCGCGTCACCGCCGATTTCGTCGCCGCGACGAAGCGCGCCGCGCAGGCCGGCTTCGACTGGCTCGAACTGCATTGCGCGCACGGCTACCTGCTGTCTTCGTTCCTGTCGCCGCTGACCAACCTGCGCACCGATGTCTACGGCGGCGAGCTGGCGAACCGGCTGCGCTATCCGCTGGAGGTGCTGGCGGCGATGCGCGCCGCGTGGCCGGCGGACAAGCCGCTGTCGGTGCGCATCTCGGCGCACGACTGGGTGCCGGGCGGCACGACGCCGGACGACGCGGTGGCCATCGCGCGGGCCTTCAAGGCGGCGGGTGCCGACCTGGTCGACGTGTCGTCGGGGCAGGTCAGCCCGCAGCAGCGGCCGGTGTACGGGCGCATGTACCAGACGCCGTTCGCCGAGGCGATCCGCAACGAGGCCGGCATCGCGACGATGGCGGTCGGCGCGATCTTCGAGGCCGACCATGTGAACGGCATCATCGCGGCCGGCCGCGCCGACCTGTGCGCGATCGCGCGGCCGCACCTGGCGAACCCGGCGTGGACGCTGCTGGAGGCCGCGAAGATCGGCCACGTCAACGGCGTCGGTGCGGACTGGCCGCGGCAGTACCGGCCGGGCAAGTCGCAGCTGGAACGCAACCTGGAGCGCGAGCGCGCGATGGCGGCGCAGACGGCGGGGCTGTCGGCGCAAGAGCAGGCGAACCTGGCGCAGGGGGTGTGAGCGCGATGAACGGGTTGCATGCGGTGGTGACGGGCGGTGGCAGCGGGATCGGCGAGGCGATTGCGACGACGTTGTGGCGCGAGGGCGCGAGCGTCACGCTGATGGGGCGCAGCGAGGCCCGCTTGCTGCAGGCACGGGAGCGCTTGGCGGGCAGGGCTTCGACAGGCTCAGCCCGACCCTTCGACAAGCTCAGGGCGAACGGGGGAGGATCCGTTCGGGCTGAGCTTGTCGAAGCCCTGCCCGCGATTCACGTGCGCTCCGTCGACATCACCGACCCGGCGAGCGTCGAACGCGCCTTCCAATCCGTCGGCCCCATCGACCTGCTGATCAACAACGCCGGCCAGGTCGAGAGCCAGCCGTTCGCCCGCACCTCGCTCGACCAATGGAACCGCCTGCTGCAGGTCAACCTGACCGGCAGCTTCCTGTGCACGCAGCAGGTGCTGCCCGGCATGACCGAACGCGGCTTCGGCCGCATCGTCAACATCGCGAGCACCGCGGCGCTGAAGGGCTATGCCTACGTCGCCGCGTACTGCGCGGCCAAGCACGGCGTGCTCGGGCTCACCCGCGCGCTCGCGCTCGAAGTCGCGCGCAAGGGCATCACCGTCAACGCCGTCTGCCCCGGCTACACCGACACCGACATCGTCGCCCGCGCGGTCGCGCAGATCGCCGGCAAGACGCAGCGCAGCGCCGACGAAGCGCGCGATGCACTCGCCGCCGCGAACCCGCAAGGCCGCCTGGTGCAGCCCGACGAGGTCGCGCAGGCGGTGCTGTGGCTGTGCCGCCGCGAATCGTCCAGCATCACCGGCCAGGCGATCGCGGTGGCCGGCGGGGAGGTGATGTGATGCCGGCGGCGCCGCTCGACACCCACGCCGAGCTCGCTGAAGTCAGCGACCTCGAGTCCCGCGTCATCGACGATCACCACCAGGCCCTGAAGCTGTGGCTGCGCTTGCTGTCGTGCACCAACCGCATCGAAGCGGTGGTGCGCAACCGGCTGCGCAGCGAGTTCGCGACCACGCTGCCGCGCTTCGACCTGCTGGCGCAGCTGGAGCGCGAGCCGGCCGGGTTGACGATGGGCGAGCTGTCGCAGCGCCTGATGGTGACCGGCGGCAACGTGACCGGCATCACCGACCAGCTCGAGGCCGAAGGCCTGGTACGCCGCGCGCCGCAGCCCGGCGACCGGCGCGCATTCGCGGTGCAGCTGACACCGGCCGGCCGCCGCCAGTTCCGCCGCATGGCGGCGACGCACGAGCAGTGGGTGGTCGAGCTGTTCGCCGGCTGGTCGGCCGACGAGAAGACGCAGGTGCAGGACCTGCTCTCGGTGCTGAAGCGCCACCTGGCCGGCGTCGACAGCGCGCTGCCGGCCAAACCGTCGAAGAAGACACGAACGAAGGAGAAGACCCCATGACGCGTGCGATGGATTCCCACCTCGCGGCCGGCAACCGCCAGGCCGCGGCCGCGATCGCGCCGCGGCACGTCGGCTGGGCGCTGCACGGCCGCGTCGGCGTGATCACGCTGAACCGGCCCGAGCGCAAGAACCCGCTGACCTTCGAGTCGTATGCCGAGCTGCGCGACCTGTTCCGCACGCTGGCGCAGGTCGACGAGGTGCGGGCGATCGTGGTGCAGGGCGCCGGCGACAACTTCTGCTCCGGCGGCGACGTGCACGAGATCATCGGCCCGCTGACGAAGATGACGATGCCGGACCTGCTGGCCTTCACCCGCATGACCGGCGATTTCGTGAAGGCGATGCGCGCCTGCCCGCAGCCGATCGTCTCGGCGATCGACGGCGTGTGTGCCGGCGCCGGCGCGATCATCGCGATGGCGTCCGACCTGCGCATCGGCACCTCGCGCAGCAAGACGGCCTTCCTGTTCTCGCGCGTCGGGCTGGCCGGCTGCGACATGGGCGCCTGCGCGCTGCTGCCGCGCATCGTCGGGCAGGGGCGGGCGTCGGAGCTGCTGTACACCGGCCGCTCGCTGGGCGGCGACGAGGCGCTGCAATGGGGTTTCCTGAACCGCATCAGCGATCCGCAGGCGCTGCAGGCCGACGCGCTCGCCTGGGCGACCGAGATCGCGGCCGGGCCGGGGTTCGCGCATGCGATGACGAAGCGCATGCTGCACCAGGAGTGGGCGATGGGCGTCGACGAGGCGATCGAATCCGAGGCCCAGGCGCAGGCGATCTGCATGATGACGCAGGACTTCCACCGGGCCTACGAGGCGTTCGCCGCGAAGGCGAAGCCGGTGTTCGAGGGCGATTGATGAGCACGCACCTCGACTGGCCGTTCTTCGAAGCGCGGCATGTTGCGCTGGAACAGGAACTCGCGCGCTGGTGCGCCGAGCACCTCGCCGACGTGCCGCACGACGACGTGGACGCCACCTGCCGCCGCCTGGTGAAGCAGCTCGGCGACGCCGGCTGGCTGCACCACGCCATCGCCGAGAAACCCGGCGACGCGATCGACACCCGCGCGATCTGCCTGCTGCGCGAAACGCTGGCGCGCCACCACGGCCTGGCCGATTTCGCGTTCGCGATGCAAGGCCTCGGCGCCGGCGCGATCTCGCTCGACGGCACGGCCGCGCAGCGCGAGCGCTACCTGCCGCGGGTGGCCCGTGGCGAGGCGATCGCGGCGTTCGCGCTGTCCGAACCCGAGGCCGGC
Organism: Rhizobacter sp. Root1238; assembly: GCF_001425825.1. Classification (GTDB taxonomy): domain Bacteria; phylum Pseudomonadota; class Gammaproteobacteria; order Burkholderiales; family Burkholderiaceae_C; genus Rhizobacter. The sequence continues at coordinate 45,438 of NZ_LMDM01000050.1, forward strand.
TCCGACGTGGCCGCGCTGGCCTGCGCGGCGCGCGACGACGGCGATGCCTACGTGCTCGACGGCGAGAAGACCTGGATCTCGAACGGCGGCATCGCCGATTTCTACGTGCTGTTCGTGCGCACCGGCGAGGCACCCGGCTCGCGCGGCATCACCGCGCTGATCGTCGATGCCGACACGCCAGGCCTGCAGATCGCCGAGCGCATCGAGCTGATCGCGCCGCACCCGCTCGCGCGGCTGCGCTTCAACGGCTGCCGCGTGCCGAAGACGCAGCGGCTCGGCGACGCGGGGCAGGGCTTCAAGCTCGCGATGCGCACGCTCGACATCTTCCGCACCTCGGTCGCGGCGGCCGCGCTCGGCTTTGCGCGGCGCGCGCTCGACGAGGCGCTGCAGCGCGCGACGACCCGCCGGATGTTCGGCCAGACGCTGGCCGACTTCCAGATCACGCAGGCGAAGCTCGCGCAGATGGCGACCACCGTCGACGGCGCGGCGCTGCTGACCTACCGCGCCGCGTGGCAGCGCGACCAGGGCCGCAACGTGACGCGCGAGGCCGCGATGGCCAAGCTGGCCGCCACCGAGGGCGCGCAGCAGGTGATCGACGCCGCGGTGCAGCTGTGGGGTGGCGCCGGCGTCGTCAGCGGCAACACGGTGGAGACGCTGTACCGCGAGATCCGCGCGCTGCGCATCTACGAAGGCGCGACCGAAGTCCAGCAACTGATCATCGCCCGCGAGCTGTTGAAGGGGGCCTGAATGACTGCGCACGTCGACACCTTCGCCCGCGATCACCTGCCGCCGCCCGACCAGTGGCCCGAGCTGGTGTTCGACCTGCCGGAGCTGCAGTTCCCGGCCGAGCTGAACTGTGCGCACGAGCTGCTGGACCGCTGGGTCGAGGAAGGCCACGGCGACCGTCTCTGCGTGCAGGGCCAGGGCGTGCGCTGGACCTATGCCGACCTGCAGGCGCAGGCCAACCGCATCGCCCGCGTGCTGGTCGACGACCTCGGCCTCGTGCCCGGCAACCGCGTGCTGCTGCGCGGGCCGAACTCGCCGATGCTGGCCGCCTGCTGGTTCGGCGTCGTGAAGGCCGGCGGCATCGCGGTCGGCAGCATGCCGCTGCTGCGCGCGAAGGAGCTGGTGCAGATCGTCCACAAGGCCGAGATCAGCCATGCGCTGTGCGACGTGCGCCTGGCCGACGAGCTCGCGCTGGCCGGCCCGCAGTGCCCGACGCTCGTGCATGTGCTGCACTTCATGACCGGGCGCGACGGCGGGCTCGAGGCGCGCGCGGCGGGCAAGCCGGCGCAGTTCGACACCGTGCGCACCGCGGCCGACGACACCTGCCTGATGGCGTTCACCTCCGGCACCACCGGCGCGCCGAAGGCGACGCTGCATTTCCACCGCGACGTGATGGCCGCCTGCGCCTGCTGGCCGCGCCACGTGCTGCGGCCGACCGCCGACGATGTGTTCATCGGCAGCCCGCCGCTCGCGTTCACCTTCGGGTTGGGCGGGCTGCTGCTGTTCCCGCTGTCGGTCGGCGCGTCGACGGTGCTGGTCGAGCGGCCCGGGCCGGATGCGCTGCCGGCCGCGATCGCGCAGTACCGCGCGACCACGCTGGTGACCTCGCCGACCGCCTACCGCGCCATGGCCGGCCAGCTGGCCGCGCACGACCTGTCGTCGCTGCGCCAGTGCGTGTCGGCCGGCGAGGCGCTGCCGGCCGCGACGCGCCAGCTGTGGAAGGATGCGAGCGGCATCGAGATCATCGACGGCATCGGGTCGACCGAGCTGCTGCACATCTTCATCTCGCACGACGAATCGCATGCGCGGCCGGGTGCAACCGGCACGGTGGTGCCGGGCTACCGCGCCTGCGTGCTCGACGATGATGGCCGGCCGCTGCCGCCGGGGCAGGTGGGGCGGCTCGCGATCAAGGGGCCGACCGGCTGCCGCTACCTGGCCGACGACCGCCAGCGCCAGTACGTCAGCGGCGGCTGGAACCTGACCGGCGATGCCTACCTGCAGACCGAGGACGGCTACTTCGTCTACCAGGCGCGCACCGACGACATGATCATCTCGGGCGGCTACAACATCGCCGGGCCGGAGGTGGAGGCGGCATTGCTGCTGCACCCGGCGGTCGCCGAATGCGGCGTGGTCGGCGTGCCCGACGAAGAGCGCGGCCAGGTCGTCAAGGCCTTCGTCGTGCTGCGCGCCGGACACGCCGGCGATGCGGCGATGGCGAAGGCGCTGCAGGACTTCACCAAGCAGGCGATCGCGCCGTACAAGTACCCGCGGGCGGTGGAGTTCCGCGATGCGCTGCCGCGCACCGAGACGGGCAAGCTGCAGCGCTTCAGGTTGAGGAGTCGAGGATGAAGGTGTTGCAACCCCCAGGCTGGCTGCCGCCGCGCGGCTACGCGAACGGCGTCGCCGCCGAAGGCACGCTGGTGTTCGTCGCCGGCCAGATCGGCTGGAACGCAAGGGGCGAGTTCGAGAGCGACGATTTCGTCGACCAGGTGCGGCAGGCGCTGCGCAACGTCTGCGCGGTGCTGGCCGAAGGCGGCGCGACGCCGCAGCACATCGTGCGCATGACCTGGTATGTGCTCGACCGCGCCGAGTACCTGTCGCGCGGCCGCGAGGTCGGTGCGGTGTTCCGCGAGCTGGTCGGCAGCTACTCGATCGCGATGAGCGCGGTGCAGGTCAGTGCGCTGATGGAGCCGCGCGCCCGCGTCGAGATCGAGGTCACCGCGGTCGTGCCGCGGCCCTGATCGGCACGCGCCCGCTCAGGGCGGCAACTCGTCCGCGGTGTGCGGCTGCGCCATCCGCAGGCCGTTGTGCTCGGCCCGGAAACGCGCCGACATCTCGTAGACCCGCTTGCGCACCCGCATCACCGCGCCGAGCGGCCGGTGCGCCGCGAGGCCGTGCCACGGGCTGAACGACATGCCGTCGTCGATCGCGGCCGAACGCGTCTCGGTCCAGGCGAGCTGTGGCCGCATCGCGATCCGGCCGACCGTGACGAACGGGCTCTGGTCCTCCGGCCAGCGCACCGATGCATCCTCGATCGGCATCGCCTGCAGGTCGGTGCACAGCTGCACGCGGACATCCCATTCGGCGCCGGCCCGAGCGAAGTGCGACAGCACCGCATCGCGCAAGGCCTGAGGGCGGTCGTGCGTCTCGACGGGCGCGCCGGCCAGCGCCTGCAGTTCGGCCGACACCGGCACCACCTGCAGCTTGGCCATGTACGGCCCCCACAGCATCGGCACCTGGCTGAAGTAGGTGTCGCCCAGCGGGTGGGTCTGCGCATGACCGCCGAATGCCTTCAGCGTGCCGCTTTCGAGCCCGACCTGCTCGATCGCCTTCTCGGCCCCGCGCAGCACCGCCGAGACCGCCTTCTTCAGCGTCGGCACGCGGTCGGTGGTGGCGGCCAGCAGCTTCAGCCCGGCCAGGAACTGCTTCGGCCCGGCCGAGCCGAACACCGGGCCGTCGACCAGCACGAAGTCCTGCGTGAACTGCCCTTCGCTGCCCGGCAGCCGCACGCCGTCGATGCCGATCAGCTTGATCGCCATGCCGCGCGGCGTGGACACCGCATCGTCGAGGATGTCGCCGGGGATCGTCGACAGCCGCATCACCAGCGGCCATTCGCCGGGCTGCGCGAACGCCCCCTGCGCATACGCCGGCGGCAGCCCGGGCGGCACGCGCAACTCGCCGCGCAGCAGGCCGTGGCTCTTCGCGTGCACGCCGCGCAGGCCATGGCCCGAATGCGCCCAGGTGGTCTGCGCGATGCCGCGCATGGTCCTGATGATCTCTTCGCAGGTCTCGGATTCGTCCTCTTCGGCGTGTTCGAACGACGAGTCGTACGGGATCGGCGTGATGTTCATGGCGCCGATGATGAGCGCCATCGCGCGCCGCACGCGTCGGACGCGGAACTGAATGCCTGTAGGAGCAGGCCTTCGTTCCGCAGCCGTTCAGTAGCCCCGCAGGTCGTCGACCGGCAGCGCGAGCTCGCCGCCGCGGATGCGCTTCAGCGTGCGCGTGATGACCTCGACATCGTTGTCGAAGCCGCCGTGCGACGCGCGCTGCAGCACCGGCTGGCCGTCGGTGCCGATGGCCGTCTCGATGCGGTCGCTGGTGACGCGCTGCGTGCGCGCCGCGAGCTTCGACTCCGCCGCCGCGGCGCGCCATGTCGCCAGCGCCTCGCCGGTGTCGGACGAGCCGTCCCAGCCGGCGAAGGCCGCGTCGTTGACCGCATCGAGCCCGAGGATCGGCGTGCGCAGGTCGGTCTCCAGCGCGTTCGACACCAGGTACAGCAGCGACTTGCGGTAGATCGACGCGACGTTGTCGTCGCGCTCGACCTTGTCGGACAGCACGTCCAGGTGCAGCCGCTCCATCACCTGCGGGTCGCCGGCATAGTGCTGGTTCGCGAACGCGACGGTGCAGGCCGGCGCGTACAGGTTGACCGACGCGAGGCGCTGCGCCAGGCCGTCGTCGCGACCGGCGTGCTGGCGCGCCGCGAGCGCGGTGAGGAAGTGGCCGAGCGCGATCGAGCCGGCCGAATGGCCGACCAGGTGCAGCTCGAACTGCGCGCCCCAGGTGGCGGCCAGCGACTGGATCGCGTCCAGCAGCAGCTCGCCGCCATGGCGCGGCGAGAAGGCCAGCTGCGCGTTCTCCTTCATCTCGCTCCAGATCGGCTTCGCGAGCGGGCGGCCGATGGTCTTCTCGATCAACAGGTCCGTCTTGTCGGTCAGCCATTCGCCGGCGCCGGCGCGCGCCGGTTCGCGGTGGAAGGCGTCCGACAGGATGTCGCCGATCGATTCGAGCATGCCGGTCTTCCACACCAGGAACAGCGGGTAGCAGCCGTTGCCGAGCAGGTAGCGGCCCATCGCGCTGGCCCGCTTGACCGCATCGGCCTCGCTGTTCAGGCCGCCGTGCACGTAGAGCAGCAGGCGCTTCGGCCCCGGCGCGTCGGGCTGGCTGCGGAACCACTGGTCGGGCAGCGCGTAGGCCTGCTGCTGCAGCTTGCGCGGCTGCTCGTCCTCGGTCAGGTAGCGGCTCACGCGGCCGTCGTTGCCGAGCACCACGCTGTGCCGGTAGGCGAGGGCGGCGTCCCACCAGCCGTTGCGCACCGCGTCGCCGCGCGTCGTGGTGCTGCCGCGGGCCGCCTGTTGCGACACCGCAAGCCGCCCGGCGACCACGCCCGGCACGCCGAGCGCGACCACCCAGGCGTCCATGCCGTTGGCCAGCCAGTCGAGGTAGGACAGCGTCGCGAAACCGCCGGCGCCCCAGTCGCGGCCCCAGGAGTTCTGCAGCACGAAGCCGCGCTCGTTGAAGCCGACCAGCGCGAACGCATGGCCGCCGTCCTTCGACGGCCGACCGTCGAACGCGATCAGCGGCAGGTCGGCATGGCCGCGCACCTCTTCGGCGACATCGGGCACGCCGTCCCAGCCGTCGTGCGTGAAGGCCGAGACGAAGACGGCGCCGTGCTGCGCGATGGCAGCCTGCATGTCGGTGATCGACTGCGTGTCGACGCGGTAGTAGACGCCCAGCGTGGTCTGCGTCGCGCGCGTCGCGAAGCCGTAGCGCGCGGTGTCGGACTTGTCGGCCTGGTAGGGCCAGTCCGTCTCCAGGCACACGCCGTTGTTGAACCAGCCCTTCAGCGCGCCGCGGCAGCTCGAGCCTTCGTAGTTCTCGCCTTCGTATTCGTCGTGGCGGCGTGCCAGCGTGTAGAGCATGCGCGGGCTGACGGATTCGAAGCGGGCCGGCGTCTTCGCCTTCAGCCAGCGCAGGTAGTTGATGACGCAGCCCAGGCCGAAGCCGGTGCAGGCGCCTTCGCTGCCCTGGTTCAGGATCAGCCCGGCCTTCGCGTAGCCGGGCAGGAAGCGCTGCACGACCTCGGCACTCGGGAACTCGTCGGGCAGCGTCAGCGCCGCCGGCATGTACTGGCGGTCGCGCAGGTCGGCGGTGTCCTTCTTCGTGCGCGACACGCGGTGCGTGCTGCCGGCCGGGCGGCGGGTCGTGGCGGCAGCGGCCCGCGCCGCACCGGCACCGGCGGCCTGCGGTGGCTGCGCCGCGGCTGCGAGCTCGAACACGCTGCGGAACGCGTCCAGCCCGTGCGCGCCGCCGTTGACCAGCTTGCGGGCTGCCGCGAAATCGCCCTTGCCGATCGCGGCGCGGAACTTGTCGGCCTTGTCGAACAGGAACTGCGCCAGCACCACCGCGGCCACCTCGGGCGCGTTCGCCTTGTCCGGGTCGGCATCGAGCGCGAGGCCGATCACCTCGCCGTAGTGCTTGTAGTTGGCGCGGCCGGTCAGCTGCACGAAGCCGCGGCCCTTGTAGCGCGCGCCATCGCCGGCTGCGCCGTTGCCGAGGTCGCGGCGCAGGTCGTAGCTGCTGAACGGCGCGCCGCCGGGCGGCGTGTTGAAGCGCGACTGGAATTCGGCGATCGGCACGAAGCCTTCGGTCTCGGCACGGATGGTGCCGAGCGCGCCCAGCACCATCGGCCGGTCGACCAGCCCGGCCGCGCGCAACGCCGCCTCGACATACGGCAGGTAGCGCGCGATGTTGGCCGGCTTGGTCGCGGGGAACAGCTGGCTGACGAGCCCGACGGTCAGCACCGGTTCGGTGGCCGGGCCTTCGTCGGCGAGCTTCAGCAGCATCTGGCAGCGCGGCCCGACGATGCCGTCGGCAATGATGCCGATGCCGGCCTGCCAGCGGCGGATCGCGGCGTCGAAGCCGTCGTCGATGGCCGGATCGGCGGCGGCGAGCACCGGGAAATCCGCGGCATCGGGGCCGAGCTCTGCGGCGAGCGCCTGCGCGAGGCGAGCCACGTCCGGACCGGACGCACCCTTGGAGATCAAGAGCTTCATGGGCTCCTCCGTGGTGGTTGAGACTGCGCGGCCAGTATCGGGCGCCGCGGGTCTACGTCCATCCCACATGTGAATGACGTGGAGGCGGTGCTACCGTTGCGGGATGTCGAGCACGCCCGTCGTTCCGCCCCCCGCCGTTCCGCCACCGGTCGTGCCTTCCACGTCGGCCTGGGCACCGCTCTCGCTGCCGGTGTTCCGCATGCTGTGGGGCACCTGGGTGGCGGCCAACGTCTGCATGTGGATGAACGACGTCGCGGCCGCGTGGCTGATGACCTCGCTGACGACCTCGCCGGTGCTGGTGGCGCTGGTGCAGTCGGCGTCGACGCTGCCGGTGTTCCTGCTCGGGCTGCCGAGCGGCGCGATGGCCGACATCCTCGACCGCCGCCGCTACTTCATGCTGACGCAGGTGTGGGTGGCCGCGGTGGCGGTGGTGACCTGCGCGACGATCGCGTTCGACGCGATGAATGCGCCGCTGCTGCTGGTGCTGACCTTCGCGAACGGCATCGGCCTCGCGATGCGCTGGCCGGTGTTCGCGGCCATCGTGCCCGAACTGGTGCCGCGATCGCAGCTGCCGTCAGCGCTGGCGCTGAACGGCATCGCGATGAACGCGTCGCGCATCATCGGGCCGATCGTCGCCGGCGCGATCATCGCGAGCGCCGGCAGCGCGTGGGTGTTCGTGCTGAACGCGCTGCTGTCGATCGGTGCGGCGTTCACCATCAGCCGCTGGAAGCGCGAGCAGAAGGCGAGCACGCTGCCGGGCGAGCGCTTCCTCGGCGCGATCCGCGTCGGCGTGCAGTACGTGGGCCAGTCGGCGCGCATGCACGTGGTGCTGCTGCGGGTGTCGATCTTCTTCCTGCAGTCGACCGCGCTGCTTGCGCTGCTGCCGCTGGTGGCCAAGCGGCTGCATGCCGGCGGCGCGGGCACCTTCACGCTGCTGCTGGCGTCGATGGGTGCGGGGGCGATCGCCGCGGCGCTGAACCTGCCGCGCATCCGCCGGCGGCTGGGCTCGGACGAGCTGGTGCGCTGGGGCTCGTTCGTGCAGGCGCTCGCGATGGTGGTGGTGGCGCTGGCGCCGAGCGTGGCGGTGGCGGCCATCGCGATGGTGGCGGCCGGTGCGGCCTGGATCTCGGTGGCCAATTCGCTGACGGTGTCGGCGCAGCTCGCGCTGCCCGACTGGGTGCGCGCACGCGGCATGTCGATCTACCAGATGGCACTGATGGGCAGCAGCGCAGCCGGTGCGGCGCTGTGGGGCCAGGTGGCGGCGATGACCGACGTGCGCAGCAGCCTGATGGGCGCGGCCGCGATGGGCTGCGTGGCGCTGCTGCTGACGCGGCGGGTGCGGTTGTCGGCGGTGGGCGAGGAGGACCTGACGCCGGCCAACACGCTGAAGCCGCCGGTGACGGCGCTGCCGCTGGACCCGCACGACGGGCCGGTGCTGATCGCGATCGAGTACCGGATCGACCCGGTGCGCGCCGGCGACTTCCTGCAGATGATGCAGGAGCGGCGCAGCAGCTGCCTGCGCCGTGGCGTGCTGTCGTGGAGCCTGTTCCGCGACACCTCGGACCCGGCGCTCTACGTCGAACAGTTCGTCAACGAATCATGGGCCGAGCACCTGCGTCACTTTGAGCGGATGACGGTGTTCGACATGGAGCTGCGCGAGCGGCGGCTGGGTTTCCATGTGGAGCAGTCGCCGCCGAAGGTGTCGCGGTATGTGGCGCAGGGCTTGGGGTCGTAGTCGTTTTCGCCATCATCTGATGAAACTCTGGAAGAAGTTCGAGACGGTCTGGGCAGCACGCCTGGCCGCCTTTTTCAGACCGACACGATAGGAAGCATCCAGCAGCTGCATGTCCAGGTCCGTGAAATCGACATTGAACTCGTCCCGATGCCACTCACGAAGTTCATGCCTGATCCCTTGCTCTGCGATAAATTCATCCTCGAAGCCACGGCTCAGCAGGTGGTGCGCTTGACACTTCTGCACCTGCCATCGATGAGCTTCGGCCCTCCGGATGGCTTCTTTCAGCGCGTCGCTGTCGGGCCGGCCGGCCAGGATCAATGACTTCAAGGCCTTCTCATCCTCCTTCTTCAGGAGCCTCCCTTTCAAAGGCCATCCGACCATCGCCATGCACAGCGGATCCGCCAGCTCGTGGGTTCCGAAGGCAAAGGCTGAAAAGCTCAGCAAGCCCTTCAAGCGCTCGACGTGTGCTCTGCGCAGTCCCGCAGCTGAATCCAGAGCGGCGGCTGTCTTGTTGATGCGAGACAGCTTGTTCAAGATCACGAGGAGCCTGGCGGGTGGCGAGCGATCGGCCACCAGCTTGCAGGTGATCTCATGCAGGACGTCCCCCGGCAGGTTGCGTTGCAGTGCGGCAGCGAGGAGTCGATGCACCTGGCCTTGAATCTCCCTCCTGGGCAGGAGGTGGTGAGATGCGTCTTTTCGTCGCAGGTAGGCGAGCGTCGGCTTGAGGGCTCGACCTGTGTCGAGTGTGTCGAGCTCCTCGACTCCGCCGGGCTGGCTTTCGGAGGACCCCTGGGCCAGGCCGAAGTTGATGTCGATCTTGATTCCCTTCCACTCTGAATCGCAGAGAGCCATCATGTCTTCGAATTCCGGGATGCCCTGCACTTGCAGCAACGGTGAAATGCGAACGCATTTCAGCGAAGGGCAGCGGGCGATGAGTTCGCGCAGGCACCCGACAGATCCTGTGGGAAAGAATGCCTGCGCTGAGCCCGTTCGCCCGATGATGCTCAGGGCAGCGAGTGGCCGTGCCGCCGTTCCGGGGCTGTCCGGATCCTGTGGTGCCTTTTCGCCCAAGGCTTTCAGCAGATGAGCCAGCGAGTTCAGGTTCCTGCACTCGAAGTGGAGTTCAGTCAGTGACCGACATCCTTCGCCCATCGCCTCGGCTTGTTGCTGTGTCAAGTCGGGCACGCCGAGCCTGAAGGCGACCAGCTCGGTGTTGTGGACGAGGCCCGCCGCGAGTGCGGTGATCCAATCGCCGTCATCGCACACCTGAGGGCTCGAGATGCTCAGCATGGCCAAGCCGCGCAAGCCAGGCAATGCCCAGGCGAGTGACAGCAGGGCGTCGCAACAGGTGATGCAACCGTGCAAGTCCAACTCGAACGGTGCCGTGCGCCTTTCCTTCAGCACATCGCCCAACTCGACGATGCATTCCGTGGTGAGTTCACATCCCGCAGCGAACTCGACCTGATGGACCTGCGGCAGATGCTTCAAGGAACTCGTGACGATGCCAGCACCCTCGACGATGCCTTGCAGGCGCTTGAGCTGGAATGTGTTCACGACCTCGCGAAAGAGATGCTTTTCGCCGAGGGCCAGGCACTGCCTGGCGAACCACAGCGCGCAAGCGGGATGCATGAACGGCGGGTGCCTGGTGAACGCCTTGTCCTTGTATTTGGCTTGGGTTGCCTTGTCGGCCTGGGAGATGTCGATTCCAAGCTCGCGCCCCAGCGTCTCGATGAGCGCCTTGCCTTCGTCGCAGGAGGCTGGCGCCGTGTGGTCTGGCGATGGAGAGACCTTGTGCTGGCGTGATTTCCGGGTGATCTCCATGGCGCCCCTCGGTTCATGAGAAGGGTGAGTGACAGCCACGTCGAAATGGTTCAACCGTCGACGCGCTCAGGCGTGACCCTGGTTCCTCTCCTGCCAGGCCGCAAACTCCAGCGGCCTGAGGCCGAAGCGAACGGCATTGCCTGCATGCAGGGACTTGAACTCGCCGAGGACCAGCTCGACGAAGTGATCACTGTCGCTCGCGTCGACTGTCGGAGGGATCCTGGCCCGCACCGTTGACGCGGTAACCGCATCGCCGCCGCGCACGATGGCCGCGATGACTTCTTGATGATCATCTGGGTTTCCAGCGCATCCTTGCCTTCGGCGGCCTGGCCGACGCAATCAGCCGCTCGGTGTCGAGGCGGCTGTAGGTGTTGCCTTCCAGCCGGGAGGAAGCCCATGACAGGTCGATCAGCAGCCGCGCGAGGATGTCCTTCGCAAACGTGCCTTCCGGCGCCTGGTCCGAAGACCCGGAAGGAATCGCGCCAGTATTGCGCCATCTGAAGTGGCGCGAAATCCATTTATCGCGCCATCTCCTCCATCGCCGACACGATCGCCCCCGGCGTCGTGACCCAGATCTCGCGGTGGTGGTCCATCACGTGCTGCAGCGCGCGCCGCAGGTGGCGCAGCCGGTACGGCTGCCCGACGATGTACGGATGCAGCGCGATGCCCATCACCAGCGGCTGGCGCTGCGACTGCTCCAGCATCTCGTCGAACTGGTCGACGATCATCTGCGCGAAGTCCTTCGCGTCCATCTGCCGCGCGATGATCATCGGGATGTCGTTCAGCTCCTGCGGGTAGGGCACCGCCCACAGCGAGCCGCCGCCGCGGGTGCGCATGCGCACCGGCTGGTCGTCGTGGCACCAGTTCAGCGTGTAGTGGAAGCCGGCCTCGGCCAGCAGGTCGGGCGTGACGTGGCTTTCCGAGATCCACGGCGACAGCCAGCCGCGCGGCGCGAGCGCATGGCGGCGCGTCATCGTGTCGCGGCAGTGCTCGATCAGCGCGCGCTCGTCGGCCTCGGGCAACGATCCCTGCCGGACCGAATTGGTGTGGCCGTGCGCGATCATCTCGTCGCCGCGCTGCACGAAGGCATCGACCAGCGGCGCGCTCAATTCGTACAGCGCGGTGTTCAGGATCACGCCGGCCGGCATCGCGATCTGGTCGAACAGCTCCAGGCAGCGCCACGCGCCGACGCGGTTGCCGTATTCGCGCCAGCTGTGGTTGAGCACGTCCGGGTGCGGCGACGCCGGCCCGAGCGACGCGCCCAGCCCTTCGCCGAACGCGAAATCCTCGAGGTTGAAGCCGAGGTACACCGCCAGCCGCTGCCCGTTGGGCCAGCGGAAATCCGGGCGCTGCGTGATCGGCGAGTAGTCGAAGCGGCCGTGCGTGCGCAGCGGGCCGAAGCGGGGATCGGGCGGCGGGTGGCTCATGCCCCGGGGCGAAGCAAGCTGCGCACCACCGTCACCGTGCAGTCCGACTGCGCGACCACCTCGGCCGACACGCTGCCCAGGTAGCGTCGCAGCCCGCCGCTGCTGCGCGCGCCCATCACGATGTGGTCGACCTGGTTCTTGCGCGCGTAGTCGACGATCGCGGTCGCCGCATCGGGCGCCTCGAGCACGTGGAAGGTCACGCGCCCGGCCTGCTCGGGGCGCGTGGCCTCCAGGTCCTGCAGCAGTGGGCGCGCCCAGTGCTTCAGCTGCACCAGCAGGCCGACGTGCTTGCTGCCGCCGTCCTTGTCGAGCAGCTCGTCCATGCCGATGCGGTTGATCTTCAGCACCGCCAGGCACGCGAGGCGCGCGCCGGGCTCGGTGTGCAGCAGCCGCTGCACGGTGTCGCGCACGGCTTCGAGCAGCGCCGGGTCGGCGTTGGCGACGTCGACCGCCGCCAGCAGGATCGGGCTGCGCGCCGCCTGCCCGGCCGCATTGCCACGCTCGGCCGGCTCGGCACCGAGTGCTGCGAACCAGCGCCGCAGCGTCTGCACGCGGCCGCTGCGTGCACGCCGCGTCGCTCGCTCGGTCAGCACCACCTGCTCCGGGTTCTGCAGCTCGAACGCGAGCTGCGCCGCGCTCTGGTGCCGCTTGTCGGGCTGCACCTCCAGGCAGCGCAGCACCAGCTCCTGCAGCCACGGCGGGCAGTCGGGCCGCCACGCGAGCGGCGGCAGCGGGTCCTGGTAGAGCCGTTGCCTCAGCCCGCGCACGCTGGTCGGCGCGCCGAACGGGCGCTCGCCGGTCAGCAGGTGGTACAGCAGCACGCCAAGCGCGAACAGGTCGCTGCGCGGGTCGTTGCGGATGAACTGCACCTGCTCCGGCGACATGTACGGGCCGGTGCCCATCGGCAGCTCGAATTCCTCGTCGAGCAGGTCGGGCAGGAAGTCGTGGCGCGACAGGCCGAAGTCGACCAGCACCGCATCGCTGCGCGAACCGTCCGGTGCCTTGCGGAACATGATGTTGCTCGGCTTCACGTCGAGGTGCACCACGTGCTGGCGGTGCAGGTCGTGCAGCGCCGTCGCGATCAGCGCGCCGCAGCGCACCACCTCGTCGATCGGCAACGGCGCGTCGTCGAAGCGCTTGCGCAGCGAGTCGCCCGACAGCCGCTCCATCACGATGAACGGCTGCCCGGTGAAGTCGCCTTTCGCGATGAACTTCGGCACATGCAGGCCGCTGATCGACGGCAGGATCATCTGCTCGACCTCGAAGCCGACGATGCTGGTCGGGTCCTCGCCGCCCTTGATGCGCGGCACCTTCATGATCAGCGGCATCGGGTCGTCGCTGTCGAGCCGCGTCACCGCCCACAGGTTGGCCATGCCGCCCTGGTGCAGGTGGGCATCGAGCCGGAAGCCGTCGATGACCTGGCCGGCGGCCAGGCGCCACGGGGACTTCGCCGGCCCGGCCTCAGTGTCCATCGATCAGGCGCTGCGCCAGGCGTGCGGGCAGGCCGGCGGCCAGCACCTTGGCGCTCGCGGCCTCGTGGTCGTAGGGCACGCGGTGGTAGGTGAGGTCGCCGCTGACGGTGTCGAAGGTCGCGTAGGCGGCCGCCGGATTGCCGTCGCGCGGCTGGCCGGTCGAGCCGGGGATCACCAGCCACTGGCGCTGCGGCGACAGCGGGATCGGCACGCCCGGCACCGGCGTGAAATCGCCGACCTTGCCGGTGCCCGACAGGTGGAACAGCAGCGGCTCGTGCACGTGGCCGCAGAAGGTGATGCGCGCATCGGTGGCGTGCAGGCTGCGCACCGCGTCGAGCCGGCCGGTGACGTAGCCCCAGGCGGCCGGCGCGTGGGCGTTGGCATGCACGTAGAGGCGGTCGGCGTCGCGCGCGGTCAGCGGCAGCTTCGACAGGAAGTCGAGCTGCGCCGGCGTCAGGCGCTCGTGCGTCCACGCCGCGGCGTCGCGCGCGTCGGGCACCATGGTCGACTGAGGGCCCTCCACCGCGGCCGCATCGTGGTTGCCCAGCACCGCGATCGCGCCGCCGGCCACATGGGCCTGCACGCAGTCGACCACCCAGCGCGGCTCGGCGCCGTAGCCGACGTAGTCGCCGAGGAACACGTGCTGCTGCACGCCCTGCGACTGCGCATGCGCGAGCACGGCCTCGACGGCCTCGCGGTTGGCATGCAGGTCGGTGACGAGGGCAAGCTTCATGCGGTCTCGCGCCACGGATCGACCGGATTCAACCGATGCGGCCCAGCAGCAGGTATTCCATCAAGGCCTTCTGGACGTGCATGCGGTTCTCGGCCTCGTCCCAGACGACGGATTGCGGGCCGTCGATCACGTCGGCCTCGACCTCCTCGCCGCGGTGCGCCGGCAGGCAGTGCATGAAGAGGGCGTCGGGCTGCGCCGCGGCCATCATCTCGCGGTCGACGCACCAGTCGGCGAAGGCCTTCATGCGGGCCTCGTTCTCGGCCTCGTAGCCCATGCTGGTCCACACGTCGGTGGTCACCAGGTGCGCGCCGGCGCAGGCTTCGAGCGGGTCCTTGAAGACCTTGATGCAGCCGGTGTCGCTGACGCCGGCCGCCTTCGCGTCGACCTCGTAGCCCGACGGCGTGCTGACGTGCAGCGTGAAGCCGAGGATGCTCGCCGCCTGCAGCCAGGTGCTGGCCATGTTGTTGCCGTCGCCGACCCACGCGACCACCTTGCCCGCGATGCTGCCGCGGTGTTCGATGAAGGTGAAGATGTCGGCCAGGATCTGGCACGGGTGGTATTCGTTGGTCAGCCCGTTGATCACCGGCACGCGCGAGTTCGCCGCGAAGGCCTCGAGCTTGGTCTGCTCGTAGGTGCGGATCATCACCACGTCGACCATGCGGCTGATCACGCGCGCGCTGTCTTCGATCGGTTCGGCGCGGCCCAGCTGGCTGTCGCCGGTGGTCAGGTTCACCACCGAGCCGCCCATCTGGTACATGCCGGCCTCGAAGCTGACGCGGGTGCGGGTGGAGGCCTTCTCGAAGATCATCGCCAGCGTGCGGTCGACCAGCGGCGTGTACTTCTCGTAGTTCTTGAAGCGCTTCTTGATGATGGCCGAGCGCTCGAACAGGTAGGCGTATTCCTCGGCCCGGAAGTCCTTGAACTGCAGGTAGTGCTTGATGAGGCTCATGCCGGGCTTCATGGCTTGGCTGGGGTTTCGGACAGGAAGCGCTTGACCAGCGGGCACAGGATGGCCACGATCTGCGCCGCTTCGTCGGCGGTGAGGATCAGCGACGGCACGAGCCGGATCACGCGGTCGGCGGTGACGCTCAGCAGCAGGCCGGCCTCGGCCGCGCGGTTCAGCAGCACGCCGCACGGGCGGTCGAGCTCGATGCCGAGCATCAGGCCCTGGCCGCGCACCTCGACGAAGCCCGGCACGCCCGACAGCTCTCTCTCGATGCCGGCCTTCAGCGCGGCGCCGACGGTGGCGGCGTTCTCGAGCAGCTTCTCTTCTTCCATGATGCGCAGCGTCTCGACGCCGGCGCGCATCGCGAGCGGGTTGCCGCCGAAGGTGCTGCCGTGGTTGCCGGGGCCGAACACGTTGGCCGCCTTCGGGCCGCAGACGATCGCGCCGACCGGCACGCCGGAGCCCAGGCCCTTGGCCAGCGGCATCACGTCCGGCTTGATGCCAGCCCACTGGTGCGCGAACCATTTGCCGGTGCGGCCGAGGCCGCATTGCACCTCGTCGAGCATCAGCAGCCAGCCGCGCTCGTCGCAGATCTTGCGGATGCCCTGCAGGTAGTCGATGGTGGAGACGTTGATGCCGCCTTCGCCCTGGATCACCTCCAGGAACACCGCGACCACGTTCGGGTTCTCGGCCGCCACCTGGCGCACCGCGGCCAGGTCATTCAGCGGCACACGCACGAAGCCTTCGACCAGCGGGCCGAAGCCGGCCTGCACCTTGGTGTTGCCGGTGGCCGAGAGCGTCGCGATCGAGCGGCCGTGGAAGGCCTTCTCGTAGACGATGATCTCCGGGCGCTCGATGCCCTTGTCGTGGCCGAACTTGCGGGCGATCTTCAGCGCGCCTTCGTTGGCCTCGAGGCCGGTGCTGCAGAAGAAGGCGTTGGTGAGGCCGGACACCTCGGTCAGCTTCGCGGCGAGCTGTTCCTGCAGCGGCACCTGGTAGTAGTTGGAGCTGTGGATCAGCTTGCCGACCTGGTCCTGCAGCGCGGCGACCAGCTTCGGGTGCGCATGGCCGACGGTGTTGACGGCGATGCCGCCCAGGCCGTCGAGGTATTTCTTGCCGTCGGTGTCCCACACCCAGCAGCCTCGGCCATGCGACAGCGCGAACGGCAGGCGACCATAGGTCGGCATCACGTGGGGCATCGGCTGGACGGCGGGGGTGGTGGTCGCATTCATTGCGGCAAGGCTCCGTAGGCGCGCGAAGTGCGCGGAAGTGCGAAATACAGGGCAGCCGGGCGCCGCCTGGGGCCTTGGATTCTAAGGGTCGGGTCTGACGCGCCGATAAAGGCACAGGCGCCAACCCTTCGGGGCCCTGGCAATCTGCTGCGGCGCAGCATATTCGCGGCACAATAGCCGCCGGCCGACCCGCCCTCCGTTCGACCCACGCCCGCAGCACGCATGACCTCACCCTTGCCCCGCGAAGTGTTCATCCAAGGCCTCACCAAGGATGGCAAGACCTTCCGCCCCAGCGATTGGGCGGAGCGGCTGGCGGGGGCGATGTCGAGCTTCCGGCCGGGCGGTTCGGCGGGCGGCATCGGGTCGTTCATCGGCTATTCGCCGTACTGCGTGCCGCGCGTGATCAACGGCGTGAAGTGCGTGATCGTCAGCGAGGAGCTGAAGGCGCTGGAGCCGATGGCCTGGGACTTCGTGATGAACTTCGCGCGCGACAACGACCTGCAGGTCGTCGAAGCCTGCCTGCTGCCGAACGGGCAGCTGGCGCCGGTGCCGCCGCCGGCCCAGCAGGCCGCCTGATCCCTCTTCCCATCCAACCCCGCGATCCGGGCGCCCAATGAAAAAGGCCCGCTGAGCGGGCCTTTTCACTTACCACCTGGAATCTTTTCGATCAGGCCGCGAGAGCCTTGATCTTGGCCGACAGGCGGCTCTTGTGGCGAGCGGCCTTGTTCTTGTGGAACAGGCCCTTGTCGGCCACGGAATCGATCACGCCCTGGGCGGTCTTGAAGATTTCGGCAGCCTTGGCCTTGTCGCCGGCGACAACGGCCTTTTGAACGTTCTTGACGACGGTGCGGAACTTCGAACGCAGCGCGGTGTTGGCGGCGTTGAGCTTCACGTCTTGACGCACGCGCTTGCGGCCCGACGCGATGCGGACCGTCTTCTTGACTTTGGAGGAGGTAGCCATGTTTAGCTGAATCCAGGTGGGGCAAAGACCGCGAGTATAGCATTCACAATCCAGTCACGGCAAACGCGGCAGCCGGACGTGAGCATGCGCTACCTATAATCCGCCCGCCTTCCTGCCCCCGCCCCATGAACCTGCTGCGTGCTGCCTCCGTCGTCTCCCTGCTGACCCTGGCGTCGCGCATCACCGGGCTGGGCCGCGAGCTGATGGTGGCCGCGATGTTCGGCGCCGGCGCGTGGACCGACGCCTTCCAGGCCGCGTTCCGCATCCCCAACATGCTGCGCCGGCTGTTCGCCGAAGGCGCCTTCGCGCAGGCCTTCGTCCCGATCCTCGGCGAGACCCGCACCCGCGAGGGCGACGAGGTCACGCACCTGCTGGTCAATGCCGTCGCCACCGTGCTGTTCTGGGCGCTGCTCGTCACCTGCGTGGTCGGCATGGTGGCTGCCCCGGTGATCGTCTGGCTGATGGCCTCCGGCCTCGCGCAGTTCGACGGCGCGGTCGTGATGACGCGCTGGATGTTCCCCTACATCGGCTTCATCTCGCTGGTCGCGCTGGCGGCCGGCGTGCTCAACACCTGGAAGCAGTTCGCGGTGCCCGCCGCGTCGCCGGTGCTGCTGAACCTGGCCGTGATCGGCGCCGGCTGGGGCCTGGCGCCGGTGTTCCGGCGCTGGGGGATCGAGCCGATCTACGCGATGGCCGTCGGCGTGATGGTCGGCGGCGTGCTGCAGCTCGCGGTGCAGCTGCCGGCGCTCGCGCGCATCGGCCAGCTGCCGCGCATCGGCATGACGCCGGCGCGCATCGCCGCGGCCTGGCACCACCCCGGCGTGCACCGCGTGCTGCGCCAGATGGCGCCGGCGCTGCTGGGCGTGTCGGTGGCGCAGCTGTCGCTGCTGATCAACACGCAGATCGCGTCGCACGTCGGGGTCGGCGCGGTGTCGTGGCTGACCTATGCCGACCGGCTGATGGAGTTCCCGACCGCGCTGCTCGGCGTCGCGCTCGGCGTGGTGCTGATCCCGCAGCTGTCGTCCGCCCAGGCGCGCGCCGATGCCGAGGCCTATTCCGGCCTGCTCGACTGGGGCCTGCGGCTGGTGCTGCTGCTGGCGCTGCCGTGCGCGGTGGCGCTGCTGGTGTTCACGACGCCGCTGGTCGCGTCGCTCTACCACCGCGGGGCCTTCCGCGCCGAGGACGTCGCGCAGACCGTGCTCGCGCTGCGCGGCTACGGCGTCGGCCTGATGGGGCTGATCGGCGTGAAGATCCTGGCGCCCGGCTTCTACGCCCGGCAGGACATCCGCACGCCGGTGAAGATCGCGGTGGTCGTGCTGGTGCTGACGCAGCTGATGAATCTGCTGTTCGTGCCGCAGCTGGGCCATGCGGGCCTCGCGCTGTCGATCGGCCTGGGCGCGCTGGTCAATGCCGGCTGGCTGTTCGTCGGCCTGCGCCGCGCCGGCAGCTACACGCCGTCGCCCGGCTGGGCCGCCTTCACCTGGCGGGTGCTGCTGGCGACCACGCTGCTCGGCGGCCTGCTCGGCTTCGTGTCGCTGAAGCTCGACTGGATCGCGCTCGGCCAGCAGGACGGCGCGCGGGTGGTGTGGCTGGCCGCCTGCCTGGGCGGCGCGGCGGTCGTTTACTTCGGCACGCTGTTTGCCACCGGGCTGAACCTCAGGCAATTTGCCCGGCGCGGCTAGGGTGACCACCCTCGGCCCGCTAAACTTCCCCGATGGCCCGTCCGTTGCAGTTCGAAGCGCCCACCGCCCTGGAGTATTTCGCGTCGCTGGTGGCCGATGACGCCAGCCTGTCGCTGACTGAAGCTGCCGTCGCGATCGGGCAGGACGACGATCCCGGGCTCGATGCCCAGGCGGTGCTGGCCGAGATCGACCAGCTGGCGCTGCGCCTGAAGCAGCGCGTCCCGGCCGATGCGGTGCCGCTGCAGCGGCTGCGCCGGCTGAACCACTTCTTCTTCAACGACCTCGGCTTCGCCGGCAACGTCAACGACTACTACGACCCCGGCAACAGCCACCTGGGCACGGTGCTGCGCACGCGGCGCGGCATCCCGATCACGCTGGCGGTGCTGTACATCGAGCTGGCCACGCAGATCGGGCTGCAGGCGCGCGGCGTCTCGTTCCCCGGGCACTTCCTCGTCAAGCTGCACATGCCGCAGGGCGAGGTCGTGATCGATCCGTTCACCGGCCATTCGCTGTCGCGCGACGATCTCGACGAGCTGCTGCTGCCGTACCGCCAGAGCCACGGCCTGGTGGGCGATTTCGACGTGCCGCTCGGGCTGTTGCTGCAGGCCGCGCCGGCGCGCGACGTGCTCGCCCGCATCCTGCGCAACCTGAAGGAAATCCACCTCACCGGCGAAGACTGGCCGCGCCTGGTGCAGGTGCTGAACCGGCTGGTGGTGCTGCTGCCCGATGCCTGGGAAGAGCGGCGCGACCGCGGCCTGGCCTACGCCGAGCTCGGCATGACCGGCGAGGCGCTGCACGACCTGGACATGTACCTGGCCCACGCCCGGGCCGCCGAAGACCAGTCGGCGATCCGCGCCCGCGTTGCCCGGCTGCGCAGTGCCGGACCGCGGCGCTTGCATTGAAGCGGTGCTGACACCGGTTTCAGCCGTTTTCCGGCCCGGCGCCACCGGCCCTTAGAATTTGCCGCTTCCTGCCGGCACCGCCCACCCTGGGTCTCGCTTTCAAAACTGAGCACGCCGGCATCACCGACCCCGTCGATGCAACTCTCTCCCGCGCAGCGTCAATCCCTTTCGTGGCTGGCCATCGCCCTGGTGCTGCTGGTGCTGGTGTGGCTGCTGGCGCCGGTGCTGACGCCGTTCATCGTCGGCGCGGTGCTGGCCTATGCGCTGCACCCGCCGGTCGAGCGCCTGGCCGCGCGCGGCGTGCCGCGCGTGCTGGCGGTGCTGGGCGTCGAGGTGCTGGCCCTGCTGCTGGTGCTGACGGTGCTGCTGCTGATCGTGCCGATCCTGTCGAAGGAGCTGCCGCTGCTGCGCCAGCAGGTGCCGCTGCTGATCGATCGCTTCAGCCTGTGGGCCACGCCGTGGCTCGCGCAGCTGGGCATCCACGCGCAGCTCGACACCGCAAGCATCAAGGAATTCGTCGTCCAGCGCCTGGGCGACAACATGGAGGAGTGGATGGGCACCGTGCTCAGCTCGGCGCGCATCGGCGGCAGCTTCCTGCTGGCGATCGTCGGGAATGCGGTGCTGATCCCGGTCGTGCTGTTCTACCTGCTGATGGACTGGCCGCACCAGGTGAACCGCCTGGAGACCTTGATCCCGCCGCGCCTGCAGCCGGGCGTGCGCAGCTTCATGGCCGAATGCGATGCGGTGCTCGGCCAGTACCTGCGCGGCCAGTTGCTGGTGATGGGCATCCTGGCGGTCTGCTACAGCGTCGGCCTGGCGCTGTTCGGCTTCGACCTGGCGGTGCCGGTCGGCGTGTTCACCGGGCTGGCGGTCTTCATTCCCTACCTCGGCTTCGGGCTCGGGCTGGTGCTGGCGCTGCTGGCCGGCACGCTGCAGTTCGCGAGCGCCTACGGGCTGATCGCGGTCGCGGTGGTCTACGGTGCCGGGCAGGTGCTCGAGAGCGTGTACCTGACGCCGCGCCTGGTCGGCGAGCGCATCGGGCTGAGCCCGCTGACGGTGATCTTCGCGCTGCTGGCGTTCGGCCAGCTGTTCGGATTCGTCGGCGTGCTGATCGCGCTGCCGCTCAGCGCGGTGATGGCGGTGGCGGCCGGGCGCGTGCGCCTCGCCTACCTCGACAGCAAGCTGTTCCGCGGGTGACCGGGCCATGCGCCAACTGCCCCTGTTGATTGCCAGCGACCCGGCGCACACCTTCGAGACCTTCGTCGGCGCCGGCAATGCGCTGGCGCTGGCCCACCTGCGCGGCCTGACGCGCCAGGCCGCGCCGGTGCTGCTGTGGGGGCCTTCGGGCGCCGGCAAGACGCACCTGCTGCGCGCGCTCGCAAGCTCGGTGCAGCAGCAGGGCGGCCGCGTCAGCTGGTTCACCGCCGGCGACGACCTGCCATGGTCATTCGACGAGGGCGACATGCTGATCGTGCTGGACGACTGCGATGCACTCGACGAGGCCGGCCAGCACGCCGCCTTCGCGCTGTTCGTGCAGGCCACGACGCACGGCATCCCGGTGGCCGCCGCCGCCCGCGTGCCGCCGATCGACCTGCCGCTGCGCGAAGACCTGCGCACCCGGCTCGGCTGGGGCCACATCTTCGCGATCGAGCCGCTCGGCGAGGCCGAAGCCCGCGCCGCGCTGCGCCGCGAGGCCGACCGGCGCGGCATCTTCCTGTCCGACGACGTGATGGACTACCTGCTGACGCGCTTCTCGCGCGACCTGAAGCACCTGATGAAGCTGCTCGACCGCCTCGACGAATTCGCGCTCGCGCACAAGCGAGCCATCACGGTGCCGCTGCTGAAGCAGATGCTCAGCGAGGAGGGCGCGCCGACATGAACCTCTGCCTGTTCGACCTCGACCACACGCTGATCCCGCTGGATTCCGACCACGCCTGGGGCGAGCACATGCTTCGCCTCGGCTGGGTCGAGACCGACGAATTCCGCCGCGCCAACGACGCCTTCTACGTGCAGTACCAGGCCGGCACGCTCGACATCCACGAGTACATCGAGTTCGCGACCCGCGCCTGGCGCGGCCGTGCGGCCGCCGAACTGGCCGCTGCGCAGGCCGGCTTCATGCGCGAGGTGATCGTGCCGGCGATGCTGCCGGCCGCGGTCGCGCTGGTGCGCGACCACCAGGCGCGCGGCGACCTGGTGGCCATCGTCACCGCGACCAACGAGTTCGTCACGGCGCCGATCGCCCGGGCCTTCGACGTGCCCCACCTGCTCGCGGTGGAGCTGGAGCGCGGCCCGGCGGGTAACATCACGGGCCGGATCCACGGAACACCTTCGTTTCGAGACGGCAAGACAACCCGCACCCGCGAATGGCTGGCAGGCCTGGGGCACCGGCTGCAGGATTTCGAACGCATCAGCGTCTACAGCGATTCGCCGAACGACCTGCCGCTGCTGGAATGCGCCACCGATCCGGTGGCAACCAACCCCTCGCCGACGCTGGAATCCCTGGCGCGTGAGCGAGGCTGGCGTGTACTACAACTATTCACCCAATGATCAAGAAGTTCATTGACAAGCTGCTGGGCAAGACCAGCACCCCGATCGCGGTGCCCAAGGGCAAGCGGGTCGAAGTCCCGGCCAGCGAGCACGGCATCGACCCGGCGCTGGTTGACGAGAACGCGGTCCGCGTCGTGCAGACCCTGGCCGATGCCGGCTACGAGGCCTACATCGTCGGCGGCGCGGTGCGCGACCTGCTGGTCGGGCTGCGGCCGAAGGATTTCGACGTCGCCACCAACGCGACGCCCGAGCAGGTCAAGGGCCTGTTCCGGCGCGCCTTCATCATCGGCCGGCGCTTTCGCATCGTGCACGTGGTGTTCGGCCGCGGGCGCGAGCACGAGGTGATCGAGGTCTCGACCTTCCGCGCGATGATGGACGCCGCGGCCTCCGAGCAGGTCAGCGGCAACGAGAAGACCTCGAAGAGCGAGCTGGCCGGCAAGACCCATGCGGTCGATGCGAGCGGCCGCGTGCTGCGCGACAACGTCTGGGGCCCGCAGATCGAAGATGCGGCGCGCCGCGACTTCACGGTCAATGCGATGTACTACGACCCGCAGCGCCAGATCGTCGTCGACTACCACGGCGGCATCAAGGACGCGAAGAAGAAGGTGCTGCGCATCATCGGCGACCCGGTCACCCGCTACCGCGAAGACCCGGTGCGCATCATCCGCGTCGTGCGCTTCGCGGCCAAGCTCGGCTTCACGATCGACCCGAAGACGCGCGCGCCGATCCGCGAACTGGCCGCGCTGCTCGACAGCGTGCCGGCCTCGCGCACCTTCGATGAGATGATCAAGCTGCTGCAGACCGGCCATGCGCTGGCCAGCATCGAAGAGCTGCACAAGCAGGGCCTGGCCGGCGCGGCGCGCGGGCTGTTCCCGATCCTCGACGTGATGCTCGACGATGCGCAGAAGCACCCGGCACGCCAGAAGTTCGTGCAGCTCGCGCTGGCCGACACCGACCGCCGCGTCGCCGAAAGCAAGCCGGTGGCGCCGAGCTTCATGCTGGCCTGCATGCTGTGGCACGAGGTGCTCGACCGCTGGCTGCGCCTGAAGAAGGGCGGCGAGGCGCCGTTCCCGGCGCTGCAGCAGGCGATCGATGCGGTGTTCGATGCGCGCATCGGCGACATCTCCGGCCGCGGCAAGCTGGCCGGCGACATGCGCGAGATCTGGCTGATGCAGCCGCGCTTCGAGCGCCGCACCGGCAACGGGCCGTTCACGCTGGTCGAGCAGCCGCGCTTCCGCGCCGCGTTCGACTTCCTGCGGCTGCGCGCCGATGCCGGCGAGATCGACGCCGAGCTGGCGCGCTGGTGGGAAGACTTCTCGCTGGCCGATCCGGACGAGCGGCACCGGCTGATGCAGGGCAAGCGCGACGGGTCGCGCGATGGTCCTCGCGAGGCCCCGCGGCGTTCGTCGGGCCCGCGCGCAGCGGCCGCGACGCGCGACCCGGCGCCGGCGAAGGCAGGTGACGCCGCCGAGGCGGACGATGCGACCGACGCGGTGGACGGCGACCTGTCGGCCGAACCGGCCCGCAAGCGCCGCCGTCGCCGTCGCAAGCCGGGTGGCGGTGACAGCGGTGGCGCTCCTGCCGCCGGTGGCGATGCCGGCGAATGAGGCCCACGCCGAATGGGCCTTCATCGGCCTGGGCGCGAACCTGGGTGATGCCCGCGCAACGCTGATCCGCGCGCTCGACGACGTGGCCGCATTGCCCGGCGTCGAGGCACTGCAGGCCTCGCCGCTGTACCGCAGCAAGCCGGTCGATGCGCAAGGCCCCGACTTCGTCAACGCCGTCGCGCGACTGCGCACCACGCTGGCGCCGCTGGCGCTGCTGGCCGGCCTGCAGGCCGTCGAGGCCGCCCATGGCCGCGAGCGGCCGTACCGCAACGCGCCGCGCACGCTCGACCTCGACCTGCTGCTGTATGGCGACCAGGCGATCGACGAGCCCACGCTGATCGTGCCGCACCCGCGCATGCACCTGCGGGCCTTCGTGCTCGCGCCGCTGGCCGACCTGGCCCCCGACCTGCAGTTGCCCGGCCGCGGCGGTGTCGCGGCGCTGCTGGCCGGACTCGACTCCCAACCCCTCTCCCGGATCGACCCATGAATGCCATCCCCGTCTCGGTGCAGACCGTCCTGCTGCTGATCGCGTCGAACGTCTTCATGACGGTCGCGTGGTACGGCCACCTGAAGAGCCTGGCCGACAAGCCGTGGTTCGTCGCCGCGTTGATCAGCTGGGGCATCGCGCTGTTCGAGTACCTGCTGCAGGTGCCGGCCAACCGCATCGGCTATGCCGGCGGCTTCTCGCTCGCACAGCTGAAGATCACGCAGGAGGTCATCACGCTGGGCGTGTTCGTGCCGTTCGCGATGATCTACATGGGCCAGCCGTTCAAGCTCGACTACGTGTGGGCCGGACTGTGCCTGGTCGGCGCGGTGTTCTTCATCTTCCGGTCGTGAGCGCTGCCGTGGTCACGGGGCTGGAGCGCTTCCGCCACATCGCGATCGAAGGGCCGATCGGCGTCGGCAAGAGTTCGCTCGCGCGCCGGCTGGCGGCCCATCTCGGTGCGGAGTCGATGATGGAGCAGGCCGGCGAGAACCCGTTCCTCGAGCGCTTCTACGCCGACCAGCCCGGCTATGCGTTCCAGACGCAGGTGTTCTTCCTGTTCCAGCGGCTGCGCCAGGTGCGCTCGCTGGCGCAGCCAGGCATGTTCTCGCAGGCCGTCGTCAGCGATTTCGTGTTCGCGAAGGATGCGATCTTCGCGAGGCTGAACCTGAGCGACGAGGAATACGGGCTGTACAGCCAGATGTATAGCCAGGTCGCGTCGCAGGTGCCGCAGCCCGACCTGGTGATCTGGCTGCAGGCGCCGACCGCGACGCTGCTGCAGCGCATCCAGCGCCGCGCGATCGCGATGGAGCAGCGCATCGGCGCCGACTACCTGCAGCGCCTCGCCGACGCCTACGCCGGCTATTTCGAGGGCTTCGACGCGGCGCCGGTGCTGGCCATCAACACCGAGCACTTCAACCCGATCGAGCGCGATGCCGACTGGCACGCGTTGCTCGACCGGCTCGGCGGCTTCCGCGGCCCGCGCGAGTTCTTCGACCCCTGGGCGCAGCCCCGGTTGACGTGAACCGCCCGGCTACACTGCGCCGTGTGAAAAATTGGCGACAGCGCGATGGCGGCGCGGCCGATCCCCAGGAGACCCCCGATGCTGTTTGGCAAGCTGTTGCCGCGTGAAGGCAATTTCTTTGAACTGTTCAACCAGCACGCTGCGTTCATCGTCGAAGGCGCGCGCGCCTTCATCCTGATGATCGAGAACTACGGCGACCTCAACCTGCGCGAGAAGCATGCGAACGAGGTGGTGGCCGCCGAGCGCGCCGCCGACCGCATCACCGCCGAGGTCAACCGGCTGCTGCACAAGACCTTCATCACGCCGATCGACCGCGAGCAGATCCACGGGCTGATCAACGCGATGGACGACATCGTCGACCTGCTGCAGGACGCCACCGAGACCATGCAGCTGTACGACGTGCGCGCGATGACCGAAGAGGTGCTGCGCCTGGGCGACCTGAGCGCCAAGTGCTGCGAGCGCGTGCAGCACGCGGTGTCGCTGCTGCCCCGGCTGAACCAGCACGACGCGAGCGAGGCCGCGATCAAGACCTGCGAGGAGATCGACAAGCTCGAATCCGACGCCGACCGGGTGATGCGCGCCGCGATGTCCAAGCTGTTCCGCGAAGAGAAGGACGTGCGCGAGCTGATCAAGCTGAAGGCCATCTACGAGCAGCTCGAATCGATCTCCGACCGTTGCGAGGACGTCGCCAACCTGATCGAGGGCGTGGTCCTCGAGAACTCCTGACCGGCCGGGGCTGCGGATGCAATCGGTCCAGGTCGCCTTCTGGGTGGTGGCGCTGCTGGTCGCGCTGGCCATCGTCTTCGATTTCATGAACGGCTTCCACGACGCGGCGAACTCCATCGCCACCGTGGTGTCCACCGGCGTGCTGAAGCCGCAGCAGGCGGTCGTGTTCGCGGCTTTCTTCAACGTGCTGGCGATCTCGGTGTTCCACAACCTCACGGTGGCGGCCACCGTCGGCAAGGGCATCATCGTGCCGGGCGTCGTCGACCACCACGTGGTGTTCGGCGCGCTGATCGGCGCGATCGTCTGGAACGTCGTGACCTGGTGGTACGGCATCCCGTCGAGCTCGTCGCACGCACTGATCGGCGGCATCTGCGGCGCGGCGATCGCGAAGGCCGGCGTCGGCGTGCTGGTCGGCGGCGGCCTGCTGTGGATCGTCGCCTTCATCTTCATCTCGCCGGCACTCGGCTTCCTGCTCGGCTCGCTGGCGATGGTGGCGGTGGCCTGGATCTGCCGGCGCAGCTCGCCGCTGCGGGTCGACAACTGGTTCCGCCGGCTGCAGCTGCTGTCGGCCGGCCTGTACAGCCTGGGCCACGGCGGCAACGACGCGCAGAAGACCATCGGCATCATCTGGATGCTGCTGATCGCCACCGGTTATGCGGCGGCCGACTCGAAGGCGCCGCCCGGCTGGGTCATCGGCAGCTGCTACCTGGCGATCGGCCTGGGCACGATGTTCGGCGGCTGGCGCATCGTGCTGACGATGGGCCAGAAGATCACGAAGCTGAAGCCGGTCGGCGGCTTCTGCGCCGAGACCGGCGGCGCGATGACGCTGTTCCTCGCGACCGCGCTCGGCATCCCGGTGTCGACCACGCACACCATCACCGGCGCGATCGTCGGCGTCGGCTCGGTGCGGCGCGCCTCGGCGGTGCGCTGGGGCGTGGCCGGCAACATCGTGTGGGCCTGGGTCTTCACGATCCCGGCGGCCGCGTTCGTCGCGGCGATCGCCTACTGGGCGAGCTTCACGATGTTCCCGTGACGGTTCGACTCACTGGCTGATCTTCCGGGCTTCCTCGACCTGGTACTCGAAGTAGCGCTGGCCGCCGAAGGCGATCGTCGCCATCAGCACGGTGGCGCCCAGCAGCAGCGCGATCACGACGCCGATCACCGCCGCCCAGCCGGCCGGCGCGACCGGCTCGCCGGCGTTGAAGCGCAGGCTCCATTTCTCGTCGGGCATCAGCCCGTAGACGATGGCGGCCAGCATCGCCGCGGCGACCGCGATGCCCAGCAGCGGGATCAGCGCCCACGACAGCGGGTCGTCCTGGCCGATGCGGATCACCCGCAGCACGCCATAGGCGCCGATCAGCGTCGGCACCGGCCACAGCCAGCCCCACACGTCGCGCGGGCCGTGCAGGTAGAAGCGGTGCAGCCCGAGGCTGCCGCCGACCAGCGCGATCCAGGTCGCGAGCGTCTTCGACTTCGCCATGCTCATTGGCCCGCCGCCGGCGGCACGGCGTCGCCGCTGCCGAGGGCCCGCTGCATCAGCACCACGTCGAGCCAGCGATCGAACTTCCAGCCGGCGGACTTCATCAGCCCGGTGTGCTCGAAGCCGAGGCTGCGGTGCACGCCGATCGAGCCGGCGTTGGCCGAATCGCCGATCACCGCGAGCATCTGGCGTGCGCCCAATGCCTCGCACTGCGCCATCAACGCGGCCAGCAGCGCCTTGCCGGCGCCTTGTCCGCGGGCCGCGTCCGACAGGTAGATCGAGTCTTCGAGGCAGAAGCGG
The DNA here is from genome assembly GCF_001425825.1 of Rhizobacter sp. Root1238. GTDB lineage: Bacteria > Pseudomonadota > Gammaproteobacteria > Burkholderiales > Burkholderiaceae_C > Rhizobacter. The sequence goes on from NZ_LMDM01000050.1 coordinate 73,359, forward strand.
TAGGCGCGGCGCGGCCGGAAGTGATTCGCGTAGGCATAGCCGAGCACGTCGCCGCCGCGTTCGGCCACCAGCCAGGGCAGGCCCTTGGACAGCACGTCGTCGCGCCGGCGGGTCATCTCGGCGAGGTCCGGCGCCTCAAGCTCGAAGGTGCCGGTGCCGTGCAGGACATTCCAGCCATAGACGGCGGTGATGGCGGGAAGGTCGGCAGCCGTGCTGGCGCGGATCGTGATGGGGCTCTCGGACATGGCGGGTGGCGAGTTGGTCGGAGGAGTTTATAATGTCGGGTTTCGGTGACGGTCGACCCGGAGGGTCGGCGTATCTACGGCACCGGCCCCCGATCTGCTTGCCCTGAGTGTCTCCTGGTGCGGTGGATGTTTTCGACAATCTCAAGGAAACAACATGGTCGTGATTCGACTCGCACGTGGTGGCGCCAAGAAGCGTCCGTTCTACAACATCGTCGTCGCTGATTCGCGCGTCCGCCGTGACGGCCGCTTCATCGAACGCGTCGGCTTCTACAACCCGGTGGCGTCCGGTGGCGAACAGCCGCTGCGCGTGGCATTCGACCGCATCGAGCACTGGGCTTCGGTCGGCGCCCAGCTGTCGCCGACGGTCGAACGCCTGGTCGCCCAGGCCAAGGCCGCGACCCCGGTCGCCGCTGCCGCGGCCTGAAGCCGGGCTTGAGGACGTGTCGACGACCGCCGCGCCGGTGCCTGCCGGGATGACAGATCCCGCCTGGCCCGAGGATGCGGTGGAGATCGGCAGGATCCTCGATGCCTGGGGTGTGAAAGGCTGGGTTCGCGTCCAGCCTTTCGCCTCCGATCCCCAGGCTCTGTTTTCTTCGCGCCGGTGGTTCGTGAAACCGCCGGAGCCTCAGGGCATCAAGCTGCCGGCGACTGCCGCAGCCGCCTTTCCGTCCTTGCTGAAGGTCGTGCAGGTCAAGGAGCACGGCGACGGCGTCGTCGCCCAGGTGCAGGACGTCGGTGACCGCAACGGGGCCGAGGCCTTGCGCGGTGCGCGCCTGTTCGTCAGCCGCGCGAGCTTCCCGACCGCCGCGAAGGACGAGTACTACTGGGTCGACCTGATCGGCATGACGGTCGTGAACCGCGAGGGCCAGACCCTCGGCACGGTCGCCGGCCTGATCGACACCGGCCCGCACAGCGTGCTGCGGCTCGCCGCCGCGACGCCGGCCGAGGAGCGGCTGATCCCGTTCGTCGGCGCCTACGTCGACGATGTCAGCATGGACCAGCGCCGCATCACCGTCGACTGGGGCCTCGACTACTGATCCCGCGCGATGCGCTTCGACGTCGTCACGCTGTTCCCGGAGTTGTTCTCGCCCCACCTCACCGTGGGTGTGACGCGCCGCGCGTTCGAATCGGCACAGGTCGACGTGCGGCTGTGGCCGCTGCGAGATTTCGCCGACGACAACTACCGCCGTGTCGATGACCGCCCGTATGGCGGCGGACCCGGCATGGTGATGCTGGTCGAGCCGCTGGAGCGTGCGCTCGCCACCATCCGCAGCGAGCGGGGCGATGGCGCCGCGGTGCCGGTCGTGCATTTCACACCGACCGGGCGTCGCATCGACCAGGCCGTGATGCGCGAGTTCGCGGCCGGCCCCGGCGCGGTGCTGCTGTGCGGCCGCTACGAGGGCATCGACCAGCGCTTCATCGACCGCCACGTCACGTTGGAGCTGAGCCTGGGCGATTTCGTGCTGTCCGGCGGCGAACTGCCGGCGCTGGCGCTGCTCGACGGCGTCGCCCGGTTGCAGGACGGCGTGCTGGGCGATGCGCAATCGCACCAGCAGGACAGCTTCTCCGACGGCCTGCTCGACTGCCCGCACTACAGCCGGCCCGAAGTTCTCGACGCGGCGGACGGCCCGGACGCGGTGCCGCCGGTGCTGCTGTCGGGGCACCATGCCGAGATCGCCCGCTGGCGGCGCGACCGTTCGCTCGAGATCACCGCCCGGCGCCGCCCCGAATTGATCGCTGCCGCCCGCGAGCGTGGCGAACTCAGCAAACTCGACGAGAAGTTCCTCGGCGGCCTCGGGCTATAATCGCAGGCTTTTCGATCCTCTACCGGGCGTGGTCGCCTTCTTCTTGAGCGGCCACACAAATCTGCAAACCGCGCCGGCAAGATCACAGGAGAACCCCATGGATCTGATCCAGACCCTCGAGCAAGAAGAAATTGCTCGCCTCAACAAGACCATTCCCCCCTTCGCTCCCGGCGACACGGTGATCGTCAGCGTCAACGTCGTCGAAGGCACGCGCAAGCGGCTGCAGGCCTACGAAGGCGTCGTGATTGCCAAGCGCAACCGCGGCCTGAACTCCAGCTTCATCGTGCGCAAGATCTCGAGCGGCGAAGGTGTGGAGCGTACGTTCCAGCTGTACAGCCCGCTGATCGCGACGATCGAAGTCAAGCGCCGCGGCGATGTGCGCCGCGCCAAGCTGTACTACCTGCGCGACCGTTCGGGCAAGTCGGCCCGGATCAAGGAAAAGCTCGCCTGACGAAGTCAGGGCCGACGCAGTCGGTCTGCCGCGAAGCGGCAAAGCGAGCTTTCGCGCGCAGCGCAAAAGCTGGCTGACGGGGTCAGTCCAACTTTCGCGCGCAGCGCAAAAGCTGGCTGACGGGGTCAGTCCAACTTTCGCGCGCAGCGCAAAAGCTGGCCGGCACCCCGGCAAAAAAGCCGCCTCACACGAGGCGGCTTTTTTCTTGTCCAATCGCTCCATGCCGCTGAGCTTCAACCCGCTGGAACTGCCCGTCGAGGGCATCGACGACCACCTTCCCGCCGTTGCGCTGCCGCAGCTCTCGCCCGAGGCCTTGCGCCGCCGCTTCCTCGCGCCGCCGGCGTGGTCGCCCGAGGTTTCCGCCGAGCGCGCCTTCGGTACCCGCGCGCCGGCACATGCGTCGGTGCTGGTGCCGCTGGTGCAGCGCGAGGTCCTGTGCGTCGTGCTGACCCAGCGCACCGACCACTTGACCGACCATCCCGGCCAGATCAGTTTCCCCGGCGGCCGTGCCGAAAGCTACGACGCCGACGCCGTCGACACCGCGCTGCGCGAGGCGACCGAAGAAATCGGCCTTGCGCGCGAGTATGTCGACGTGCTCGGCAGCCTGCCCCTCTACACCACCGGCACCGGCTTCATCGTGACGCCGGTGGTGGGCCTGCTGCGCGACGGCTTCACGATGCAGGCCGATCCGTTCGAGGTGGCCGAGGTGTTCGAGGTCCCGCTCGCGTTCCTGATGAGCCCGGCCAACCACCGCCGGCACAGCGTCGAGGTCGGTGGCGTGAAGCGCGAATTCCTGTCGATGCCGTGGACCGGCGTCGCCGCCGATGGCCGGCCGCGCCAGTACTTCATCTGGGGCGCGACCGCGGCGATGCTGCGCAACCTGTACCGATTCCTCGCCGCATGATGCCTCGCCGCTATCATCGCGGGCCATGAGTTTCTTCGCCGTCCTGTTCGCGCTGCTGATCGAGCAACTGAAGCCGCTGCCGCGCCGGAACTTCGTGCACGACGGCCTGACCGGCTGGATGCGCTGGACCGGCCGCAACTTCGATGCCGGGCAGGACCACCACGCGTGGGTCGTCTGGTGCGTGACGACGCTGGTGCCGGCGCTGCTGGCCTGGGGGGTGTTCGCCGTCGTCGTGCACTTCAGCCTGGTCGCGGCGCTGGCCTGGAACGTCGTCGTGCTGTACCTGACGATGGGCTTCCGCCAGTTCAGCCACTACTTCACTGACATCCGCGATGCGCTCGAGCGCGGCGACGAGCTCACCGCGCGCCGGCTGCTGGCCGAATGGCGCCACCTCGACGCCAGCGAGCTGCCGCGCGCCGAGCTGCTGCGCCACGTGATCGAGCATTCGCTGCTGGCCGCGCACCGCCATGTGTTCGGCGTCTTCTTCTGGTTCGTCGTGCTGTCGTCGCTCGGCCTCGGGCCGGCCGGCGCGGTGTTCTACCGCATGGCCGAGTTCGCCAGCCGCTACTGGGCCTTCAAGAGCCGCACCGTCGGCGCCCCGGTCAACGAGCGGCTGCTGGCGCTGTCGCAGCGCCTGTTCGGGCTGATCGACCACCTGCCGGCGCGGATGACCGCCTTCGGTTTCGCGGTGGTCGGCAACTTCGAGGAGGCGGTGTCGTGCTGGCGCCGCGATGCCGGGCTGTGGAAGCATGCCAACGAAGGAATCATCCTGTCGGCGGCCGCGGGAGCGGTGGGGGTGCAGCTCGGCGGCAGCGCCGCGCCGGGCGTGACGCCCGACCGCTCGAAGACCTTCGACAGCGGCGCGCCGGACGAGCTGTCGAATGCCGAAGGCTCGACGCCGGGGGCGCCGCCGCAGGTCGGCCACCTGCGCAGCATCGTCGGGCTGGTGTGGCGCTCGGTGGTGCTGTGGATGCTGCTGCTGGCGCTGTTGTCGCTGGCCAACCTGATCGGCTGATCAGCAAGCGCTCAAAAGCGCTGCCGGCTCAGCTCGTCGCGGATCTCGCCATAGATGCGGTGCCGCGACTCGCTGATCTCGCCCCGCGCCAGCGCGGCCAGCACACCGCAGCCGGGCTCGTGCTGGTGGGTGCAGTTGTAGAACTTGCAGTCGGTGGCCGCGGCGCGGATGTCCGGCATCAGCATCGCCAGCTGCGCCGCCTCGATCTGCCGCAGGCCGAATTCCTGGAACCCCGGCGAGTCGATCAGCCCCGTCGTGCGTTCGGCATCGAGCCAGTACCACTGCGTCGAGGTCGTCGTGTGGCGGCCTGAATTCAGCGCCACCGAGATGTCGCCCACCTGCGCGCGCGCATCGGGCGCCAGCAGGTTGATCAGCGTGCTCTTGCCGGTGCCGCTCGGCCCCAGCACCAGCGTCGCGCGCCCGGCGAGCAGCGGGCCGAGGCGGTCGCGTGCCTCCTGCGGCCGCGTCTTCAGCGCCAGCTCGATCACGTCGGCGCCCATCGCGCTGTAGGGCTTCAGGCGCTCGCGCGCTGCGGCGATCTGCGGCAGGTCGGCCTTGTTCAGGATGATGCGCGTCGGGATGCCCGCGCTCTCGGCCGCGATCAGCGCGCGCGCGAGCTGCGATTCGCTGAACACCGGGTCGGCCGCCACCAGCACCAGCAGCTGGTCGAGGTTGGCGGCGAACGACTTGGTCTTCCATTCGTCCTGGCGGAACAGCAGGTTGCGCCGCGGCTCGACCTGCTCGATCACGCCTTCGTCGCCGGTGACCTGCCAGCGCACGCGGTCGCCGACCACGCAGGCGCTCTTCTTGCCCCGCGGGTGGCAGACGATGCGCTTGCCGTCGGACGTCTCGACGATGTAGTGCCGTCCGTGGCCCGCGACCACCAGCCCGCTGTCGAGCGCGACCGCGAGGCTCAAGCGAGGAAGGCGACGAGCGCGTCCGCCTTGGCCGCGCAGATGAAGTCGTTCTGCGAGATGCCGCCGACCGAGTGCGTGTTGAAGCGCGCGACGCAGCGGTCGTAGCTGACGGCCAGCTCGGGGTGGTGGTCCTCGGCGTGCGCGATCCACGCCAGCGCGTTCACGAACGCGATCGTCTCGTGGTAGTTCTTGAAGCTGAAGGTCTTCTCGATGGCGCCGTTGTTCAGGTGCCAGCCGCTGACCTGCGCCAGGTGGCTGTGGATTTCGTTCGGGCCCATCGCGTCGGCGCCTTCCAGCGCCTTGCATTTCAGGTGCAGCAGGTTGCTCATGGTTCAGCTCGTTTGCGTGTGAAGGGCCGCCAGGCGCTCGGTGGCCGGCGGATGGGAGTAATAGAAGCTCGCGTACACCGGGTCCGGCGTCAGCGTCGTGGAATTGTCCTCATGCAGCTTCAGCAGGGCCGCAGCAAGGTCTTGGCCGTTCGCCTGCGAGCAGGCGTAGGCATCGGCCTCGAACTCGTGCTTGCGGGAGACGCGCGCCGCCAGCGGCCCGGCGAACACGCCGAACACCGGCATCGCGAGCAGCAGCAGGATCAGCGCCAGCGCATCGTTCGGTGCCGCGAGCGACGGCTGCACGCCCAGCCCGACGAAGAACCAGGCCTGGTTCGACAGCCAACCCAGCAGCGCGAAGGCGAGCAGGCTCAGCACCGTCATCGTCAGGCTGCGCTTCAGCAGGTGGCGCAGCTTGAAGTGGCCGAGCTCGTGCGCCAGCACCGCTTCCATCTCGGGCGGGCTCAGCTTGTTGATCAGCGTGTCGTAGAAGATCACGCGCTTGGATTTGCCGAGGCCGGTGAACATCGCGTTCGCGTGCGCCGAGCGCTTGCTGCCGTCCATCACGTAGAAGCCCTGGGCGGTGAAGCCGCAGCGCGCCATCAGCGCGAGCGCCTGCTCCTTCAGCGTGCCGTCGGGCAGCGGCTCGAACTTGTTGTACAGCGGCATCACGACCAGCGGGTACACCACCTGGACGAACAGGCCGAAGGCCGTCCACGCGAGCCAGGCCCAGAACCACCAGTACGCGCCGGCCGCGCCCATCAGCCACAGGATCAGCGCGACGATCGGCAGGCCGAGCACGATGCCGACCAGCGTGTTGGTGACCAGGTCGCGCACGAACAGCTGCCAGGTCATGCGGTTGAAGCCGAAGCGCGCCTCGAGGCGGAAGGTGGCATACAGCTCGAACGGCAGCTCGAGCACCGCGCCGATCACCGAGAACGCCAGCACCAGCGCCAGCTGGTACGCGAGCCCGCCGAAGCGCGGCGCGATGGCGTCGCGCAGCACGTCGTTCAATGCGTCGAGCCCGCCGAGCAGCGTCCAGCCGAGCAGCACGACGGTGCCGAAGGCCATCGACACCAGCCCGAAGCGGCCCTTCGCGAGCGTGTAGTCGGCGGCCTTCTGGTGCGCCTCCAGCGACACCTTGCCGACGAAGGCGGCCGGCACGGCGCCGCGGTGGGCCGCGACATGGCGCATCTGGCGCGTCGACAGCCACAGGCGCAGGCCCAGCGAGGCGAGCAGTGCGACGGCGAACAGCAGGGTCAGGTGAAAGGCTTGCATGGGCTGCAAGTGTAGGGCGCGGGTCGGCGAGAATGCCTGCAAGGAGAAAACCCATGAGCGACATCGCAAGCCCGCTGCAGCAGAGCGACCAGAACCTGGTCTGGATCGACCTCGAGATGACCGGGCTGTACCCGGACACCGACCGCATCATCGAGATCGCGGTCGTCGTCACCGATGCCCAGCTGACGCAGCGCGTCGAAGGCCCGGTGTTCGCGATCCACCAGAGCGACGCGGCGCTCGATGCGATGGACGCCTGGAACAAGGGCACGCACGGCCGCAGCGGCCTGATCGACCGCGTGAAGGCGTCGACCATCGACGAGGCCTCGGCCGAGGCGCAGGTGATCGATTTCCTGAAGCGCTACGTCGGCAAGAGCACCTCGCCGATGTGCGGCAACAGCATCTGCCAGGACCGCCGCTTCCTCGCGCGCACGATGCCGAAGCTGGAGGCCTTCTTCCACTACCGCAACCTCGACGTCAGCACGCTGAAGGAGCTGGCCAAGCGCTGGAAGCCGGAGATCCTCGCCGGCTTCAAGAAGGCGCAGGCGCACACCGCGCTGGCCGACATCCACGAATCGATCGACGAGCTGGCCTACTACCGCGAGCACTTCCTGGCGAAGTAGGCCCCGCTGCAGAGCCCTCCGAAGGCCGAAGGGCATTGCCGCTTGCGGGGAAACCCGAGCCCCCCTACAATCCGCGCTTCGCCCCAGTTTTGTCCTTACGACACCGCCGGGGCGTTTCGTTCATCCCCTCTGACCTCATCGAGTCTTCCCACGGTGGTTTCCAACCACGGTGCGGCCTGATCGAAATCCGAAGCGACGCTGCCCGACAGGGGGCTCGCCAGGGAATGGTTGGCGGCGATGCCGTCGCTTTGACTGTTCCCATGTTCCCCGGCACCGGCGCGAGTGTTCTCGCCGATCTGGGTTCGGACTTTCTCCCCAGCGACTGATCCGCGTGCGCTTCCTGCACGCTGGTGTCCTGCTGTGCCCTTGGGGGCCGGCGGCACCGTGTTCGAGAAAGAAATCGATGAGTTCCGAGAACAATTTCGAGGCCCTGGGCCTCCACGCCGCCCTGCTGCAAGCCGTCAAGGATTCCGGCTACGACACCCCGACCGACGTGCAGGCCCGCGCGATCCCGCCGGCCATCGAGGGCAAGGACCTGATGGTCGCCTCGAGCACCGGCAGCGGCAAGACCGCGTCGTTCGTGCTGCCCGGCCTGCAACGCATCCTCGCCGCCCGCGGCGACAACAACAAGCGCCGCGAAAAAGGCATGGTCTACGGCCCGCGCATCCTCGTGCTGGCCCCCACCCGCGAACTGGCGATGCAGGTCGACAAGGCGGCCACCGTCTACGGCAAGCACGTGCAAGGCCTGCGCGTGACCACCGTCGTCGGCGGCGTGCCGTACGGCGCGCAGCTGAAGGCGCTGCGCGGCCCGCTCGACATCCTGATCGCGACCCCCGGCCGCCTGCTCGACCACCTGAACAGCGGCAAGGCCATCCTCGAGAACGTCGAGATGCTGGTGCTCGACGAAGCCGACCGCATGCTCGACATGGGCTTCATCGACGACATCCGCACGATCGCCGACCAGCTGCCCGAAGCGCGCCAGACGGTGATGTACAGCGCGACCTTCGCCGGCCACGTGGGCCGCCTCGCGCAAGATCTGCTGCGCGATCCGCAGCGCATCGAGGTCACCTCGCACACCGACACGCACGAGAACATCGAACAGCGCCTGCACTGGGCCGACAACGGCGCGCACAAGAACGCGCTGCTGGACCACATCCTGACCGAGCGCGAGATGGAGCAGGCGGTGGTGTTCACCAGCACGCAACGCGACGCCGACTGGCTGGCCGATCGCCTGGCCGACATGGGCCACGCCGTCGCGTCGCTGCACGGCGGCATGCCGCAAGGCCGCCGCACCCGCGTGCTGCAGGGCCTGCGCAACAAGGAACTGCGCGTGCTGGTCGCCACCGACGTCGCCGCGCGCGGCATCGACGTGCCGACCATCAGCCACGTGATCAACTACGGCCTGCCGATGAAGGCCGAGGACTACGTGCACCGCATCGGCCGCACCGGCCGTGCCGGCCGCAATGGCCTGGCGGTGACGCTGGCCGAGCGCATGGACACCGGCATGATCCGCCGCATCCAGGCCTTCACGACGCAGAACATCCCGGTGAAGACGATCGTCGGCCTCGAGCCGAAGTCGCCGGAACCGCGCATGTTCGCGGCCCGTCCGGAAGGCAAGTTCGGCGGCAAGCCGTTCGGCCATGGCCGCGGCGGTCACGGTGGTCATCAAGGCGGCAAGAGCTTCGGCCGGCCGGCACCGCGCGGTGAAGGTTTTGCGCCGCGCAACGAAGGTTTCGCACCGCGTGGCGAAGGCTTCTCGACCCGCGGTCCGGACGGCTTCGCGCCGCGTGGTTCGTTCGATCGCCCGGCCCCGGAACGTCGCGACAACCCGTTCGCGAACCGTCCGCCGCACGAAGGTGCACCGCGCCACGCATTCGACCGCGCGCCGGCCGACCGTGGCAACAACGCCGGCTTCGCGCCGCGCAAGCCGGGCGGCCCGGGTGCCAACAAGGGCGGCTTCGGCAAGCCGCAGCGTCCGCGCCAGGGTGGCTTCAGCCGCTGATCCAGCGCCACGCGCATCGAGGAGGGCCCGCATTGCGGGCCCTTTTTTTTGATCTGATGGGTGTGATTTCGCCCGATCGCCGGTGACCTTCCGCTGCCGGTTCGTCGGGGTGCGACAGCGGCATGGATCGCTGCAGGTCGTCCTGCGTGGCGCGCGGTTCCTCGGGCAGGGCGGGAACGATCGAGGTCGAGCGGTGACAAAGCTCCCTCATTCTTCTCGTCGAATCTTCCATGGAAAAAACCTCCGTTCCCAGGCGAGGCGAGCTCAAACCTCATCCTCGCCGACGAGATATCCCTGTGCTGTCGGCGGGGACCTTCACGTCAAGGATTCTCTGGACGCTGGGTCAAGGGCCCGACAAGGCCGTTGCCGCGCTTCTGGCACTGTTCTCGCGGGACAACATCACCTGCCTGGACCTTCGTGGCCAGCGACTCGGTGGACGGCGCGGAATGGCGCTCAAAGCGTTGCTCGCGCATGCTGTTCGACCCTGGGTCGCAACGAGATTCTCGATCTTGGCGGCACCCATTTGGGCAACCCGCAGCTGGGCCTTCTCACGGCGGCACTGCAGGCTCACGGGAAGTTGACGTACCTCGGGCTCGGCGACAACGACTTCTGTTGGACCGATCGGATCGCTGACGAGTTCATGGCTGCTCTTTCGGCGAATCGGTCATTGACGCACCTGGTGCTGCCTCGCCCCGGCACGATGCCGGACGATTTCGACGCGTGGGGTCTGCGCATGCTCGAAACAAACACGACGCTGACCGAACTGGAGCCTTACGACACCCCTGGCGAGCCGCGGGAGGCCAACTCGTCGAGAGCCTTCGACGTGCGAATGAAGCTGGCGCAGAACCGGTTTGATCGAAATCGGCGGAGGGGCGATGCCTGCGATCTGTCCATTCGCCCGGCGCCCAGGTGGAACTGAAGGCATTCCTGAAAGGCCTCGCGCAGAACGAGTCGCTGCTGATGCTCGTATTGCCTCATGCCGTGTGTGAGGATGACAGGGTGGTCGAGTGCCTGTACCAGATGCATGAGACATTGCGCCTCTGCCACCTTCCGCCCTTCAGCGACGAGGCGCCGCAGGTCGAGTGGTTCGACATCCGGCGCGATGCCATCCGGAAACAGCTCCTCGACAACCAGCGACGTCGGGCGGAGAAAGCCGAAGCGGATCGATGGCGAGTGAAAACACTCATGCTGGCCTTGAAGGAGCGCAATCTGCCTCGTGACGTGAGGGTCGAGACGGCCCAGGACCTGATCCAGGTCACGTCGGCCGACATTCACTCGACTGCCGCAGGCACCCGCTCATGCGCCCCGATCTCCACGGCCAGCGCCGCCCCCAGCAAGAAGATCTGGCACGACCAGTAGATCCACACCAGCAGCGCCGCAAACGACCCCGCGGCGCCCAGCGTCGAGCGCAGTGCGGTGCCGGCGATGTATGCGTTGATGCCGTAGCGCCCGGCCAGAAACAGCACTGACGCGACCGCCGCGCCGATGACCGCATGCCGCGCACGCAGGTGCGCATCCGGCAGCCACACCATCAGCAGCGAGAACAGCGTCGTCATCACCAGCCACGACCACAGCAGCTCCACCGACTGCAGCAGCGGCCCGAGCGCCGGGCCGAGCGCATCGGTCTGGTCGACCACCCAGCGGATTGCCAGCAATGCGACCGCCTGCAGCACCATCGCCACCGCCAGCAGGAAGCCGCAGCCGAGCAGCACGCCCATCGACAGCAGCCGGATCTGCACCAGCCGCCACAGCGAGCCACGCTCGGGCGGTGCACCGAGCATCTCCTGCAGCGACGCGCGCAGCTCGACGAACACGCCGACCGCGCCGATCAGCATCGTCACCACCGCAATCACCGGGGCCGCCACCGCGAACCCGCCGGCGCGTTCGCGCGACAGCAGCCGCGTCGCGGCCGTCGGTGCGCTGGCCAGCAGGTCGGCCAGCGTGCGGGCCTCGCTCGGACCCAGCAACCGGCCGACCGCATCGACGATCGCCGCGTTCGCGCTCTGGTCGCCGAGCAGCCACACCAGCAGGCTGGTGACGACGACGAGCAGCGGCGCCATCGAGAACGCCGCGTAGAACGCGACCGCCGCGCCTTGGCGCGCGCCGTGGCATTCGATGAAGCGATTGATGGTGCGAACGCCCAGCGAGGCGGCCCGGCCCGGTGCGCTCGCGACCATCCGGTGCCAGGCGCGGGCGGCGAGCCCCGGCGTGTCGGCGGCCTCGCCCTTCGCCATGCCGCTCAGCCCTCCATCAGGCGTGCGAGTCGTGTCGCGGAACGCGAATGCTCGGCCACGACCTTCATCGCGACGATCAGTCCGGGGCCGAGGAACAGCCCCCACACGCCCCACAGCGCGCCCCAGAACACCAGGCCGATGAACACCGCGGCCGCATTCATCCGCGCGGCGCGGCTCTGCAGCCACGCGGCGACCGCGGTGCCGATCAGCGTCGACACCACCACCAGGTAGGCCGCGGTGCCGAGCGCCGCGCCGGCCGTGCCGTGCGCGAGGAAGGCCTCGGCCGCGCCGAACGCCGTCAGGATGCCCATGCCCACATACGGCACGACGTGCAGCACCGCCGCGGTGACGCCCCACATCACCGCATCGGGGATCTCGGCCCACGCGAACGCGGCCCACACCGCGAAGCCGATCAGCACGTTGGTGACCAGCAGCACGCCGACGTAGATCCGGATCTGGCGCGAGCATTCGTGCAGCGCGCGACAGGCCCGGATGCGCGACTGCGAGCGACCGCCCCACAGGTCGATGAAGCGGCTGGCGAGCGGGCTGCCGCCGCTCAGCACGAAGAACGCGACGAACACGATGATGGTCAGGTCGCCGGCGAACTTCATCAGGATGGTCGAGCCGTTCAGCGCGGTGTCGCGCATCCACAGCGTGACGGTCTCGGTCAGCGTGTGCGCCGGCGCCGCCGGGATCAGCTTCTGCCGCGACGGCTTCGGCGGCGGCGCGCCGTTGGCCATGCCTTGCGCAGCGCGGTCGAGCTCCTGCAGCGCATCGCGCGAGCGTTTCAGCACCGAGTCTTCATCGGGCTCGGTCGGCGCGATGCGCTCGGCCACCATGCGGATGATCTCGGGGCTGCGGTCCACCATGCGCAGCAGCTTGCCGCCGAACGCCATCGAAGCGAACGCGGCGAGCGCGAGGAACAGCACCAGCGACAACAGCACTGCGAGGATCTGGCTGCGCAGCAACTGGCGCAGGCCGCTGACCACCGGCGCGACCAGCATCGCCAGCATCAGGCCCGCGATCACCGGGACCAGGAAGCGCTGGCCCCACCACAGCGCGCCGATCACCGCGACCGTCGCGATCACCGTCGCCGACGGGGCAGAGCGCGGCAGCGGGCCGGGGTGCCCCTCGTCGAGCGTCGGCGCGTCGTCGCCGGCATGCGATGCGACGACGGCGTGCGCGGCCTCGAGCGGAGATTGGGCCGCGGGCGTCAGGGTGCCGGAGAGGGACATCGTGTGCGAAGACGGCGCACCGAGCGCCCTGTCTTCAACGCCGCAAGGCGCACGACCCTGGAGGGTGGTGCGCCTTCACACGGCCGAGCCGTGGGAGAGTCCCGCGGATTACGGGCGGATCATGATGTCGTTCTTGACCGACTTCACGCCGTTGACGTTGCGGGCGATCGATTCAGCGGTGCTCTTCTCGCCGGCGCTCTTCGCGAAGCCCGACAACTGCACGGTGCCGTTCAGCGTCTCGACGCTGATCGACGAGGCATCGACTTCCTTGTTGCCGACGAACTTGGCCTTCACCGCGGTGGTGATGGCGGAGTCGTCGACGTACTGGCCGACCGACGACTGGTCGCGCGTCACGGCGCAGCCGGTGGCGGACAGCAGGGCGACGGCGGACACGACGGCGGCGAGGGTGTTGCGGACAAACATGGTGGTTCTCCTTCAGTGTGGAAGCGTTGTGATCCAGGTGGTCATCAGGAAGATGGACATCGGACCCCCACCCGTGCGGGCCCGCGTCGTGGCATTCATCAATAGAACATCACTTGTTGCTGATCGCCTTGGCGCCCAGCAGTCCGATCAGGACGACGGCGACGAACAGCACCAGGAACAGCACGAAGAGGAACTTCGCGATGCCTGCCGCACCGGCGGCGATGCCGGTGAATCCGAACACGCCCGCGACGAGCGCGATGGCTGCAAAGATGATGGCCCACTTCAGCATGTCGTTCTCCTTGGTGCGGTGTGGAATCGATGAGGCAACTCTATGAGCGGCCCCTGGCGCGAACCATCGGACGCTGGCGTGAGCGCATGTAGGACGGAATGCTTTGCCGGTGGAGCGGTCCCCACGCATCGGATGGATCGGCAAAAAAGAAAGCGCGCACTAGAGCGCGCTTCGCGATGAATGCGGAAGCTGTCAGTGCACGGTGTAGTCGGTGCCTGGTGCGGGCGGCGTCTGCATCGGCGCCGCCGCCGGGGCAGCGGCGGGCGGCGCTGCAGGGGATGCCATCGGTGCCGCGGGCGCTGCGGGCGCCGTCGACCGCGTGAAATCGGCGATCGCGAGGTTGACCCAGCTGATGATCGAGGTCAGGTCGAAGCGCGGCAGCAACCCGGCCAGCAGCGCACCGCCCGACAGCCAGCGCCATGGCTTCGCACGCGTCAGCAGCATGCCGCCCACGAACGCGCCGGCGAGCAGCCACCATGGGTGCTTCTTCGCAAGCGGCCCGGCCAGTTCCTGGCCCGCATCGCGCGCGAATTCGAACGTGGTGCGCCACGGATGGCCGGCCCACCAGCGACGCAGCCAGCGCACCGCGATCGCGGCGGCCGGCAGATCGGACAACGCATCGCCCAGTGTGCCCAGCCAACCGGGCTCCTGCGGCGCCATTGCGGCCTGTGGATCGCGCGGAGCGCTGGCCTTCACGAGCGCATGGCGGATCGATTCGCGCGACGCCGCGAGCCGCTCCTTCGGGCTCAGCGCCGTCGTCGGCGCAACCGCCGGCAGGCCGGGGTCGAGCTGTCCTTCTTCGACGTGGGTCATGTCGCGCCCACCTCGCCGAGCATGCGCGCGTCGGCCTCGAACTGCTGTTGCACCGCAGCGAAGGCGGGTTCGGCCGCGGGTCGCCGTGCAAGCAGGCCGGCCACCACCGCCACCACCGCCGGTACGGCTGGCGCGGCCCACAGCGCCCACACCGTGTCGGCCTGCAGCGACGGCGTCACCGCCCACAACATCAGCGCGACGCCGGCAAGCACCGCCGTCACGCCGACGCAGCACAGCGCCAACGCGGTGAGCAGCAGGCGGACGGTCCAGCGGCTCTGCGCCTGGCGCGCTTCGCTGCCGATCAGCGCGGCATAAGCGCTCAGGTGATCGGCAACGAGTTCGGGCCGGGTCGCGACGAGCTTGATCAGCGGATGGATCATGGCAGCACCGGAAGAGAGCTACAGCGGACGACGGGATGTGGACGCGACAAACCCGGCCGCGGCGTCGAGCGCCGTACGGCCGGGTTGCCCGGCGCCCACGGCGGGGATCACTGGTTGTTGCGGCGCGCGCTCTGGATCAGCGCAAGCAGGCCCATCAGCGCGGCACCGGTCGCCGCGGCGATCAGCACCGACTTGACGGGTTCGTCCCTCACGTAGCGCACGGTGGCATCGCCGACCGATGCGGCGCGCTCGCGCACCTGGGATGCGGTGTCCTTGACGGCGTCGACGCCGCGCTTTGCCAGCGCTTCGGCCTGGCCGGCCAGGCGGGCGATCGTCGGTTCGGCCGTGTCGCGGGCTTCGCCGATCGCGCTTTCGGCGCTGTCCAGCGCGGTATTCGCGACGCGGCGCGTGCTCTTGACCGCGCTGTCGGCCGTGTCGGCCAGGCGGTTGACGGTGTCGCTCGCCTGCGTGCTGAGGTTGTCGGTCTTGAAGGTGGAGCTGCTCATGGCTGTTTCCTCGGGTTGTGTGCGTGTGGGATATCTAAGTTAGGCGAGGCGCGGCCTCGCCGCAAGGCTGCTGGGGCTGGCTAGGTGCCGCGCTTGATGAGGCCGAACAGGAAGGCGGCCACGGCCATGATCGCGAAGATGATGAAGAGGATCTTCGCGATGCCTGCAGCGCTGGCTGCGATCCCGCCGAAGCCGAACAGGGCGGCGATCAGCGCGATGATGAAGAACACGACGGCGTAATACAGCATGGTCCTGGCTCCTTCGGTGTGGGTGGTTGACGATGGAACCACTTTAGGAGCATGGCCTGCCCCGAGGAATGGGACGGCGAGCCGATGCGCTGTAGGAGGGAGCCGACGACGTCCGCCGGGCTCCCCTGCACCGTTCAGACCTGCGGCAGAGTCGCCTGGATGCGCGTACCGGCGCCGGGCGTCGACTGGATGGCCATGCGCCCGCCCTCGGCCTCGACGCGGTAGCGCATGCCCAGCAGCCCGTGGCTCGACGGCCTGGCGATCTGCGTGTCGAAGCCGGTGCCGTTGTCGTGCACGTCGACCTCGGCCAGCGTGCCGCGCGGCTTCAGCGTGATGACCACCTGCCGTGCCTGCGCGTACTTCGCGACGTTGGTCAGCGCCTCCTGCACCAGGCGGTACACCGTCAGCTCGCCCGACGGCTTCAGCGACACCGGCGCGAGATCGCTGACCACCTTGACGCCCGAGCGCTCGGCGAACTCGCGGCCGAGGATCTCCAGCGCCGCCAGCAGCCCGAGGTTGCTCAGCGACGACGGCCTCAGGTCTTCGATGATGCGGCGCTTCAGCGCGATGCCTTCGTTCAGCGTGTCGTTCAGGTGCACCAGCCGCTCGGTGATGTCGGGCGTATGGATCGTGATGCGCGACTTGAGCCGCGCGACGTCGAGCTTGGCCGCGGTGAGCAGCGCGCCCAGTTCGTCGTGCAGGTCGCGCGCGAGCCGGCTGCGCTCGTCCTCGCGGGCGGTCTGCAGGTGCTGCGCCAGCTCGGTCAGCTGCGCGGTGCGCGCCGTCACCTGCACCTCCAGCAGGTCGCGCTCGGCCTGCAGCGCCTCCTTCTTGTGCACCCGCTCCTTCTCGAGCGTGTTCGACTGGCGCAGGTACATGAAGAAGGCCAGCACGCTGAGCGCCGTCATCGTGCTGACGCCGAGCCGGCTCAGCAGCAGCGTCTGGTAGACCTCGTCGCGCCGCGCCGCGATCAGCGCCGATTCGCGCGTCACCAGCCGCTCCGACGCGAGGCGGATGCTCTCCATCTGCTCGCGCCCGATGTCGGTCTCGATGACCGCGCGCCAGGCCTCGTCGCGGCCGTCGGCGCGCAACTGCACCGTGGTGTCCATCTCGGAGACCTTGCGGCTGACCAGCGTCGCGAGCACGGTGAAGTCGGCGACGCGGTCGGGCTCGTGCGCGTAGTACTCGCCGAGCGTGCGCAGCGTCTCGCCGATGTTCGCCATCGACGAACGGTAGGGCTTCAGGTACTCGGGGCGGCCGGTGATCAGGTAGCCGCGCTGCCCGTTCTCGGCATCGAGCACCTGGCGCAGCAGCACCATGTTGTTGGTGCGGGCGACGCCCATCTCGCCCAGCCGGTCGAGCGCTTCCACCGAGGTGCGGTACGCGGTCTCGCTGATGCCCATCAGCGTCAGCGCGGTCACCACCGCGAGCGGAAACGTGAAGGCACTGCGCTTGAATCGGTGAAAGAAGTTCTTCATGCGATTTTTCTGTGTGCCTCTAGAATCGATTGGAGTCCAACCACAGGGGACAGTCGCTCATGATCAAGATTGCCATCGTTGACGACCACGCGCTCGTGCGCGCCGGTCTGCGTCAGTATCTCGCGGAGCAGGTCGATCTGCAGGTCGTTGCCGAAGCCTCCAACGGCCGCGAAGCCCTCGACATCGTGCGCAAGGAACAGATCGACGTGCTGGTCATGGACCTGTCGATGCCGCAGCAAAGCGGCGTCGACGCGCTGGCCGCGATCCGCGCCCGCGAGCCCGACCTGCCCATCCTCATCCTCAGCGGTTTCCCTGAAGAGCACTACGCCACCACCTTGCTGCGCCAGGGCGCGAGCGGTTACCTGAACAAGGAGTGCGATCCCGAAGAGATCGTCACCGCGATCCGCACGGTCGCCCGCGGCCGCAAGTACATCACCCCGGCCGTCGCCGAGCTGCTGGCCAACAACCTCGGCGGCAATGCGAACCGTCCGTTGCATGAGCAGCTTTCCGAGCGCGAGTTCCAGGTCTTCCTGCGCCTGTCCAAGGGCGAGACCATCGGCCACATGGCCGACAGCCTGTCGCTGAGCGTCAAGACCGTCAGCACCTACCGCACCCGCGTGATGGAGAAGATGAAGCTCGAGTCGAACAGCGACCTGACCTACTACGCGCTGAAGAACGGCCTGATCCAGTAACTCGTCCGACAGCGGGCCGGCGCCTCCGGCCTTGCGCCGCCCGGGAGGGCCGCGCGGGGCCCATCCGCATCCTGCCGCTGCCCGCGCTGCTTCACATGAAGCGCGCGCTACAGGCTTCCCGAACTCGAATTGGCGGCCTCGCCCGAGGCCAGTCGCTGGCAATAACCGATCAGCGCATCGATCTCGTTCGACTTGTCGAACACCTTGTCCGCACCGAGCTCCAGGCACTTGCGCCGCATGTCGGGTGTCGCGTAGTTGCTGAGCACGACCAGCTTGGTCGCGTCCGGCAGGTCGGCACTGGCCGACAGCACGCCGAGACCCGATCCGCTCTTCAGGAAGATGTCGACGATCACCAGGTCGCAGCCGTTGCGCGGCTGCTTCAGCCAGTACAGCGCGGCGGCCTCGTTGTCGGCGGTGCCGACGACTTCGACGGCCACCAGCTCCTCGAGCGCCGCGATCAGGTTCTCGCGGATCACCGGGCTGTCTTCGACGATGTAGGTTTTCAGCATGTCCCGACTTCTGGATTTTTCTTCAACAGGCGAGGCACGCGCAACGAGGACCCGGGTTCACGACAGTCCACGCGACAACACGGTCTGCAAAGGTCATGGATCTTGCCATTTCCGCCGGAAACGTGACGAGATGGGCCGCGAGGATGCCGACAGACATGCGCCTGATTGTATGAATCGGGCAACGCCGGTGCTGACGGAAGAGCGCGGGAGCGCGTGTAGGAGCCAGCCTACAGCGGCGCCAAGGCCGGCGGCGTAGGACAGCACCGACAGACGAAGGCCCTGTCGTCCGGCTGTGTCGGCGGGGGCCTCTCCCTAGACTCGTCCTCCAGGTTGTCCGGATTCAAGGGTGTTCCGGATTCACGAATTGCCGACGGGAGTGGCGAATGAAAAGACTGTTGATGTGGGCTGTGGGTGTGCCGTTCCTGGTGATCAGCATGGTCATGATGTCATTCAGCGACGGGCTGTCCACGCAGGTCGCGAGCCTGTCGTGGTCGCAACGACATTGACGGTGCGCGGCGGGGCGCCCTCGGGGGTGGGCCGATGAATCCCTCGATCACGGTCTACGAGGGTTTCGATTTCGCACTGCCTGCGGCGATCGAGGAATTCGCCGGCGCGTTCTCGCGCTGGGATGCGCCGTCGCGCTCGGTGCGCCGCGCCCGTTTCAAGAGCGAGCTGACGCGCGCGATCGAGGAATTGCGCGCCTGCGTGCGGCAGATCGAGACCTTCACCGACGAGCAGCGCTCGCTGTCGCAGGCGGCGCAGTGGCTGGTCGACAACTTCTACGTCATCGAGCGCATCCAGACCGCGCTGAGCCAGCAATTGACCGACAAGGCGGTGCGCGGCCTGCCGGCCTACCAGACCGGCGGCCATCCGTCGCGCGCGCGCGTCGAGCTGTTCTCGCACTTCTACCTCGAGGCCTGCGATTTCGACTTCGAGGCCGACGAGCTGGTGCACGTGCTGGTCGAGTACCAGAAGGTGCACCCGCTGATGCTGCGCGAGCTGGCGCTGCTCGCGCCGATCCTGAACTTCCTGCTGATCCGCCAGCTGCGGGCCTGTGCCGAGCAGATCCTCGAGATCCACCGGGGCGCGCATGCGGCCGACCTGGTGGCCGATGCGGCGTTGACCTCGTCGTCGCGCGGGCCGACGCAGAAGGCCGCATCGGCGGTGCCCGACCTGAAGAACGCGTCGCCGGTGTTCCGCCAGGCCTACCTCGGCCAGCTGGCGCAGCGCCGCCGCTACGACGACCCGGCCAGCATGGCCGGCGGCGCGCATGCCGAAGGCGTCGGCATCGTCCACCAGGCCGGCGCGATCGAAGACGACCTGGTCGTGCGCACGATGCTCGACGTGCGGGTGCGCAACATCTTCCGCAGCGTGAAGGCGATCGAGCTGAGCGACTGGGTCGACATCTTCGCGAAGACCTCGCTGGTCGACCGCGCGCTGCAGCGCAACAGCGTCTACGCGCGCATGGACCCGCATTCGAAGGCCTTGTACCGGCTGGAGCTGGAGCGGCTGAGCCTGCGCAGCGGGCTGCCGGAGCCCGATCTTGCCGAGCTGGTGGTCGACCGCTTCGGCCGCGGGCGCGCTCGCGGCACCGAGGCGGGCAGCGATGCCGGCCAGGACGGCGAGGACACCGACATCGGCCGCTGGCTGCTGTCCGACCGCCGGCCCGAGCTGGAGCGCAGCATCGGCCTGACGCCGAACCCGCTGCGCCGCATCGAAGACGCCGTGCCCCACACCCGCCTGGTGCTGTACGCCGCGCTGGTGCTGTCGCTGACCTTCGCGTTCACCGCGCTGGCCTTCCGGGCCGGCTACGGCGAGGAGCATGTGTCGCTGCCGGCCTTCGTGATCTTCCTGCTGGCGGTCTGGCCGGCCTCCGAGATCGCGGTGCTGCTGATCAACCGCATCCTCGGCCGCGTGTTCAGGCCGGCGCAGTTGCCGCGCCTGGAGTTCTCGCACGGGTTGCCACCGCAGTGCAAGACGATGGTGGTGGTGCCGACGATGCTGACCCAGCTCGACCAGGTCGATCACCAGGTCGGCGAGCTGGAGCGCCACTACCTGTCGAACCGCGACGACCAGCTGCGCTTCGGGCTGCTGACCGACTGGCGCGACGCGCCCGACCAGTCGCTCGAGACCGATGCCGCGTTGCTCGCGAAGGCGCGCGAGGCGGTGGCGCTGCTGAACCTGCGCTACCCGCTGCAGGCCGGCACCGCCAACGGCACGGCCACCGACGGCCGCGTCGAAGACCGCTTCTACCTGTTCCACCGCTCGCGCTGCTGGAACGAGAACGAAGGCGCCTGGATGGGCTGGGAGCGCAAACGCGGCAAGCTCGACGAATTCAACCGCCTGCTGATCGGCGAACCCGGCACCTCGTACGTGTTCGAGGACGGCAGCGCCGAGCGCGTGCCGCGCGGCGTGCGCTACGTGATCACGCTCGATGCCGACACGCGCATGCCGGTCGGTTCGGTGGCCCGGCTGGTCGGCACCGCCGCCCATCCGCTGAACCGGCCGCAGATCGACCCGCAGACCGGCCGCGTCGAGCGCGGCTACGCACTGTTCCAGCCGCGCATCTCGTTCCTGCTGCCGCAGGCCGAGGACCATTCGGTGTTCCGCTGGATCTTCTCCAGCGGCGCCGGTGTCGACCCCTACGCGGCCGCGATCTCCGACACCTACCAGGACACCTTCGGCGAAGCCACCTACACCGGCAAGGGGCTGTACGACCTGCAGGCCTTCCACACCGCGCTGTCGGGCCGGGTGCCCGAGAACGCGCTGCTCAGCCACGACCTGTTCGAGAGCGCGTTCGCACGCTGCGCGCTGGTCAGCGACGTCGCGTTCTTCGAGGATTCGCCGTCGCATTCCGAGGTCGCCGCGGCCCGCTCGCACCGCTGGGTGCGCGGCGACTGGCAGCTGCTGCCGTGGCTGCTGGGCGTGCGCGCCGAGCCGCTGTCGCCGCTGAACCGCTGGAAGATGCTCGACAACCTGCGGCGCTCGCTGCTGCCGATCGCGTCGTTCGCGCTGGTCATCGTGGCCTTCATCGACCCGGCCGCGCAACCGCTCGCGTGGCTCGCGCTGGTGCTGGCGTCGATCAGCCTGCCCGGGCTGCTCGGCTGGTTCTCGGCGCTGTTCGCGCCGGTGCCGAAGGGCGTGCGCAGCAACCGGCCGATCCAGCTGACGCGCGAGCTCGGCCATGTCGCCGGCCATGCGCTGATCGAGCTGGTGCTGCTGGCACAGAGCGCCTGCGTGATGGCCGACGCGATCGCGCGGGCGGTGTGGCGCACCTTCGTCTCGCAACGCAAGATGCTCGAATGGCGCACCGCGGCGCAGGCCAAGGCGGCGGCGGGCGGGCAGTTGCGGCAGTTCAGCTGGGCCATCAGCAGCGCGACGCTGCCGCTGATCGCGTCGAGCGCGCTGATCCTGCTGTTCAACCGCGATGCGATCGTCGCGGCCGCGCCGCTGCTCGCCGCGTGGTGGCTGGCGCCGGTGATCGCGGTCGCGATCAGCTCGCCGGTGCTGCTGGCCGGCCGGCTAGCCGGCGACCAGGACCTGCGCGAGTTCCGCCGCATTGCGCGCCGCACCTGGCGCTTCTTCGAGGACTACGTCGGCCCGGCCGACAACCACCTGCCGCCGGACAACGTGCAGTTCGAACCGGAAGAGGTGGTCGCGCACCGCACCTCGCCGACCAACATCGGGCTGTACCTGCTGGCGCTGACGCGGGCGCGCGACCTCGGCTGGCTGGCCGGCGGCGATTTCCTCGCGCGCATGAAGGCCACGCTCGGCAGCATGGCGAAGCTGGAGACCTACAACGGCCACCTGCTGAACTGGTACGAGACCCAGTACCTGCGGCCGCTGGAGCCGCGCTACGTGTCGTCGGTCGACAGCGGCAACCTCGCGGCCCACCTGGTCGTCGTGGCGCGTGCGCTGCAGGAAGAGCGCGAACGCCCGGTGGTCGGGCCCGAGCGGCTGGCCGGGCCGCGCGACAGCTTCCTCGAGTTGCAGTCGGCGTGGCGCAACCTGCGCGCCGGCAGCCCGCGGGGCGACAAGGGCGCGCCGCGCGGCAACGTCAGCCCGGCCGAGATCGACCGGGCGGTGGCCGACCTGGGCACCAAGCTGCTGCAGGCCGACCCGGCCACGCCGGCCGACGCCGGCCGTGCGCTGGCCGGGGCGGCGCAGCTCGCGCTGCACCTGAAGGAGCTGCTCGAGGCGTATGCCTTCGGCAGCGCCGACGGTGCCACGCAAGGCGCCGCCGGCGCGCTGAAGCCGGTCGTCGACGAGGCAGCGCGGCTGTGCCATGCACTGGCGGCGCACCTCGACGACCTGCAGCGCCACTGCCCGTGGGCGGTCGAGGCGGCGTTCGGCACCTTGCAGCAGCAGGCGCCCGAGGTGTTCAGCGGCACGCTCGCCCAACTGCTCGCGCGGGTGCCCTGCGTCGGCGACCTGCCGGTGCACCTGACCGAGGTCGAGTCGGCCCTGAAGGCCGCGCAGCAGCGCGACGGCCAGGCGCCGGCCACGGCGATGCTGCTGGCCGCCGCGCTGAAGGCCTGCGCCGAAGCGCGCATCGCGACCGCGGTGTGGCTGGCCGACCTGGACGCCTGCGCGGCGCAGGCCGAGGCCGCGTGGCGCGGCATGCAGTTCGGCTTCCTGTTCGATGCACGGCGCAAGCTGTTCTCGATCGGCTACCGCGTCGCCGAGCACCAGCTCGACGAAGGGCGCTACGACCTGCTGGCGTCCGAATCGCGGCTCGGCAGCTACCTCGCCGCGGCCAAGGGCGACGTGCCGGTCGACCACTGGTTCCGGCTCGGCCGGCACATGGGCCTGGTGGCCGCCGGCCCGGTGCTGATCTCGTGGTCGGGCTCGATGTTCGAGTACCTGATGCCGGCGCTGGTGATGAAGACGCCGCCCGGCAGCCTGCTGCACCAGACCTGCCACAACGCGATCGCCGAGCAGATCCGCTACGGCCGCGAGCAGAACGTGCCCTGGGGCATCTCCGAATCCGGCGTCAACGTGCGCGACGTCGAGCTGACCTACCAGTACGGCCCGTCCGGCGCGCCGGCGTTGAGCCTGAAGCGCGGCATGGACCGTCAGCTGGTGGTGGCGCCCTATGCGACCGCGCTGGCCGCGCCGTTCGCGCCGGCCGAGGTGCGGCAGAACTTCGCTGCGCTGGACAGGCTCGGCGCGCTCGGGCCGCACGGCTTCTACGAGGCGATCGACTTCACCGCCGAGCGCCTCGGCGAGGACGAGAAGTGCGCGATCGTCAAGAGCCACATGGCGCACCACCAGGCGATGAGCCTGCTCGCGCTGACCGCGCTGCTGACGCCGGACAGCCTGGCCGACCGCTTCCACCGCGAGCCCGAGATGAACGCCTTCGACCTGCTGCTGCAGGAGCAGGTGGCCGGTTCGGTGGTGATCGCCCGCGACAGCACCGCGGTGCCGGAGCGCCACGACAAGCTGGCCCGGCATTCGACGCAGCGCGTGCGCCGCGTGCAGGCCACCGATGTGCGCCGCCCGGCGGTGCACCTGATGTCGAACGGACGCTACGCGACCGCGCTGACCGCCAGCGGCTCGGGCTACAGCGAATGCGCCGACCTCGACATCACGCGCTGGCGCGAGGACCGCGTGCTCGACGACTGCGGCCTCTTCATCTACCTGCGCGATGCCGATTCGGGCGTGCTGTGGTCGGCCACGCTCGCGCCGACCTTCAGCGAGCCGGATCACCAGTCGGTCGAGTTCGCCGAGGCGCGCGCGCAGTTCGACCTGCGCCAGCACGGCATCCGCAGCAGCCTGGAGGTGGTGGTCGCGCAGCAGGAAGACGCCGAGATCCGCACGCTGAAGCTGACCAACGAAGGCCACGGCCTGCGCCGCATCGAGGTCAGCGCACTCGGCGAGGTGGTGCTGAACCAGCGCAATGCCGACATGGCGCACCCGGCCTTCTCGAACCTGTTCATCACGACCGAGTACGACGCGGCGCGCGGCGCGCTGCTGGCCACGCGGCGCCCGCGCGCGTCGCACGAGTCGGCGCCGACCGCGATCCTCGGCGCGGTGGTCGAGGGCACGCAGGCCGGGCCGCTGTCGTACGACACCGACCGCCGCACGGTGATCGGGCGCGGCCGCGGCAAGCGCGAGCCGATCGCGATGACCGAGCAGGGCGGCCTCGCGATGACGACCGGCGCGGTGCTCGACCCGGTGCTCTGCCTGCGCCAGACCCTCGAGCTGAAGCCGGGCCAGTCGGCACGCGTCGCGTTCGTGCTGGCCTTCGGCACCGACCGCGAGAGCGCGAGCCGCACGTGGCAACGGCTCGGCTCGTTCAGCGCGCTGCAGCGCGAGATCTCGCGCTCGTGGGTGTATGCGCAGGCCAAGCTGCACCAGCTGGGCGTCGGCAGCGAGGAGGCGACGCACTTCCAGGCGCTGTCGGCCTACCTGATGTTCTCCGACACCACGTTCCGCCCCGGCACCGAGTTCATGCGCGGCAACCAGCTGTCGCAGCGGGCGCTGTGGCGCTACGGCATCTCGGGCGACCGGCCGATCCTGCTGGTCACCATCGATTCCAACGACGACCTGCCGCTGGTGCAGCAGATGGTGCGCGGCCACCATTTCTGGAAGGCGCGTTCGTTCGAGGTCGACATCGTGGTGCTGAACGACCGCGCCACCTCGTACTCCGACGACATGCAGCATGCGATCGAGAACATGGTGCGCCAGGCCGGCGCCGGCCCGGATGCGCCGGCCGCCGGCGGCCGCATCTACGTGCTGCGCGGCGACCGCCTGCCCGACGACGAGCGCCGCCTGCTGATGACGCTGTGCCGCGTGCTGCTGCGCGGCGGCCAGGGCCTGCTGGGCGACCAACTGCGCCGGCGCGCACCGCGCGAGGCGCCGCCGCTGCCGCAGACGATGCCGCTGCGCGCGCCGCTGGCGCAAGGCGGTGCGCCGGTCGAGCCGACCGCCACCGCGGAACTGCAGTTCTTCAACGGCACCGGCGGTTTCACGCCCGACGGCAAGGAGTACCGCATCGTGCTGCCGCCAGGCCGCACCACGCCGGCGCCGTGGGTCAACGTGATGGCGAGCCCGCAGATCGGCACGCTGGTGTCCGAGAGCGGCTCGGCCTTCACCTGGCGCATCAATGCGCGCGAGAACCAGCTGACGCCATGGTCCAACGATGCGCTGGTCGATCCGTCGTCGGAAATCCTGTACCTGCAGGACCGCGCGACCGGCGCCTACTGGACGCCGACCGCGCAGCCGCGCAGCGCACCCGGCGCGACGCACGAATGCGCGCACGGCGCCGGCTACAGCCGCTACACGACGCAGGCCGAAGGGATCGAATCGGAGTTGACGCACTTCGTCGCGTGGGACCGGCCGGCCAAGCTGATGCGCCTGCGGGTGGCCAACCGCAGCGCGCGCCGCCGCACGCTGACGCTGACGCTGTATGTCAACCTGTGCCTGGGCGACAACCGCAGCGGCAAGGTCGACCTGCTGTCGACCTGGGCCGGCCGCAATGCGTCGACCACGCTGTATGCGCGCAACCCGATGAACGCCGACTTCGGGCGCGACATCGCGTGGCTCGGCAGCTCGCACCCGGTCAGCGGCTGGACCTGCGACCGTGCCGAGTTCATTGGCATCGGCCAGGGGCTCGGCGCGCCGCAGGCGCTCGAGTCGCAGCGCACGCTGCGCCAGGCCGCCGGCGTCGGCCCCGACCCGTGCTGGGTGATGCAGGTCGAGCTGAAGCTGGAGCCGGGCGAGTCCGACACGGTGGTGTTCTCGTTCGGCCAGGCAGCGAGCCTCGCCGGCGCCGACGAGCTGGTGCGCATGACCACGCGCGACGCCGACCAGGCGCTGGCGAACGTGAAGGCGCAGTGGGACGAGCTGCTCAGTGCTGTGGAAGTGCGCACGCCCGACCGCTCGCTCGACCTGATGCTGAACCGCTGGCTGCTGTACCAGGTGCTGAGCAGCCGCTGCATGGGCCGCTGCGGCTTCTACCAGGCGGGCGGCGCCTACGGCTTCCGCGACCAGCTGCAGGACGTGATGGCGCTGGTGCATGCGTGGCCCGGCTTCGCGCGCGACCACCTGCTGCGCGCGGCGGCGCAGCAGTTCGTCGAGGGCGATGCGCAGCACTGGTGGCACCCGCCGAGCGGCAAGGGCGTGCGCACCACCTTCTCGGACGACCGGCTGTGGCTGCCGTATGCGGTGGCGTACTACGTGTCGGTGACTGGCGACGATGCGGTGCTCGACCAGACGGTGTCCTTCCTCGAAGGCCCGCAGCTGCCGCCGCACGAAGAGAGCCAGTACTTCGAGCCGACGGTCTCGCACGAGAGCGCGAGCCTGTTCGAGCACTGCGTGCGCGCGATCCAGGTGAGCCGCGGGCGCGGCGTGCACGGGCTGCCGCTGATGGGCTGCGGCGACTGGAACGACGGCATGAACCGGGTCGGCTGGAAGGGCCAGGGCGAGAGCGTCTGGATGGCCTGGTTCCTGAAGTCGGTGCTCGACGAGTTCATGCCGATCGCGATGCGCCGCGAGCGCGCCGACCTGGTCTCCGAATGGACGCTGTTGTCGCAGGAGCTGATGACCGCGGTCGACGCGAACGCCTGGGACGGCCAGTGGTACCGGCGTGCCTACTTCGACGACGGCACGCCGCTCGGCTCGGCGTCGAACGACGAATGCCGCATCGATTCGCTGTCGCAGAGCTGGGCGGTGATCGCAGGCGGCGCCGACCCGCAGCGCGCGCGCGACGCGATGGAGAAGGTCGACGAGATGCTGGTCGACCGCGAGTCGCAGCTGATCCGCCTGTTCACGCCGAGCTTCGACAAGACCGCGCACGACCCTGGCTACATCAAGGGCTACGTGCCCGGCATCCGCGAGAACGGCGGGCAGTACACGCACGCCGCGGTGTGGACCGCGATGGCCTTTGCGCGGCTCGGCGATGCCCGGCGCGCGTACCCGCTGTACGCGATGCTGAACCCGATCGGCAAGAGCGATTCGCGGCTCGCGGTGCAGCGCTACCGTGTCGAGCCCTATGTGATGCCGGCCGACATCTACGGCGAATCGCCGCACACCGGCAAGGGCGGCTGGACCTGGTACACCGGCGCCGCCGGCTGGTACTGGCGCATCGGCATCGAGGAGCTGCTGGGCGTGCGCGTGCGCGGCGGCGTGCTGCACGTCGCGCCGGTGGTGCCGGCCGCCTGGCCGGGCTTCAGCGTCACGCTGCGGCGCGGCAAGACCGTCTACGAGGTCGAAGTCAGCAACCCGTCGAAGCGCGAGCAGGGCCAGGGCACCTGGTCGCTGCAGCACGACGGGAACCCTGTTTCCCCCGAGAGCGGCGTGCCCTTTGTCGATGACGGTGCACGGCACCGGGTTGTGGCCACGCTCGCCTGAATGCAGTCAATCCAACCTTGCAGTCGCATTGAAAGGAGATCACCATGCCAGCCGCTCCCCGTCCC
Source organism: Rhizobacter sp. Root1238 (assembly GCF_001425825.1). Lineage (GTDB taxonomy): Bacteria > Pseudomonadota > Gammaproteobacteria > Burkholderiales > Burkholderiaceae_C > Rhizobacter. Next base: position 101,148 of record NZ_LMDM01000050.1, read on the forward strand.
CGCGCGAAGCCATCGCGATTCGACGCCATCGAGATGCTGAAAGCCGACCACATCGCGATCAAGAAGCTGTTCATCGCGTTCCATCAACTGAGTGACCGCAGCAACACCGAAGGCGAACGGCGCGCGGTGGCCGAGCGCATCTGCACCGAGCTGACGGTGCACGGCCAGATCGAGGAAGAGATCTTCTACCCGGCAGTGCGCGCGGCGATCGGCGACGACGCGCTGGTCGACCAGGCCGAGGTCGAGCATGCGAGTGCGCGCGAGCTGATCGCCGAGATCTCGGCGATGAAGCCGGCCGACGACCAGTTCGATGCCAAGGTCATCGTGCTCGGCAAGCACATCGATGCGCACGTCGAGGAAGAGCACAGCAAGATCTTCCCGAAGGCGAAGAAGGCCAAGGTCGACCTGAAGTCGGTCGGCACGCGGCTCGCGTCGCGCAAGGCCAAGCTGATGGAGGAGTACCACGCGATGGCCCGTGGCGGCGAGCCGCAGGAGGACGAGAGCGACGATCCGGTCGGCCGTCCGCCTTTCGAGCACGGGCACCGGCCGGTGTCCAGGGCGTGAGACCGTCTTCGAGGGGATTCAGCCGGTCCGCGTGACCTTCACGTCGACCTGCAGGCCGATGTAGGCATCGGCATCGCCGAACCAGCTGCCCGAGATCGGTGCGGCCTGCTTCGGATCGCGCACGACACCGACGCGCACCAGCTGCGAGCCGCCGAGCAGGTTGTTCGTCGGGTCGAACGGCAGCCAGCCTGCGCCGGGCAGGTAGGCCTGCAGCCAGGCGTGCGTGGCGCCGGCACCGGTGGTGGGAACCGTGTCGTTGCCGTCGGCGCCATCGCGTGGTGCCCCGGCCGGGTCGAGCGCCGGGTCATAGAGGTAGCCCGACACGAAACGTGCCGCGACACCGAGCCGCCGCACCGCCTCCATCATCAGCAGCGCGAAGTCGCGGCAGCTGCCGGTGTTCAACGCCAGCGTCTTCAGCGGGTCCTGCGTGCCTTCCTCGTCGCGGTCGGCGTAGGTGAAGTGGTCGCGGATGTGCTGGTTCATGCGCACCAGCATGTCGCGGGTGCCGGTCGGGCCGTCGGTGCGGATGAACTGGCGGGCCCACGCGGTGAGCTTGCCCTGCGGGTCGTCGTGGTGCGGGCGCAGGTAGTGCTCGAGGTCGAAGCGCTCGTCGACCGAGTACGAGAACGGAAAGAACTCGGCCGACGGCGACAGCGGCAGTTCGAGGTTGTGGCTGCTTGCATGCTCGATCGTGAACGAGCAGACGAAGCGCAACTCGGCAGCTTCGCCGAGCGGCTGCACCAGCGCGATCGAGTTCGAGTACGGGTCCTGGATCATGCGCACGCTCGCGTCGGGACTGACCTTCAGGTCGGTCGCGAGCACGCGCAGGTCGTGGCTGTCGCGCGGGCGGAACATCACGCGGTGCTCGCCGAAGCGCACCGGCTTCGAGTAGCGGTACGTCGTCGTGTGCGTGATGTCGTAGCGGATGGTCATGGCAACACCCGTTCGGGCTGAGCTTGTCGAAGCCTTCGTGCCATGCGAGCAGGCCCTTCGACAGGCTCAGGGCGAACGGAGAGGGCTCAGACGCCCAGCAGTTCCACCTCGAACATCAGCGTCGCGTTCGGCGGGATCACGCCGCCGGCGCCGCGCGCGCCGTAGCCGAGCTGCGGCGGGATCACCAGCACGCGCGTGCCGCCGACCTTCATGCCCTGCACGCCTTCGTCCCAGCCCTTGATCACCATGCCGGCGCCGAGGCCGAACTCGAACGGGTCGTTGCGGTCCTTGCTGCTGTCGAACTTGGCGCCCTTGACGCCGTTGTTGTAGAGCCAGCCGGTGTAATGCACGCTGACGTGCTGGCCGGCTTGCGCTTCGGCGCCGGTGCCGGGAACGGTGTCTTCGTATTGGAGGCCGGAGGCGGTGGTTTGCATGGGAATGTCCTGGGGAGTCCTGGTGTCGATCACCGCGGCAGAGTGTAGGCGAGGACGTAGTCTCCAGGCCGCGTGCCGGTCGAGCCGTGGCCGCCGGCCATCACCAGCAGGTATTGCCGCCCGTCGGCGCCTGCATAGGTCATCGGCGTCGCCTGGCCGCCGGCCGGCAGGCGCTGCGTCCACAGCTCGCGCCCGGTGGTCGCGTCGTAGCCGCGCACGTAGTCGTCCAGCGTGCCCGACAGGAAGGCCACGCCGCCGGCCGTCAGCACCGGCCCGCCGATGTTGGGCACGCCCATGCGGAACGGCAGCGGCAATGGCGACAGGTCGCGCACCGTGCCGTTGCGGTGCTTCCACGCCACCTGGCCGGTGCGCAGGTCGGCGCCGGCCACGAAGCCCCACGGCGGCTGCTGGCACGGCAGGCCGAACGGCGACGTGAAGGCATTCATCTTCGCGGCGAACGGCGCGCCGAAGTTCTCGTTCAGCGCCGGCAGCGGGCCCTTCGGGTCGCCCTTGCCCTGCACCATCAGTGCGCGGTCGTCCGGCCGCGGCACCAGCTTCGACACGAAGGCGAGGTAGGTGGGCGTCGTGAACGCGATCTGGCGCACCGGGTCGACCGCGATGCCGCCCCAGTTGAAGACGCCGAAGTTGCCGGGGTAGACCAGCGAGCCGCCTTCGGACGGCGGCGTGAAGCGTCCCTCGTAGCGCAGCCGGTGGAAGGCGATGCGGCAGCCGAGCTGGTCGAACATCGTCGCGCCCCACATCTGGTCGCCGGTCAGCGGCTTCGGCTCGAACGACAGCGCCGAGCGCGGCTGCGTCGGCGCGGTGTGGTCGCCGGTGGCCGCGCCCTGCGGCGACGGCACTTCGGTGACCGGCAGGATCGGCTGGCCGCTGCGGCGATCGAGCACGAACAGCTCGCCGTGCTTGGTCGGCTGCACCAGCGCCGGCACCGACGCGTCGTTGACCGTCAGGTCGACCAGGCTGGGTTGCGCCGGCACGTCGTAGTCCCACAGGTCGTGGTGCACCGTCTGGAACACCCAGCGCGCGCGGCCGGTGGCCAGGTCGAGCGCGACCACGGACGACGAGAACTGCTCGACCGCCGGGCTGCGCCGGCCGCCCCACTGGTCGGGCGGCTGGTTGCCCATCGGCACGTAGACCATGCCGAGGGCCTCGTCGACGCTCGAGATCGACCAGCTGTTCGGCGAGTTCGGCGTGTAGGTCTGGCCGGCCGCGAGCGGCGCGGTGGCCTCCGGGTTGCCCGAATCCCAGTTCCAGACCAGTGCGCCGGTGTCGATGTCGAACGCGCGGATCACGCCCGATTGCTCCTGGGTCGAGAAGTTGTCGAGCACCGTGCCGCCGACGATCACCAGCTTCTGCGTGACCACCGGCGGCGAGGTGGCGTAGTACGAGCCCGGCTTCAGGTTCGGCATGTGGGCCCACAGGTCGATCTGGCCGCGCCCGCCGCCGAAGCTGCGGCAGACCGCGCCGGTCTCGGGGTCAAGCGCGATCAACCGGCCGTCGGCGGTCGGCATGAACAGCTTGGCGGGGCACTGGTCGACGGCCTTCACGCCGGCGCCGGTGGCGGCGACCAGCGCGCCGGCGCGCAGCGGCGAGGTGTCGGTGGCCGTCGACGGCGCCGCGGACGACGCAGCGCCACCGGCCGCTTCGGCGCGCGGCGGCTGGTACGACAGGCCGCGGCAGGTCAGGTGCTGCAGCGCGAGCTCGCCCTGGATCTGAGGGTCGTAGCGCCAGACCTGCGCGCCGGTGGTGGCGTCGAGCGCGATCACCGACTGGTGCGGCGTGCACAGGTAGAGCCGGTTGCCGATCTTCAGCGGCGTCACCTCGAAGGTGGTTTCCTGCGGATCGCCGGGCCGGCCGCGCAGGTCGCCGGTGCGGAACTGCCAGGCCAGCTGCAGCGAGCCGACGTTGTCCGGCGTGATCTGCGACAGCGGCGACCAGCGCTGGCCGAGCCCGCTGCGGCCGTAGGCATGCCATTCGCCGATCGGCACGCCCGAGGCGGCATCGGACGCGGCCTGCACGGCCGCCGCCGGAAGGCTGCCCCGCTGGTCGTGGCGGTCGACCGTCCACGAGGCGACCGCGACGCCCGCCGAGGCCACCAGCAGCAGCGCCAGCACGCCGCGCGCGCTGCTCCAGCCGCGCAGGCGCAGCGAACGCGCGACCGGCGGCAGCACCAGCAGCAGCCCGAGCACGAACAGCACGTCGAGGCGGGCCGCGAGCGGCCACCAGTCGAGCCCCGATTCCCACAGCGCCCAGCCCAGCGACGCGAGCAGCAGGCCGCTGAACACCCACAGGGCCGCGGCGCGTTGCTGCCACAGCAGCACGCCGCAGGCGAGGGCCGCGATGCCGGCCACGAGGTAGTACGGGCTGCCGCCCAGCGCGATCAGCCAGGCGCCGCCGCCCGCGAGCGCGAGGCCGGACAGGATCAGCAGGACGGCCAGCACCGAGGCGAGCGCGGAACGCGGCGGGGTCGAATCCGCGGCGCGGGGGATAGGGGAAGTCGACACGGGGAATCTCCGGGAGGCGGCGGACAATCGCGCGGATCGTTCAAGGTAGCGGGCCGTGGCGCGCCGCCGTGTCGGCCGTCCGCGCGCAGAGTCGTAGGACGCCATGCCTTGCGCACCCCTCGTTGCACCCGATGACAGGAGATGTCCGAATGTTCGAAGCCACCCTCGCCGGCAGCCTGCCGAAACCCGCCTGGCTCGCCGAGACCGGCAAGCTGTGGCCCACCTGGCAAGCCGAGGGCGCCGCGCTGGCGCAGGCCAAGCTCGATGCGACGCTGCTGTGGATCAAGACGCAGGAAGACGCCGGGCTGTCGGTGATCGGCGATGGCGAGCAGTCGCGCCAGCATTTCGTGCACGGCTTCCTGGAGCGCGTGGCCGGCATCGACTTCGAGCACAAGGTCGAGATGGGCATCCGGCGCGACCGCTACAAGGCGATGGTGCCGCAGGTGGTGGGGCCGCTGAGCCTGACCGGCCGGGTGCACGAGACCGAGGCGCGCTTCCTGCGCGCGCACACGCAGCGCAGGATCAAGTTCACGCTGCCCGGCCCGATGACCATCGTCGACACCGTGGCCGACCGCTTCTACGGCGACCGCGTGAAGATGGCCTTCGCGTTCGCCGAGCTGCTGAACCAGGAGGCGCGGGCGCTGGAGGCCGACGGCGTCGACATCGTGCAGTTCGACGAGCCGGCCTTCAACGTCTACATGGAAGAGGCGGCCGAGTGGGGCGTGAAGGCGCTGGAGCGCGCGGCCGAAGGGCTGCGTTGCACGACCGCGGTGCACATCTGCTACGGCTACGGCATCCAGGCGAACATCGACTGGAAGAACACGCTGGGCGACGAGTGGCGCCAGTACGAGAAGGTGTTCCCGGCGCTGGCTGCGAGCCGCATCGACCAGGTGAGCCTGGAGTGCATCCATTCGCACGTGCCGCCCGACCTGATGGCGCTGCTGGCCGGCAAGGACGTGATGGTCGGCGTGATCGACGTCGCGAGCGACACCATCGAGACGCCCGAGGAGGTGGCCGACACCATCGGCCGCGCGCTGCAGTTCGTGCCGAAGGAGCGGCTGATCCCGTGCACGAACTGCGGACTCGCGCCGATGAGCCGGGCGGTGGCGGAGGCGAAGCTGAAGGCGTTGGGGGAGGGGGCGGCGTTGGCGAGGCGGCGCAGCGGGGGCTAGCAGACCCGCCGAGACTTCGTTTTCACTGACCGGCTTCCGCTGCCGGCGAGGTCTTGTGCAAAGTTTCTTCAAGATGTGGGCCGAGGCTTCCTGCCATCAGAACTCGATGGAACAGGAAGGACCATGACCCTCAACCTCAAGAAACTCATCACGATGGCGGTGCTGGCGGTGTCTCAGGCCGCCGTCGCCGCCGGCTACACAGCGACCTACAACCTGCGGGGCCAGATGGCCACGCTCACGAAAGCTGGCGTCACGACGACCTACACCTACGACGCGGAGGGACGGCGGGTGCGCAAGGTCAGCAGCACGGGGCCGCAGAGCACCGTGATCTTCGCGTATGACCGGGCAGGGCACTTGCTGGGCGAGTACGACCAGAACGGTGCGGCCCTGCGTGAATACGTGTGGCTGCACGACACGCCGATGGCGATGTTCATGCCCGATGCGGCGAACCCGACGGGCGAGCCGCTGGTGTACTACATCCACACCGATCATCTGGATACGCCGCGCGTCGTGATCGACAAGAACAACGTCGTTCGCTGGCGATGGATGTCGGAGCCGTTCGGAACGACCGCGCCGGAAACGAACCCGAGCGGGCTGGGCCACTTCACGTTCAATCTGCGGTTTCCGGGCCAGTATGCGGACCAGGAATCGGGGCTGTTCTACAACTACTTCCGCTACTACAGCTCAGAGGATGGGCGCTACACGCAGCCAGACCCGATCGGGCTCGCGGCCGGCAGTGTGTCGCCCTATCCCTATGTGCATGGCAATCCGCTGTCGTATGTTGATCCGCACGGTCTTCAGAGTCTGGACAGTCCGAACGCGACGCTGAATTCAGCGATTGCCCGGGGCGACGTTCGGCAGCTTGAAACCTTGATGGAGGCGCTGGCCCCGCAAGAGCAGACCCTTGCCAGGAGCGTCATCGAAAAATTCTCGTCCCGAGCCGGCGACTGGATTGGAAAGAATTGCCAGGGATCCATCCATCGAGAGTTCCCAGGACAGTTCAGGGACCGCACACTGAAGGAAATACTCGATCAGGCCAAGGCCGGTGACAGTGCGGCCAAGAAGGCATGGAAGCTCATCAATGACAACCGATTCAAGAAATAGCGATCTGCTGTTCGCCGCCAACCTGCTGTTCCGCTCATCTCGCGAAGGCGTGTTCGATGACGGAAATCTGTGGGAAGAGTCGCTCATCCTCGTGGCGGGCGGGAGCGCCGAAGAGGCTGAAGAGAAGGCGGCGGCGCTCGCTCTCACAAGGCAGTCTTCGTATGTTGCGATGGACGGTGCCCATGTCGACTGGGTCTTCTTCAAGGTCGAGCGGGTGTTCGAAATCCTCGACACGCCCCTGTGCGATGGATCCGAGTTGTTCTCCCGGCACCTGCGGCATTCCGAGGTCCAAAGCATGCTGGTGCCATTCGACGGTCCCCCCAACCTCTGAGCTTCGCCGGATCGCGGGAAAGGAATGTGGGCGGGACCGGACGAAAAAGGACCGAAAATAGCGGCCCGCCCGCTCGTCGGATCGTTTCTCCCCTCCTCTCGAAGACCCCAGATGGCCACCATCCTCCAGAACCTGCCCCTCGGGCAGAAAGTCGGCATCGCCTTCTCCGGCGGCCTGGACACCAGCGCCGCGCTGCACTGGATGAAGCTCAAGGGCGCCGTGCCCTATGCCTACACCGCCAACCTCGGCCAGCCCGACGAGCCGGACTACGACGAGATCCCGCGCAAGGCGATGCAGTACGGCGCCGAGAAGGCACGCCTGGTCGACTGCCGGCTGCAACTGGCCAACGAAGGCATCGCCGCACTGCAGGCCGGCGCCTTCCACATCTCCACCGCCGGCATCACCTACTTCAACACCACGCCGCTCGGCCGCGCCGTCACCGGCACGATGCTGGTCGCGGCGATGAAGGAAGACGACGTCAACATCTGGGGCGACGGCAGCACCTTCAAGGGCAACGACATCGAGCGCTTCTACCGCTACGGTCTGCTGACCAACCCGGGCCTGAAGATCTACAAGCCCTGGCTCGACCAGCTCTTCATCGACGAACTCGGCGGCCGCGCCGAGATGTCGGCCTTCATGACGAAGGCCGGCTTCGGCTACAAGATGTCGGCCGAGAAGGCCTACTCCACCGACTCCAACATGCTCGGCGCCACGCACGAGGCCAAGGACCTGGAGCACCTGAACAGCGGCATCCGCATCGTCAACCCGATCATGGGCGTGGCCTTCTGGCGCGACGACGTGGCGGTGAAGGCCGAAGAGGTCACGGTGCGTTTCGAAGAAGGCCGGCCGGTCGCGCTGAACGGCCAGACCTTCGCGAGCCCGGTGGAGCTGTTCCTCGAAGCCAACCGCATCGGCGGGCGCCACGGCCTGGGCATGAGCGACCAGATCGAGAACCGCATCATCGAGGCCAAGAGCCGCGGCATCTACGAAGCCCCGGGCCTCGCGCTGCTGCACATCGCGTACGAGCGCCTCGTGACCGGCATCCACAACGAAGACACGATCGAGCAGTACCGCATGAACGGCCTGAAGCTCGGCCGCCTGCTGTACCAGGGCCGCTGGTTCGACCCGCAGGCCATCATGCTGCGCGAGACCGCGCAGCGCTGGGTGGCGCGCGCGATCACCGGCGAGGTCACGGTGGAACTGCGCCGCGGCAACGACTACTCGATCCTGAACACCGACAGCCCGAACCTGACCTACGCGCCGGAGCGGTTGTCGATGGAGAAGGTCGAGAACGCGCCGTTCTCGCCGCTGGACCGCATCGGCCAGCTGACGATGCGCAACCTCGACATCGCCGACACCCGCGAGAAGCTGATGGTGTACTCGCAGGCAGGGCTGCTGACGTCGGCGGGGGGAGCGGCGTTGCCGCAGTTGAAGAGCGACGCCGACAAGTGAAGGACGGGGTCCCGGACGCCCATCCGGGTCGGCCCCGCAAGGTGATGCCCGCCTACATCGCGAAAGGCCGCCGTCTGATCGACGGCCCGACGTGCCGCATCGACCATCCGCGAAGACCGGTCGCCGCCTCGGAGGCCGCTCCACCTTCACGAGGAGTCGAATGAAAAGCACCACCACGTCCTTGTCGCTGGCCGCACTCGCCGCATTGCTCGCCGCCGGTTGCAGCTCCACCCCCAGCAACCTGCAGACGGACACCGGCGACACGCGCCCGCAGCCGGTCATCGTGCAGGTGCCCGTCGAGTTGACGGCGCCGCAGCTGGAATCCGGCTGCTGGGTCCAGTTCTACAGCGACCGCAATTTCAAGGGCGAGGTCGCGACGCTGGTGGGGCCGGTCTCGCTCGACAGCGCCGACAAGATGAACGGCCGGCAGCTGAAGAAGAACATCGACAGCCTGGTGACCGGCTCCAAGGCCACGCTGCGCGTCTACGAACACGCGATGTTCAAGGACCGCTCCATCGCCTTCGGCCCGAACAGCCGCGAAGGCGGGCTGATCACGAAGCTCGGCGTCGGCGGCTCGATCCAGTCGCTGCAGCTCGAGTGCAGTTGACGTAGCCCAGGCCAATCCGGGACGCGGCCTGCGACTCACGCCGCAGGCGCCGCGGATCCATCGGCCGGCGCGGCCACCGTGGTGAAACGCGCCGCCCCGAGCAAGCCGCCGGTCGCCGCGAACACCGCACCGATCAGGAACGCGAGGTGGTAGCCCGCGGTCAGTGCTTCCTTCGCGTCGACCCCGGTGCCGACCAGCCCGCCGGTGCGCGCCGCCGCCAGGCTGGCCAGCACCGCCAGTCCCAGCGCGCCGCCCATCATGAATGCGGTGTTGACGATGCCCGAGGCCAGCCCTGAATCCTGCGGCTGCACCTCGCTCATCGCCGCCAGCAGCAGCGGGTTGAACGCGACGCCGGCGCCCACGCCGAGCAGCAGCATGCTCGGCAGCACGTCGATCCAGAAGTTGCCGTCGACCGGCGCGCGCGCCAACAGCGCCAGCCCGAGCGCGGCCACCAGCAGCCCGCCGGCCAGCGGCTTCTTCAGCCCGAAGCGCATCACCAGCTTGGCCGACAGCCCGAGCGAGAACGCCGCCATGATCAGGTTGGACGGCAGGAACGCCAGCCCCACCTGCATCGGCGTGTAAGCCAGCACCAGCTGCAGGTACAGCGCCGAGATGAAGAACCACGCGAACATGCCCGCCGCCCACAGCACGCCGACGATGTTGGCCGTCGACAGGTTGCGCAGCCGGAACAGCGACAGCGGCACCAGCGGCGACGCCACGCGTGCCTCGACCGCGAGGAAGGCGCCCATCAGCACGACGGCGGCACCGAGCAGCCCGAGCGTCTGCAGCGACAGCCAGCCGGCCTCGTTGCCGTTGACGATCGCATAGACCGCCAGCATCAGTGCGCCGGTGACGGTGGCTGCACCGGCCACGTCGAGCCGCGTGCCGCCGGCCACCGGCGGCGTCGCCGGCAGCAGCACCAGGCACAGCGCCGCCACTGCGATGCCGATCGGCAGGTTGACCAGGAAGATCCAGTGCCAGCTCAGCGCGCCGGTCAGCAGCCCGCCCAGCAGCACGCCGATGCTGCCGCCGCCGGCGCAGACGAAGCCGTAGACGCCCATCGCCTTCGCGCGCTCGGCCGGCTCGGTGAAGAGGTTCATGATCAGCGAGAGCGAGATCGCCGACACCACCGCGCCAGCCAGCCCCTGCACCGCGCGCGCGACGATCAGCACGCCCTGCGACTGCGCCAGCCCGCAGCCGAGCGACGCGATCGTGAAGCCGGCGATGCCGAGCAGGAACAGCCGCCGCTGGCCGTACAGGTCGCCGAGCCGCCCGCCCAGCAGCAGGAAGCCGCCAAAGGTCAGCATGTAGGCATTGACCACCCACACCAGCGAGGTCTCCGAGAAACCGAGGTCGCTGCGGATCGACGGCAGCGCGACGTTGACGATGGTCGTGTCGAGCACGATCATCAGCACGCCCAGGCACAGCACGGCCAGTGCGAGCCAGCGCTTGCGGGTGTCGAGGTGGCGGTGGGGCATCGGGAAATCCTCCGGCGGCGGCAAAAGGCGCCATTCTCCATGGCACCGGCACGCCGTCCAGCCCGGCCGCGACGGGGCGCTCGCGACACCGTTGCTCACGACGGTTGTCGCCGCCGGCCGACAGCCCCCCCAACAGGGGGGCGCCCCGTGCGCGACGCGCGCCCGCGCGCTCGCTAGACTGCGCCGTTCATGCGCCGGGGAGGCGTTTCACTTCAGAAGACTCAGACCACATGAAACGGGCCACGTTCCTGCTCAAGCTTTGTTACTGCCTGAACCTGTTCGGGCTGTTGGTGCCGCTCGCGTTGGCGCGGCTCGGCAGCCTGCCGCTCTTCGAGGATGCCACCACGGCCGCCGCCGCGCTGTTCTCCGGGTTGATTGCGCTGGTGCTGGTGCTCGCGGGCCTGTACCGCATCGGCCTCGTCGTGCGCCTGCCCGGCACGCTGGACGCCTGGCCGGCCGTCGGCCTGGCCGATGCACTGCAGCGCGTCGGTTCGGCCGGCCTGCACGCCGGCGCGGTGGTCGGGCTGGCAAGCCTGGTGGCGGGCCCGTGGCTGCATGCGGCCGATGCGCTGCTGGCGGCACAGGTGCTGGCGATGGCCGGCGGCATCGGGCTGATCGGGCTGGTGCTGTTCGAGTTCGGCCGGCTGATGTCGTTCGAGCAGCGGGCGCGCGACGAGCTGTCGCCGCAACGCCTGCGCCCCTCTCCGGCGATCGAAGGCCATTCGAGCCTCGACCGCCGCAAGCACTGAAGACCACCACGATGGCGCAACTGGACTTCGGGGATCGACTCGCGTCGGGCTTTGTCGGCGCGGTGGTCGGTGCCGTGATCGGCGCAGCGGTGGCCTGGTGGCTGGGCGTGTACCACGCGGCGATCGACGTGGCCGACCTGCGGCCGGTGTTCGTCCGCTGGATCGGCGGCAGCGCGTTCGGCTTCGGCCTGATCGGCTTCCTGTTCGGCCCGGTCGTCGGCACGCTGCTCGGCGAGGTCATCACCTTGCTGTTCCGGTTCGAAGACCGGCGGCACACCGAGTTCCCGTTCGGGATCTCGGTGCTGGCGCTGATCGGCGTCGGACTGTGGTTCTACGTCAGGAACCACTGAGCGGCGTCATGCCGGCAGCGCCCTGAGCGCTTCCAGCGTCGCGAGGCAGGCACCGGCGACTTCGGCGCCCTTCTTGACGAAGTGCTCGCTGAAGAACTGCCGGTGCTCCGCATGCTCATGAAAGTGCCGCGGCGTCAGCACGGCCGAGAACACCGGCACGCCGGTGTCCAGCTGCACGCGCATCAAACCGTCGATCACCGCCGCACTGACGAACTCGTGACGGTAGATGCCGCCGTCGACGACGAGCGCGCAACCGACGATCGCGTCGTAGCGGCCGCTGCGCGCGAGCTTCTGCGCATGCAGCGGGATCTCGAAGGCGCCGGGAACGTCGAACGCATCGATGCCGTCGGTGGAAATCCGTCGTCGTTCGAATTCGTCGAGCAGCCCGCGGCGGGCCTGTTCGACGATCTCGCGGTGCCACGAGGCGCAGACGACCGCAATGCGCGGCGGGTCGGCAGGGGAGGGAGTGGTGGTGGTCTGATTCATGGGTTCCTCGAGTTGGATGGCCAGAATCAGGGCGCGCGACAACGCGGGCGCCGCAACCGAAGCTGCTGCACCCGTGGTACTCGCGTTTCTCTTTCATCCGGACTGTGACCGTCGGCCCTGGCATCGCACCAGGTCTGCTGACCCCGTTCTCGCACCGGTGTTGGCCGCTGCATGAACGGGCGCTCGCGGGCTCCCGTGATCGCTCACGGATACCGCCGGTGGGGAATTCCACCCCGCCCTGAGAACGCTGTCCGCCGATCAAGGCGGACGCGGCGATTCTAGGTGGGGCGACCGCCGTTCACTCGCAGCGCGCCGCGCCGCTGCCCACGCAGTCGAAGAAGCCGAGCACCCGGTGCAGCACCGGGATGCGGTACGGGTCGGCCTCGATCAGCAGCGAGTGCTTGCCCTGCATCACCGTGCGGCCGATGCAGTAGCCGGCGCCGTGCGCCGCGTTCAGGGTGTCGCAGAAGGTCTTCTGCGCCGATGGCTTCACGACCACGTCCTGCTCGCCCTGCAGCAGCAGCACCGGCTGGCGGATGTGCCCTGCCGCCTCGCCGCGCACCCGCTCGGCGGCGCCGCAGGATTGCTGGAACCAGCGGTACGAGACGCCGCCCACCTTGGCATGCGGCGAGCCGCAGTCCGGCCCGTCGCAGCGCGCCTGCGCGCGCATGTCCCAGTGGCGCTTGAAGCGCGCGGCGCTGTGCGTCAGCGCGTTCGGCGCGTCGGGGGCGCGTTGCCGGATCAGTTCGTAGGCGGGGTCGAACGGCGTGCCCTCGGCATAGCTCTTCGGCATCAGCCACGCGAGGCCCGACAGCTGCATCGTGCCGCCGTCGCACAGGTAGTCGGCGAGCTGCGCCGTCACGCCGGCATTGCTGGCGCCGGTGGCCCACGGCGCCATCATCGGCGTGACGAGGGCCAGCGCGGCGATGCGCGCGGACGGCGAGGCTTCGAGGAACAACGCGGCCGCGGCGCCGCCCATCGAATGCGCCAGCAGGAACAGCGGCCGCGGCCGGCCGACGCGCGCGGCGCGCACCGGGCCGTCGACGAAGCTGGCCAGGTCGTTCACGTAGTCGTCGAAGTTCTCGACGTGACCGATCGAGTCGTCCTGCGGCAGCAGCCGCTGCGAGAAGCCCTGGCCGCGGTGGTCGTGGATGTAGACCGAGTAGCCGCTGCGCACCAGGTCGCGCACCGTTTCCTGGTAGAGCGCCAGGCCTTCGGTGCGGCCGGTGGAGATCACGACGCCGCCACGCGTCTCGGCGCGGTGCTGGTACAGCCGGTAGTGGATCTTGACGCCGTCGACGCCGGTGAAGGAGCCGCGCGTCAGCGTGGCCTCCTTCAGCGCGAGGGCTTCGAGGTCGGTCCAGCTCGGCGACGCGGCCAGGTCGGCCTCGGTGCCGATGACGTAGGGCGCGGCGCCGGAGGCTTCCAGCGGCGGGAACGAGGCCGTCTCCTGGGCGTGGAGCGACCCTGCCGCGGCCGCGGTCGCGGCGAGCACCCCGGCCGCCAGGCACCGCCGCGCGGCTTGCCACATCGTGTCGATCATCAGTAGGTGCGCCCCGCCTTGAACTGCGCCCGCGTCGTGCGCGTGCGCTGCGTCGCCCGCTCGATCGCGGCGAACGACTTCGCGGCGTGCGCATGGCACACCGCCAGGCCCAGCGCATCGGCCGCGTCCTTGCCCGGCAGGCCGGGCAGCTTCAGCAGCCGCATGATCATCTCCTGCACCTGCTCCTTGCGCGCCTGGCCGTGGCCGACGATGGCCTTCTTCATCTGCAGCGCGGTGTATTCGGCGACGTCGAGGTTGCCCGACACCAGCGCCGTCAGCGCCGCGCCGCGCGCCTGGCCGAGCAGCAGCGTGCTCTGCGGATTGACGTTGACGAAGACGATCTCGACCGACGCGCAATGCGGCTCGTAGCGGGCCGCGACCTCGCGCACGCCGTCGAAGATGATCTTCAGCCGCGCCGGCAGGTGGCCGATGTCGGCGGCATCGGTCTTGATGGTGCCGCTCGCGACGTAGTGCAGGTGCTGCCCGTCGACGTCGACGACGCCGAAGCCGGTGGTCCGCAGGCCAGGGTCGATGCCGAGGATGCGCATGTCAGGCGTCTCTCATGCGTCGAAATACCAGCGCACCGAATGGAAGAACACCGGCGCGGCGAACGCGAGCGGCGCGACGCGGTCGAGCAGCCCGACCGCGCCGGTCACCGACGCCCGGTTGCCCCAGCGCCGCACGCCGGCATCGCGCTTCAGCGCCTGCATCACCAGCGAGCCGAGCGTGCCGCAGCCCGATGCGATGAAGCCGATCAGCAGCGCCTGCGCCGGCTTGAACGGCGTGATCCAGTACAGCAGCCCGCCAACCAGGCCGCCGCCGAGCGCGCCGATGATGAACGCGCGCCACGAGAACTGGCGATCGATGTGCCGGGCCACCGGCAGGGCTCGCACGCGCCGGCTCGCCAGCGCCTGCACGCCCTGCGCACAGGCCACCACCAGCACCAGGTACAGCACCAGGAAGGCGCCGCGCTCCTGGTAGCCCTCGAAGTCGAGCAGCAGCAGCGCCGGTGCGTGGCTCATGCCGTAGATGCAGACCATCGTGCCCCACTGGATCTTCGCCGTGCGCTCGAGAAAGCGCGTCGCGTCGTTGCCGAGCGCCGCGAGGATCGGCAGCGCCGCGAACGCATAGACCGGGATGAACACGGTGAACAGGTCGAAGTGGCGCGTGCCCGCCAGGAAGTACTGCGCCGGCAGCACGACGAAGAAGGCGGCCAGCAGTGCGCGGTGGTCGCCGCGCCGGGTGTGCGTCAGCGTGATGAACTCGCGCAGCGCGAGGAAGCTCATCAGCGCGAACAGCAGCGTCGCGATGAACGCGCCCGACGCCCAGGCGACCCAGAACAGCACCGTGCCGATCCACACCGCGCGCAGCTCGCGCCGGAAGCGCTCGGTCAGCTCGGCCATCTCGGGCGACAGCTCGCGCAGCGAGCGCGCGAACGCGAGGCCGGTCACGATGGCCAGCAGCCCGAAGATGATCACGAACAGCAGGCCGACCTGCTGGGTCACCGTCAATTGGCGCAGCGCACCCATCAGGCGGCCACCTTGCTGAGCGCCATCACCGCCGAGCGCGCGCGGTCGAGGAAGACGCGCTTGTCTTCACCGACCGCCAGCGTCATCGGCGCGCCGAAGGTCACCGAGCACAGGATCGGCACCGGAACCACTTCGCCCTTGGGCATCACGCGCTGCACGTTGTCGATCCAGGTGGGGATCAGGTGCACGTCGGGGAACTGCTCGGCGAGGTGGTACAGGCCCGCCTTGAAGGCCTGCGGCTCGCCCTTGTTGCCGCGCGTGCCTTCGGGAAAGATCACCAGCGAGTCGCCGTTGCGCAGTGCGTCGACCAGCGGCTCCAGCGGGTCTTCGTCTTCGGTGCGGACGCGGCTCACGTAGACCGCGTTGAACACCTCGCGCGTGATCCAGTGCTTCAGCGGCGACGAGGTCCAGTAGTCGCGCGCGGCGATCGGCCGCGTCTGCGCCCGCAGGTCGTGCGGCAGCGACGCCCAGATCAGCACCCAGTCGAAGTGGCTCTGGTGGTTGGCGAAGTAGATGCGCTGCTCGGCCTTCGGCGGGCTGCCGTACCAGTGCCCCTGGGCACCGGTGATCAGGCGGGCGATGGACGACAGCAGCAGTCCGACGAGCTCGGGACGGGTCATCGGCCCACCCCCGAGGCGCTGCGCGCCTCCCCCTCAAGGGGGCGCCTCCAGTGGCCCGGCAAAGCCGGTTCCACGGAGGCCGCTTGATCGCTCGCGGTCGTCATCAGTGCCTGAAGTGGCGGATGCCCGTGAGCACCATCGCGATGCCGCGCTCGTTCGCGGCGGCGATCACCTCGTCGTCGCGCATGCTGCCGCCCGGGTGGATCACGCAGCTCGCGCCGGCATCGACCACCACGTCCAGCCCGTCGCGGAACGGGAAGAACGCATCGCTCGCGACCGCCGAATCCTTCAGCGACAGCTTGGCGTTCTCGGCCTTGATGCTCGCGATGCGCGATGAATCGACGCGGCTCATCTGCCCGGCGCCGACGCCGAGCGTCATGCCGTTCGCGCAGAACACGATCGCATTGCTCTTGACGTACTTCGCGACCTTCCACGCGAACAGCAGGTCGAGCATCTGCTGCTGCGTCGGCTGCTTGACGGTGACGACCTTCAGGTCGGCGAGCGCGAGCTCATGCAGGTCGGCGGTCTGGATCAGCAGCCCCGAGCCGACGCGCTTCACGTCCTGCGCATTGCGGCCCTGCAACCACGGCGTGGCACCGCCCGGCGGCAGCGCGATCTGCAGCAGCCGCACGTTCGGCTTGCCCTTGAAAGCCGCCAGCGCGTCGGCGCTGAACGACGGCGCGATCACCACTTCGGAGAACTGCTTGACGACCAGCGCCGCGGCCGCGCCGTCGAGTTCGACGTTGAACGCGATGATGCCGCCGAAGGCCGAGCTCGGGTCGGTGTGCAGTGCCTTGCTGTAGGCCTGCGCGGCATCGGCGCCGATCGCGACACCGCACGGGTTCGCATGCTTGACGATCACGCAGGCGGCCGGCGCGTCGGCGGGGCCGAAGGACTTGACGCATTCCCAGGCCGCATCGGCATCGGCGATGTTGTTGTACGACAGCTCCTTGCCCTGCAGCTGCAGGCCGGTGACGAGCGAGCCCGGCGCCGGGTTCAGGTCGCGGTAGTACGCGGCCGCCTGGTGCGGGTTCTCGCCGTAGCGCAGGTCCTGCAACTTCACGAAGCGGCCGTTGCTCTGCGCCGGGAAGGCGCTGCGGCTGCCGTCGGCCTGCAGCGACGACAGGTAGTCGCTGATCGCGCCGTCGTAGTCGGCGATGCGGTTGAACGCCGCCACCGACAGCCTGAACTTCGTTTCGCGGCTGACGCTGCCGCTCGCCTTCAGCTCGGCAACGACGCCGGCGTACTGCGACGCGTCGGTCAGCACCGCGACGTCCTTCCAGTTCTTCGCGGCCGAGCGCACCATCGCCGGCCCGCCGATGTCGATCTTCTCGATCGCGTCTTCGAGCGTGCAGCCGGGCTTGGCCACCGTGGCCTCGAACGGGTACAGGTTGACGACCAGCAGGTCGATCGTCGTGATGCCGTGTTCCTTCAGCGCCGCCATGTGCTCCGGCAGGTCGCGCCGGGCCAGCAGGCCGCCGTGCACGGTGGGGTGCAGCGTCTTCACGCGGCCGTCGAGCATCTCGGGGAAGCCGGTGTGGTCGGCGACCTCGGTCACCGGCAGGCCGGCGTCGGCCAGCAGCTTCGCGGTGCCGCCGGTGGAGAGCAGCTTGCAGCCGAGGGCGTGCAGTTCGCGTGCGAGATCGAGCACGCCGGTCTTGTCGGAAACGGAAAGCAGGGCTTGCATAAGGTGTCCCGGAGGGTCTCGATTATTTGGTGAGCTTGTGGTCGAGCAGCTTGCGCCGCAGCGTGTTGCGGTTGATGCCCAGCCATTCGGCGGCCCGGCTCTGGTTGCCGTCGGCATGCTTCATCACGACGTCGAGCAGCGGCTTCTCGACGACCTTCAGGATCATGTCGTACATGGCGTTCGGCTCGACGCCGCGCAGGTCCTTGAAATAGGTCTCGAGGCTGTCACGGATGCATTCTTCGATGTGCTTCTTGCTCATGCTTGTTGTTCGATGAGATCGTGGTTGGCTGCGCCGCCGGGGTGGGCCGCGGGCAGCCGATGGTGCGTGTCGGCCAGTTGATCGAACCAGTCCGTCACGGCGCGGACCTGCTCCTCGCAGGTGTCCAGCGTGTTCATGCGGGCGCGAAAACCCTCGCCGCCGGGCAGCGCGCGCACCGCCCAGCCGATGTGCTTGCGTGCAGTGCGCACGCCGGCGTAGTCGCCATACAGGCCGTAGTGTTCGTGCAGGTGCTCCAGCAGCCAGCCCTTGGCCTGCAGCACCTCCGGCGCCGGCAGGTGCTCGCCGGTGTCGAGGAAGTGCGCGATCTCGCGGAAGATCCACGGCCGGCCCTGCGCCGCGCGGCCGATCATCAGCGCGTCGGCGCCGGTCGCGGCCAGCACCTCGCGGGCCTTCTCGGGCGAGTCGATGTCGCCGTTGGCCACCACCGGGATGCGCAGCGCGGCCTTCACCGCGGCGATGGTGTCGTACTCGGCATGGCCGCCGTAGCCCTGTTCGCGCGTGCGGCCGTGCACCGTCACCATCGCGATGCCGGCCGATTCGGCGGCGCGCGCGATCGCGAGCGCATTGCGTTCGGCCTGGCACCAGCCGGTGCGCATCTTCAGCGTCACCGGCACATGGCGCGGTGCACAGGCGGCGACCACCGCCTCGATGATCGCCAGCGCGAGCGGCTCGTCCTGCATCAGCGCCGAGCCGGCCCACTTGGTGCAGACCTTCTTCGCCGGGCAGCCCATGTTGATGTCGATGACCTGCGCGCCGCGGTCGATGTTGTAGGCGGCGGCCTCGGCCATCATCTGCGGCTCGGTGCCGGCGATCTGCACCGCGATCGGCGCGACCTCGCCGTCGTGGTTGGCGCGCCGCGAGGTCTTCAGGCTGTTCCACAGCTCGCGCCGCGAGGTCACCATCTCGCTCACCGCATAGCCCGCGCCCAGCCGCTTGCACAGCTGGCGGAACGGCCGGTCGGTGACCCCTGCCATCGGCGCGGCGAACAAGCGGTTCGGCAGCACGATGTTGCCGATGACGGGGCCGGTGGGCATGATGGGGGGAGTGCCAAAAAAGGAGGCAGAGTATAGCCCTTGGGGTCTGCGCATAATGCCCGCGGATGGATGCATGGATCGACTCCCTCATCGCGCTGCTGGCGCTGCCGAAATTCGGACTTTCCTCCGTCTTCGTCGTCGCGCTGATCTCCGCGACGCTGCTGCCGATGGGCTCCGAGCCGATGGTGCTGGGCATCGTCAAGCTGAACGCCACGATGTTCTGGCCCGCGGTGCTGGTCGCGACCGCCGGCAACACGCTGGGCGGTGCGATCACCTGGTGGATGGGCTACGGCGCCGAGAAGGCCTACGAGCATGTGAAGCACAAGCCGCACGAGGTGCGCGTGCTGCGCTGGCTGCAACGTTTCGGCGCGAAGGCCTGCCTGCTGTCGTGGCTGCCGATCGTCGGCGATCCGTTGTGCGCGGTGGCCGGTTGGCTGAAATTGCCGTTCTGGCCCTGCGTCGGATTCATGGCGATCGGCAAGTTCGCACGCTACCTCGTGATGACGGCGGGTGCGCTGTGGTTGTTTCCAGGGTGGTTTGCAGGATGATGCCGGGTCCATCGGGCACCGCATCGGTGCGCAATCAAACCGTGATGGATTGCCTGCTGGCAGCAATTGACGGCGAATTGCGATGACGGCGCCATGGCCCCTCGTGGCACGATCCTCGTTGCGCCCGGCGGGCTGACAAGGCATCCATGAAGTTTCCGACCCAATCCAAGCCCGAGACCAAGCCCGCCTCCGCGAAGGGGGCGGCGAAGAGCCTGCCCAAGAGCGCACCCTCAAGCGCATCCAGGAGCGCTGCCAGGCCCGGCGAAAAGCCTGCCGCGCCCCCGATGTCGACCGCCAAGGCTTCGAAGGCTTCGAAGGGGGCCAAGGCCACCCAGGCAGTGAAGCCGGCCGCCGACCCGAACGCCTTCCTGAAGAACCCGGTGCGCTGGCTGAAGCGATTGTTCCGCCGGCCGGTCCGCCTGAAGCGCCAGGGCCTGGATTTCAAGCTGGTGCTCGACGACCCGGCGACCCGCTTCGGCGACACGTCGATGGACGGCCTGAAGATGACGCCGTCGGACACCGCCGACGTGCAGGCGATGCGCCTTGAACTGGCCGCGGTGCTCGACCGCGATCCGCGTTCGCGCAGCGTGCTGGTGCACCTCAACATGCTGGAGCGTGCACTGAAGACCAAGGGCATGAAGGCCTTCGAGGACCTGCCGGCCGAGTTGCTGCGCAAGGCGATGGCCCAGCTCGACACGCTGGTGATGGACTGGTCGGCGCGCGGCCTGACGCTGCTGCGCGCACGCGCCTCCGGAACGCTGGCGCGCACGCGCATCACCGCCGGCACGCGCCAGCCCGACTTCGGCGACACGACGCATGTGCAGGTGCGCGAAGCGAGCGTCACGACCTTCATGGAGGCCGAGCAGGAGTGGGAAGAGCGCTCGGTGAGCGGCAAGCCCGCAGCGGCGCTCCCGAAGAAGGCCGCCTTCACGCCCGAACGGCCCTGAGCGACTGCGCCGCAGCACGCTGACGAGCGGCCCCGCCGGGCCGCGCCCGGTCAGGCCGCCTTGCGCGCGGCCCGTTTGGCGGGCGCCTTCGTGCTTGTTTTCGCGGCTGCCGTGCTGGTGGTCCTGGCGGCAGCCTTGCGTGCCGCCTTGGCCGGCGCCGCGCCGTTCAGGCCGGCGACCTTCGCGTTCAGCTCGTCGATGCGCTTCGTCAGCGCGGCCACGTCCTTCGCGCTCGGCACGCCCAGCTTGGCCAGCGCCTTCGCGGTGCGTTCCTCGAAGATCGTTTCCAGCTTGTCCCAGTGCTGACCGGCCTTGGCGCTCACGTCGCCGGCCATGCCGCTCATCCGGTTGGTGACCTCGCCGATCTTCTCCTCGGCCACTGCCTGGGTCTTGCGCTGCAGGCTCACGCCTTCCTTGACCAGCGCGTCGAACACCTTGCTGCCTTCTTCCTGGGCCTTCGAGAAGGCGCCCAGGCCGGCCAGCCAGATCTGCTGCGCCGAATCCTTCACCGTGCCGGCGAACGCG
Organism: Rhizobacter sp. Root1238; assembly: GCF_001425825.1. Taxonomy (GTDB): domain Bacteria; phylum Pseudomonadota; class Gammaproteobacteria; order Burkholderiales; family Burkholderiaceae_C; genus Rhizobacter. Next base: position 122,043 of record NZ_LMDM01000050.1, read on the forward strand.
CTGTCGAGCAGCCCGGCCGCCGAGGCGCTCTTCTTCTCGGCCATCTTCTGGAGTTTCTTGACCATGTCTTCCTCTGTCGGTTGTTGAACGTCGCCGCGCGACTATAGGAGCGCCCCTCGCGTGCGGCATCCGCTTTCTCTAGGGCGCGGCCTCTATGCGCGGCGGGTGCGGCCAGCGGCGGGCTCGGGTAATCGCGCAGCAGCGTGCGCACGGGTTTGGTCAAGAATCGAACGAAATCAACCCGATCGCCAGATTGATCGGATCGCCCCCAGGAGGACTGCATGCAGTATTTCGTCACCGGCGCCACCGGCTTCATCGGCAAGCGCCTCGTCAAGACCCTGCTGCAGCGCCGCGGCGCGACGGTGCACTTCCTGCTGCGGCCCGAGAGCGAGGGGAAGGTCGACGAACTGCTGCAGTACTGGGGCGTCACGAAGGCACGCGCCGTTCCGGTCTACGGCGACCTCACCGCGAAGAAGCTCGGCGTCGCGGCCGATGCGCTGAAGGCGCTGAAGGGCAGGATCGACCACGCCTACCACCTGGCCGCCGTCTACGACCTCGCGGCCGACGAAGAAAGCCAGGTGCGGGTGAACGTCGAAGGCACGCGCAACGTCGTCGAGTTCGTGCGCGCCATCGACGCCGGCCACCTGCACCACGTCAGCTCGATCGCCGCCGCCGGTCTGTACGAGGGCGTGTTCCGCGAGGACATGTTCGACGAGGCCGAGGGCCTCGACCACCCATACTTCATGACCAAGCACGAGAGCGAGAAGATCGTGCGCAAGGAGTGCAAGGTCCCGTGGACGGTGTACCGCCCGGCGATGGTGGCCGGCGATTCGCAGACCGGCGAGATGGACAAGATCGACGGCCCGTACTACTTCTTCAAGCTGATCCAGCGCATGCGGCAGATCCTGCCGCCGTGGATGCCGAGCGTCGGCCTCGAGGGCGGGCGGGTCAACATCGTGCCGGTCGACTTCGTCGTCGCGGCGCTCGACCACATCAGCCACGCGAAGGCGGAGCTCGGCGGGAGGTGCTTCCACCTCGTCGACCCGCAGGGCTACCGCGTCGGCGACGTGCTCGACATCTTCAGCAAGGCCGCGCATGCGCCGAAGATGAACCTGTTCATCAACGCCGCGCTGCTCGGCTTCATTCCGCGCAGCGTCAAGAAGGGCCTGATGGCGCTCGCGCCGGTGCGCCGGGTGCGCGCCGCGGTGATGAAGGACCTCGGCCTGCCGGAAGACATCTTCACCTTCATCAACTACCCGACGCGATTCGACTGCCGCGACACGCTGGCCGCGCTGAAGGGCTCGGGCATCGCGTGCCCGGACCTGCGCGACTACGCCTGGCGGCTGTGGGACTACTGGGAGCGCCATCTCGACCCGGCGCTGCTGATCGACCGCTCGCTGCGCGGCACGGTGGGCGGCAAGGTGGTGCTGGTGACCGGCGGCTCGTCGGGCATCGGCCTGGCGGCCGCGATCAAGTTCGCCGAGGCCGGCGCGATCACGCTGATCTGCGCACGCGACGAAGCCAAGCTGGCCGAGGCCCGCAAGGAGATCCTGCTGGCCGCCGGCAAGGACGCGCGCGTCGAGACCTTCTCGTCCGACATCGCCGACGAAGCCAGCTGCCGCGACCTGATCGACTGGATCAACGCGAACTTCGGCGGCGTCGACTTCCTGGTGAACAACGCCGGCCGCTCGATCCGCCGCGCGATCGAGAGCAGCTACGACCGCTTCCACGACTTCGAGCGCACGATGCAGCTGAACTACTTCGGCTGCCTGCGCGTGACGATGGGCCTGTTGCCGGGCATGGTCGCGAAGAAGAAGGGCCACATCGTCAACATCAGCTCGATCGGCGTGCTGACGAATGCGCCGCGCTTCTCGGCCTACGTGGCCAGCAAGGCGGCACTCGATGCCTGGACCCGCTGTGCGTCGAGCGAGTACGCCGACACCGGCATCACCTTCACGACCATCAACATGCCGCTGGTGCGCACGCCGATGATCGCGCCGACCAAGATCTACAACAACGTGCCGACGCTCGCGCCCGAGGAGGCGGCCGACATGATCGCGCAGGCCTGCGTCTACAAGCCGGTGCGCATCGCGACGCGGCTGGGCATTGCCGGCGAGGTGCTGCATGCGCTGGTGCCGCGCATTGCGCAGATCGTGATGAACACCAGCTTCCGGATGTTCCCGGACAGTTCGGCGGCCAAGGGGGACAAAACCGGCAAGCCGACGCTGTCACCCGAGGCGATGGCCTTGCAGCAGATGATGCGGGGCATTCACTTCTGAGAGCGGGGCGGGTTCCGAGACGTACTCGCGCGCCGCGACCGCGCCGGCGCATGCTTCCATCCAGCGCTCGGGGGCCGAGGCGATCTGCTCCAGGTGCTGCTGCGCCGTGCAGGTGCCCTTGCTGCGCTCCGGCAGGTCGCGCAGCACCGCCCAGCAGACGCGCCGCAGCGCGTGCAGTGCCGCGGCCAGTTGCAGGGCGTTGCCGCCGAGCAGGGTCGATGCGGCCTCGATCTCGCGCACCACGCGGTCGCTGTCGAGGCCTTCGCGCACGATGCGCTTGACGCTCGCGACCGGGTCGTAGGCGCGGCCCAGCTGGAACAGGCGCAGCGCGAGCGCGATCGCGATCAGGCTGGACAGCACGTGACGCGCCGCGAACAGCTCGCCGCGCGACAGGTGGCGGCAGATCGACATGTGCGCATAGCCGACGTCGAACTGGGCGCGTGCCGCAATGCGGTCGTTGGTCAGCTGGCGGGCCACCGCGGCCTGCAGCGGCATCAGGTGGCGGGATCCCCACAGCGGCTGCCAGCGCAGCACGCGCTCGACGACCGGCAGCGTGTCGGGGGTCACGACGAACAGCTCGAGCTTGAAGCCGTCGGCGTACAGCACCGAGGTGCGGCAGCCGAAGCCTTCTTTCCAGGTCGGGCCGCCGACCAGTTGCACCGGCTCGGTGACCAGCGGCAGCAGCGCGGCGGCGACCTGCCGGGCGCCGTCGATCAGGGCGCCCTCGGCGAGCAGCACGACGAGGTCGAGGTCGGACTGGTCGTCGTGCCGGCCGCTGGCCTGCGAGCCGCCGAGCGCGACCGCCAGCGCATGCGGGCAGTGCTGGAGCGTGGCCTGCGACAGCCGCGAAGCGAGTAGCGAGCAATCTCTCATGGGGGCTTTCTTGTCGGAGTGGACGCGTGGGGCCGCTGCGGCGACGGACAAGGGCCGCGGCCTGTCAGGCCTGCAGCGCCGCGCCGACGCGCGCCCGTTCGGCCAGCGCCGCGCGTGCCGCGATCGCCAGCGCGCCGGCGGCGGTCATCGTGGCCGCCAACCCGTACACGCCGGCGCCCCAGGTCGGCAGTGCGCGGCTGGCAAACCAGGCGGCGCCGGCCAGGCCGATGCCGTGCGCGCAGGCCGTGTAGACCGCCTGGCCGGTGATCGCATAGCGGCTCGGGCTCAGGTCGCGGACCCACAGCGCGCACAGCGCGTGCATCCACGAGAACGACGCGACGTGCAGCACGAAGCCGAGCAGCAGCCAGGGCAGGGCGCCATCGGCGGCGAGCAGCGACCAGCGCAGCAGCGACAGCATCACGATCACGCCGAACACCCGGGCGTTGCCGCAGCGGGCGCGCAGGCGGTCGAACGCGGCGAAGCCGAGCGCCTCGACGCCGAAGGCGGCGCACCACAGCGCGGCGATGGCCGGCCCGCCGACACCGCGCTGTTGCAGCAGCAGCGTCGCGCTGCTGTAGAACACGCCGTTGGCGCCGATCAGCAACGTGGCGCCTGCCAGCAGCAGCAGGCCGCTGCCGGTCGCGAGCGATGGTGGCGTGCGCCGGGACATCGCCGCCGCATGATGCTCGGCGCCGGGCGGGTGCACCTCGGCCCCTGCCGGGCTCGTTGTTCCCGCTTTTTCCGTGCGTCCCATGCGTCCCGTGTGTCCCGATCGTCCGGCTTGCACCATCGCCTGCACGGCCGATTGCATCCCACGCAGGCTGACCAGCAGCACCAGCGCCGACACCAGCACCAGCATCGGCAACGCGGCCCGCTGCCACGCCGGCCCGGCCGACCACAGCCCGCCGAACAGCACCACCCCGGCGCACACCGAAGCCGAGCCGAGCGCCCGCATCGAGCCATAGCGCGCGCCGCCGCCGGCATCCTTGAGCCGGGTCGCGAGCGCCTCCAGCAGGCTCTGGAAATAGTTGCGGCACGCGGCGATGGCGACCACGGCGATCAGCAGCCCGCCGAAATGCGTCGAGCAGCCGAGCAGCCAGACCGCGGCGCAGCCGGCCCAGGCCGCCGCCCACAGCAGGCTCGACTGGCGCCGCGATGCATCGGCCCACCACGCGAGCAGCGGCCCGGTCAGCAGCTTGACGCCGAACACCGTGCTGAAGACCCAGGCGACCTCGTCGGGCGCGAGCCCCTTGTCGCGCAGGAAGGGCGGCAGGTAGCCGAGCAGCACGCCGCTCGGCAGGAAGAAGCCGACGTAGGCGAGCGCCAGGTGCAGGCCTTGCCGGTCGCGCCAGTGGTGCCACTCTCGCCAGTCCCGCCACTCCCGCCAGGACCGGCTCACAGCAGCCGCTCCAGCATGCCGAGGCTCCAGTCGCGCACGCGCCGGCCGGCGGGCTCGTCGAGGTGGCCGGTCCAGACGGCGCGCGTCGGCCCGACCAGCCGGTACAGGCACTGGAAGGCCAGGTGCAGGTGCAGGCGCCGCTGCCAGGCCGACGGATCGGCCGGCAGCCGGGTGCTGCCGTAGTGGTCCCAGGCGCGGGCGACGATCGGCAGCGGGTCGCGGTCGTGGTTCAGTGCGCGGATCGCGTACTCGCTGAGCAGGTAGGCCAGGTCGTAGCTGCCTTCGCCGAAGTGGCCTTGCTCGAAGTCGATCACCGACACCCGGTGGTCGGCGTCGACGAGCAAGTTGCGCGAGTTCAGGTCGCCGTGCACCGGCTCGGCTTCGAGCGCCAGGTAGTCGTCGATGAAGGCGCGCGCCGCACGGTGCAAACGCGGCGGCAATTCGTCGAGCAGCCGGACGTACTGCAGCTCGATCTTGAAGGCCTTGAACGGCCGGCTCGCGGCGAGCAGGGCGTTGCGCGGCTGCAGCGGCAAGGCATGCAACCGACCCAGCCAGCGCGCGATCGAGCGCAGCGGCAGCTCGAGGGCGGCCGCGTCGACCGCCTTGTCACCGGGCCCGGACGTCAGCCGCTCGTGCAGCGGCGCGCCGGCCGCGGCGTCCATTGCAACGATGTCGTACTCGCTCTGGATCGCGATCAGCGCCGGCACGGTCAGCGGCCTGGCGGTGGGTTGCCGGATGGCGGCCTGCCGGGGGGGCTGCCCGGGGGGCTGCGCGGGGGGCGGCATCACGCAGGCGCGAGACGCCAGGTCGTGCCAGCTGCAGGCGACGAGGCAGCGCTGGGCGGCGCGGGTCGGCAGCGGCGGGAAGTCGCCCGACAACGCGACTTCGGTGAAGCGCTTCAGGTAGTGCGTGCCGGCCGGCGAGCTGACCTTCAACACCCGGTTGAACAGGCCGCCGGCGACGGGCTCGACCGACTGCGGGCCCGGCCACAGCAGCCGGGCGACCTGGATCATTTCGCTGTCGACGCCGGCGCTGTCGGCCGGTGCCGCGGGCAGCGGCAGGCTGACGGGGGCGGTGGTCGCCAGGGGAGTGGCCAAGGGAGTGGCGAGGGAGGTGGATGCAGGGTAGGGCATGGTGGCGTGCCTGTGGTGGCGGGAAGGCAGGGTCAACTCGGCGATGCCGCCCGGCCGCAGGCCGGGATCGGCTGCCGATGGATGCCGCGCACATACAGGCTTTGCGCGACCGGAAAGAGGCTGATCTCCTGCACGTTGACGTGCGCAGGCTGCCGGTGGATCCATTCGATGGTGCGGGCGAGGTCCTGCGCTTCGAGCGGTGCGAAGCCCTCGAAGCGTTCGGCGGCGCCGAGGCCGGGTTGGCCGTCGAGCAGGCCGGTGCGGGTGGTGCCGGGCTGCACGCAGCTCACGCGCACACCCGAGCCGTGCAGGTCGGCGCGCACGCAGCGCAGCAGCTGCTGCGTGTACGCCTTGCTCGCGGCATAGGCGGCCATCGCCGGGGCGGCGTCGTGGCCGGCGATCGAGCCGAGCACGATCAGCGTGCCGCCGCCGCGCTGCTGCAGCAGGCGCGCGATGTCGCGCACGACCAGCGTGGTGCCGAGCACGTTGGTGTCGATGGTGGCGTGCAGGTCGGCATCGCTCATCTCGGTGAGCGGCGCGCCCTGGAACGCGCAGCCGGCGCAGTGCACCGCGAGTTCGATGTCGTGCAGCCGCAGGCGTTCGCTCGCGGCAAGCCGATCGAAGGCGGTGCGCAGGCCGGGCTGCGCGACATCGTGCGGCAACGCGATGAAGCGCCGCGGCCAGTCGCGCTCGATCTCGGCCAGCCGCGCGGCATGGCGGGCGATGCCGATGACGCCGAACCCGCTCGCGAGCAGGCCCTGCGCGACCGCGCGTCCGATGCCACGGCTGGCGCCGGTGACGGCGCACCAGCGCGGGGGGCGGTGTTCATCCATTGATCAGGTACGAGCTGCCGGGGACCAGGTGGGGCACATGCGGCGCGATGGCATGGACGTTGACCGTCTTGATGCTCCAGCGCTGGCGTTGCGCGGCTTCGTTGCGCACGATGCCGATCTCCTTGCCGTGCAGGGACAGGTTGTTCGCGATCGACACGAAATCGCCGGGCCGCATCTGCACGCGGCGCTTCACCGCATGCAGCGTCTCGGTCAGCCGCTGCACCGCGCGGGTCGCCGAATCGGTCAGGCCTTCGGTGCGCTTCTCGAAGAAGCGCAGCTCGACCTCGCGCGTCAGCACCGCATGGTCGGCGGCCCTGCCCAGCGCCACGTTGCCGCCCATCATCGACAGGTCGTCGAACGGGGTGTAGAACGCGCCCTCGCGCAGCACCGCGAGCGTGTTCCTGTCGAGCGCGGCGAGGACATCGCGGTTGGCGACGAAGGTGGTCCAGATCTCGTTGTCGTCGCAACTGCGCAGCGACAGGATGTTGACCAGGTCGGGGCGCACGAAATGGTTCGCCAGGTCCTTGTGGAAATGGATCGGGCCGAGCGCCTTCTGCGATTGCGAGTCGCTCAGCGACGCCTTCGGGAAGATGTCCTGGAAGACATCGCCGTCGTTGACGTTGAGGTACGAGATCGGGTGCTCGCCGGCCACGTCGGCATGCAGCTGCAGGAAGCCTTCGGCGACGAAGCTGCGCTTCTTCGCGTGCTTGTCGGCCACCGGATCGACGTTGCCGAGCTCGGGCAGCACGCTGTCGATAGGGCAGTTCGCGACGAACACGAACGGCCGCTCGTAGGCCGACACGCGCCGCCGCGCCTCCATGAAATCGCGGAAGCGCGCGACATGGGGGTCGCTCGCGACCAGCATGCAGATCTCGTGGCGGAAGGCCTCGTAGGCCTTGTACGGGTTGACGCGGATCGATTCGAGCCGCCGCACCAGCGCGCTGCGCTCGGTGTCGGTGAAGCTGAAATCCACGGGCAGCTCTCTGCAGGTCATGTCGTGTTCCCTTTCATCGATCGAGAAGTTTTCGCAGCCCCGGCTTGCCGCAGACCGGGTCGAGCGTGAGTTCGAGCCAGGGCACGCCGGCGGCACGCAGCCAGCCGAGCGCCGCGGCGGCCGGTTCGGGCCGTTGCGCGAGGCCGTGGGTGTCGCCGTGCCAGCACGGGAAGTCGGGGTCGTCGGCCGGGAACAGCGCATCGGCGATGTCGGCCTGCTGCAGGCCGGCGGTGCTGCCCACCGAATGCAGCGTGATGCCCGCGGCATGGCCGGGTTCGAGCGTGGCCCGCACCACGCCGGCCAGCGGCGCGCGCGGCACATAGAGCGTGCCCAGCACCTCGGCCAGCAGGCAGGGTGCGACGATGCGCTTGTGCTGCTGCTCGTAGCTGCGCCGGTACAGCGCGCGGTCGCAGGTCTGGCCGGCGTCGAGGTGGCGGCGCTGCAGGTCGCGCAGCCCGGCGTCGAAGATGCGCCGCAGCTCGGGGTAGTCGACGATGGTGCCCTCGCAGTACGACAGGTAGCTGGGCCACGACCACACGCTGCGGCCGTCGTCGGCGTCGAGCAGCACCCGGTCGTTCGCCAGTGGCCGCGCGCCGTGCCGCAGCACCATGTCGATGAACAGCGTCGACTTGCCGGCCCCCTTGCCGCCGAGGAACAGCCAGGCCGCGCCGTCGAGCACCACCGCGCTCGCGTGCAGCATCGGTGCGAAGCGCGGCCCGCGCCGCCACAGCGTCAGGTTGCGCGCGGCATGGAAGATCAGCTCGCTGGAGCGCAGCGCGTGCATCGGGTCGATGTGCACGTCGAGGCAGGCGCGCTGCGCGTCGTGGCGGAACAGCATGCCTTCGCCGGGCAGGTGGATCGCGCCGGTCCCGTGACTGGTCCCGTGACGGGCCCCTGGATCGGCCGGGCCTTCGAGGTTCCAGTGCGGGTAGTTCAGCGAGCGGTGGAAGCGCGCTTGCCCCGGCCAGTCGGCCGCCGCGTCGACCAGTTCGGCCGCGCTCGCGTGGTGCACGCGGATGTCGAGCGCCGGCGTGGCGCAGGGCTCGATCGGCGCGGGTTCGTACGAGCGCGCGATGCGGTCGAAGAACCACGCATCGCCGAACGCGCTGTGAAGCTGGAACTGGCTGTCGAGCAGCCGATGACGACTCGTGTCCACGCAGGCCTCGAAGACGCAATGTTCCTCGGCGGCAAGGGCAGCCGAGGCCCGGTTGAAGGGGAGCGAGAGGGGAAGCGTCTCCGAGTGGGAGTCGTGTGCCGCAAGACAGGCGGCCGGCTGGCGTGGGTCGAAAGAATTCTTTCGGTCCCTGGGCCGCGAAGTCTAAGGAGCCGGCCATGACGGGTCAAGCGCCCTGCCGAGAAAAGGGCTGTCAGTTTGCTGTCGCGAACCCGACTCAGTCGCTGCTGCTTCGATGCCGGCGCATGATGCGCGGCACGCTGATGTCCACCGTCCCGGAGAACCCCCATGACACGCACTGCACGCCCATTCGATGCCATCGTGATCGGCAGCGGCCAGGCCGGCCCGTTCCTCGCCGCGAAGCTGTGTGCCGCCGGCATGAAGACGGCGCTGGTCGAGCGCGAGCACCTCGGCGGCACCTGCGTCAACGACGGCTGCATCCCGACCAAGACGCTGGTGGCGAGCGCGCGCACCGCCCATGTCGCGCGGCGCGCGGCCGACTACGGCGTCGTGATCGACGGCCCGGTGCGCGTCGACATGAAGGCGGTGAAGGCGCGCAAGGACGCGATCGTCGCGCAGTCGGTCGCGTCGCTGTCGTCGTGGCTCGGCGGCATGGAGAACCTGACGCTGCTGTGGGGCCATGCGCGCTTCGTCGCGCCGCACCGCGTCCAGGTCGGCGACGACGTGCTCGAGGCGCCGAAGATCTTCATCAACACCGGCGGGCGCGCGTCGCTGCCCGACTGGCCCGGCATCGGCGAGGTGCCGGTGCTGACCAACACCTCGATGATGGCGCTCGACGTGGTGCCGGAGCACCTGCTGGTGATCGGCGGCAGCTACATCGGGCTGGAGTTCGCGCAGATGCACCGCCGCTTCGGCGCACGCGTCACGGTGCTGGAGCACGGCGGGCGCCTGGTGTCGCGCGAGGACCCGGAGGTGTCGGCCGAGATCCGCGCGATCCTCGAACGCGAGGGCATCGAGGTGCTGACGATGGCGCGCGATTTCACGCTGGCCCGCGCGGCCGACGGCGGCATCCGGCTCGGCATCACGCAGGACGGCCGTCCGCGCGAACTGAACGGCAGCCACCTGCTGGTGGCGGTGGGCCGCAGGCCGAACACCGACGACCTCGGGCTCGAACAGGCCGGCGTGGCCTGCGATGCGCGCGGCTTCATCGAGGTCGACGACCAGCTGCGCACCAGCGTGCCGGGCATCTGGGCGATGGGCGACTGCAACGGCCGCGGCGCGTTCACGCACACCTCGTACAACGACCACGAGATCGTCGCCGCCAACCTGCTGGACGACGACCCGCGCCGCGTCAGCGACCGCATCCCGGCCTATGCGCTGTTCATCGATCCGCCGCTCGGTCGGGTCGGCCTGACCGAGGCCGAGGTGCGGGCGAGCGGCCGCGAGGCGCTGGTCGGCACGATGCCGATGACGCGCGTCGGCCGTGCGAAGGAGCGCGGCGAGACGCAGGGCTTCATGAAGGTGCTGGTGGATGCGCAGACCGAACGCATCCTCGGCACGTCGCTGTTGTGCATCGACGGCGACGAGATCGTGCATTCGCTGCTCGACGTGATGGCGGCCAATGCGCCGTACACGGTGATCGCGCGCGCGGTGCACATCCACCCGACCGTCAGCGAGCTGATCCCGACCTTGTTGCAGCAGCTGAAGCCGCTCGAGAAATGACGGATGATGGCGCTCCCTCGAAGAACAACCAGGAGAGCGACCGATGAAGATCCGAGCCACCGTCATCGCCCTGGCGGCATCGCTGGCCGCCTGCGGCACCCAGCCCCCGGCGGGCAGCCCCGCCGCCGAAGCGAAGCTGCAGGACAGCATCCGCACGGTGGTCGTGATCTTTGCGGAGAACCGCGCGTTCGACACCTTGTACGGCCTGTACCCCGGCGCCGACGGCATCCCCGGCGTCAATCCGTCGTCGCGCAGCGCGTGGCAGCCGCAGACCGAGCGCGACAGCGACCTGGCGCTGCCGAAGCTGCCGCAGACCTGGGGCGGCGTCACCGCCGCCGGCCAGGCGGTGACGCTGGCGCAGGGCGCGACGGCGAACCAGGACAACAAGCCGTTCCAGATCGATGCCGAGGCCGGCTACCAGGGCAGCGGCGTGAAGGTCGGCCAGGACGTGATCACGCGCGACCTGTACCACCGCTTCTTCGAGAACCAGATGCAGATCAACGGCGGGCGCAACGACAAGTTCGCCGCCTGGGCCGATGGCGGCGGGCTCGCGATGGGCTACTACGACGGCAGCCGCATGCGGCTGTGGCAGATCGCGCAGCAGTACGTGCTGGCCGACCGCTTCTACATGGGCGCGTTCGGAGGCTCGTTCCTGAACCACCAGTACCTGGTGTGCGCCTGCGTGCCGGTGTACCCGGGGGCCGAACAGTCGCCGGCCAAGGGCTCGATCTCGGTGGTGGACCGGCTTCCCGATGGCCGCTGGAGCGCGAAGCTGACGACGCGGCCGGATTCGCCGTCGTCGGCGATCGCCGGGCCGCCGAAGTACGTCAACAGCAGCAACCTGACGCCGGCCAACTACGCGGGCGACGGCCAGTACTACGCCGTCAACACGATGCAACCGGCCTACCAGCCGAGCGGCGTGCCGCCCGCCGCAACCGGCAGCGACCTGCTGGCCGATGCCGGCAAGGCCAACACCTTGCCGCCGCAGACGCAGTTGACGATCGGCGACATGCTCGACCGCAAGGGCGTCGACTGGGCCTGGTACGGCGGCGCGTGGAATGCGGCGACCGCCGAAGGCCGCCAGCCGGCGGCGGTGGCGCGCAAGATCATCTATGCACCGCCGATCGGCTTCCAGACGCACCACCAGCCGTTCAACTACTACGCGACGGTCGACCCGACCGATCCGGCGAGGGCCGCCTACCGACGCGCGCACCTGAAGGATTTCGACGAGAGCTTCCTGAAGGATGCGGCGGCGGGCACGCTGCCGCCGGTGACGTTCTACAAGCCGCAGGGCAACCTGAACCAGCACGCGGGGTATGCCGATGTGGCCTCGGGCGACCAGCACATCGCCGACCTGATCGGCCAGCTGCAGCAGAGCCCGCAGTGGAAGCACATGCTGGTGGTCGTGACCTACGACGAGAACGGCGGCTTCTGGGACCACGCGCCGGTGCCGAAGGGCGACCTCTGGGGCCCGGGCTCGCGCATCCCGGCGATCATCGTGTCGCCGTGGGCGAAGAAGGGCTTCGTCGACCACACGCCATACGACACCGGCTCGATCCTGCGCTTCATCACGCGGCGCTGGCAGCTGGAGACGCTGCCGGGGTTGAAGATGCGCGACGAGGGGCTCGCGAAGAACGGGTCGGCGGCGATGGGGGACCTGACAGGGGCGTTGAAGCTGGACTGACGTCAGGGCGCATATCCGTCCGTCAATGTCTTCAGGAACGCGATCACGTCCGCGATCTCCTGCGCATCGAGCGCCGGCTTGTCCCCGGCGACCCGATCGAACGGCGGATCGGTGTTGACGTTCTCCTTCAGCGCGCCCGGCAGGTCGTCGTACGGCTCGACCTGGCCGCCCGCGCCGCGGCCGAACCAGCGTTGCGGTTCCAGGTCGCGCGTCACGTAGAAGCGCATCACCTCGTCCAGCGAGTGCAGCACACCGTTGTGGAAGAAGGCCTGCCGCAGCGCCACGTTGCGCAGCGTCGGCGTGCGGAACGCGCCGCAGTGCTCGCGGCTTGCCGCCAGGTCGTGCCGCTCCGGCCCGCACAAACCGAGATCGAAGAACGCCGGGTCGCGGTTCGCCGGCAGGTCGCGGTTGCGCGGCACGCCGACGACGATGTGGCCGTGGTCGGTGAAGGCCGGGAACGCGCCGGTCGTCGCGCTGACCGCGCTCGGGTGGCATGACGCGCAGTTGCCCTTGGCCTCGTCGTTGAACAGCGCGAGGCCGCGCGCCTCCTGCGGCGTCAGGCGCGCGCGGCCGCGCAGCACCGCGTCGTACTTGCTGCTGTACGGATGGAACTGCGCCGCGTCCTGCTGGAACATCTCCAGTGCCAGCAGCGCCCATTGAAAGGCCGGCTCCACCGCGTCGAGCGCATCGGCGCCGAAGGTCGCGCGGAATTCGCCGGCGTACGGCGCGCGCCGCAACCGCTCGACCACCGCCGCGGCATCCGCATTCGCCATCTCGTTCGGCGACAGCAGCGCGAGGCCCGATTGCTCGTGCACCGTGGCCGCGCGGCCGTCCCAGTCGTGGCCGCCGGCCGGGCCCTGGTCAACGCTCTCGTCGACGTCGTCGTCGAAGCGATGCTCGGTGAACGGCGGCACGTTCTGCAGGTAGCGCAGCGACGGCGTCGCGCGAAAACCCAGCGCCTGCCCGTCGCGCCCGCCCGGCTGCACCGGCTTGCCGTTCGGCGGGCCATAGGCCGAGGCCGGGTCGTGGCAGCTTGCGCAGCTCTGTTCGCCCGACGCCGACAGCGCGGGGTCGAAGAACATCGTGCGGCCGAGCCGCTGCATCTGCCCGAAATCGGGTTGGCGCGCGGCCTGCATCGCGTAGGCCTCGGCGGCTTGCGCCGGGGGCAGGCCGGGCGGCACGGCGGCGGCCAGCAGCAGCGCGAGGCCGAGGCGCTGCAGCGTCATGGCGTGCTCGGCAGCGCCGCCGTGGCGCGCGGCGCGACATCGAAATGCCGCGGCCAGCGCCGATCGCGCCAGCGCATGAACGGGGTTTCGACTGCGCGGTACAGCAGCCAGCCGCCCGCCAGGCAGGCCAGCGCGACCAGCGCCACGTGCAGCGGCTCGGGCAGACCCCAGGGCTTGATCAGCCGGTTCACGATCACCGCGATCGGCTTGTGCGTCAGGTACAGCGCATACGACCACAGCGCGAGCGGCGCCGCCCCGGGGATGCGCAGCCGCTGCAGCGGCGAGCCGTCGGCCAGCGCGCCGAGCAGCAGCAGCGCAAACGCCATCGCCACCAGCGAGTAGCCGAAGCCGCTCATCGCGTAGCCGTAGCCGTAGCCGGGGATCTCGTAGAAGTTCAGCGCCGCCCACAGCACCGCCAGCGTCGCCGTGGCGCCCACCGCGAACAGCGCCCGGCCATGCGGCATCAGCCGGGCCCAGGTGGCCGGGTGCCCGTGCTTCAGCAGCGCCAGCGCGACGCCCGGCAGGAATTCGTCGAAGCGGCACAGCGTCGCGTAGTAGACGTTCGGGTAGTAGCCCTCGATCGCGCCGCCGGCCTCGCGCCCGTACTGCAGCCACAGCACGCTGCGCCATGCGATCGCCGCGACGACCAGCGAGGCCAGCAGGGCCCAGGCGAGTGCGAGCCGCTGCCGCCGGCGCATCAGCCCGAGCAGCGCCAGCGGCAGCACCAGGTAGAACTGCTCTTCGATGCACAGCGACCACGCATGCGAGAACGCGGTGCCCGGCTGCAGGTCGAAGTTCTGCGTGAACGTCAGGAAGCGCCACAGCGGCGGCGGCTCGCGTCCACCCATCACGGCCGGGAACAGGAAGTACAGCCCCAGCACGACCCAGAAAGCCGGCAGCGTGCGCAGCGCGCGTCGCAGGTAGAACGCGCCGAGCGACAACGTTCGCCCGTGCAGCATGCCGCCCATCAGCTGGCTGGCGATCAGGTAGCCGCTGAGCACGAAGAACAGGTCGACGCCGGTCCAGCCGACCGCACTCGCCCAGCCGAAGGTGTTATGGCCGCTGACGAACACGCGGTAGTGGTACGCGAAGACCAGCAGGATGGCCAGCGCCCGCAGCGTGTCGAGACCGGGCTGGCGGGTGGGGTGCGGCGAAGTGGAAACGGTGGCGGTCATGCGGAAGGCGAGCGGGGGCGTGTGCGTCGGACGCCGGCGATTCTGCCGCTGCCGCGGCGCCGACGGCATCCCCAGTGTGGGATTTTCCCGGGCCTGGCGGCAACTCCCCGGACCGGGCACCGCGATGCCGGGCTATGCTGCGCCCCCAGGGGGTTTCACCGCATGCTGAAGTTGTCGACATGGCTGCGCGCGCAAGCCTGGACCCTGGCGGTCGCCCTCGGGGCGGCCTTGCCGGCCGTTGCCGCCGACAAGCCCGAATGCCTGCGCCCGATGAGCCTCGCGCTGCACGAGCACGGCCTGCTCTATTCGGGCGTCACCGGCGAGGGCATCGACAAGGACATCGCCGACGAACTGGCGCGCCGCAGCGGCTGCAAGTTCAGCGTCTCGGTGCTGCCGCGCGCCCGCATCTGGCAGCTGATCGAAGGCGGCGCGCTCGACTTCAGCCTGTCGGGCATCACCAACCCGGCGCGCGAGCAGTTCGCCGCCTTCGCGTGGTACGTGTCGAACAAGTACTACCTGCTGGTGCGCCGGGATGCGAACGTCGCCGCGCTGGCCGATTTCGAGCGCGACCCGAAGCTCAGGCTCGGCGTGATCCGCAGCTTCCGCTACAGCCCGACCGCCAACCGCCTGGTCGACGCGCTCGATGCGCAGGGCCGCGTGAACCATGCGTCCAGCCTCGAGCCGCTGTACCAGGTGCTGCTCGACAACCGCGTGCAGGCGATGATCATCGAGCCCTTCGACTACCCGACGGTGCAGCAGGGCACGATCCGCGCGCAGACGCGCATCGTCGAGTTCGACGATCCGGCGGTGCCGCACGGGTTGATCATGTCGAAGCGGTCGCTGTCGCCGGCGCAGCAGCAGGCCTGGCGCGCGCTGGTCGACGAGATGCGCGCCGACGGCAGCATGCAGCGCATCTTCGAGAAGTACTTCCCGGCCGAGTTGGCGCGCACGATGACGCACTTCTAGAAATGACGGCCTCCACGTCACTTCGTTCGGACCCGGCGTGAAGAGAGCCTTTCCGCTGCTGATGTCGCTGCTGGTCGCGGCCGTCTCGCTGACGGTCACCGCGCTGGCATGGCGCCATGAGCGCGCGTCCGAGGCCGCCGCATTGCGCGCGAGCTTCGACTTCGGGTTGCGCCAGGCCACCAGCCGCATCGAGCAGCGCATGGCCGCCTTCGAGCAGATGCTGCGCGGCGTGCAGGGCCTGTTCCTCGCGAGCGGCTCGGTCGACCGCGCTCGCTTCGACCGCTATGTCGACGCGCTGCTGGTCGGCGTCGACTTCAACGGCCTGCAGGCGATCGCCTACGGGCCGCTGGTGCAAGGCCCCGACCTCGCGGCGCACGAAACGGCGCAGCGCCGGTCCGGCATCCCGTTCTACGAGGTCCGCCCGCCCGGACCGCGCGCGAGCTATGTGCCGGTCACGTTCATCGCGCCGGCGGACGGCCGCAGCCTGTCCGCGCTCGGCTACGACATCTCCACCGACCCGTCGCGCCGCGCCGCGCTCGACAAGGCGCGCGATTCCGGCAGCGTCGCGATCACCGGCCGCATCCGGCTGGTGACCGAGCCCGACCACGCGCCGCAGTACGGCTTCCTGATGCTGCTGCCGCTGTACGCGCCCGGGCAGCCTGCAGACAGCGTGGCCGCGCGGCGGCGCAGCGTCGTGGCCTGGGTGTGGGCCGGCTTTCGCATCGGCGACCTGATGTCCAGCCTGTACGGCGAGTCGACGCCGGGGCTGGACCTGCGCGTCTACGACGGCGTCGAGCCGCGCGACGATGCGCTGATGTACCGCTCGGTCGGCGCGGAGGCCGACCGGCAGCCGGCGCGCTTCGAAGCGCAGGAGTACATCGGCGTGGCCGGCCAGAGCTGGACGGTGCAGGTGCGCAGCACGCCGGAGTTCGAGGCACGCCACCACCGCGAGTCGGCCCGCATCATCGCGGTGGCCGGCATCGGGCTGAGCCTGCTGCTGGCCGCGCTGACCTGGCAGCTGACCACCGGGCGCATGCGCGCCTACAGCGTGGCCCGCGTGATGACGCGCGAGCTGCGCGACAGCGAACGGCGCTACCGCCGCATCGTCGAGACGGCGAACGAAGGCATCTGGCTCATCGATGCGCCGGGCCGCCTGTCCTTCGTCAACCCGAAGCTGCTGCGCCTGCTCGGGCAAGGCGCCACCGACATGCTCGACCGGCCGCTCGCCGAATTCGTCGACGACCCGGCCGCGCGGCTGGCGCCCGAGGCGCTGGCGAGCCGGCCGCCCGGCACCGTCGAGACGGTGGAGCTGCGCATGCACCGCAGCGAAGGGCAGCCGCTGTGGGTGTCGATGTCGATCACGCCGGTGTTCGACGAGGCCGACCACTATGTCGGCTCGCTCGGCATGGTGACCGACATCAGCGAGCACAAGCAGGCCGAGGCGAAGCGCGTGCTGCTCGAGGCGCAGCTGCGCGAGTCGCAGAAGATGGAGGCCATCGGCACGCTGGCCGGCGGCATCGCGCACGACTTCAACAACATCCTCGCGGCGATCCTCGGCAACGTCTCGCTGGCGCGCGACCGGCTCGACGACACCCATGGCGCGACGCCGCCGCTGAAGCAGATCGAGATGGCCGGCGTGCGCGCGCGCAGCCTGGTGCAGAAGATCCTCGCGTTCAGCCGCATGCAGCCGCACGAGCTGGTGAGCCAGCCGATGCGGCCGATGATCGAGGAGTCGATCGCGCTGCTGCGCTCGACGCTGCCGGCCACCGTGGAGCTGGCGCTGGCGCTGGAGGAGCGGCCGCTGTTCGTCAGCGCCGATGCCACGCACGTGCAGCAGATCCTGCTGAACCTGTGCACCAACGCCTGGCATGCGCTGCAGGGCAGCAGCGGGCGCATCACGATCGGGCTGGACGAACGCCGCATCGATGCCGACGAGGCGCAACGCCTGGGCGACCTGGCGCCGGGGCCTTGTGCGCACCTGTGGGTGTCCGACAACGGCGTCGGCATGGACGAGGCCACGCGGGCGCGGGTGTTCGAGCCGTTCTTCACCACCAAGCGGGTCGGGCAGGGCACCGGCCTCGGGCTGTCGGTGGTGCACGGCATCATGACGGCGCATGCCGGCGCGATCGACGTCGAGAGCGAGCCGGGGCGCGGCAGCACCTTCCATCTCTACTTCCCGCTGTTGCCGCACCGGCCGCAGCGGGTCGATGCGGCCGGCGCGCCGGCGCCGGTGCCGGTCGGGCGAGGGCAGCACGTGCTGGTGGTCGACGACGACCCGGCGATGCTGCTGATGGTCGAGAGCCTGCTGCAGCGGGCCGGCTACCGCGTGACCGGCATCGACCAGCCGCGCGAGGCGGCGGCGCTGCTGCAGCGCGATCCCGTGGCCTACGACCTGGTGGTGACCGACTACAACATGCCGGAGCTGACCGGCATGGAGCTCGCGGCCGAGATCGGGCGCATCCGCGCCGACCTGCCGGTGGTCATCAGCTCGGGCTTCATCTCCGACGAGATGCGCAGCGCGGCGCAGCAGGCTGGAATCAAGGGGCTGATGCAGAAGGAGTACACGCTGGAGCAGCTGGGCGGCATCGTGCATGCGGTGCTGAACCCGGTGGAGGGCTGACGCCGCCGCACGCGGGGCATGCCCCCTCGCCGGTGCGGCCCGGCCGGCGACGCCAGAATGCAGTCCTCATTCGAAGGAGCGTCCGATGCGTCACGACTGGATTCGCGGTGCTGTGCTGGCCACGGCGCTCGCGCTGCTCTCTCCCTGGCCGGCCTCGGCCCAGACGGATGCGGACCTGCAGGCGCTGCTCGCCAGCCCGCTGCGCACCGACGACGACCGCAAGGCGGACGCCGGCCGCCAGCCGATCGGCCTGCTGCGTTTCGCGCAGGCGAAGCCGGGCATGTCGGTGCTGGACGTGTCGGCCGGTGGTGGCTACACGACGCAGCTGATGGCCTTGGCGGTCGGACCGCAGGGCAAGGTCTGGTCGCAGGTGACGCAGTCCCGGCCGGTGCTCGACAAGCGGCTGGCCGCGCATCCGCAGCCGCAGGTCGGCGTGCTGGTGCGGCCCTTCGAAGACCTGTTCCCCGCCGATGCGCCGCGGGTCGACCTGGTGACGCTGGTGCTGTCGTACCACGACATCGCGTACTCGCCGGTCGACCGGCCCCGGCTGAACCGCGCGATGTTCGACGCGCTGAAGCCGGGCGGCCACCTGGTGCTGGTCGACCATGCGGCGAAGGCCGGCACCGGCGTGGCCGACGCGAAGCGCCTGCACCGCATCGACGAGCAGCTGGTGCGGCAGGAGATCGAGGCGGCCGGCTTCGTGTTCGAAGCCGACAGCGATTTCCTGCGCAACCCGGCCGATCCGCGCGATCAGGCCTTCTTCGACATGAAAGAGCCGGCCGACCGGTTCGCGCTGCGCTTCGTCAAGCCCGCCAGATGACGGGGTGACGGCCACGGCTCATCACCAGCCGTCGGACCCGCCGCCGTCGGAGCCTCCGCCACCACCACCGCTGTCCCAATCCCCGCCGGAGCCGAAGTCGACCGAGCGGTTCGACAGTTCATCGGCCGCGCCGTTGTCGAAGTAGCCCGGCGACAGGCCGCCGTCCGACGCGGCGTTCGACGACGACGAGCCGCCGTCGCGGTGGCCGTCGAGCATCTTCTCGGCCAGCATGCCGGCCGCGAAACCGCCGGCCGCTGCCAGGCCGGTGCCCAGCATGCCGCTGCCGGTGCCGCCGCCCATCGGGCTGTAGTTCGGGCCGTAGCCGCCGGTCGGCATGCCGCCGGCGTAGGCGGGCGACATCGGCTGCGCGCGGCGGGCGCTGAACATGCGCCACAGCAGCACCGCGATCACCGCGAAGCCGGCGCCCCAGATCCAGCCGGGGAGGCCGCTGCTGCGTTCGGCGGCGCGCGGAGCCGGCGCCTGGCGCGGCGCCTGTACCGCGGTGCCCGCCGAATTGCCGCCGCCGGCCGCGGTGGTGCCGCGCTGTTCGCGCTCCAGCAGCTGCTCGAAGCTCCTGAACTTGTCCGGCTGCGTGAAGCCGATCGCCGGGTCGAGCTGCTGCGCGAGGCGCGCCTCCTGCAGCGCGAACTCGTAGCGCTTGTTGTGCGCGAGGATCTCGGCGTAGACGTAGTGCGCCTTCGCGCTGCCGGGCTTGGCGGCCACGACGTCGCGCATCAGCGTCTCGGCCTGGGCGTAGTTGCCCTTCTGCACCTCGGCCTGCACCTCGGTGACGGTCGGCAGCGCGAACGCCGCGGCCGACGCCAGACCCATGGCCACGAAGGCCAGCATGGCAAGAAGTCGTTTCATGTCCGTTTGCCTTTCTCTTTCAAGAGGACCTCGGTAAAGAGGCTTGCGGCCGGTAGATGGGGGTCGATGCGGCGGGTCACAAGGCCTGTTTCGGCAACGCCCGGTCGGCGTGCCGCAGCTCGACCCGGGCATGCCGCATCACCGCGATGCCGCTTTGCAGCCCGAGGCCGGCCATCAGCAGCGCGACCACGACATCGGGCCACATCGTGCCGGTGCCGAACACGCCGACGGCGGCCAGCAGCACCGCGGCATTGCCGATCGCATCGTTGCGGCTGCACAGCCACACCGAGCGCATGTTGGCGTCGCCCTCGCGGAAGCGGTAGAGCAGCAGCGCGACGCCCAGGTTCACCGCCAGCGCCAGCGCGCCGATCCAGCCCATCGTGGCCGGCGCCGGCGACGCGCCATGCCATGCGTGCCACAGCGCCAGCCCCAGCACGGCGGCGCCGTAGACCGCCATCGTCGAGCCCTTGAACCAGGCGACGCGCGGGCGCCAGATGGCCGCCATGCCGAGCGCGACCAGGCTCAGACCGTAGTTGACGGCATCGCCGAAGAAGTCGGCCGCATCGGCCAGCAGCGAGGCCGAATCGGCATGCAGGCCGCCGCCGATCTCCAGCACCGCCATGCCGGCATTCAGCACCAGCGCGACCCACAGCACGCGGCGGTAGGCGGCCGACACCGGGCCGGTGGGCAGGTGGTCGTGGGAATGGCCGTGGCCGTGGCCCGCGTCGTCGGAGGGGGCATGGGCATGCGCATGCGCGTGGTCGTGGTCGCAGCAATGTCGTGACATGGGAAATGGGGAGGCCGAGCGAAAGCGCTGTGGCACAGTCGAAAGCCTGGAGTCCCTCCAAGGTCAAGTCCCCATGCGCATCAAGGATGTATCTGAAGCCACCGGCGTGCCGGTCGACACGATCCGGCACTACGAGAAGGCCGGCCTGCTGCCCGCGCCGGCGCGCGGTGGCAACAACTACCGGCGCTACACCGAGGCCGAAGTGCAACGGCTGCGCTTCATTCGCAACTGCCGGTCGCTGGACATGAGCCTGGACGAGGTGCGGCCGCTGCTGGAGTTCCTCGACCACCCGCAGGCCGATTGCTCGAAGGTCGACGCGGTGATCGAAGGCCACCTGGCGCATGTGCGCGAACGGCTGGCCAGCCTGCAGGTGCTGGAGCGCCAGTTGGAACTGCTGACGCAGGTGTGCGGCCCGCAGCGCATGCACGAGCTGTGCGGCATCGTGATGGCCTTGTCGAAGGACGCGCCGGGCGGTGTGCCGCCGACCGGGCGCGGCGTGCACACGACCTAGTGATGACCCCTACAATTCGCGCCGCGACGACCCGTGGCGGTCGTCTCCACGAAGGCCCTCCATGAACAACGAGCCCCCTGCCAACAAGCCCCAAGGCCACGCCAACCCCGATCTGACGCACATCGCCCCGCGCGACAAGGCGGAGATCCTGGCCCAGGCGCTGCCGTACATCCAGAAGTTCCATGGCAAGACCATGGTCATCAAGTACGGCGGCAACGCGATGACCGATCCGGCGCTGCAGCAGGATTTCGCCGAAGACGTGGTGCTGCTGAAGCTGGTCGGCATCAACCCGGTGGTGGTGCACGGCGGCGGGCCGCAGATCGAGGATGCGCTGGCCAAGATCGGCAAGAAGGGCACCTTCATCCAGGGCATGCGCGTCACCGACGAGGAGACCATGGAAGTGGTCGAGTGGGTGCTGGCCGGCCAGGTGCAGCAGGACATCGTCGGGCTGATCAATGCGGTCGGCGGCAAGGCCGTCGGCCTGACCGGGCGCGACGGCGGGCTGATCCGCGCGCACAAGCTGAAGATGGTCGACCGCGACGACCCGACCAAGGTGCACGACGTCGGCCAGGTCGGCGAGATCGAGTCGATCGACCCGTCGGTCGTCAAGGCGCTGCAGGACGACCAGTTCATCCCGGTGATCTCGCCGCTCGGCTTCGGCTCGGAGAACGAGAACTACAACATCAATGCCGACGTGGTCGCCGGCAAGCTGGCCGAGGTGCTGAAGGCCGAGAAGCTGCTGATGCTGACCAACATCCCCGGCGTGCTCGACAAGCAGGGCAAGCTGCTGACCAACCTGTCGGCGCGCGAGATCGACGAGCTGTTCGCCGACGGCACCATCAGCGGCGGCATGCTGCCGAAGATCGCGTCGGCCCTCGACGCGGCGAAGAACGGCGTCAACACCGTGCACATCATCGACGGCCGCGTGCCGCACGCGATGCTGCTGGAAATCCTGACCGAGCAGGCCTACGGCACGATGATCCGGAGCCACTGAGTTCGTGGCGCGGAATGGAGGCTACTTGGGCGGGTAGCCCGCCTCGGTCAGCGCCGCCGCGAGCAGCGACCGGTCCGATGCCGATTCGACCTCGACGGTGTGCTCCGCGAGGTTCACCACCACCAGCGCATGGGGATCGGCGTCCTTCAGCGCCTGCGTCACCGCCTTGACGCAATGGCCGCAACTCATGCCGTCGACCTGGAACTCGATCATGGGGTTCTCCGTGGTGGTTTGATGGATTCACTGTGAAGCTTGCCACCGTGGCAAGGTCAAGCCGCACCGCGAAGCCCCACGGCCGGCAAGGCCTTGACATTACCATGATGGTAAGGTTGACAGTCGCGTCATGAACACGACCGGCATCGCCCCCCATTCCCTGTCCCTCGGCATCGACGGCATGACCTGCGCGTCGTGCGTCGCGCGTGTCGAGAAAGCGCTGCAGCGCGTGCCCGGCGTCGTGTCGGCCACCGTCAACCTGGCGACCGAGCGCGCCGAGGTGCAGACCAGCGTCGACGATGCCGCGGTGCTGCTGGCGGCGGTCGAGAAGGCGGGCTATGCGGCCCACGTGCACGAGGAAGACGAAGCGCCGGCCGCCGCGGTACCGGCCTGGCCGGTGATCGCCGCCGCCATGTTGTCGCTGCCCCTGGTGCTGCCGATGCTGCTGTCGCTCGCCGGCATCGACGCGATGCTGCCCGGCCTGCTGCAGCTGCTGCTGGCCGCGCCGGTGCAGTTCGTGCTCGGCGCGCGCTTCTACCGCGCCGGCTGGAAGGCACTGCGCGCGCGCACCGGCAACATGGACCTGCTGGTGGCGCTCGGCACCTCGGCGGCGTTCGGCCTCAGCCTGCAGCAGCTGTGGGCGCACGGCGGACACGGGCACCTGTATTTCGAGGCGTCGGCGGTGGTGATCACGCTGGTGCTGCTCGGCAAGTGGCTGGAGCAGCGTGCCAAGCGGCAGGCCACCGATGCGATCCGGGCCCTGAACGCACTGCGGCCGCAGACGGCGCGCGTGCGCCGCGACGGCACCGAAAGCGACCTGCCGATCGCGCAGCTGCGGGTCGGCGACCTCGTCGTCGTGCGGGCCGGCGAACGCGTGCCGGTCGACGGCGAGCTGCTCGAAGGCGAGAGCCATGTCGACGAATCGCTGATCACCGGCGAGGCCCTGCCGGTGCTGCGCCAGCCGGGCGGGCGG
Organism: Rhizobacter sp. Root1238; assembly: GCF_001425825.1. Classification (GTDB taxonomy): domain Bacteria; phylum Pseudomonadota; class Gammaproteobacteria; order Burkholderiales; family Burkholderiaceae_C; genus Rhizobacter. Next base: position 145,247 of record NZ_LMDM01000050.1, read on the forward strand.
GTGATCGGCGGGTCGGTCAACGGCGAAGGCCTGCTGCTGCTGCGGGCGACCACGCTCGGTGCCGAATCGGCGTTGTCGCGCATCGTCCACCTGGTCGAGTCGGCGCAGGCGAAGAAGGCGCCGATCCAGCAGCTGGTCGACCGGGTCAGTGCGGTGTTCGTGCCGGTGGTGCTGGTGCTGGCGGCCGTCACGCTGCTCGGCTGGGGCCTGGCGACCGGGGCGTGGGAGCCGGCGGTGCTGAACGCCGTCGCGGTGCTGGTGATCGCCTGCCCGTGCGCGCTCGGCCTCGCGACGCCGGCCGCGTTGATGGCCGGCACTGGCGTCGCGGCACGGCGCGGCATCCTGATCAAGGATGCCGAGGCGTTGGAGCGCGCACGCCAGGTCGACATCGTCGCGTTCGACAAGACCGGCACGCTGACCGAAGGCCGCCCGGCGCTGGTCGCCTGCGAGCCGGCCGATGGCGATGCGCGCGCACTGCTCGCCGACAGCGCGGCGCTGCAGGCCGGCAGCGAGCACACGCTGGCTGCGGCCGTGCTCGCGGCGGCGCGGCACGACGGGCTGGCCATCGCGCCGGCCAGCGGCGTGCGCAGCGTCGCCGGCCGCGGGCTGTCGGGTGAGGTCGGCGGGCGCACGCTGCTGCTCGGCAGCAGCCGCTTCATGGGCGAGCGCGGCATCGACGTCTCGCCGCTGCAGGCCCGGGCCGACGCGCTGCAGCTCGACGGCCGCACCGTCTCGTGGCTGGCCGAGGCCGCGCCGGTGCCGCGGCTGCGCGGCCTGCTGGCGTTCGGCGACGCCGCGAAGCCGAGCGCGACCGACGCGGTGCGCCAGCTGCAGTCGCTCGACGTGCGCTGCCTGCTGCTGACCGGCGACAGCGCCGGCGCGGCGGCGAAGCTGGCGCGCGAACTCGGCATCGACGCGGCCGACGTGCATGCCGCGCTGCTGCCGCAGGACAAGGCCGCGCTGGTCGAGGCGCTGCGCCGCGGCGGTGCACGCGTCGCGATGGTCGGCGACGGCATCAACGATGCGCCGGCGCTGGCGGCGGCCGACGTCGGCATCGCGATGGGCAGCGGCACCGACGTCGCGATGCAGGCGGCCGGCATCACGCTGATGCGCGGCGATGCGCGCCTGGTCGCCGATGCGCTCGAGATCGCGCGGCTGACGCAACGCAAGATCCGCCAGAACCTGTTCTGGGCCTTCATCTACAACGTGGTCGGCATCCCGCTGGCCGCCTTCGGGCTGCTGAACCCGGTGATCGCCGGCGCGGCGATGGCGTTCAGCAGCGTCAGCGTGGTCGGCAATGCGCTGCTGTTGCGGCGCTGGAAGGGAGTGGCACGATGAACATCGGTGAAGCGGCACAACGCTCGGGCGTGTCGGCGAAGATGGTGCGGCACTACGAATCGCTGGGGCTGTTGCCGCAGGTCGGCCGCACCGATGCCGGCTACCGGCAGTACGGCGACAAGGAGGTGCACACGCTGCGCTTCATCCGGCGCGCCCGCGACCTCGGCTTCGGCATGGCCGAGATCGGCGAGCTGCTGAAGCTGTGGCAGAACCGCCGGCGTGCGAGCGGCGACGTGAAGCGCATCGCGCTGGACCACATGGCCGACCTCGACCGCCGCATCGCCGAGATGGAGGCGATGAAGCGCACGCTGTCGAGCCTGGCGAGCTGCTGCCACGGCGACCAGCGGCCCGATTGCCCGATCCTCGACGAGCTGGCCGAATGAGCGGACGCCGATCGGCGCGGGTGTGGTTGTTCGATCTCGACAACACGCTGCATGACGCGTCCCACGCAGCGTTCGGCCCGACCAACCAGGCGATGAACGACTACATCGTGTCGCACCTCGGGCTGGCGCCGGGCGAGGCCTCGGCGCTGCGCCAGCAGTACTGGGACCGCTACGGCGCCACGCTGCTCGGCCTGGTGCGCCACCACGGCGTGAACGCGAGCCACTTTCTCGAGGAGACGCACCGGCTGCCAGGCCTCGAGGACCGCCTGCGCACCCATGCGCACGACCGCGCCGCGCTGCGCCGGCTGCGCGGCCGCAAGGTCCTGCTGACGAACGCGCCACGGTCCTACGCGTTGCGCGTGCTGCGGGCGCTCGGCCTCGCGGACTGCTTCGATGGCCTGGTCAGCATCGACGAGATGACGATGTTCGGCGACCTGCGGCCGAAACCGGATGCGCGCATGCTGCGGCGCGTCGCGGTGCGGCTGAAGGTGGCGCCGCGGCGCTGCGTGCTGGTCGAGGACACGCTGGCCCACCAGAAGGCGGCACACCGCATCGGCATGCGCGCGGTCTGGATGCAGCGCTACCTGAAGACGGCCAAAGTTGCGAACAACAGCACAGAAGTTGGCGTTCACCCTTGCCGAAAGCCCCCCTATGTGTATGCAAGAATTCAATCGCTGAACAAGCTCCTCTCCCTGTGACAACTCCGACCGCCGCGATGACCGACACCCCTGCCATCCCCGAAGACACCAGTCCCGAGGTGGCAGCCGACGCGGTGGCCGAACCGGCGGGCCGCAAGCGCCCGAAGCCCGGCGAGCGCCGCGTGCAGATCCTGCAGACGCTGGCCCACATGCTCGAACAGCCGGGCGCCGACCGCATCACGACGGCCGCGCTGGCCGGCAAGCTCGATGTCTCCGAAGCGGCGCTGTACCGCCATTTCGCGAGCAAGGCGCAGATGTTCGAAGGCCTGATCGAGTTCATCGAACAGAGCGTGTTCACGCTGGTCAACCAGATCACCGAGCGCGAGACGAGCGGCCAGGTGCAGGCCCAGAAGATCCTCACGGTGCTGCTGCAGTTCGGCGAGAAGAACCCCGGCATGACGCGCGTGATGGTCGGCGATGCGCTGGTGTTCGAGAACGAGCGCCTCGTCGCCCGCATGAACCAGTTCTTCGACCGCATCGAATCGCAGCTGCGCCAGAGCCTGCGCAGCGCCGCCGAAGCGGCCGGCTCGTCGACGCCGACCGTCGACGCGAATGCGCAGTCCTCGGTGCTGACCGGCTTCGCGGTCGGCCGCCTGCAGCGCTATGCGCGCTCCGGCTTCAAGCGCGTGCCGACCGAGCACCTGGACGCCGCGCTGCGCCTGCTGGTCGGCTGACGCCGGCCTTTTCCCTCTTCCTTCCCTGATCGATGGTCACGACCGATGTCGGCGGCCAGCGCCTCGCATTGCTGCCGCAGAAGGCCGCCTGGTGGCCGGCGCAGCACGCGCTGCTGGTGGCCGATGCCCACCTCGGCAAGGCGGTGTCGTTCCGAAGGCTCGGCGTGCCGGTGCCGGAGGCCACGACCGGCGAAACGCTGTCGCGGCTGACCGGACTGGTCGAGCAGCACGGCGCGCGGCGCATCGTGTTCCTCGGCGATTTCCTGCACTCCGTGCATGCGCACGCGGCCTCGACGCTGGAGGCGCTCGCGCGCTGGCGCGAGCGGCATGCGGATCTGCATCTGACGCTGGTGCGCGGCAACCACGATGCCCACGCCGGCGATCCGCCTGCCTGGGCCCGGATCGACGTCGTCGACGAGCCGCTGCGGCTCGGCGGGCTGGCACTGTGCCACCACCCCGTTGCGCGCGACGACGGCTACGTGCTGGCCGGTCACCTGCACCCGGGCATCGTGCTCGGCGGACGGCCCCGCGACCATGTGCGGCTGCCGTGCTTCTGGTTCGGCGAGCGGGTCGGCGTGCTGCCGGCCTTCGGTGCGTTCACCGGGCTGAAGACGATCCGGCCGGCGCCCGGCGAGCGGGTCTTCGCGGTGGCCGAGCAGGCCGTGCTGCCGCTGCCGCCGCAACCGCCGGCCGCTCAAGAACCCGGCTGAGTCGGCCGATATCCGGCAAAGCTCCGCATCGGGCGGCGCATCGTTGCCGCCATGCCGATCCTTCCCCGGGTGCCGTTCCATCGTCTCGCCGCCCTGTGGCTGGCGGGCGTCGGCCTGTGCGTGATGGCCGGCGTGCTCAGCGGTCGCGTCGAGCTGGCTCGCCTGTTCGTGAACGCGGTGCCGGCCAGCTTCAACGCCGGCCTGCTCGGCCTGGTGGCGGCGGTCGCGCTGTGGAGCGGCCCGCGCGTGCCGTCGCGCCGGCTGGCGTGGTGTGCCGCGTTGCTGATGCTGCTGCCCGTGCTGGTGATGGCCGAGCAACTGGGCGGCATCGACCTCGGCATCGACATGCCGGCGCTGCACCGCGCGCTGCAGCCGGCCTCATCGCACCCCGGACGCCTGGCGCCGAACTCCTGCCTCGGCTTCCTGTTCGCCGGCCTGGCGCTGTGGCTGCAGCACAGGCCAGGCGTGCGCTGGCGCGGCCTGCTGGTGTCGTGCAGCGTGTACGGCACGCTCGCGGTCGGCCTGTCGGCGCTCACCGGCTACGTGCTCGACCTGGAGGCGATGTACAAGCTGCTGTCGTTCAACAGCATGTCGGCGGCGGTGATGGCGATGCTGGTGGTGCTGGGCGCGGCGCTGTGGTCGAGCCTGCTGGCCGGCGACGCGGCCGACGCCGTGGCCGAGCGACCCGAGGATCGCATCACCCGCACCGCGGTCGGCGTGCTCGGCATCGTCGCCGTGGTGTCCGGCGTGGCCGGTTTCGCGCTGATGCAGCGCGCCTACAAGATGACGGTGGCCGAGGGCCTCGAGACCGCGGCACGCGGCCATGCCGGCGCGTTCGCGCACAGCCTGAAGCAGGAGATGGAGATCGCCGAAAGCGTGTCGCGGCAGCTCGCGCTGCAGCGCTCGCTCGCGCAGCTGGCGGTGAAGCCGACCGATGCGCTGGCCTTCGACGACCTGCGCGAGCTGGCGGCCAGCGTGCTGGGCCAGGATTTCAGCGCCTTGCGCGTGCAGAACGGGCGAGGCGAGGCGTTGCTGGAGGCGGGTTCGGCGCGGCTGCGCGAGGCGCCGGTGGCGCTGCCGCTGGGCGACGGCCATTCGACGCTGCTGTGGGACGACGGGCTGGTGCTGCACAGCGAACTGCCGGTCGAGCGCAACGGAGCGCGCGTCGGCGGCCTGGTGCTGGAGCGCCGGCTGGGCGTGCTGACCGGGCTGCTGTACGACCTGCAGCACCACGACGATTCGACCGACGCGCTGCTGTGCGCACGCATCGAGGACGACGCGGTCTGCCTGCCGAGCCGCTTCTACGAGGCGGGCCGCCACATCGCGATGTACCGGCAGGACGGCCAGCCCTATCTGCCGATCTCGAAGGCCCTGCTCGGCATGACCGGAACCGATTCGGTGAAGGACCTGCGCGACGTGCCGGTGCAGGCCGGCTATGCGCCGCTGCGAGGCCTCAACCTGGGCCTGGTGGTCAAGACCGACAGCGGCGAGCTGTTCAGCTACATCCGCTCGCGGCTGCACCTGCTGACGGGCCTGCTGGCGGCGCTGGTGCTGGTGGGCGCCTGGCTGTTGCGCTCGCATGTGCTGCCGCTGGCGCAGCGCCTGGCGCGCAGCGAGCGCCGGCTGCAGATGGTGTCGGACAACCTGCCGGCGCTGGTGTTCCATGTCGACGCCGACCTGCGCTACCAGTTCGCCAATGCCCGCTACCTGCCGATGGCCGGCCTCGACCCGAAGGCGATGATCGGCGAGCGCATGCAGGACGTGCTGGGCGCGGACGCGTTCGGTGTCATTGCAGAGCACATCGCGGCCGCGCTGCGCGGCGAGCGCGTGCGCTACGAGCGGCACGGTCCCTGGCTCGGCGGCGAGCACCATCACCTGGTCGAGTACGTGCCCGAGCGGCGGCCGGACGGCAGCGTCGCCGGTGTCTACGGCATGGTGATGGACATCACCGAGCGCCACCAGGCGCAGGCGCAACTGGCCGCGAGCGAGGCGCGGCTGCGCACGATCACCGACAACGTGCCGGCGTTGATCACGTATGTCGACACCGACCTGCGCTTCCAGTTCTGCAACCCGGTGTTCGAGGCCTGGACCGGCATCCCGGTGGCCGCCGCGATGGGCCGGCGCATGCAGGACGTGCTGCCGCCGAAGGTGATGGCCCTGCGGCAGCGCCAGATCGAGCGCGCGCTGCGCGGCGAGACGGTGCAGTTCGAGACGGTGGCGGTGCTGGGGCAGGGGCCGCGGCACTTCCAGGTCAACTATTTGCCGCACCGCGACGAGCAGGGCCGGGTGATCGGCGTGTACAGCCTGACGAACGACGTGTCGGCGCAGAAGGAACTCGAGCGCAAGCTGCAGACGCTGGCGCGGGTCGATGCGCTGACGGGACTGGCCAACCGGCGGCAGTTCGAGGAACGCTTTTCGGAGGCGATGTCGCGCTGCCGCCGCAGCGGACGGCCGATGGCGCTGATGTTCATGGACATCGACAAGTTCAAGGGCATCAACGACACGCTGGGCCATGCCGGTGGCGACGAGGTGCTGAAGACCTTCGGGCAGCGGCTCCTGGCCAGCGTCCGCAAGACCGACACGGTGGCGCGGCTGGCCGGCGACGAGTTCGTCGTGATCCTCGAAGGGCTGAACACGGTGGACGAGCCGCACTTCCTGGCCCGCAAGATCCTCGCGGCGATCGCGGCGGAGCAGCAGGTGCTGGGGCATTCGCTGAGTGTCACGACGAGCATCGGCATCTCGTTCTACGAAGGCGACGACAGCACCGAGGGGGCGCTGATGGCGCTGGCGGACAAGGCCTTGTACGAGGCCAAGTCGGCCGGGCGAGGGACGTACCGGTGTGCGCCGCGTTCCGCCGTGGTTGCCGGGCGGGGCTGATCCGGGCGCCAAAACGCGACCGCTACACTGGCGGCCCGTTCCAGCCTTGGTGCCGGTAGACCCGGCGGTCTTGCATGTCTTTCGCTCCCGACACGTTGCTGCAATTGATCCAACGCGCCGATGCGCTGCTCACCCGGCTGGAGTCGGTGCTGCCGCAGCCGCTGGTTGCGCCCGACTGGTCGGCGTCGATCGCGTTCCGCTACCGCCGGCGCGGCGCCTCCGGGCAGTTGCTGCCGGTTCGGCACGTGGCGCAGGTGCGCCTGTCGGAGCTGGTCGAGGTCGAGCCGCAGAAGGAGCGGCTGCTGCGCAACACCGCGCAGTTCGTGGCCGGGCATGCCGCCAACAACGTGCTGCTGACCGGGGCGCGCGGCACCGGCAAGAGCTCGCTGATCAAGGCCTGCCTGAACGAATTTTCCGATCGCGGACTCCGCTTGATCGAGGTCGACAAGGCGGACCTCGTCGACCTGCCCGACATCGTCGACCTGGTCGCCGAGCGGCCCGAACGCTTCGTCGTGTTCTGCGACGACCTCAGCTTCGACGAAGGCGAGCCCGGCTACAAGGCGCTCAAGTCCATCCTCGACGGCTCGGTCTCGCAGGCATCGGACAACCTGCTGATCTACGCGACCAGCAACCGCCGCCACCTGCTGCCCGAGTACATGAAGGAGAACCTCACGTACCAGCACACCGAGGACGGCGAGGTCCATCCCGGCGAGGTGATCGAAGAGAAGATCTCGCTCAGCGAACGCTTCGGGCTGTGGGTCAGCTTCTATCCGTTCAGCCAGGACGAGTACCTCGCGATCGTCGCGCAGTGGCTGCGTGGCTTCGGCGTCGGCGAAGACGAGATCGCCGCGGCTCGGCAGCCTTCGCTGGTGTGGGCGCTGGAACGCGGGTCGCGCTCGGGGCGCGTCGCGTTCCAGTTCGCGAAAGACTACGCCGGGCGGCACGCTTCATGAGCGGCGCAGACGAGCGCACGCCGGTCGACGTTGCCGTTGGCGTGCTGATCGATGCCGACGGCCGCTTCCTGCTGACCAGCCGGCCCGAGGGCAAGGTGTATGCGGGCTACTGGGAATTTCCCGGCGGCAAGCTGGAAGCCGGCGAGAGCGTCGAACAGGCGCTGCGCCGCGAGTTGCATGAAGAGATCGGCATCACGATCGGGCCGGTGCAGCCGTGGAAGATCGAGCTGATGGACTACCCGCATGCGCGCGTGCGGCTGCACTTCTGCAAGGTCTTCGCGTGGACCGGCGAGTTCGAGATGCGCGAGCGCCAGCAGATGGCCTGGCAGGACCTGCCGGTGCAGGTGCAGCCGGTGCTGCCCGGCACCGTGCCGGTGTTGGCCTGGTTCGCCGAGGAACGCGGTTTCTCCGGACCGACTTGCGCCACAGATACACTCGCCCGATGAGCTGGCTCGACGAGATCAAGTGGGATGCCCAGGGCCTGCTGCCGGTGATCGCGCAGGAGGTCGGCAGCAACGACGTGCTGATGTTCGCGTTCATGAACCGCGAGGCGCTGGCCCGCACCGCCGAGCTCGGCGAGGCGGTCTATTACAGCCGCTCGCGCCAGCGGCTGTGGCACAAGGGCGAGGAAAGCGGGCATGTGCAGCAGGTGCACGAGATGCGCCTCGATTGCGACAACGACGTGCTGCTGCTGAAGGTGACGCAGCAGGGCCACACCCCCGGCATCGCCTGCCACACCGGCCGTCACAGCTGCTTCTTCCAGCTTTACAAGGACGGCGCCTGGCAGACCGTCGAGCCGGTCTTGAAAGACCCGGGGACCATCTACAAATGACGGACGTGAAGACCGAGGTGAACGCCGCGCGCAACGGCAACGACACGCTCGCCCGCCTGGCGGCGGTGATCGAGTCGCGCCGCCAGGGCGATCCGGACAAGAGCTACGTCGCCCGGCTGTTCCACAAGGGCACCGATGCGATCCTGAAGAAGATCGGCGAAGAGGCCACCGAGACGGTGATGGCCGCCAAGGACGGCGACCGCCAGAAGATCGTCTACGAGGTCGCCGACCTGTGGTTCCATTCGATGCTCGCGCTCAGCGCGTTCGGGCTGACGCCCGCCGACGTGCTGGCCGAGCTGGAGCGGCGCGAAGGCCTGTCGGGCCTGGAGGAATTCGCCGCGCGCAAGTTGCAAACCCGAGAGGCGGACGGAACATGAACGATGTCGTGACCCAGCTTTCCGACAGCCAGCGCTCGCTGAAGAACATCGGCCACATCAGCTACGCGCTGCATGCGATCGTCGCGGTGGCCGCCGTGCTGCCCGGCGCGCAGGTCACGCCGGTGCTGCTGATCGTCGCCTTCATCCTCGACCTGGTGAAGAAGGACGAAGCCGCCGGCAGCTGGCAGGAATCGCACTTCCGCTGGCGCATCCGCTCGGTGATCTGGGCCGCCGTGCTGTACGTCGTCACGCTGCCGCTGTGGTTCCTGTTCCTGGTCCCCGGATGGATCGCCTGGGCCATCATCTCGATCTGGTTCCTGTACCGCGTCGTGCGCGGCTGGGTGAACCTGAACTCGAACACGCCGATGCCGGTGCCCGCGCCATGAGCCATGACCCGAACTGCATCTTCTGCAAGATCTCGGCCGGGCAGATTCCGAGCCGCAGGGTCTTCGAAGACGATGAACTGATCGCCTTCCACGACATCGCGCCGTGGGCGCCGGTCCACTTCCTGATCGTGCCGAAGGCGCACCTGGCATCGCTGTACGACACCGTGCCCGAGCAGCACCAGGCGCTGCTCGGCAAGATGCTCGCGCTGGCCCCGAAGCTCGCGCGCGAGCAGGGCGCCGTCAACGGTTTTCGCACCGTGATCAACACCGGCGTCGATGGCGGGCAGGAAGTGCCACATTTGCACATGCATGTCGTCGGCGGACCCAGGCCGTGGGCCAAAGGGTGATCCCCCGACCCCCTAGAATCCGCTATTTCCCGCAGGAGAAGACTCATGGGTTCGTTCAGCATCTGGCACTGGCTCATCGTGCTGGTGATCGTGGTCCTGGTGTTCGGCACCAAGAAGCTCAAGAACATCGGCAGCGACCTGGGTGGCGCCGTCAAGGGCTTCAAGGACGGCATGAAGGACGGTTCGACGACCAGCGCCAATGGCGAGGTCGTGCCGCCATCGCAACAGGTCGGCCAGAAGGCCGTCGATCCGAACACCGTCGACGTCGAAGCGAAGACCAAATCGTGATGAGCATCCGAGGCCGGCTCGGGCTGGCCCGTCGGATGACGACCGCATGATCGATTTCGGTTTCGACAAGATCGCGCTGATCGGCGCCGTGGCGCTGATCGTCATCGGGCCCGAGCGGCTGCCGAAGGTCGCCCGCACCGTCGGCCACCTGCTCGGCAAGGCGCAGCGGTATGTGGCCGACGTCAAGGCCGAGGTCAACCGCTCGATCGAGCTCGAAGAGCTCAAGAAGATGAAGGGCGAGTTCGAGGACGCGGCCCGCAACGTCGAGCAGACGGTCTCGAACGAGATCCACCAGACGCGCGCCGACATGGCCAGCGCCTGGGATGCCCCCGGCGATGCGGCTTCGACGCCGGACAGCGGCCAGCACCTCGGCTGGGAACCGCCGCCACCGCAGTACAAGCACCCGAAGAAGAACTGGCGCCTGAAGCGCGGCGCGACGCCGCAGTGGTACAAGCAGCGCACTGGCGTGCGCAACAAGGCGCAGTCGGGTGCGGCGCGTGTCGCACGCTTCCGCCCGCCGCGCTCGTCGGCCTGAACCCTGCGGCCTGAACTCCCTCGGCCCGCGAACCTGAATCCCTCCCATGAAGTTGAACAGCGACGGCCGCGATGAGCTGGAAGGCACCGAGCAGCCCTTCGTCACGCACCTGATCGAACTGCGCGACCGCCTGATCCGCGCGGTGATCGCGATCGGCGTGTGCTTCGGCATCCTCGCGGTCTACCCCGGCCCGGCGGCGCTGTACGACCTGCTGGCGCATCCGCTGGTGATGGCGCTGCCGGCCGGCGGCAAGCTGATCGCGACCAACGTGATCTCGCCGTTCCTGGTGCCGCTGAAGATCACGCTGATGGCGGCCTTCCTGGTGGCGCTGCCGGTGGTGCTGTACCAGGTGTGGGCCTTCGTCGCGCCGGGGCTGTACACGCACGAGAAGAAGCTGGTGCTGCCGCTGGTGATCTCGAGCACGCTGCTGTTCTTCTTCGGCGTCGCGTTCTGCTACTTCTTCGTGTTCGGCAAGGTGTTCGCGTTCATCCAGAGCTTCGCGCCGAAGAGCATCACAGCGGCACCGGACATCGAGGCCTACCTGAGCTTCGTGCTGACGATGTTCGTCGCGTTCGGCGCTGCGTTCGAGGTGCCGATCGTCGTCGTCGTGCTGGCCCGCATGGGCATCGTGTCGCTCGAGAAGTTGAAGGCCTTCCGTGCCTACTTCATCGTGCTGGCCTTCATCGTCGCAGCCGTCGTGACGCCGCCGGACATCGTCTCGCAACTCGCGCTCGCGATTCCGATGTGCATCCTGTACGAGGTCGGCATCTGGGCCTCGGTGATCTTCATCAAGCACACGCGGGCGCCCGAGGACGAGACGACCTCCAAGGCCTAGGTCGGGAACTTGACATCGATGAGCCGGACTGCGTTCGTCTACCAGATCCATTACGACGAGGCTTCCCGACGTCGGGTCGAGCCTGAGTTCATTCCGCTGGACAACACCGCGAGCGAGCGGCCGGATTGGCTGGAGTTCTGGCCCATTCTCAAATTCCTTCAGTCGAACACACTGCAGGAAGGTGCGTGGTACGGATTCCTGTCGCCACGTTTTGCCGAGAAGACTGGCGTCAACGGCCAGCAGGTCATCGAGTTGCTCAACGTGGTGGGCGATGCCGAGGACGTCATGCTCCTTTCGCCTTTCTGGGACCATGGTGCGTTTTTCCTGAACGCGTTCGAGCAGGGCGACGCGACCTGTGCGGGCCTGCTGGATGCGAGTCAACGGTTTGTCGACAGCATCGGCCTGGGCATCGACCTGAGAACACGGGTCGTCAGGTCGCGCCACACGGTTTTCTCGAACTACTTCATCGCGAAGCCCGTGTTCTGGCGCAAGTGGCTGGAGCTTGCGCAGCAACTGTGGAAGTGCTGCGAAGACGACGCCAATCAGCTCGCGGCCGACTTGAACGCCGCGACGACCTACCCGGCACGGGGCGGACGGCCGGTCGCGCTGAAGATCTTCTTGCAGGAACGCCTGGCGTGCCTGCTCCTGGACCGGCCGGAGTTCCGCGTGGGGTCGATCGACCTGAGCGAGGGGCACCGGGTGGACCGCATGTTCTGCTCCGATGAGTCGAAGCGTGCTGACTTGCATCGGTGCGATTCACTGAAGGTGCAGTACCTCGAAACACAGGATGAAACCGTGTTGGAGAGCTACTGGGCACTGCGCAGGACCATCCCGACCATCGTGCCGGTGTCGCGGGAGCCTTTTCAGGCGGATCGCGGACGCCGGGTCGAGCAACGCCGGCGCGGTGCGCAGTTTCCGGCGTTCGGCGCGGGGGTCCACTCGACCGACTGGAGCAACTGGTCACCCGGTGTTGAGCAGCCCCGGACAGCGATCATTCTTCGCGCCTGACCTGTGCCCTGCCGCGCGGCCGCTGCGCCACCATCACGCTGATCTCGAGCGCCTTGTCGCCGCGCTGCACGCCGATCTGCGCGGTTTCCTTCGGCTTCAGCGCGGCCACCGCGGCCAGCAGCTGCACCGTGTTGCTCACCGGCGTCTCGGCCACCTTGACGACCACGTCGCCAGGGCGCAGGCCGCCGGTCGCGGCCGGGCCGTTCTGCAGCACGCCGGTGATCAGCACGCCTTCCTTGATCGGCAGGTTGAAGGTCTCGGCGATCTCGGGCGTCAGGTCGCGCGGCTCGACGCCGATCCAGCCGCGAGTGACCTGGCCGTCGCGGATCAGGCCTTCCATCACCTGGCGCGCGGTCGTCTCGGGGATCGCGAAGCCGATGCCCAGGCTGCCGCCGCTGCGCGAGTAGATCGCGGTGTTGATGCCCAGCAGGTTGCCGTTGGTGTCGACCAGTGCACCGCCCGAGTTGCCGGGGTTGATCGCCGCATCGGTCTGGATGAAGTTCTCGAAGGTGTTGATGCCGAGCTGGTTGCGGCCGAGCGCGCTGACGATGCCCGACGTGACCGTCTGGCCGACGCCGAACGGGTTGCCGATGGCCAGCACCACGTCGCCGACCTGCAGTGTCTCGGCGCTGCCGAACGCGATCACCGGCAGCTTGTCGAGCGTGATCTTCAGCACCGCGACGTCGGTGTCGGGATCGCTGCCGACCACCTTGGCCTTCGCGCGGCGCGCGTCGACCAGCTGCACCTCGATGTCGTCGGCGCCTTCGACGACATGGTTGTTGGTCAGCAGGTAGCCCTCGGGCGACACGATCACGCCGGAGCCGAGGCCGACCTGCGGCTGTTCGCGCTGTTGCGCGCCCTCACCGAAGAAGAACTTGAACCACGGGTCCTCGCCATGCGGGTTGCGCGCCGGCGCCTTGCTGGCGGTGATGCTGACGACGGCCGGCGACGCGCGCCGTGCCGCGCCGCTGTAGCTGGGGACGCCGCCGGGCGGCAGCGACACGTTCTGGAGCGCCGGCGCCTGGCTGATCGACACGATGCTCGGCATGCCGTTGCCGGGCTGGCGGCGCACCCAGTCCGGCTTCAGCGTCGCGACCACGAACAGCACGGCCACGGCCACCGTCACGGCCTGGGAGAAAATCAGCCACGTCTTGCGCATCAACAGGGTCCTGTGTCATGGCCGCACGCTCCGAAATCGAGTCCTACCTGAACACGCTGCTGGACGTGGGCCGCTTCCGCGATTATGGGCCGAACGGTCTGCAGATCGAGGGCAAACCCGAGGTGCGCAAGCTGGTGTCGGGCGTCACCGCGAGCCGGGCCTTCATCGAGGCGGCGATCGAGCGTGGCGCCGATGCGCTGCTGGTGCACCACGGGCTGTTCTGGAAGGGCCATGACGGCCGCATCACCGGCTGGCTGAAGGCACGCATCGAGCGGCTGCTGGCGGCCCAGGTCAACCTGCTGGCCTACCACCTGCCGCTGGACGCGCACCCGCAGTTCGGCAACAACGCGCAGTTCGGCGTGCGGCTGAACTTCATGGCCGACGGCCGCTTCGGCGACCAGGACCTGGGCTGGATCGGCAGCCCGGCGCAGCCGCTGACGGTGCCGGCGCTGACCGCGCTGCTCTCGCTGCGATTGAACCGCGCGCCGGTGGTCGTCGACCCGGGCGTCTCTGGAGGAGGCCGCCCGATCCGGCGCGTCGCGTGGTGCACCGGCGGCGCCCAGGGCTATTTCGAAGCCGCGATCGCCGCCGGCGCCGATGCCTACGTCACCGGCGAGATCTCGGAACCGCAGGCGCACCTGGCACGCGAGACCGGCGTCGCCTTCTTCGCCTGCGGGCACCACGCCAGCGAGCGCTTTGGAGCGCCTGCGCTGGCCGCGCACGTGGCCGAGAAATTCGGCCTCGCGCACGAGTTCATCGAGATCGACAACCCCGCCTGATCAGGGCGCGACGCGGAGGTCGTCGACGAAACCGCGGAACGTGCCGGTCGCGTCGGGGCGGTCGTAGGCCACCAGGATGCGTGCGATCGTGCGCCCCGCCGCCCACTGGCCGATGTTCGAGCGCACCTCGTTCCAGGTGTTGCCGGCGAGCCGGCCGCCACGGCCCTGGAACTCCGGATGCACCCGCACGCCGTTCTGGTCGGTCGCGCCCGAATCGCGCAGGCTGCTGCCGTCGGTGAAGATCAGGTCGACCGCGACGAACGCGCTGTTGGGCGCCGAGCCCTGCGGATAGATCCAGTACGACAGCGTCGTGCTGGCGGTCACCGGGATCCGCACGTCGAACACCTTGTTGTACGAGAACGAGCGCGTCGCGTCGGTGTCGTTGCCCGAGTACATCAGCGCCGTGCTGCCGCTGTGCGCGATGTTCTCGCGCCGCGTCGAGGTCTCCATCCCGGCCAGCCCGCAGCAGAAGCCGCCGACGTTGGCCTGGAAGTCGGCGGTGTCGTTCCAGTCGGGCTGCGCGATGCCGGCTTCGAAGTCCGAGAAGAAGCCGCTCGCGTTGGTCGTGGTGCGTGGCGCGTCGAACGACGGCGGCGCATCGGCCGCGGCGCTGCCCCACGCGGTGTTGGCGCTGGCGCCCAGCACATAGTCCAGCGTGGTGTCGGCGTCCAGCTGCGACAGCGCCAGCCAGGTGCGCGTCGACGTGGCGCCGTTCACCTTCAGGCTCTGCACGTAGGTGCCGTTCGCGCCGGCGTTCGACGCGTTGATCGTCAGCGTGCGGCCGTTGCCCATGCGCACCGCGGTGCTCGGGAACAGCGGGCTGCCGAGCACGAAGCCGCCGAGGCCCGGGATCTCCGGGTACAGCCCGAGCGCGCCCCACACGTACCAGGCCGAGGTGGCGCCCAGGTCGTCGTTGCCGGTCAGGCCGTCCGGGCCGGTCTTGTACAGGTCGTTCAGGATGCGCCGCACCACCGCCTGCGACTTGTACGGCGCGCCGGCGAAGGCATAGGCCCACGGCGTGCCGTGTTCCGGCTCGTTGCCCATGAAGGCGTACGGGCTGTTCGGCCCCGAATCGAGTTGCGTGAAGTGCTCGTCCAGCCGCGCGATGGCGGCCGCGTTGCCGCCCATGCGGTCGAACAGCCCGCGGTAGTTCTGCGGCACCATCCAGGTGTATTGCGCCGAGTCGCCTTCGACGAAGCCGGCGCCGTCGGTGCGCGTGAACCCGCTCTTGAAGCTGCCGCCCGCGGTGCGCGGGTGGATGTAGCCGCTGACCTTGGAGTACAGCGGCTTCCACATCTGCGCCTGCGTGAGGTACTTGTCGCGCCTGGCGGTGTCGCCGAGCGCGCCGGCGAACTGCGCGATCGCCGAATCGGCCAGCGCGTACTCTTCGGCCGACGCAGCTGCGCCCCACAGGTTCGGCGTCTCGATCGGGATGTAGCCATGGCCCAGGTAGTCGGCCAGCCCCGGGCGCGTCTCGCAGTTGCGCGAACGGGTGCCGGGCTGCGTCGCGCCCTGCTCCATGTAGCGCAGCGCGGCGGCGGTGTCGAAGCTGCGGCCGCCGAAGGCGTACAGGTTGGCGACGATCACCGCGCCGGCATCGCCCACCATCACGCAGGTGTCGTCGTTCGCGGTCGGCCACTTCGGATAGCCGCCCCCGCCCTTCTCGGCGTCGACCACCATCGACTGCGCCATGTCGCTCGCCTCCTTCGGCGCGAGCCAGCCGATCAGCTGCACCTGCGAGCGGTAGATGTCCCAGCCGGAGAAGGTGGCGTACTTGTCCCAGCCGGTCGCGGTGTAGGTCTTGTTGTCGAAGCCGATGTACTGGCCGTTGACGTCGCTGAACAGGTTGGGGTGCAGCAGCGAGTGGTACAGCGCGCTGTAGAACTTGGTGCGGTCGTCGGTCGAGCCGCCGGTGACCTGCACCTTGTTCAGCGTCGCGTTCCAGGTCGCCTGCGCCGCGCTCTTGAGCCCGTCGAAGTCCCAGGCGGGGTTCTCGGTCTGCATGTTCAGCTTCGCGTTCGCGGTGCTGACGTACGAGACGCCGATGCGCAGCTTCACCTGCCCGCCGCCGGCGAACTTGACCCAGCCGCCGTTGTTCTGCGCGCGCGCCGCGGTGCGCGAGCCGGGCGTCACGGTGTCGCCCTGGTAGGTGCCGAAGCTGGCGAAGGGCTTGTCGAACTGGCCGTGGAAGTAGACGAAGTAGCCGCCGCCGCCGCACACGCCGCCGGTCTCGACGAAGCCCTGGACCGAGTCGGTGCCGACGATCTCCAGCTGCGCACTGCGCGCGCCGACGCCGTTGCGGCCGATGTTCAGGATCATCGTCGCGTCGTTGGTGGCGGGCCAGGTGAAGCGGCCGGCACCGGTGCGCTTCGTGACGGTGAGCTCGGCATTGACGCCGTTGTTCAGCCCGACGCGGTACGAGCCCGGCACCGCCTGCTCGTTGGCATGCGAGAAGCCGACCTGGTAGTTCTCGATGTGCGTGCCCGGCGAACTCGCGATGTTGCCGACGATGGGCAGCATCGAGATGTCCTGCTGGATCGAGCAGCCGGTGCCGCTGGAGTGGATCAGGCTGATGCCCTGGATCACGCCCTTGTCGTAGTTGTAGCCGCCGAAGCCGTAGAACTCGCCGTAGCCGGTGTCGGGGCTGTACTGCACCATGCCGAAGGGCAGCGTCGCGCCGGGGAAGGTGTTGCCGACCGCGCCGCCGGTGCCCTGGTTGTCCGGGTTCGGGTTGCCGATCTTCGTGCCGACGAACGGGTTGACCAGCGGCAGCAGGTTGACGTCGGCCGCCTGAGCGGCTTCCGTCGGGGCCCGCGCCGCCGTCATCGCGGCATCGTCATGCCCGCCGCTGTTGCCACCGCCACCGCCGCAGCCTGCCACCAGCAGGGCGGCAAGCCATCCCGACCGCAGGGCGAAGCGCCGCCGCGGTGTTGAACGATCGTGTTGCACTCTTGTCTCCTCAGTCGCGCGGGGACCGATGCACAGCGAGCCTGGCGTGCGACGACGTCCGCACGAAACTGCCACACGTCTACTTCTTGCTCTGGAGGCACCCTGGCTGTGCAGCGTAGGGGCAGGCCCGCGACGGCCCGACGGGAGATTCCCGCGCAGGAGTCAGCGCAGCGAGCGAAACAGGCCCTCGATTCAGGACACCAGGTCCCAGCCCGGCACGCATTGCATGAACGTGCCCAGGGCCCGGCCGGCACCGAGGCGCTCGTCGTCCTCGAACACGTCGAGCGCGTCGGGTTCGCAGTAGCCGGTGCGCCAGCGCGGCAGCAGGCGCGCGCTGCCGTCCTCGCCTTCGAACAGCACGCGGTAGCCGGTGTGGCGCGGATCGGCCTGGATGCGTTGCGCCAGCGAGACGATCTGCGGGCGCGGACCTTCGATCAGCTGGCAGAAGCGCGCGCCATCGAACACCAGCACGCCGCTGATGCCGAGCTGCTGGTTGCGTTCACGGGACACGTGCAGAATCCGTGCAACCACCGAGAAGTCCCGACCGGGCGCGAGATGGCTGAGGTAGAGGACGCGGTACACGGACGACGGGGCGGACGACGGGGCGATAGCGATCACAAGAGGCCAAAGCCTCCAATCTAGCGGCCGCGGAGGGCCACACACATGTCAATTGACACAGCACTGCAGCGCAGTGCGGTGCGTGTTCCGTGCAGCGATTGCCCGTTGCGCGTGCTGCCGCTGTTCGTGGCGGCGGCGCCCGACGAACTGGCACTGATCCAGTCGTTGAAGCACCGCGAGCTGCGGCGCGACAGCGGTGCCAGCATCATCGACGAGGGGTCGACCGACGCGCCGCTGTTCACGCTGTTTTCCGGCTGGGCCTTCCGCTACAAGACGCTGAGCGACGGCCGCCGGCAGATCCTGAACTTCCTGCTGCCGGGCGACTTCATCGGCGTGCAGCAGAAGATGACCGATGCCGCGGTGCACGGCGTCGAGGCGCTGGGCGAAGCGTGGCTGTGCGTGTTCGAGCGCGATGCGCTGTGGTCGCTGCACCAGCACACGCCGCGGCTCGGCTTCGCGGTCACCTGGCTGGCCGCGCACGAAGAGGCGCTGGTCGACGACAACCTGCTGTCGGTCGGCCGTCGCAGCGCGGCCGAGCGCGTCGCGACGCTGCTGGTGCACCTGTTCCGTCGTGCGGCCGCGCTGATGCCGGACGCCGGGGTCAACGGCGTGCCGTTTCCGCTGACGCAGCAGCATGTCGCCGATGCACTCGGGCTGTCGCTGGTGCACACCAACAAGACCTTGCGCAAGCTGCAGCGCCAGGGGCTGCACCGCATCGAGAATGGGCAGCTGTTCCTGACCGACGTGCGGGCGCTGGAGCGCCTCGCCGACCTGTACGGCGATGGCAAGCTGTCGCCGCGGCCGCTGATCTGAATCGCTGACCTGAAAGGCACCTCGGAATGACGACCCGTGCACCGATCGCATTGACGCAGGGCGATGCCTGCGGCATCGGCCCCGAGATCATCGCGAAGCTGTTTCGCCTGCCGCAGGCGGCCGGCTGCTTCGTGATCGGCGACGTGGCGGTGCAGCGCCGTGCGGTCGCGTCGACTGGCGGCGGGCTGGCGGTGGCGGTGATCGAGCGTGCCGCCGATGCGCTCGAGGCGCCGCCGGGCTGCATCCCGGTGCTGCTGCCGCCCGGGCTGCCGGCCGACCTGATGGCGGCACCGATCGGGCAGGTCGATGCGCGCGCCGGCGCGGCGGCGGCGCGCTGCATCGAGCACGCGGTGCGGCTGGCGCGCGGCGCGGAGATCGCGGCCATCGTCACCGCGCCGATCCACAAGGAGGCGCTGTCGGCCGCCGGCGTCGCGTTCCCGGGGCACACCGAGATGCTGCAGGCGCTGTCGGTCGAGGCTGGCGCGCCGCTGCCGCCGGTGCGCATGATGCTGGCCAACGAAGAGCTGCGAACGGTGCTGGTGACCATCCACCTGTCGCTGCGGCGCGCGATCGATGCGGTGACCTTCGACGCGGTGCTGCAGACGCTGCGCATCTCGCAGCAGGCTGCTGCACGCTGGGGCCTGTCGTCGCCGCGCATCGCGGTGGCCGGGCTGAATCCGCATGCGGGGGAGGGCGGCCTGTTTGGCGATGAAGAGATCCGCATCATCCGCCCGGCCATCGACGCGGCGCGCGCCGAAGGCATCGACGCGAGCGGCCCGTTCGCGCCCGACACGGTGTTCATGCGCGCGCGCCGCGGCGAGTTCGACCTGGTGATCGCGATGACGCACGACCACGGATTGATCCCGGTCAAGTACCTCGGTGTCGAACAAGGCGTCAACGTGACGCTCGGGCTGCCGTTCGTGCGCACCAGCCCCGATCACGGCACGGCATTCGACATCGCCGGCACCGGCCGGGCCGATGCATCGAGCCTGCTGGCCGCGTTGCAGATGGCGCGCCGACTCTCGTAGCCCGGATGCCAATCCGGGTCGATGGTGCTGACGCGATCCCGGATTGGCATCCGGGCTACGTCAATGCCGCGTGGTCGGCGCCCCGGAAGACGAAGCCGACAGCGCCGCCAGCTGCTTGCGCGCCCGCGCGGTCGCGCGCTCCATCAGGTAGGCCTGCTCGAAGGCCTTGAAGCGCCCGGTCTCGCACATGCGCGCGAGCATTCGCGAGGTCAGCGACACCGTCTCGTGATGGCGCTTGCCGCGGGTGAACACGAAGAACGCACGCCCCGGGCTCACGTAGCTCAGCCGCACCTTCTGCCACTGGTCGTTCAGGTGCATCTGGTACGCGAAGCCGAGCTTCACATGGTCCATCAGCTGCACGCCCTGCGACGGCTCGGCCGGCTCGGACGACAGGTCGAGGTCGATGTCGACGCCGCCGACGTGCAGCGGCCCCGGCTGCGTGTCGCCGCCGCCGGCGCCCGGCTCGGTGTCCGGACCGGTGTCGGCGGAGAGGTCGATGTCGACGCTGCCCGACCAGTCGATCGCGCTCTCCTGCACCAGGCCGATGCGCTTGGCTTCGTCCGGCGAGAAGTGCGGTTCGATCGGCGCGGCGCCCATGCTGGACATCGGCACGTCGCGCAGCAGGCCGTCGGGCTCCGGCAGCGCGGTGTTGAACACGCCTTCGAGCTGCTTGGCCAGCAGGTTGTATTCGAGCTCCGTCAGCGGCTGGCCCTTCAGCGAATCGGCATGCGCCGGCAGCAGCTTGCTGAAGAACTCCTTCTGCGCCGCGTCAGGCCAGCCGATCAGCGCCATGCCTTCGTTGAGGTCCTTCATCAGCGGCGGCAGCTGCATCAGGAACTTCTTGCGCATCGCCGGCGAGCCCTTCGGCTGCACGCTCATCACCAGGTCGCGGCCGGCGCGCTTCAGGCGCTGCACCAGCTCTGAGTTGGCGCCGTGCGACTTGGTGGCCTGCGCGAGCGCCTGGCTCCACACCTGGGCCAGGAAGTTGCGCAGGTAGTCCGGCAAGGCCATCGGGTTCAGCGCGGCCTGCAGCTGCAGCATGTAGCGCTGTTGCACGCGCAGGTCGGATTCCTTCGCGTCGACCAGCGTCACCGCCGACGCATTCGCCTGCACCTCTTCCTTGGCCTGCTGCGCGATGAAGGTCTCGAGCGCGCCGAGCTTGGCGGTGTACAGGTCGATCTGGTCGAAGTCGCCCTGCACGATCTCCTGCACCAGGTCGCGCACCCGGGCCATGAACTGCTTGCCGGCGCCGTCGTCGAGGTCGTCGAACGCGACCGCGAGCGACGCGATGCGGTTCACGAAGCGGCGCACCGGGTGCTTGCGCGACGAGAAGAAGCTCGGGTCGGCCAGCGCGACGCGCAGCACCGGCAACTGCAGGCGGGCGATCTGGCGCGCCATCTGCGGCGGCACGCGCGGGTCGGACAGGATCTGGTCGAACAGGCTGCCGACCACGTCGATCACCATGTGATCGAGCGAGCCGGTCGAGGCCTGGCGCAGCTCGTCGCGGTGCTGGCGGATCACGTTGACCGCCATCAGGCCCGACAAGCCCTCGTTCAGGCCGCCGCTGCCGGTGGCGGCGCCGCTCAGGCTGCCGAGCGCGCTCGCGCGTCCGAGCCCCGGCGAGCCGGTGTGCAGGCCGCCGCCGGTCGGCCCGCCCAGGTCGCCCGGGCGGGTCGCCAGGAAGGTCAGCCGGCGGATCAGCGACATCAGCTCGGCATCGGCCTGCGCGCTGACGCCGGGGCGCGGCGTGAAGCGGCCGGCACCGGCGTTCGGGTTGCCGAAGCTCTGGCTGCCGCGGCCGGCGGCATCGCGGCCGAGCGTGCCGGTGCCGGGGCGGCCGACGGTGCCGACACCGGCATGGGGCCCACCACCGCCGGCACCCGGTCCGCCGAAGCCGCCGCGCGTCGAGCCGCCACCCGAGCCGCCGCCCGGACCGCGGCCGGGCAGGCCGCCCTGGCCGCTGTCGAAGTCGCCGGTCATCGTGGTCGGGCTGTACAGGTTGCCGCTGCCGGACGAGCCGGTGTCGCGCAGCGTTGCGTAGCCGGAGTTGACGCGGTCGCGCGCCAGCTCGTTGCCGGGGCCTTCGACGCCGCGCACCGACAGGCTGACCGGCTGCACGCCGCGGGCGCGGAAGTCCTTCAGGATGTCTCCGTAGCAGGTGGGCATCGCGCGCGCGAGCGCGAGGCTCATCTCGCGCGCCAGCACCTTGCGCGTCTCGCGCTCGTTCGACACCGATTCGATCGCGCGGAACACCGCGGCGCCCATCACTTCGCCGCGCAGCGGGTTGCGCTCCTGGTCGGCGCGGCCGATGCCCAGCAGCGAACCGGTGTAGGCCGCCATGTCGCGCAGCTCCCATTCGCAGGCGTGGGTGATGGCCTGGCTGATGCGGTCGGCCGACATCTGCTCTTCCATCTCGGCGTCGCCGACGATGCTGAGCGACATCCAGTCGGTCTCGGCGAGACTGCGGCCGCTCTCGCGGTTCGGGCTCAGCTCGCGCGTCACGCGCTTGCTGAGGGTGTCGCCGAACACCAGCACGAAGGTGCTCATGTGGCGGCGCAGGTCGAGCTGCGCGGTGATCAGGATGTCGCGTTCGTAGATCCGCATCGCCGCCGAAGCCAGCGTGCCCAGGTGGGTCGACACGCGGTCCGCCACCGCCGCGGTGGTCGTCTTCAGGTGGCTGATGGCGGCGTCGAACGCCGCTTGCGAACGTGGATCGATCGGATTCATCTACGGACAGGGCCGATGGGCGGACCGGGGCGAAACCGCCGGACGGGTGGTCCGGACGGAGATACCGCCAAGTATGAGCCCAAACGAAGGGGGCACGCGCCGCGTTGCGGCGTGGCGACGTTGGCCGGCGGGGAGCATTTCACGCCCCGCGGCGCGAACGTTCACTTCTTCAGCGCATCGCGGATCTCGCGCAGCAGCTGCACGTCTTCGGGCACGGCTGCCGGCGCCGCCGCCGGGGCTTCGTGCTTCAGGCGGTTGATCTGCTTGACCATCACGAAGATGATCACGGCCAGGATCAGGAAGTTGAGCGCGACGGTGATGAAATTGCCGTAGGCGAACAACGGAACGCCGGCCTTTGTCAGCGCCTCGTAAGTCTGCGGGCCCTTGAAGTCGGCCGGCGGATTGGCCAGCATCAGGAAATAGTTCGAAAAATCGAGCCCGCCGATCAGTCGGCCGATCACCGGCATGATCAGGTCCTTGACGATGGAATCGACGATCTTGCCGAAGGCCGCGCCGATGATGACGCCGACCGCGAGGTCGACGACATTGCCCTTCATCGCGAAAGCCTTGAATTCGGTGGCGAATCCCATGGGGTGCTCCTGTTTTTCGGTATTGCGCGGGAGTATTGACCAGCAATGCCGGATGTCAAGCCGAAACCGGCGTCAATGAGGGTCCGCCCGCAGTGGCGCAGACCCCGCGCCGCCGGGCGAGGGGGTTGACACGTCCGCTAGAATTCTCGGTTGCCCGTGACTAGAAGTCGCAAGCCGAGGACCCCCAATGAGTGACAAGCAAGGTCGTTCAGAGAGCAGTGAGCAAAGTGGCCAGCAAGGTGCTTCACACCATGGTGAGCACCAGGTCGATCAAGGCCGTCGCACCTGGGTGGCCATCGCCTGTGGCGCCGGCGCGGTCGGGGGCGTCGCAGCCGCCGTCCCGTTCGTCAGCACCTTCCAGCCGTCCGAGCGGGCACGTGCCGCCGGCGCGGCCGTCGAGGTCGACATCAGCGACCTGAAGCCGGGCGAGAAGAAGACCGTCGAATGGCGCGGCAAGCCGGTGTGGATCGTCCGCCGCACGTCCGAGCAGCTTGCCATGCTGCCGAAGAACGACGCACAGCTTGCCGACCCGAATTCGCAGCGCAAGCCCGACGAGCTGACCCCCGAGTACGCCCGCAACGAGGCCCGCTCGCGCAAGCCCGAGGTGCTGGTGGTGGTGGGCATCTGCTCGCACCTCGGCTGCTCGCCGAGCGACAAGTTCCAGGCCGGCGCCCAGCCGTCGCTGCCCGCCGACTGGACCGGCGGCTTCCTGTGCCCGTGCCACGGGTCGACCTTCGACATGGCCGGCCGCGTCTACAAGAACAAGCCCGCACCCGACAACCTCGAAGTGCCGCCGCACATGTACTTGTCCGACGCCAGGCTGTTGATCGGCGAAGACAAGAAGGCCTGAGCCCCGAGCACCCCGGAGAACAACGACATGGCTGAATTCAAGCAAGCGCCCGCCAATGCGTCCGTGGGCGTCAAGCTCATGACCTGGGTCGACAACCGCTTCCCCGCCACGAAGATGTGGAACGAGCAGTGGGGGCAGTACTACGCGCCGAAGAACTTCAACTTCTGGTACTTCTTCGGCTCGCTCGCGATGCTGGTCCTGGTGATCCAGATCGTCACCGGCATCTTCCTCGTGATGCACTACAAGCCCGATGCGGCGCTTGCCTTCGCATCGGTCGAGTACATCATGCGCGACGTGCCGTGGGGCTGGCTGATCCGCTACATGCACTCCACCGGTGCCTCGGCGTTCTTCATCGTCGTCTACCTGCACATGTTCCGCGGGCTGATGTACGGCAGCTACCGCAAGCCGCGCGAGCTGGTCTGGATCTTCGGTTGCGCGATCTTCCTGTGCCTGATGGCCGAGGCCTTCATGGGCTACCTGCTGCCGTGGGGCCAGATGTCGTACTGGGGCGCGCAGGTCATCGTGAACCTGTTCGCCGCCGTGCCCTTCGTCGGCCCCGACCTGGCGCTGCTGATCCGCGGCGACTACGTCGTCAGCGACGCGACGCTGAACCGCTTCTTCAGCTTCCACGTGATCGCGGTGCCGCTGGTGCTGCTCGGCCTGGTGGCGGCCCACCTGATCGCGCTGCACGAAGTGGGTTCGAACAATCCCGACGGCATCGAGATCAAGGCCAAGCGCGGCCCCGACGGCCATCCGCTGGACGGCATCCCGTCGCACCCGTACTACTCGGTGCACGACATCTTCGGCGTCGCCGGCTTCCTGCTGATCTTCAGCGCGGTGGTGTTCTTCGCGCCCGAATTCGGCGGCTACTTCCTCGAGTACAACAACTTCATCCCGGCCGACCCGCTGAAGACGCCGGCGCACATCGCCCCGGTCTGGTACTTCACGCCGTTCTACTCGATGCTGCGCGCCACCACGACGCTGATGGTGCAGGTGCTGTCCGGCATCATCGCGGTGGCCACCGTCGCGGCCCTGCTGAAAGGCAAGTTCGGCGGTGCGGCCAAGCTGGCGATGGTGGTCGCGGCGGTCATCGCGGTGGCGCTGCTGAACGTGTTCGATGCCAAGTTCTGGGGTGTCGTCGTGATGGGCGGTGCGGTCATCATCCTGTTCTTCCTGCCGTGGCTGGACCACAGCCCGGTGAAGTCGATCCGCTACCGCCCCGATTGGCACAAGATCGTCTACGGCGTCTTCGTCGTGTTCTTCCTGATCCTGGGCTACCTGGGGGTGCAGCCGCCGTCGGAAGTCGGCAACTACGTGTCGCAGGTGGGCACGCTGCTGTACTTCGGCTTCTTCCTGCTGATGCCGTGGTGGAGCCAGCTGGGCACCTTCAAGCCCGTGCCCGACCGCGTGACCTTCCACGCCCACTGAGAGACCTGGAGACAACACCATGAAGAAACTCCTTCTCACGCTGCTGGCGAGCCTGGCCCTGGCGGGCGGGGCGGCGCGCGCTTCCGAAGGCGGTGTGGCCTGGGACCAGTTCCCGGTGGCCAAGACGACC
The DNA here is from genome assembly GCF_001425825.1 of Rhizobacter sp. Root1238. GTDB lineage: Bacteria > Pseudomonadota > Gammaproteobacteria > Burkholderiales > Burkholderiaceae_C > Rhizobacter. The sequence goes on from NZ_LMDM01000050.1 coordinate 170,559, forward strand.
GACCTGGCGGCGCTGCAGAACGGCGCGAAGCTGTTCGTCAACTACTGCCTGAACTGCCATTCGGCGGCGTTCATGCGCTACAACCGCATGCGCGACATCGGGCTGACCGAAGCGCAGATCAAGGCCAACCTGCTGTTCGCGACCGACAAGGTCGGCGACACGATGAAGACCTCGCTCGACCCGAAGCAGGCCAAGGACTGGTTCGGCGCGCTGCCGCCCGACCTGTCGGTGATCGCCCGTTCGCGCGCCGACATCGGCAAGGGCTCGGGCGCCGACTACCTGTACACCTACCTGCGCAGCTACTACCGCGACGACACCAAGGCGACCGGCTGGAACAACCTGGCCTTCCCGAGCGTCGCGATGCCGCATGCGCTGTGGGAATTGCAGGGCCAGCGGGTCGCGAAGTTCGTCGAAGAGAAAGACCCGCACGACGAGGCGAGGTCGACGCATCGCTTCGCCGGCTTCGAGCAGGTGACGCCCGGCAAGCTGAGCGCCAACGATTACGACGAGGCCGTCGCCGACCTCGTCGCCTACCTTCAGTGGATGGGAGAGCCAGCCCAGGGCCAGCGCATTCGCGTCGGCGTCTGGGTGCTGCTGTTCCTCTCCGTGTTCGTCGTCATCGCCTGGCGCCTGAACGCGGTTTACTGGAAAGACGTGAAATAACGATGTGATTTCGCGCCCCGGGCTGCACGACGGCCCGGGTCGACGACGCAGCGGCAGCCCGACGGCGTGCCTGCTGCGTCTTGTGTTTTGTTTGACCTCTGCTTCAAGGAGCCACCACCATGATGGTGCTTTACTCCGGAACGACCTGCCCTTACTCGCATCGTTGCCGTTTCGTCCTGTTCGAAAAGGGCATGGATTTCGAGATTCGCGACGTCGATCTCTTCGCCAAGCCCGAAGACATCGCGCTGATGAATCCGTACAACGAGGTGCCGATCCTCGTCGAACGCGACCTCATCCTGTACGAGTCGCACATCATCAACGAGTACATCGACGAGCGCTTCCCGCACCCGCAGCTGATGCCGGGCGATCCGGTCGCGCGCGCCCGCGTGCGGCTGTTCCTGCTGAACTTCGAGAAGGAGCTGTTCGCGCACGTCAACGTGCTCGAGTCGCGCGGCCTGAAGCCGAACGACAAGCAGCTGGAGAAGGCGCGCGCGCAGATCCGCGACCGCCTGACGCAGCTCGCGCCGATCTTCCTGAAGAACAAGTACATGCTGGGCGACGACTTCTCGATGCTCGACGTGGCCATCGCACCGCTGCTGTGGCGCCTGGACTACTATGGCATCGACATGTCGAAGAACGCGGTGCCGCTGCTGAAGTACGCCGAGCGCATCTTCTCGCGCCCGGCCTACATCGAGGCGCTGACGCCGTCCGAGAAGGTGATGCGCAAGTGATTGCGTGACTGAACGCTCAGCATGGCCTCCACTCCCATGGCACCGGGCAACGCCGGCTCATCGACCCGCCCGTACCTGATCCGTGCGCTGCACGACTGGTGCACCGACAACGGGTTCACCCCGTACCTCGCGGTGTTCGTCGACCGGGGCGTGCACGTGCCGGCCGAGTACGTGAAGAACAACGAGATCGTGCTCAACGTCAGCTTCGAGGCCACCACGGCCCTGAAGCTGGGCAACGAGCTGATCGAGTTCAAGGCGCGTTTCGGCGGCATCGCACGCGAGATCGCGGTGCCGGTGGACCATGTGATCGCGATCTATGCGCGCGAGAACGGGCAGGGCATGGCCTTCCCGATGCCCAGCGAATCGGCGTCCGAGACGGCCGGCGCGTCGGATGACGCCGCACCGGCCGATCGCCCGGCGGGTGGCGGGCTGCGCCTGGCCACCACCGAAGGCACGGCCGAGCCGGCGGCTGCGGCACCGGCGGGCGAGTCCGAGGAAGACAAACCGCCCGAACCGCCGGCCGGCGGTGGCGGGCCGCGTCCGGCGCTCAAGCGCATCAAATAGAATCCCCGCCTCAGCCCTTGTAGCTCAGCTGGTAGAGCAGCGGTTTTGTAAACCGAAGGTCGCGGGTTCGATTCCTGCCGGGGGCACCACCATCGATCTGGCCCGAGTGGTCTAGGCCAGACACATTTCTTCATCAACCCCCTGACACACGTCGGGCCTCAGGTTGATTGAACCTTCACACGTATTGCAGTAACCTGCCAGCCCCGGGCCTGGAGCGCTTGCTCCATCCGGGGTTGCAGCTGGCGCAGCTTCGAGGCGACCGCAGAGTTGGCCGCAAGCAGCGACCAGCCCTCATCGTCGACCGGTCCGGGCTTCACATGCAGGGCCAGTGTGGGTGGCAAACAGTTTCGTACCGCATCGAAGCGTGCATTCGACTCCTGCAGCAAGCGCTGCAAGTGAGCCAGAGGCGCACTTCGGCTCAGGGCCTCTTCGATGCGCAAGGCGTTGGGGGTGACCGGGGATGTCTTCGGTTTCACCGCAAGGAGTTTAGCGATGCAGATCCTGATCACGCACGGCACCCTGGCCCGAACGCGTGTGTTGCGCTTCAACCGGTTCCAGGCCTTCGGTGCCCTGCTGGGGCTGGCCATCGTGCTGATGCTGTTGTCCGGCACCATCTACCACGTGGTGTTCCTGAAGGCCGCCCGCGAAGGCTGGCCGGTGGTCAGCCAGATCGTCCGGCTGGTGGTGCGCGACGAATTCGCGCAGCGCGACCGCTTCGTCCGCGAGAACCTCGACGCGATGGCGCAGAAGGTCGGCGAGATGCAGGCCAAGCTGATCAAGCTCGAAGCGATGGGCGAGCGGGTCTCGGGCCTGGCCGGTATGAAACCGGAAGAGTTGAAACAGATCGTGCCGGCCGCGGTGTCCGGTGGGCAGGGCGGACCCTTCGTGCCGGCCCGCACCCCGTCGTTCGACCAGTTGAACGGCATGGTGTCGTCGCTCGACGAGGCGGCCGAGCAGAGCACCGACCTGTTCACGATGGTCGAGTCGCGGCTGTTCGAGCAGCGCATGCAGCAGCTGATGGTGCCCAACAGCCGCCCGATCGACGTGCAGGTCGGCTCGGGCTTCGGCTTCCGCACCGACCCGTTCACCGGGCGTGCCGCGCTGCACACCGGCCTCGATTTCCCGACCGACGTCGGAACTCCCATCATGGCGGCCGCCGGCGGCGTGGTGCGCTCCACCGACGTCCACCCGGCCTACGGCAACCTGCTCGAGATCGACCACGGCAACGGGCTGGTGACCCGCTACGCGCACACCTCGCGCATCGCGGTCAAGACCGGCGACCTGGTCCGGCGCGGCCAGGTCGTGGCCTACGTCGGCACCACCGGCCGCTCGACCGGCCCGCACCTGCACTTCGAGGTGCTGGTCGAGGGCGTGCCGCAGGACCCGGCGAAATTCCTGGCCGGCGGGGCGCGGGCCGGCACCACGGCGGCTGCGAAGGGCGCTGCCCGGCGCTGAGGCGGCAAGCACTCCGGCCACGCTGCCGACGGCCGCTTGCCGTAAAATCCGCCGCTTTCGCTGATCGTGCGCCGGGCTTGCAGGTTTGTGAACTTGCAAACGCGGGCCGCACCCTCAGCTCACCCCAGCATCCAAGAAGTCGGCCCGATCGCAAGGTATCGCGAGAGGCCGCGGCTGCCTTCCCGTACCAACCCCTGACGCTGCATGTTGCCCAAGCTTCTCACCCAGATTTTCGGTAGCCGCAACGACCGACTGCTCAAGCAGTACCGGCAGGTTGTGCAGCAGATCAATGCGCTGGAGCCGCAGTTCGAGCAGCTCAGCGACGAGGCGCTGAAGGCCAAGACGGTCGAGTTCAAGGAACGCCACGCGAAGGGCGAAACGCTCGACGCGCTGCTGCCCGAGGCCTTTGCGGTCGCCCGCGAAGGCGGCAAGCGGGTGCTGAAGATGCGCCACTTCGACGTGCAGCTGATCGGCGGCATGTCGCTGCACAACGGCAAGATCGCCGAAATGCGCACCGGCGAAGGCAAGACGCTGATGGCGACGCTGCCGGTCTACCTGAATGCGCTGACCGGCAAGGGCGTGCACCTGGTGACGGTGAACGACTACCTGGCCCGCCGCGACGCCGAATGGATGGGCCGGCTGTACAACTTCCTCGGCCTCTCGGTCGGCATCAACCTGCCGCAGATGTCGCGCGAAGAGAAGCAGGCCGCCTACGCGGCCGACGTCACCTACGGCACCAACAACGAATACGGCTTCGACTACCTGCGCGACAACATGGTCTACGAGACGGCCGACCGCGTGCAGCGCGGCCTGTCGTATGCCATCGTCGACGAAGTGGATTCGATCCTGATCGACGAAGCGCGCACGCCGCTGATCATCAGCGGCCAGGCCGAAGACCACACCGAGCTCTACGTGCGCATCAACGCCGTCGTGCCGCAGCTGAAGAAGCAGATCGGCGAGCTCGACCTGCGCACCGGCGAAGGCGTGATCGAGCCGGGCGACTTCACCGTCGACGAGAAGACCCACCAGGTCTTCCTGACCGAAGACGGCCACGAGAATGCCGAGCGCATCCTGCGCGAGGCCGGCCTGCTGGTCGAGGGCGCGAGCCTGTACGACCCGCAGAACATCACGCTGATGCACCACGTGTACGCCGCATTGCGCGCGCGCCACCTGTACAACCGCGACCAGCACTACGTGGTGCAGGACGGCGAGGTGATCATCGTCGACGAGTTCACCGGCCGGCTGATGACGGGCCGCCGCTGGTCCGACGGCCTGCACCAGGCGGTCGAGGCCAAGGAAGGTGTCGACATCCAGAGCGAGAACCAGACGCTCGCGTCGATCACCTTCCAGAACTACTTCCGCATGTACGGCAAGCTGTCGGGCATGACCGGCACGGCCGACACCGAGGCCTACGAATTCCAGGAGATCTACAACCTGGAAACGGTGATCGTCCCGCCGAACAAGCCGACGGTGCGCAAGGACGAACTCGACCTGGTCTACAAGACCAACAAGGAGAAGTTCAACGCCGTCATCGACGACATCCGCGACTGCGTCAAGCGCGGCCAGCCGGTGCTGGTGGGCACGACCTCGATCGAGAACTCGGAGCTGATCTCCGGCCTGCTGCAGAAGGCGCAGTTGCCGCACCAGGTGCTGAACGCCAAGCAGCACGCGAAGGAAGCCGAGATCGTCGCGCAGGCCGGGCGTCCGGGCGTGATCACGATCGCGACCAACATGGCCGGCCGCGGCACCGACATCGTGCTGGGCGGCAGCGTCGAGAAGCAGATCCAGCTGATCGAAGCCGACGAGGGCGTCGCCGAAGCCGACAAGCTTGCGCGCGCGGAAACGCTGAAGAGCGAATGGCAGGGCCTGCACGACCAGGTCAAGGCGGCTGGCGGCCTGCGCATCATCGCGACCGAGCGGCATGAATCGCGGCGCATCGACAACCAGCTGCGCGGCCGTTCGGGCCGCCAGGGCGACCCGGGTTCGTCGCGCTTCTACCTGTCGCTCGAAGACCCGCTGATGCGCATCTTCGCCGGCGACCGCGTGCGCGCGATCATGGACCGCCTGAAGATGCCCGAGGGCGAGGCGATCGAGGCCGGTATCGTCACGCGCAGCATCGAGAGCGCGCAGCGCAAGGTCGAGGCGCGCAACTTCGACGTGCGCAAGCAGCTGCTGGAGTACGACGACGTGTCGAACGACCAGCGCAAGGTGATCTACCAGCAGCGCAACGACATCCTCGAGGCGCCGCAGCTCGACGCGCAGGTGGCCAGCCTGCGCGAAAGCACGCTGACCGACGTGGTGCGCACCTACGTGCCGGCCGAGAGCGTCGAGGAGCAGTGGGACCTCGATGCGCTCGAGAAGACGCTGCGCGACGAATGGCAGCTCGAGGTGCCGTTGAAGGCGCATGTCGAGAAAAGCCAGGCGATCACCGACGACGAGATCGTCGAGATGGTGGTGAAGGCCGGCCACGAGTCGTTCGCGGCCAAGCTCGCGATCGTCGGTGCCGAGCAGTTCATCCCGTTCGAACGGATGATCCTGCTGCAGCAGATCGACCAGCACTGGCGCGAGCACCTGGCGGCGCTCGACTACCTGCGCCAGGGCATCCACCTGCGCGGCTACGCGCAGAAGAACCCGAAGCAGGAGTACAAGCGCGAGGCCTTCGAGCTGTTCAGCCAGCTGCTCGACATCGTCAAGATGGACGTGACCCGCATCCTGATGACGGTGCGCGTGCAGACGCAGGAGCAGGTCGCGCAGGCGGCCGAGGCGATCGAGGAGCGCGCCGAGGCGATCAGCAACGTGACCTACACGCACCCGAACGAAGACGGCAGCGTGTCGCAGGAGCCCGATGCCACGCGCTTCGCGCAGATGGTGGCGAACGGCATCCCGCCGGTCGGCCGCAACGACCCGTGCCCGTGCGGCAGCGGCAAGAAGTACAAGCTGTGCCACGGCAAGCTGGCCTGAGGGCCCACCCCCGAGGCGCTGCGCGCCTCCCCATCGAGGGGGCGCCGCCGGTGGCCCGGCCAAGCCGGTTCCACGGCGGCCGCTGGGTCTTGACCGTTTGATGCGATGAGCGGAGCCTTCGGGCTCCGTTCTTGTTTTGGGGTTCTGTTGATGAATGAAAGCACGCTGCAAGGCGCGCCGAAGGAGCTGTTCACCCCGCGGCTGCGGCTGGAGCATCCGCGCGAGGCGCATGCGGCCGTCGTGATGGAGAGCGTCAATGCGTCGCTCGGCGAGCTGCGCTACATCGCGTGGGGCCAGGTGGCGTTCACCGCGGCCACGGCCGAGCGCTTCTGCAGGCGCAATGCGGAGCGCGTCGCGGCCGGCGAGTGCCTGATCTACTTCGCGTTCGACCGCAGCACCGGTGCATTGGTCGGCAACCTCGACCTGCACAGTTTCGAGTTCGACGTGCCGCGCTGCCAGATCGGCTACGTGGCCGATTCGCGCCAGGCCGGGCGTGGGCTGATGCACGAAGCCGGCGCGGCGCTGATGCAGCTGGCGTTCGACCTGGGCGTGATGCGCATCGAGGCCTGGTGCGACGCGCGCAACCGCCGCTCGATCGCGCTGGCCGAGCGCCTGGGCATGAAGCGCGAGGGCCTGCTGCGTGCCTATGAGCGCGACGAAAGCGGCGCGCTGTGCGACCAGGTCGTGCTGGCGAGACTTCATGACGACATCGCCTCTTTCTACAATGCATTCCCTCACCCGCTGCCCGACTGAAAGACTGCCATGCCTGTCAACCTGAGCGCCCCCGATCCGAAGACCCTGCACCCCGTTCCCGGCGTCAAGCTCGGCATCACGATGGCGGGCGTGCGCAAGGCCAACCGCCGCGACCTCAGCGTGATCACGCTGGCCGAGGGCTCGCAGGTGGCCGGTGTCTTCACCAGCAATCGTTTCTGTGCCGCGCCGGTGCAGCTGTGCCGCAAGCACCTGGCGAGCGGCACCGGCCCGCGCGCGATCGTGATCAACACCGGCAACGCGAATGCGGGCACCGGCGAAGACGGCCTGGTGCGTGCGTTCTCGACCTGCGTGGCCTTGGCGCGCCACCTGGAGCTGGCGCCCGAGCAGGTGCTGCCGTTCTCGACCGGCGTGATCATGGAGCCGCTGCCGAACGACCGCATCGAGGCCGGGTTGCCGGCGGCGCTGGCCGACCTGAAGGAAGACAACTGGGGCGTCGCGGCGGAGGCCATCATGACGACCGACACGCTGCCGAAGGCGGCGTCGCGCCAGCTGCAGATTGGCGGCAAGACGGTCACCGTGACCGGCATCAGCAAGGGTGCCGGGATGATCCGTCCGAACATGGCGACGATGCTGAGCTTCGTCGCGACCGACGCCGTGATCGCGCCGACGCTGATGCAGTCGCTGGTGCGCGAAGCGGCCGACCTGTCGTTCAACCGCATCACGATCGACGGCGACACGTCGACCAACGATTCATTCGTCGTCGTCGCGACCGGGCAGGCCGGGCATGCGCCGATCACGAGCGTCGACAGCGCGGAAGGCGCGGCCTTGCGCGAGGCGCTGGTCAGCGTGGCGCAGCAGCTCGCGCAGGCGATCGTGCGCGACGGCGAGGGCGCGACCAAGTTCATCACGGTGCAGGTCGATGCCGGCGGCAGCGAGGCCGAGTGCCAGCAGGTGGCGTATGCGATCGCGCACTCGCCGCTGGTCAAGACGGCGTTCTTCGCGAGCGACCCGAACCTGGGGCGCATTCTCGCGGCGGTGGGCTATGCCGGCATCGCCGATCTCGACCAGACCAAGATCGACCTGTTCCTCGACGACGTGCACGTCGCGAAGCAGGGCGGGCGCAACCCGAGCTACCGCGAGGAAGACGGCCAGCGCGTGATGAAGCAGAGCGAGATCGACGTGCGGGTGGTGCTGAACCGCGGGGTGGCTTCGGCGACGGTGTGGACCTGCGACCTGAGCTACGACTACGTGAAGATCAACGCCGACTACAGAAGTTGATTTGGCTTCGGGTTTCTTGCTTGGGGCAAAGGCACGGGTGGGGAGGCTGTGGCGCGCCGTCGGGGGCGGTCCTCGGCCCCCCGGGGGCCGAGGACTTCCCTCCGCTGGCTGGCTTCATGGCCCGTCGCCGAA